>CAVVPD010000009.1:0-300006 GCA_963750045.1 uncultured Actinomycetes bacterium | reverse complement strand
GGCTGGCGAGCCGGCGGACCGTCCACGGCGCGGAGTTGCTCATGGTATCCATCTGGGCGTCGTCGAGCGCGGCGACAACGCGCCGCAATTCGTCGAGCGAGTACTCGAGCACCGCCAGCTGACTCATGGCCAACCCTCTTCCCACGGCGGCCCTTCGATCGGATGACGGTACTGCGCTGGCCGCCACCGGGTCGCCGTCCTCGACGTCACGACCACCGGACATCGAGGCGGCGACCCAGCGGACGGATGTCAGGATCGTTCGACCTCGCACTCGTCGGGGTCGATGTGGCCCAGGCTCTTCACGACGTTGAACGTGCCGCCCTCGGATCGGGCGATGTACATGTTCATGCGCACGTGGTGCTGTCCGGGCACCATCTCGGCCGGACCGCCCGGGCCCTGTGCGATTCTTGCGTGGTCCAGCGCCGCGATGATGTCGTCCTGGTTGAGCGAACCGGCCTCGTTGACCGCCGCCTCCCAGAACTTCAGCGCCCGGTACGTTCCCGTGCACGCGCTCCCAGCCGTGAAGAGCGCGCTCCCGGGGAAGAGCCCTTCGTACCGGTTGAGGAGCTCGATGCTGAACGCGTCGTCGACGCTGCGGTAGTAGTCGAGGCACCCGTACAGACCCTCGACCTGCTCGGCCGGCACGAGGTTCAGGAAGTTCTCGTCGAAGTACGTGCACACGATGTGCCCACCCCGAGCCGTGAAGCCGGCGCGGTGCAGCTGCTCGAGGAACGGCGTCAGCCCCGGCGGGACGATCGTGTTGAACACGACCTCGGCGCCCGTCGCCATGATGTCGTCGACGACCCGCTCGTAGTCCATGTGGTCCATCGGGAAGTACTCCTCCCCGACGATCTCGCCGCCCCGGGCGGTGACGACCTCACGGACCTTCTTGTTCAACGTGTGCGGCCAGATGTAGTCGGCCGACGGCAGGTAGAACCGCCGTGCGCCGGTCTGCTCCATCAGCCACGGGAAGAGCGGGTCCACCTGCTGCGCCGGCACCGGCCCGGTGCAGAAGATCAGGGGGTGGCACTCCTGGCCCTCGTACTGCTCCGGGTAGAGGTAGAGCTTCTCCGCCCGGTCGACGACCGGTCCCTTGATGGCCTGACGGGTCGAGCTGTAGATGCCGCCGACGACGACGTCGACGCCCACGCGCTCGACGAGCTTGGTCGCCACCGCTTCGGCCACGGCGTCGTCGGTGGCGCTGTCCTCGACGAACAGCTCGACCGGGCGACCGAGGAGGCCGCCGCGCTCGTTGATGTCGTCGATCACCATCTTGGCGACGTTGACGTTGGCGATGCCCATGAACGAGAGCGGGCCGGTCTGATCGGTGATCAGGCCCACGCGAGCAGGTCGGTTGATCGTGCTCATCGTCTGCCCCTCACGCGCCGTAGGAGCCGAGGAAGCGCGCGGCCTCCGGCTTCCCCAGGTGTCCGGCTTCCTTGAGGATGGGCGGGACATCGGGGTCGGACACGAAGCTCGCCCAGCCCTGTCTCGTCCCAGTCGAAGAGCGCCCAGACGCGGTTCTCTTCGCTGGGGTCACGGAACACCGTCGAACCCTTGGACCCGTGAAGTGCACGCTTCTCGGCGCCCTTGGTCCCGAACACGTCCAGGAACCGCTCGACGTCCTCGACCTGTGTCGTTGCCAGGATCATGACTTTCCCCTTCGGATTGGATCGCAGTGGATCTCGTCCCGCCGACCGGTTGGTCGGCGTCGGGGTCATTCTCCGGAGTCCGCGCCCGGCGGGGCATCGGTAGACCTACCTATTTCCTCGGCCCATTTTTCCCCGCCCGGCGGCGCTGGTTCAGTGCGTGACGACGCCGTCGACGACCTCGTGGGCGACCGCCCAGCGGGTCGCCGCGGCACGGCTCGACACGCCGATCTTCGTGTAGATGTTCTGGATGTGGTGCTCGGCGGTCCTCGTCGAGATGAACAGCTGCGACGCGATCTCGCCCGCCGTCTTGCCGTCGGACACGAGCCGGAGCACCTCGAGCTCGCGTCGGCTCAGGCCGCCGGGCCGTGCCTCCGGCGCCCGAGGCGTCGGATCGCGACGGGCCACGTCGATCTGCTGGCGCGCGTAGACCGCCGCGCCGTTCAGGTCGAGCGCCGCTCCCGCCGCGGTCAGCTCCGCGGCGCGTCCGGCCCCGAGCTTGGCGCCGACGCGATCGCCGAGCGCGCCGAGCTCCGGGACGTGGTGGAGGCTCGAGGGCTCACGCGACAGCGCGCCGAGGAGCATCGCCGCGGGCGCCAGACGGTCGAGCCGCTCGAACAACGCGGGCAAGCTGGCGAGGGTGATGACCAGCTGCGGCACGTTGCCCGCGCGCTGGAACGCGGCGATGGCTTCGGCGAACAGCACCAGCGCGGTCTCCGCTTCGCCGTGCGAAGTGTGGAGTCGTGCGGCGTCGCGGGCGAGGAAGCCCTCGAAGAACTGCACGCGGTGCTCGCGGACGAAGGCCACCCCTTCGTCCCAGGCCGCGAACGCGCGCCGCACGTCGGCTTTCGAGAAGGCCATGCCCGCGATCCACAGCGCGTACGAGATCCAGTACGGATTCCCGAGGGTTCCCGCGACCTCGACCGATTCCTCGGTGAGCGCGAGCGCCTCCTCGATCCGACCGCACGACTGGAGCCCGTCGACGTAGGCGGCCAGTGCGTAGCCCCGATCGCGACCGTACCGACGCAGCGACCGCACCGGTGAGCTCCACGTAGCGGTCGAGATCGCCGCAGTACACGGAGCACAGCGCCTCGACGAAGGACGCGTAGCCGGGCTCGCACGCGTCGTACCGGGAGTCGGTCTCGAGCTCGGTCGCATGGTGCGCGTGGACGCGGGCGACCTCGGCCCTCCCCACGAAGCACGCGTACCCCGCGGCGGTGTACAGCCGCGGGAGCCGACGGACGTTGGCCTCGGTCGCGGGCACCAGCAGCTCTTCGGCCCAGGCCAGCGTCTCGAACAGTTGCCCCGAGAACCCCATCAGCGCGGCGTGCGCGGCGATGTCGGTGGCGACCGTCGCCTCGCCGCGTCCTGCGCTCCACTGATACGCGGCGCGGAGGTTCCCGAGCTCCAGCTCCACCCAGTCGACGGCGTCGCGCCAACCGGGCCCGTTCCAGTGCTCCCAGCGCGCGACCGCGGCACGGGCGAAGTGCTCCGCGTGCCGGGCACGCGTCGGTTCGAGCGCGCCTGTCTCCGACAAACGGTCCTCAGCGAACTGGCGGATGGTCTCGAACTGCCGGTACCTGGTGCGCGTCGCGGTGTGGTCGGCGACGATGAGCGACTTGCGGACCAACGAGTCGAGATGCCGGAGCACGTCGACGTCGTCGCCGTGGTCGACGACATCGACGACGCTGGCCAGCTCGAAGCCGCCGGCGAACACCGAGATGGAGCGGAGCAGGTGCTGTTCGTCGTCGGACAGGAGGTCGTAGGACCACTCGACCGTGTGGCGGAGTGTGAGCTGACGCTCGGGCGCCTGGGCCGAGCCCTGCAGCAGTCGGAATCGGTCGGCAAGGCGATCCCTGACCTCGGGCGCGCTCATCGCGGCCATGCGCGCCGCGGCCAGTTCGATGCCCAGCGGGAGACCGTCGAGCGTCTCGCAGATCTCGGTCACCGCGGCGGCAGGCACCGGCTCGCGGAGGCCGAAGTCGGGCCGCACCGCGCGTGCCCGGTCGACGAAGAGGGTCACAGCATCGGAGGACTCACCGCCCTCGACCGCCAGGGGAGTGACCGTGAACGCCGCTTCGCCGTCGAGCCCGAGGATCTCGCGTGACGTGGCGAGGATCGTGACGCTCTGGGACGACGCGAGGATTGCTTCGAGCGCCGATCCCACCGCGGTCAGGAGGTGTTCGCAGTTGTCCACAACCAGGAGCAGCTGCCGGCCCCGCAACGTCTCGGCGATCGTGTCGACCAGAGGCGTGTCGCCCTGCGGGGTGATACCCAACACGGTCGCGAGCGCCGCCGGGACCGAGGTCGGGTCGCCGACGGACGCGAGTTCGATCATCCAGACGCCGTCGGGGAACTCGGCCGCCACCTCGGCGCCGACCTCCAGGGCCAGCCGGGACTTTCCCACGCCGCCGACGCCGGTCAGCGTGACCAGCGAGTTCGAGCGCACGAGCTCGGCGACCGCCCCGACCACCGGTTCTCGACCGATCAACGAAGTGAGTTGCTGAGGGAGGTTGCCGAGGGAGTCGTCGACGTTGCGCAACACAGGGAAGTCGACCGGGAGCCCGTCGGCGACGACCTGGTAGACCGCCATGCGGCCGTGCCGACCGCGTAGCCGGTGCTCTCCCAGGGGCCGCAGCGTCACGCGGTCGCGCAGCAGCACCTCCGTCGCGTCGGAGACGAGCACCTGACCGCCGTGTGCCAGCGACAGCAGTCGCGCGGCGCGGCTCACCTCGCTTCCCACGTAGGTCCGATCGCGTTCGACCGCGTCGCCCGTGAGCAGACCCATGCGGACCCTGAAGTCGATCATGGCGTCGTCGCGCAGCTGCTCTTGCGCCTCGACCGCGGCGGTCGCCGCGTCGGCCGCACTCGAGAACGCGGCCGAGAACCCGTCACCGCCGATGCCGAACACGTACCCGCCGTGACGTTCGATCGTGCCTCGCACGATGGCGTCGTGGATCCGCAGCGCGGCGGCCATGTCGTTCGGGACCTCACCCCACGGACGGGTGGCCTCGTCGATGCCGGTGAAGAGGAAGGTCACCGTGCCCACAGGGCGACCGCGCGGCATCCATGAACGGTAACGCGGCGCTGAAGCTCGCCGTACACGACGATCGGGTTATCCACACTCGATCAGGACCTCGAGTGTCTCGTTCTTTCGCGGCGCGGAATGGAAGCCGCAATGTTGTGCAAACCACAACGATGTGGAGGTGATGGGACTTGAACCCACGACTTCTACGTTGCGAACGTAGCGCTCTACCGGGCTGAGCTACACCCCCGTGGAACCCGGCAGGCTACCACCGCGCTCGGTTCACTCCCCGGCCGGAGTACGCCGCTCGACCGCCTGCTGGAGGCGCGCGGCGACGATCGCGGTGGTCACGTCACCCCGGGTCCGCTCGAGCACCGAGCGCAACGCGTCGGTCGAGCGACGCAGCCCACCGGTCAGCGCGTCGGGGTAGTCGATCGTCACGAGCAGCCCGTAGACATCGTCCATGAGCGCCAACAGTCGCTCCGCCTCGGCCCCCTCGGCGCGGCGCAGGCAGTCGAGCACCTGGCGCCGCAGCTCGCTCGCCGCCTCGGCCATGCCGTTGAGATAGGGCTGCACGTCAACGCCGAGCTCGTCGGCGGTCGCCAACGGCTGACCCGACACGAACGCCAGGGTGAGGTTCGCCTCGGCGAACTCCTTCTTTGCGTCGTTGAGGAAGCCGCCGTACCGCACGTCGGCGTGGCTGCCGAGCGCGGCTCTCCGCCTCCGCGAGGTACGCGGCGGCGGCCGCGATCAGCGCCCGCGCCTCCTGGAACTCGCGTCGATGCACCGCACGGATCGCCGACGCGCACGAACGGATCGCCCGACGCGAGGCCGGTAGCGTGATCTCGCGCGCCGCGTGCTTCTGTTCGAGGACCTCCCGGGCGGCGACGCCGGCAGCGTCGATCTGACCCGAGTGATCCAAAGCTCAGGCGCTCGTCAGTTCGACGCCGTCTGCCGCAGGGGCACGAGGCGCGGCCCGGAGGACTCGCTCCCGCCCGAAGGGCCGTTGAAGTACGGCGTGGGCTCCCGGTACGCGGAGCCGAGGAACCGGACCTTCGAGCGCTGCTCCTGCGCCCGCTGCTTGTGCTGGATGAGCAGGTAGACGTAGCCGCCGAGCGCGGCGTCGGCCAGGAGCTGGAGGGCGAAGAACGCCATCGACCGGGTCAGCACCGCCAGGAAGAGCGTCGCCACGGCGACGCCGATCAGCACGAACAGCACGTCGCGCCGGCGCTTCTGCGCTGCGCTCATCGTCGCCGGACCCGGACCCATCGGCGCGAACATCGGCCGTTGCGCCGACGTCGAACTCGGCCGGTCACGGTGGCTGCCGTTGGCGCGACCAAGCGTGGTGAGCTTGTAGGTGAAATCGCCGACCGAGTCGGATCGACTCTGCTGTCCGCGGGCCCGGAGGATCGGCGGTACCAGGACCGCCACCCACAGAACGCCGAGGATCAGGATGACCGCAATCGTCAAGGCAAACGCCCCCGTTGTACCGCCCGGAAACCGGACCCAACCGGCTGTTCGGGATCCATGGGGACCCCCAGCCTCGACCGCCCGCACGTGGCCCGACGCACTGTAGCCCGGGTGACCCTCAGCGGTCGAGGTCGGCGTCGAGGCCGCCCCCGGGCCGGCGGTAGGTGCCCGAACGCCCACCGGTCTTCTCCCACAGCGCCAGCTCGCCGATGGTCATGCTCCGGTCGATCGACTTGCACATGTCGTAGATGGTGAGGGCCGCCACCGCACAGGCGGTCAGGGCTTCCATCTCGACGCCGGTCCGGTCGACCGTGTCGACCTGCGCCTCGACCTCGACGTGGGCGTCCTCGATCCGGAAGTTGACGTAGACGGAGCCCACGAGCAGCGGGTGACAGAGGGGCAGCAGGTTCGGCGTCTGCTTGGCCGCCTGGATCCCGGCGACCCGGGCCACCGCCAGCACGTCACCCTTGGTGACCGCGCCCGACGCGATCTTCGCGGCGGTGTCGGCCTCCATGTGGACCCGGCAGCGGGCGACGGCCCGTCGGTGGGTGGCGTCCTTGGCGGTGACATCGACCATGCGGGCACGGCCCAGCGGGTCGAGATGAGTGAACTCCGAGGCCGACATGGCCGGAAGTCTAGGTGGCGCCCGTTCAGCCGCCGATCTGGCTCATCGAACGCGAGGGACGGATGAAGTCGACCTGGCCGATGCGGTGGCCGGCCCACTTGGTGCCGACCGCCCGGGCGATCTCCGCCGCCAGTGCGTCGTCGACCTCGGCGTCGGGCAGATCGCTGCGGAGGATGGCTCGCAGGTCGAACTCGTCGAGCGCGAAGAGGCAGGTGCGCAGCTTGCCTTCCGCGGTCACGCGGATGCGGTCGCACTGCTCGCAGAACGGCTCGGTGACGCTGGCGATGACCCCGACGTCGCCGATGCCGTCGGCGTACCGGAACCGCTCAGCCGGCTCGACGTGCTCGGCGTGGTGGGCACCGGCAACCGGCAGCCCCTCGAGGGGGAACACCGCGTCGATGCGCTCGAGGATCTCGTGCGCGGGCACGACCTTGTCGGCGCTCCAGGTGCCGTCGGCGTCGAGCGGCATGAACTCGATGAATCGGACGCCGACGCCCCGCTCGCGCCCGAAGGCCGCGAGGTCGACGACCTCGTCGTCGTTGATGCCGCGCATCACCACGCAGTTCAACTTCACCGGGTGGAGCCCGGCTTCGACCGTGGCGTCGATGCCGGCGATGACGCGCTCGAGGTCGTCCCGGCGGGTGAGCTCCCGGAAGACGTCGGGGCGGAGCGAATCCAGCGAGACGTTGATGCGGCGCAGCCCGGCCTCGGCGAGGTCGTGGACCATCTCCGGTAGCTTCACGCCGTTGGTGGTCATGGCGACGTCGACCCCGAGCGGGGCGAGCATGGCGATCAACCGGGGCAAGTGCGCCCGGACGGTCGGCTCCCCGCCCGTGATGCGCACGGACTCGAAGCCCCAGCGCTCCACGCACACGCCCACGATGCGCGCCTGCTCCTCATAGGTGAGCAGATCGCGGCGGTCGAGCCAGGCCATGCCCTCCTCGGGCATGCAGTAGGTGCAACGGAAATTGCAGCGATCGGTGATCGAGACCCGCAGATCCGTCACGCGGCGGCCGAACGGGTCGATCAAGGGTTCCACGAGGTGCAGCGTATGCGACTTCCGCCACAGTGGACCCGAACGACTTGACGCAATGCCACTCTGTGTGGTTTCATAGCCACTGCTTGTAGCCGGGCTGGGAACCCACAAGGAGACACCAACGGTACCAGGAACACGAGCAACCACAGCCACCATCACGGGGAGGCATCGATCCGCAGGCGCCGAACTGGTCGCTTGAGCTTGCGGGGAGCCAGAGCGAAACCGGCCCCACCCATTCACTTGGGGGGCCGGTTGTTTGTTTTCCGGAAGGGAAACCCGTTATGGCAAGCAGTGGACGTTCGAGGGGCGCCAGCTCCGCGAGCGACTCGATCCATGGGAATCGTTGGCGAATCCTGGTCGGTTCCGTGGCGCTCGGCGCCGCCGCGCTCGGTCTGAGCGGCGGCGTCCCGGCGGCGACGGCGTCGACCGACGGCCCGTCAGGCACGGCAGTCGTGGAGTGCAGCAGCGGGATCGTCACCCAGGGTGACATCCAGACCTCGTCACTGTTCGTGGCGAAGGTCCCAGCGGACGCGCTCCCCGACACTCCCGGGGGCTGCACCGTGCAGACGGGCTGAAATCGTCCGGTCCGGCGGGTCGCGCGGCACGTGGGGGCAGCGCGATCCGTCCTGGGGCGGGCTGGGAGACGAGCGCCCGGGGGACTCCCTGGGCGCTCGTTCTCCCTGGGAACGAATCGGCCACCGAATCGGTCCGACGGGGTCGAGCGGAGGCGGAGGAGCAGGCTCAGTCGATGAGCATCACGGTGACGTCGTCGCCCGCGTGCACACCCTCGCCGTCGGCGAGCAGCGCGAACCCGTTGGCCGCCGCGCTCGCGGCGAGCGCGTTGCTCTCCTGGGACCGGACCGCCGTCGCCCGGTAACGGCCGTCTTCGATCCGGACGACGACCCGGTCGAGGTGCAGCTTGCCGTCGCGCCGGCGCGGCATCGCGTGTTCCGTCCTCGCGACGACCTCGGGGCGGAACATCTCCGCGTGTCCCATCATCTTCAGCAGCGCGGGGCGGGCGAAGAGCTCGAAGCTCACGAACGACGAGACCGGGTTGCCGGGCAGGCCGAACACCGGTGTTCCCGTCAGCATCGCGAAGCAGAGGGGCTTCGCGGGCTTGATCGCCACCTGGTACCAGTCGACGCGCGAGCCACCCTGGGGGTCATCGGCGGCGATCCGCTGCAGCGCGTCGCTCACGTAGTCGAAGTCGCCGACCGAGACGCCCCCACTCGTGATCACGGCGTCGCAACGCTGCACCGCGTCGGCCAGCGTCGTGGTCATGAACGCCTCGTCGTCGTGGGCGGCGCCCAGATCGACCGGGATCGCACCCGCGCCGGCGAGCTGCGCGAGCAGCATCGGGCGGTTGGAGTCCCGGATCTTCCCGGGCGACAACGGACCCGACTCGACGAGCTCGTCGCCGGTCGAGAGCACCCCGACCCGCGCGCGGGAAGGCGCGGACCCGACTGGCGCCGACGGTCGCGAGCACCCCGACGCGCGCCGCGCCGAGGACCACGCCGGGCTCGAACACCACGTCACCCGCTTCGAGGTCCCCACCGGCACGCCGCACGTGCTGGCCGGGCTCGACCTCGAGCGTCACCGACACACCTTCGTCGCCGCGGTCGGACCCCGGATCTCGCAGTGTGCGTTCCACCATCACCACGGCGTCGGCCCCTTCGGGCATCGGCGCGCCGGTCATGATGCGGATCGCCTCGCCGGGGCCCACCGCAACTGTCGGCGCGTGGCCCGCCGCCAGCTCGCCCACCACGCGCAGACGTACCGGAGCACCTTCGGCCGCGCCCCTGGTGTCGGCCGCCTGCACGGCGTAGCCGTCCATCCCGGTGTTGGCGAACGGGGGCACGGCCTCCGGCGCGACGACCTGCTCGGCCAGCACGAGTCCCAGTGCGTCGTGCCGTTCGACCTCGACCGGCGCCAGGCGCGAGACCGCCCCGAAGATGGCGGACTGCGCGTCGCCCAGCGGGATCACGACCAGCGCTCCCTCACCAGAGTTCGCAGGTATTCGGCGAGCTCGGGCCCGAGGTCGGGCCGGTCGAGCGCGAGCTCGATGTTGGCCCGCAGGAAGTCGAGCTTCTGACCGATGTCGTAGCGACCGTGGGTGAACACCCGGCCGAACACCGCCTCCGAGCGGAGCAGCAAGCCGATGGCGTCGGTGAGCTGCAGCTCACCGCCCACGCCGGGCGTGATGCGGTCGAGTGCCTCGAAGATCCCCGGCGTGAACACGTAGCGACCGATCACCGCGAGGTTGGACTTGGCATCCTCGGCACGCGGCTTCTCCTCGACGCCGCGGACGCGGCGCAGCCCCTCGCCCGCGTCGTCGCACTCCGCGCAGCCGTAGGCGGAGATCTCCTGCGGCGCGACCTCGAGCAGGGCCAGGACCGACGCGTTCTCCCGCTGGTGGACGTCGATCATCGAGCGCAACAGCTCGCCGTCGTCGACCATGATGTCGTCGCCGAGGATCACCGCGAACGGCTCGTGACCCACGTGCTCGCGCGCCATGCTCACCGCGTGTCCCAGACCCAGGGGATCGCGCTGGCGGATGTAGTGGATGTCGGCGAGATCGTTGACCACCTGCACCTCGGCCAGGAGGTCGAGCTTCTCCGACTGCTCGAGGTAGTGCTCGAGCTCGAAGTTCCTATCGAAATGGTCCTCGATGGCCCGCTTGCCGCGACCGGTGATGATGAGGATGTCGGTGAGCCCGGCGGCGACGGCTTCTTCCACGACGTACTGAATCGACGGCTTGTCGACGACCGGGAGCATCTCCTTCGGCTGGCTCTTCGTCGCCGGCAGGAACCGGGTCCCGAGACCGGCCGCCGGGATGACCGCCTTCTTGACTGCTCTCGGCTTGACTGCTCTCGGCTCGACCGTGTTCGGTTCACGGATTCGACGCTACCCGTCAGCTCGCGGCCCGCTCGTCACCGACGTCGTCAGGGGGCTCGTGGTGCTCGTTCGGCTCGGGCACCTCCAGACCGAGCTCCTCGCCCTTCACCAACCGCCGCAGATTCGACAGGTGTCGCCCGATCACCAGCAACGCGAGCACGGTGATCACCGCGACGTCACCCCATTCGTGGCCCGCGAGCGCCACCGAGATCGGGAACGCGATCGCCACCGTCACCGACGCGATCGACGCCTTACGCGTGAGCTTGGCCAGCGCCACCCAGAGCGCGGTCATCGCCAGCGTGAGCAGCGGGAACAACACCAACATGACGCCGCCGCCGGTCGCGACCCCGCGGCCGCCCTTGAACTTCCGGGTCACCGGGAGCATGTGGCCGAGGATGGCCGCGACCCCGAGCACGTAGGCGCCGCGGTGCCCGTCGACGGCCAGGCCGACGCCCGCCGCGAGGGCGCCCTTGAGCGCGTCGAGCCCGAAGACGAGCGCGCCCGCCTTCCACCCGAGGAGGCGAAACGTGTTCGAGGCCCCGGGGTTCCCGGACCCCTCGACCGTCACGTCGACCCCGCGGCGACGTGCGACGAGGGCAGCGCTCGGGAACGTCCCGAGCAGGTACGCAACGGGCACCAGGAGTGCCACCTCGACGCCGGTGTTCATCTGCGCCCATTCAACCGCCAACCGGGGCACGGGCGCACCCCGTGCCGGAATACCGTCGGGTGGGGTAGAGTTAGCAGTCGCGTACTGATCGAGTGCTAGCCGCGCCGGGAAACGCGTACCGAGGTCCACATGCCCACCTACGTCTACGAATGCGCCAAGTGCGGCGACGAGTTCGAGCTCTACCAGTCGTTCTCCGACGAACCGCTGAAGAAGCACCCCGGGTGTGGGGGCAAGGTCGCCAAGGTCTTCCAGCCGGTCGGCATCGTGCTGAAGGGCGCGGGCTTCTACAAGAACGACAGCCGCAACGGCGCCACGAAACGGGCCAAGAGCGACAGTGGCGACTCCTCCAAGTCGGAGCCCAAGTCCGAGTCCGAGAGCAAGTCCGAGAGCAAGTCCGAGGCCAAGTCCGAGACCTCGAAGGGCACGAAGAACGACGGGCCCACGAGCACCGACAAGGCGAAGGCCACCAAACCGGCCTCGACGCCGGCCGCCAAGTCCACGTAGCCTCGCTCCGCCTCCCCCGCCTTCCCCGGTTCCCTCGTCCGGCGGCCACGCGCCGCCTCCGGGAAGGACACACCATGCTCCGACGCTCTCCTCGCGCTCGTGCTCTGGGGCGCGGCCGTCGCCGTGGCGGTGATCACCGCGACCGTGGTGGCCGGCGATCTCGCCTCGCTACACCGGCGCGCCGCCGGCCTCGGACCCGAGCGCGACGCCGTCGTCGCGGCCCGCGACCTTCCCGTCGGTACCGTGCTCTCCGCCCGTGACCTGACGACTCGGCGCGTCTGACCGGTCCCAGCTGCCGACCGCGGTGGTCGTGGACACCGGTCGCATCGTGGGCCGCGTCGTCGCGGTGCCGCTCCTGCGCGGCGCCTATGTGTCGCGCTGGCAACGTCGCGCCGCGCCGTCGTACGGGCATCGACGGCGTGGTCCCGGCCGGGATGCGCGCCATCCGGGTGGTCGTCACCGATGCGCTCGATCCACGCCCGGGCGCCGCCGTCGACGTGCTGGCGACCTACGACGCCGCCACCGACACCCGCGGCAACGACACCACCCTCGTCGTTGCCGGCGGCGTCCTGGTGCTGGGCACCGACCGCCGCTCCGGGAGCGGGAGCGGCCGCGCCGGGGCACGGGGTGTGACGCTCCTCGTCGACCGCGACCAGGCCCGGGCACTCGCCGACGCGCAGGCGAACGGCGTGGTTACCCTGGCGCTGGTGCCCCCCGAGGAGGCCACCGAGAGCCATGTCGGCCTCTAGCATCTTGGGCCAGCGGCACCCACCGGAGCGGTTGCCCCGACGCGAGGGACCCGTTGTCCGTTCTGCACGCAATCATCCTGGGGATCGTCCAGGGACTGTCCGAATTCCTGCCGATCTCGTCGAGCGGTCACCTGATCATCGTCCCCGAGCTGTTCGGCTGGACGGAGCTCACGTCGAACGACTCGCTCAACAAGACCTTCGACGTCGCGTTGCACGTCGGCACGCTGATCGCGGTGCTGGCGTACTTCCGCCGCGAGGTCTTGTCGTACGTCATGGCCGCCTGGCACTCCCTCCGCACCCGCTCGATCACGACGATCGACGAGCGCATCGCGTGGCTCCTGCTCGTCACCGCGATCCCCGGCGCGATCGTCGGCGTGCTGTTCACGAGCGTGATCGAGGACAACCTCGGGGACCCGATCCTGATCGGCGTGAACCTCATCCTGTTCGCGGCTCGTGCTGCAGTGGGCCGACGGCCTCGCCGGTTCTCGCCCCACCGAGCAGTTCCAGCGCCGCGACGCGATCGTCATGGGGATGGCCCAGGCGTTGGCGCTCGCGCCGGGCGTGTCACGTTCGGGTGCCACGATCTCTGGGGGGCGCTGGTTGCGCTTCGACCGCGCGGTCGGCCGCGAAGCTCTCGTTCCTCATGAGCATCCCGATCACCGCGGGCGCCGCGCTCTACAAGGGCGCTGAGCTCTTCCGCGGCGACGGCATCCCCACAGGTTTCGGGGGTGCCTTCTTCTGGGGGATCGTCGCGTCGATGGTGAGCGGCTTCCTCGCCATCGCGTTCCTGCTCCGTTACGTGCGGACGCATTCCTTCCTGCCGTTCGTGGTCTACCGCGTCGTCCTCGGCGTGGGGGTCATCGTCGTCTTCGCCACCGACATCCGCTGACCCGGGCCCATCACGACGTCATGGGGTCAGGCGCCGCCGACCGACATGTCGCCGACGAGGAGCGTCATGCCCGCGGCGCCGCCGGGGAGCCACGTGAGGTCGGCGCCGACGTGCACGACGTCGTGGAGCATCCGCTGCAACGTGGAGGCGATCGTGACCTCCCGTACCGGCTCCGCGAACTCGCCGTCGCGCACCATGAGGCCGACGACCCCGACGGAGAAGTCGCCGCTCACCGGATTGGTGCCGGAGTGCAGGCCGCTCACCGACTGCACGTAGAGCGCTTCGGGCACCGCCGCGAGGATCTCCGACGCGCCGAGCGGGCCCGGGAGGAGGTGCAGGGCGCGGGCGCCGACCCCCGGTGGTGACTTGAAGCCGCCGCGGACAGCCGATCCCGTCGTGACCGCACCCGCGCGGCGAGCGGTGTAGACGTTGTGCAGGAACGCGTCGAGGCGACCGCCGGCGATCAGCTCGAGCCGCCTCGTGGGCACGCCCTCGGCGTCGTGGGTGGCCGCGCCGAAGGCCACGGCCATCGTGGGATCGTCGACCAACGTGATCGCGGACCCCGCGACCTCTTCGCCCTCGCGGCCCACGAAGAGCGAGCGGCCCTTCACGATCGCCTCGCCCGACAGCGCCCCGCCCAACAGCGCGAGCACCGAACGGGTCACCAGCGGGTCGAGCACGACCGGCAGGCGACGCGACGGGATCTGCTGCGCGCCGAGGAGGCGCACCGCTCGCGCCGCCGCGTCGCGCGCGGCTTCCGGGGCGTCGACATCGGCGAACCCACGCCCGGCGGAGAAGCCACTGCCGGTCTGGGTTGCGCTGCCCTCCCCCGCCATGGCGAAGGCCGAGCACGACGCGACCGTGCGGCGCGTGCTCGACCTCGACGCCCAGTGAGTTGGCGACCGCGCTCTCCACGGCGGCGTCGCCGTACGACACGGACTCGACGCCTCGCACCCGAGCGTCGGCGCCCTTCGTCGCAGCTTCGAGCTCGAGCGCCAGTGCCACCTTCTGTGCGGTCGGGATCGCCAGCACGTCGTCGCGCCAGAGGTCGAGGGCAGAGGGTTCGACACCGGCGGAATCGGCCGGTGCCGCGAGGGCGTAGTGCTCGTCGGGCGACCCGAACGTGGCGTTGTCACGCGCCTCGGCGACGGTGTCGGCGACCACGTCGGCGTCGAGGGACCCCGCCCACGCGTATCCCTGCCGGGCTTCGACGATCACCCGCACGCCGACGCCTTCGACCTCGGCGACCGCGAGCGACTCGACTTCGCCGCCGAAGACCTTCACGTCGACATCACGCGAACGCAGCACGTAGGCCTCGACCTGCTCGCCGGCGCGTGCGTCACCCGCGACGCTCCGTGCCAGCTCGAGGAGGTCGACGTCAGTCACCGGCGGTACCACCGACCGTGAGCTCTGCCACCCGCAACGTCGGCTGGCCCGACGACACCGGCACGCCCTGGCCGTCCTTCCCGCAGGTGCCGGCCCACGTGTCGAAGTCGGAGCCGACCGCGTCGACCAGGCGGAGGGTCTCGGGGCCGTTCCCGATCAACTGCGCGGCGCGCACAGGGTCGGTGACCTCGCCGTGCTCGATCATGTAGGCCTCGGTGATGCCGAACACGAAGTCGCCCGTCGCGGTGTCGACCTGGCCGCCACCGAGCGCCACGCAGTACAGGCCGTGCTCCGTGTCGCGGATGATCGCGTCGGGATCGTCGTCGCCCGCGAGCAGGAAGGTGTTCGTCATGCGCACCATCGGGAGGTGCTGGTAGGTCTCGCGACGGCCGTTGCCGCTGCTGGTCCGCCCGTGCTTGCGGGCCCGGACGAGATCCCACATGTAGTCGGTGAGCACGCCGTCCTCGATGAGCACGTTGCGTTGCGCCGGCGCGCCTTCGTCGTCGATCGCGTAGGTGCCCCACTCACGTGCATACGTACCGTCGTCGACCAGCGTGACGAGCGGCGAGGCGACCAGGTCGCCGACGCGACCCCTGAACACCGAGGCGTCCTTGTCGACCAGGTCGGCCTCGAGGCCGTGGCCGCACGCCTCGTGGAACAGCACGCCACCGGCCCCGCGCTTCAACACGACCGGCAGCTTCCCGCGGGGTGCGGGACGCGCCCGGAGCATGGTCAGGGCACGCCTGGCCGCGATCCGGGCGACCTCCTCGGGGTCGATCTCGTCGAAGATCTCGAAGCCGACCGTGCGACCGGGGGCGTCGGTGCCGGTTTGCATGCCCGTGTCGCCCACCGCCACGCAGTTGACGCCGAACCGCGTGCGAACCCGGTCGTCCTCGACGAGCAGGCCGTCGGAATTGGCGATGAGCACGCGGCGGCGCGAGTCGGCGTAGGACGCGCTCACCTGACGGATCGCGTCGCCCTCGGACCGGGCCGCGTGGTCGGCCCGCTCGAGCACCTCGGCCTTGCGGGCCTTGGCCACGCTCTCGGGAAGCACCTCCACGGTGTGCGGGGCTCGGCTCTCGCGCCGCTCCAGCGGCGCGACCCGGGTGTCCCCGGCCGCGCCGTCCGCCGCCGCCGCCGCCGCGTCGGCCGCCGCGCGCAGGCCGGCCTCGGACAGGTCGGCCGTGTGCGCGAAGCCGGTGGTGTCGCCTCGGACGACACGAATTCCGGCCCCGCGCTCACGCCCGGAGACGAATTCCTCGACCTTCCCGTCGTCGAGCCGGGCCGACGCGACGCGACGATCTTCGGCGAAGACCTCGGCGAAGTCACCGCCGTGGCGCAGGGCCGATTGCAGCGTGCGTTGGAGTACCGCTTCTTCGATCAAGTCGCCTCCTGCGGGGGTTGTCTATCGTAGGCCGATGTCCTTGCGTCCTGGTCTGTCGGCTGCCGTCGAACTCATGGTCACCGAGAGCGACACCGCGCTCGCGCTCAAGACCGGTGACGTCCCGGTGCTGGCCACGCCCCGCGTGGTCACGCTGGCGGAGGAGGCGACCGTCCAGGCGGTCGACGGCGAGCTGGCGGAGGGCACCACGAGCGTCGGCTACCGCGTGCAGCTCGACCACCTCGCGCCCACCGCGGTGGGCGGGCACGTGCGGGCGGAGGCGACGCTCGAGGCCATCGAAGGTCGGCGGCTGAACTTCCGGGTCTCCGTCAGCGACGGCCACGGCCTCGTCGCCGCCGGTCGCATCACCCGCGTGATCGTCGAGCGCACGCGCTTCCTGGAGAAGGCCGCGGGCGACTGACCGGTCACCTCCTTCGGCGACGGAACCGGCGGGTTCAGCGGATGGCGGGCAGGCGGGTCAGGAAGCGGTGGAGCGCGACGAACCAGGCGGGAGGGTTCTCGAACTGGGGTGAGTGACCGGCGATCGGGATGACGGCGAGCTCGGCACCGGGCACGGTCGACGCCATCTGCCGGCACGGTTCGAGGAACGTCACGTCCTCGTCGCCGACGATCACGAGCGTCGGGAGCATCACACCGGCCAGGTCGGCCAGCTGGTCGGGTTGCGTCACCATCTCGAGGGCAAGGCGCATCCACATGACGGGCGAGAGCGACGCCCACTTGCGCTCGGAGTACTCACGGAACCCGGGCCGCTCGGCCAGGAGCCGCCGGTACGACGGCGACCCGAGGGGGTCGAGCTCGTCCTGCACCCGCTTGAGCTCGCCCATCCCGTGCTCCCTCACGATCTCCACCCCGAACGCGATCAGCTCCGGGTCGAGGCCCGGTGGTGGCCCGGCCGACGTGTCCATCAGGATCAGGGCGGCGAGAGCCTCCGGGTGCTCCAGCGCGACTCGCCGGGCGACCATGCCCCCCATGGAGTGCCCGAGGAGGCGCAGCTCGCGCAAGCCGGTCGCCTCGGCCACCGCCAGTGTGTCGATCGCCAACCGGTCGAGCGAATAGGCGGCAGGGTCCTCCGGTGCATCGCTCTCGCCGTGGCCGCGGTGGTCGAAGGTCACCACCCGGTGGTCGCGCGCCAGCGCGTCGAGGTGGTCCGCGAAGTCCTCCTTGGCGCCTCCGAAGCCGTGCACGAGGAGCAGGCCGGGAGCGCCCGCGGGCCCGGTCACGACCGTCTCCAACCCCACCCCGTCGTCGACGGTGACCCGCATGCGTCCAATCTACGGCGCTCCGGCTGGGTGAACTGCCGGTGGACGACCCCGTAACATGAGGGGATGGCGGCTGCCGAGACGGAAGGTGCGCGCTCCGGGCACCGCTTCCACCTCTCGGGTGCAGCGAAGTTGGGCGTGCGGATCATCATCAGCGCCGCCCTGCTCGGGGTCCTCGTCACGAAGATCCCTGCCGACGACATCCAGCCCAAGAACACCCATGCGGGCACGCTGACGTTCCTGGCGGTCGGCCTCGCCTTCACCCTCGGCGGGTTCATCCTGTCCGCGTGGCGCTGGCAACGGGTGTTCGCCGTGTTCGACACTCATGTCCCGTTGCGCACCCTGCTCGCCCACTACCTGGCCGGCCAGTTCGTCGGGAACGTGTTGCCGTCGACCATCGGCGGCGACGTCCTGCGGGTCAGCCGCGCGACCAAGAGCACCGGCACCGGCGACATCGCGTTCGCGTCGGTGGTCATCGAGCGGCTGAGTGGCTTCGTCGCGCTCCCGCTCCTCTCGTTCCTCGGGTTCGCGCTCGAGCCCTCGCTGCTCCAACTCGACCATGCCTGGATCGCGCTCGCCATCGCCGGCGCGACCGTGATCGGTCTCGTGATCATCCTCGCCGTCGCGGGCAGTCCGAGGCTGGCGGGCCGATTCGCCACGCACCAGAACTGGATGCGGTTCGTCGGCGCGGTGCACGTCGGCGTCGACCGCATCCGCCGCGAGCCCCGGCGGGCGACGAGCGTGCTGGTGGCGGCGATCGCCTATCAGGCGTCGGTCCTGGTCTCGGTGTGGTGCGCGATCCACGCGTTGGGAATCTCGGTTCCCAACGGGGCCGTGCTCGCCTACCTCCCTGCCGTCGCCTCGGCGCAGGTGCTGCCCATCTCGCTCTCGGGCCTCGGGATCCGCGAAGGTCTGCTCGTGCTGCTCCTGCGCCCGCTGGACGTGCCCACCGGCAAGGCCATCGGCGTGGGCCTCCTCTGGTACGGCATGACGCTCGTCGTGAGCCTCCTCGGCGCGCCCGCGTTCGCGGTCGGCCAGCGGCACGACTCCGACCACGACCCTTCCGTCGCACCCGAGACCCCGGCCAGCACGCCCACCCTATGAGCGTGCTCGAGCAGCAGGACGAACCCACGCGGCCGGCCGCAGTCCCGCTGCACCGCCGGCTGCGCGGTGGCCGGACGCTGCGCGACGGCCGGCGCCTCTACTGGTGGGGCGAATTGCTCGCGGTGGCGATCTTCTACGTCGTCTATTCGTTCGTGCGGAACCTGCACCACGGCAACGAGCACCAGGCCTACGAACACGCCCTCGACATCATCCGGCTCCAGAAGTCGCTCGGGATCAACCACGAACAGGCCATCCAGGCGTGGGCACTCGGGCTCCCGCACGTTCATCATCGCGGCCAACTACTTCTACGGATCTCTGCACTTCATCGTCACCGGCGGCGTGATGATCTACCTCTACCGCCGGTGGACGAACGACTACCCGCTCTGGCGCAACACGCTCGGCATCGCCACTGCGCTCGCGCTGATCGGCTTCGCGTTCTTCCCCCTGCTGCCACCCCGCCTTTTGGAAGACTTCGGCCACTACGGGTTCGTCGACACGCTCGCCAAGGACCCTGCGTTCTGGTCGTTCAACTCCGGCGCGGTCAACAAGATCTCGAACCAGTTCGCGGCCATGCCGAGCGTGCACTGCGCCTGGGCCCTGTGGTGCGCGTGCGCGCTCGTACCTCGTCTCCGCCACGGCTGGGCGAAGGTTCTGGCGATCATCTACCCCGTCACGACCGTGACCGTCATCGTGGTGACCGCCAACCACTACTTCCTCGACGCCGCCGGCGGGTTCCTCGTGCTCGGTGTCGGCTACCTGCTGGCCCGCACCTTCACGCGAGCGGGACGCGGGCCCGCGGTGGCCACCGTCCGAGCACCCGCTCCGATCTGAGCGGGGAATCCTCCGGTCAGTCGTCCTGCTTCGCGAAATGCCCACGCCCGAGGAAACCCATCACGAACCCGATGGCCGCGGACACCACGATCACCAGGATCATGGGCGCCCTCACGGTATCGAAGATCCAGTCGACGCCGACCTCGTGGGTGTTGAGCAACGCGAACAGCACGAGGATCGCGCCAAGCAACCCGAGCGCGATGAGCTTGACATTGATGTTCCGCCCGCCGTCGGTGTTCCTCGCGCTGTCCGCAGCCATGGCCTACCCCCTCTTCGCCCGCGACCGTACTTTCTTCACCGGCTTGGCACGCGTACTCATGTGCGTCTCGACCAGGCGGCCGACGCTCTCGCGGACCGCCTGATCGGCCAGTGACAGCTGCGCGTCGCGCGCGCACTGACGATGGCGAGCCGGCGGGGCGGTAGGTTGGCGATGGTCACGATGCGCACCCGCTTCAACTCGGGCGGGATCGCGGTTTCGGGCAGGATCGACGCGTAGTCACCCGCGACCACGAGGTCGGCGAGCAGCCTGATGCCCTCCACCTCCACGGGGACGGTCAGCGTCAGCCCCTCGGCCTCGGCCGCGCGCTCGACCTCGATGCGGAGCGGGTTGGGATCCGGTGGGAGCACGAGCGGCAGCTTGGCGAACGCCGAGAGCGGCACCGGTTCGGGCGGGAGCTCGATGTCGCGCGCGAGGAGACCCACGAGATCTTCGTCGAGCAGGTGCTCCACCACCAGCCGTCGGTCGTTCACGGGCTCGGTGACGATGGCCTGCGCCAGCTCGCCGTCGACCAGCTCGGTGAACAAACGCTCCGACGCGCCCTCGTTGACCCGCAGGCGGACACCGGGCGCCCGCTCACGGAGATCGGCCACGAGCGCAGGCACGAGCCACCGGCTCGCGGTGCCCACCACGCCCAGCCGCGCGTACCCCGCCTCGAGGCCCTGCAGCAGCGCGAGGTCGGCACGCATCGCCTCGAGCTCCCGGTGGACACGCCGGGCCCGATCGAGCACGAGCACACCGAACTCCGTGGGCTCGGCACCGCGCCGGCTGCGGACCAGCAATGGCACGCCCAGCTCGGTCTCGAGCTGACGCACCTGGTCGGAGACGTTCGACTGCACCGTGGCCAACGCGTCCGCCGCGGCGGTGAACGAGCCCTCTTCGGCAATGGCGAGCAGGGTGTCGAGATGACGCAGCTCCACGATCGTCCCTTCTTCCATTCGGTCTGGAGGACGATGGTCGACGCCATCGCTTGATCCGATGGATACCATCGAGTCTAACTGTTGGACAGATTCGCCGGGAACAGGCAACATGGTCGCTGCAGGACGACTCGGGGAGTCGGTTCCCCCCACCGACTCCCCGAATCTCCCGCACACCCAACGCACTCACGGGGGTCCATGGTGTCCGCAACCGAAATCGTCTCGAGCCTCATCTTCACCGGCCCACTCACCTGGACCGGAACGGCCGCATGCCAAGGTCAGAACGACCTCTTCTTCGCACCGGCCGGAGAGCGCCCCGAGACCCGCAACGTGCGCGAGGCCAAGGCCCGCGCCGTCTGCGAGACGTGTGCGGTCATGAACCCGTGCCGGCAGTGGGCTCGTGAGCACCGCGAGTACGGCTTCTGGGGCGGCGAGTCCGAAGAGGAGCGCGCCGCCGCGGGCTTCCGGGTCGACATGCCCGTCGGGCGCGTCGCCCGGTACCCGAAGGGGAACGGCACGCCGGTCGAGCCCCGCACACCGCGGGTCGCCTGAACCGCGCCGACTGCTCTCGGCTGAACCCGCTTCAGTCCAGCCCGGCCAAGCGCCGCGCGTAGGCGATCGCCTTCCCCGGCTCGTACGCCCGGAAGATCTGCATCTTCTCTGCTTCGATCGACCCCTCGGCGTGCACCGCGAGCACCGCGTGGTACCCGCCGAAGTCGCGCGCGGTGAGATCGCTGATCGTGTTCAGCACTCGGAGCCGCTCCTCGGCCGGGGCCTTGGCGGCGTAGTACTTCTCGAGCACTGCGCGCACCTCGGGGTTCGCCCAGTCGGCGCCGCCGGGGCCGGTGACCAGCAAGCCGCCGGCGCAGTCCTGCACCAGTTCGAGCGCGGCGTGATAGCGCGTCGCGAAGGTGTACTTCGCCAGGTTGGTGGTGAGCGGATCGGGAGACGCGATCCCGTGCTCCCCCACCTCGGCGCGAATCCCAGCCATCTCGGTGAGGGCCCGAACCGTCTCCGCGTAGATGACGAGCTGGGTCAGCTTCTCGCGGATGTGTCCCGCGTCGCTCACGCCGTTCATCTGGGTGATCAGTGCCGCGGTTCCGACCAACGCGTCGAGCAGCGGCAGCTTGTACGACACGGCGGTGAAGCGATGGAACTCGACGAACGCGAGTGCCACCCGGCCGGCGAGTTCGGGCTCCCGGTACAAGAACACCCGTTCCCAGGGCACGAACACGTCGTCGAAGACGGTCAGAGTCTCGAGCATCTTGTGCTTCGACGAGACCGGGAACTCGAACGCGTCGTGCTCCCGCGCGCCGTACGCCGACACGTAGAGCGACAGGCCGGCCGTGTCGACCGGGACCGCGAACGCAACCGCGTAGTCGATGTCGTCCGGGCCCATGGCCCGCGTCGGGAGGACGATGATCTCGTGCGCATTGGCCGCGATGCTCGTATGGCACTTCGCTCCCCGCACCACGATGCCGTCGGGCCGCTCCTCGACCACGTGGACGTAGAGGTCGGGATCAGCCTGCCCGTGCGGCGGCAGGGAACGGTCCCCCTTCACGTCGGTCTGCGCGACCGCAACCGACAGGTCTCCGTCGCGGCAGTGCTCGTAGAACGCGAGCACGCGCTCACGCGGCTCTCCCTCGAGCACGCGCAGGAGTCCGAACAAGGCGTCGGATCCGATCTCCTTCACCAACGTGACCATGGTGCCGCCCAGCCCCGTGACCGTCTCGATCAGCCGGGACCGCGACAGGAGATCGTCGCTGCAGCGCGGGATCGCGTAGTACGCGCTGAATTCGGCGCCCGAATCGGGGTCCTTGGCCACCGCCAGGTCGCGGTACAGCGGATCGTGGCCAACGGCGTAGTCGAGCGCGGCGTGATCGACCGCGACGCGCAGGTCGGGCTCCGCCAGGATGTCGGGAATGCGCCGCCCCTGGTACCAGAGGGTGCGGTCGTCGCGCAGCGACTCGCGATACTCGTCCGCGGTCGACAGTGCCATCGCGGCACTCTACACAGCGGCCGTAAGCTGGGCCGATGACCGACGGCCTGGTCTGGGAACCACATCCCACGCTGCATCGACCGCTGCTCGTCGCCGCCTTCTCGGGTTGGAACGATGCCGGTGACGCCGCGACCGGGGCGGTGGACTGGCTCGTTCGCCAGAGCGATGCACCCCGCGTGGCGTCCATCGATCCCGATGAGCACGTCGACTACCAGTCGCGACGTCCACAAGTCGAGCTCGTCGACGGCGTGGCGCTCGAGATCACGTGGCCGGCCACGGAGTGCTTCGCGGTCACGTTCCCTGGAACGCGATCTCGTGGTCGTGCGCGGCGTCGAACCCAACGTCCGTTGGAAATCCTTCTGCAACGCGGTGCTCACGATCGCGTCGGAAACCGGTTGCGAGCTGGTGGTGACGCTGGGTGCGCTCCTGGGTGACGTGCCGCACACGCGCGCCGTGCGCGTGACCGGTACCGCGACCGACCCGGAGCTGATCAACGGTCTCGAGCTCAGCCGCTCGCAGTACGAAGGCCCCACCGGGATCGTCGGCGTGCTCCACGACGCGTGCCGGGCCACCGGCCTACGGTCGGCGTCGCTCTGGGCGCCGGTGCCGCACTACGTCGCGTCCCCGCCGAACCCGCCGGCGACGCGTGCACTGTTGGAACGCCTGGGCCGGCTCGCCGAGCTCACCTTCGACCTCCAGGGGCTCGACCAGCTCGTCGACCTCTGGCGGGGCCAAGTGGATCACGCCATCTCCGACAACGACGAGGTGAGCAGCTACGTGCGCGACCTCGAATCCCGCGTGGACGCCGAGGACGCCGAGGAGCGCGGCATCGTGCTCGGCGGGCACCCGGCCGGCGGCGGTTCGGTCCCCAACGCCGACGACCTGGCGGCGGAGGTCGAGCAGTTCCTCCGCGACCAGGACGGCGCATGACCGAACTCGCCACGCGGCTCGCCGTCCCCCGTACCCACGGCGCGGCCGCCTGGTTCACGACGGTGGTCCGGGTCGTGACCGGCGCGCTGTTCGTGACGTTCTCGGTGGGGAAGTTCGCCGATCACGCCACGGAGTCCGCCGATTTCGATCGCTACGGGATCCCCGTCCCCGACGTCGCGACCGTTCTGGTCGGAACCCTCGAGCTGGTGTGCGGAACGCTGCTCGTGGTCGGTCTGCTCACCCGCCTCGCCGCGCTCCTCCTCGCCTGCAACCTCGTGGGCGCGATCGCAACCGCCGGCCGGGTCGACGGCGGGATCTTCCACCTCGGCGTCGGCCCCGCGTTGCTGATGGCGATGCTCTTCCTCGTGTGGGCGGGGTGCGGGAAGCTCGCACTCGACCGCAGGCTCTAGCCGACGAGATCGCGGGCCACGGCCTCCCACAACTGCGTCGACAACGCCAACGACTCCTGGTCGACCCGCTCGTCGTTGCCGTGGAACATCGTGGCGAAGTCCTCGTAGGGGAGGCGCTTCGAGAAGAGCCCGAAGCCGTAGCCCACGGCCCCGGCCCGGCGGAAGAATCGGTTGTCGGTGCCGCCGACCATCAACGACGGCACGAGCGCGGAGCCCTCGCACAGCCGGGCGCTGGTACGGGCCAACGAGTCCCACAGTGGCGTGTCGACCGGCGACGCGGTCGCCGGATCGTCGTTCGACTGGATCTCGACCCGGTCGGCGAGGTCACCGAGCGCTTGGCGCAGCAACGCGGCGGCGTCAGCCCCGGTCTGACCGGGCAGGGTGCGGATGTCGACCTCGAGGTCGACCTGGTCGGGGATCACGTTGGTCTTCGTGCCGCCGTGGGCAACGGTCGGCGCGAACGTCGTGTGCGTGCACGCGTGCCAGTGCCGGGCGATCCCGAGTGGCAAGTCGGCGAGGGCTCCGTCGAATTGGTCCGGGTCGAGGAGCGCGGCCGTGACCTCGGCGTCGAAGTGCATGCCCTCGACGAACTGGCGCCACGACTCGTGAATCTGCGTCTGCGGCCGGAAGTCGGCGATGCGCCGGACGACCTCGGCCGCGGTGACGAGCGCGTTGTCGGTGTGGAACGGCTGGGAACCGTGGCCGGGCGTGCCGTGCACGCGGATCTTGGTCCAGAACGTGCCCTTCTCCCCCACCAGAACGGGGAGCCGCGGTCCGGCCGGCGACGGGATCTGGAAACCACCCGACTCGGTGAGCACGTAGTCGGCGTAGACCGCGTCGCGCTCGTGGTCGAGCAACCAGTCGGCGCCCCAGGTGCCGAGCGCCTCTTCGTCGGCGACCGCGAAGTAGACCAACGTGCCCTTGGGCCTGAACCCGCTGTCGGCGAGTCGCCGGAATGCGACCGCCTGCGACGCGGTGAGATTGAGCATGTCGACCGCACCGCGACCCCAGACGAACCCGTCGACCACCTCGGCTGCGAACGGATCACGGCTCCAGCCGTCGGGGTTCACGGGGACGACGTCGGTGTGGCCCATCAGCATCAGCGTGGGCGCGCCGGGATCGGATCCTTCGATCTTCGCGACCAGGCTCTGGCGGCCGGGTTGCGGTTCGTAGATCTCGAAGTCGCCCGCGCCGGCGAGATAACCGGCGAGCAGGTCCACACTGCGAGTCTCCTCGCCCGACGCGACCGTGCCGTCGTTGACGCAGCGGTTGCGAATCAGCAGCTGGAGGAGATCGGTGACCTCGGCGGTGGGATCCTCGGATCGATTCACGGTGGCTCCCCCGAACGTCTTGACGCCCTGGCGACACGCTATACGCGCTCAGGAGGCACCCAGACGGAAGACCTCGGCGAACGCGTCCTCGAGGCCACCCGCGAGCAGCTCGAGATCGCGACCCGAGGCACCGTCGCCGATCAGCCCGAAGTGGAGCTGCCCGCAGTACGAGAGCACCGCGACGTTGAGGGTCAGGTTCCTCGACAGGGGCACGATCGGATACACCTCGAGCATCCGCGCCCCCAGGCAGTACAGCGGCACCTGGGGACCGGGCACGTTGGTCACGATGAGGTTGGCGAAGCGTTGCGCGTGCGCGGCGCGTGCCGCGAGGCCGAGCAAGGTCGGCGCGGCGTAGTCGGTGAGCCCGAGCAGCGCGGCCGCGCCGACCGCCTGGCGTCGCTCCTTCAGGTCGGCGGTGCTCGCGCGCACGGCGTCGAGCACGCGCGCGGATCGGGCTCACCGACGGGGAGGGGCACGAGCATCGCCGAAATGCGGTTGCCCAACTGCATGCGCTGGTCGACGTCCCGAACCGAGACCGGGCAGAACACCTTCAGCACGAGTTCGGGGTACAGCTCGTCACGCGCATCGAGCAGGCGGGCGACCGCGCCGCCGACTCCCGCCAGGATGATGTCGTTCACCGTGCACCCGAAGGCCTCGCGGGCGACCTTGGCATCGTCCAGTGGGATCCGCACGGTCTCGAATCGGCGACCACGGCCCACGGGCGCGTTCAACGACAGCCGGGGCGCGACGACCTGACCGTCGACCAACGACCCGAGCGAGCGGCCGAGGTCGGCCGCTCGCGCCATCGCGTCGCGGGGAGCGTCGGCGAGACGACGTGCGGCACCGGCGACCCCGGCAGGCCGGGCGACCCGCTCGCGCAGGCTGTCGATGACCAACCGGCTCGGTGCCGGGGGCGGTGCCGGGCTCCAGTCGTCGGCCGGGAGCACGGTCGCCGCGGGGCTGAAGTCGAGGAGCACGGTTGCGATGTCGACACCGGAGATGCCGTCGGTGAGGGTGTGGTGCGACTTGTGGATCAGCCCGACGTGCTCGCCGCGGTCGACCCCCTCCACGAACCAGAGCTCCCACAGGGGCTGGGCGCGATCGAGCACCTGCACCGTGAGGCGCTCCGCCAGCTCGAACAGCCGGCGACGGGCGCCGGGGGCGGGCAGCGCGGTGAGCCGAACGTGGTTGGCGATCTCGAAGCCCTCGTGGTCGACCCAGATCGGCCGGCCCTGACCCAGCGGCACCGGCATGACCCGCTTGCGGAAGCGCGGGATCAGCTGCAGGCGCGACGCGACGAGGGCGCGCACGTCGTCGAGGCGGAACCGCCCGTGCTCGTCGTAGAATGGCTCGCGTTCGAGCACCGCCACCGCGCCGACGTGCATCGGCGTCTCGACCCGCTCGAGGTGGAGGAAGGTCTCGTCGAGCGCGCTGAGCCGGTCGTAACCACCGTCGTGACCCATCGACACCGAGCGTAGGGTCAGTCGGCCCCGAGCGGCGGGCCGAGGCACGAGATGACCCCGTGGCGCGACGCGAGGACGTCCGCGCGATCGAGCAGCGTCACGGCCTTGCCTGCGTACTCCCGCGCGAGGTGTGCGCGACCACTCACCAACGTCGAGCGCATCCGCTCGAGCTCGTCGGTTCCCTGATCGAGGAGCGCGATCCATCGCTGGTTGAGATTCCCGTACCTGGGGGGCGGGTTCAACGCGCGGCAGATCCGCGATGGAACGGCGCTGGATCACCACGACGCGGCCCATCGCCCGAGCCGCCGGACGAGCGTCGTCGATCTGCGGGATCTCGACACGACCGACCGCACGGTTCGCGGCGGCGCAGATCACGCTCGCCTCGCGCACGTAGCGGGATTCGGAGAGCCGACCGTCTCCGCCGCCGCAACCGGTGCCTGCAAGCACGATCAGTCCGCACCAGGCGGTCCCGAACCAGAACCTCGTACGCACGTGTCCCTCCGAGCGCGGCAGGGTACCGCGATCGGACGGGTTCGGTACTCTGCGCGGATGTCCCGCACCGCCACCTGCGTCTGGCGCGTCGACGCCCCCCTGATCCTGACCCTCGACGAGCACTTCGGGCCGCCCGTCGACAGCTACCTCAACGGCTCCCAGACCTGGCTCACCGATGACGGTCCCGGCGGCGTGGGCCTCGAGTGGCGCCTGCACCCGGTCGCCGGGTACCGGCTGCCGCGCGAGCTCTCGCACTACGACCTGTGGGAGCAGGTGGTCGGCGGGCTGTCGGCCGGCGCCGATCCGGACGCACTGAGCCTGGGCACCGAGACCCGGACGCTGCGCTCGGTCTGGGACGGGTTGGAGTGCTTCGCCGCCTACGGCGACGACCTCGAGCCCGCGCCGCTCGCGCAGGCGGCCACGGCCGCGCTCGACCGGCTGCCCGACGCGGTCGGCCTCGTCGACCACGAGCAGATCGGCGCGGCGTGGGAACACGCGCACGGTGCGACGTCGATCGTCGAGATGCTCCTCGCCGAGCTCAAGTCCACCCAGTGAGAGGCTGCCACCGATGACCACCACGGAACGCGACCAGCTCGCGCGCTCGATCTACTCGAGCTCCCACATCACGGGCGAGTTCGTCCTGCGATCGGGCACCGTGAGCAACGAGTACTTCGACAAGTACCTCTTCGAAGCCGATCCGGAGCTGTTGCGCGCGATCGCGAGCGCCCTCGTGCCGCTCGTGCCACCCGCGACGCACGCGCTCGCCGGACTCGAGCTCGGTGGGGTGCCGATCGCCACGATGCTGTCGCAGCTGACCGGTATTCCGGCGTACTTCGTGCGCAAGGAGGCCAAGACCTACGGCACCTGCCGGCTCGCCGAGGGCGGCGAGGTCGACGGCATGCGCCTCACCGTGGTGGAAGATGTCGTGACGTCGGGCGGGCAGGTCGTCACCTCGTGCGGCGACCTCCGTGCACGCGGCGCCGTCGTCGAGCACGCTCTGTGCGTGATCGACCGCGAGTCAGGCGGGCCGGCGGGCCTGGCGGAGATCGGCGTGGAGCTGCACCCGCTGTTCACCATGACCGAGTTGAAGGCGATGGGGGACGGCGGAGGCTGAGCGGGGACGAGGCGAGCGGGCGACGTCAGGCGTCGCCGCGCCAGGGCGGGGTGCGCGGCGGGTCGAAGTCGCAGGGGCGCACCTCACCGTCGATGGCCGCGAAGGCGAGCTCGCCCCAGCGATCGATGCCCACCGTCGGCCACGGAAGGTTGTCGCGCCCGAAGAAGCCGACGGCGCGGGTCTCGAGCGGATGACCCCGCAATTCGCCGCCGATCATCCGGCAGGAGAAGAGCAGCGAGTACAGCGGTAGGCGGGCGAACCCGAGCCGCAGGCCGTCGAGCACCGCGATGAGCGAGACCGGCTCCACCTCGATGCCGGTCTCCTCGTAGACCTCCTTGATGGCGATCTCGCACGGTGAGTAGCCGACGTCGGCATACCCGACCGGGTACAGCCACACTCCGGAATCGGCGCGCTGGGTGAGCAGCAGCTCGCCCCGTTCGTTCCCGACGATCGCCGCGACGGCCACCTTGGGGGTCACGTAGCCCTGGACGCCCTCGCCCACCGTCGAGAGCCACTCGTCGAAGAGCGCGTCCGCCTCGGCCTCCTCGATCGCGGCAGCCCGGATGTCGGCGGCGACCTTCAAGACCTCCTCGAAGCGTTCCTTCTCGTAGAGGCTCTGGGTGAACCCGAGGCCGGTGCGGGCCACGGCGGAGAGCGTCTCCGCCCAGCGGAGGAGATCGACGGCGGAAGGGCTGAAGGGCTCGGTCACGGCGGTGAGACTAACCGTCCTCGCCGAGGCGCTCGTCGAGCGTGACCACCGTGGTCAGGCGCGTGAACAGGGTCGCACGGAGCGCGTCGACCGCGTGCCGCTCGGCGAAGCGAGCCCCCGACGGGTCGCGCAGGTAGAAGACGTCGACCACCCGGTCACCCACGGTCGAGACGATGGCCTGGGCGACGTCGAGGTCGAGATCCACGAACACCGACGCGACCCGGGCGAGCAGGCCGATGTCGTCGGGCGCGTGCACCTCGACAACGGTCGCGTCCGCCGACGCCTCGGGGTCGACCAGGACCTGCACGTCGCGGTCGGACGTACCGGGGTCGGCCCGGCGGTACCGGAGCGTCCGGGCGCGGAGCTGCTCGTCGAGGTCGGTCGCGCCGTCGAGCACCGCGTCGATGGTCGCCGCCGCGGTCGAGCGTTCGTCGGCACTCGCGAGCCGGCCGAACCGGTCGGCGCCCGTGAACACCTCGAGCGCCATGCCGTCGGGGTGCGAGAAGGCGGCCGCGGTGTCGATGTCGAACCCGACGAGCGCGAGCGCCGCCGCGGCGGTGGCGAGCAGGCCGGTGCGGTCGGGCTCGACCAGCGTGCAGCGCAGTCGCCCGTCCGACAGGTTTGTCCAGTCGAGCGCGCGCCTCCGCGCGACGATCAGTTCCCGGTGACGAGCCATCTCCTCCGGCGCGAACGCGGCTCGCGTACGCCGGCGGCATGGCGTCGAGATACGAGTCCGCGGTCGTCGCTCCCACCATGGCGCGCAGCTCGACCCGCCGCTCCGGTGACGGCTCAACCGCCGCGCCGCCAGCCCGCAGCAGCGAGTCGGTCTGTCCGAACAGCTCGCGCACCAACGCCGCCTTGCTCGCGCTCCAGGCCGCCGGCCCGGTCGCCCGCGAATCCCCCAGCGTGAGCGCGTACAGCAGGGTGTTGTGGTCGGCGTCGCCGACTGCCTCCGCAAACCGCGTGATCGTGCGCTCGTCGGCCACATCGCGCCGGGTCGCGGTGTCGGCGAGGAGCAGGTGATGGCGCACCGCCCATGTGAGGAGCTCGCGGCCGGCGGAATCGAGCCCGATGCGCTTCGCCACAGTGCGCGCCGTCTCCACGCCGGCCACCGAGTGGTCGCCGGGACGACCTTTGCCGATGTCGTGCAGGAGGGCGGAGAGCAGCAGCACGTCGGCGCGGGCGCGCCGGGCCACGTCACCGTCGAACCCGGCGCCGCGCGGATCGTCGGGATCGAGCAGCGCGGCGCACTCCGACACCGCTTCGAGCGAGTGCCGATCGACCGTGAAGCGGTGGTAGGCGTTGCGCTGAGGCCGAGCGCGGCACGTGCTCCCACTCGGGGAGGAGTCGCACCAGGACCCCCACGTGGTCGAGCGCCTCGAACGCCGCGATGGCGCCCCGCCCGGCGGCGAGGAGACCCACCAGCGCGTCGCGCGCGTCGTCGTCCCACTCGACGTCGGCCAGCACGGCGAGCCGGGCCAGCGTCACACGTTCGAACGGCACCCGCAGTCGCGCCGCGTGCCCCGCCGCCCGCAACACGACCGCGGTGTCGACCGGGGTGTCGGGATCGAGCGCGATGCGACCGTCGCGCAGGAGCACGCCGTCGCCGAGCGCACGCGTGGCACCGCCGAGGCTCACGGGTCCCGCCTCGGCCGCCAGCAGGCGCGCCCACAAGTCCGACGTGATCCACACGACCGACCTCGCCGCCTCCCCGAGCGACCGCACCAGGATGTCGGCGTCGGCCGCCCCGACCAGGCGCGCGACCGCGTCCTGCTCCTGCAGCGGCAATTGGTCGGACGTGGCGCCGGTGACCCGGTGCAGCGCCACCCGGGCCGTGAGGAGCAGGGTGCGAGCGTGACGGAGGCGCTCGGGATCGCCCGGCTGGAGGTACCCCCGAGCCACGAGCACCTCCACGCCTCCCTCCCAGCCGCCGGTGAGTCCGTGGCGCCCGGTGGCGGCCTCCGCGGCCGGGAGCGTCCAACCGACCCATCCGGGCGCCTGGAGGTCTCGCAGCCCGCCAGCACCCGTCTTGAGGTTGGGCTCGAGCATCTCCGCGATCGGACCCGGGCGTTCCAGGCGTTCCGCGGCCGCCGCGGCCAGGGCACCGACCAGGCGGCCCCGGCGCCGGGGCGCGAGCTGCTGCACCTTCGACCCCAGCTCGGCGAGCAGTGCGGCGTCACCCGCGACGAGGCGGAGGTCGAGGAGTGCGGTCATCGCGTCGAGATCCTCGTCGGCGACCGCGAGTGCCTCTTTGACGGTACGCACCGACTGGCCCAACACCAGGCCGGCGTCCCACAGCGGGTACCACAGCGCCCCCGCGGCTTCGGCGTTGGGCCCGCGGCGCCTGCCTCCGGCATGCAGGAGCATCACGTCGATGTCGGAGCCCGGGCACAGCTCCCGGCGGGCGTACGAGCCCAGCGCCACCAGCGCCCACGACGGCGACAACTCGAGCGCACCCGCCGCGTCCACGAGCGCGCCGTCGACCAGGTCGGCGAGGGCTCCGCCGAACGCGGGCCCGGTCAGATCCGTGCGCGCCACGAGGGACTCTCGCGCGTCCCGGAGCGCGCGAGTCATCGCACGCCTGCGCTACAACGCGTCGGGACCGGTCTCTCCGGTACGGATGCGCCACGCGCGCTCGACCGGGACCACCCACACCTTGCCGTCACCGATCTTCCCCGTCCGGGCGGTCGCGAGCAGCTGGTCCGCCACGCGATCGACGTCGCGGTCGTCGACGAGGATCTCGATGCGCACCTTGGGCACGAAGTCGATCGTGTACTCGGCGCCGCGATACACCTCCGTGTGCCCTCGTTGACGGCCGAAGCCCTGGACGTCGGAGACCGTCAGGCCCTGGACGCCCAGCTCCTTGATCGCGTCCTTCACGTCATCGAGCTTGAACGGCTTGATGATCCCGACGATCAGCTTCATGGATTGCTCCCATCATGGCGCATGGCACGGGCGGCCCGGCCGGTCGGTCCAGTGCGGTCGGCGGAGTGCGGTCAGACCCGGTCGAGGGAGTAGCCCACCTCGGAGTGCTGGGTGAGGTCGAGACCGGTCTCCTCGTCCTCCTCCGACACCCGGAGCCCGCCCGGGATCACCAGCTGCAGGACTTTGAGGATCACGAACGTGAGCACCCCCGACCACACCAGCGTCGCCCCCACCGCGATCAGCTGATCGCCCATGAGCTCCCAGCTACCGCCGCCGACCAGCACCCCCTGGTGCACGACCGCGGGGTTGAAGGCACGGTCGGCGAAGAGGCCCAGCAGCAGCGATCCCGCGATGCCGCCGACGAGGTGCACACCGACCACGTCGAGCGCGTCGTCGTACCCGAAGCGGAACTTCACGCTCACCGCGAAGTAACAGAGCGCGCCGGCGACGAAGCCGATGACGATCGGGGCCATCCCACCGACGAAGCCCGCGCAGGGGGTGATCGCGACGAGTCCGGCGACCGCCCCGGAAGCCGCGCCGAGGGTCGTCGCGTGTCCGCTGCGGATGCGCTCGAACAGCAACCAGCCGAGTATCGCCGCGGCCGCCGCCATGTGCGTGTTGATGAACGCCTGCGCCGCGATCCCGTTGGCCGCGAGCGCGGAGCCGGCGTTGAACCCGAACCACCCGAACCACAGGATGCCGGTGCCGAGCAGGGTCAGAGGCAGCGAGTGAGGCGGCGACGGGTGGTTCGGCCAGCCGCGCCGGCGCCCGATCACGATGACGGCGGCGAGCGCGGCGATCCCCGCGTTGACGTGGACGACGGTGCCACCGGCGAAGTCGAGCGCGCCTCGCCGGAACAGCCAGCCCGCGGGCGAGAACACCCAGTGCGCGACGGGTGTGTACACGAGCAGCACCCACAACCCGATGAACCAGAACCACGCCGAGAACTTCATGCGGTCGGCGATGGCTCCGGTGATCAGCGCCGGTGTGATGACCGCGAACATCATCTGGAAGGCGGAGAACGACAACGGGGGGATGGGGACGAGACCGAAGCCGGTCGCCGGCACCGTGTTGGCGTGGTCGAGGAACGCCAGGTCGAGGTTGCCGATGAACCTGCCGGTGCCGTGGAACGCGAGCGAGTACACACAGACCGCCCAGAGCACGCTCACCAACCCGAGACAGAAGAAGTTCTGCATCAGCATCGCGAGCACGTTCTTGGCGCGGACCATCCCGCCGTAGAAGAGCGCCAACCCCGGCGTCATGAACATCACGAGCGCGGCGCTCATCAGCACCCACGCGGTGTCGCCCGCGTTGATCCGCATGGACCCTCCCCTGTGTCCCCGGGGATCGTGCCCCCGGCACGCTCCGGTCAGGGAGCATACAGAGATGTCACGAAGAGGAAACGGATGCGACAATGAGCATTCAGCGACGAGCCCGGAGCACGACCGCCTTCGCCATGCCCCACGCGAAGTGGAGCGGCGCGAGCTCGTCGTCACCCAGATCGCCCAGCGTGGCGATCACCAGCCCGTAGCGATCGTCGGGCCATGCGCGCTCGTCGAACTCGTCACGCTCGACCGGCGGGATCCCGGTCGCTTCGAGCACGCGGCGTGGGCTCGCGGTACGCCCCGCGGACGATCTCGAGTGGTGTGGCCGCCTGCGCCGAAGGGTCGGTGGCGAGCAGGACCCGCAGCTCGCCGACGACGCGCTCGGTGGCCGCGTCACCCGCGTCGACGGCGGCGCGCTCGGCCCGGGCGCGGACGTCGGGCGCCGCCCGTCCCCACGCGTCGAGGATGCGGATCACCTGACGCTGCGTCCACCCCGGCAGCTCGCGCGTCGACCCCGGCGACGATGGCGTCCCCCGCGTCCGCCAACAGCCGCAGGCCGCGCAGTTCGTCGTCGTCGGTCCCCTTCGTCATCCCTCGATGACGTCGCCTTCCATCGTGTTGACGGTGCAGCCGAGCTCTTCGAGGTACGCGACGGCGGCGGCGAGGTGCTCCTGCGATCCGTTGAGCTCGAGGATCACCCACCCCGAGTGGGCCTCGACGTTGGCGCGCCGGATGTTGGGCACGACGTCGAAGCGCTTCACGACCTCGTAGATCATCGGCCGGTCGACGAGCTCCTCGGGGAAGGACACGAACAGGCGCACGTGCTCGGACACAGCTGCTGACCCCCGGCTAGAGCCCGACGCGCCGGAGCGCTTCGGGGGCTTCGAACAGCAACCCGGTGACGAAGCGCCCGAAGTCCGCGTACTCGGTTGACACCGGATCGAACCGCATCTCGTAGACGATCTCCTTCAGCGCGGCCGGATCGTCGGCGAGCAACGTGACGCCCCATTCCCAGTCGTCGATCCCTGTCGAGCCGGTGATGAGCTGGAGCACCCGCCCGGCGTAGGTCCGTCCGACGCGGGCGTGGCCGGCCATGAGGCGCTTGCGCTCCGCGAACGGGAGCGAATACCAGTTGGCGTCCACGACGCGCCGCTTCGACATGGGGTAGAAGCAGATCGTCTTCTTCATCGGCAGCTGCGGATGGATCCGCTGCTCCTGATAGTGGGTCATGCGCTCGCGCCACGCGGCGAGCCGGGCTTCGGCCGCCGGACCGGCGAGGTGCTCCTCCACTTCGAGCCGGGCACGCTCGTCGTCTTCCGACGACGTGTACTCCGAGAGCTCGGTCAGCGACACGTAGGAGTCGACCAACGTGAGGGGCGTCGTGGTCAGCTCGTGCTGGAACGCCTGGAGCCGCGCCAGATCGGGCCCGAGCGCCATCACGCCGAGCTCGGCCTTGTGACCGAGCACTGCGAACAGCAGCGCCTGGTGCCCGTCGTCGACCAACGACTGCACGGCGTCGACGATCCGCTTCCCGGCCTGGGGATCGCCCTCCGCCGCCGCGCGGTCGACGGCGTAGAAGAGGTGGAGCACGCCCCACCCGACCGACGGCTGCACCGGTTCCATGGGGGTCACGGTAGCGCCGGGGTCAGGCCGAAGGCGCGCCGAGGACGCGGATGGGGCGCCCCTCACGGGACGCCCCATTCCGTCTCGATGTCGTAGACGGCTCGCCTCGAGCCGGGAGACTCCTAGAAGTCGCCCATCCCACCCATGTCGGGCATGCCGCCGGGCATGCCGCCGGGGGCGGCAGCCGGCTCGGGCTTGTCGGCGATGACGGCCTCGGTGGTGAGGAACAGCGCCGCGATCGAAGCTGCGTTCTGCAGCGCCGAGCGGGTCACCTTCGCGGCGTCGATGACACCGGCCTTCACGAGGTCCTCGTACTCGCCGGTGGCGGCGTTGAGGCCGTTGGCACCCTTGAGGCTGCGGACCTTCTCCACGATGACGCCGCCCTCGAGACCGGCGTTGACCGCGATCTGCTTGAGCGGCTCCTCCAGCGCACGGGCCACCATCTTCGCACCGGTGGACTCGTCTCCGGTCAGCGTTCCCGCGAGGGCGAGCACCTTCTCCTGGGCGCGGAGCAGTGCGACACCGCCGCCGGGCACGACGCCCTCTTCGACAGCCGCCTTCGTGGTCTGGACGGCGTCCTCGATGCGGTGCTTCTTCTCCTTGAGCTCCACCTCGGTGGCCGCGCCGACCTTGATGATCGCGACACCACCGGCCAGCTTGGCGAGACGCTCCTGGAGCTTCTCACGGTCGTAGTCGGAGTCCGTGTTCTCGATCTCGGAGCGGATCTGGGTGATCCGGCCGCTGACGTCGGACTTCGAACCCGAACCCTCGACGATGGTGGTCTCGTCCTTGGTGACGACGACCTTGCGGGCACGGCCCACGAGCTCCAGCCCGATGTTCTCGAGCTTCAGGCCGATCTCCTCGGAGACGACCTGGCCACCGGTGAGGATGGCGATGTCCTGGAGCATGGCCTTGCGGCGCTCACCGAAGCCGGGGGCCTTGATGGCGACCGACTTGAACGTGCCGCGGATCTTGTTGACGACGAGCGTGGCGAGCGCCTCGCCCTCGACGTCCTCGGCGATGATCGCGAGCGGGCGACCCGACTGCATGATCTTCTCGAGCACGGGAAGGAGGTCCTTCACCGCGGAGATCTTGCTGCTCACGAGCAGGATGTACGCGTCGTCGAGCACCGCTTCCATGCGGTCGGTGTCGGTGACGAAGTACGGGGAGATGTAGCCCTTGTCGAAGCGCATGCCCTCGACGAGGTCGAGCTCCATGCCGAACGTCTGGCTCTCCTCGACGGTGATGACGCCGTCGGTGCCGACCTTCTCGAGCGACTCCGCGATCATCGCGCCGACTTCCTTGTCGGCCGCCGAGATGGCGGCGACGTTGGCGATCTGCGCGTGGTCGGTCTTGACGCTCTTGCTGTCCTTCTTGATCGACTCGACCGCCGTCTCGACGGCCTTCTCGATGCCGAACTTGAGCACCATCGGGTTGGCGCCGGCGGCCACGTTGCGGAGGCCTTCACGCACCATCGCCCATGCGAGCACGGTCGCGGTCGTCGTGCCGTCACCGGCGACGTCGTCGGTCTTCTTCGCGACTTCCTTCACCAGCTCGGCCCCGACCTTCTCGAACGGGTCCTCGAGGTCGATCTCCTTGGCGATCGAGACGCCGTCGTTCGTGATCGTGGGTGCGCCCCACTTCTTCTCGAGGACGACGTTGCGGCCCTTCGGGCCGAGGGTGACACGTACTGCGTCGGCGAGCTTGTTCATGCCCGCTTCGAGGGCACGGCGTGCGTGCTCGTCGTATGCGATCTGCTTCGGCATCTTCTGATACCCCCTGGGAGTGGGTAGGTGTTCGGCTGGGACTGGACGGCGGCTGCTCGTTAGCACTCGCAGGTACCGAGTGCTAACCATGTTGGCACTCGCGACCCGAGAGTGCAAATTCTGCGGCCTCGATTCCTCCGGCGTCGCTCCGTTCGCTCCGGCGTACGCTGGTGTCGTGACCGCGACGCTGAGCACCCGGGACACGATCCTGGTGGTGGCCCGCCAGCGGTTCGCCGGCCGCGGGTACTCCGGTACCAGCCTCGCCGACATCGCGGAGTCGGTCGGGATCCGGCCCCCGAGCCTCTTCCACCACTTCCCCTCGAAAGAGGCGCTCTACCGGGCGGTGCTCATCCAGTCGTTCGACGACTGGTTCGCGCTCATGGACGAGACGATGGCGGCCGAAGCCGCCGACGGCTGGTACCAGGTGGAGCGGGTGATCCGTACTGCCTTCCGGTTCTTCGTGCAACGACCCGACTTCGTACGACTCGCCCGGTGGGAGGCTCTCGAGGGCGGACCGATCCTGGTCGACGAGCTCGCGACGGCCCTGCGGCCGTTGTTCGAACGGGCGGTGGGGTTCCTCGAACGGGAGATGGACGCCGGGCGGGTCCGCCGGTGCGATGCCCGCCGTCTCGTCATCACGGGGTACGGCGCCGTGCTCTCCTACCTGTCCGACGCGCCGCTCGTCGGCGCGCTCCTCGGCGAGGACCCGACGAGCCCCGGTGCGCTCGCGGTCGAGCAGGAGCACATCGTCGACCTCTTCCGCCACGCGTTGCTCCCTATCAGTGGATAGGCTGCTCGGGTAATCAGCAAAAAGGAGCCAGTCCTTGACCGACGTCGAAGTTGCGTCCCGGATCACCGACGCCGCCCTCGGCAGCGTGCTCATGGAGGACCTGCTCTTCGCCCGGCGGGCCTCGGAGCGGTTCTGGAACCTGCAGCGTCAGGGCCGCCTCGCCACCGTGCCCCCGCTGACCGGCCAGGAGGCCGCGGTCGTCGGCGTCCTGCGGGGTCTCGACATCTCGACCGACTGGTTCGTGCCCTACTACCGGGACATCATGGGCTTCGGGGCGCTCGGCGACGAGTTCTTCGAGCAACTGGTCGCGTACTGGCGCGGCCATCCCGACGGGGGTCGCATCCCCGAGGGCGTCCGTTGCCTCCCGCCCCAGATCTCCCTCGGCTCGCAGGTCCCCCATGCGGCCGGACTCGCCTGGGGACTTGCGCTGCGCGGCGATCCCGGGGTGGTGTGCACGTTCCTGGGCGACGGGGCCACCTCCGAGGGCGACTTCTACGAGGGCATCAACCTCGCCGCCGTGCAGCGAGTCCCGCTCCTCGTCGTGGTCATCAACAACGGCTGGGCGATCTCGACGCCGACCGAACGCCAGACCGCGGCCGAGACCTTCGCGGCCAAAGCGGGCGCGGTCGGGATGCCCGGCGTACGGGTCGACGGCAACGACGTGCTCGCGGTCGTCGAGGCGGCGCGCACCGCCCGGCGACGGGCGGCCGCCGGTGACGGCCCGACCCTGCTCGAAGTGGTCACCTACCGAATGGGCGCGCACACCAATTCCGACGACCCGTCGCGCTACGTCCCGGCCGACGTGCTGCGGGAGTGGCAGGAGCGTGACCCGATCCAGCGCTTCCGCGTCGAGCTCGAGCAGGCCGGGCTCTGGGACGACGCCCGCCACGCCGCCGCGTCGGCTGCGGTCGAGGCGCGCCTCGAACGTGTCATCGACGCGGCGCTGCGCCGCGAGGTCGATCCCGCCGAGGCACTCGACCACGTGACCGCGGTGCTCGACGCGCGCACGGCCGCGCAACGCGCCGAGATCGTCGCGCGCACGGCGCCGGCCGTGGACGATGCGTCGGCCACCGCGGAAACGGCGGTGTCGTGGCGGGCATGACCATGCTGACGGCGATCCGCGACACGATCGTCGAAGAGATGGCGCGTGACGAGCGCGTCATCCTCCTCGGTGAGGACGTCGCAGTGAACGGCGGCGTCTTCCGCGCAACCGACGGCGTACTGGATCGGTTCGGTCCGCGACGGGTGTTCGACACGCCGATCTCGGAGTCGGCGATCGTGGGCGCGACGGTCGGGCTGTCGGTGGCCGGCCTCGTGCCCCTGGCCGAGATCCAGTTCGGCGGCTTCACGATGCAGGCGTACCAACAGATCGTGGCGCAGCTCGCGCGGCTGCGCTACCGGAGCCGCGGTCGGTTCCACTGCCCCGTCACCATCCGCGCCGCGTACGGCGGAGGTGTCCGTACGCCCGAGCTGCACGCCGACTCCGTCGAGGCGCCCTACACGCACGCCGCCGGGCTCACCGTCGTGGTGCCGTCGAACGCCGCCGACGCCAAGGGTCTGCTCGCCAGCGCCGTGCGCGACGCGGACCCCGTCCTCTTCCTGGAACCGATCCCCTGCTACCGGACGAGCGGCGACGTTCCCGCGGGAGAGCACCTCGTACCGCTCGGGAAGGCCCGAGTGGAACGCGAGGCGCGGGACGCGGTCGTGGTCACGTGGGGCGCGATGGTCGACGTGGCGTGCGACGCGGCCGACGCCGTGCGCGCGGCACGCGGCGCCGAGGTCGGCGTGGTCGACCTCCGCACCCTGACCCCGCTCGACACGGAGACGCTGGTGCAGGTCGCGGAGCGCGCCGGCCGGGTCGTCGTGGTGCACGAGGCACCGTTGACGGCGGGCTTCGGCGCCGAAGTGGTCGCAACGATCCAGGAGGAAGCGTTCTATTCGCTCGAAGCGCCGATCCGGCGCGTCGCCGGGTACGACGTCGGGTCGGCCCCGCCTCTGGTCGAAGACTGGTGCCGCCCCGACGTCGCGCGCGTCGTCGCCGCGCTCGACGCGTCGCTCGATGCCTGAACCCGGTGTGGCGGAGCCGCCGCTGCAGTATCTGCTTCCCGACCTCGGCGAAGGGATGGCCGAGGCCGAGATCGTGCAGTGGCAGGTGGCCGTCGGTGACCACGTCGCCCGCGACCAGATCGTCGTGCACGTGCAGACCGACAAGGCGGAGGTCGAGCTGCCGGTCCCGGCGTCGGGCACGGTCACCGCGCTCGGCGCGTCGGTCGGCGACATCGTCCCCGTGGGTGCCCCGCTCCTCGATCTCGTCCCCGACGAGGGCACCACCCTCCCAGGCACACCGGTACGAACGTCGGGAACACCGGTACGAACGTCGGGAACACCGGTACGAACGTCGGGAACACCGGTACGAACGTCGGGAACACCGGTACGAACGTCGGGAACACCGGTACGAACGTCGGGCCCGGCCGGGCTCCCGCGACCGTCGAACGCGCCGACGGCACACACCCGCGCCGCGCCACCGGTCCGCAAGCTGGCCCGCGAGCTGGGCGTCGACCTCGCCGACGTCACGGGCACGGGTCCGACCGGTCGCGTGACCGCCGCGGACGTCGCGCGCGCACACCGCGACCGGCGAGCGGCGCGAGCCGCTGCGCGGGGTACGCCGGGCGATGGCCCGCAACATGGCCGAAGCGTGGCGCGCCGTACCGCACATCTCCCTGTTCGACGAGATCGACGCCCGCCCGCTGCTCGGCGCCTACACGGCCGTTCGCTCCTCGGTGGGCGACGGCGCGCTGACGCTCACCGCCTTCTTCGTGCGCGCCGTGGTCGTCGCGCTGGAAACGGCGCCGATCCTCAACGCGACGTTGGACGTGGACGCCGACGAGGTCGTCTACCACGACGCGTGTCACGTCGGGATCGCGGTGGCGAGCGACGACGGACTCGTGGTACCGGTCGTGCACGACGCGCACACGCGTGATCTCCTCGAGCTCGGCGCGGAGATCGCACGACTCACCGACGCGGGCCGGTCCGGACACCTGGCACCGGAGACGATCCGCGGCGCGACGTTCACCGTGACGAACTTCGGCACCGAGGGCGGGCGCTTCGCCACCCCGATCGTGCGCCCGCCGCAGGTCGCGATCCTCGGGTTCGGGGCGGTCCGCGTGCGACCCGTCGTCGAGGGCGACGCCGTCGTCGCCGCGCCCGCGCTGCCGATCTCGCTCTCGGCCGACCATCGCGTCGTCGACGGCCGCGACGCGACCCGGTTCGTCGAGACCGTGGCGTCGCTGCTCGCCCACCCTGCGTCGTTGCTGCCCGAGGACCACCGGGGCGGCTGACGCCACGGAGTCGGCCCGGAGCGCAGAGGTAGACTGACCGCCTCACGAGCGGGAGCACCTTCGTGGCCGAGTGGCACGACACGACCGAGGAATACCTCGAAGCGATCCTGGAGATCGAAGAAGAGGGCACCGTGCCCATCCGGGCGCGGCTCGTCGAGCGGCTCGGGCTCTCGGCTCCGGCGGTGTCGGAGACGGTCAACCGTCTGGTCGACCACGGCTACGCCGAACTGCTCGACGACCGCAGCCTGCGCCTCACCGACAAGGGCCGCGCGGTCGCGACCTCGATCGTGCGGCGCCACCGGCTCGCCGAGCGTCTGCTCGTCGACGTGATCGGGCTCGAGTGGGAGAAGGTCCACAAGGAGGCCGACCGCTGGGAGCACGCGATCTCCGCCGAGGTCGAGGAGAAGCTGGTGCTCCTCCTCGGCGATCCGGCGACCTGCCCGCACGGCAACCCGATCCCCGGCTCGAGCCACACGGTGGAGGGCCCGGCTTCGGTTCCGCTCACCCAGATGGCGCCCGGCCCGGTCGTGGTACGACGCATCAGCGAGAAGGCAGAGATCGACGATGCCGCCATCGCGTTCCTCGCCGGCGCCGAGCTGATCCCGGGTTCGAGCGCGGTCGTCGTGAGCACCAACGCCGAGGGCGTTCGGGTCAAGAGCGCCACCGGGGACCAAACCGTCCCCAAGAGCCTCGCACAGCTCGTCTACGCGATCCCTGCCTGATCACTCGCTCGAGCGCCGGCCCTTCTAGCCTCCGGCGACGGCGGGGACGATGCTCAGCGTGGCCCCGGGCGCGACGTCCGTGTTCACGCCGTCGAGGAAACGGATGTCCTCGTCGGCGACGAACACGTTCACGAAGCGACGCAGCTCACCCTGATCGTCGAAGAGACGCTCCGCGAAGCCCGGGTACGCAGCCTCGAGGTCCTCGAGCACGTCGACCACGGTCGCGCCCTCCGCGGCGACCTCGGCCGCGCCGCCCGAGAGCTCGCGCAGTTGGGTGGGGATACGGATGGTGACGGACATCGAGCGCGGCTACTCCTGCATCGTTTCGGGTGGGAACGCGTCGTGGAACGCGTCGAGCGTGGGCGGGATCACCGCGGTCGGACCGACCGTGGGCGCCACGGCGTCGAGCGTCTTGAGCCCGTGACCGGTGATGTAGACGACGACGCGCTCGTCGGGGCGCACGATCCCTTCGGCCGCGAGCCGCTTGAGTGTGGCGACGGTGACACCACCGGCGGTCTCGGCGAAGATCCCCTCCGTGCGGGCCAGCAGCTTCATGGCCTCGACGATCTCGTCATCGGTCACCGCGGCGAGGCCACCCCCCGAGTGGCGGACCGCGTCGAGCGCGAAATAGCCGTCGGCCGGGTTGCCGATGGCCAACGACTTGGCGATGGTGTCCGGCTTCACCGGCTTGATGGTGTCCGCGCCGTCGAGCCAGGCACGGGCGACCGGGGAACATCCCTCGGCCTGCGCGCCCGAGACCCTGATCTGCGGCTCCTCGTCGAGGAGTCCCACCTTGAACAGCTCGTCGAAGCCCTTGCGGATCTTCGTGAGCAACGAGCCGCTGGCGATGGGTACGACCACGTGGTCGGGCGCCTCCCAGCCGAGCTGCTCGGCCGTCTCGAACGCGAGCGTCTTCGAGCCCTCCGCGTAGTACGTGCGCACGTTGACGTTGACGAAGGCCCACGGGTAGGTGCCGGCCAACTCCGCGCACAGCCGGTTCACCGCGTCGTAGTTCCCGTCGATGGCGACGACGTTGCCCCCGTAGACGGCGGTGCTCACGATCTTGCCCTGCTCGAGGTTGGCGGGGATGAAGACGAAGCTGCGCAGGCCGGCGTGTGCGGCGTGCGCCGCGACCGAGTTCGCGAGGTTCCCGGTCGACGCGCAGGCCGCCACCTTGAACCCGAAGTCCAGTGCCTTCGACAACGCCACCGACGTGACCCGGTCCTTGAACGAGTTCGTGGGGTTCACGGTGTCGTTCTTCACCCACACCTCGCCGAGGCCCAGCTCGGCGGCGAGGCGGTCGGCGCGCACGAGCGGCGTGAACCCGGCACCGAGATCGACCGCCGGATTGCGGTCGCTCGGCAGCAGGTCGGCATAGCGCCAGATCGACAACGGACCCGCAGCGATCTTCTCCCGGCTGGTGGCGGATCGGATCGCGTCGTAGTCGTAGGCCACCTCGAGCGGGCCGAAGCACCACTCGCAGGTGAACACGGGCGCGACTTCGTACTCGCGCCCGCACTCTCGACATCGCAGACCATGCACGTACGCCATCGGTGCTCCTCCGTCCGGCCGGTGCACGCACCGGCGCTCTCCTCGACGCGCTCTCGAGCGCCTCGAGCGGAGGACCGCTCTCGGACTGCTCATCGTTCAGGCATTGGCACCTGGCTCCGAGCCGGTTGGCCGGAAGCTGGTTGCCGCGGCGTCGCAGGGCCTGTCCCTCAACCGCTCTGGATGAACGCGTTCGGCGAAGAAGATAGCACGGGCCGCGGAGACGGCGCCCAGCAGTTCCGGGAGGCCGGCCCTCCCCCGCGCCCGGCGTAGCCTGTTCGGTCATGACTGGCCCGCCCGACCTGGGTGTCGACGAGCTGCTCGAGGCCAAGGCCCGGTCCGGCCTCACGATCTCGGTCTGTCTCCCCGCCCGGGACGAGGAGGCGACCGTCGGCCAGATCGTGGCGTCGGTCCGCCGCAACCTGGTGGAGCACGCGCCCCTGGTCGACGAGGTGGTCGTCATGGACGACGGCTCGACCGACGCGACCGCCGAGGCCGCGAGCTGGGAGGGGGCACGGGTGCTCCCGGTCGACCAGGTGCTCCCCGACCTGCCGCAGGGATCGGGCAAGGGCAACGTCATGTGGCTGTCGCTCTACGTGTGCGACGGCGACATCGTCTGCTGGCTCGACGCCGACGTCCGCAACTTCGGCCCCGCCTTCGTCACCCGGCTGCTCACCCCCCTGCTCACCGATCCGTCCGTCGGCTTCGTGAAGGGCTACTACCGGCGTCCGCTGCACGGTGAGGCGACCGGCGGCGGCCGCGTCACCGAGTTGATGGCCCGTCCGGTCATCTCGGCGCTGTTCCCCCACCTCGCCGGGTTCGTGCAGCCCCTCGCGGGCGAGTACGCCGGACGCCGGACGCTGCTCGAGACGGTCCCGTTCGTCGAGGGTTGGGGCGTCGAGATCGGGCTCCTCATCGACCTCGTCGCGAACTACGGCATCGACGCGCTCGCGCAGGTCGACCTCGACGTGCGCGAGCACCGCAACCGGACGCTCGAGGACCTCGGCCCCCAGGCGATGGCCATTCTCGTCACCGGACTCCGTCGTGCCGGGGTCCCCGTCGACCGGCGACTTGCCGAACTGGTCCGCTACGACGCGGCGCAACAACCGGAACGGGTCGCGGTGGAGATCCGCGAGCGTCCCCCCATCGTCACGATCCCGGCCTACGCGGCGAAGTTCGGGCGCGAGCGCTCGGCCTGAACGTCACTCCCCCAAGAGCACGCGACGGCCTGCCTCGAGCGCGGCCTCCTCGACGAGCGTCGCCGCCCGGGCGAACGCCTCCCCGGACTGCCACACGCGGTCGGTGAGCGCGAGCAGCTGCGTACCGGCGCGGAGCGCGAGCTCCTCGCGGGCGTCGTCGGTGACCTGCCCGGCGATCACGGCCGCGTGGGGCACGCCCGCGTCGGTGGCCCATTCGACGACCCCGCCCACGACCTTGCCCTCGAAGCTGCTGGCGTCGAGCCGACCCTCGCCGGTCACCACCAGCTCGATCCCTTCGAGGGCGGACTCGAGACCGGCGGCCCCCGCGACCACGTCGAAGCCGGGCTCGAGCTCGGCGCCGATGGCGGCGAGACCGCCGGCCAGCCCGCCGGCCGCGCCCGAGCCCGGGAGCTCGCGCACGTCGACGCCCGTGCGTTGCGCGTACCGGTCGGCGAGCAGCGCGAGCCGACGGGTGAGCAACGCGACCTGCGCCTCGGTCGCACCCTTCTGCGGCGCGAACACCGTCGCCGCGTCGAGGAAGCGGGTGGTGACGTCGCACGCCACGGTCACCGGCGTGCCGCCGAACGACCACCCCAGCACCTCGAGCGCGGCGAGGCCACCGTCGGTCGTCGCGCTGCCACCGACGCACACGATCACTCGGCGCGCGCCGGCACGGATCGCGCCGCCGATCAGCTCGCCGGTCCCGCGCGTGGACGCGCGCAGTGGATCCGATCGCCCCGCGACCAACCCCAGCCCGCTGGCGCGCGCCATCTCGATCACCGCGACCCCGCCCGGGAGCAGTCCCCATTCTGCCTGCACCGGATCGCCGAGCGGTCCGGTGACCGTTGCGGTACGCCGCGAGCCTCCGCGCGCCGAGAGCAACGCGTCGAGGGATCCCTCTCCGCCGTCGGCCAACGGCAGCTCGACCACGTCGTCGAAACCGGCGGAGCGAAGCCCGGCGGCCATCGCAGCCGCGGCCTGCTCGGCTCCGAGGGTCCCTTTGAACTTGTCCGGGCATACCAGTGCCGACGCCATTGCTGGATAGATTGACCGAGATTCCCGTCCCCGGACCACCGGAGTGTCCGTGCTCGATCGCGTCCCTCTGCTGGAAAAGCACATCGACGACTACGCAGATGTCGTGGGCGTCGACGTCCTCGACCGGATCCGAGAGCTCGCCCGACCTCTTCAGAAGACGCGGGTGCTGCACCTCAACGCCACCGCGTACGGAGGCGGGGTCGCCGAGCTGCTTGCCACCCACGTGCCCCTGCTGCGCAGCGTCGGCATCGACGCCGACTGGCAGGTGATGCACGGCAGCGACGAGTTCTTCGCGGTCACCAAAGCCGTGCACAACGGGCTGCAGGGCGCCGACATCGAGTGGACCTCCGCGATGCAGCGGATCTACCTCGAGAAGGTGCTCGACAACGCGCTCCTGCTCGACGGTCACTACGACTACGTCGTGGTCCACGACCCCCAGCCGGCCGCGATGCTGAGCTTCCTCCGCGAGCGGCTCGGCGGCCGGATGCAGGACACGACGTGGATCTGGCGGTGTCACATCGATCTCACCGCCGCCCATCCCGAGATCTGGGAGTTCTTCCGGCCGTTCGTCGAGATCCACGACGCGTCGGTGTGGACGATGCCCGAGTTCGTCCCGGCGTCGCTCGACATGCGCCACGTGGTCCACGCGCCGCCGTGCATCGATCCCCTGTCGGTCAAGAACCTCGAGCTGGCCATGCCGTTCTGCCAGGAGTTGACCCGTCAGTACGGCGTCGACGTGCATCGGCCGATCGTGTGCCAGGTCAGCCGCTTCGATCCGTGGAAGGACCCGGTGGGGGTCATCGAGGCGTTCCGCATCGTGCGTGAACGTGTTCCCGACGCGCAGCTCGTGCTCGCCGGATCGATGGCCACCGACGACCCGGAGGGCTTCCGGGTGTGGGACGAGACCGAGGCGGCGCGTGCCGGTGACCGCGACATCTACCTCCTGTCGAATCTCCACCAGGTCGGATCGGTGCAGATCAACGCGTTCCAGCGGATCGCGGACGTGGTGCTCCAGAAGTCGTTGCGGGAGGGATTCGGCCTCACCGTGAGCGAGGGTCTCTGGAAGGGTCGTCCGGTGATCGGCGGGCGGGCGGGCGGCATCAAGCTCCAGATCCGCGACGGCTACGACGGGTACCTCGTCGACTCCGTGGAGGAGTGCGCACAGCGCACCATCGACCTCCTCGCCGACCCCGTCGGTGCCGACGCGCTGGGCACGCAGGGTCGCGAGCACGTTCGTCAGAACTTCCTGTCGACCCGTGAGCTCGAAGACTGGTTGAGCCTCTTCGGAGCATTGCGCGCATGATGCTCGTCACGCACCGGGGGCCGTACCGCTTCTCGGCCTGCGATGACGGATCGTTCGCGTCGACGAGGGGCGCGGGCGGCATCGTGAGCGCGCTGCTCCCGCTGGTCACCGGCCACGACCGCGAAACGACGGGTGAGCGACAGGCATGGGTCGCGGCCGCGATCGATGCCGACGATCGCGCCGCGGTCGGGGCCGGCGCCGCCACCGTGTCGGGGCTCGACCTCACGCTCCTCGATCTCGATCCGGCGCTGCACCGGATGCACTACGACGTCATCTCCAACGCGGTGCTGTGGTTCCTGCATCACGGGCTCTTCGACCTGGCCCGCCGCCCCCGGTTCGACGAGCATCTCCGCCAAGCCTGGGACGGCTACGTTGCCGTGAACGCGGCGTTCGCAGACGCGGTCAACGAGCGCGGCGGCGCGCGACGAGCAGATCCTCGTCCACGACTACCACCTTGCGCTGGTACCCGGGATGGTCCGCGCCGCGCGACCCGACCTCCGCGTCACGCACTTCACCCACACGCCGTTTTGCGGTCCGAACTCGATCCGGGTGCTCCCCACCGACATGGCGGACGCGTTGTGCGCCTCCATGGCCGCTGCGCCTGCAGGGTTCCACACCGAACGGTGGGCTCGCGGCGTACGTCGCATCGGCCCACGAGATCCTCGGTGCCGACCACGCGCTGGCGTCGCCCTACGCGACGCCCCTCGGACCCGACCCTGCAGCCCTCGCCGACCTCGCGGCCAGCCCCGCCACCGCCGCGGCCACGACCGAGCTCGACGAGCTCGTCGGTGACCGCAAGCTCGTCTTCCGCAGTGACCGCATCGACCTGTCGAAGAACATCGTCCGTGGATTCCACGTGTTCGACCACCTCCTCGCGACGCACGCGGAGCTGCGCGACCGGGTCGTGTTCGTCGCCATGCTCAACCGCTCGCGTGAGAACCTCGCCGAGTACCTGGCCTATGAGCAGGACGTCGAGCAGGCTGCCGCACACGTCAACGAGCGGTGGGGCACGCGCGAGCACCAACCCGTGGTCGTCGATACCCGAGACGACTACGAGCAGACCATCGCCGGCCTGACCCGATACGACGCGCTGCTCGTGAACCCGGTGAAGGACGGCCTGAACCTCGTCGCCAAGGAAGGTCCGCTGGTCAACGCCCGCGAGGGCGTGGTGGTGCTGTCACCCGAGGCCGGGGCCTATGACGAGCTGGCCGAGGCCGTCCTGCCGGTGCACCCCTACGACATCGAGCAAGGCGCAGACGCGTTGCACCGCGCGCTCGTGATGCCCGAGGACGAGCGCCGGGCGCGCGCCGAACGCATCCGTGCCCTGGCAGCCCGGCACACCCCGCAGACCTGGTTGCGCGAGCTCCTCACGCACGCGCGCTGATCTCGTCGGCCAGCGCGTCGAGCAACCGAGCGAGGCCACCGGGGCCGTCCACGACGACGTCGGCATCGCGAACCTCGGCGGGCCCTTCGTCGGACGCGACCCCGATGGTGATCGCGTGCCGCAGCTCGCCGGCCCTCTCCAGCATGTGCAGCGCATCGAAGGCCGGTAGGTCGCCGGCGTCGTCACCCGCGAATGCGGCTGTGGTCGCGTCCTTCGCCAGGTCGACGACCGTGGTGCCCTTGTCGACCGGCACCGGCGGCCGCAGCTCCACGGCCATCCGGCCCCGCAACGGTGCGTCGAGACCGAAGCGCGCCGCGGCCGCCTCCGCCCACGCCGCCGCGTCCGGCCCCCGGTCGGGCTCGGTACGCCAGTGGATGGTGACCGCGACGCGACCCTTGCGCTCGACCAGGAGCCCGGGGAGCGCGGTCTCCGCGTCGTCGGCGGCCCGTGCCACCGCGTCGAGCCAGGGAACGACGCGCGGGTCGACGACCACCGCACCCTCGACCATCCGCTCGAGGCCGTACGTACCCGCGTAGACGATTCGGTCGATCCCGAGCGCTTCCACGAGGAACGCGACAGGTCTTCCGCTCACCACCGCGATCCGGCCGAGGAGGGGCACGAGTCGCGCCAGCGCGGCGCGCGCGGCGGGCAGGACACGGGCGGCTGCAGGATCGTCGACGATCGGCGCGAGCGAACCGTCGAAGTCGACGAAGAGCGCGGCGTGCACCGCGTCCTCGACCATCACCCCGAGCGGGTCGGGGACCTCCACGCGTCCTTGCGCCACATCGGCTCCCGGGCGAGGCCCCGCGCTACGCGGTGCCGATGATGACGATGCAGTCGGCGTCCGACGCCCCCGCGGGCGGGTTCGCCGGGTACGCCTCGAAGGTCGCTCCGTTCCCGACGCCATACAGGGCGAGCAGCGTGCCCTCGGTCTTGAAGCCGTCGACACATTCCACAGCCGTGCCGGCGCGTTGGGAACTGAGATTGGCGGGCGTCTGCATGTTGTAGCCGAGCGCCTTGAGCTGATCGGTGAGGATCTGGGCCCGACCCTGCACGCCGGACGCGTTGTAGACCTTGATCTTGACCTCGCCGTTGGGGCGGATACCGGTCGTGGTGGTCGCCCCACCTGCGCCGGCACCGGTCGAGCCCGCGATCGTCGTGACGGTGGCGTCGCTCGAACCCGATCCGGGCCCGCTGTCGTCGAGGATCTGCAGCCCGACGATCCCCACGATCACCGCGAGCCCGACGAGGATCGCGCCGCGTGCCGCCGACGAGACACCCGATCGCGAGGGCTCACCGCCGTCTCCGCGCGGGGGCGTCACCGGGACCCCGGGTCCGCCCGGCGACCTTCGAGGCGCTCGCGCCTGCGTCGGTCGCGTTCACGGCGGACCCGCTTGACGGTCAAGGGGTCGTACTCGTAGGCCTCGGGCACGTCGACCAGATGGCGCAGGATCTCGTAGTAACGGGTCCCGGAAACCCTCAGCTCGGTACGGATCGCCGCCTCCTTGGACCCGGGGCGGCTCCACCAGCCCCGCTCGAAGTCGAGGATGGCACGATCACGACGTGAGAGGCCCATCAGGGCCGCGATCCTCGTCGCGCCGGCCCCTCGGGTCAAGCATTTCGGGTTTCTTACAAGCCGGTTTCGCCCCATTTACCCGGGGAACGACTCCAGAGTTCCTCCCGGGCGGTCACGTGATGACGCTACGGATGACCTCACCGGCCTCCATCGCCCGGAAGGCGTCGTTCACCTCGTCGAGCTTGATCCGTCGCGACACCATCGCCCCGATGTCGAGGCGGCCGGTCTCGACCAGCTGGACGAAGCGCGGGAAGTCGCGTCGCACCTGGGCCGAGCCGTACATGCATCCGAGGAGCTGCTTGTTGTCCGCGAACAGCGACATCCCCGGAAAGGTGACCTGCGCATCGAAGCGCGACATGCCGACGATGATCGCGGTGCCGCCCCGGCGGGCGATCTGGAACGCCTGCACCATCGTCTCGGGGAGGCCGATCACCTCGAACGCGTAGTCCGTACCCCGACCGCCGGTCAACGCGCGGATCTGCTCGACCGGGTCGCCCTGGCCCGGATCGATGAGGTCCGTCGCGCCGAACTGCTCGGCCGTCTTGCGCTTCATCTCGACCGGGTCGACCGCGAAGATGCGCGACGCCCCGGCGATCCTGGCGCCCTGGAGCACCGACTGGCCGACACCACCACACCCGATCACGGTGACGGTCGAACCGGGCTTCACCGCGGCGGTGTTGAGCGCCGCGCCCACGCCGGTCGTGATGCCACATCCGATGAGCGCGAGCTGGTCGGCCGGCAGGTCGGTCTCCACTTTCACGAGCATGATCTCGTCGACGATCATCTCGTCGGCGAACGTGCCGAGCCCGCTCATGCCGATGACGTTGCTGCCGTCGGCGCGGAGGCCCTTGCCGACCATCGAGTGAGCGCCCATCTGCTCGCACAGCTGTGACTGGTCGCGCAGGCAGAAGAAGCAGTTCCCGCACGCGGGGACGAACGACGCGATGACCCGGTCGCCCTTCGCCACCCGCGTGACCTCAGGGCCGACGGCGAGCACCGTACCGGCGCCTTCGTGACCGAGGATGATCGGCGGGGGGAGCGGCAGGCTTCCGTTCGCCATGCTCAAGTCGGAATGGCACACACCGCTCGCGTCGATGTGCACGAGCACGTCGCGCGGGCCGATCGGCGCCGCGGCGATCTCCTCGATCACCATCGGCTCGTTGTACGCGGTGAGGACGGCAGCTTTCATGGGTTGGGCTCCTCGGAGATGGGTGAAACCGGCGAGGCGTCGGTCCCACCGTGGCGGGCGACGCCTTGCGCCGCGCCCCAGTCCACCACGCGGTGGCCGCGCTCAGCCAGCCTTCGCGACCGTGTTCAGCACCCGGTCCTGCCGCCATGCCGGCGGGAGCGTGAGCGGCGCCGGATCACGTCCGGGCTGATCGTCGACGAGCCGCTGCACCTCCGTTGTCAGCACGACGCCCTGGGCCCGAGACGGCCGCGCGCTTCCTCGTACGCGCGCAGCAACGTGGCGCGAGCCACTCCTTCGCGATGGAGAAATCCGATGGCGTCGGCGTCGGGTGCCCAGCGGAGCGCGTCCCGGAGGATCTCGAGATTCCCCCTGCTCTCGTGCATTGCGATCTCGGTGAGCGCGAGCTCCAGCTCGGGCCGGCACGCCCGGAACTCGATCGTGACGCGCGCCGGGCGAGGATAGGAGGGGTCGCGCTCGATCAGACCTCGCCGTTCCAATGCGCGCAACGCGCGGGTCGCCGTCGCGAACGAACCGATGCCACCGCCAACTGCGATCTCCGCGGCCGACGGGAGGTGACCCGGCTCGGCGCAGGACGCCGCCGTGAAGCGCAACACCTGCCGCTCGCGGACGTCGAGCTCGGAGAGCGCAAGATCCATGCGCACAGGGTCGTATGAATCCGCGACGTGAACCTCGCCGTGCACCCCGGCGAGATCGTCGCGCTGCTCGGACGCAACGGCGCGGGGAAGACCACGACGCTGCATGCGCTGGCCGGCAAGGTGCCGCTCCTCGCCGGAGAGGTTCGCATCGACGGGCGGGTGGCGCGGGAGCCGCTGTACCGGCGCGCTCGGCACGGCCTCGCACTGGTCACCGAGGAGCGGTCGGTGTTCTCGGAGCTCTCGACCGCAACCAACTTGCGCCTCGGTCGCGGCGACCCGGCCGAGGCCGTCGCGTTGTTCCCCGAGCTCGAGCCCCTGCTCCGTCGGCGTGCCGGTCAGCTCTCGGGGGGTGAGCAACAGATCCTCACGCTCGCGCGGGCACTGGCGAGCTCGCCGCGCCTGTTGCTCGCCGACGAGCTCTCGCTCGGTCTGGCGCCGCTCGTCGTCGAGCGGCTCCTGGCTGCCCTGCGACGGGCGGCCAGCCGGGGGGTGGGTGTGCTCCTCTTCGAGCAGCACACCCAGCAGGCGCTGCAAACGGCGGATCGGACGTACGTTCTCCAACGTGGACGGATCATCCACGGGGGCACGAGCGCCGAACTCCTCGCGTGGCCCGATGCGATCGAGTCGATCTACCTGGACTCGGGTCGCTCGTGAGCCTCACGCGTCGAGCCGGGTGTCGGATTCGAACCGACGACATCTTCTTTACAAGAGAAGTGCTCTGCCAACTGAGCTAACCCGGCGAAGGCGCAAGCGTAACTCTGCAACGCAGGGCCTCGCGCCCCGTCGGGGAGCCGGGGGTCACTCGGCGCGCCGGCGGGCGATCTCCGTGCACGCCACTGCGGCGGCGGCGCTCACGTTCAAAGAAGCGATGTGGCCGTGCATGGGGATCGAGGCGACGACATCGCAGCGCGCGGCGTGCGAGCCGCGACAAACCGCGTCCTTCGGCGCCGAGCACCAGCACGAGTGGCGCGTCGGCCACGGACAACTCGTAGAGCGACTGGTCGCCGCCGGCGTCGAGGCCGGCACACCACACACCGGCGCGCTTGGCACGGTCGAGCGCGCCGGGGATCCCCGAGACGAAGGTCACCGGGAGATACTCGAGCGCGCCGGCCGCCGCCTTGGCGACGGAGGGAGTCAGGCCGACGGCGCGGTGCGTCGCCAGCACGACACCGGTCGCGCCCGCGGTCTCCGCGCTCCGCATGACCGCGCCGAGGTTCTGCGGGTCGGTCACGCCGTCGAGCGCGACGAGGAACGCACGGGGATCGGCGAGGAGCGCGTCGAGATCGGCGGCAGGCACCGGGGCCGCGAACGCGACGACTCCCTGCGGCGCGCCGGTACGGGCTCGGCGCTCGATCTGGTCGGCGGGCACCTTGCGCACCCGCACGCCTGCCGCCTCGGCGAGGCTCGCGATCTCGGTGACGACCGGAGCGTCCTCGGCGTCGGTCGAGAGCCACAGGTCGTGGACCTTGCGCCGCCCGGCCACGAGCAACTCGCGCACGGCTTGGCGACCCTCGACCTGCTGACCGAGGTCGCGCCGCTCACGCTTGCCTTCGGGCGGCGCGCGACGGGCTCCCCGAGCGCTCCCGCGACCGCTCATCGATGCCAGATCGTTCCGCCGGGGGTGTCTTCCAGCTTGATCCCCCGTGCCGCGAGGTCGGCACGCAGCGCGTCGGCGCGGTCGAAGTCACGCGCGGCACGGGCGTCGTCGCGTTCGCGCACCAGCACGTCGATCTCCGCGTCACCGTCGGCGACGGGTTCGATCGAGAGCCCCAGCGCGTTGGTGAGCTCGACGACCGTGGCGATCAGCGTGGTCGCCCGCTCCCGGTCACCGGCGTCGAGGGCACGATTCGCCTCCCGGACCGCCTCGAAGATCGTGGCGACGGCCCCGGGTGTGTTGAAGTCGTCGTCCATCGCGGCGCGGAACTGGTCGACGATCGCGGCATCGGACGCCACACCCACCCGCACCATCCCGGCCGTCGCCGCCGCGCGCGCCAGCGCCTCGAGGCGTTCGACACCCCTGCCCGCGGCTTCCAGCTCCGTGGGACCGAGGTCCATCGGGCGGCGGTAGTGCGACTGCAACACCGCGAGACGAAAGGCGCGTGCACCGTGGGCGTCGAGCGCATCGGCCAGGGTGGTGAAGTTCCCGAGCGACTTCGACATCTTCTCGCCACCCACGAGCACCATGCCGCTGTGGATCCAGTGCCGGGCGAACCCGTGCCCGGCCGCTTCGGCCTGGGCCCGTTCGTTCTCGTGGTGCGGGAACGCCAGGTCGTCGCCGCCGCCGTGGAGGTCGAACCCTTCGCCCAGCAGGTCGAGCGACATGGCAGAGCACTCGATGTGCCAACCCGGCCGACCGGGGCCCCACGGCGAATCCCACTGCGGCTCGCCCGGTTTCGCCGCCTTCCACAACGCGAAGTCCATCGGGCTGTGCTTGGCGTCGTCGACCTCGACCCGCGCGCCGGCCGACTCCCGCAGCTCCTCGAGCGTACGGTGTGGAAGGGCGCCGTAGCCCGGGAACGTGTCGACGTCGAAGTACACGCCCTGGCCGTCGACGACATAGGCGTGGCCACGGTCGACGAGCTCACCGATCAGCTCGAGCATTCCTTCGATGTACTCGGTCGCGTGGGGCGTGTGGTCGGCCCGTCGGACGCCGAGTCGTTCGAGCTGCTCGAAGTAGACGTCTTCGAACTCGCGGGCCAGGTTGGACTCGGTGGTGTCGCGCGCGGCCGCCCGGGCGATGATCTTGTCCTCGACGTCGGTCACGTTGCTCACGTAGGTCACGTCGAGACCGGTCCACTCGAGGTAGCGCCGGATCACGTCGAACACGACCGCCGTGCGGGCGTGCCCGACGTGGGGCACGTCGTAGACGGTCGGCCCGCACACGTACATCGCGAGACGGCCCGGGTCGCGCGTCGTCAGTTCGACGGTGTCACGCAGGAGAGTGTCGCGGATCCGGACCATGGCGCACCGAGGGTACCCGGCGACCACATCGCCCTCGGGCCCTTTCGCGGAGGTCGACGTGCGACCCCTTCCACGGAGGTCAGCCCGATTCGAGCAGCGCGACCGCCCAGCATGCGATCCCCTCGGACCGGCCGACCGCGCCGATGCCCTCGCCGCGTTTGGGCGTCACCGAGACGAAGGCGCCCCCGAGGATCTGGGTGAGGTTGACGACCATGGCTTCGAGGTGCGGCGCGAGTCGCGGCTCCTCGGCGGCGATCACCACGTCGACGTTGCCGACGGTCCAGCCGACCGCGTCAACGCGACCGACGACGTCGCGCAGGAGCTCCACCGACGACGCGCCGCGGTAGCGGTCGTCGGACGCGGGGAACAGCGTGCCCAGGTCGGGCAGGCCGGCCGGACCGAGCAGCGCGTCGGCCACCGCGTGGCACACCGCATCGGCGTCGGAGTGCCCGTCGAGCCCGGGACCGTCCAGGACGACTCCGGCCAGCACGAGCGGGCGGTCGTCGCGCGTGTCGGTGACGAACGGGTGGACGTCGTAGCCCATCCCGACGCGGATCACGACGCCTCGAGCAACGCGGCCGCGATCATCAGATCGGCGGGGCCGGTGATCTTCAGGTTGCGCGGATCGCCGGGGACCACGACCACCTTGCCCCCGATCGCCTCGACCAGTGCGGCGTCGTCGGTCGCCTCCGCCGCGCTGGCGTGCGCGGCGCGCAGCACGTCGGCGGCGAACGCCTGCGGGGTCTGCACCGCGACGAGGCCGACCCGGTCCACGGTCGCGGTCACCCGCACGTCGTCGACCCGCTTGAGGGTGTCGGCCACCGCGAGCCCGGGGACCGCGCCGTCGGCACCGGCGCGCACTGCCGCGATCACCTCGCGGAACAGATCGGCCGTCGCGAGCGGACGCGCCGCGTCGTGCACCACCACCACCTCGGCGGTCCGGGGCACGCCGGCCAGGCCCGCCCGGACCGACTCGGCCCGAGAGGCGCCGCCGGCCGCGAGCGCCGCCACCTCGGCGCCCTGCCAGTCGTCGGTGTCGGGGACGACGAGCACCACGGCATCGCACGCTTCCGACGCGGTGGCGATCGCGTGGTCGACGAGGCGCGCGCCGCCGAGTTCCGAGAATTGCTTCGGGCCGCCGAATCGTTCGCCCCATCCCGCAGCGACGATCACGGCCCACACACGGGGAACCGTCACCGAGAGACCGACCCTACTTCTTCGCGGCGGCCTTCTTCGCCGCCGGCTTCTTCGCCGCCGCCGGAGGCTTGTCCTCACCCTTGAGCACTTCGTCGAGACGCGACTCCGCCGCTTCTTCGTCGACGTTCAGCGCGAACGTGAGCTCCGACACCAGGATCTGGCGCGCCCGCGCCAACATCCGCTTCTCGCCGGCCGAGAGGCCCTTGTCGGCCTCGCGGATCGAGAGGTTCCGCACGACCTCGGCGACCTGGTAGATGTCACCGCTCTTGAGCTTCTCGACGTGGTTCTTGAAGCGGCGCGACCAGTTGGTCGGCATCCGCGCCTCCTTCTTGCGAAGGACGGCGAACACCTCTTCGACCTCTTCGTCGTTGATCACCTCGCGGAGACCGATCTCCTCCGCGTTGTCGGCGGGCACCATGAGCGTGAGGTCGCCGTACGCGAGGCGCAGCACGAGGTAGTCGCGCTTCTCGCCGAAGGCTTCCTTCTTCTCGCGGCGCTCGATCGTGGCCGCTCCGTGGTGGGGGTAGACCACCTTGTCGCCGACGTCGAACGTCATAGCTCTCCTGACCAATTACACGGAGGCCGTCGCAGGATGCGCTCCGTTGGGAAACGGGCCGGAATCGGCCGGAGATCAAGGATACCAGAGCCCCCCGCGGGCCCTTTCCTCGCCTCACCCACTTCGCGCGTGGGTATGGCTACGCTCTGCCAGCACCATGGTCGAACGGCGCATCCTCGAAACGACCCAGCTGCTCGAGCGCGTTGCCCGCCGACACCCTCGAAGCCCTCCGGCAGCACTCGACGACGCGCACCATCGCCCGGAACGAGGTCCTGTTCCGCCAGGACGATCCGGCATCGGAGCTGTTCGGCATCGTGAGCGGCCGCATCGCGATCCTGACCAGCTCACCTGACGGCCGGGAATCGCTGGTGGCCGTGCTCGACGAAGGTTCGTTGTTCGGCGAATTGGGCCTCTTCGACGACGGCCCCCGTTCCGCGGACGCGCGGGCGCTCGAGGAGACGACCCTCCTCGTGCTCGGGTACGAGGCAGTGCGAGCCGCCATCGACGCTCACCCGACGCTCTTGTGGGTGATCGTCCGTCTTCTCGCCCGCCGGCTGCGCAACACCGACGAGTCGCTCGCCGATGCGGTCTTCCTCGACGTGCCGGCCCGCACCGCCAAGCGGCTCCTCGAGATCGCCGGCGACCAGGACCAGTTCCGGCTGCCGATGACCCAGGAAGACCTCGCGGGTCTGGTCGGCGCCAGTCGCGAGCGCGTGAACAAGGCCCTGTCCCTCTTCACGCGGCTGGGCTGGATCGAAGTCGAAGGCCGGAACCGCTACCGGATCGTCGACCGCAGCGCGCTCCACGAGCGCGCCACGCTCTAGCCACCCTCGCGGGCGCTCACTCCGGGAGCAGGAACGCGAGCGTCCGGCGCCAGGCGTCGGCTGCGTCGTCGGCACGGTGCACCGACCGCTCGGGCACATGGACGAAGCCGTGGTCCGCTTCCGGGTACACCACGATCTCACAATCGGGGCGGTCCGCCCACGCGGCACGGAGCGCGTCGATGTCGGCGGCCGGGGTGTAGGGGTCCACGCCGCCGAAGATCGCCAGGGTCGGGCACACCTCGCCGGCAGTGTCGAGGGGCGGGCGGGTCTTCGGGCCCACCCAGTTGTCCGGAAGGCGGATCATCCCGTAGAACGCGACGGCACGGTCGAAGCGGCCCGACGCCGCCGCCTTGAGCACCTGCATCCCGCCCATACAGAAGCCCAACACCGCGACCTGACGCACGTCGTCGTGCACAACCAGGTAGTCGGCCGCGGTCTCGAGGTCGCCGATCTGGAGGTCGTCGTCGAGCTGTGACACGTACGCCATGCGCGCGGCCACGTCCGCGTCGGCCCGCACCTCGACCGGTGCCGCGGCGAACGGTTCCGGGGCACAGACCGCGAAGCCGTGGGTGGCCAGGCGCCGGCAGAGGTCGTCGAACAACGGCCGGAGGCCACCGATGTCGGGATGCAGCACCAAGCCGGCAAGGGGCATGCCGTCGGGCCGTGCGTGGATGGCGTCGACCGCGGTGCCGTCGGCACCGCGCAGGACGATGTGCTCGACGTCGACGTCCTGAGTTCCGAGAATCAGTTCTGCCATCGGCTCAAACGTACCGCTCGAGGATGGAGGTCTCCGCAAGCCGCGACAGGCCTTCCTTGATCGCCCGCGCCCGCGCATCCCCTACGCCCTCGACCTCGGTCAGGTCGCCGAGGCCGGCGCGCATGATCTTCTGGAGGTTGGAGAACCGGTGCACCACGTGGTCGGACACCATCTCGGGGAGCCTCGGGATCTTGTGCAGCAGCCGGAACCCGCGTGGTTGGAGCGCACCGTCGATGCCGATGGCGGGATCGAGGTGGAGCACCGAGGCGACGATGCCGAGGTCGAGCAGATCCTCGTCGTCGAGCTGCCCGAGCGCCCGCATCACGTTGATCAGCTCGACGTCGTCCGACGACTGGTAGTAGTCCTTGGCCACCAGGCGGCGGTCTTCCTCCACGCCGCCGACGAGCTCCTCGAGCTGGAGCATCACGAGGCGACCGTCGGCACCCAACTCGATGACGTAGCCCTCGATCTCCTCGGCGATCCGGCGGACCATCTCGGCGCGCTGCAACACCGTGGCGACGTCGCGCACCGTGACGAGATCCTCGACCTCGAGCGCCGACAGCGAGCTGCTGACCGCGTCGAGTCGGGCCTTGTAGCGGGTGAGGATCTGCAGCGCCTGATCGGCGCGGGCCAACACGCGCGGGATGGGCTCGAGCGTGTGCTTCTCGCCTCGCCGGTGGATGGCGACGAGCGACATGTCCTCCGACACCGTGATCACCGGCACGTCGAGCTGGCGACCGACCCGTTCCGCGGTGCGGTGACGGGTGCCCGTCTCGGAGGTGGGGACGTTCGGGTCCGGCACGAGGTGGACGTTGGCCCGCGCCACCCGCGACGTGTCGGCGGCCAGGATGATCGCGCCGTCCATCTTGGCAAGCTCCGAGAGGCGCTGGGGCGTGAACTCGGCGTCGAGCAAGAAGCCTCCCGAGCAGACCGACAGCACCTCGGGTCCGTCGCCCACCACGATGAGGGCCCCCATACGCGCCTGGAGGATCCGGTCGAGCCCTTCACGCAGCTGCGTTCCGGGCGCCACGAGCCGCAGAGCGACCATCATGGCTTCCGATCGCGGTGGGGCGGGCACGATGCGCTCTCCCTCTCGGTACGCTCGCGCGTGAAGGCACAAGATACCGCAGTGCGGGCGCGCGACCTCCGGGGTCACGCCGTGGCGAAGAGCGAGACCTCCAAGGCGTCGCGCACGTCACTCACGGGAACGAGCTCCATCCCGCCATCCCGACACGTCACGTTCGCTCCGGATCCCGCGCGCCGGCGGGCACCACGGCGCGGGCGAACCCGAGGCGGGCTGCCTCCGCGAGCCGCCGGTCGAGCTGCGGAACGGACCGGACCTCGCCCCCGAGCCCGAGCTCGCCGATCGCGACCGTGTCGCGGGAGACGGCGCACTCGAGGCTCGCTCCGGCCAGGGCCAGCGCGAGCGCGAGATCGAGACCCCGTTCGGTGACGCGCAGGCCACCGGCGACGCTCGCGTACACGTCGGCCTTGACCGGCTTCACCGTCGAGTGTTGTTCGAGGACCGCGAGCAACATCGCGAGGCGGCCCGACTCCATGCCCGATGCGGATCGGCGGGGCACCGGAACCACGGTCGGCAGGACCAGCGCCTGGACCTCGACCAGGATCGGGCGCGCACCCTCGAGGACCGCGGCGACGGCGGAGCCCGGCACGTCGGGTCGCCGATCGACGAGGAACCGGGCCGACGCGTCGGGAACGTCGACCAACCCGCGCTCGGTCATCTCGAACAGCCCCACTTCGTTCGTGCTCCCGAACCGGTGCTTGAGCGCGTGGAGCGCACGCAGGGAGTGGCCGCGGTCGCCGTCGAACGAGAGCACCGTGTCGACCACGTGCTCGAGGACCCGCGGACCCGCCAGGGCCCCCTCCTTGGTCACGTGGCCCACCAACACGGTCGCCAGACCGCGCTCCTTGGCCCGCTGCACGAGTCGGTAGGCGCAATCGCGCACCTGGGTCACCGAGCCCGGCGCGCCCGGGAGATCGGGATCCACCACGGTCTGGATGGAGTCGAGCGCCAGCACGTCGGGCGCCACCGCCTCGGCGTGCGCGAGCACGTGCGACAACGAGGTCTCGGCGACGACGAGCAGGCCCGCGTCGAGCGCGCCGCACGCGTTCCGCCCGCATGCGCACCTGGGCGCAGGACTCCTCGGCGGTCACGAGCAGGGTGCGAGCCCCTTGGGCCGCCATGCGCCCCAGCACCTGCAGGAGGAGGGTGCTCTTTCCCATCCCCGGCTCGCCGGCCAGGAGCGTGACCGATCCGGGGACCAGGCCGCCTCCGAGCACGCGGTCGAGCTCGCCGACCCCCGTCGACCGGGGAAGCGCCGTGCCGCGCGTCCACCTGCCCGATCGGCACCGGGCCGCCCGCGCTCGCTCGCACCGAGGCGGGCGGAGCCGCGGCACCGCCGACCTCGACCTCCTCGACCAAGGTCCCCCATGCCGTGCACACCGGGCAACGACCCAGCCAGCGCGGTGACTCGCCGCCGCATTCGGTGCACCGGTGCACGGTTCTCGTCTTCACGACACGCAACCTACGACGGGGGTACGACGCTCATCGGCCAGACCGGATCCGCAACATGCGGCAGACCGGATCCGCAACATGGCTTCCCGGCCGGGCCCGACGGGTGGCTCAGCGGATCGGCGGACGGTCGGCGGTGGGCCTGCGCCCACGCCGTCTCCGACGGCGCCCCGGCCACACGAGCACCAACACCGCGAGCGCCACGAGCACCACGGCGACCACGATCAACACGACCCGGGTGGTGTCGAGCACCGACGCCGACGCATCCATGGCCGTGCGCTTCCCGGCGACTCCGTGCACGGTCCGGGTCACACCCGGGAGCTCGACGCGGACCTGCAGACCGAAGGAGTCGCGGATCTCGGCGAGCAGGGACTGGTCGATCGCGTGCACGTCGACCTGTTGGTTGGTGAGTGCAGCCACCACGTCGGGATCGGCGGTGAGACCGGTCTGGAGGTCGGCCAGGTCGACGCTGCCGCTGACGTCGTAGCTCGTGGACAAGAGGCCGTGGTCGCGGGTGACCGACACGTCGCGCAGCGGGCCCGCGTCGCCGTCGACCTCGTGCAGGATGCCCGCCACCTGGTCGGGCGCGTCGAACGGCTTCGAGAGCACGATCTGGGCCGAACCGTCCGCGGCGCGTGCCCACGGATGCACCGTCCACCCCGCCTGGTCGAGATCCGCGAGGCGGACCCGGTCCTCCAGCTTCCCACCACCGGTCTCGGCTGCCTTCACCGCATCGGGATCCAGCACCGCGGTGACGGTCACCATGCCGCTGCCGTCGTCATGCATCTTGATCGACACGGTCGTGTCGACCTTGCACGCCGCCGCGAGCAGCGCGACGGCCACCGCGAGGAGGAGCAGCCGTCGCCGGCTGCTCCTCGAACGCTTCGTACTCGGTTGCGGTGAGATCTAGCCCTCGGAACCGCTACCGGCGAGCTCGACCGGCGGGGGCTCGATCCCCTCGATCGCCCGGAACACGATCTCGTCGTCGATCGCGTCGACCATGATCGTCTCGCCGGCGTGGAATTCCTTCCACAGGATCTTCTCCGAGAGCGGGTCCTCGATCATCCGCTGGATCGCCCGGCGCAGCGGCCGGGCACCGAGCGCGGGGTCGTAGCCCTTCGCGGCGAGCAGCAACTTGGCGTCGGTCGTGAGCTCGAGGCCGAGCCCCTGGCTCTCCAGCTGGCCGACGACCCGCTTGATCAGCAGGTCGACGATCTCCGTGACCTCTTCCAGGGTGAGCTCGTTGAAGACGATCACCTCGTCGATGCGGTTCAGGAACTCGGGGCGGAAGCTGCGCTTCAGCTCCTCGCTCACCTTCTCCTTCATCTTCTCGTAGGTGACGGCTTCGTCGGTCTTGCCGAACCCGACCGAGGCCTTGCGGAGATCCGCGGTGCCGAGGTTGGAGGTCATGATGATCACGGTGTTCTTGAAGTCGACCGTACGGCCCTGAGCGTCGGTGAGGCGACCGTCCTCCAGGATCTGGAGGAGCGTGTTGAAGACGTCGGGGTGGGCCTTCTCGATCTCGTCGAACAGCACGACGGAGAACGGCTTGCGGCGTACCGCCTCGGTGAGTTGGCCGCCTTCGTCGTAGCCGACGTAGCCGGGAGGCGAGCCGACGAGCCGCGACACCGTGTGCTTCTCCATGTACTCGCTCATGTCGAGCTGGATCAGCGCGTTCTCGTCACCGAAGAGGAACTCGGCGAGCGTCTTCGCGGTCTCGGTCTTCCCAACACCCGAAGGGCCGAGGAAGATGAACGAGCCGGAAGGCCGCTTCGGGTCCTTCAGACCGGCACGGGTCCGGCGGATCGACTGCGACACCGCCTTGATCGCGGGCTCCTGGCCGACGATCCGCTTGTGCAGCTCGTCCTCCATGCGGAGGAGCTTGGCGGTCTCCTCCTCGGTGAGCTTGTACACCGGGATGCCCGTCCACAGCGCGAGCACCTCGGCGATCGACTCTTCGGTCACCTCGTTGAAGAGGTCGACGCCTTCGGCGCGCCATTCCGTCTCCTTGGTCTCCCGCTGCTCGAGCAACGCCTTCTCGTCGTCGCGGAGCTTCGCGGCGCGCTCGAACTGCTGTGCTTCGATCGCGGCTTCCTTCTCGCGGCGCGTGTTCGCGATCTGGTCTTCGAGCTCGCGGTAGTCCGGCGGTGCCTGCATGCGACGGATGCGCAGGCGCGAACCCGCTTCGTCGATGAGGTCGATCGCCTTGTCGGGCAGGTGACGGTCGGAGATGTAGCGGTCGGCGAGATTGGCCGCGGCCACGAGCGCCTGGTCGGTGATGGTGACCCGGTGGTGCTGCTCGTAGCGGTCGCGCAGACCCTTGAGGATCTCGATGGTGTGGGCGACGGTCGGCTCCTCGACCTTGATCGGCTGGAACCGGCGCTCGAGCGCGGCGTCCTTCTCGAGGTGCTTGCGGTACTCGTCGAGCGTGGTGGCGCCGATGGTCTGGAGCTCACCACGGGCGAGCATCGGCTTGAGGATGCTGGCCGCGTCGATCGCTCCTTCGGCGGCGCCCGCGCCGACGAGCGTGTGCAGCTCGTCGATGAACAGGATGATGTCGCCGCGCGTGCGGATCTCCTTCAGCACCTTCTTGAGGCGCTCCTCGAAGTCGCCGCGGTAGCGGGAACCCGCCACCAGCGCGCCGAGGTCGAGGGTGTAGAGCTGCTTGCCCTGCAGCGTCTCGGGCACGTCGCCGCCGACGATGTCGGTGGCGAGGCCCTCGACGATGGCGGTCTTGCCCACGCCCGGCTCGCCGATGAGCACGGGGTTGTTCTTGGTGCGGCGCGACAGCACCTGCATGACGCGCTCGATCTCCTTCTCGCGCCCGATGACCGGGTCGAGCTTCTTGTCGCGGGCGAGCTGGGTGAGGTTGCGGCCGAACTGGTCGAGCACGAGCGAGCCGCACTGGGTCGCCTCGGGCGAGGCACCGCCCCCCTGGCGGCGCCCTTCCTTGGCGCCCGCGTAGCCCGACAGGAGCTGGATGACCTGCTGGCGCACGCGCGACAGGTCCGCGCCCAACTTCACGAGCACCTGCGCGGCGACGCCCTCGCCCTCGCGGATCAGCCCGAGGAGGATGTGCTCGGTGCCGATGTAGTTGTGGCCGAGCTGCAGCGCCTCGCGCAGCGAGAGCTCGAGCACCTTCTTGGCGCGCGGCGTGAAGGGAATGTGGCCCGACGGCGCGTAGCCGCCGTGGCCGATGATCTCCTCGACCTGGGCGCGCACGGCTTCGAGCGAGATGCCGAGTGATTCGAGCGCCTTCGCGGCGACGCCCTCGCCCTCGTGGATCAGGCCGAGCAGGATGTGCTCCGTCCCGATGTAGTTGTGGTTGAGCAGGCGCGCTTCTTCCTGCGCCAGGACGACCACTCGGCGGGCTCGGTCGGTGAAGCGTTCGAACACGGTTGGGATCCGCCTCTCCTCAGTGGGATGGACGCCGCGTCCCTGGCCCCACCGTCACCGGGGGGTTTCGGGCCGTGACGTCATCGTTTCAGTGTAATCGGCTTGTGCTCCGGGACCCTCCGCGTATGAATCGGCATCAGGCGGGTCGCCGCTGAAGGTGAAACCCCCCTCGGCTTGGAGATTGTTCCCGATGCTGCCTACCGTGGGTCACATGACCGGGCTGGGAGAACCGCTGCGGCCCCCCGCGCCCGCGGATCTGGCCGACGAGCTGCCGACGCTGCCCGACGACCTCGGCCCGGGTCGACCGGACCGCTGCGGGAATCGGTCAGAACACCCGATCCGTTCCTCGGCGACGTCGCCGCCCATCTCATCGGGGCGGGAGGAAAACGGCTCCGGCCCACCCTCACCCTCTGCGCGGCCTACGCCAGCGACCGCGACCTCGTCGGCGAGCGAGGACGCGGTCACCGGCGGCGTCGCGTGCGAGCTCGTCCACCTCGGGTCTCTCTATCACGACGACGTGATCGACGAGGCCGAGACCCGCCGCGGGGTACCGAGCGTGAACGCGCGCTGGAGCAACATCGTCGCGATCCTCGCGGGCGACTTCCTGCTCGCCGCGCGCATCCTCGCTCGCCGCGTCGTTGGGCGCCGACGTCGCGGCGCTGCTCGCGGCGACGATCGGCGAGTTGTGCCGGGGACAGGTGCTCGAGCTGCAACACCTCTTCGACGTCGGCCGTTCCGAGGAGGACTACGCCGCGGCCATCGAAGGCAAGACCGCGGCACTCTTCGCCACGTCGTGCCGCATCGGAGGAATGGTTTCGGGCGTTCCCGATCCCAACCTCGACGCCCTGACGCGGTTCGGCCGTCATCTCGGCATGTGCTTCCAGATCGTCGACGACGTGCTCGACCTATCGTCGACCGACGCCGCGCTCGGCAAGCACGCGGGACAGGACCTGCTCGAGGGGATCTACACCCTGCCGGTGATCTACATGTTCCGCGAATCCGAACCGCTCCGCGAGATGCTCGGGCACCCGCTCGATCCCACGCAGCTGGAAGAGGCACGCGAGCTCGCGCTCGGCACGCTGCCCACGGGTTCGAGCGCGGTCGAGATCGCGCTGGGTGTGGCTCGCGACCACGCGGTGAAGGCCGGCGAAGCACTGGCCGGCGCCGACGGGCTCGACCCCGGCGTGTGCCAGACCCTCGGACGCCTCGTCGACGGTCTCGTCCACCGCGAGAGCTGACCGGGACGACGGCCGCCCCCGACGAGCAGGGAGTCAGACGGGATTGCGTTCGTGGACGATGCGGAGACCCTGGAGCGTGAGCCAGGGCTCGAAGTGTTGGATCGTGCGCGAGTGCGGCATGATCAGCTCGGCGAGGCCACCGGTCGCCACCACCGTCGACGGTCCGAGCTCGGCGACGAAGCGGTCGACGATCGCGTCGACTTGGCCGCTGAAGCCGTAGACCGCACCCGACTGGATCGCCTCGATGGTCGACTTCCCGATCACGTTCTTCGGAGCCACCAGCTCGACCCGCCGCAGCGCCGCGGCGCGATCGAAGAGCGCGTCGAGCGAGATCTCGATGCCGGGGAAGATCGCTCCGCCGAGGTACTCGCCTTTTGCGCTCACCGCGTCGACCGTGTTGGCGGTCCCGAAGTCGACGACGATGGTCGGGCCGCCGTAGAGATCGTACGCGCCCACGGCGTTCGCGATCCGGTCCGCGCCGACGTTCTTGGGCTCGTCGTAGAGGATCGGCATCCCCGTGCGCACCCCGGGCTCCAGCACCGAGCGCGTCGAACCCGAAGTACCGCTCGGTCATCTCGCGCAGCGCCGCCGTCACCCGCGGAACGCCCGACGCGATCGCGACACCGGACACCTGGGCATCGAACGAGAACCCGTGGAACCCCAGGAACTGCTGGAACATCAACGCGAGCTCGTCGGACGTGCGCTCCGCGACGGTCGCGATGCGCCAGTGGTCGACCAGCTCGTGATCGGCGAACAACCCGATCACGGTCTGGGTGTTGCCGCAGTCGATGGTCAGGAGCATCTCGTCACGTCTCCTCGTCGTCGCCGTCTCGAAGGTCGAACGCGATGTCGAGCGCCGGTGCGGACTGTGTGATCACGCTGGTGGAGATCAGGTCGGCACCGGCGTCCGCGAACGCGCGGACGTTGTCGAGCGTGATCCCGCCCGACACCTCCACGAGGAACCCCGAGGGCGCGGTGGCGCGAACCAGCGAGACGCAGGCCCGGACCTCGTCGGGCGTCATGTTGTCGAGCAGCACCATGGTGGCGGAGGCCGCGATCGCTTCCTGGACCTGCGCCGCACGGTCGCATTCGACCTCGATCGCGCGTCCGGGCCACCGAGCGAGCGCGCGGGCGACCGCCTCCGTGATCCCGACCCCGGCGAGGTGGTTGTCCTTCACCAGGACGAACTCCGAGAGGGAACCGCGGTGGTTCACGCCGCCACCCGCCCGCACGGCTGCCTTCTCGACCGCGCGCAGGCCCGGGATGCGTCTTCCTGGTGTCCCAGATCCGGGCGGAGGGACCCGCGGCGTGCACGAACCGCCGCGTCGCGGTGGCAACCCCGGAGCAGGTGACAGAGGAAGTTGAGCGCGCTCCGCTCGCCGGTGAGCACCGAACGCAGCGGGCCGTCGACCGAACCCAGCTTGGTGCCCGGACCGACCGCCTCGCCGTCGTCGACCAGCCATTCCGCCGTCACGGCGGGATCCAGCTGCGCGAAGACCTCGGTCGGCGCACGCGGTCCCGGCGACGACGCCCTCGGCCCGAACGATCACGTCGACGCTCGCCGCGCGCTCCGGGCGGCACGCAACGACGCGGTGAGGTCGCCGAGCGGTCCGATGTCCTCGGCAAGCGCGCTCGCGACCAGTGGACGGATCACGTGCGCCGGTGCGTCGAACTCGGTCATCGCTGACGGCTCGCGTTCGGTCGACACCAACGGGACGAACTCCGGGGTGGGCGCCCCCCGGAACACCAGGCGACCGAGGAAGGCCGGGGACGGCTCCGGGTGGTCTTCCCGCGTGTGGGTGCCGCGCGACTCGCGTCGAGCGGTGGCGGCACGTACCAACACCGTGCTGACCGTGTGCAGGTTGGCGCTCTCGATGTCGGTGGGGATCATGGCCGCCAGAGCGGCCTCCGCACGCTCGAGGCTGGTCGCGCTGCGGAGGACACCCGCATCGCGCGTCATGACCCGTTGGAGCTCCTCGCGGATCGGCGGGGCGGTTCCCCGTTCCGGCACCGAGCCGGTTCCCCGTTCCGGCACCGAGCCGGTTCCGATCGGCAGCTCGGACGAGTCGGGCGGCACGTCGTCGAGCGTGCCGGACAGCACCCCGGTGCGCTCGCAGGACCTCCTTGCCCGACGCGATCGCCTCCACCGCCCTCGCCGACGAACACGAGACCCTCGAGCAGCGAGTTGGACGCCAGCCGGTTGGCGCCGTGCACACCCGAGCACGCCGCCTCACCGCACGCCCACAGACCCGGGAGCGTCGTCGCGCCGTCGAGATCCGTGCACACGCCGCCAGACAGGTAGTGCGCCGCCGGCGCGACCGGAAGCCAGTCACGGGAAGGCTCGAGCCCGACGGAGCGGCAGGCCTCCCAGATGGTCGGAAAGCGCTGTGGGAAGTCCTCGATGCCCGTGGCGTCGAGCCAGAGGTGCTCGAGGTCGCGGTCGATGAGTCGCCGGCTGATCGCCCGGGCCACGACGTCACGGGGGGCGAGGTCGGCCAGCGGATGCTCACCCCGCATGAAAGGGACGCCCTGCTCGTCGCGCAGGATGGCGCCCTCGCCGCGCAGCGCCTCGGACAGCAACGGACGTGGCATCGACGGGTGGTCCAGGGCCGTCGGGTGGAACTGCATGAACTCGAGATCGGCGACGGCGACCCCGGCGCGCATCGCCATCGCGATTCCGTCGCCCGTGGAGAGCGCGGGATTGGTGGTGACGGCGAAGCACTGCCCCGCGCCGCCGGTGGCGATCACCACGTGGCGGGACCGCACGTCGCGCACGCCATCGGGGCCGACGGCGACGACGCCGGCGACACGTCCCCGCTCGACGATCAGATCGGATACCAGCCAGCCCTCCCGGACGTCGGCGCCCGACCCGTGGACCGCGGCGACCAGGGCCCGCTCGATCTCGGCGCCGGTGGCATCACCCCCCGCGTGGACGACCCGCGCCACCGAATGACCACCTTCGCGGGCCGCGGGCGAGCTCGCCGTTGCCGGCGACGTGGTCGAAGTGCGCGCCGAGCGCCATCAGCTCGCGGACGCGGGCCGGGCCCTCGCTGGCCAGCACCCGCACGGCTTCGGGGTCGCAGAGACCACCGCCCGCCGCCAACGTGTCGGAGCCGTGCAACTCGGGCGAGTCGTCGGAGGCGATCGAGCGCCGCAGCGACGCCGCCCTGCGCGTAGCGGGTGGCCGACCAGCCGAGCTCACCCTTGGTGAGCACCGTGACCGACAGGCCGTCGCGTCGTGCCCGCACCGCGGCCGACAAGCCCGCGACTCCACTGCCGAGCACGAGGAGGTCGGTCGGGCGTTCGGGCATCGGGAGGTTCGACTCGTCGAGGTCGCGCCGAGTTACGGCGCAACCTCGCGTACCGAGTGCATCGTGGGCCGGTTGTCGTCGTCGACGTGCACCACGACGGGCTCGTACCCGGCGAGCTCGGCTTCCTCGTACTGCGCGTAGGTGATCACGATCACCTTGTCGCCGGGATGGACGAGGCGCGCGGCGGCGCCGTTGAGGATCACGTCGCCCGGACCACCACGGATGACGTAGGTCTCGAACCGGGCACCGTTGTCGATGTCGAGCACGTGCACCTGCTCGTGCTCGCGGATGTCGGCGAGCTCCATCAGGCGTTCATCGAGCGTGATCGATCCGACGTAGTTGAGGTCGGCACCGGTGATCGTCGCCCGGTGGATCTTCGACTTCATCATGATCCGTTGCATCAGGATCCCTCCGTGGTTCCGGACGATGCGATGAGGACTCCGAGGTCTGGGGTGGGAGTACCACCGGGAAACGAAATCGTGACGTTGTCGATCAGACGAGCCTTGCCCACGTGGGCAGCCAGCGCAACCAGCGTGTCGGGCCCGATCTGATCGACCTGCTCGAGGGTCGCCGCGTCGACGACCTCGGCGTAGTCGAGGTGCACTGCCGGTGCGCTGGCGACGGTGTCGACGACGAGTCGACGGAGTGCACGAGGGTCGCGCGCACCGGCGACCACGGCCTCGGAGGCGAGGTACAGGGCCGACGAGAGGATCACCGCGGCACGGCGCTCGTCGGGGTCGAGGTAGGAGTTGCGACTCGACATGGCCAGACCGTCGGACTCCCGGACCAACGGGCAGCCGACCACTTCCACCGGCAGGTCGAGATCGGTGGTCATGCGTTGGATCACCGCGACCTGTTGCGCATCCTTGCGCCCGAAGTAGGCGCGGCTCGGCCCGACGATCGCGAAGAGCTTCGCGACCACGGTGGTCACGCCGTCGAAATGGCCGGGGCGGCTCGCGCCACACAACACGTCGGTGAGCCCGCCGACGTGCACCGTGGTCCGCGCTCCCTCCGGGTAGACCTCGGCGGTGCTGGGCGTGAAGAGGAGATCGACGCCTTCCGCCTCCGCCGCCGCGCGGTCGCCGACGAGATCGCGCGGATATGCGTCGAGATCCTCGCCGGGCGCGAACTGCGTGGGGTTGACGAAGAGGCTCACGATCACGAGGTCGTTCTCCTTCGCGCGCCGCACGCATGAGCGAGCGGTGGCCTTCGTGGAAGAACCCCATCGTCGGCACGAAGCCGACGCGGTCCCCGGCCGCGCGCGCCTCGTCGCACGCGGCGCGCGCTTCGGCAATGGTCGTCACGGTGATCATCGCTCACTGCCTCCGACCCCGAAGCGCGAACGGGGTCCGAGCAGGTCGCGGATGCGGGCATCGTCGCGACCACTGAGCCGAAGGGCCTCGGTTGCGAGCGCGCAATACGCGGCGCGCTCCTCGGCGGGGACCGCGTCGAGATGGCGCGCCACCGTGTCGGCGTCGCCGCGTGCCACCGGCCCGGTGAGCGCGTCTCGCCGCGCCGAGCGTCTCGACGTTGTCGACGGTCGCGCGCACCAGCGGCCAGAGCGCTTCCAGGGGTACGCCGGCGTCACGGGCCACGCGCGTCACCTGGCCCAGGAGGGCGACGAGATGGTTCGAGGCGATCGTCGCCGCCGCGTGGTACTCGACCCGATCGGCGGGCGCCACACGGAAGGGCCGCAATCCGAGCGAGATCGCCAGTCGCTCCACCGCGTCGGAGCCCTCGATAGCGCACCACGAGCCGGGCAGGCGCGCCAACCCCACCTCGACCGACGGCAACGACTGCAGCGGGTGCAACGAGCCGACGGCGACGTCGGGCCGTGCCCGCCGCAACTTGTCGAGCTCGTCGAGCGGGCACGCGCCCGACAGGTGGACGACCAGCGCGCCGCGCTCGAGTCCCGGGGCGAGCACTTCGGCCGTCTCGGCGATGGCGGCGTCGGGCGTGGCGACGAGCACGAGCGCGGCGCCGTGCCCGGCGTCGGCGACGTCGACCGGCGGCGCGCCGAGCCGCGTGGCAGCACGCTGCGTCGATGGCGCGGTCACGGACCTGCCCGCGACGCCGACCGCCGTCCACCCACGCGAAACCGAGCGCGGCCGCGACGGTCGTGCCGGCTCGTCCGGGGCCCACGAGGGCGAGCGCCCGCTGCGATCGATGGTCCACGCCAATCATCTTCGTATTGGCCTCTTCGTCCTGGCCTCTTCGTTCCGGCCCCTCGGGAGGGTGCCGGTCTACTCGGGCAGCACCAATGCTAGACCGGCGGGCCGGACCGATGCCGTGTCGGCAGGGAGCCGACCCTCCCACTCCGGCGCCAGATCGGCGAGCGGCACGATCACGAAGGCGCGTTCGGCCATCCGTGGGTGCGGCACGACGAGATCGGGCTCGTCGACCCGTTCGTCACCCACCAGGAGGACGTCGACGTCGAGTGTGCGGGGGCCCCAGCGCACGGTGCGCACGCGCTCCGCGGCGGCCTCGACCTCGTGCGCCACTCCGAGCAGCGCCCGGGCGGTGAGCTCGGTGTCGACGGCCACGACCGCGTTGAGGTAGTCGGGTTGCGGCGGCCCCCCGACCGGCGACGTCTCGTAGACCCGCGACACGCCGACGATCCGGACGCCGTCGACCCGGCCGAGCGCGTCGACCGCGCCCTGGAGGTGCGCGGCCCGGTCGCCCAGGTTCGATCCGATCCCCAGGTACGCGCGCAGCACCGCCCGCCCGGGCGTCACTGCTGGATGCACACCGCGACGTGGTCGACCATGGCGCGCACGGGCGGATGCAGCTTGCGGACGGTGACGGTGACCCCCGTGACCCGCTCGTCGACCCGGCACACCTCGGCGATCCGGGTGCCGAGCCGCTCGAGCAGCGCGTAGCGCTCCGACGTGACGACGCGGCTCACCGCCTCCGCGACCGCGGAGTAGTCGACGGTGTCGTCGAGCGCGTCGCTCTCGCCCGCGGTGCTGAGGTCGACGGTCAACTCGACGTCGACCTCGAAGGGCTGGGGCCGGGTCTGCTCCTCCGGGAGCACGCCGTGTACGCCCAGTTCACGCAGACCTCTGATGACGATCGTTCCCATGTCAGCTCCGAGCGCGACGCCGAGGCGACGTCTTCTTGTCCGCGATGCGGGCTTCGACGATCCCTTCGGCCACCGTCACGGCGACGATCTCGCGCGCCACCGAGCCCAGTTGGCGGCCCGTGATCTTCTCGATCACGACGACGGCGTGAGGCCCCTCGGTGACCAGACCGACATAGATGAGGTACCCCGCGAGGACGCCGAGCAACCGCTCACCGAACTCTTCGTGATGGATCAGCACGCGCTCGCTCGGGATTTCCGAGCCAGGCCGCCAGCGTCGCGTAGAGGACGGGCAGCCGCTCGCTCCACTCGTCGTGGCGCCCGATCGGGACGTGTGCGTGCGGGATGCCGGCTTCCTCGTAGGCGTGCAGATTGTGGGGTGAATCGAGCATCGAGAGGATGTGGGTGAAGCCCTGGCCGATGAGCCAGATCAGCTCCTCCTGGCGACGCACCTTTCGGTGGTTGCGGGCGAAGCCACCAGGCCGTTCCGACGCCGCCAACCGGTCCTTGATGATCCAGCAGAAGGCGCGGGGCTCCAGCCCCTGTGCCCATCGGCCCTTCATGGTCGGCCCTTCACGCGACGGCGTCCGCGTCGATGGAAGCCATCGCGTCGAGGAGACGCAGCGCGTCGGCCGCGGGACCGGCGGCGTGCACGCGCACGACGCGCGCGCCGCGATCGACCGCCCACACGATGGTCGCCAGCGTGCCGTCGTCCCGTGCACCGGCCGGGCGCGGCGTGCGCTCACCGGCAGCGGCGGCGAGCACGGCACCAATGAACGTCTTGCGGGACGGGCCGACCAGTACCGGCACCTCGACGCGGTCGACGAGCTCGGAATTTCGCGCCAGGAGCTCGAGGTTGTGGTGTGGGAGCTTGCCGAACCCGATGCCGGGGTCCGCGCACAAGGCCTCCGGCGCCACGCCGGCGTCCGCGCGGCGGCGAGCCGCTCCATCAGGAAGTCGCCCACCTCGATGGTCACGTCGTCGTACCGGGGTGCCTCCTGCATCGTGCGGGGCTCGCCCTGCATGTGCATCACCACGAGCCCGGCGCCAGTCGCCGCCACGAGGGGCAGCATCCCCGGGTCGCCGGTCGCGGCGGAGACGTCGTTCACCACGAGCGCGCCGGCGTCGAGCGCGGCGGCCGCCACGGCCGCCTTGCTGGTGTCGACGCTGATCGGCACCCCCGCCTCGGTCGCGAGACGAGCCACCACCGGCACCACCCGGCGGAGCTCCTCCGCCTCGTCGATCGGCTGGGCGCCAGGGCGCGTCGACTCACCACCGACGTCGAGGAGATCGGCACCCGCCGCCACCATGCTCAGGCCGTGCGCGACCGCGGCGCCCGGATCCAGGAACCGGCCGCCGTCGGAGAAGGAATCCGGGGTGACGTTGAGGATGCCCATCACCGCGGGGCGCTCCCCGCACACGGACGACCAGACGAACATTGGGACGCAGGATACTGGGAGTGCGTACCGGGCGTCGGTGACCGAAATGCCCCGTTCGCGCGCTGACAGGCGGTTTCCTGGGTAGGTGATGAGGCTCATCGCCTCGGCCCGGGTGGCGGCGTTGCTCTTGAAGAGGCCCCGTACCGCGGACGTGATCGTCAGCGAACCGGGCTTCTTCACGCCGCGCATCGACATGCAGAAGTGCTCGGCCTCGACCATCACCAACACGCCACTCGGGTTGAGCACCTCGACCAGCGCGTCGGCGATCTGGGTGGTCAGGCGCTCCTGCACCTGGGGTCGCTTGGCGAAGCCGTCGACGAGGCGGGCGATCTTCGACAGCCCGGTGATCCGTCCGTCGTCGCCCGGGATGTAGGCGACGTGTGCACGGCCGGCGAACGGAATGAGGTGGTGTTCGCACATCGAATGGATGGGGATGTCGCGAACCATCACCATCTCGTCGTGGTCGGCCTCGAACGTGACGGTGAGATGCCGCGACGGGTCGTCGTAGAGCCCGGCGAAGATCTCCTCGTACATCTTGGCGATGCGCGTCGGCGTACGCATGAGGCCATCGCGGTCGGGGTCCTCACCGATGGCTTCCAGGATCTCCCTGACGGCTCGCTCGATCCGCTCGCGGTCGATGGGGAGCGCGGCCGCGCTCCCGGGGACTGAGTGGAGCGGACTCGAATCGGTCACGCGGGGCCTCCGGAACGGCGGTTGTGGTCGGATCGTGACGCGGCCGCGGAATTGCTCCAGCGTGGCGGCGGCGATGTGCCCTCTGGGCGGCGTCCGGCACGCGGGTCCGCGTCGGCTCGGGCATCCCACATCCGCACGTTGGCGAACAATTCCTGCACGCGCTCGGTCTCGAGCGTCTCGTGGACGATCAGCTCTTGTGCCAGCCGGTCGAGGATCTCCCGGTTGTCGACGAGCACGGAGCGAGCCGCGTGATGCGCGCCGTCGATCAGCCCACGGACTTCGCTGTCGATGTCGGCGGCTACCTCTTCGGAGTAGTCAGGCGTGGTGCTGAAGTCGCGCCCGAGGAACACCTCGCCCTGTGGATGACCGAAGCGCATCGGGCCGAGCGCGTCGCTCATGCCGTACTCCGTCACCATCTGACGGGCGATCGTCGTGGCGCGATCGATGTCGTTCTGTGCGCCCGTGGTGGGATCGGCGAAGATCATCTCCTCCGCGGTGCGCCCACCGAGCAGCATTGCCAGCTCGTCGACGAGCTCGCTTCGCGTCACGAGGAACTTGTCCTCCGTCGGCAGCGTGAGCGTGTAGCCGAGCGCGCGGCCGCGGGGGATGATCGAGATCTTGTGCACCGGATCGGTGTTGGGCAGCGCGTGCGCGACCAACGCGTGGCCACCCTCGTGGTACGCGATCACCCGCTTCTCCCGATCGGAGATCAGCCGGCTCTTGCGTTCGGGCCCGGCCATCACGCGGTCGATGGCCTCTTCGAGCTGCGGGAGCCCGATGAGCTCGAGGCCGTGACGGGCCGAGAGGAGCGCGGCCTCGTTCATGAGGTTGGCGAGGTCGGCGCCGGTGAACCCCGGCGTGCGCCGGGCGATGACGTCGAGCTCGACGCCCGGCGCCAGCGGCTTCTGCTTGCCGTGCACCGCCAGGATCGCCTTGCGGCCTTCGAGGTCGGGCCGGTCGACCACGATCTGGCGGTCGAAACGGCCCGGACGCAGCAGCGCGGGGTCGAGGATGTCGGGCCGGTTGGTCGACGCCAGCAGGATCACCCCCTGCTTCTGGTCGAACCCGTCCATCTCCACCAACAACTGGTTGAGTGTCTGCTCGCGTTCGTCGTGGCCGCCCCCGAGCCCGGCGCCGCGGTGCCGGCCGACCGCGTCGATCTCGTCGACGAAGATGATGGCGGGGGCGGCGGCCTTGGCCTGCTCGAACAGATCGCGGACCCGCGACGCACCCACGCCGACGAACATCTCGACGAAGTCGGAGCCGCTGATCGAGAAGAACGGGACGCCGGCTTCGCCGGCGACCGCTTTGGCCAGCAGCGTCTTGCCCGTGCCCGGCGGCCCATAGAGCAGCACACCCTTCGGGATCTTCGCGCCCATCTGCTGGAACTTGGCGGGCGACTCGAGGAACTCCCTGATCTCCTCCAGCTCCTCGACCGCTTCGTCGAGGCCCGCGACGTCGGCGAACGTGACCTTCGGTTGGTCCTTCGAGAGGGTCTTGGCGCGGGCCTTGCCGAATCCCATGATGCGGTTGCCGCCGCCTTGCACCTGACCGAGCACCCACATCAGCACGAGCGCGAGCAGCACGAAGGGCAGCAGGCCGTAGAGGAGGCTCAGCCACGGGTTCTGGCTCTGGTGATCGGTGTCGAACGTGTCGACGCCGGCGTCGACGACATCCTGGGTCAGCCGCGCCGTGTACTGCCCGGGGAAGTCGACGGTGTACTCGGTGCCGTCGGCGAGCTTCCCGGTGACGGTGTGGTCCTGGTCGTGGATGGTGGCGCTCGCCACCTTGCCGTTCTCCAGCTCACGCGTGTACTTGTCGAGCGGAATCTTCTCCGGCCCGTCACCACTCGTCAGCGCGCGCAGGCCGAAGAAGACGAGGACGGCCGCCACGACGACGACGAGTGCGACGCTGCGGCGCAGCTTGGTCACGGGGACTCCGGAGACGAGACGGCGGCCGCCTCAATCTAGCGGCTCACCGGACCCCGAGTTCCGAGGCGCCGGGGGTGCAGCTCAGACGGGTTCGCTACCCGCGTACTCGGCGATGAACGGGAGGTTGCGGTACTTCTCGCCCACGTCGAGGCCATAGCCCACAACGAACGTCGGGGGGATCGTGAAGCCCACGTACTTGAGATCGAGGTCCACGCGTTGCAGACCTTCCTTCACCAGCAGCGCGGAGACTTCCATGGATGCAGGACCGCGCGCCGCCAGATTCTTCCGGAGGTAGGCGAGCGTCAAGCCGGAGTCGACGATGTCCTCGACGATCACGACGTGGCGATCGGTGAGATCGAGGTCGAGGTCCTTGAGGATGCGCACGACGCCACTCGAGCGCGTCGCGGATCCGTACGACGACACGGCCATGAAGTCGAACTCGACGGGGAGATCGATCGCGCGCGACAGATCGCTCATGAAGACGAACGCGCCCTTGAGGACGCCGACGAGCAACGGAGGACGACCCGCGTAGTCGGAGGTCAGCTCCTTGCCCAGCTCGTGGATCCGGGCCTGCAATTCGTCTTCGCTGACGACGATGCGACCGATCGCGTTCCCGTCCACGGGACGTGAAGCTAGCGCGTGAGCGAGAGACGACCGCCGGATCGACGCACCGCGCGCCCTCCCGCGAGCTCGGCGCCGCGCGATGCACCCGACGCGACCGCCAACACGCGGTCGACCTCCGACGACGACGGCGGCGGGGTTCCGAGCCAGGTCCGCACCGCCCGGCGGGCCAACACCAACGGGAGCGCGTTGAGCGCGGCGGCGGTGGGCGGTTCGCCGTCGGGCCACGCCGTGGCCGCGAGTGCGTCGAGGAACTCGGATTCTGAACGGAGGATGTCGGCCTGGCGGGCCAGGACGGGCACGAGGTCGCGGGCCGCGAGGGTGGACAGCATCGGGAGGATCTCACGCCTGATCGCCACGCGCCGGAACTCGACATCGTGGTTCATCGGGTCGTCGAGCACCGCGAGCGCGAGCGCGTCGCAGATGGCCCGGGTCTCGGTGCGCCGCATCCCGAGCAGGGGACGCACCACGCGATCACGGCGCGGCGACATGCCGGCGAGGCCCGCACCGGCTGCTCCTCGCAACACGTTGAGGAGAACGGTCTCCGCCTGGTCATCGGCAGTATGGCCGACGAGCACGACGTCGGCCCCGAGCGTGAGGCGAGCACGCTCCAGCGCCTCGTACCGGCGGACGCGAGCGCGCGCTTCGAGATTCGAACCCCTGGCCACGGGCGCGCGCCGCGCGTGGAAACCGGCGCCGAGCTCCGCGGCCACCGCGGCGACGGCGTCGGCCTCCCGTTCGCTGCCCGCGCGCAAGCCATGGTCGACATGTACCGCGACCGGCTCCAACCCTGCATCAGCCGCGAGCGCGAGCAGCGCGACCGAGTCGGCGCCACCGGAGCACCCCACCGCGACGGGCGCACTGAGCCGTCGCACCTCCTGCGAGAATCGCTCCCGCCACGGTGCGAGCACCTCCACCGCGGGTGCGGTGGCCGGGTTCACGCGACGCCGTCGACCCGCGTCAACCAATCGCGCGGACGGCTCAACTCGTCGATCATCGGCAGGAACTCCGGCCCCCGCCATGCCGCGTCGATACCGCGTGGTCCCGCTTCGCGCTCGACCGCGGCGACGAAGGCCTCACCCACCTCGTATTGACGCATCTTCGATTCCAGTCCCACGAGCTTCTGCAGGAACGCCGACATCCCGACGCTCTGGCGGCGTTGCTGGAGCACGCGCGCCATGCGCGCCTGACCACCGACGTGGTCACGCCCGAGTCGATTCATCACACTGTTGCCGTGACCCTCGAGCAGCGACATCAGGGCCTGCACGTTGGCCAGCGCGCCGCGCTGCTCGTCGCTCGCGAGCAGGGCCACGAGCCCACCGTCGTCGAGGGGGTTCCGGCCGTTGCGGAACTCGTCGGCAGCGCGTGCCAGCGCTTGCACGAGACGCTTGGGGTCGGGATCGATGGATTGGAGCGCGCTCTCCACCAAGGAGAGGTAGTACGGCTTCATCCACCGCACGCCGGTGAACTGGGCGCGGTGGGTCACCTCGTGGATGGCGATCCAGAGACGGAAATCGCGTGGCCGGAACGCGAAGCGCTTCTCCAACGCGAGGATGTTGCCGCCGACGTAGTAGACGGCATCGGCCGACGCGTCGTCGTCGAGCACCAGCAGGTCGTACTGGCCGAGCACGCGCTGGGCGAGGTACCCGAGCAGCACGCCGGTCTCGGTTCCCGCGACACGACGACCGATGGGCGCCACACGGCTGCTCGCCATCCGCTCGCCGACACGCGCGGTGAGCGGCTCCAGGAGCCGGCGCATCGAGGAGATGTTCGCCTCGACCCACGACGAACGATCGACGACCTGCGCCCGTGCCGCGCCGGGGGCACGGAGACCGGTGTGCTCGGCGACCAGCGCTTCGGCCTCGGTGGTCACCGCGTCGAAGTCGGCGCGCAGGGAACCGGCGAGGTACGAGGCGGCGAGCGGCTCGCGGCCCGCGAACCGGCGGGCGACGCGCTCGGCGAGGGCCCAGTCGATCGGGTCGCGGACCCGTTCCGCCGGAGGGGTCTCCACCACGGCGGCCGCAGGAACGTGCGTCACCGGCGGTGCCCGCCGGACGCCTGGTTCCCGCGTGCCGGGCTCGACCTCATGAGGACGGGCGACCCCGGTGCTTGGGACGGACGACCCGCACGTAGTAGCCGACCGCAGTGGCAAGGAGCCAGAGCGCGAGGCTCGCGGCGAGGACGAAGCCGATCCAGTAGAACCACTTGAACTTCTCGCTCCCGAGCACCGGCGTCGCCGCACCCGCCGGCGAAGCGAGGGTCGCCAGCGCCACCAGCGACAGGGTCACGACGTACACGAAGCGGGCACGGACCGATTTCACGAGCAGTTCCTCCGGATCGGGACGACCCGACAGTAGTTCGCGCCGGAGGTGCACCCTGCTTCGCGGCAGGTAGGCACCAGACCCTGGTCGTCGACCGGAGCTAGCGGGAGGGCCTGTCGTCGGGCGGGGGCGGAGCGCTGATCGCTTCGGCGATTCGCTGCTTGAGCTCAGAGGGGACCTCGTCGCGGCACTTCGAAGAGATCACCTGACGCAGCTCAACCTCGAAGTCGAAGCCCTGCGCGCACGGCGGACACCGGTCGAGGTGACGCCGGATCGTCCACCGCCGCCAGACGGTCAACTCGCCGTCGAGGTAGCCGTAGATGCGGTAGATCGCCTTGTCGCAGTCCATGGTGCTGCTCTACCCCCCCGCGTGACCGGCGGCTTCTGGCGCCGGTTCGGGCGCCTTCGGGATCAAGCCGCGTTCGCGACCGAAGTCCCATAACCGCTCCTGGAGCTGCTTTCTTCCGCGGTGCAGCCGGCTCATGACCGTTCCGATGGGCACGTCCGTGATCTCGGCGATCTCCTTGTAGGAGAATCCCTCGACGTCGGCGAGCAGGACCGCCATCCGGAACTGCTCGGGCAGGGCCTCGAGCGCCTCCTTCACCAGCTCGTCGGGGATGCTGTCGAGCACCTCGGTCTCGGGCGTGCGGCCCGCCTCGGCGGCTTCGAGCCCACCCAGGCGCCGAAAGAGGAAGAAGTCCTCGGTGTCGTCGAGATCCACCTCGTCGGGTCGCCGCTTCTTGGCCCGGTACGAGTTGATGAAGGTGTTCGTGAGGATCTTGTAGAGCCACGCCTTGAGGTTCGTACCGTCCTTGAAGCCACCGAACCCGCGATAGGCGCGCAGATACGTCTCCTGCACGAGGTCCTCGGCATCCGACGGGTTGCGGGTCATCCGCAACGCCGCCGAGTACAGCGCTGACATGTAGGGCATCGCGAGCTCGGCGAACCGAGCCTGATCGGCCATGGCGTCAGCGTACCCACCCCGGCGCCCGAACCGCTCAAGGCGCCCCCGAGCGCGGAGTCGAACTCCGGCGTCGGGCTAGCTGTTGGTCCCGTCGAGGTCCGACAGGCGCCGCGCGACCGTCGCCAGCAGCTGCTGGGAGAGCTCGGGCACCTCGGCGAGCAGGCCTGCGAACTCGCGCTGGCCGATGACCTCGATGGAAACCGGCGTCTTGGCCACCACGGTCGCGGTGCGCGGCCGGTGGTCGAGCAGGGCGATCTCGCCGATGTACGAACCAGGACCCCGCTCGGCCACGACGCGGTCCCCCTGGCGGACCTCGATCTCGCCGCTGAGGACGATGATGAACTCGTGACCCGACTTGCCCTCTTGGGTGAGGACGGTGCCCGCCGGCTCTTCGAGATAGGTGGCCAGCTGCGAGATCAGCCGGAGCTCCTTCTTCGAGAGGCCGGAGAACAGCGGGACTCGCGCGAGCTGCTCGTCGATCCGTTCTTGGCGATCCATGACCACTCCTCCTTGAACCGGTCCGCAGTCTGCCCCAAATCGCCGCAGCGTGCCGGGGCTCACGTCGTCAGGTGGCGTCGATCTCTCCGGCCATGCCGCTGGGGAGGTGCAGCACGCAGGCATACTCGAACTTCCCGGCGTCGGGCACGTCGAAGGTGAAGCTCCGGGCCGCGAGCGGCGGCCCCCCCTTGGTCTTGGGTGGCACCCACCCACTGTTGACGTAGGTGGCGGGCACGATCGTCTGGGGCGACGCGCCGGGGACCGGGTTCACCACGTCGTCGGCCGTCGGGATGGTCGGCACCAACGTCCCTCCGAAGCTGGCCGTGTGCGGAGCGCTCGAGTTGTTGACGAAGGTCACGTGGTCGCCCGCCTTCACCTTGCGCACCCCGGGCGAGAACGCGAGGACGTCGGTGTGCTCCGTGCTGGCGCCCATCTCGACCGTGTAGGTCGTCGAGCCGTCGGAGTTCTCGGTCTTCTTCGGAGCCGCCTTGACCAGCTTCTTCTCGGCCGCCTCGCCCTCGGCCAGGTACTTCTTCAGCTGCGACTTGCCGGTGCTGGTGATCGAGGACTGCGAGTCCTGGGTGTCGTCGGTCACCTGGACCTTGCCGACCATGCCGGGGTGCAGGACGCAGTAGTAGGTGTACGTCCCGGTCTTGGCGAACGACATCGTGAACTTCTCGACCTTGGTGGCCGCGCCGAGCGGGAGCACTCCGCTGTTCACGAGCGTGGTGCCGTCGTAGGCCCCGGTCGGTGGCGTCGGGAACATCAGGCTCGGGTCCGCCTCGGTGCTCGGCGGCGTCTTCGTGCCCGGAGGGACGAAGGTGACCGAGTGCGGCTCCGGACCCGCGAATTTCCACGTGACGTCGGTGCCCTTGGCCACCTTGATCGATCCGGGGAGGTACTCGAGGACCGCGATGTTCGGGTCCTTCGGGTCGTTGACGCCGGCGGTGAGCGAGACCTCACCGGGTGCCGCGATCGCGCGAGGCGTCGCCGCCCGGGCGGGCACACCTGCGGCGAGGATCGCACCGAGGGCGAGCGGCAACACGACCAACACGCGCAGGCGACGGGCGACGACCTTCACGATGACTGACCTCCGGAGACCGGTGCGGAGCGGGAAAGCTACCGCAGCGCGCTCGCCAATTCGCGCTTCGTGTCGCGTCCCCGCGCCGGCATGCGGACGGTCAGCCGATAGCGGTGAGGTTCGGTGCGACGGCCATCGCGTGACCGTCGATGCAGATGCAGTCTCGGCCGGCGTCCTTCGCTGCGAACAAGGCCCGGTCGGCCCGGAGCAGCAGGTCCTCGAAGTCGGTGGCCTCACCCGTGTGGGCGATGCCGAAGCTGGCGGTGAACGTCGGCACGTCACCGCGACGGGTCGTGCGGGCAAGTGCCTCGCGCACGCGCTCCATGACCTCGATCGCCTCGTGGACCTCGGCGCCGGGGAGCAGCGCGACGAACTCTTCGCCTCCGTAGCGGCACGCGTAGTCCTGGGCTCGAATGCCCTCTCGCAGCACCTCGGCGAACACGCGCAGCGCGCGATCGCCGGTCTCGTGGCCGTGCGTGTCGTTCAGGCTCTTGAAGTGATCGAGATCGGCCATCACCAGCGCAAACTCCGCGCCGGTGGCGCGCAGGACGCGAGCGCGATTCTCGAGGCTGCGTCGGTTCATGAGACCGGTCAATCCGTCGGTCGACGCCTGCAACTGCGTCTCCGCCATGATGCGCAACATGCCCAGCCGATTCCCCGACTGGTTGGCGAGCACCTGGAGCTCGTCGATGCTCTCGTCGTCGAGCGGATCGTCGACCGGACGGACGGCGTGGACGACGCCGACGGTGCGGCCCATGATCGAGACGGGAACGCAGACAGCCGAGAACAGGTCACTCCCGCGATCGCGCAGTTGCGGGCAACCGTCGAGCTCCTCACTGCCCGGGAACACCTGAGTCTGTGCACGGCGTGCCGCGACGCATTCGTCGGGCGAGGTCACTGCACAGCCGACATTGCAGAGACCGCCCTCGGGCGCCACGGACAAGACCCGTTCCAGGTGCGCGTGGCTGTTGTCGGCCAGGAGCACGTCGACCCGCGTCTCGGGGACCGCGAGTTGCAGCGCGCGCCGCACGGTGTCGTACGCCGCGACCTCGTCCCCCGCCATCTCGAGCGCACGGCCGAGGCGCGCTTCGAACTCCCGTCGGCGCGCCTCACCCTCCATCACGCGACTCTGGACCGCGCCCTCGAGCGCGATGGTGAGCCCACGTCGCTGCGTGACCTCCCGCAGCACGAACACGAGCGGGCCCCCGACGGCCAACGACGCCGCAGCCACGGCGACCGACGCGCCGGCGACGCTCAGTTCGCCCCACAGCGCCGCCGTGATCGCACCGGCGGCCAGACCGGTCACCGTCACGATGCCGAGCAGGGTGACCAGGAGCCCGTGGACCCCCCGACGCAGCGCGACGCGCGCTTCGGCCAAGTCGGCCGCGGTGTAGTGCTCCTCCGGTTGCTCCGCCATCTCGTTCCACTGCTCCCGACGGGTCGCGCCGACCCTCGGGAGACAATGTCGGCACCTGGCCGAGCGACCTTGACGGGCGCTTTCCCCGCCGGGTCGGCCTACCCGGCGAGCCGGTCCCGCAGCAGGTTCTTGAGCACCTTGCCGCTGGCGTTCAGGGGGAGGACGTCGACCAGCTCGACCCGGCGGGGGACCTTGTAGTTGGCCAGGTGAACCCGGGCCCAGGCGATCACGTCGTCGCCGGTGACGTCCGTCCCCGGGCGGCGGACCACGAACGCCGCCCCGACCTCCCCCATGCGGTCGTCGGGCATCCCGACCACCGCGACCTCCGAGATCGCCTCGAATCCGAGCAAGAGGTTCTCCACTTCCGCCGGCGAGACGTTGAACCCCCCGGAGATGAAGATGTCCTTCTTCCGATCGGAGATGCGCAGCTCCCCGAGGGCGCTGGACGCGCCGATGTCTCCGGTGCGGAGCCACCCGTCGGAGTCGACGGCCGCAGCCGTCGCGGCCGGATCGTCGAAGTACCCGCGCATCACCGGGAAGCCGCGCACGAGGATCTCGCCGGTCTCCTCAGGAGGCAACCGGCGTCCGTCGTCGGCGACGATCGCCACCTCGATGCCGGGCAAGGGATAGCCCCCGTTCCAGAACGCGATCCGTTCGGGATCGTCGTCGGGACGCGTGATCGACACCATCGCGGTCGACTCCGTGAGGCCGTATCCCGTCGTGAGCGCCTCGAACGGCAGCTCGCTCCGCAGCCGGCGCAGCAGCTCCGGCCGCACCGTCGACGCGCCGACGAAACCGATCCGCAAGGACGAGAGGTCGCCCGCGTCGCGGTGGTCGAGTAGCGAGGTGAAGAGCGTGGGCGGGCCCGGCAACGCGGAGATGCGCTCCTGCTCGACGAGATGGAGCAGCCGATCCACGTCGAGCACCGCGAGCGGCAGTGCGGTCGCGCCCTTCATCAGGCACGCCAACCACCCGGCCTTGTACCCAAAGCAGTGGAAGAACGGGTTCACGATGAGATAGCGGTCGGCCTCGCGCAACCCGAACCGCTCCGACCACAGGTCGAACGCGTGGAGCGACGCGCCGTGCTCCAGCATCACGCCCTTCGGGTGTCCGGTGGTGCCCGATGTGAAGATCACGTCGGCCACGTCTCCGGACGTGACCGCGTCGATGCACACGCGGGCTTCGTCCTCGGTCACGGCATCGGACGAAACCAGGAAGTCGGCGAACGTGTCGGTCCCCGCGCGTGCAGGCGCGTCGAAGACGACGACGCGGTCGAGGCACCGCAGATCGGGCGCGCAGTCACGCAGCATGCCCACGTAGTCGGCGCCGAGAAAGCCGTCGACGGTGAAGAGCGCGGCCGCATCGGCCTTGGCGAGGACGTACGCGGCCTCGCCACCCTTGAAGCGGGTGTTCACCGGGACCAGCCACCCACCTGCGCCCAGCACCCCCAGGGCTGCGACGATCCACTCCCAGCGGTTCGGGGCCCAGATCGCGACCGCGGTCGCCGCGTTGGATTCCGGCCCCCATGGTCGCGCACGTCGCCAGGAGCGCCTGCTCGGCGAGTTCGTGGAACGTGAGCCGCGTCTCGCCGTCGACCACCGCCTCCGCAGCGCCGAACCGGGTCGCGGCCCATTGGGCCAGCGCCGGGATCGACGGCACCTCGTCCCCGATGCTCATGCTCGCCCGCTCCGCTCGTCCCATGCGTGTCGCTAGGTCTTCGGAACGTTCCAGGGTGACGGCGCGACCAGGTAGTCGGGTGGGCTGGCATCGCGCATGGAAGCGGCCCGGGCGTTCACCGTCTGGGTCGACTTCTCACCGGGGAGATAGATCCAGAACCGGTCGTGCAGGATCCCGTCGAGCGCGACGTCGGCCACCTCCTCGAGCGGGGCGAACACGAGCTCCTGGCCATGTTGCTCGAGCTGCTGCAGGAAGGGCGAGAGCGCGTCCCGCCCCTCGCGTGGCGCCTGGCCCGGCCGAGCGTACCGATCGGGACGGTTGCGGCCGGGCCGCCAGATCCCGGTGTTGAGCGCTCCCGGAGTCCTCGTCGACGGGAGGAGCACGGAGGCCTGCACCGGGGCGTCGATCCCGCGGAGTTGACCCCAGAGGCACTCGCTGATGGTGGTGACCGCGGCCTTCGTGGTCGCGTACACCGCGCTGTTCGAGAGCGGGGCGAACGTGCCGTTCGACGACGACGTGTTGACGACGTGGCCGGGCTCGCCCTGCTCGAGCAGCACCGGCACGAAGGTGTTGATCCCGTGGATCACCCCGAACACGTTGACGTCGATGGCCCAACGCCAATCGTTGACGTGATGCTCCCACAGCGCACCGTCCGAACCCGACGGGATGCCGGCGTTGTTGCAGACGAGGTGCACCGCGCCGAACGCGTCGAGCGTCGCGTCGCGCAATGCCTCCACCGACTCGAGCAGCGACACGTCGGTCGGCACACCGATGACGTCGCCGCCGGACCGACCCGCCAGCTCGTCGACCGTCGCCCGGACGAGCGATTCGTCGATGTCCGCGAGCACGACCCGCATGCCTTCGGCAAGCAACCGCTCGCCGAGCGCCCGCCCGATACCACCCCCGCCGCCGGTGACGACCGCGACCTTCCCCTCGAGATCCTGCACGGAGGTACCGTAACCAGGGGGTCGCCGGCACCGCAACGAGCCCATTGGACGCCGTCACCCAGGAGGTGCGATTCGCCGTGGACCGATACACCGTCATCTCGGCCGACTGTCATGCCGGCGCCGACCTGCGCGACTACCGCCAATTTCTGGAGTCGCGCTACCACGACCCGTTCGATGACTGGGCCGACAGCTACGTGAGCCCGTTCGGCGATCTCGGGCGAGCCGACGCGGACCGGAACTGGGACAGCTCGCGGCGTGTGCGCGACTTGGAGGCCGACGGCGTCGTCGCGGAGATCGTGTACCCGAACACGATCCCGCCGTTCTTCCCCCGCGGTGGGCTCACGGCGCTCGCGCCCTCGGCCGAAGAGTTCGAGCTGCGCCTCGCGGGCTTGCGCGCCCACAATCGTTGGTTGGCCGCGTGGTGCGCCGAGCTCCCCGGGCGCCGCGCCGGTGTCGGACAGATCCTGTTGAACGACGTGGACGAGGCGGTACGCGACGTCCACTGGATCGCCGACCACGAGCTCCGCGGTGGTGTGCTGCTCCCCGGGGTCCCTCCCGGCGCACCCGTGCCGCCGCTGCACGCGCACGTCTACGATCCGGTGTGGCGGGCCTGCGCCGAGCGCGACGTCGTGGTGAACGCGCACGGCGGGAGCGCATCGCCCGACTACGGCGACCATCCGGCGTCACTCTCGCTGTGGTTGATGGAGACGGCCTGGTTCTCGCACCGCCCACTGTGGACGCTCATCATGTCGGGGGTCTTCGACCGGTTCCCGGAACTGCGACTGGTCGTCGCCGAGCAGGGCACCGCGTGGATCCGTGACGCGCTCGACGTCATGGACGGGTTCTACGCGCAGATCGCGCAGGGCAACATCGGCGAACTGCGCTTCCTCCGACCCCAGCTGCTCGAGCGGATGCCGAGCGAGTACTGGCAGACCAACTGCTTGGCCGCCGCGAGCTTCTTGCACCGCGAGGACTGCGAACGCCGGGACCGCATCGGGGTCGACCACATCATGTGGGGGAGCGACTACCCCCACCTCGAGGGAACGACGCCGTTCTCGCACGAAGCGATCCGGATGACGTTCGCTGGCGTACCCGAAGACGAGGTGAGCGCGATGCTCGGAGGCAACGCGGCCGCGCTGTACGGGTTCGACCTCGAATTCCTCGACACGCTGGCGGCGCGGGTCGGTCCGACCGTCGCCGAGGTGACGAACGGCCTCGACGCCGTCCCCGACGGCGCCGCGAGCCTCGCGTTCCGGGAGCACGCTCCGGCGAACGTCTGAACGACCGTGACGTGACGTCGCGGCCCGGCTGACATCTCCTCGGGGTTGTGGCAAGCTCGGCACTCCGGCCGGAACGCTCGGGGGGTCTCGCGGTGAAGCACTACGTCGTCATTTCCGCCGATTGCCATGCCGGGCCGAGCTCGCCCGCCTATCGCGAGTACCTCGACCCACAGTTCCGCGACGACTTCGACGAGGAGCTGGCCGAACGGCAGTCCCTCATCGACGACCAGCGCGCGGCAGCCGCGGCCGCGGGTGACTTCGTCGGCGACGCGGAGTTCAAGGAGGAGTGGTTCGGCGAGGACGACGAGGGCAACAGCCTCCACGAGATCGGCCTGCGCGGCGGCTGGGACGCCGCCACCCGCGACCGGGAGCTCGATCGCGACGGCGTGGCGGCCGAGGTGGTCTTCCCGGGGCCCGACGCGGTCACGGGCACCATGGGCGCGCCGTTCGGCGCCGGGTTCAACCCCGTGGCCACCCGTAGCCCCGGCCACCTGCTCGCCGGCGCCCGCGCGTTCAACCGGTGGTCCGCCCAGCTGTGCCAGGAGAGCCCCGAACGGCGCGCCGGGCTCATCGTCGCGCCCATCCTCGACGATCTCGACGGCGCGATCGCGGAGATCCGCCGAGCCCACGGTGACGGCCTCACCGGCGGGATCATCATCCCGCCACGCTGGGACGGCCACGACTCGTACACGAGCTACCGCTACGACCCGGTGTGGGCAGTTTGTGAGGAGCTCTCCCTCCCCGTGCACTGCCACTCCGGACCGGCACCCCGCGACGACTACGGCGAGGTCAGCGGCTGGATGAGCGTCTACGGCTACGAGACGGTGTTCTTCACCGCGCGGCCGCTGTGGTTCATGTTGCTCACCGGGGTGTTCGAGCGTTTCCCGAAGCTCAAGATGGCAGTCACCGAGGCCGGCTGCTTCTGGGCCGCGGACCTGTTGTGGCGCGCCGACATGATGGCGAGCCGCGAGCACGGCATGCGCAAGATGGTGAACACGCGCGGCATTCTCAGCATGCTGCCGAGCGAGTACTTCGACCGCAACGTCAAGATCGGCGCGTCGAACACCCGGCGACGCGAGCTGGGCCGGCGTTACGAGATCGGAGTGGGCAACATCATGTGGGGGAACGACTTCCCGCACCCCGAAGGCACCTGGCCCTACACGCGCGCCTTCCTCAAGGAGCGGTTCTGCGACATCCCGATCGACGAGACCGCGCAGATCCTCGGACTCAACCAGGTCGACTTCTACGGCTTCGACCTCGACACCCTGCGCCCGATCGCCGAGCGCATCGGCCCGACCCCCGACGATCTCGGCCAGAGCGACGCGGCGGCCGTCGCCCGGTGGGCGCCCTCCAAGCTCGCCGGGAGACCGTGGCTGACCGGTCAGGAGGTCGGCGCCGCCCTCACCGACCGGTGAACGGGACGGCCACGATCTCGTTCGCTTCCTACTTCCGACAGGAGTGTGCATGACCCAGAACCGTTGGCTCCAGGAAGCCGTGAACGGTGAGGGCGGCTCGACCGTGCCGTTCCCCGCGAACGCCCGTCTCGAGGTCACGTATCTCACCGATCCCGCGATCCACGAACAGGTGCTGCCGCCCCCGCTGACCGCGCCGCCGGAGCCACGCGTCCGCGTCCACTTCACGAGGATCGAGGTGGGGGGCAAGCTCCACGAGATCGTGTGCTCGTTCCTCCTCGACGCGATGTACGGGGACCAACCCGGGCAGTTCTGCGCGGTGATGCCCATCGACCTCGAGACCGCCGTCTCCCCCAGCCGCGAGACGAACGGCGAGCCGAAGAAGTTGGCGGCGATGGAGTTCAGCCGGGAGGGGAATCACATCAAGGCGGGCGTCACGCGCCAGGGCGTCACCATCATCGAGGTCGTCGGCGACGTCACCGGGAGCCTGCCGGTACCCGAGCCCTACCCGGTGATGCAGTTCTGGTACAAGTTCCTGCCCGCGGTGTCGGGGACCGGGTTCGACGCCGGCCCGTTCCTCGTCACCCTGCACCAGACGATGAAGCCCGAGACGTGTGAGCGCGTCGAGGGGAAGCTGGTGCTGCGCGACCTTCCCGGCACGCCGGTGGCCGACCTTCCCGTGCTCGAGCACGAGGGGATGCGCTACATGATGACGTCGTCGGAATTCTTCCACGTGCTCGAGGACGTCGAGATCGACCCGGAGGAGTACGCCAAGCACGTCCGCGTGCAGTACACGTAGGCCCCGCCAGCCGCGAGACCCCGGGACTCGGCGCTCGGGCGTGGGACACGCGGGTGGCGGACCCAGTTCCGACGAGCACGACGCAGCCGAGAGGCAGGGGACTACGCGGGCTCGCCGGATATCGTCCGCGCCGACGTCTCGGTCACGAGCTCGGGTGTCCAGCGATGTGCGCCGCCGTGGTCGGAAGGCAAGAGACACCGGAGTTGATAGCCGTGTCGCCGTCGTCGGGTCTCGCCGCAGACCAAGACTGGGCGTCGACTGCGAGAGCTGTGGATCATGGTCTGGCTCCTCTCGTCGCGGTGGCACGGGACGCCGACGCGGCCGGTTCCGGGGGGAGAGGATCCGGCGCGCGTCGATCGTCGACGATCAGCCTGCCAGGGTCGCCGCGACGTTCCGATGGCGAGGCGATGAACTGGTGCTCAACTCTCCATGAGCGCGACCTGACGAACACCGGCGACGCGTCGCGTCCGTTCTCCGTCCACCAATGTCGCACTTCGCGGTCGATCGAGGGCGAGCAGCCCGCCCAGCGACGCGACCGGAGCTGCTCAGACGCTACGCGAGACGCTCACTTCGGTCGGGTTGGCCAGCATGTCGAACACGGCGGAGTACTTGGCCCCGGCGGCGAGCAACGCGTCCTTCTGCTCGTCATCGCAGACTCCGTCGATGGTGAAGTCGATGTCGACGTTGCTGAATCCCTTACGGACGTCTGGATCAATGCCCAGGACTCCGCGTACATCGATGTCGGCACTCACGCGCGACGACACCTTGTGCAACTCGACGCCTCGCGCGGCCGCGCCGGTGATGATGCCCGCCGTGATGCACGAGGCCAAGGCGTGCAGCACGAACTCCTGGGGCGTCGGACCGTGCCCATGGCCCAGCGTGGGATGGTCCGCCTTGTACACGAACTCGTCGACATGGACCTGGTCGGCGCCCATGCCGTGCCACTCGTAGATCCTCGATTCGCTTGCGGTTCCCTCGACCCACTCGTTCGTGGCGGTGAAGCGGAACTGGGCGAGGTCGCCGTCGTCGCGAAACTTCGCGATGGCACCGAACATCTTCTCGCAGGGAACACCGTTGGTTTCTTCCACTTGGCTCTCTTCCCTTCCCACTGTGCCGTGTCGCCAGTATCTCAGGGACCGGGGCCGTGCACCAGCCGCTGCCGGACTCCTAGGGTGACGAGGCGACGAGAAGTGGGGGGAGCCTCGTGACGTGGGAAATGGTGGACGAGGGTTGGGGGCGTGCGGCGGTGGACTTCGCGACCCTGGCGGAACCGGCGAACTGCCGGGAGTACGTCGCCGTGCACCATCGGCTCGGCACCGAAGGAGGCGACCGACTCCTGGACGTGGCGTGCGGATCGGGTTTGGCGATCGAACTGGCGAGGATCCGGGGCGCGAGCTGCGCCGGCATCGACGCCTCGCCGCGCCTCGTTGCCGTCGCGCGGGACCGCAATCCCGGGTGCGACGTTCGAGTCGGCGACATGCAGGACCTGCCCTGGCCGGCCAAGACCTTCGACGTGGTCACCAGCTTCCGTGGCATCTGGGGCACGACACCGGCCGCGGTGGCGGAAGCTCAGCGGGTCCTGGTGCCCGGCGGTCGTCTCGCGATCACCGTATGGGGCAACGTCGGCAAGTCGCCCGGTGCGTGGATGCTCGAGCCCTTTCTGTGGGCGACGGGCGAGAAGATCCAGCATCAGGCCGACATGGTGGTGCTCGGACGCCCGGGCGTCGGTGAGCAGTTCCTCGGCGACTACGGCTTCGACGTTGCCGAGCGGTTCGAGGTCCCCTTCGCCTTCGAATTCCCCGACCCCGCGACCTACGCGCGCGGGCTCGCGGCAACGGGCCCCGCCTACGAAGCGATCCAGAGCATCGGCGAAGCCGAGTTCGTCGCCCGAGCGACCCGGCTCGCCGCGGAGCACGTGCGCGACGGCCTCCCGTTGCGCGGACAGATCCAGGTGTTCGGCTACGTCGGCACGAAGCGCTGACGGCCGCTCACACGCGACGTCCCAGATGGTCGCGGAGGTGATCGGCCAGATCCCGGGAATCCGCCTCGGCACCGTGGATGAAGCTCGATCGCCGACGCCGCAGGAAGGTCGCACCGAGGAAGTAGACGCCGGGCGCGTCGACCACACCGCCCTCGTGGCGTAAACGGCCGCCCGGATCGAAGACCGGGAGCTCGACCCACGAGAGGTCGGGTCCGAAGCCTGTCGCCCAGACGATCGTCTGGATCTCGCCGCGGTCCAGGTCGAGTGTGAGCGGCAGCCCTCGGGCCACTCGGGTCGGCTCGTATCGCTCCGGCGGGTCGACTTCGCCGTCGAGGCCGTGTCGGGTGACCCAGGTGTCGATGTCGTCGAGGAGTCTTCCGAGCTTCTGGTCGGCCAGGGCGCAGTGGTTGGCCAGCCCCCCCGAGAACAGGGCGAGGCCGTCGCGGACACTCCCGAGGCGGCCGCGGAGCTGCACACCGGCAGCGCTGAGGTGATTGAGATCGATCGTCCGCCGTTCCGGCGTCCCCACGAGCTGGGGCGACGCCACACCGCGCGCCCGTAAGACCTCTTCGACCTCGTCGTAACGCTCGTCGAGCCGCCCGATGACCTCCATCCAGTGCTGGATGTCACGACCCCGGTATGTACGCGGCATCCGGACGTGCTCACCCGTCGACAGCGTGACCGGACGGCCTGAAGCGTGGATCTCCTCCGCGAGCTGGACGCCGGTCGCGGCCGCACCGACGACGAGGACACCGCCCGACCCCAGCTGGTCGGGATTGCGGTACTCGAGTGGGTTGACTTGCGTGATGTGGGCGGGCACCGTGACCGCGAAATCCGGGACGTTCGAGAGATTGGCAGGACCTCCGGCGAGTACGACGCACCGACACCGCCACGTGCCGTGGTCCGTTGCCACCTCGTAGCCGTCGGTGGCACCTCGCACGGCGGTCACCGTCGTTCCGGCTCGGACCGGAGCGCCGATCGAGTCGGCGTACGTGCCGATGAAGTCGACGACCTCGGCTCCGGTCATGAAGCCGTCCGGTTCGTCACCGCCGTACTCCCCGCCTGGGAGCCGGGTCTGCCAGTTCGGTGTGAGCAGCGTGAACGAGTCCCATCGCTGGTTGCGCCACGACGTGGCGACGTCGCCCCGCTCCAGCACGACATGATCGATCGCGCGCTCCGACAAGCGCCTGCTCATGGCCAACCCGTTGTGCCCGCCGCCGATGATGACGACGGTGGCTCGATGATCAACAGACATCGCGCGGCATTCTTCCACTGCTTCGCTGCTGGAGCGCTGTGGAGCGCGACCACTCGCACCAGAGCCGCTGGCGCGCGCCCTCCTGCTGGGCCGACGTGACGGTGGAGCCGGAGAAGGGACTTGAACCCTTGACCTGCTCATTACGAGAGAGAACGAGCCGAGTGCTGCGCTACGGCCCGCTGTGCCTGGTCCCAGTTCAGGTCTTCATGAGCGAACGGCGCACGGCTATCAGCTCTGCGCGTCGTCGAGATCCGGATCGGATTGCTCGGGTTGCTCGATGCTGTAGCCGACGAGCTCGCCACAGGACATCGCGGCGTCGAACCCTCCAGATAGATGAGCAAGAGAGTGACCGTCCCCGACGGCGACCGGCATTCACATCCGACGACCTTCCTCGGTCATTCGTCCGCGGCCAGTGCCGTCGCGAGCCATTCGGTGAGCTCTTCATACGACATCTGCGCGCCCCGAGCCGTCATGAGCACGAACTGCGCCTCCCCGAGACGAGTCCCGATTTGCTCGATCGCCTCGCGACGGGCGACGGCTTCCTCTCCGGCAACGGGGTTGAGCGAGATGGAGTCGCCACGTTCGACGAAGCCGATCATCGCGGCGCCAGCCTCCGCGGGACCGGCGATCGCAGTGACCCCGATGCCGTAGTCGAGGACGGACATCGAGGTGACCAGCGATCCCACCTCACTCGCAGAGGCGACCGCCTCCGCCAGGTCGCGGCGGGCCCGTGCGGGATCGGTAGGCGCTCGGAGCACCGCGGCCCGCACCATCGAGTGCGCAAGGTACACGTCGTTCGCGCCGGCACGCGCCAGACGGACCGACTCGTCGAACGCGGCGAGCGCAACCTCTGGGTCGGCGTACATCGTCGTCCAGCCGTACACGTACTCCGCCAAGCCCGATGCAGACGGGCTTCCACCGTGGCGTGCGATCGCCAACGCCTTGCGAGACTGCTCGCACGCCAGTTCGGGCTCACCCTGGAGCAGATACGACATCGCGAGCGTCGCGGTCGTCAGAACATTCACCCAGCCCTGTTGGTGAGGCGCGGCAGACGCATAGCGCGCCCTCGATGTCGGTGAACAGGAACGTGACCGTCCCCGACGGCAACTCCGTCACTCGACCCCCTTCACCGGCTCAGAGACTTCGAGGCCTCCGTGGGTGCGGAGTATCGCGCGCAGACACGACGAGCGTGCTCGGGCGAGGTTCGATTCGGCGAGTGGAGCCGGAGAAGGGACTTGAACCCTTGACCTGCTCATTACGAGTGAGCTGCTCTGCCGTCTGAGCTACTCCGGCGCGGCGGCGAGTGTACCGGTTACGGCTGACGCTCCTCGACGGACATCCGCGGACGCGGACCGGGCGGTGACCCGCGCTGCACGCGCCGACCACCGCCCGACTCGATTCCGCGAGATGGCTTCGCACTCAGAGTGCGTCCACACCTTCCTCTCCCGTGCGGACACGCACGACCCGGTTGATCGGGCTCACCCAGACCTTGCCGTCACCGATCTTCCCGGTTCTGGCAGCCTGCGTGATCACGTCGACGAGCGGGCCCGCGGCCGAATCGTCGACGAGCACCTCGATCTTGACCTTCGGGATGAACTCGACCTTGTACTCGGCTCCCCGGTAGGTCTCCGTGTGCCCGCTCTGTCGGCCGAAGCCCTGGACCTCGCTGACGGTGATGCCGGCCGCACCGGCTTCCTTCAGGGCGTCCTTCACCTCGTCGAGCTTGAACGGTTTGATGATGGCGGTGACGAGTTGCATCTGTTCCTCCTCCTAGGCGCCGGCGGACGAGGAGCCGGCACCGCTCGAGAAGACCTCGATGCCATAGCCAGCCGCGCCGTGCTCGTGGACGTCGAGGCCCTCGACCTCCTCCTCTGCGCTGACGCGCAGACCGATCGTGTGCTTGAGCGCCAGGAACAGCAGCCCCGTCGTGATGGTGACGAAGGCGAAGACCGCGACCACGCCGATGAACTGGGTCACGAGCTGGTCAGCGCCGTCGCCGTAGAACAACCCGCCCTCGGTGGCGAACAGGCCGACGGCCAGGGTGCCCCACGCTCCGCACACGCCGTGTACGGAGATCGCGCCGACCGGGTCGTCGATCCGGATCCGGTCGAAGAACAGCACGGCGAACACGACGATGATCCCGGCCAGGCCGCCGATGACGACTGCACCCCAGTTGCTCACGGCGGCACACCCGGCGGTGATGCCGACGAGGCCCGCGAGCACGCCGTTCCCGGTCATCGCCACGTCGGGCTTGCCGGTGAGCAGCCAGATCGTGATCATGCTGGTGACCGCGCCCGCCGCCGCCGCGAGGACCGTGGTGACCGCGATGGCGGTCACGGCCATGTCGGCGGCCAACTCGGACCCGGGGTTGAACCCGAACCAACCGACCAGCAGGATGAACACACCGACGATCGCGAAGGGTACCGAGTGCCCCGGGATGGCCCGCGGCTTGCCATCGGGCCCGTACTTCCCGATGCGGGGACCGAGGATCATTGCCCCCATCAGCGCGGCCCAGCCGCCGACGCTGTGGACGATGGTGGAGCCGGCAAAGTCCACGAACGGCGTGTCGAGGTTGGCCAGCCACCCGCCACCCCACACCCAATGGACAACGACCGGGTACACCAGAGCGGTGATGAACACCGAGTAGACGATGTAGCTCTTGAACTTCGTGCGTTCCGCCATCGCCCCGGAGACGATCGTCGCCGCCGTGGCCGCGAACGCCACCTGGAAGATGAAGTACGTCGGCAACGAGAGCGACCCGAAGTCGTAACGGGCCGGATCGAGCATCCACCCGGTGTGGCCGAAGAGGTCGTTTCCGTCGCCGAAGGCAATGGTGAAGCCGACGAGAGCGAACGCGAGCACACCACAACAGAAGTCCATCAGGTTCTTCATCATGATGTTGCTCACGTTCTTGCCGCGAGTGAGGCCTGCCTCGACGAGAGCGAAGCCGGCCTGCATGAAGATCACCAGGACGGCAGCGACGAGGACCCAGATGTTGTCGAGGATCGCCTGCACACCGGCCGCGCCACCGCCATCTGCGGCGAACGCGGGTGATGCACCTACGACAACTGCGCTCATTGCGATCGCCGGCACAATCAGGAGCTTGGATTTCACGCGAGTTCCCCTTGTGTCGGAAATGTGGACGCGCGTTCGGCGATGGACGTTGTTCATCCGGCCGACCGTGCGATGACGAAGCTACGGACGCCCGGTGTCGCCCCCGTCTCTGCCGCGTGTCAGATCAGCGTCAGTCATCTGACAGAGAAGAGGCAGTAACCTGACAGAGAAGCGGCAGTATTCTGACGGTCAGCTGACGGGTGCGAACGCCCCATCGAGGATGTACCCGCGACCGCGGATCCGCCGGAGGGTGAGGCCGCACCTGGCCACTCGGTCACCGAGCCGGCGAAGCGCCCCGCCGACCACGATCGACGACGCCGAGCCCGTCCGGGACCGGTAGGCCGACGCCAACGTCGAGTCGGGGACACTTCTCTGGAAGTGCGCGACCAGCGTGCGCGCGAGCGGGAGCTGCGCGTCGGGGATCGCGACCCATGACCCACACCACCACAACAGCCCGTCGTCGTCGATCACCGGGGTCGTCTGGCGCGCGACGGACGCCTCGGTGACCGCACACCTCGTCATCGGTTGAGTGCCGACGGAGGCGCGACAGAGCTCCTCTGCCGCGGGCGACAGGAGGATGCGGGCGAGGCCCAGCTGCGCGCCGTGGCGCACCGGAGACGCCTCGACCGCACCCTGCGGATGCTCGGGGGCCACGTGCGCCGGAGCGCACGACTCGACGATCTCGGTCGAATTGGGTGAAGCGGTCATCGGGGCGCGGCTCCATCACGATTGACGGATGTGCTGCCGTCGTTGTGACCCGACGACAGGCCGACCAGACTTCCCGGCTCACCTGGACACGTACGCTACGAACGACGAATGACGCGAGCGTTCGCTCGTGGTGAACTGGGTGTCGCGGCGGGCTGAATGAAAACGGCCACTCCGGCCCGGGAAACGGGCTCAGCGTCCCTGCAGGCCGTTGGTCGCCCCTCCGGCCGCGGGTAGGTGCAGGAGCAGCCGCTCGACGAGCAGCGTCTCGTTGGGGTTGTGCTCCGCGATCGCCCGTCGGGCGGCGCGGCACGCGTCGAGCGCGGCGGCGGCGGCCCGTGCGTCGAGTCGCAGCGCATCGCGGTCGAGGTTGAGGCGCGGGCTACCGGGACCTGCCATCGCGTCGCGGTAGACGGTTTCGAGCGCGGTGATCCCCTCGAGGAGCGCGTCGATCCGGGCCCGGCGATGCGCACGCTTGTGGCGCTCCTCGAGCCGGCGGAGCTGAGCGCGGCGCGTGCGCTCGGGATAGCCCGCGGCCTCGAGCTCCGTCGCGAGCTCCTCGAGCTCCGTCGCCTGAGCGGTCTCCATGTCGGTGAGGGCTTCCCGCAGCGCGACCTGCACCAGCTCGGCCTGCGCGGCCGCCGCGCCGCCGGTGCCGTCGATGGCTTCGGTGAGGGCGACGAACGTCTCGCGGACGGGGCCGAGGCGGCCGTCGAGGGCCCGGGCCCGATCGAGGCGGCCACCGGCGAGCCGGGCGAGCAGCTCGGCTCGATCGGGCGCCACACCACCGGCCTGGAGGGCCGACGCGACCGCCTCCGTGCCGAGGAACGCGAAGTCGATTCGCTGGCAGCGCGACCGGATCGTCGGCAGCAGCTGGTCGGCACCCGACGTGACGAGCACGATCATGGCGCTCGGCGGTGGCTCCTCGAGCGTCTTGAGGAGCTTGTTGGCGGCCGCCTCGTTCATCCGCATGCGCTCGGCGTCGAAGAGCACGATCACCTTGCGCGCACCCTCGATCGGGCTCCGGTACGCCTCGTCGACGATCGTCTGGACGTCCTCCACCCGGATCTGGGTGGCCGGCGGGTCGATCTCGACGACGTCGGGATGCACACCGCGCAGCACGAGATCCCACGCACGCTCGTCGCCACCGGGCGCGACCACCGCGGCGGCGAAGCAGCGGGCCGCTTCCTCGATGCCCGAGCCGCGCGGGCCGACCAGCAGGTAGGCGTGCAGCGGCCGCTCGGCGGCGCGCTGCAACAACGCCACCGCCCGATCCTGACCGACGACCTGATCCCACATCCCCGAAGCCATGACGGTCGTCATCCTGCCAGCAACGGCTCGACTGCGGCGCGGACGGCGTCCGCCACCTCGTCGACCGACCCGTTCCCGTCGACCACGCGCCAACCGCGAGCCACTGCGAGATCGCGGTACGCGCGCCGCACGGCCGCGTGGAACCGGACACCCTCGCGTTCGAGCCGATCGGGCTTCGCTCCCTGGCGGGACGCGGCAACGTCGTCGGCCACGTCGAGCACGATCACCAGATCCGGGGCGAGCCCGCCGGTGGCGACGTCACTGAGCTGCTCGACGAGATCGACCCCGAGGCCGCGCACCACTCCCTGGTAGACGAGCGACGACGGCACGTACCGGTCGCATACCACCCACTCGGCGCCGGCCAGCGCCGGCTCGATCTCGACGGCGACGTGCTGAGCCCGGTCGGCGGCCATGAGCAGCGCCTCGGTGAGTGGCGCGACGGTTTCGGGACCGTGGAGCAGCAGATCGCGGATGACCGCGCCCGCCGCACCGGCCCCGGGCTCGAACGTCTCGCGCACCGCGAGGCCACGGCTGCGGAGGTGATCCGCGAGTCGCGCGGCCTGGGTGCTCTTCCCGCTGCCGTCGCCCCCCTCGAGGACCACGAACCTGCCCCGGGTCACGGCCCCGCCCCCGCCTCGGGTTCCTGGTGCTGTTCGCGCTCCTCCGCCCGGGGCCCGGGCTCGGCGGCTCGGGGCTCGGCGATCGGCGAAGGTTCGACCAGCCCGAGGGGTCGGATCGGACCCGCGGCTTCGGGGGGCGTCGCCGGCGCCTCGGCCTGCGTGGACGCGCTCCGTTCCGCCGCGGCGGATCGAGCGCCACGCCACGAGGCCGGCGACGAACGTGATCAGCCCCCCACCCCAGAGTGCGATCCGCACGCCCGGGAGTGCGTAGCTGTACGGCCCGACGTTCACCGACTGGTTGGTGAGCAGTCCCTCGGTGACCCAGTTCCAGAAGTCGGCCCACAAGGGCGAAATGGTGAGCGAGATGAGCAGGCACAACCGCACCACCGTGTAGAGCGTCGCGAACGTCCGGCCACGCAGCTCGTCGCTGACGTTCTCCTGCAAGAGGGTGAACCCGGTGACGTAGGTGGTGCCCGCGCACGCTCCGACGCCGCCGATGAACAGCGCCGCCGCCGCGAGGGACGACATCGACGCGGCGAGCACGAGGCATCCGCCGGTGCCGACCACCGCGAAGCAGAACACGACCACGCGCGGCAACCGCTTCTGCAGCCACAGCAGCGTGACCACCCCGATGGCGGCACCGAAGCCGAGTGCGGTCATGAGCACACCGAATGCGGCGGCGCCGGCTCCGAGCACCTCCTGCGCGAAGCTCGGCCCGAGGGGGATCATCGCGCCCGCGCCGATGAGGCCGAACCCCAGCCCCAGCATCACGCCGCGCACGAGCGCGTGCTTCGAGACGAACTGGAATCCTTCCTTGATCTCTCGGAACGTCTCGGTCCAGTCGATGCGCTGGTCGTGCGACTGGTCTCGGCGAGGGATCGGCAGGCGATACACGATCGCGGCCGACACGAGGAACGTCATCGCGTCGAAGATCAGCGCCAACGCTTCCTGGTCGACCTTGAACGACGAGATGATGTCGAGTTCGCCGAGGACGGTCGCGAGCCCGGCGAGCAACGAGAAGATGATCGACGCGATCGGGAACGTGCCGTACGACGCCGCGAGCGACAAGGAGTTCGCCGACGACAGCTGCTCTTCGGGCACGAGGTTCGGTACCGACGCGGCCTGCGCCGGCCCCCACAAAAGGGTGAGGACCTCGAGTCCGAGCGAGATGAGGAGCAAGCCGGCGATGCCGTTCACGAGCGGCAGGCACAGGAGCAGGCTGGCGCGCCCGATGTCGCAGAGCACCATCACCTTGCGACGGTCGAAGCGGTCGATGATCACGCCACCGACGGTGCCGAGCAGGAAGCCCGGGAGCACCCGCGTCGTCATCACCAGGCTCACCGCGGCGCCCGAGTTGTCGGATACCCGCGCCGCGATGGCGAGGATCGCGATGAGGCCGATCCAGTCACCCAGGCTCGAGACGCATTGCGCGGTCCACAGCCGGAAGAACGACTTGGTGCCGAACACCCGCCACGGGGCCTCGGGCAGCGGCGGCTCCGAGGCGTCCGACGGGATGAACGGCGCCTGCGGCTGAGCCGGCTGCTCGTCGGTCATCCGCGTCTACATACCCGGAGCGGGGGGCTTCGTCGCCTTCTTCGTCGCCTTCGCGGCCTTCTTCGCGGTCGACTTCTTCGCTGTCGCCCTCTTGGTGGTCTTCTTCGTCGGCGACCGCTTCGCCGCCGCCCGCTTGGCCGGACGCTTCGTCGCCGGCGCGCGCGCGGCACGCTCGCGCAGCAGCTCGACGGCCTCGTCGATCGTCACCGATTCGGGATCGGTGCCCCGCGGCACCGGACGCGTTCACCGTGCCGTCGGTGATGTACGGACCGAACCGGCCGTCGAGCACCCGGACCGGCGCACCCGACTCCGGGTGCGCACCGAGCTCGGCCAGCGGAGGCTTGGCCACTCCACGCCCCCGGCGTTGCTTGGGCTGGGCGAAGATCGCCCGCGCCTGCTCGAGGGTCACGGAGAAGAGCTCTTCCTCCGACGCGAGGCTGCGACTGTCGGCGTCCTTCTTGATGTAGGGCCCGTAGCGACCGTTCTGCGCGGTGATCTCCTTGCCGTCTTCGTCGACGCCCACCACTCGGGGCAGCGAAAGGAGGTTGAGCGCGTCGTCGAGGGTCACCGTCGTCGGGTCCATCGAGGAGAAGAGCGACGAACGCTTCGGCTTCTCCTTCGAGCCCGGTGGCAGCTCGCCGAGCTGCACGAAGGGACCGAACCTTCCGGTGATCACGAGCACGGGGAGACCGGTCTCGGGGTCGGTGCCGAGCTCACGCGGACCGGTCGGGATCGCGAGGAGCTCCTCGGCCTTCTCCGGTGTGAGCTCGTCGGGTGCCAGGTCCGCGGGCACCGGGCCCTTCTCGTCGCCCCGCTCGATGTTGGCACCGTTGGGCCACACCCGAACGATGAGCTCGCGCCCTTCGGCGTCGACGCCGACGTGCACGGCGTTGACCTCGGCCTTGTCGATCTTGGCGACGTGCTCCTCGGCGACGAGGTCGCGCAGACCCATCTGGCCGTTGCCGAAATAGAAGGAGTGCAGCCACTTCTCGGCTTCGCCCTCGCCACGGCGCGATCGCGTCGAGCGCCTCTTCCATCACCGCGGTGAACTCGTAGTCGATCAGGTGGCTGAAGTAGCGCTCGAGCAACTGCACCTTGGCGAACGCCGTCCACGTGGGAACGAGCGCGCTCCCTCTCTTGAACACGTAGTCGCGCCGGAGAATCGTCTCGATCACCGACGCGTACGTGGACGGGCGACCGATGCCACGCTCCTCGAGCTCCTTCACGAGACTGGCCTCGGTGTAACGCGCCGGCGGTTGCGTGGCGTGGCCCGACGGTCGCAACTCGCGACACTCGACGGTCGCTCCCTCTTCGAGCGGCGGCAGGATCGTCTCGCGGTCCTCGAGCTCGGCTTCGGGATCGTCGGCGCCTTCCACGTAGGCCCGGAGGTAGCCCGGGAATTCGATCGTTCGCCCGGTGGCCTGGAAGGTCGCCTCCTCGCCGGACGTCGACGTGGCGACGAGGCGGAGCGTGACCCGGCGGATGCGGGCGTCGGCCATCTGCGACGCCACCGTGCGCTTCCAGATCAGGTCGTAGAGCCTGCGCTCGTCGGTGCCGCTGAGCTCACGCGCGACATCGTCCACCGTGCGCATCGCCTCGCCGGCGGGACGGATCGCCTCGTGCGCCTCCTGCGCGTTCTTCACCTTGCTGCGGTACTCGCGCGGCTTGTCGGGCAAGTACGCGTCGCCGTACATCGACGCGATCTGGCGACGGGCGGCGCTGACGGCCTGCGCCGAGAGCGAGGTCGAGTCGGTCCGCATGTAGGTGATGAGGCCGCGCTCGTAGAGACCCTGGGCGACGTGCATGGTGCGGGCGGCGCTGAACCCGAGCTTGCGGCCGGCCTCCTGCTGGAGCGTCGACGTGATGAACGGCGCCTTGGGGCGTTCGACGTGCGCGCGGGTCTCGACCGACGCCACCCGGAACGGCTGGTCCTCCAGGCGGGAGGCGAGGGCGACCGCACCGGGTTCGTCGAGGAGCGCGACGGCGGCGTTGTCGTTGAGTTGACCGGTGTTGGCGTCGAAGTCGCGCCCGGACGCGAGCCGCTTGCCGTCGAGCGTGACGAGCGTCGCCGGAAAGCCGGGAGCCTCGGCACCGAAACTGCCCTCGAGGTCCCAGTACGAACCGCTGCGGAACGCCATACGCGCGCGCTCACGGTCGACGACCAGTCGGGTGGCGACGCTCTGGACGCGCCCCGCCGACGTGCCCGGACCGATGCGTCGGAACGCGACGTTCGACACCTCGTAGCCGTAGAGACGGTCGAGGGTGCGGCGGCCCTCCTGGGCCTCGACGAGCTTCATGTCGAGGTCGCGCCAGTTCTCGATCGCCGCGTCGATGGCCTCGCTGGTGATCTCGTGGAACACCATCCGCTTGACCGGTACCCGGGGCTTGAGCACCTCGAGGAGGTGCCACGAGATCGCCTCGCCCTCGCGATCCTCGTCGGTCGCGAGGTAGAGCTCGCTCGCGTCCTTCAGCGCGGCCTTCAGCTGGGAGACCACCTGCTTCTTGTCGTCGGGCACGACGTAGATGGGCGTGAAGTGGTCGTCGACGTCGATCCCCAGACGTCGCACCTCGGGCTTGGTGACGCTCTTCGGCGCGAACTTCGCGCCCCGGGGAAGGTCGCGGATGTGGCCGACGCTCGCCATGACCGTGTAACGGTCGGTCCCGAGGAAGCCCGCGATCGTCTTCGCCTTGGCCCCGGATTCTACGATCACAAGCGGCTTGGCCACGTCTCTTCCTACGGTTCCTCGGGGGGACTTCGATTGGCCCGGGACGGTCGGTCCCGGCGCCCATGAGCCAACCAGTCTGGTCCGCCGGGCGGCCGTCGGTGCGTATCGGCGCCGGACAGTGACGCCCGGAATCGCTCCTGTCAACTCGGCCCTGGTCCGGAGACGAGCCCGGATCGCCGTCTATCCTGCGCCGTCGTGCACCTCGTCTCGACGATTCTCGCGCTCAGCCTCGATCCCAAGACGATCCTGAACGACCTGAGCCCTTACGGCGAGATCGGCTTGATGCTGATCATCTTCGCCGAGACCGGGCTCCTGGTCGGCTTCTTCCTCCCCGGCGACTCGCTCCTGTTCACCGCGGGGATCCTGGCCAACCAGGGCAAGCTCAACCTCGCCGCCGTCCTGCTCGGCTGCTTCGCCGCCGCGGTGATCGGCGACCAGGTCGGCTTCACCATCGGCCAGAACATCGGGCCACGCCTGTTGCGGCGACCAGATTCCCGGTTCTTCAAACGGGAGTACATCGACCGCACCGAGGACTTCTTCGATCGCCACGGGGCAAAGACCGTCCTGCTCGCCCGGTTCGTACCGATTGTGCGGACGTTCGCGCCGGTCGTCGCCGGTATCGGGAAGATGACCCGCCGGACCTTCATCAGCTTCAACGTGATCGGTGGGTTCATCTGGGTGTTCGGTGTGACGCTGGCCGGGTACGCGCTCGCCGACGCGATCGGCGACTCGATCGACAAGTACCTCTACCCGCTCATCGCGGTCGTCATCATCGTGTCGCTGATCCCGCCCTTCCTCGAATGGCGCAAGGCCAAGAAGCAGGGCCCACGTCACTACACCCAGGCCCAGGCCGAGGCCGAGGCCGCCGCGCTGCACGAAGTCGTCGAAGAAGACTGACCGCTCGACCCCCCCTTCGAACCGGCGTCGCCTCCCGCGGTCAGAGGCGGGGTCGCCGACGCCGGTTCGTGCGGCGCGCGTAGCTGTCACGTCCTGGGGTGGGCTACTCGCCTGCGGAGCTGCCTTCGGGGAGGCCGTGGGCGGCCATCGCCTCGGCAACGATCTCCGACTCCTCGCCGAAGCCGCCGCTCTTGCGCTTCGAGAACAGCACCGCGACGATGAGGACGACCAAACATACGCCCGCGATCACGAAGCGGATGTCGTCGTCCTTCAAGCTGATGATCGCCGGGAGCACCAGGAGCGAGACAAGGTTCATCACCTTGATGAGCGGGTTGAGCGCAGGTCCGGCCGTGTCCTTGAACGGGTCCCCCACCGTGTCGCCGATGACGGCGGCCTTGTGCGCCTCGGAGCCCTTGCCCCCCTCGTTGCCGTCCTCGATGAACTTCTTGGCGTTGTCCCACGCACCACCGGAGTTGCTCAGGAAGTTGGCCATGAGCTGGCCGGTGAGGATCACTCCGGCGAGGAACGCGCCGAGGGCGAGGTAGTTGATACCGAACCCGATGATGAGGGGCGTGAGCACCGCGAGCAGCGCGGGCGTCGCGAGCTCGCGCAGCGAAGCCGCGGTGCAGATGTCGATGACCGGTCCGTAGTCGGGCTTCTTCGTGCCGGCCATGATCTTGCCGTCGGCGAACTGGCTGCGGACCTCCTGCACCACCACACCGGCCGTACGGCCGACCGCACGGATGGCGAGCGCGGAGAACAGGAAGGCGATCGAACCGCCGATCAGGAGCCCGATGAACGTCTTCGGGTTCGCCACGTTGATCTGCGTGAGGATGTCGTTGAACAGTCGGTTGCCCGTGACGTTCTTCAACGGGTCGAGCTCGCCGCCGATCGTCTCGATGTACGAAGCGAACAGGGCGACGGCGGCGATGACCGCAGAGCCGATGGCGAAGCCCTTGGTGACGGCCTTGGTGGTGTTCCCCACCGCGTCGAGGCTCACCATGATCCGCTCGGGCTCACCCTCGAACTCACCGGTCATCTCGGCGATGCCGGCGGCGTTGTCGGCGACCGGGCCGAAGGTGTCCTCCGAGACGATCACGCCGGTGGTGGCGAGCATGCCCATGCCGGTGAGCGCCACCATGTAGAAGGTGAACTGGGTGTTGCCGTCGCCCAGCCAGATGCCGACACCGAGCGCAGCCGCGATGGCGATGATCGCGTAGACGCTCGACTCGAGCCCGGAGCTGATGCCGGAGAGCACGACGGTGGCCGGGCCGGTGCGCGAGGCCTCGGCGATCTCTCTCACCGGCGCCGTCTCCGTCGACGTGAAGTACTCGGTGAGCCGGCTCAGGAGCTGGGCGAGCACGAGGCCGATGATCACGGCGCCGAAGCACTTCCACCCGGCGTCGAATTTGTCGTTGCCGACGTAACCGAACGCGACGATCGCGGTGCCGACCACGGTGAGGAGGCTGGCGACGAAGAAACCACGGTTGATCGGCGCCATCGCCGACTTGTCCTTGTCGGTGGCGCGCACCGCGAACACTCCGACGATCGACGCCAGCACGCCGATGGCGCGGGCGGCAACCGGGAAGATGAGCCCGAGTGCCGGGTTCATGCCGATCGACTTGAACGCGGCCACCCCGAGGATGATCGAAGCGACGAGGGTGACCTCGTAGCTCTCGAAGAGGTCCGCGGCCATGCCGGCGCAGTCACCCACGTTGTCGCCGACGTTGTCGGCGATGGTGGCGGGGTTGCGGGGGTCGTCTTCGGGGATGCCCGCCTCGACCTTGCCGACGAGGTCGGCGCCGACGTCGGCCGCCTTGGTGAAGATGCCGCCACCGACCCGCAGGAACAGCGCGAGCAGCGAACCCCCGAAGCCGAACCCGATGAGGATCGCCGAGGCGGTGTTCTGGAAGATCATGATGATCGTGGTGGCGCCGAGCAGACCCAGGCCTACGGTGAACATGCCGGCGACGCCACCCGTGCGGAACGCGACCTTGAGCGCGGCGGGCAGCGAGCCCGACTTGGCGGCGGCCGCGGTGCGTACGTTGCCGCGCACCGCCAGACTCATACCGATGAACCCGGTGAGACCCGACAGCAGACACCCGGCGATGAACGCCAACGTGCGGAACAGGCCGGACTGAGCGAACGTGAGACCTTCGGAGGCGTTGGGACCGGCGACGAGGGGCTTGACCACCTCGGTGGACGTCACGAACACCACGATGCCGAGCGGGATCAGGATGACCGCGATGGTCTTGAACTGGCGCTTCAGGTACGCCATCGCGCCTTCCTGGATGGCCGTCGCGATCTCGATCATCGCCGGAGTGCCCTGGTCGGCGGCGAGCACGCCGCGCATCAAGAACACGCCCACCCCGAGCGACAACAATGCCGTGATGGCCGAGAAGATCAGCCAGAACCAGGCTTCCCCGTTCAGGGTGAAGACCTGGTAACCCCCTTCAGCTGCAAAGCTGATCATGAAATCCAAACCTCTGGGTACTCGATGGGAGCGGGCACGCGGGGCCTAGGGCACCGGCGCAGGCAAGCTAGGGAAAAGTAGGGGCCTGGACTCGTCTGAGTCCAATCTGTCTCCGGATCTCACTCCAGGTGGTAGGGCAACGACGTGACCACCGTGCCCTTCCGGAAGAGCAGGCGGCCCTTCAGGAGCAGGGCCGTCTGGTTGTGGAGCAGGTTCCCCCACCAATGCCGGACCACGAACTCGGGCAGCAGGACGGTGATCACGTCGTTCTCCCAGCGAGCGTCGAGCTCGTCGACGTATCGCAGGATCGGGCGGGTCAACTCCCGGTAGGGCGAGTAGACGATCTCGAGTGGGACGTCGAGGTGGAACTCGTTCCACTGTTCCTCGAGCCTGTTCTGCTCCTCCTCGTCGGAGACCACCGACACGGCGACGAGGTGGTTCGGGTTGATCGACCGGGCATAGGCCAGGGCCTCGAGCACGCCCCGGTGCACGCCACCCACGAGCACCACGACGGTGTGGTTCATACGCCGCGGCTTGTAGTCGGGCGTGACCCGCAAGCCGTCGGCGACCGTCCGGTAGTGGCGCTTGATCGACTTGAACACCACCACGATCATCGGGATCACGACGAGTGGCACCCACGCGCCGCTCGTGAACTTCGTGCCGGCGACGATCAACAGCACGATGAGGGTTGCGACCGAACCCACCGAGTTGATCACGATGTTGCGCTTGTACCCGCGCTCGCGTTCCTTCTGGTGGTGTCGCACCATGCCGGCCTGCGACAGGGTGAACGACAGGAACACCCCGACCGCGTACAACGGGATCAGCGCGTTGGTCAAGCCTCCGAACGCGATGATCAAGGCTCCCGCCGCGGTGGCGAGCACGATCACCCCATTGGAGAACACCAGTCGATCGCCGCGGTTGGCCAGCTGCCGCGGCAGGTAACCGTCACGGGCGATGATCGAAGAGAGACGGGGGAAATCGGCATACGCGGTGTTGGCGGCCAGGGTGAGGATCGCGGCGGTGGCGAACTGGAGGATCACGTAGAGGACGGTCCCGCTGCCGAACACAGCAGTGCCGAGCTGCGACATCACCGTGGTCTTGTCACTCGGGTACGGCCCGAGGCGGTGGGCGAGGACCTGCACACCCATGAACAGGGTGCCGAGGATGATCCCCATCCAGACGAGCGTGGCGGCTGCGTTCTTCGATTCCGGCCGGCGGAACGCGGGGACCCCGTTGGAGATGGCCTCGACGCCGGTGAGGGCGACCGCCCCGGACGAGAACCCCTTCAGCAGGATGAACAGCCCCAGGGTCCCGCCGACGAGGTTCCCGCCCTCTTGCTTGAAGGGCAGCGGGTTGACACGGTGGATGTCGTGGAGCACGAAGCTGCGGAAGAGTCCGTAGCTCACCAGCGCTCCGAGGATCGCGATGTAGATGTAGGTCGGTACCGCGAAGATGCGGCCCGACTCCTTGATGCCGCGCAGGTTGGCCAGGCTGATGAACACGATCAGGACCAGCCCGAGCGCGACGCGGTGTTTGGCGAGATCCTGGAACGTGGGGATGGAGACGATCGCGGCGACGCCCGCCGAGATCGACACGGCCACGGTGAGGATGTAGTCGACGAGCAGCGACGCGCCCGCGATGAGGGACGGGTTCTCCCCGAGGTTCTCGCGGCTGACGACGTAGCTCCCACCACCGCTCGGGTAGGCGAAGATCGTCTGTCGGTACGACGTGATGACGATCGTGAGCAGGATCGCGACCGCGACACCGATCGGGATGAGCTTGCTCAGCCCGAGTGCGAGGCTCGAACCTCCCACCGCGACGACGAAGAGAATCTCCTCGGTCGCGTATGCGGTCGACGAGATCGCATCCGAGGAGAACACCGCGAGCGCGATGGTCTTCGGGATGCGTTGGTGTTCCATCTCCGTCGTGGCCAAAGGCCGACCGACGAGTACCCGCTTGACGAACGCCACTCCGTCGGTTCCCTCCGGATCCCTTGGCCGAGCTCCCTGGAACGACTGGCCGCCGACAGCTTGCCATTCCCCGCGCCCGGTTCACCGATCCGCCCGCGCCCGGCGCTCGCGTGTCAGGGACCGATCGACGATTCGAAGCGTCGCCCCGAGGCCGGTACCCTGCTCGGGCCAGGCGTCGGAGGGAGACATCCGTGCACGTCGTCGTAGTGGGTTGTGGCCGGGTAGGAAGTGAGCTCGCCCTCAGCCTCGAGCGTTCCGGACACTCCGTCGCGGTCATCGACAAGAACGCCGATGCCTTCCGCAAGCGCCTCCCCGAGACGTTCGCCGGGCAGAAGATCGTGGGATTCGGTTTCGACCGCGACCATCTGGTCGAGGCGGGCATCGAGCGGGCCGGTGCCGTCGCCGCCGTGACCAGCGGCGACAATTCCAACATCCTCACCGCCCGGATCGCGCGCGAGAACTTCGCCATCGACCGGGTCGTCGCCCGGATCTACGACCCCCGACGGGCGTTGATCTACCAGCGTCTGGGGATCCCCACCGTCGCGACGGTCCTGTGGACCACCGACCAGGTGATCCGGCGCCTGCTCCCGCCCGACGAGCAACCTCACGAATGGCTCGACCCGAGCGGCAAGGTGTGCCTGATCGACTACCCGATCCCGGCGAGCTGGGCGGGCAAGAAGCTGGCATCCCTGAGCGAACCGGGCATGTTCTGGCTCGTCGCCATCACCCGCCTCGGGGCCGCGGCAGGTGAGCACCCCGAGCGCGATCGGCCAAGACGGCGACATCCTCCACTTCGCAGCAGACGTCTCCGCGCTCGACACCCTTCGTGATCGGCTCGAGCACGGAGAGGAAGCCCACTGATGCGCGTTGCCATCGCAGGAGCCGGCAACGTCGGCCTCTTCATCGCGAACGACCTCCGGGGCGCCGGTCACGACGTGCTGATCATCGAGCAGAACCCCGCGGTCGTGAAGCGCGCCCAGGGAGCAGACGGCATCGAGTGGCACGTCGCCGATTGCTGCGAGGTCAACTCCTTGCGCGACGCCGGGCTCGATTCGTGCGACGTCGTGGTCGCGGCGACCGGCGACGACGAGGACAACCTCGTGGTGTCACTGCTCGCCAAGCAGGAGTTCGCGGTGCCCCGGGTGATCGCCCGGGTGAACCACCCGAAGAACGAGTGGCTGTTCAACGAGAACTGGGGCGTCGACCTGTCGGTCTCCACCCCCCACCTCATCACCGCACTGGTGGAAGAGGCGGTGACCGTCGGTCGACTCGTCCGGATCCTCCAGTTCGAGGGTGGTCAGGCCCGTCTCGTCGAAGTCACGCTGGCCGACGACTCGCCGGTGATCGACCGCTCGCTGAAGGACGTCGACGTCCCCCGCAACGCCACCGTGGTCGCGATCGTGCGAGACGAGCACGTGGTGATGCCACGGGGTGACTCGGTCTTCGAAGCGGGCGACGAGGTCCTCGCCATGGTGACGCCGGAGTCGGAGGACGAGGTCCGCCGGATCCTCACCGGCGCAGGGAACTGAGCCGGCCGTACCGCTCGCGCCAACCGAGCCGCCCTGTTTCGTCTCCTCAGGCCAACAACTCGTAGACGGGGTTGAAGACCAGGTAGCGCTTGCCGTCGAGCGCGGTGACGCCCTCGAAGGCCACCCGGCGGCCCGGCGACAACCCTGCGATCTTGCGGCGACCGAGGAACACGCCGACCACCGAGCCGCGGCCGTCGCTCACCGTCACCTCGAGTGCCGGTGCTCCGGCCCGCGGCACGATCCGCACCGACCGGACCTCGCCGCCCACCCGGACCGGCCGACGGGCCTCGATCGTGTCCATCGCCGCGAGCGAACGGGCATCGCAGAAGGCGGTGAGCTGCTCCCGGTCGAGCTCCTCGACCGGCTTGGTGAGACGCTCGACCATCTTCTTGAAGGCCATGGCCCCATGATACGAGTCGGTCGGCCCGCGGGCACCCGCGTGCCACCAGCCGGCTCCGCTGCGCTCCTAACCTGACGCTTGCCATGGACGATGCCTCCTCACGGGTCGAGCGGCGCGAGCAGGCGCGCTCACGCACCCGCATCATCGGCATCGTGGCCGGGATCGTGGTGCTCGCCGCCGCCGTCGCCGTCGTCTTCGTCGTCGCCGGCGGCGACGACACGAAATCGTCGTCGAGCGCGCCCACCACGGGGGCGCACAAGACCTCGGTCACGCTCCCGCTCGGCGACGTGACGGCCGACAGCGCCGGGCCCCCGGTCACGGTCACCTCCGAGCAGTCGCAGCAGATCCTCGACCTGCTCGGCGAGTACGTGAAGGACGCCACCGTCCAACCCTTGCGGTCGGCCGCGCCGACCACCGCCGACCTCGCCACCGTCTTCGACGCCGGCACGCTGGCGCAGGCCACCACGACCGATCGGGGCGTGGTCTTCGACGAGGGTCTCCCCAAGGTCACCGGCAACCTCGACGTGGTCGGACAGCCGATCGCGATGGTCGGGTTGGGTGACCAGGGCGGGAACCTCACCCTCGTGGCCACGACGATGCTCATCGACGTGAACGGCCAGACCGCGGTCAAGGGCGCGCCGCTCCACATCGTGCGCAAGGCCGACTTCGTCCTCGCGCCCGACGGCGCGGGCGGGTGGAGGGTGACGGCCTACAACATGGTCGTCACCCGGGCCGGCGCCGGTCTCGACACGACCACCACCACGACCAACGGGGCAGCGACATGACCCGGCGGCGAGCGGTGATCACGCTCCTGCTCGCGCCGGTCCTCTGTGGGCTGTTGGCCGCGGGCACGCTCGCCGGCGCGTGGGTGCTGCTCGGCAGCCCCACACCCGCCCAAGGCGCGGTGTGGTTCCAGATCACCAAGTTCGGCACCGCGCGAGGACACCGGTGGACCCGCAGCAGCCGTTCTTCGCGCTCGTGCTCGGCACCGGTGCGCGCTCAGACGACCCGGCACTCTCCCCTGACGATCCCGGACTCGCCGACGCCATCCACGTGATCGGGGTCAACCCCGCCTTGAAGTCCGCGACCCTCATCGACATCCCACGCGACACCGAGGGGCCCGGCGGCTCCAAGCTCAACTCCTACATCGTCAACAACCCGAACGGGAACGACCTCCGGGCCGAAGCCGACGCGGTGTCGTCGGTCGTGGGCGTCCCGCTCGCCTACGTGATCCGTGCCAACTTCCCGCACTTCCAACAGCTGGTCGACGAGATCGGTGGCGTCGACGTCAACATCCCCACTGCGATGGACGACGACTTCTCGGGCGCGCACTTCGCCCCCGGACCCGCACACCTCAACGGCGAGCAGGCCCTGCAGTTCTCGCGCGATCGTCACTCCTTCGACAACGGCGACCTCACCCGCACCAGCAACCAGGGACTGCTGATCATCTCGGCACTCCAGACCATCCAACAGAAGCACCCGAGCGCGGGCGAGACCGTGCACCTCATCGCAACCCTCGGCCGTCACGTGAAGCTCGATGGCATCGGGATCTCCGACCTCTTCCACATGGGTGAGCTCGCCCTCACCTTCGACCCGGCCAACATCAAGAACGTGGTGTTGCCCGTGGGCGCGGGCAGCGGGAGCAATCTCGTCAAGAGTGCAGACGCCGATTCCCTGCTCGCCGACTTCGCCGACGACGGGGTGCTGCAGAGCCATTAGCGCCGTGACCGAGCCGCCCTTCTCGGCGACGCGCGTCGACGCCTGCACCACGCTCGACGACCTCGCTCACGAGCACTTCGACCGGGTCGTGTCGAGCACCCGACTCCCCGCCCGCGTCGGTCGGCGCGCGGCACCCGAGGTCCCGTTGGGCGCCACGGTCTCGGCGCGGTTGCGTGCCCGGGGCATCGACGACCTGTGGGAACACCAGGCGGCCGCCGTCGACGAGTTGCGCGCCGGACGCAACGTGGTCGTCGCGACTGGCACCGCGTCGGGCAAGTCGCTCTGCTACCAGGTCCCGATCGTCGAATCGGTCGTCGAGGGCGCGCACGACACCGCGCTCCTCGTGTTCCCGACCAAGGCGCTGGCCCAGGACCAGCTCCGGACCCTGCGGGAATGGCTGGTGCCCGATCTGGTCGCCGCCACGTACGACGGTGACACGAGCACCGACGAGCGCACCTGGGCGCGCGGCCACGCGAACGTGGTGCTCACGAATCCCGAGATGCTGCACATGGGGATCCTTCCCGCGCATGCGCGCTGGGCGACGTTCCTCATGCGCCTGCGGTACGTCGTCGTCGACGAGCTGCACACGCTCCGCGGCGTCTTCGGCAGCCACGTCGCACACGTGCTGCGCCGTCTGCGGCGCCTGTGCGCGTACTACGGGTCGGACCCCACCTTTTGCTTCACCAGCGCGACGATCGGCAACCCGGCAGAGCTGGCGTCGCGCCTGTGCGGCCTCCCGGTCATCGCCATCTCCGGCGATGGATCGCCACAAGCCGAACGGGGGTTCGCGGTCTGGCAGCGTCCACTGCTCGACGAGCACTCGGGCACCCGCGCGTCGGCCAACTTCGAGACCGCGATGCTGCTGGCCCGGTTCGTCGACGACGGGCATCAGACGCTCGCGTTCACGCGCAGCCGCAAGGGCTCCGAGCTCGTCGCCGCACACGCACGCGGTCTGCTCGCCGAGTCCAGCGCCGATCGCGGCGTCGGCGCCACCGGCGGTCGCCGCGTACCGCGCCGGCTACCTCGCAGACGAACGCCGCGAGCTCGAGGCCCGACTCACGAATGGCGACCTCGGCGGCGTCGTGGCGACGAGCGCACTCGAGCTCGGTATCGACGTCGGTTCCCTCGACGCAGTCGTCCTGAACGGCTTCCCCGGCACGTTGTCGTCGATGCGCCAGCAGGTCGGTCGCGCCGGCCGCACCACCCGGCGCGCCGCGGCCGTGCTCGTCGCCGGCGACGACCAGCTCGACCAGTGGTACGCGCGCGCATCCGAACGAGCTGTTGACCCGACCGGCAGAGGCCGCGGTGGTCAACCCCGACAACCCGTTCGTCGCGCGCGCCCAGATCTCTTGTGCCGCCCACGAGATGCCGTTGAGCCACGGCGACGAGCACTTCTTCGGCGACGCCCTCGACGACGCGGTGCGCGACCTGGTGCTCGACGATCTGCTCAAGCCACGGGGCGACCGGATGTACTGGGCCGGACGTGCGCCGCCGGCCGGTCGGGTCGGGCTGCGGTCAGGCTCGTCGCTCGAGTACCAGCTCGTCGAGCCCGACGGCCGCCTCGTCGGCACCGTGGACGCGGCGCGTGTCTTCCACGTCGCGCATCCCGGTGCGATCTACCTGCACCAGGGCCGCCAGTACCGCGTGAGCTCACTCGACGTCGATCACCACGTCGCCGTCCTCGAGGCGGCGGACGACGCCGACGAGCACACCCAGCCGCGCGAGGAGACCGACCTGACCGTCCTCGACGTCGACCGCAGCGTCCGGGTCGGAGCGGGCGAGGCACATCTGGGCGCGGTGTCGGTGTTGCACCGCCTGATCGCGTACCAACGGCGCCGGACATCGACCAACGAGGTCTTCGAGGTGGTCCCGCTCGACTTCCCGCCCCGGGAGCTCACGACCCGGGCCTGCTGGTACACGCTCCCCCTCGACGTGCTCGTCTGCGCCGGGGTCGAGCCTGCTCGCACCGTCGGCGCCGTACATGCGGCCGAGCACGCGCTCATCGGTCTCCTTCCGCTGTTCGCGATCTGCGACCGGTGGGACGTCGGCGGCGTCTCGATGGCGACCCATCCCCACACCGGCGCACCGACGATCTTCGTGTACGACGGATATCCCGGCGGCGCCGGGATCGCCGAGCTCGCGTTCGCCGAGCTCCACCGGCACGTCGCCGCCGCCCACGAGCTGGTGGCGGGTTGCCCGTGCGACGACGGGTGCCCCTCGTGCGTGCAGTCACCGAAGTGCGGGAACTGGAACGAATACCTCGACAAGCACGCCGCGATCACGCTGCTCGAGACCCTCGGCGCGCCATCCCACGGGACGCAGCGCGAGCGGCCCTAGATTTCCCCGCGATGACTCGCAAGAGATGGATCGGGTTGGTCGTGCTCGTCGCGATCGGCGTCGGCCTGCTCGTGACCGTGGCGCTCGTCCCCTGGGGTGACGACGCTCCTGCGACCCACGCTCCGACCGTCTACCACCAGGGCGACACGATCACGGTCGCCAAGGGCGACGAGTTCGTGATCGCCCTGCCCGCGAACCCGAGCACCGGCTACTCGTGGACCGCAGGCAAGGACCCCGAAGTCGCGTTCGTGTCGAGCCGGCAGGTTGCCGGTGGAAACCAGCCGGGCGCGCCGGGCACGCAGGAGCTCACGTTCCGCGCCACCGACACCGGCGCGTCGACGCTCGAGCTCTCGTACGCACGTTCGTTCGAGCAAGGCGTGCCCCCGGCCAAGACGGCGAAGTTCTCGGTGACGGTCACGGGATAGCGCCCCCGGGACAGCACCCACGGCCGACTCAACAGTCCGGGATCTCGACGACGCATTCCGGTCGTACCTCGGCTTTCGCCCGACCGCGCGCCGGCCCGAACAGCGCACCCCACGCGGGCACGTCGACCTCGACGACGACCTCGGCCGTCGTGCCCGAGCAGTCGCACGACACGAGGCGGGCCTCGTTCGTGGCCGCGGTCTGGTATGCGGCTTGATGCGCGGCCCCGGTCCCGTCGCCGAGGGCGAGCCGGTCCGCCGCCGCCAACGCGACCGCGTCGGCCGCCGCCTCGGCGCGGGCCCGACCGATGAGCGCGCCGCCGAGCCGGGCCGCACCCATCGCCAGCACCAGGCCGACGACGAGCACCGCGAGCATCACGATCGACACGCCGCCGCGTTCGTCCCGTCCGCACATTCGCCGCATCACTTCTCCACCCGCATGACCGTCGTCGCGTGGAGGTCCGGATCCGGGAACAACACACCCACCACCGGGAGATCGGTCACCGACGTGTAGTGCACGGTCACGCTGATCTCGCCTCCGACCTCGGGCCGCTCCCCGACCTGCACATCGGCGCCCGGCAACGTGCGGTGGGCAGCCCGGACCGCGCGGCCCGGATCGGGATCGACGCTGGCCGCGCGCGCCGCCTCACGGGCGGCGTGGACCACGCCGAGTTGGTCGCGAACCACGAGACCCACCTGGATGATCGCCAGCACCGCGAGCACGACGAGCGGCAGCAGGAACGCGAACTCGACGGTGGCCTGACCCCGTTCCCGCCCGCCCGGCGGCCGGCGCCGGGTTCCCCCGCGCCGAGCGCGGGGGAACCTCCGACGCCCCGTCACGACGGGAGCACCTTGCTGATCACGGAATCGAACAGCCCCGAGATCGCGTGGCTGTTGGTGGCCCACGTGATCAGCAACGTCGCGATCGCGACCGCGCCCAGGATCACCAGGGCGTACTCGGCGGTCGACTGACCCGACTCGCCGACCAGGAATTCCCGGACGCCCGCACGCGTGACGAACTGACGGAACATCGCACAACCTCCTTGTAGCTCCGGATCGGGGAAAGGGGTGGGGAAGTAAGGACCGACAGGTCACAGGTCACAGTCACGGGTCACAGGTGGCCGAGGCCGGCGGCGAGCCCCGGCACCACCGTGAGCAGCACGAACGCAGGGAGCACCAGGAAGACGAGCGGGAACAACAAGCGCACCGGCACGCGGCGCGCATGGGCCTCGGCCCGCTGGCGCAACGCCGTGCGCTCCTCCGCCGCGAGCCGGGCCAGAACGGGCCCGGCCGGCGCGCCGAGGCGGTCCGACGAGAGGAGCGCGTCGACGAGCGGGCGGAGCGCCGGGGTGGCGCACGCGGCCGTGTCGAGCGCGGCTTCGAAGCTCGCGCCCAGGGCGCAGGCCCGCAACGCCGCGACCAACGAAGCCGAGACGACCGGCGGTGACCACTCGGCCGCGACCTCGACGGCGAGGTACGGGGTGCAACCCGCGCCCACGGCGACGCCGAGCAGATCGAGGACGACCGGGAGCTCGCCCGCCCGCGCCGCGTCGAGCGTGCGCGCCCGCCGGCGAGCGGTCACGGACCTGAGCACCCGCGCGACGACGCTGGTGCGAATCGGCCGACTCGCGGTTGCGGCCCGCGTCCGCAGCCGTCGCCACGCGCGCGCCGTCGTCGCGGTCGCCACCGGTGGACGCGAGGCGAGCTCGCCCGCGCGCGATCGGTGCCACACGCCGCGCGTATCCGACGACCGGCGCCGCCAGGACGGTGCCCCACGCGACACCGAGCACCAGCGGGAGCGACGGCGGCGCCGCCATCACGTCGACCCCACGATGCGTCGGATCCACAGCGCCGCGAGCGCCTCCAGGCCGAGGCCCACGACCAGGCAGACCCGCCCCACCCCCGTCGCAACGAGCACGGTCATCGAGCGAGGGTCGACCAGCGCGGAGAACGCCAGGTACCCGAGGGGCGCGACGCCCACGACGACCGCCGACAGGCGCGCCTGGGCGGAGAGCGCGTGCGCCTCGGCCGCGGCCTCGAGCCGGTGGCGGAGCGATGCCGCGAGCCCGTCGATCGCCTCGGCCGCTCGACCGCCCAGCGTCGCCGCCACCGACAAGGCCCCTGCCGCGGCCCGTACGCCGGGGACGTCGTGCTCCGGCGGCCAACCCGCGAGCGCATCCCCGAGCGACAGACCGAGTTGCGCACGCGCGTGGACCCGGCGGAAGTCGAGCGCGACCGACCCGCCCGCGGCGGCCAGCCGTTCCACCGCAGTGGCGACGGTCCCGCCGCCGCGCAACTCGGCCGCGACCTGTTCCAACGCTCCCGGGAGGCCCGCCGCGAACCGGCGTTCGCGGCGGGACCGTGCCACCCGGAGCCCGATCGGGCCGGCGACGAACGCCCCCGCGGCTGCGGGAACCGCGAGCACGGGAGCGAACGCGGCGAAGAGCGCGGTGACGCCGACCGTCACGATCGCCCAGCACTCGACCGCCGATTCGGGATCGAGCGCGAGCTCGGCATCGAGGAGCGCCCGCTCGAGCAGCCCGCGCCAGCGTCGGGGAACCTGCCACCGCCGCTGCGGGCCGAGGGCGCGGACCCGGTCCGCAGCCGCGGCCCGGCGGCCCGCGGTCACCAATCCCGCGCACGCCAGTGGCCCCACGACCGCGAGCAGCAGCGTCAGCACCGGAACCACGCCCCGTTGGGTGCCGGTGCGTCAGGTCGACGGGCCGGCCGCCGCGGGCGATCGACGGGCGCCAGCTCGTCGGCTCCCCGTTCGAAGAGTGCCCGCACACCGCTGGCACCACGCCCGTCGACCTCCGCGATGCGCTCGACGCGTCGCGCACCACCGGCACGGCGCGCGACGAACACGACTGCGTCGACGCTCGCGGTGACCTGGGCCCGCACCGCCGCGAGCGGCAGGCCGGAGTCGGCGAGCAGCACCAGCGTCTCGAGTCGGGCCAGCGCGTCGGACGTGCCGTTGGCGTGGATCGTGGACATCGAGCCGTCGTGGCCGGTGTTGAGGGCCTGGAGCATGTCGAGCGCCTCGGCGCTCCGTACCTCCCCGACGACGAGCCGGTCCGGCCGCATCCGCAATGCGGCACGCACCAGCTCACGCACCGTGACGCCACCCACCCCTTCGGCGTTGTGAGGGCGCGCCTCGAGCCGGACGACGTGCGGCTGCGCCAGCCGCAGCTCCGCCGTCTCCTCGATCGTGACGATCCGCTCCCCGTGCGGGATCGACTGCGAGAGCGCGTTGAGCAACGTCGTCTTCCCAGCGCTCGTCCCACCCGCCACGAGCACGTTCCAGCCCGCGCCCACCGCCCACGCGAGGAACGCCGCCGCGGCGCTCCCGAGGCCGAACTCGACGAGCTCGACGGGCCGTGCGCCGAACCGGCGGATCGTGACGCACGGACCGTCGACGGCGAGGGGCGGGATCACCGCGTGCAGCCGCGACCCGTCGGCGAGCCGCGCGTCCACCATGGGTGACGCTCGGTCGAGACGCAACCCGAGCGGGGCGACGACGCGCTCGACGAGATGCACGATCGCCGCCGCGTCGAGCTCGAGCGCCACGGGCTCGAGCCGGCCGCGCCGTTCGACGTAGGCGCGTCCGGGCCCGTTGATCATCACCTCCGTGATCGTCGGATCCGCGAGCAGCGGCTCCAACGCGCCGAGACCGACGACCTCGCGGATGAGCTCCTCCAGGAGTTGCTCGAAGCGCGCGGCCCCGAGCAGCGGCTGTTCCTCGCGCAGGAGGTCGCCGAGGCGCACTCGCACCGCACGATCACCCACGACCGGGTGCTCGTCGCCTCCCGCCGCGAGGAGGCGGCGGTGCACGCGTTGCTTGAGCGCCGCATCTGCTCCTGCCGACGGCACACCGGGCGCGTGCCGCGAGGGTCACGCCGCCGCGCCCCGCCGGCCGGGCAGCGCGCCCGCGCGCCGCAGGAGGTCCCCGGCCGGGCGGGCGAGCAGATCGGGGAGCCGGGCCGCGAGCACACCGGCATCGATCGCACGGGCCACCGCGGGCTTGACCGGGACCCGCGCCACCACCGGCACGCCGAGCACGTCGGACACGTCGCGCGCCGACAACGAGCGTCCCTGCTCCTCCACCAGCACCGCACCAGCGGTGCAGGCCAACGCCGGCGCGTGCACGGTCCGGCGAAGCGCGAGGTAACACCCTCGGAGGACGACGACCGACTCGTCGGCGACCTCGACCACGGCCCGGGTTGCCGGTTCGGATGCGGTCCCGCAGTCGACGAGGGTCGGGACCGGGCCGTCGTCCAGCCCCACCGCGAGGGCGGCTCCCGCCTCGGCCGCCGCCACCGGCGCGAGCGCGCGAGCGCCGCCGCCCCGTGGGAGCAGGCCGATGCCGGGCGCCACCTCGACGAGGAGCCGGTCGAGCGCCTCGAGCGGGGCCTCGGGACCGGCTCGCAACCAGTCGAAGAGCCCCAGCTCGGGATCGGCCGCCAGCCCGAAGATCGCCGGTTGGTCGCCGTCGAGATCGGCGACCCTGACCGCGCCCGCCGAACCGCCGTGGCGGGCGAGCACGATCGCACACGCCGCGGTGAACACCGACGTGCCTGAACCACCCTTCGGGGACCACAACGCGAGGAGCACGGGGGCGTCCTTCCTCCCGGGGCACGCGGACGCGCCGTCGACGGGAGGAAGTACGAAGGGAAGTGGAGTGGCAACGTACGACGAGTCGCGGCAGCCGTCAAGAGGCAACTCGCGGGCGACCCGAGACCCGTAGGATGCCCCCGTCACCCGTCTCGCCATCTTCGACGTGCTCCGCGACACGCTCCGCGTGTGGCGTCGTCACGCGTGGTACCTGTCGGGCATCGCTGCGCTCCTGCTCGCGCCGCTCGCGCTCCTCGAGTTGGCAGGCCTGGAACCCGCGGTCATCCTCGACACGGACCGCCTTGACCTGCCCGCGATCTTCGGGAGTGCCCTCGTCGTCCTCGTGTTCGGAGTGCTCACGGCGGAAGTGCTCGCGGCGGCGGCCGAGCGCATGGTCGCGACGGAGGTCAGACGGGCACCGTTGCCCACGGTGCGCCGGTTCTTCCGTGAGCTGCCGTGGATCTCGCTGGTCGTCGCCACCGTGACCTACGAGGTGATGGTGGCGATCGGTTTCCTGCTCTTCGTGATCCCCGGGTACTTCGTGCTCGTCACCGGATCGCTCTACGGACCGGTGGTCGTCGTCGAGCGCGGCTCGCCGTTCCGCGCCGTTCGCCGCAGCCGCGCGCTCGTTCGCGGGTCGTTCTGGCGGGTCGCATTCCTCGTGACCCTGGGCCTGGTCGGCTCCGAGGCGGTCTCGGCGCTGGCCAGGATCGCGTTCTCGGAGTTGCCCGATCGCTGGTCCCACGTCCTCGGCAGCTACGGGGTGGAGGTCTTGCTGGCGCCGCTCCTGGGGGTCGGCGTGGCCGTGCTGTACTACGCGCTGCTCGAGCGCGAGCGAGCCCGGGAACGCGGCGCGAACGCCGCCGCGCGCGCAACCGGACCCGCCGAAGCGGGCCCGGGAACGTGACGCGGCACTGAGATCAGGCTTCGCGGACCTTCTTGGCCACCGCGATCCCGATTGCAGCCAGGATGAGGATGATGAGCAGCTTCTTCATGTGACTCCCCTTGTTGGTCGCGACGGCGCGGAGATCGCTCTGATGCTAGGCGGTGACGCATCCCGGAGCAATCGATGCCCGCCGCCAGGTGCTAGACCCGACCCCGGAGGTGAACGGGGTCTGGTGGCCCCCCTCGTCTTCAAAACGAGTGGGACGGGCACTCCCCGTCCGGTGGGTTCGATTCCTGCCACCTCCGCCGATCGCGCAACCGGCCCACCCAACTGGCCTCGTCGGCCTGGGTAGGGCCCCGCCGAGCGACGCCGGTTCGGGCGCGGGAGCTAGACGGCGAGGAGGTCGCGGGCGCCGGTGTCGGCCGACGGGTGGCGCAACTTGCTCATGGCGCGGGCCTCGATCTGGCGGATGCGCTCGCGGGTGAGGTTGAAGTGCTCCCCTACCTCCTCGAGCGTGCGCGGCTCGCCGCGGTCGAGCCCGAAGCGCAACGCGAGGATCTGGCGCTCCCGCTCGTCGAGCGGGGCGAGGAGCTTCTCGATCTCGTCGGGCAGCAGCGCCGTGGCCGCGACCTCGAAGGGCGACTCGGCCGAGCGGTCCTCGACGATGTCACCGAGCTCGGCGTCGCCGTCTTCGCGCAGCGGCTCCGACAGTGACAACGGCTCGGCCGCGAAGCGCAGCGCCTCGGTGACCTTGTCCTCGGGCATCTCGACCTCGATCGAGAGCTCGGAGAGCGTCGCCGGGCGGCCGAGCTTCAGCTCGAGGCGCGAGCGAGCCTTCTGCAGACGGGCCAGCGTGTCGCCCGCGTGCACGGGGAGGCGGATGGTGCGGCCGGTGTTGGCGATGCCGCGCGTGATCGCCTGGCGGATCCACCAGGTCGCGTACGTGGAGAACTTGAAGCCCTTGCGCCAGTCGAACTTCTCGACCGCGTGCATCAGGCCCAGGTTGCCCTCCTGGATCAGATCGAGGAGCGGCAGGCCCGACGCCTGGTACTTCTTCGCGATCGACACCACGAGCCGCAGGTTCGACTGCACGAACGTGCGCTGCGCGTCGTCACCCAGACGGGCGCTGCGTCGCAGTTCGCGCTTCTTGGTCGGAGTGAGCGCCTTGGCGCCACCCAGGAGCTCCTCGCGCGAGGCGTTGCCCTGCTCGATCTGCTGCGCGAGACGAACTTCGTCGTCCTTCGTGAGCAACGGATACTGGCCGATGTCGGTGAGATAGAGCCGGACGAGATCTTCCTCGTCGCGCTCGACACGCTCCTTCGCCACCCAGCGACCCCTTGGTAGTGAGCTCGAGCCAGCGCCGCGTCCCGGCGTGTGCGCTCAGGCCACGAATGTTGCTGTTGTTGCCGTTCCACGATACCGGCCGAGTCAAGCGCTCGGGAACGGTGCCGGTGCGCTCACCCCCGTGAGAACAGGTCGTGACCCTCCTGGGCGTCGAAGTCGAGGTCGCGCACGACGAGGTCGAGGACCCGCATCACCGGCCGTTCGGCGATCGGCGTGGCCTCATCGGACCAGCCGCGGTAGGCCGCCACCAGGTGCGGCAGCACATCGTCGTAGACCGCCCGGGGTTCGGCCACCATCCCCAGGGCGGCGGCGACGTCCTGCAGGGTCACCTCGGTGATGCCCGATTCGTCCGGCCGGTCGTGGAGCACGGGCACCAGGCCGTCCCACAGCTCCGCGTGCCAGGCGAAGTGCCGGGCGTGACGGACCAACACCAATTTGGCCGCCGCCGGCATCACCCGGGGAACCCAGGCGCCGAGCACCGCCGACAGCTGCATCTCCGCCGCTCGCGCGCTCTCGGTGCGCCGGGCCCACTCGACGATGCCCACCTCGGTCTGCGCCCCGCTCACGGCACCTCCTCCGACGACCGGTCCGGCTCCGACGACCGGTCCGGCTCCGACGACCGGTCCGGCTCCGACGCCTGCAGATTGTCACGGGCGGCGGCCGGGCCGGGCAACGGCCGCCGGGGCCAGAACTCGGAGACGCCGATTCCGACGATGATCGTGGCGGCACCCAGCAGCCGCGTGCTGCCCAACCGCTCCCCGTTGACGTAGCCGGCGATCCCCGCGAACACCGGTTCGGCGAGCAGGATCAACGCGGCCCGTGTCGCCGGGATACGTCGTTGGCCCCAGAGCTGCAGCGGCAACGCGAGCGCTGAGCACGCAACGCCGGTGAACACGACCGCGAACACCGCGAGCGTGCTGAGGGAACCGACCCCCTGCTCACCCGTCGGCGCGATCGACAGAAACGCGACCGCCGCGAGCTGCAGTGCGGTGAACTCCGTGGGCCGGAGCAAGTTCGCGTACGCGCCGATGTAGACGATGTGGAACGCGAACAGGACCGCGGACGCGAGGGTGAACGCTTCGCCGCGTCCGAGGTGCACGTCGGCACCGGTGAGCAGGTAGAGCCCGGCGGTCGCGACCACGATCCCCACCATCACCGGAGGACGCGGGAGACGCCGGCTGATCGCGGACTCGATCACCGGCGTGATGATCACGTAGAGACCGGTGATGAAGGCCGAGGTCGACGCCGACGTGTACTGCAGGCCGATCGTCTGGGTCGCATACCCGCCGAACAGGATCACCCCCGCGGTGGTCCCCGCCCGCACGAGCATCCGGCGCTCCGGTCCCCGCCGTCGGAGCGCCGGAACGGCCACCGGCATCAACAGCAGCGTTGCGATCCCGAACCGGCCGAGGAGGTAGGCGAACGGCGTGATGTCGTCGAGGGCATCGTGGACGAGTGGGAACGTGATCCCGTAGAGGAGCGCGGCACCGACGAGAGCGGCTTCGGCTGCGAAGCGCCGGCTCAATGGTCGAATCCGCTGCGCCGCACCGCCCTCCGGGCACGGCTCCGCTTCATCTCCTACCCGGGCCAGCGGTTGGTGATCGGGAGGCGGCGATCCTTGCCGAACGCCTTCGGCGACACGCGCACTCCCGGGGGCGCCTGGCGGCGCTTGTACTCGTTCCGGTCGACGAGCTGGGCGACGCGGCGCACGGTGTCACCGTCGAACCCGGCGACTTCGAGCTCGGCGATCGAGAGGTCGTCTTCCACGTACCCCTCGATGATCGGGTCCAACACGTCGTATTCGGGTAGCGAGTCGGAGTCCTTCTGATCGGGGCGCAGCTCCGCACTCGGCGCCTTCTCGAGGACGGCTTCGGGGATCACCGTGCGCATCGCCCGGTCGTTGCGGTCCCGCGACAGCGCATAGACGAGCATCTTCGGCACGTCCTTGATCACCGAGAACCCACCCGCCATGTCGCCGTAGAGCGTCGAGTAGCCGGTGGCGATCTCGCTCTTGTTGCCGGTGGTGAGCACGAGCCAACCGAACTTGTTCGACATCGCCATGAGGATCGTGCCCCGCACCCGGGCCTGGAGGTTCTCCTCGGCGAGACCGGGTTCGAGCCCGGCGAACGGCTCCTCGAGCATCCCGAGGAACGCCGAATGCGCCTGCTCGATGGGCACGGTGAAGGTGCGGATCCCAAGGTTGGCGGCGAGGGCGTCCGCGTCGTCGACGCTGCCCTCGCTGGAGAACCGCGAGGGCATCAGGACCCCCGTCACGTGCTCGGGGCCGAGGGCGTCGACGGCGATGGTGGCCACCAGCGACGAGTCGATCCCACCGGAGAGCCCGATGACCACGTCGGTGAAGCCGTTCTTCCTCACGTAGTCGCGCGTACCGAGCACGAGGGCCTCGTAGACCTCGTGCACGGGTGGAAGCAGCGGTTCGACGCGTGGTTCCTCGTGACGTTCGCCCAGGCGCGCTTCACTGACCGGGACTTCCGGAAGCGCGGCGGCACGGGAGCGACCGCGAGGGTCGAGGAGCCGGCGGCGGAATGCGGGCCGGACGTCGACGTCGACGACGAGGAGGTCTTCTTCGAACTGCGAAGCGCGCGCGACGAGGCGACCTCCTTCGTCGAAGAGCATCGACGCGCCGTCGAAGACGAGCTCGTCTTGCCCGCCGACCAGGTTGACGTAGAGCACCGGCACCGACGCGTCGGCTGCACGCGTCGCAAGCATCGTCTCACGCTCGCGGATGCGGCCGGCGTAGAAGGGTGAGGCGTTGATGTTGACGACCAGTTCGGCACCGCCCGCGGCCTGGGTGCTGATCGGGCCATTCGGGCTCCACGCGTCTTCGCAGATCGAGATCGCCACGCGGACACCGGCGACAACGAACAGTGGACCGTCGACCGTAGACGGCGCGAAGTAGCGCTGTTCGTCGAACACGGAGTAGTTGGGCAGCAGGTGCTTGCGGTACACGCCGAGGACGCGGCCGTTCGCGGACAGCGCCGCCGCGTTCGCCAGATCCCGACCGGCTTCGGGGAACCCCACGATCGCCGCGGTACGACCCGTCCGCGCCGCCAGCTTCTCGAGCGCCTCACCCGCCCGGGCGACGAACGAGGGCCGCAAGAGGAGGTCTTCGGGCGGGTAGCCCGTGATCGACAGCTCCGGGAAGGCCACGAGGTCACATCCGGCGGCATCGGCCCGCTCATAGGCCGCGAGCAGGCGATCGACGTTGCCGTCGAGATCGCCCACGACGAGGTCGAGCTGCGCGGCGGCGAGACGGAGGCGGGGCACGGGGCCAGGATACGCGACACTGCGTGCATGGCCGGCGGGAGTGCGTTGCTCGAGACCGCCGACGTGGTCGCCGCCATCGAGCATTCCGCGGACGCGCGTACCGCCCGGACGCTACTCACGCGTGCCGTGGAGGCCCACCCCGATCTCGCCGCCGAGCTGGTCGAGCGTCCGCTGGTCCGCGACGGCCTCGTCGCGCTCGCCTGCGCGTCGCGGTCCCTGTCGTCGGCCGTCATCGCCGACGCCACCCTGCTCGATCCGTTGCGTGATCCAGAAGAGTTCGCGCGCGAACGCAACGTGGAGACGTACCGCGTCGCGTGGCATGATCAGGTGGGTGACGACGGGGCCTTACGCCGTTGGAAGCGACGCGAGGTGTTGCGCATCGCCGCACGTGACCTGCTCGACGCTGCCGACATGCCCGGCGTGGGTCGTGAGCTCGCCGCCCTCGCGGAGGTCTGTCTCGAAGGCGCCTTGGCGATCGTGGGACCGGACGTCGAGTTCGCGGTCATCGGCATGGGCAAGCTCGGTGGTCGCGAGCTGAACTACGCGAGCGACATCGACGTGCTGTTCGTGCACGACGGCGACCCCGACGCGGCCGAGCGCGCCGCCCGTGCCCTCCTGTCCACCATGACCACCCCGACCGCCGACGGCATCGTGTTCCGGACGGACGCCAACCTCCGGCCGGAAGGCCGGTCGGGACCGCTCACGCGCACCATCGAGAGCTACGGGTCGTACTACGACGGCTGGGCGCACACCTGGGAGTTCCAGGCCCTCATCAAGGCCCGCCCGGTCGCCGGTCACCCGGCACTGGCCGAGCGATTCATGACTCTGGCGACGCCCCGCGTGTGGCCGGAGCGACTCGATCCCGACGCCATCCGAGAGATCCGCGCGATGAAGGAGCGCGCCGAGGACATCACGGAGCGCCAGGGGTTGAGCGACCGGGAGCTGAAGCGCGGTCGGGGCGGCATCCGCGACATCGAGTTCGCCGTGCAGCTCCTCCAGCTCGTCCACGGCAGGCACGACCACTCGGTCCGGTCTCCCACGACGCTCGACGCACTCTACGAGCTGGCCGTCGGCGGCTACGTCGATCGCCCCGACGCCGACCGTCTCGAACGCGCGTATCGATTCCTGCGCGACGTCGAGCACCGCATCCAGCTCTACGACGAACAGCAGACCCACACCATCCCGTCGGATGTCCATGCGCGGACCCGGCTCGCCCGCGTGCTCGGCTACCGCGACAGCCCGGAGCGCACTGCGCTCGAGCGCTTCGGCGCCGAGCACGGGGAACATCAGCGCGCCGTCCGCAGCATCCACGAGCGCCTCTTCTTCGCGCCGCTGCTCGAGACGCTGGCGGGGACGGGCCCCCTCTCGCCCGTGGCCGCCGAGGAACGCCTGGCCGCGTTCGGCTTCACCGACGTCGAGCGCACGCGGGCCGCAGTACGCGAGCTGGCCGACGGTCTGACCCGCCGCTCCCGGTTGATGCAGGAGCTCCTGCCGGTGATCCTCGAGTGGCTGTCGGAGACCCCCGATCCGGACCTCGGGCTCCTACAGCTGCGTCGGCTCTCCGAAGGTCCAGCCCGATCGGCATCGCTGGCCGTCACGTTCCGCGACGCGCCGGGGGCCGCCGAGCGTGCGTGTCGCCTGCTCGGCTCGAGCCGGGTCATCGGCGACGCGCTCCGCCGGCACCCCGAGTTCGTCGACACGCTCGACGACGACGACGCGCTCACGCAGGAGATCACACGCGACGAGTTGGTGGCGGACGCCTCCGACACGCTCGAGTGGCGCGGCGACCAGGAGCAGCGACGCGAAGGGCTGCGCCGGTTCAAACGACGGGAGCTCCTCCGGATCGCGACGCGTAGATCTCCTCGGCTACGCCCGGTTGGAGGCCACCGAGCGCGAGCTGACCGCACTTGCCGAAGCCTGCCTCGACGCCGCGCTCGGCGTCGCTCCGCGTGCCGCTGCCGTTCGCGGTGATCGGCATGGGTCGCCTGGGGGGTGCCGAGCTGTCGTACGCGTCCGACATCGACGTGATGTTCGTCTACGACGGTGACGGCCCAGAGGCGTTCCGCGACGCCGAGCTCGTCGCCACGCAGCTCGTGCAGGAGATCGGCGCGACCACGACCGAGGGTCAGACGTTCCGCATCGACGCGCGCCTACGACCCCAGGGGAACGATGGGCCCCTGGCCCGGTCGATCGGGGGCTTCGCCGCCTACTACGAGCAATGGGGCCTCACGTGGGAACGCCAGGCCCTCACCAAGGCGCGCTTCGTGGCCGGAGACGCCGCGCTGGGCGCACGATTCTGCGCGCTCGCCGGAGATTTCGTCTACGAGCAGCCGTTCACGGAGGACGACGTGCGCGAGGTCCGCCGCATGAAGGCCCGCATCGAACGCGAACGCATCCCGCCGGGTGAGGACCCGCAGTTCCACCTCAAGCTCGGACGCGGTTCGATGTCGGACGTCGAGTTCACGGTGCAGCTGCTGCAGCTCGTGCACGGGGGCGCGCAGCTCGACCTCCGCGCGCCCGGGACGATCGACGCCCTCGAGCTGCTCCGCGACGCCGCGTTCCTCGCGCCCGACGACGCCGAGGTGCTCGAAGAGGCGTATCGCTTCTGCGAGCGCGCCCGCAACGCCTGGTACCTGCAGACCGCGCGCCCGTCCGATGCGCTCCCGGGCGACCGTGCCGACCTCGAACGCCTGGCGCTGCTGCTCGGCTACGTTCGCCAGCCGCACATCACCTTGCGCGACGACTACCGGCGGGTCACCCGGCGGGCGCGGCGGGTCGTCGAGCACGTCTTCTACGGGACCCGATGACGACCACGAGCTGGAAGCGGTGGGCGCTGCCCGCCGCCATCGGAACGGCACTCGTCCCATTCGTCGCATCGGCCATCTCGCTGGTGACGCGGGTCGGAGGTGACTACCACCCTTCCGCCGACCAGGCCTTGATCGAACTGCAGATCCGCGACATCGGTCACCACGCGGTACTGCTCGGCCCATACTCACGCTTCGGATGGTTCCACCCCGGCCCGATCCTCTACTACCTGCTCTGGCTCCCGTACCGCCTGACCGGGAGCAGCTCGCTGAGCCTGTGCTTCGCCGCGCTCACGCTCAACGCCGCAGCCGTGGTGGGCATCGCCTTCGTGGCCCGCCGGCGCGGCGGGCTCCCACTCGTCCTGCTCACGCTCTTCCTGACCGGACTGCTCACGAGCTCACTCGGAGCGCAGTTCCTCCGCGACGTCTGGAATCCGAACATCACCGTCCTCCCGTTCGTGCTGCTCGTGCTCCTCGCGTGGTCGATGAGCTGCGGGGATGCCTGGGCACTTCCGGTCGCGGCGGCGCTCGGCACGTTCCTGGTGCAGACGCACGTGAGCTACGGGTTCGTGACCCTGGCCGCACTCGGCGCGGGGCTCGTGGGCGCCGCCGTCACCGTGTGGCGGCGGCGGGACCACGAGCACCATGCCGAGCGAGTGCGCGCGTGGACCCGCATGACGAGCGTCACCGCCCTGGTCTTGCTCCTGCTCTGGTTCCCCGTCGTACTCCAACAGCTCACCACCGATCCGGGGAATCTGGGCACGTTGCTCGAGTTCTTCCGCGACCATCATCGAGAGCACGGCTTCGGCGATTCCTGGCACGTTCTCGCGTCGGAACTCAGCATCTGGCCGGACTGGATCCGCGGCAGCATCGTGAGGAACGTCTACAGCGGGGCCGTCGATCTCAGTGGCGGGACGCCGATCGCGGTGGGCGCGGTAGCGCTGGTGGTCGCCGCGGGCGCGACGTGGCGCAGGGCGAAGGATGCGTTCCGCCTCGACGTGATCGTCGCCGCCGCCATGGTTGCCGGGTTCGTGTCGGTGTCGCGCATCGTCGGCGAGATCTTCCCCTATCTCGTCATCTGGACGTGGGCGCTCGGAATGCTCGCATGGGTGGCGATCGGGTGGTCGGCGGTCCGATGGTGGCAGGAACGACCGTCACGCGACGAGGAGCGCGACCATAAGGTTGCCCGCATCGCGCTCGCGCTCGTGGCGACCGGCCTCGTCGTCGTCAGCGTGGTCGGCACCGTCGACGCCGCGCGCGCCGGAAACCTCGACGCGACCGGCTCCGCCTGGGTCGAAGGCCTCACCCACGAGGTCCGCGCCGAGCTGCCGCCCGGCGAAGGCGTCGTGGAGATCCGGGCGATCGGGGGCGCCGGCTCGCTCTGGTTGGGGGCCGGCGTGGCCGACCTGCTCGAACACGAGGGCGTCGAGACCCGGGTGGCGCCCGACCTCGAGTTCGCCTACGGACCTGACCGTGCCGTCGGCGACGCGGACGTGCGCCTCGTCGTGCTCCCCGTGGAAGACGCCGATCTGACGGCGGCCCGGAAGCTGCCCGGCTTCCACGAAGTGGGCCGCGTCGGCAAGTTCACCCTCTTCGTGCAACGGCCCTGACGTCAGTCGAGGACGAAGTCGACCTGCCAACCCGCGGTGTCGGCGAACTCGGGCTGCTCCCGCTTGGTGAGCACGCAGTCCTCGAGGACGAGCGTGTCCATCTCGGTGCGCATGAAGCACCGGTACGCGTCTTCGGGCGTGCAGACGATCGGCTCACCGCGCACGTTGAACGACGTGTTGATCACGACCGGGCATCCGGTGATCCGATCGAATGCCTCGATGATGGCGTGGAAGTCGGGACTCGTCTCCTCGCGCGACCGTCTGCAGGCGAGCGGAGTAGTCGACGTGGGTGACTGCGGGGATGATCGATCGGATCTCGTTGACCCACGTGCGGAGATCGGCGCCGCGGGTGTGGTCCGCGGTGTCTTCCACCCGCAGCTCCGGCCGCACGTCGGCGACGAGCAACATGTAGGGGGACTCGATGCCGGGTTCGATCTCGAAGTACTTGCTCGCCTGGTCGTCGAGCACCGCAGGTGCGAACGGGCGGAACGACTCGCGGTACTTGATCTTCAGGTTCATGATCGACTGCATCGCCGGGGACCGCGGATCGCCGACGATCGATCGGTGGCCGAGCGGCGCGGGCCGAACTCCATGCGACCCTGCAGGAGACCGACGACGTCACCGTCGGCGATCGAGCGCGCGATGCGCTCGGCGCGGGCGGCTCCCTCGAGGCGCTCGTACGGGTAGCCCGAGGCGTCGAGCCACGCCGCGACCTCGTCGGACGAGAAGCGCGGGCCGAGGTAGGCCCCCTGCATCCGGTCGTGCACGCCGTCGGCGGTGCGGGGATTGCCGAGGATCTGGTGCCAGCCGTACAGAGCGGCGCCGACCGCCCCGCCCGCGTCCCCGGCCGCGGGCTGGATCCAGATCCGCTCGAACGGTCCCTCCCGCAACAACCGTCCGTTGGCCACGCAGTTCAGCGCCACGCCTCCTGCGAGGCATGCGTCGCGTTCACCCGTGGTCTCGGCCGCGGCACGGGCCATGCGCAGGACGATGTCCTCGGTGACCACCTGGATGGACGCGGCCAGGTCCAGCTCGCGGCGGGTGATCTCGGACTCGGGCGCGCGCGGCGGACCGTCGAAGATCTCGGCGAAACGCCGGTTCGTCATGGTGAGGCCGGAGAGGTAGTTGAAGTACTTCATCTCCATTCGGAACGAGCCGTCGGGCCTGAGATCGACCAGGTGGTCGAAGATGCGATCCGCGTAGACGGGCTCGCCGTAGGGCGCGAGGCCCATCAGCTTGTACTCGCCCGAGTTCACCCGAAATCCGCAGAAGTACGTGAACGCGGAGTAGAGCAACCCGAGGGAGTTCGGGAAGTTGAGTTGGCGCTGGAGCTCGATCACGTTGCCCCGCCCGACCCCGACGCTGCTCGTGGCCCACTCGCCCACGCCGTCGAAGGTGAGGATGGCAGCGCTCTCGAACGGCGACGGGAAGAACGCGCTCGCAGCATGACTCTCGTGGTGCTCGGTGAACCACACGTCCTTCGGCGTTCGGTACCCGATGCCCTGCAGACCGCGTTCGATCTCGTAGGGGATCCAGAGCTTCTCGCGGGTCCATGCGGGCATCGCAGTCGAGAACGAGCGGATCCCCTTCGGGCCCACCCGCAGGTACGTCTTCAACAAGCGGACGAACGTGGTGATCGGTTTGTCGTAGTAGACGACCGCGTCGAGGCCGTTCCGGCCGACGTCACCGCGTCGGAGGCAGTACGCGATGGCGTGCTCGGGAAACGCGGCGTCGTGCTTCTTGCGCGTGAACCGCTCTTCCTGGGCGGCGGCGACGAGCTCGCCGTCGACGACGAGCGCGGCCGCCGAGTCGTGGTAGAACGCGCTGATCCCGAGGATCTTCATCGTGTGACCGCGCCGGAGTCGATGCGGTGCCGCAATTCGTCGCGCAGGTTCGCGAAGATCGCACGCGCGGAGATCCGCGCGCCTTCCTCGTTGGTGTGCACGAAGTCCCACAGCAACGGCTCGGAGGAGCCGTCGAGCGAGTTCCCCAGGTCGACGTAGGGCGTGCCCTTCAGGAGTGTGCGCGCCTCACGCACCGCGGGATCCCAGCGCTCGCTCTGGTAACCGGTGAGCTTGAGATAGGCCTCTTCGTCGGGCAGCAACTTCTTGGTGAACACGCTCGGCTGCCAGAAGAACGACGTCTCGGCGCCCGCGCCCGCCGCGACGGCCGTCGCCAACGTCGCGGCGCGCGCCTGGATCGCGATCGCGTTCTTCGCCGCCTGCGAGATCTCGGCACTCGTGTGCGCGGCGCCGACGGCGTTCTGGTCGACGCCTTTGGCGAATTGCACTGCGGGCTGGCTGGAGCCCGCGATCAGGTCGTGCAGCGCGTCGTAGAGGTGGTGCGACGCGCTCTGATCCCAGTACGCGTTGACGACGTCGGAGACGCTGGTGCCACTGTCGCCGGTCGAAGCAGGGGGCGCGACGTCTGCGCCCGCGCCACCGGCCGTGGCCGCCGCGCCGCCACTCGTCGAGTCGAAGATGTTGATCGGCTCGGTCGACAACTTCACGTTCATCTGCCAGGCCAGGTCGTTGAAGCCGTCGTAGAAGACCACGAGGTCGGGCTTCTGGCCCGTCGACACCACCTGTTCGAACAGCTCCAGCTCCTGCCACATCGCGGTGCCCGGGCGCCCGTAGTTGCGAACCTCGACGGGGATGCCGTCGGCCTCGGCGAGCCGGGCGAACTCCGAGGGGATCGTGTGATCGTCGCGCTGGCCGTCACCGAAGAGGGCCGACGAGCCGAAGAACCAGACCGACACCCGGTCGCCCGAAACCGCGGGTTCGTAGCTCTTGCGGACCCCGTCGACGATGTTGGTGTACTGGCCGCTGAGGCTGGTCAACCGGTAGCCGAGGTACGGGTCCTTCACACCGGGCAACGGGCTCTGCTCCGCAAGCACCTGGGCCGCCCACGGGCTGTCGCGCAGCGCCGGTTGGGCCGCGGGGTCGAACGTGTCGTCGGCGACGGCCGCGGTCCCGTGGGTCTCGTTGCTCACCTCGTCGTAGACCCACCCGCCGGCGAGATCCGCGGCGAGGATCAGGGTCACGACACCGACCACGGTCGCCACCCGCAGGATCGGCCGTCGCCGCCGCGGCGCCGACTGCCCCACCTGGGACCAGAGCGTGCGCTCGTCGGCGAACTGGCGCTTCGGCAACGACCGACCGGCGTGAGCGTGCCAGAACGAAGTCTCGTCGCGACGTACCCCCGGCGCGAGCGCGTCGTAGCGGAAGAGCCACATGAAGAACGCCACCGGCGTGAACACGAACAGGTTCACGATCGTCAGCAGCACGACGGCGATCACGTGGCCCACGAACACTCCGAAGCGGCCCATCCAGTGTTCGATCCGGCCGGACAGCCTCGGGTTCACGACACCGATCACGGTCAGCAGGGTCACCGCTACGACCACGAGCACGGCCGCGATCGTGAGATCGAGCAGCCAGAGCACGGCCGCGAACGCGAGCGGCAGCACCAGCCGCAACGCGAGCCGCCGCCACCGACTCGGTGAGGCGTCGCGCCGCGAGGTGGGGATCTCCACCCATGTCGATTGCGTCACACACCCCCCAAGGGCGGCCAGGAGAGCCCCGAGACGGGGTCAGAACAACGTGTAGAGGGTGTAGGGAGCGGCGGCCTGCCCCACCACGATGGCCAGCGCCACCACGGCGAGGAGGAGCACCAGCGGCACCACCCACCATGCTCGGTTCACCACCGAGTAGGAGACGAATTCGCCCCCGAGCCGCGCCGCGTAGCGCAACCTTCCCATTCGGGCGATGTTAGGCGGCACCCGGGCGCCCCGGCCCGCGGGAGCGCGGGGTCCCGAGCGATAGCGTCGTCGCATGACCGACCTGGCCCCCTTCCAATTCGAGGGCACCGCGGCGTTCGTCACTGGTGCGGGAAGCGGGATCGGTCGAGCGATCGCGCACCATCTCGCGCAGCGCGGGTCGAGCGTCCTGGTCACCGACGTCGACGACGAGCGCGCGGCCGCGGTGGCGGCCGAGATCGTCGACGCGGGAGGAATCGCGCTCCCGCAACGCTGCGACGTCGCGCAAAGCGCGGATTTCGCCGCGTCGCGCGATCGCTGCCTCTCGGAGTTCGGTCGCGTCGACATCGTGGTCAACAACGTCGGCGTGCTCGTCGCCGGTCGACCGGAGCGCATCCCGATCGAAGAATGGCAGCGCGTCCTGGACCTCAACGTCCTCGGTGTGGTGCGGAGCAACGAGGTGTTCCTGCCCCTGCTCATGGAGCAGGGTGGTGGGCACATCGTCAACACCGCCTCCGCGTCCGGGATCATCAACTACGCGTACGACCGCACCCCGTATGCCGCGAGCAAGGCCGCCGTGGTCATGCTCTCGGAGGCGCTGTTCATGTACCTGCTGCCGTACGGCGTCGGCGTGTCGTGCCTCTGCCCCGCGGGCGTGACGACCAACATCCTCGAGCAGATCCGCTTCATCGGCGAGCAGCTCCCACTGAGCGCGCCGGAGCTGCCGCTGGTGGAACCGGACGTCGTCGGCCGGCGCGTGGCCGACGCCATCGAGGCTCGCGAGTTCCTCGTGCTCACCGCGGAGGCCGTGCACGACGAGCTTCGCCGCAAGGGCGACGACCTCGACACGTACCTGCACGAGCGCGAGGAATGGATGCACCCCGCCCGAACCGACGCCTGAGGTCCCGTGCCCGCGGCCGACGAGAGTCCCTGGGAACCGCGAGTCGATGAGCTCTACGGGCTGCCGGCGAACGAGTTCGTCGCGGCCCGGGAGACCCTGGCACGCGAATTGCGCCAGGCCGGCCACAAGGACGCCGCCGCCGAGGTCCATGCGCTCCGCCGGCCCACGGTCGTCGCCTGGAGCGTCAACCAGGTCGCACGCACGCGCGGATCGCGTCGCGGCGCTGGTCGCGGTCGGTGCCGAGGTGCAGGAGGCACAACGTCGAGCGACCGACGGGGCGCACACCGACCTGCGCGCGGTCGGCCGGAAGCGCCGGGCGCTGCTCGACGAGCTGACCGACGCGGCCGCCGCCTCGACCGACAACCCGACGGCATCTCGGGCGTCCGTCGCGGCGACCCTCGACGGTGCGTCGCTGGATCCCGAGCTCCAACCGGTCCTGCTCGCGGGTCGGCTCTCCAGGGAGCTGCCACCCGTCGCCCGGTTCGAACTTGGAGACGCGCCCGCCCGGCCCACGCGTTCGGTTGCGGCGCCCCGTCGCGCCGTCAAGCCGGCGCGCGACGACCTCGCGGTCCGGCGCACCCGCCAGGCGCTCGAACAGGCCCGGGTACGCGCCGACGATGCGACCGCGCAGGCTCACGACGCGACCGAAGCCGTCCGCCACGCGGAGCGGGACGTGGACGACGCGATCCGCGGCGTCACCGACCTCCAAGCGGCCCTCGACGCGGCCCGGGCCACGCTCCTCGGCGCCAAGCGCCGGGTGACCGAGGCCCGCCGGGCGGAGACGTCCGCCAAGACCGCCGAACGGCGCGCCGCCGCATCCGTCCGGGAGGCCGAACAGGCCGCACGGGAGGCGTGACCGCCGATCGGTACTCGACCCGGTCGACGACCGCCTAGGTTGGTCGGGATGACAACCCCGTCGAACCGGCCCACAGGGAACTGCCCGTGCTGCCATCGGCTGGACATCAGCCACCGGGTCGTCATCGGCGAGTACCAGCGGTTCGCCTGCCGCATGTGTGCCGAGGGCTACAAGCGGACGCCGGGCGTCGACATCCAGGTCCTGACCACACGCCAGATCCGGACGGCGACCCGACCCGTCTAGATGTCGCAGTAGAGCTAGAACACCGCGCATGGCCCACGGGTTGCTACTCGACCGCCTCGTGAGCGCGAACGCGGCGCACTCCTGGCTGACGGGACAGCGCGCGCAGACCGCCCGGGACGGCTCCGTGCTCACTCCCCGACCCGGGTAGAACATCTCGCGGCCGTAGGTGGGCTCGCGGCAGAGCGCGTCGAGGCGCCACGGCTGGTCACCGGTCGAGGCGCTCGACGATCACCGTGATCGCGTACGCCAGTTCTTCTTCGTCGACGGCGATGTCCGCCCATGCGCGGCCCCTTCGGTCGTACCCTGCTCGGTGCTGGTGAGCGAGGCGGCCGGGGCTGCGCGTGTCGTGGTCCCGGCCCTGAGCGCGGCGGGATCAGGTCACCGTGATCCTCAATGCTTCTCGGCGAGCGTGGCATCTCGGTCTATGTGCCACGCTCGCGAGAGCACAGAATACCGAGTCCAGAAGACCGGGGGGAAGATCACCGTGTCCACGAAGACGGGTCAACTCCAGAGCGCCGATCGGCAGCTCTGGCGCGAGCACGAACTGCTGATCGACGGGCTCACTCGAACGGTTGTCGGGGGTCGGACCAGGCGATAACTTTCCCCGGCCAACTGCTTCGACGGTCCCCGCCGTCGTACCCGGAGAGCGGCCCATGGGCAAGCGGCGATCACGATAGGAGTCCTGGGTGAAGAAAGCACCGGTTGTCCTGCTTGTGTCGGGTGTGGCCTGGATCGTCTTCTACTCCGCCAGCTTCACCGCGTTGGGAAGCTCGGTCCCGACGATCGAGTCGAGCGGTCAGGAGGTCGTCCGCTGGTTCACGGCCAACGCGACGAATGCCCAGGTGTACGCCTGGACGGCGACGTTTGCGGCCCTCGCGCTCACCGTCTTCGGTGGCATGGTGGCGGGCCTGCTGCCCAAGCCGAATCGTTACATCTTCTTCGGCGGTATTCTCGGCTGGGTCATCACCGGACAGGTGCAGGCCTGGTTTTGGGCGGGGTTGGCGTTTCATCCCGCAGGTCTCGACCCGGCAACTGCTCGCACCCTCTTCGACATCCCGCAGTACTGGGGGCCGATCGTCAACGGGTCGACGATGACGATGGCAGCGGCGTTCGTCCCGCTCGCGTTTGGCAAATCAGGGATCATCCCTCGCTGGCTGGGGTGGCTCAGCGTGCTCTTCTTCGTCGAGCAGGCCATCGAAACCATCACGGTGTTCGGCAAGAGTGGATTCATTGCACCCGGCGGCGCCATGAACCTCTATCTGGGTGGCGTGATCGGTATGGCCTGGGTTATCGGGGTGCTGTATTGGGGCTTCAAGCGGACGGGTTCACCAGCAGGGTCTCTCAGCGCCGAGATCGTCAGCTCCTGACCAGCTCCCCGTAGGCCCGAGCGCCTCCGCCGAACATGAAGGCGTTCGAGACGTGCATCAGACGTGCGGCGACAGGCTCGCCGACGGCAAGGTGCCTCCCGCGCACCGAATGCCCGATCCGCCGCGAACCACATACTCACTGGCAGATATGCGCTGGTAGAGACGTTGATGAGCAAGCCGCAACATCAGTACCGCCGCATCGACGACCACGAACGGGTCCGCTCACTCGCCGAGTCCCTTGAAGGAACGGCGGTTGAGTCGACGTTCCTCCGCAGACTCGAGAGGCGGTTCCGGGGTCAGCAGCCCGGCCTGTCGAAGGCGAGAGCGCAACGCGATCTTCGCCCGGACGCGATCCACCACGTGTTCGATCCTGGATCGCTGGTACTCAGGCAGTTCCGGGTACTGCCGTTCGTACGCGTCTTCCGGGTTCTCCAGGCCCTGGATCTCCTGGAGCCACGCCGCTTGCTCATGATGAGGACGATCGCGGTACACGTTCGCACGCAATGCAGCGGGGAACTTCACGCAGGTGATGTGTTGGACCCACCGCGGTGTGTGCGCGACCTCGACCATGCGTTGCACAAGGTCGTTCTCAGGATCGAGGACGCCCGTCTCGATCGGTGCTCGCCAGCCGCCGACCGAGAGCGCGAGTCGACGATCGTGAGCGAGCGCGGTTGGAGGAATCCAAATTCCCGGCTGGTACACCCATGAGCGCCTCTGCGGGCGATCCGGCGGCTCGTGAGGGTCGACGAAGAGCCACGTTCCGTGCGCGATTCGCGCTCCGTCGTCCATGGCGCCGACGAGCAGTTCGAGGTGACGAGGGAGCCACAAGTCGTCGTGCCCGAGATAGGCGATCACATCACCGTTCGCCCTGCGGATGCCTTCGTTGTTCGGCGCGTACTGGTGGCCGACATTGCTGGGCAAGTTGTACCAGTGGACCCGCGGGTCGGCGAACGCAGAGACGACGTCGGCCGATTCATCTGTGCATCCGTCTCCGATGACGAGGAGTTCGAAATCGGTGAACGTCTGGTTGAGGACGCTCGTGATCGAGCACGGCAAGACGGTTGCCCAGTCATAGGTCGCCGTGATGACGGTCACGCGCGGCATGGCGACGCCTCGGTTCGGGCTACCACCACCGGAACGGGACGATCGCCTCGGCCACCTGCGACTCGTAGGGCAGGTCGAGCGCGTCGGGACCTTCGTGTTCGTACTGGCTCGACGGCATGTTGATGATGAACGCCTCGTCAACTCCGATGTTCTTCCAGCCGTGGAAGAGATTCGGTGGGATGACCAGCAGTCCGGGATTGCGCTCGCTCACGCGGAACTCGTTGAGGCAGCAGTGGGTCGGCGAGTCCTCCCTGGCGTCGTACACGACGATCGAGACCAGGCCACGCACAACGAAGAGTCGATCGGTTGACGCCTGGTGGAGGCCCCATGCCCGTATCCGAGTCGGGAGCGTGGTCGTGATGTGGACCTGAACGATCGGAAGGTCGATCTCGGGCCACATCTCACGTGCGACCTCTGCGACGGTGCCGTCTTCATGGGGCACAGGGCGCGTCGGGCGGAAGCGCAAGCCTTCAATCGGATCCTGCTGCAGCGCGCCGAAGGCATCGACGGCGGAGTACTTCGGAACGAGCGCCTCGTATCCCGTGATCTTCGGAGCTTCCACGGCACGAGCGTACGCAGGGTAACCACTCTCCGCAATACAGCCCGCTACGAATAGTGGCCGACTCGCGTCGCGTTCGGCGCCGATGGATTCACCAGTCTCAAGACCGCTGGCCGACACCCATCGCCGACGGGTGAAGACTCCTGACGCAAGAACCAGTTGTCGGTGGCGCGCACAGAGTGCCCCATCGGGTGCCGCCGAGCAGCAGTTGTGCGTCTCTTCGTTGGCTGGTTTCGTCTGTCAAGAGGTAACCGAGTCCGTGGGCAGACAAGCACTGAGCCCGAGCGCGAGAAGCGCCATGGTCAGGACCACCGACACGAGACGAACCCCAACGCATGCTCGCAGCCACACCACGCAGCCGCACGAACATCATCCCTGCCGCTCCGCGCTCCTCGACAGTGGTTCTCGGATACGCCGCCATGGACGGACGGGAAGCTCGAAGGTTCTCGTCAACCTTCAGAGCCACAGCGATCGTCACTGGCGGAGATGCGTAGACGGCAATTACCCCACGAAGCAGCTTCTTCGCTCGGGGCCTTCACTCGTCGCACCGACCATCGCTGAGGACCTGTTGAGGACCAGACCGAACGAAAATGGCTGGAACCCTTTCAGTACAACAACTACCCGCTAGATGTCGTAGTAGAGGTAGAACTCCCACGGGTGGGGCCGCAGCCGGAGGGCGTCGACCTCATTCTCGCGCTTGTACTCCACCCAGGTGTCGATGACGTCGGGTGTGAACACACCGCCCGCGAGCAGGTACTCGTGGTCGGCCTCCAACGCGTCGAGCACCTCGGGGAGCGAGCCCGGCACCTGCGGCACCTTGGCCAGCTCCTCGGGCGGGAGGTCGTAGAGGTCGCGGTCGAGCGGCGCCGGCGGTTCGATCCGGTTCTGGATGCCGTCGAGCCCGGCCATCAGCAACGCCGAGAACGCGAGGTACGGGTTGCACGACGGGTCGGGGCACCGGAACTCGATGCGCTTCGCCTTCGGGCTCTTCGAGTAGAGCGGGATGCGCACCGCGGCCGAGCGGTTCCGCTGCGAGTACACGAGGTTGACCGGCGCCTCGTATCCCGGCACCAGCCGCTTGTACGAGTTCACGGTCGGGTTCGTGAAGGCGAGCAGCGAGGGGGCGTGCTTGAGCAAACCGCCGATGTACCAGCGTGCGAGGTCGGAAAGGCCCGCGTAGCCCTTCTCGTCGAAGAACAGCGGCTCACCGCCCTTCCACAGCGACTGGTGCACGTGCATGCCGGACCCGTTGTCCTGGAAGAGCGGCTTCGGCATGAAGGTGACCGTCTTGCCGGCGGCACGCGCCACGTTCTTCACGACGTACTTGTAGAGCATGAGCTTGTCGGCCATGGTCGAGAGCGAGTCGAAGCGCATGTCGATCTCGGCCTGGCCGGCCGTGCCGACCTCGTGGTGCTGCACCTCGATCGGGATACCTACTCGCTCGAGCGTCATGAGCATCTCGGAACGGAGATCCTGGTACTGGTCCATCGGGGAGACGGGGAAGTACCCCTCCTTGTACCGGATCTTGTAGCCGAGGTTGGGTGAGCCGTCGAGCTCGGTTTCGCGCCCCGAGTTCCACACGCCCTCGATCGAGTCGAGGTGGTAGTAGCCCGAGTACTGGTTCTGGTCGAAACGGGCGGAGTCGAAGATGTAGAACTCAGCCTCGGGCCCGAAGTACGCGGTGTCGGCGATGCCGGTGCCGCGGAGGTAGTCCTCCGCCTTCTTGGCGATGTAGCGCGGGTCGCGGCTGTAGGACTCGCCGGTCACCGGGTCCTTCACGAAGCAGTTGATGTTGAGCGTCTTGTGCTTCGTGAACGGGTCGATGACCGCGGTGTCGGGATCGGGGATCAGGAGCATGTCGGACTCCTGGATCTCCTGGAAGCCCCGGATCGACGAGCCGTCGAATCCCAGACCGTCTTCGAAGACGTCCTCGGCGAGTTCGTGGGCCGGGATCGAGAAATGCTGCATCAGCCCGGGGAGGTCGCAGAACCGGATGTCGACGATGTCGACTTCCTCGTCGCCGATGAGCTTCAGGACATCGCTCGGAGTAGTCACTGCTCCCTACCTTCCCTTCTTTCGCCTTCTTGCGGACACCGGCCCGGTCGGCCGCCGGAGATCCTGACCGCCGACCGGGCCGTTGTCGAGTCGCTCAGGCCAGCGCCTCAGGCCAGCGCGCTGCAGACGGTGTCGGTGATGAGGCGCGTGACGACGTACGGGTCCATGTTGGCGTTCGGACGCCGGTCCTCGATGTAGCCCTTCTGGTCGATCTCGACCTGCCACGGGATGCGCACCGAGGCACCGCGGTCGGAGACGCCGTAGCTGAACTCGTGCCATGGCGCGGTCTCGTGCATGCCGGTGAGCCGGTGCTCGATGTCGGCGCCGTAGTTCTCGACGTGCTCGGCCGCCTTCTTGGCGAGTGCCTCGCACGCGGCGATGATCGGCGGGTACGAGTCGCGCATCGCGTTGGTCGAGAAGTTGGTGTGCGCGCCGGCACCGTTCCAGTCACCCTTGACCGGCTTCGGGTCGAGGGTGGCCGAGATGCCGAAGTCCTCGGCGATCCGGTAGAGCAGCCACCGGGCCAGCCACAACTGGTCCGACACTTCGAGCGGCGACAGCGGGCCCACCTGGAACTCCCACTGGCCGGGCATGACCTCGGCGTTGATGCCGGAGATCCCGAGCCCGGCGATGAGGCAGGCGTCGAGGTGGGCCTCCACGACGTCGCGGCCGTACACCTCGTCGGCACCGATGCCGCAGTAGTAGAAGCCCTGGGGCGCCGGAAAGCCGGCCGTGGGGAACCCGAGCGGGCGACCGTCGGCGAAGAACGTGTACTCCTGCTCGATGCCGAACAGCGGCTCCTGAGCCGCGTAGGTCTCGGCAACGGGCGAGAGGAGCGCCCGGGTGTTGGTCGGGTGCGGGGTCATGTCGGTCAGCAGGACCTCGCACATCACGAGCTGGTGTGGGTCGCCGCGCAGCGGGTCCGGACAGGAGAACACGGGCTTCAGCACGCAGTCCGAGTTCTTCCCCGGGGCCTGGTTCGTGCTGGAGCCGTCGAAGCCCCAGATCGGCAGGTCCTTCCCGTCCGCCATGATCTTGGTCTTGGAACGCAGGCGAGCAGTGGGCTCGGTGCCGTCGATCCAGATGTACTCAGCCTTGAAGGTCACGCTGTTCTCCTGAAGGTCGTCGTCGTCGGTGGAACCCATGCAGGCCAGCTGCTGGCAACCAGCTGCTGGCAACCAGCTGATGCGCCGAGGATGCCCCGTGAGCCTCTTCGGCACGGATTTCTTGACCGTTGCCCGAACATGAACGCTCTGTTTCTCGCCGCACGCGGCCGGGAGGATGCTACGTGGCCCTCCGTAGACTGTCCGCATGCAGCAGCAACTCGACTACGTCTTGCGCACCGTCGAGGAGCGCGGCGTGCGCTTCGTCCGCCTCTGGTTCACCGACGTCCTCGGTTCGCTCAAGAGCTTCGCGATCACCCCCGCCGAGCTCGAGACCGCCCTCGAGGAGGGCATGACGTTCGACGGATCTGCCATCCAGGGCTACAGCCGCGTGCAGGAATCGGACATGCTCGCCATGCCCGACGCGAGCACCTTCGAGATCGTCCCCTGGCGCGGGGAGGACGCACCCGTCGCCCGCATGTTCTGCGACATCAAGCACCTCTCGGAGGAGCCGTTCGAGGGCGACCCGCGCTACGTGCTCAAGCGCAACCTCGAGCGGGCGCGCGACAAGGGCTTCACCTTCTACACGGCACCCGAGATGGAGTTCTTCATCTTCGAGTCCGCCGAGTACCCGCCGGTGCCGCTCGACAACGCCGGCTTCTTCGACCTCACCGAGCAAGACATGGTGAGCGAGCTGAGACGCCAGACGATCGTCACCCTCGAGGCGATGGGCATCCCGGTCGAGTACAGCTTCCACGAGCTCGGCCCGAGCCAACACGAGATCGACCTGCGCTACACCGACGCGCTCACGATGGCCGACAACGTGATGACGTTCCGCCAGGTCGTGAAGCAGGTCGCCACCGAGCTCGGCGTCTACGCGACGTTCATGCCCAAGCCGATCGAAGGCGCGTTCGGCTCGGGGATGCACACGCAGGTGTCGCTCTTCGAAGGTGACGTCAACGCGTTCCACGACCCCGGCGACGAGTTCGGCCTCTCGAAGGTCGGCCGGGCGTTCATCGCCGGGCTCCTGCACCACGCGCGCGAGATCACCGCGATCACCAACCAGACGGTGAACTCCTACAAGCGGCTCATCGCCGGCTACGAGGCACCGGTTCACATCTGCTGGGCCCGGAACAACGAGTCGGCGCTCGTGCGCCTCCCGGCCCCGAAGAAGGGCAAGGAGAGCTCGACGCGCATCGAGTTCCGTTCCCCCGACCCTGCCTGCAACCCGTATCTGGCGTTCTCGGTGATGCTCGCGGCCGGTCTCAAGGGCGTCGAGGAGGGTTACGAGCTCCCGCCCGAGGCCACGAACAACATCTACGAGATGACCCCGGAGGAGCGTGCCGCCGAAGGCATCGGCTCCCTCCCGCAGAGTCTCACCGAAGCCATCTCGACCATGGAAGAATCCGAGCTCGTGGCCGAGACCCTGGGGGAGCACGTGTTCGACTACTTCATTCGCAACAAGCGGGCGGAGTGGCTGGACTACAAGGCGCACGTCACCCCATGGGAGCTGGATCGGTACCTAGGCTCACTGTGATGGCGCCGGAACCCCTGCTGGTCTACCCGGACCCGCCTCCCCCGCTGCTCGCGCAGACGCTCGACCTCGCGGGCTATCCGTGGAAGGCCGTCACCAACGCATCGATCGCGACCCAGTCGGAGCCTTCCGACGGCTGGGCCGGCGCGGTGGTGTGCGCCGACGAGGATCCGGAAGGCGCGTTCGGCATCTGCCGCGCGCTCCGCAAGCGCGACAGCACGCTCGAGCCCGTCCTCCTGCTCGTGTCGGGCGCGCAGCTCGTCGAGCTCGAGATGCGCGAAGACTTGTTCGACGACTTCTGCCTCGCGCCCTTCCACCAGAAGGAGCTCGAGGCTCGCTTACGGCACCTGTTCTGGCGCACCGGTCGTGGGGCGCGTCCCGAGATCGTGGAGTATGGCGACCTCGTGCTCAACCTCGAGACCTACCAGGCCGGGTTGGGCGGGCGACCGCTCGACCTCACCTACATGGAGTACGAGCTCCTGAAGTTCTTTGCTACGCACTCCAGCAAGGTGTTCACGCGTGAGCAACTGCTGTCGCGCGTCTGGGGCTACGAGTACTACGGGGGTGCACGCACCGTCGACGTCCACGTGCGTCGGTTGCGGGCCAAGCTCGGCGAAGAGCACGCGAGCCTGATCCAGACGGTGCGCTCCGTCGGCTATCGCTTCGGGTCGCCACGCTGGTCGCCCGGAGGCAACGGGCAGTAACTGGACCGGCTTCTCGCGCTGGAAACACTCCCGATACCGGTGCTCTCTACGTTGGCCGTGAGCTTCGCGGCCGACGGTGGTCGCGGACCGCGCCGCGAGGAGAGACCCATGAGTGGAAGCAGCGCCCGTCTGCGAGCGATCGACGCGGTCAAGCGGTACGAGGCGCCGGCCGGCATCTTCAACGCGGCCGAGCCCCCGGGGGAGATCTTCGGTCGGAACGTGTTCACCAAGGGCGTCATGCAGAGTCGACTGCCCAAGCCGGTCTTCAAGTCGTTGATGGCCACCGTCGAACACGCCAAGCCGCTCGACCCCGCGGTGGCCGACGTGGTGGCCGCGGTCATGAAGGACTGGGCGATGGAGAAGGGGGCCACCCACTACGCCCACGTCTTCTACCCACTCACCGGCCTCACCGCGGAGAAGCACGACAGCTTCCTCGAGCCCGGCCTCGACGGATCGTCGATCGCCGAGTTCGCCGGCAAGACCCTCACGCAGGGCGAGCCCGACGCCTCGAGCTTCCCCAACGGCGGCCTGCGCGCGTGGTGTTCAACGGCGACGGCTACACCGAGGACTGGAAGATCGAGGCCGAGGCGCGAGGGCTCCCCAACCTCGTCAGGACCCTCGACGCGCTCCCCGTGCTCGTCAGCGAGGACTCGATGGAGCTGTTCAATCACTACGGCGTGTTCAGCCCCCGGGAGATGCACAGCCGCTACGAGATCGCGCTCGAGCAGTACGAACTCAGCATCGGTGTCGAGGCACGGTTGACGCTCGAGATGGCGAACACCGTCGTGCTCCCCGCGGCGCTGCGGTACCAGACCGAGCTCGCCGCGAACGTGGCCGGCCTCCACGCCGTGGGCATCGAGGGCGACACCGCGACCCTCGACGAGGTGTCGTCGGCAATCACTGCTCTCCGTGCCGGCATCGCCGCCCGCCGGAACGAGCTCGCCCACGAGGGTGCGGGCACGACCGAGGAGGAAGCCGCCCACGCCGGAAAGCGTCTGCTCCCCGCGATGGATGCGGTGCGCGCCGCCGCCGACGAGCTCGAGGGTCTCGTGGCCGACGACCTCTGGCCGCTCGCCACCTACCAGGAGATGCTCTTCATGCTCTGACGTCGGCGGACACCCGCCGTCAGGCGCTGGAGTTGCGCGCGTGTCCGCGTCTTCGACGAGCAGGAAGCCCATCAACGCGCTCCAGATCGCTCCGCCCAGCATCACCGCGACGGGCAGGAGCACCAGCATGACGACCACGATGATGATTCCGCCGGCAACCATGGCTCGACGTTAGCCGCGCAGAGAATCGGGCAATGCTTGCAAAGCGGCTGGAACGGGCGCACCATCTCTCGGAGCCGATTCCGAGGGGGACTCGTGGAAGACAGCAAATGGGAGCGCTGGAGCGCGCTCGGTGGGATCCTGTTCGTGGTGCTGATCCTGATCTCGGCGTTCATGCCGGGCAGCCCGCCCAAGACCAGTGATTCGCCGGTGAAGATCGCCAACTTCGTCTCCGACCACCGCGACGCGATCCGCTCGGCCGCGTTCGTCGGCGCGCTCGGCACGATTGCTCTGTTCTGGTTCCTCGGCGCGGTGTGGAGGATCTTGCGACGGGCCGAGGGTGGCAACCCGCGGCTGGCAGTCGTCGCGGTCGGCGGTGCCATCTTCGCGGCGGTGATGGGCGCCATCGGAGCGATCATCCTGAGCACGCTCGGTCTCGCCGGGGTGGCCGGGAGCGGCGGCGCCTCCAGCACGAAATTCTTCTATGTGCTCTCTACGAACATCGGCGTTGCGACCGCGCTCGGCATCGCAGTGTTCCTCGGCGCGTTCTGTGCCGTGATCCTCCGTACTGGGGTGTTTCCGAAGGTCCTCGGCTGGTTCGGCGCGGTGCTCGCGCTGGTTGCGGTCGTCGCGACCGCCGAGCGCGTCTTCGACCAACGACACCTTCTTCGTGCTGAGCTTCGTCGCGTTCCTCGGGTTCTCGCTGTGGCTCTTGATCATCAGCGTGCTGATGCTCCGCGGCGCCGGCGCCGAGGTGTCAGCCACGTAGCGCCCGTGCGGCACACGTCCCGGCGGCGGGCAACGTTTCGGGACGCGCGCCGTCGGCATGGGTGATCGCGTTCCACGTCGCCGCCGCCACGGCCGCGAACACGGCATCGGAAGCCCGGCCGCGGGGTGCCCCGCGGTCGTCGAGGATGTCGACCTGGATCGGCGGCGTGTCCTTCGCCCGGAGGATCCCGAACGAACGGATCGTGAGATCGTGGATCTCCCCTGTGTGGGCGTCGACTGCGAGCCCCTCGGTGAGCACCCAGCCGAGGGCCATGTGCGCCGCGCCGACCGCGTAGGAACGCAACACGACGGCATCCAGCGGATCGCCCGCCGCGACGCGCACCTCCACCGTGTCGATCCCGCCGCCCTCGCCGCAGCGCACGCGCGCACCGGCGGTCGCCCCGCTGGGGACCGCGACACACGAGTCGAGGAGCACTCCGGCGGCGCGCTCGTCGAGCATGATCCTCGACCGATCGACGCCCGCCTCGTGCAACGCCCCTTCGAGCAGCAGGGCCCGCTCGGCGAGTCCGACCGCTCGAAGCGACGCCGCGGTCGCGGGACCAGGCACCGTGACGCTCGCCCAATCGCCGACCTCGTCGATGCGGTACGGCCAGCCGACCGCCTCCTGGTACGGCGCGATTCCGCCGGCCACGACGCCGCGCACCACCAGCCGGCCGTCGTCGTACCGCGCCGTCGCCGCGATCGGCGGCCGTTTGGGCCCGAGACGCACGACGTCCTCCCGCGCGAACACGACCCGGACGGTGCGTCCGAGTCGGTCGGCGAGCACACGCGCGGCCTCGGTCACGGGTGACGACACCTTCCCGCCGAACGCGCCGCCATTCGCCAAGGGCGTCGCCGGTTCGCCGCCGGGCTCGCACCACGAAGCATCGGGCTCCAGGTACGCCGGTTCGACCCACCCGGTCGCCAGCCGCACCGCGCCCGCATCGAGGGGCGGGAGCGTGAGCGGCGCCACGGGCTCGACGGTCGTCCGCCGTCCCTGCACCTTGCCCGCCACGGCGCGCGCCTCGAGCAACGACTCCGCGACCACCCATTCCATGCCTGCCGCCTCGACCGACGGCGCCGCGGATCCCGGCGGCCGCGGCACCGCGACCAGCGCATCCCGCGGAGCATGGTCGTCGGCGAATCCGCTGTCGCCCAGGGGGACACCCGACTCGACCCGTTGCGCCACGCCACCCTCCAGCTCGGCCCGTGACCGCGCGGGTCCGGAGGGGCGGCCCGCGGCGGACCCGTCGGGAGCCTCGATCGCCTCGTAGACCGTCTGCCAACCGGTGCAGCGACAGAGGTGCGCGGCGAGCGCCCGGTCGAGGTCGATGCGCCGGGCCTTCCCCTTGGCCGCGAGCGCGGCGGCCCGCACGAGAATGCCCGGCGTGCAGAATCCGCACTGCGACCCGCCGGTGGCGACGAAGCGCGCGGCCAGGGAGTCGCGGACCGAAGGGTCCAGGCCTTCCACGGTCGTGACCGAGCGCCCGGCCACGCGCGTCACCGGCGTGACACACGCCACGCGGGGATCGCCGTCGACGAGCACCGTGCAACACCCGCATTGGCCCTGGGGCGCGCAACCGTCTTTCGGGGACACGACGCCCAGTTGCTCGCGCAAGGCGGACAAGAGGGACTCTCCGGGCGCGGCGTCGACCTCGACCTGCTCTCCATTGCACGAGAACTGCACGCGATCCCAAGTTGACGCCACGGACGGGCAGGATAGGGGGATGGATACCGACCCCCTCCTCTCGCACACCCTCTCCCGACGCGCTTTCCTCGGTGGTGGGATCGCGGCCGCGGGCGGACTCGCGCTCGCCGGGAGCCTCACCGACGTCGCGCTCGCCGCACCGAACTCGAAGAAATACTTCCCCCTGGTGCTCTCGAGTGATCTCTATGCCTCCACCCAGCCCCAGCGCATGGTGTTCGCGCTCTCCCACGGCACCAGCAAGGGCATCCAGTTCGCCAGCGGACCGGCGGTGTCGGTGCGCTTCCGTGCCCCCGACGCCAAGTCGTGGACCCCACTCACCAAGACCGCGTACGACCGGGTCGGCCTCCCCAAGGGCCGAGGCGTCTACGTGACCTTCCCGACCTTCGACACGCCGGGCACGTGGAAGGTGGAGGCCCGCACCAAGGGTCAGAAGGTCCCGTTCTCGATTGCCGTGAACCCGCAGCCGACCGCGCTCATCCCCGGGACACCTGCGCCCAAGGCGCCGTCACCGACGACGGCCGACACCCTCGGCGTGAAGCCGATCTGCACGCGCAAGCCGATGTGCCCGCTGCACACCCAGTCGCTCTCGACCGTGATCGGCGCCGGGAAGCCCGTCGCCGCGCTGTTCGCGACCCCCGCCCGCTGCCAGTCGCAGTATTGCGCGCCGGTGCTCGACGAGTTCCTCGCGCTGACCGGCGACTACGGGGACCAGATCGTGCCCGTGCACATCGAGATCTACCAGGCCACCACCGGCACGGACCTGGTGCCGACACTCGACGCGTGGCAGATCCAGAGCGAACCGTGGTTGTTCGGCGTCGACGCCGCGGGAACGATCCAGTCGCGCATCGACGGTGCGTTCGGGGGTACCGAGATGAAGGCCCTGCTCGACGCCCTGGTCGCGAAGGAAGGTTGAGCGCCTCGCCTACGAGAACGACTGGCCGCAGCCACAGCTGCGCTGGGCGTTCGGGTTGTTGATGGCGAACCCGGCGCCCTGGAGGCCGTCCTTGTAGTCGAGCGACGCCCCACCGAGGTGCTCGGCGCTGGCAGAGTCGATGACGACGGTGACACCACCGTGGTCGGTCTTCACGTCGTCGGCCGCGATGTCGGTGTCGAAGAACATCTCGTAGCTCAGACCCGAGCACCCGCCGGGGCGCACGGCCACGCGCAGCACGAGGTCCGGGTTGCCTTCCGCCGCGATGAGGCTCTTCACCTTGTCGGCGGCGGTGTCGGTGATCGAGAAGACAGTGCTGGCGTCCTGGACGGTGAACATGGAACCTCGCTAGGTCGTAGCAGATGAACTGCGTGAAGAATATCCGACTCCCACCGTGACGTGGCACGGCTCCGAGTCGTACAACGTCGCGAACTCCTCGACTGTTCCCCCGCCGACGGCGTCCACGACGCCTTCGCAGAGGCCCCGGTGCAGGTTGCAGACGAGCTCCGGATACGCCTCGGCCAGCTCGCGGAACGGGCAGTGCAGGAATTCGATCCGGCCCATCGCCGAGTCGGCTCCGAGCGCCGGCTCGAAACCGAGCTTGGCCAGCTCCGCCTCGAGCGCGCTCAGACAACTCCGCGACCGGGTGCGCTTCCCCGCTTCGCCACCCCAGACCCGTCCGGTCTCGGCCGCCTCCGAGGCGTCGGCTCCCACCCGCTCCGCGAGGGCGGCGAGCAGCCCGGCGAGCAACGCGTGCGCCGGCGGGTCGAACCCGAGCCCCGGGGCACCCGCGCTGAGGAAGTAGAGGTGCTGGGGGCGACCGACGGTGCCGCGGTGGACCGCCTCGACGTCGACCAGGCCGACCTCGCGAAGGCGATCCAGGTGGAGGCGCACGGTGTTGGCGTGGATCCCGAGCCGTTCAGCGAGGTCGTTGGCCGACAGGGCCGCGGTCGAACGGGCCAACTCCTCGTACATCGCGTACCGGGTCTCGTCGCCGAGCGCCTTGAGCACCGCGAGCTGCTGCGACGATTCGCTCTCGTTCACGGGGTTGACGGTACCCGCCCCCGGGCATATTTTCAAGATGTAGCCTGTATTTATCAGTATGACGTACACACCTGACCCCGACGACCCGGGCGCCCCGGTCCATCAGCCGGTCCCGGGTCCCCCGCCGTCGTCCGACGACGTGCGCGGGATGCTCGCCGGGGTGATCGATCCGGAGCTGCACGCCAGCATCGTCGACCTCGGCATGGTCGACGACGTGCAGGTCGATCCCGACGGCGCCGTCACCGTGAAGGTGGCGTTGACCACCGCCGGCTGCCCGCTGCGGGTGCAGATCCGCCAGGACGTCGAGTCCAAGGTGCGCGGCCTCGCCGGGGTCGCGGCGGTGAAGGTCGAATACGGCGAGATGACCCAGGCGCAGAAGTCCGCCGCGATGCAACGGGCCCGCTTCAACGCCCGCGAGCAGGCCGCGCCCACGGAGGTGCCGTCGACCACCCGCGTGCTCGCAGTCGCGAGCGGCAAGGGTGGTGTCGGGAAGTCGTCGGTGACCGTGAACCTTGCCGCGGCGCTCGCCGCGCGCGGGCTCACCGTGGGCGTCCTCGACGCCGACATCTGGGGCTTCAGCGTGCCGCGCATGCTCGGAGTCGCCGGCCGCCTCGGTGGGAGCGACGGGAAGATCACGCCTAACCTCCTCACGGTCGCGAACCCCGCCGGCGGGCCGGACGGCACGCTCAAGGTCGTGTCGATGGGATTCCTCGTCGACGACGAGGGCACGGCGTTGATGTGGCGAGGGCTCATCCTCACCAGGGCCCTCGAGCAATTCCTCACCGACGTGCGGTGGGGTGCGATGGACTACCTGCTCGTCGACATGCCTCCGGGTACGGGTGACGTGCAGATGGGCCTGGCCCGGATGCTCCCGCAGGCCGAGATGCTCGTGGTGACGACCCCGGCTCTCGCCGCCCAGAAGGTGGCGACCCGGGTCGCCGACATGGCACGGCGGTCCTACATGAAGGTCGTGGGCGTGGTCGAGAACATGAGCGAGTTCGTCGCCCCCGACGGCTCGCACCACGCGGTGTTCGGCGCCGGCGGCGGGGCCGCACTCTCCGAGGAGATCGGCGTGCCTCTCGTCGCGCGTATCCCGCTCGAACCGGCGGTGTCGACGGGTGGCGACGCCGGTGCACCCGTCGCGCTCGCGGTGCCCGAGAGCGCGGCCGGCCGAGCGTTCGGCGACCTCGCAGCGCGGATCGTCGACGACCTCCTGCCGCCCATCGAGATGGCGGGCTGCACCGCCCGCATCCTCGACCTCGTCGCGCAGATCGAGTCCTGACGCCGGTCGTCACTTGACGGTGAACGTGCCCTTCATCCCCAGGGTGTAGTCGTCATCGGGCGCGTCGCCCTGCGTGCTGACGTAGCCGTAGGTGCCCGCGGTGAGCGTCTGCTCCATGTAGGCGATCTGGCCCGCGTTCACGGTCGAGATCCCTCCCACGATCACCCCCGGCGGATCGCCGGCCGGAACCGAGCCGCTGAAGAACCCGTCGAAGAACGCCTTGGCCTCGTCGAGCGTCTTCCCGTCGGCGAGTTTCACCAGGGTGAAGCTGTGAGGCTTGGCGCCGCTGTTCGTCACCTTGAGCGTGAGCGAGCGGCCGAGGTTGGCGCTCGGGAACGTGATCGAGGTGTCCGAGAGGTCGACGTCGATGACTCCATCAGTCGGCGGCTTGAGCTTGGACTTCCCCTTCGCGACGTCGAACACGTTCACCATGCCGTGCGCGAGGTGCGGCTGCTGATCCGACGCCGCCGGGACGAAGCACATGATCCCGTAGTGACCGGCCGGGAGCTCGGAGAGCGTCGTGGTCCTCTGGCCCGGACCGAGCAGGTCGGGCAGTCCCGACACCCCGTTGGGATCCGCGTTCGGGGCGGCGATCTTGGCGAACGCGGCGTCGTCACCGGCAAGCGCCGCGGCCTTGACCTGCTTGGCCGTGACGCCCGGCTTGAGCACGACGACAGCCATCATGTGCATCTCGACGCCGGCGTTGACGAAGTTCACCTGGGTCCACCCCGACTTGGGGCTGCCGTGCAACCGGTAGACGTACTCGCCGGCCCTCACCGTGAGGGTGTTGGAGCCGCTGGCGTCCGCCGAGGCGACCCCCACTGCCGCGGTGCACGCGAGCAACGCCACCAACACGGCCCAGAGCCGGACGACACGTCCGCGTCGCGAATTGGTACGCAATGAATTCCCCTTCGTCCAGAGTCACGGCCTGCCTTCGGGCCACGACCGATCGTGCCCCAGCCCGATCACCCGGAACCATCCTGCAGGCACCACCATGCACGCGGGTGTCCCCACACCCTCGGAGCTCGTCCGGGCTACGTCACCATCCAGGTCGACTTCACCGACGTACCGGTGACCGTGCCCTCGGCCTTGAGCTTGAGCAGGTGCGCGTGGACCTGCCAGCCGGCCGCCTCCACGAGCTTCGGGTGCAGCTCGCGATCGCCGTAGAGCGTGGTGACCATGTCGGTGATGCGGGCAGGGCCGGATTCGAGCAGCTCGAGCACCTCACGCTCGCGCGCGCGGCGGTGGGAGATGTACTCCTGGATGCGGGGTCTCGCGTCGTCGATCACGTCACCGTGGCCGGGGGCGAGACGCGAGAGCCGGAGCTTCTCGAGCCGCGCCAAGGTGGCGAGATACTGCGTCATGTCACCACCGCGGTTGGGACTGACGACGGAGAACATGCCGTCGAGCACGGTGTCGCCCGTGAAGAGCACCCGCTCCTCTTCGAGCAGGAAGCAGAGGTGGTTCGGGGCGTGACCTGGCGTGTGCAGCACGTCGAGGCCGAACTCGGTGCCTTCGATCGAGTCACCCTCTCCGATCACCCGGTCCGGGACGACGTCGGTGTCCTTGTCGAGGCGCTTGCCAAACGCGAGCACCTCCGCACCCGTCGCCTTCACCAGGCGCGCGGTGCCCGGGGCGTGATCGGGGTGCGTGTGGGTGAGCAGCACCCAGCGCACCCGCTCCTTCATCGACGCGCCGACGATGGCGTCGATGTGACGCTTGTCGTCGGGACCGGGATCGATGACCGCGACCTCGTCGATACCGACGAGGTAGGTGTTGGTGCCGGGACCGGTGAACGGGCCCGGGTTCGGCGCCACGATCCGACGCACGAGTGGCGACAGCGCGCTCGGCACTCCGGGCGAGAGGTCCGGCACCGTCAGACCTGCCCCGTCGCCGCCGAACCCTTCACCTCCATATTGTAGGTGCGGCTATGGACCCCCGGCGCGCCCTCCCTTCCGTCGATCGGGTCACGGCGCAACTCGACGGACTCCCGCACGCGCTGCTCGTAGAAGCAGCCCGGGGCGCGGTCGGCGCGGCACGGGAGGCCGCGGCCACCGGCGAGGCAGTCGATCCGGACGCGGTCGTCGCCGACGCGACGGCACGCGTGGCACGGCTGCAGCGCGCGCGCCTGCAGCCGGTGATCAACGCGACCGGTGTGCTCCTCCACACCAACCTCGGCCGCGCGCCGATCGGCGACGACGCCCTCGTCGCGGCACGCAACGTAAGCCGCGGCTACTCGAACCTCGAGTACCGGCTGGAGACGGGGGCACGCGGGTCGCGCCACGAGCACGCCGGCACGCTCTTGGCGAGCGCCTGCGGCGCCGAGTCCGGACTCGTGGTCAACAACAACGCAGCCGCGGTGCTGCTGTCGCTCGCCGCCCTCGGACGCGGCCGGGAGGTCGTCGTGTCTCGCGGTGAGCTGGTCGAGATCGGTGGCGGCTTCCGCGTGCCGGAGATCATGGCGGAGTCGGGCTGTCGCCTCGTCGAGGTCGGGACGACGAACCGCACCCGTAAGGCCGACTACGAGCGCGCGCTCGGGCCCGACACCGCACTCCTGCTGAAGGTGCACGCCTCGAACTACCGGATGGTCGGCTTCACCGAGGCCACGCCCGTCGCCGAGCTGGCGCCGCTCGGTGTCCCGGTGATGGTCGACGCCGGATCCGGACTGCTCGACGAGACCACGCCCTGGCTCCCGCACCGACCGCCGTGGTTGCGCGACGAACCGGGCGTACGCCAGGCCGTCGACGCCGGTGCAGGCCTGGTCACGTTCTCGGGAGACAAGTTGCTCGGCGGTCCCCAGGCCGGCGTGATCGTGGGGCGGACCGCGCTCGTCGAAGTGATCGCCCGTCACCCGCTCGCCCGCGCGATGCGGGCCGACAAGCTCACGCTCGCGGCGTTGCAATCGGTCGCGCACGCGTACCTCGCGGGCGACGCGACGTCGATCCCCCTCTGGCGCATGGCCACCGCGCCGGTCGAGGAGCTCCGGGTGCGCGCCCACGCCGTGGCTGCGGTCGTGCCGGGTGCGAAGGTGGTCGACACGGAGGCGGTGGCGGGCGGCGGGTCACTCCCCGGGCTCACGATTCCCTCGATCGGGATCTCGGCCGAGCCGGTCGACACCGGCGCCGCGGCGGCTCGACTCCGCGACCACGGCGTGGTCGCGCGCGTCACCGACGGCGCGCTCGTGTGCGACCTCCGTGGCGTCGACCCCGACGACGACGTCGCGCTCCGCGACGCGTTGGTCGCCGCGCTGACGTGAGGGTCGTCGCCACCGCCGGCCACGTCGACCACGGGAAGTCGTCGCTCGTGCGGGCACTCACCGGGACCGAGCCCGACCGCTTCGCCGAGGAGAAGGCCCGCGGTCTCACGATCGACCTCGGCTTCGCGTTCACGACGCTGCCGTCGGGCACCGAGGTCGGCTTCGTCGACGTCCCCGGGCACGTGCGCTTCGCGAAGAACATGCTCGCGGGCGTGGGGGCCGTGGAGGTCGCAGTGCTCGTCGTCGCGGCCGGCGAAGGGTGGATGCCCCAGACCGAGGAGCACTTGCGGATCCTCGAGCTGCTCGACATCGGCCGCGGGATGGTCGTGATCACCAAGGCGGACTCGGTGCCTGCCGATCTCGTCGACCTGACCGTGCTGGAGGCGGAAGAGCACCTGGCGCCGTCGGCCCTGGGCGCGGCGCCCCTCGTCGTCTGCGATTCCGTCACGGGTCGCGGGCTCGACACGGTGCGCGAAACGCTCGACGCGGTGCTGGCGGCCGCACCGGCGCCCCGTGACAGCGGTCGGCCCCGCCTGTGGATCGACCGCGTCTTCGCGCCGCGTGGCGTGGGCACGGTGGTGACGGGCACCCTGGCCGGCGGCCCGATCGCGGTCGACGACGTCCTGGAGGTGCCACGGCTGGCGCGCCGCGCGCGTGTCCGCGGGATCGAGACCGCCCATCGGCGGGTTGGCCGCGTGGCGCCCGGATCCCGGGTCGCGCTCAACCTCGCCGGTGTCGAGCACCACGCGCTCCGGCGGGGCGACGCGCTCGTGAGACGATCCGACTGGGTCACGCCGGACTGCGTCGACGTCGAGGTCCTCCCGCTCCCGGACGCTCCCTCGCCGTTGCCGTCGCGGCTCCTCGCGGCGGTCGGCTCGGGCGAGCACGCGGTGCGCCTCCGGCCCCTCGACACCGACCGCCGGTACGGGCGGCTGCGGTTCACCGTCGCCCTTCCCCTGGCCGTGGGCGACCGCATGGTGCTGCGCGACCCGGCGCGGTCGCGCGCCGTCGCGGGCGCCGTCATCCTCGACGTGGACTCGGTGTGCGCCGCGCGCGACGCGTCCGCCGCACTGGCATCGCCGCTCGGGCCTCGACTCCTGGCCGGGCACGGGTGGCTGTCGCGTCCCGACCTCGAACGTCTCGCCGACCTCGACGCCACCCATGCCGACGCGCTCGCGGCCGGGATGCTCGAGTCGGGCGCGGCCCGGACCGTCGGCGAGTGGATCGTGTCGGCCGCGGTGCTCGCCGAACTGCAGGACCGAGCCCGCGTCGAGGTGCTCGCGCACCACGAGCGGTCACCGCACGCGGCGGGCATCGAAGTCGGAAGCTTGGCCACGACACTGCGCATCGACGCCGATCGGCTGCGCGCCGCGCTGGTCGACACCGCGGGCGTCGCCATCGATCAGGGCATGGTGCGCGACGCGGCGCGACGAGCGCGCGCGTCCGACACCGACGCCGCGCGCGCGCTGGTCGCGGCGCTCGACGCCAGCCCGTTCTCCCCGCCCGCGCCCACCGATCTCGCGTTGACACGTGCACTCGTGCGCGAGGGAACGCTGGTCGACATCGACGGGATCGTGTTCACCTCGTCGGCGGTCGACCTCGCCCGGGCGTCGATCTGTGCCGCTTTCGCCGACCATGACTCGATCACCGTGGCCGAGGCGCGTGAACTCCTCGAGAGCTCGCGGAAGTACGTCGTGCCCCTGCTGAGCCGGTTCGATGCCGAAGGCGTGACCCGACGGCGCGGCGACGTGCGGGTACCGGGGCCCCGGGCCGGTCAGCTGTAGCTGGACTCGAGGAGCCCCCGGCGTTCGGTCTCGTTGAGGCCGCCCCAGATCCCGTGGGACTCGCCGACCTGCAATGCGTGGTCAAGGCATTCACGGCGCACCGGGCACTCCCGGCAGATCGCCTTGGCCCGGGACTCCCGCAGGTCGCGGTCCTCGCGGCGTTCGGCGTTGGACGGCGGGAAGAAGAGGGCGGTCTCGGGCCCCCGACATGCCGCACGGGAACGCCACGTGTCGAGTGTGTTGACGGTCACGGACCCCCTCCCCCTTCAGAGTGTCTCGCGGCGCGGAACCTACTCCCGACCGGTCCGCCACCACAAGGGGGCCGTCACTCGGGCGCCTTCGCCTTCCGGTTCCGGGCTCGGTCCCGGTAGTCCTGCGCGCCGCCCTCGGGCGGCTCGACCTCGAGCACGAGTCCTTCTACGGCGACCACCTTCACAGGATCACCGGCCCTGATGGGTGTCGCCCGGTTGGTGCGGGCCCGCCAGCGGGCTCCCCGGATCATGACCACGCCATCGGGATCAACTGCGACCTCGGCCGTGCCGTCCTCGCCGATCATCCCCTCGCGACCGACCGTGGGCGTGGAGAAGCGCGACCGGATCATGGCGGTCATGCCGCCGAGCATGAACAACATCGCCCCCCCGATCACCACCAGGAACACCCACCACGCCGGCCGCAGCTGGGTCGAACCGCCGTAGAGGAAGATCGAACCGGTCACCAGCGAGACCGTGCCGATGGCCGTCCAGGGACCCAGGCCACCGACCTGCACGTCGATGGCGAAGCCGAACATGGAGAGGAAGAGGAGACCCAGCGCCCACCAGTGCACGGGGAGGTGGGAGAAGCCGACGAACGCGCCGATCGTGCAGAGCGCGCCGACCAGACCGGCCAGACCGATCGAGGCAGTGAAGAACTCGAACACGATCAGGGCCAGGCCGACGACGATGAGGAAGTAGGCGATCGACGGGCTGATGAGACGGTGCAGCAGCGACTCGCCCAGGCCCAGACGATTGAAGATGACGTCCTGGTTCGGCTGGCGACGACGGTCGCGGCCCGTCCCGATCACCTTGGCGGTCGAGAGGGTGATCGGTCCGGCAGCGGTGGTGACGGTCTTGCCGTCGAGTTGCACGATCAACTCGCCGATCGTCGGCCGGACCCCGTCGGTGGCCCCGACGTGACGGGCAGCCGTCGAGCCGAGCCGCGCGCCGGCGAGCCCGCGCGCGCCGGCGGGATCGCGGCCGTTGCGCCGGGCGAGGGAAGCGAGCTCGTCGGCGACACCCGCGCGGTGCTGGCGCCGGGTTCGTCGAGTCGCACCGGCTGGCCCGGGCCCGCGCCCGATCCGGGCGACACGTACGCGAGGTGTGCGGCCTCGAGGAGCACAGTGGCCGCTCCCCCGGCGTCGGCGCCCGAGGGCCCGACCCACACGGCGACCGGAACCCGGGAACGCCGGATGGCGCGCACGACCTGGTCGATGTCGGTGTCGATCGCGCCGTTCGACTTCACCTGGAGGATCAGCAGCGTGGACCGGTTGGTGTTCGCCTCGGAGATCGCGTCGAGGACGAGGGACACGTTGGGCGCGTCGAGGTAGCCCTCGACCTGCACGACGTCGATGCCGCGGCGACCGACGGGCGGCGTCGCCGCGCCCGCGACGGTATCGAGGGCGATCGTCGCGGCCGCGACGACGATCGCGAGCAGCGCGGCGATGCGACGCACGAAGCGCGCGATGGGGACTCCCGTAGCATCGGTGGCCATGGACCTCGAGCGCTTCTGCGCGGCCTCCCGGGTCGTGATCGTGGCGGGCAAGGGTGGGGTCGGCAAGACGACGGTGACCGCCGCGCTGGCCACCGCAGCGGCCCGCACGGGCATGAGCGTGCTGATCGTGGAGGTCGAGGGCAAATCGGGGCTCGCCGCGTGCTTCGGCGGTGCCCCACTCACCTACGAGGAAGCCGAGCTCCGACCGGGGCTACGGGCCCGAACCCTCACCCCCGACGACGCCCTCCTCGAGTACCTCGACGACCACGGTATGCGACGGATCTCCCGCCGGCTCAGTCGATCCGGCGCGCTCGACGTCGTCGCGACCGCGGTACCGGGGATGCGCGACATCCTGGTGCTCGGGAAGGTGAAGCAGCTGGAGCGGAGCGGGGCCTCCGACCTGATCGTGCTCGACGCGCCGGCGGCCGGCCACGCGGTGAGCTTCCTGATGTCCGCCCGGGGGCTCGTCGACGCGGTGAAGGTGGGTCCGATCCAGAAACAGGCCGCCGAGGTCGTGGAGTTGCTCTCGGACCCGGCCCGGTGCCAGGTCCTCCTCGTGACCCTCCCCGAGGAGACGCCGGTGAACGAGCTGGTGGACACGGCGTACGCGGTCGAGGACCGGGCGGGCGTCGCCCTCGGTCCGATCGTCGTGAACGGCTGCATGCTCCCGGTGGGGCGGTCCGCCGGGGTGATCGACGACGACCTGCACGTCCGCTCAGGGATACGTGCCGACGCGACCGCGGCCGGGCTGGTGCTCGACGGGCGCGAGCTCGACGCGCTCGCGCGCGCCGCCGAGTTCCGCAGCGAGCTCCTGCACCGCCAGGCCGAGCAACGTGCGCGCCTCCAGCGTCGGCTGCCGCTGCCCCAGCTGCGGCTGCCGTACTTCTTCACCGCCGACATCGGACCCGCGGAGATCGAACTGCTCGCCGACGAGCTCACCCTCGGCATCGCCGCGCTCGACGACGTGACCGCGTGATCGCCACCATCGCCGACCTCGTCGAGCACCGGCACATCGTCGTCTGCTGCGGCACCGGCGGGGTGGGCAAGACCACGACCGCGGCGTCGCTCGCCATCGAGGGGGCCCGCCGCGGACGCCACACCGTGGTCGTCACCATCGATCCGGCGAAGCGCCTCGCCAACACGCTCGGGATTGCACACCTGTCGAACACTGCGCACGAGATCCCCCGCGAGCGCTGGGATCCCGACCGGACCGCGCGCGGGCGGGCAGCTCCACGCGCTGATGCTCGACACCAAGACGACGTTCGACCAGCTGGTGCAGAAGTACGCGGTCAACGAGGAGCAGTCGGAGCGCATCCTCGAGAACGGCTTCTACCGCAACATCGCCGGCGCGCTCTCGGGCACGCAGGAATACATGGCCATGGAGAAGCTGTACGAGCTGCACGACACCGGCGGCTTCGACCTCATCGTCGTCGACACGCCGCCCACCCGTCATGCGCTCGACTTCCTCGACGTGCCGCGGCGGCTCACCCGCATGCTCGACAACCGCGTCTTCCGACTGCTCATGGTGCCCACCCGCACGACGTTGCGGGTCGGGAGCGTCGCCGCGCAGGCGTTCCTGCGAACGATCTCCCGCGTCGTGGGCACCGAGCCGGTCGACGACGTGATCTCGTTCTTCCGCAGCTTCGAAGGCATGGAGCAGGGCTTCCGCGATCGTGCCGCGCTGGTGATGGACCTGCTGGCATCGTCGGAGACCGCGTTCGTGCTCGTCACCTCACCGCGGCGCGACGCGGTCGAAGAGGCGGAGTTCTTCGCCGCCCGACTGGTGGATGGGAAGTTCTCGGTCGACGCCCTCGTGGTGAACCGGGTGCACCCGCACTATTGCGACATCGGCCCCGGCATCCTCCGAGCTCGGGCCGAGGAGCTCGGCGCACACGGCGATCCCGCGTCGGTGCGACTCGCCGCCCGCTACGCCAATCTGGCCGACTTCGAGGAGATCGCGGCGCGAGAACGGCGCGAGCTCGCCGGGCTCGAGGAGCGGCTGGGCAACGCCTCGGTCGGGTACGTCCCCGAGCTCGGCTACGACGTGCACGACTTCACCGCGCTGCGTTCCGTGGGGGAACACCTCCTCGGCACGGGCTAAGTTGCGCCGATGAGCACCATCCTGGTCGCCGCCGACGCCAAGTGGGTCCGTGACCTCGTGAAGTCGGCGTGCACGGGACCGAGGCAGCGGGTCCTCGAGGTCACCCGTGGGCAGGACGTCCGGGACCTCGTCGGGGAGCAGGGTCCGGACCTCGTGGTGCTCGACATGCAGATCGCCAACATGGGCGGGCTCGCGGTGGCGATCGACCTCCGCCTCGAGGGCGCGGCCGGGCGGATCCCCGATGTCTCGATCCTGCTCCTGCTCGACCGCGAGGCCGACCGCTTCCTCGCCAAGCGGGTCGACGCCGACGCCGAGCTGGTGAAGCCGGTCGACCCCGGCACGCTGCAACGGGCGGTCGACGCGCTCCTGGCTCGTGAGGTCGAAACCGTCGAGGGCTAGAATCACCAACCCTTCGGGATGTAGCGCAGCTTGGTTAGCGCGCAGCGTTCGGGACGCTGAGGTCCCGGGTTCAAATCCCGGCATCCCGACCACCGAAGGTGCAGGTCAGCGTCCCGTTCGTGGGGCGCTGGCTTCGCGCCGATCCGGCCCGCGCGGCCTCACCCGGCCTTCTCGGTGCACCCGCTGTACTTCGCTCTGTGATCCGGCCCGACGATGCACACGTCGCTGTTTTCGGCCGAGACCCTGTCCTTGCCGTCGCCACCCACGATGCAGTTGAACTTCCCGTCGCTGGTGATCCGGTCCGTGCCCGCGCTCCCGAGGACGAGCACGTGCGAGGAGTTGTTGTACATGTTGCCGGAACCCGTCAGGACCTGGGTGAGCGCGAGCGACGCGCAACCAAGCGGAGTCACCTGGGCAACCTGAAGGGGATGCGACGACTGGCCGGCCCGACTGACCGGCACGGTGGTGGACGCGGTCGAGCTCAACGTGAGCGTCGTGATCACCGAGAGCAGGAAGAGCCCGGCAACACCGCGCGCCACCCATGCGCCGCGCGAGCGACCGGCGGGCGCCGATGCGCTCGACACCTGTCGCTTGTGGAATCTGCCGCGGCCACCGGACGGTGGGTCACCGCCGGGGTCCGCCGGTGGAGGCTCCTCGGGCGATTGCTCGGAGCCCGATTTCGCGGCAGGCGCCGGACGCGGCTGGCGGCGGTTCGTCGCCACCGTGTAGTAGCGCAGACTCTCGTCGTCGACGGCATAGATGCGGCTGCCCTTCGACACCTGGTAGAGGATCGGTCGTTCGAGGAAGCGGGCGAGCCCAGCGAGGTTTGCGAAGTCGGGGACCGCGACCGACTTCTGTCCCTCGGGCGAACCGAGCGCCTGCACCGGCACGATGAGCGCGTGGAGGCGCTTCGCGGTCAGCTCTTCGTCGCTCCATTTGACGCCCTTCCTCCGGGCCCGGTCGTGGATCAACGCGAGCGCGAGCGCGAACACCGCGAACACGATGCCGAGGACGCGCAGCGCGGGGATCGGCACCTGGTACTTCGCGATCGTGATGTCGTTCGCACCGAGGTGCGGGATGCTCCCCGCTGCTGTGGGATGCAGTGCCGCGGCGAGCGCGGTGCCGGCGGCGGCCGCCTCATACGTGGCGCCGGGCGGCGGAGGGGCAGCGGCGGCGTCGACACGGATCGAGACCCGGCTGACCGCGAACGGGAGCACGGGCGTGAACTTCTGGTCGATGGGTTGGTCCCCGACCGTCCCGGTGACATGGACGACGGGCTGGATGTCGACCGAGTAGTTCGCGCCGGTCGCGCCGGACTCGAGCGTCACCGCATCGATGAGGTCGTAGAGGCTGGCCAGGGGCAGGTCGACCGAGATCGATGTCTTGTCACCGGTGAACTTCGTGGCCGGGATCACCGTCGACGCCTCTTTCCAGGTGTCGCTCTCGGAGAGGATCAGCGCTCGCATCTCGATGGTGCCCGTCGTCTGATGCGGGAGGGCGGAGACCAGTCGATAGGCGAACCGCAGGGTCACGGTGTCGATGAGACTCGGGTAGATCGGGTCCCCGGTCCCGACCCTTCCCGTCGGGTAGACGGAGGTCGGTGCGTTCGCGGTGCCCGAATACGAGAAGGCGCCGGTCTGGCGGTACGCGTTCGACATCGTGCCGATGCGATCAGCGGGTCGGCTGTAGCCGACGCCGAGCATGAGCACCGCGAGTGTCGCCACGACACCGAGCGCGATGAGACTCGAGCGCGGCCCCGAGAAGTACGGCGGCGGACGCCGGGACTTCGTGGGCGGGCCCGATTCGCCGGCACGCGCCCGGCTGTCCTGGGGCCTGCGGTCGTCGGACCTGCGGTCGTCGGCACGCGCCTCGCGGTCGTCGGACCTGCGGTCGTCGGCACGCGCCTCGCGGTCGTCGGACCTGCAGTCGTCGGCACGGGCCTCGCGGTCGTCGGGCCTGCGGTCGCCGGCGTTCGGCGGCAGGGAAACTGGTTGCGAAGGTTTCGACGGTTTCGATGGCTTCGATGGGTTCGATGGCTTCATGGTGTGCGGTCCTCTGCGCCGACGCCGTCGGCGGCTCTTGACGGTCGTGATGCTGGCAAGGACGATGGCCATGACGGCGAGCCCGGCGATGAGCCCTGCGTGGGCCGGCTCGCCGAACCAGCCCAGGATCGAACCGGCTCGGGGGATGCTGAACCACATGGTGCCGACCAGCTCGTCCCGCTTCGCGTAGCCCGGATCGACGAAGTCGTTGTTGTCGCCCTGGAAGAAGTAGTTGCCGTGCTGGATGAGGATGATCCGGTGCAGCACCGGACGGTGCAGCACCGAGCTCTGGTACAGCGTGAGATCTCCCACGTGGTACGAGGACTGGGCCCGGACGAATGCGAGGTCACCTTTGTGCAGCAGCGGCTCCATGCTGATGCCGGACGTGACCGAATAGGTCATCGAGCCCCCGACCTTCGTCGGGGCGAAGGAGAGCCAGAGTCCGACGGCAAGCACGCTGCCGACGGTCGCAGCCAGGATCTTGACCGGGAGCGATCTCATGGTGTCCCGCACCCACCCCGAGGCGGTCGGCGAGGACCGGCGGACGTGTTCCGCGAGGCCTCACCAACCGCCAACGAACATGGGGGACGGGTCATTGCAGCTACTGGGCGGCGACGACCGTCACACCGGTCAGGAGCGCGGCAGTCAGCTGCGGACTGGTCGTCGCACAGGTGACCTTGGTCCCGGCGGTATCTGTCGAACACGTGTAGGGAGTGGGGCCACCGGTGGTGAGCGCGGCGGCGATCGTGACCTTGCCCGAGCTGGTGCTGGGGACCGCCGGGCTGATCGTGAACGTCAACGAATCGATGTTCGCCGGCGTCGTCGTGTTCAGCACGTAGTGGATATCTGTCACCGTGAACCCGGTGACGGCACCGGCGCCGGCGCCGGCGGTCGTAGCCGGCACCGTGTTCGATGCCGTGAAGGCGTACGCGCCACCTGCGATGGCCAACGCGGCGACGACGCCCAAGACGATCGTCAATGTCTTCTTGTTCTTCATTTCGAATACCTCACTGTCCTGATTCGATGGACGTCGGCCGGACGGCTGACGACCTCACTGATCGGGGTTCCTACGAGGGCCTGCATCCGAGCGCGGACGCGGGGGAAGGCGTGCTCGGTCGCGTGACAAGGCGCGCGCGGCGACCTTCGTTGCGGGAGACAGATCGGAGAGTCACGCTCCTCTGGAAGGGAGCGTTGAGAACCTCGTCGAGGTCCCCGAGACGTCACCTGGTCGGTGACGTGGCCGGCCTTCGTCGTCCCCGGAGGGACGGGTCGAGACGAGCGCTCTTCTCTCAGAGATATCGACCCCTCCGAGAGGAACTTGAGTCCACACGACGGGTGGTCCCGTTCGGCCGTGTGACCGTGACAGTGGCGGTTCGTGCAGGCGGAACGACCACCAGGGCCACGGCGGGAAGTGCAGCGCACTCATCACGGATTTACCGGGGTCTTACCCGCCTCTTAACCGCCCCTCGTAACGTCGGCGCCGACTTCGCTGCCAAAGGACTGGAGGAAGCGCGGTGCCGCGATCGAAAGCCCACGACCGCGATCTCGGGATCCGCAAGATCTCGTCCGCCACCCGGGTTCTCGCCGGCGCGGGGATCGTCTTCGTCGGTGCATTCTCGGCGTTCCTCGCCAGTCGCGCGTCGAGCAGCGCCGGCCAATCGGTCTCTTCGACCCCGGTCACCAGCCCGGTGCAGCCCGCCGCCGGCGCCGGCGACTCGGGGAGCGCGGCGACCCCGAACGACTCGTCGCAGTACCAGCCCCAGTACCAGCCCCAGTACCAGCCGGCGCCGCAGGCCCACACGAGGTCCGGCGGCTCGTGACCCCGGCGTAGACGATGACGAACCCGGTCCTCGGGAGCTCGACCACGCTCTGGTACATCTCGCGCGCGACAGGCATCGCCACGCTGGTGTTCCTCACCATCAGCGTGCTGCTCGGCATCGTGACGTCGTACCGGTTGAGCACGCCAGAATGGCCGCGGTTCGTGATCGAGTTCGTGCACCGCAACGTGTCGCTGCTCGTGGTCGCGTTCCTCGCGCTGCACGTGGTCACGGTGATCGCCGATTCGTTCGCGCCCATCGGCTGGAAGGACGCGGTGATCCCCTTCGCGTCGCCGTACCGCACGATCTGGTTGGGCCTCGGCACGGTCGTGTGCGACCTCGTCCTGGCCCTCACGATCACTAGCCTGCTGCGCCACCGCATCGGGTTCCGGACGTGGCGCGTGGTCCACTGGTTGGCGTATCTGTGCTGGCCGGTCGCCGTGGTCCACGGGTTCGGAACCGGATCCGACACCAAGTTGGGCGTCGCGCTCGTCATCACGGTGACGTGCGTGGTGGCCGTGGTCGGCGCCACCGCGCTGCGTTTGGCGAGCGGTCTCGCCGGCCGCCCCGGCGCGAGGCGCGTCGGGTTCGCGCTCTGGGCCGCGGCACCGGTCGTGCTCGCCGTCTGGCTGGCCTCGGGTCCGTTGGCCTCGGGCTGGGCTCGACGGGCCGGCACACCGGCCAGCGTGCTCGCGGCGGCGTCGGCACCCGCGGCGGCGTCGGCACCCGCGGCAACGTCGGCGGTCGACGGTGCCGCACCGTCGACGAGCCCACCGAAGAACTCGTCGGGGTCGAGTGCGACCACGGCGTTCCCGGCGGGAGGTTTTCGCGCCCAGATGGCCGGCACGGTGCACCAGACCAGCCCCGACTCGCAGGACAAGGTCACGGTGAGCCTCGCGGGCCGGTTGAGCAACGGAGCCAGCGGGACGGTCGACGTCGAGCTCCACGGCGTCGCGGCGAGCGGTGGTGGCATCGAGCTCGAACACGGGACCGTCGCGCTCACCGGCACCGGTCCCGACGATGCGTACTCGGGCAACGTCGTCGGGCTCCGCGGCAACCTGATCGTCGCCGACCTGACGAACGCGAGCGGCGCCACGATGCAGGTCTCACTCGACTTCACGCAGCTCGACCTCGCGAGCGGGACCATGGCGGGCACCATCACGGGCGGTGCCGCACCGTCTGGCGGGGGCGACCGCGGTTCAGGTGACGGCGGATGAGCGCGGATGCACCCAGCCGCGCCGTGACCGTGCCGGCGCCGCCCACCGGCGTGCCGCGCCTGCTCGCGTCGGCGCCGACCGACTTCGCCGACCACCTCGCCCGGTACGGCCCGCTCCCCAGGGTGCGCTCCCGTTCCGAACGTGCTGCGCTCGTCGAGGCCGTCGAGCGCAGCACGCTGCGCGGCCGCGGCGGCGCCGGATTCCCCGCCGGACGCAAGCTCCGCAGCGTGGCCGAACGCGGCCGCCACGCGATCGTGGTTGCCAACGGCGCGGAGGGAGAGCCCGCCAGCCACAAGGACGCCGTGCTGCTCACGCACTCCCCCCACCTGGTGATCGACGGTGCGATCGTCGCGGCGCGGGCCGTGCGCGCGGACGAGGTCATCGTGGTCGTCGACCGCGAGAACGCCGCAGTGTGTGCCGCAGTCGACACCGCCATCGCACAGCGGTCGGGCTCCTCGGGTGACGGCTCCGACGTGCCGGTCCGGCGCGTGGGCGTCCCCAACCGGTACGTGGCGGGCGAGGAGAGCGCGGTGGTCAACTTCCTCAACGGCGGGCCGGCCAAGCCCATCTCCGTTCCGCCCCGGCCGTACGAGCGGGGCGTGCGCGGGCGCCCGACCCTCGTGCAAAACGTCGAGACACTCGCCCACATCGCGCTGATCGCCCGCTACGGCGTCGACTGGTTCCAGACCGTCGGCCCGCTCGACGAGTCGGGCTCGATGCTCGTGACCGTCACCGGCGCGGTCGCGAGACCGGGCGTCTACGAGCTCGCGCTCGGCATGCCGATGCCCGATGTGCTCGCGGCGGTCGGCGGTACGAGCGACGACCTGGCCGCGCTGCTCGCGGGTGGGTACTTCGGAAGTTGGATCCCCGCGTCGGCCGTCACCGATCTCGTACTGACCCGGCGATCGTTCGCCGCCGCCGGTGGCTCCCTGGGCTGCGGGATGTTGCACGTCTTCCCGGCGCGCGCCTGCGGCGTCCGCGAGTCAGCACGCGTCGCCCGTTACCTCGCGGAGGAGACGGCGGGACAGTGCGGACCGTGTGTCCACGGTTTGAGCGCGATCGCGGGAACGGTCGAGACGATCGCGAGACGCAAGGCCCCCCACGGCGCGTCGCACGATGTCCAGCGGTGGTTGCAGGACGTCTCCCACCGCGGTGCGTGTCACCTCCCCGACGCGGCGGTGGGGTTCCTGACCAGCGCGCTGACGGTGTTCGCCGAGGAGTTCGATCTCCACGAACGTCACGGCCGGTGCGCGCATCCCGACACCGGACCGATCCTGCCTCTCCCCGATCCGGCCGACCGTGACTGGAGCTGGCGATGAGTCAACAACTGCACGTGGACTTCATCAAGTGCGACGGCCACGGCATCTGCTCTGAGCTGTTCCCCGAGCGGATCCGCCTCGACGACTGGGGCTACCCGATCGTGGAGCCAGGGCCGATCCCGCCCGCGTTGCTGGGGCATGCGCGTCGGGCCGTCGTCGCGTGTCCCGCGCTCGCGCTCACCCTTGCCAAGGTCGCAGACCGGTGAGGCGTCGGGTTTCGTTCGAGGACGAGTTGGCTTCGGTACCGCTGTTCGCCGGGCTCTCGTCCCACGAGTTGCGCCGGGTGAGCCAGCTCGCGGTACGTCCGCGCGAGGGAGCGGGCACACCGCTGGTGCGTGAGGGCGAGCGGGGCGACGAGTTGCTCGTCGTCCTCGACGGCACGGTGGAGGTCCGTCACGACGACCGCGTCCTGGCGAGCCTGCACGCCGGAGATCATCTCGGTGAGGTCGCGCTCCTGGACCCGGGAGCACGGCGGACCGCGACGGTCGTCGCGGCAACTCACGTGACCGTCGCGTACCTCGGCCGTCAACAGTTCGAGACGCTGACCCGAGAGTCGGTGGAATTCGTGATGGCTTTGCTCGCCACGATGGCCGGGCGCATCGCGGAGCCGGACACGACGCTCACGCCCGAACGCTGACCAACACCGTCGTCATACCAGCGGCGACGTGATGCGCTCGAGACCGTTCGACGAGATCGACCACGTCCCTCCTCCACGGCGGTTCGGGACCGACGGTCCGCGGAGACTCCGCCGGCTCAGGTGCATTCGAGCGCGCGGCGGAGCTTCGCCAGGTTCTGGTCCATCACGGTGACGTAGTTCGCGCCTCGCGAGATCTCGCGGTCGGTGAGCCCTTCCAGAGGGTTCAACGTGTCCGTCTTCACCCCGGCCTCACGCGCCAGCGTGTCGGCGATACGAGGTGAGACGAGCTCTTCGGTGAACACCGTCGTCACCCCCAGGCGCTTCACCAGATCAGCGAGGCGACCGAGGCGCTGCGCGTCGGGTTCCGCATCGGGCGACAGACCGGCGACGCCCTCTTGGCGGAGACCGTAACGACTCGCCAGGTACCCGAACGCCTCGTGCGCGGTCACGATCACCGTGCGCGTGCAGGCGGCCAGACCCTGCTTGTACCGGGCGTTCAACCCGTCGAGCTCGGCCATGAACCGGTGGGCGTTCCACGCGTACAACGCGCGGCCTTCCGGGTCGACCTTGGTGAGCGCTCGCTGCACCCGCTGCACGATGCCTTCCATCCGGATCGGGTCGAGCCAGATGTGTGGGTCACGGGTGTGAGCCGCCAGCAACGACACCGTCGGACCGTCGCGCTGGTCGGCGGCCTTCTCCACCGCGGGCTGGAAGCCCTGCCCGAGGTCAAGCACCACGTCGGCATCGAGGATCGCATCGATCTGCTCGGGCGTGAGCTCGAGGTCGTGGGGCTCCGCGCCGGCGGGCGTGAGGTTCGTCACGTCGACGCGCGTGCCCCCCACGCGCTCCGCGGCGTACGCCACGGGGTAGAACGCGGCGACGACCGACCGCTTCGACACCGCCACCGCGGTTCCCGCCGACACGCCGACGAACACGGCCGCGGCGACGACACCAGCAAGCCACCCTCGCGCGGTTCTGGGAATCATTCTCAGTCACTATAGCGAGCTACGGACGCTCCGCCAGCGCGGCCCGCACGGCTGCCAGCCGCTCGGGCACGATGCGCCACGAGACCCAGCGGCCCCGCTTCTCACCGGTGATCAGGCCGGCGTCGGCCAGCACCTTCGTGTGGTGGGAGATCGTGGGCTGAGCCTTCCCCAACGGATCCTGGAGGTCGCACGAGCAGACCTCGCCGGCGTCGGCGACCAGGCTCAACAGGCGGAGGCGCACGGGATCGGACAGCGCGGCGAAGACGTGGGCCAGATCCGCGGCCTCGGCTTCCGCCAGCGGCTCGCCGAGCACCGACGGGCAGCAGACCTCGACCTCGGTCGTGAGCACCACGCTCCGTCGCGTCATGAGAACGTCCTCTCGCCCGCGGGAACTGATTGACATTCATCGATACATCTGCCATCATCGATGCATCGAGCATCGTCAATATATCAAACGGGAGGCCACCCATGAGCAGGGTCCAGCTCGCGCTCAACGTTTCGAACCTCGAGGACGCGATCGGGTTCTACTCCAAGCTGTTCGCGACCGAACCGGCCAAGATCCGCCCGGGGTACGCGAACTTCGCCGTCGCCGAGCCGCCGCTGAAGCTGGTGCTGATCGAGGGCAGCGGTGATCCCGGCACCCTCAACCATCTCGGCGTCGAGGTCGAGTCCACCGTCGATGTCGGCGCCGCACAGGCCCGCCTCGCGGACCAGGGACTCGGCACCGCCACCGAGGACGAGGTCGCGTGCTGCTACGCGGTACAGGACAAGGTCTGGGTCGACGGCCCCGATCACGAACCCTGGGAGATCTACACGGTGCTCGCCGACGTCGAGATGACACCGGGTGAGTTGCGCACCGTCGCTCCGGACTCCACCGACGACCCGCGGTGTTGCGGCGCCGCGCCCGAGTCTGCGAGCCGCTGCTGCTGAACGCGTGAGGCGACCATCATCGCCGACCATCTACACGGGGATCGACGACGCCGAACCCTCAGGCTTCTTCGCACAGCACGTCGTCGTGGACAACGTCGACTTCCTCTATTGACGTGAACCTCGGTGACGAGGAGTAGTCAGGCGAGCAGGAGCTCCGCGAGCTGCACCGCGTTGAGCGCGGCGCCTTTGCGCAGGTTGTCACCGGTGACCCAGAGGTCCAGGGTGCGGGGTTGCGACGGGTCCTCCCGGAGACGCCCGACCAGCACCGGGTCGATCCCTGCGCCTTCGAGCGGGGTGGGGTGGCCGTCGCCGCCGTCGACGAGCTGCACGCCGGGCGCGCCGCCGAGCAACTCGGCGGCTTGCGCACTACTCAGCTCCTCCGCGAACTGCACGTTGGCCGTCATCGCGTGCCCCACGTAGACGGGCACCCGTACGCACGTGGCGGTGGCCCGCAACTCGGGCGCATGGAGGATCTTGCGGCTCTCGTGGACGAGCTTCCATTCTTCGCTCGTATAGCCCGCCTCCTTCACCGAACCGGCGAGCGGGATGACGTTGCCTGCGATCGGCCGATCCCACACGTCGCCGGCAGCGAGCGCGTCGGGGTGGGTGGCGGCACGGGTGTACCGGTCCATCTGGCCGGCGCCCTTCGTCCACTGCTCGTCGAGCTCGCGCATGCCCGGCTGACCGGCGCCCGACACCGACTGGTAGGTCGACACGACCATGCGCTCGATCCCGGCGGCCCGGTGGAGCGGCGCGAGGGCCGTCACCAGCACCATCGTCGTGCAGTTGGGGCACGACACGATGCCCTTGGGCAGGTCCTGCACGTCGTCGGGGTTGACCTCGCTCACCACCAACGGGATCTCCGGGTCCATGCGGAACGCGGCCGAGTTGTCGACGACACGCGCACCTGCGGCAACGGCGCGCGGCGCCCATTCGAGCGCGAGCGGGTCGTCGACGTCGATCACGACGAGATCCAGCCCGTCGAAGCAGCCGTCGCGCAGCACCTGACACTCCACGTCGCCGCCCCCGAACGGGAGCGTCCTCCCCAGCGAACGCGCCGAGGCGTAGGCGCGCAGCTCAGAGATCGGGAACGCTCGCTCCTCCAGGAGCCGCAACATCTCGGAGCCCACGAGACCGGTCGCGCCGACCACGCCGACGCGTACGGACGACTGGCCGCTCACGACGAGCTCGTCTCGAGCTCGAAGGTGGCGTGCAGCGCACGAACCGCTCGCTCGACGTCGTCTTCGTGCACCACACAGGAGATCCGGATGGTGGACGTGGAGATCATCTCGATGTTGACTCCTTCGGTCGCGAGGGTCTCGAACATCTGGGCCGCGACACCCGGGTTGGTCTTCATCCCCGCGCCCACCACCGAGACCCGCCCGATCGCGGCGTCGAAGTTCGCACCACCGGCGTCGATCTCGACGACGACCTTGTCGACGATCTCCATGGTGCGCGTCAGCTCGTCACGCGGGATCGTGAACGAGATGTCGGTGTGGTCGTCGGTCGACACGTTCTGCTCGATCATGTCGACGTTGACGCTCTCCTCCGCGAGCGCCCGGAACAGCTTGGCCGCGATGCCGGGCCGGTCGGGCACCCGGAAGATCGTGACCTTCGCCTCCGACGTGTCGTGGGTGACCCCCGAGATGATGGGCGCTTCCATGCCTGGCTCCTCTTCTCGAACCCACGTCCCCGTCTCCCACGTGAACGCCGAACGCACGTGGACGGGCACGCCGTAGTTGCGCGCGAACTCGACCGAGCGCAGCGCGAGCACACGACCGCCGGTGGCGGACATCTCGAGCATCTCGTCGTAGGAGAGACGGTCGAGCCGGTGGGCGTCGGGGACGATGCGCGGGTCGGCGGTGTAGACACCGGCGACGTCGGTGTAGATCTCGCAGACGTCGGCGTGGAGCGCGGCCGCGAGCGCGACCGCCGTCGTATCGGATCCGCCGCGACCAAGGGTGGTGATGGCCCGGTCGGTGGAGACTCCCTGGAAACCGGCGACGACCGCGACGTTGCCGCCGTCGATCGCCTCCCGGAGCCGGTCGCTGCGGATCTCGAGGATCTTGGCCCTGCGGTGGGCGGTGTCGGTGACGATCCCGGCCTGCGAGCCGGTGAAGGACACCGCGGCCTCGCCGAGGTCGATGATGGCCATGCACAGCAGCGCGATCGAGATGCGCTCACCCGAGGTGAGCAGCATGTCCATCTCGCGGGCGGTCGGGTCGCCGGAGACCTCGTGCGCCAGCCGCTCGAGGTCGTCGGTGGTCTTGCCCATCGCGGAGACCACGACTACGACGTCGTCACCGGCCCGGCGGGTCCGCACGATGTGCTCCGCCACGGCGCGGATGCGGTCGGGGTCAGCGACCGAGGTGCCCCCGAACTTCTGGACGAGCAGGCTCACGACCGGCGATTCTACCGGCGTGAACCCCCGATCCTCGGTCCGGTTTCGGCGTCGGTAGACTCGCCCGCCGTGCCCAAGGCCTCCAAACGCGAACGCCAGCGACTCAACCGCGAGGCGCGCCGCGAGGCCATGCTGGCCGAGGAGAAGAAGCGCAAGCGGATGCGGACCACCCGCAACCTGGCTTTCCTGCTCGTGCCCCTCCTCATTCTGTTCGTGGTCCTCCAGGTCACCAAGAGCGACAACAGCAACCAGGCGGCATCGACCACCAAGAACGGCTGCTCGACCAAGGTCCCGCCGAAGCCGACGACCTCGACGCTCGCCGGCGCGCCGGCGATGTCGATCGACCCGGCCAGGACCTACACCGCCGTGATGTCGACGAGTTGTGGCGACATCACGATGACGCTCGACCCGACGGCGGCGCCACAGACCGTCAACAGCTTCGTGGACCTCGCGCAGAAGGGCTTCTACGACGGGACCCTGTTCCACCGGATCGTCACCGACTTCGTCGACCAGGGCGGGGATCCGACCGGCACCGGGTCGGGCGGACCCGGGTACACGCTGCCCGACGAACCGCCGACCGACGGCTACAAGGCGGGCTCGGTCGCGATGGCCAACGCCGGGTCTGGCACGACGGGCTCGCAGTTCTTCCTCGTGGTGAGCGACAGCGGCGCCCAACAGCTCGGCTCCGCACCGCCCTACAAGTACTCGGCCCTCGGCACGATGGATGCGGCCGGGTTGAAGGTGGCGCAGAAGATCAACACCTTCGGCTCCGCCGACTCGACCGGCACCCCCACGCAGAAGGTCTACGTGCTGAGCGTGAAGATCACCGAGGGCAGCACCACGACCACGACGGCCGCTCCCTGACGGCTCACTACGTGGGGAGGCCCTCGACGCTCGTCCCTGCGGTGTAGCGGGCCGAGCCGTCCGGCCCGTAGATCGTCACCGCACCCGCACCCGCGACGGTCCACGTGCCACCGGTCTTGATGAGCGCGGTCTCCTCGTCGATCCCCGCCAGCACCGCCCCGCTCGGCAGCAGCTCGATCGAGCGCTCGCGCAGATGCGTCGCCGCGGTGCCGTGGTACGGGAACACAGCCAGGTTCGACACGACCCCGAGGCCCACGGTGTAAGCACCACCGCGCGGGTCCACCATCGGGTCGCACAGCAACGTGGCCCCGGCGCCGGACGCCGCGAGTACCGCCCCGCCGTGGTACGCGGCGAGGATCGCTTCGAACAACGCCGATCCCTTGAGCACCGAGCGCAGGTGCAGCGGCGATCCGTCGGCAAGGTAGAGGAACTTCGCGGCGCGGGCGATGGCCGCGCGCTCGGGGTCCTCGGCCTCTGTCCGGTGGACGACATCGAGCGTCCGCACTTTGGCGCCGAGATCGGCGAAGTACGTCTCGGCCCGCACGCCAACGCGCTCGGGGTGCTCAAAGGCGGCGGCGGTGGGGAGGACGAGGACCTCGTCCGCCCCGCTGCGGGCGAGCAGGTCGGCGTCGAACTCGCGCCCACCCGGGCGCCACTCCCCCCCGCCGACGAGCGCGAAGGTCTCGGCGGTGCGGCGTGGGCTCATGGCGGCGGAGCCTACTGCCGGTTGGGTTCGCGCCCTGGTGACGGCGCGGAAGTTACCAGCCAGTAACCTCATGGCTTCTCGAATGACGGGGGCGAACTTCATGAGCATCAAGCGGATCGGGGTCGTGGGCTCGGGCATCATGGGCTCGGGGGTGGCCGAGGTCGCGGCGAAGTCCGGGTTCGAGGTCGTGTTGCGCAGCCGTACGCAGGGCGGCGCCGACGCGATGCTGACCGGGCTCGACGCCTCGCTCGCGCGCCAGGTGAAGAAGGGACGCCTCGAGGAGGGCGACGCAACCGACGTGCGCGGTCGCGTCTCGGCGGTCACGGCCGTCGAAGAGCTCTCGGCCTGCGAGCTCGTGCTCGAGTCGATCGTCGAAGACCTCGCGGTCAAGCAGGACCTCTTCCGGGAGCTCGACCGGGTGTGCGCGCCGGGGGCGATCCTGGCCACGAACACGTCCACCCTCCCCGTGGTCGACATGGCGGTCGTGACGCAGCGGCCCGACCGCGTGTGCGGCATCCACTTCTTCAACCCGGCGCCCGCGATGTCGCTGGTCGAAGTGGTCCCGGCGATCACGACGTCGGACGCGACGCTCGACCAAGCCCGCGCGTTCGTCGTCGCGTGCGGGAAGACCGCGGTCACGGTGAAGGACCAGGCCGGCTTCGTCGTGAACGCCCTGCTCTTCCCCTACTTGAACAACGCGGTCCGGCTGTTCGATGCGGGGGTCGCGTCGCGCGACGACATCGACACCGCGATGAAGGGCGGGTGCAATTTCCCCATGGGGCCGCTCGAGCTGCTCGACCTCGTCGGGCTCGACACCAGCCTTGCCATCCTCGACGCGCTCTACGGCGAGTTCCGTGACCCGAACTTCGCCCCGGCCCCGTTGCTCCGGCGCATGGTCGCCGCGGAACGCCTGGGCCGGAAGTCGGGCGCCGGGTTCTACGACTACCAGCGCTGACCGTCATTTCGGTCCGACCCTCTCCGTGAGGGAGACTGTGACCGTGCACGACAAGCCCTGGCTGATGCGGACGTATTCCGGGCACTCCTCGGCGCGCGCGTCCAACGAGCTGTACCGGTCCAACCTGGCCAAGGGCCAGACCGGCCTGTCGGTGGCCTTCGACCTGCCCACCCAGACCGGCTACGACCCCGACCACTCGCTGGCCCGGGGCGAGGTCGGCAAGGTCGGGGTCCCCGTCCCCCATGTCGGCGCCATGCGGACGTTGTTCGAGGGGATCCCCCTCGATGCGATGAACACGTCGATGACGATCAACGCCACCGCGATGTGGCTCTTCGGCATGTACCTCGCGCTGGCCGAGGAGCGCGGCGTCGACCCCGCCTCGCTCGCCGGTACGACCCAGAACGACATCGTGAAGGAGTACCTGTCACGGGGGACCTACATCTTCGGCCCGGAGCCGTCGCGCCGTCTGACCGTCGACCTCGTGTGCCACGCGGTCCGTCACGTGCCGAGATGGAATCCGATCAACGTCTGCTCCTACCACCTGCAGGAGGCCGGGGCGACGCCGGTCGAGGAGGTCGCGTACGCGCTGGCCACCGCCATCGACGTCCTCGACGCGGTACGGACGTCGGGACAGGTCGACGCCGACGACTTCCCCGAGGTCGTCGGGCGCATCTCCTTCTTCGTGAACGCGGGCATCCGCTTCGTCGAGGAGATGTGCAAGTTGCGGGCGTTCGGACAGCTCTGGGACCGCATCACCGCCGAGCGCTACGGCGTGACCGACGACAAGCTGCGCCGCTTCCGCTACGGCGTGCAGGTGAACTCGCTGGGCTTGACCGAGGCCCAGCCCGAGAACAACGTGCAACGCATCGTCCTCGAGACACTCGGCGTGACGCTTTCGAAGGGCGCCCGGGCGCGCCGCGGTGCAACTTCCGGCGTGGAACGAAGCACTGGGGCTCCCTCGGCCGTGGGACCAGCAGTGGTCGCTGCGCATCCAGCAGGTGCTGGCGTTCGAGACCGACCTCCTCGAGTACGACGACCTGTTCGCGGGCTCACACGTCGTCGAGGCGAAGACCGCCGAGTTGGCCGACGCGGCGAATGCCGAGCTGCAGTGGGTGCTCGAGGGTGGCGGCGCGTTCGCCATGATCGACGCGATGAAGCAGCGACTGGTGCAGAGCCACGCCGAGCGGGTGCGACGCATCGAGTCCGGTGACATCACCGTCGTCGGTGTGAACTCGTTCACCGAGTCGGCGCCGTCGCCGCTCGTCGCCACCCTCGACGGCGAGAGCAGCATCCTCGTCGTGGACGAGCAAGTTGAGCGCGAGCAGCTGGACGCGCTGGCCGAGTGGCGGGCGGCCCGCGACGCCGACGCCGTCGCGGGCGCGATCGCCGAGGTGCAGCGCGTCGCGCGCGGCACCGACAACCTCACGCCCGCGACCGTGAACCTGGCCCGTGCTGGCGGCACGGTCGGCGAGTGGGCGGGCGCGCTCCGCGAGGTGTTCGGGGAGTACCGGGCGCCGACGGGTGTCGGCGGCGTCCGGGCCCCCGCGGGCGAAGCCATGGCCCACGCCCGCGAACGGGTGCAGGCGCGGGCCCGGGAGATCGGCCACCCCATCCGCATCCTGGTGGGCAAGCCCGGCCTCGACGGGCATTCCAACGGCGCCGAACAGATCGCAGTGGCAGCGCGCGACGCGGGGATGGAGGTCGTGTACCAGGGCATCCGGCTCACGCCCGAGCAGATCGCGGCGGCGGCACGCGACGAGGACGTCGACCTGGTCGGTCTGTCGGTGCTCTCGGGATCGCACCGCCGGCTCGTACCCGAGACCGTGCGCCTCCTGCGGGCGAACGGCGTCGACGCGCCCGTCGTCGTGGGCGGGATCATCCCCGAAGCCGACCGTCCCGAGCTCCTGGAGGCGGGAGTGACGCGGGTCTACACGCCGAAGGACTTCCGCCTCAGCGACATCGTCGCCGAGCTGGCCGAGCTGGTGGCTGTCCGCCCGTGATGCGAGCGCCCGAGACCGCAGACCGGGACCGCCGCGGCCTCGCCGCGTGTGCGGTGCTCGCCGTCGTCGCGGTCGTGATCGGCGTGACCGCGGTGGTCGCCGACGAGGCGGCGCTCGGGCTGGCCACGGCGGTCGTGGGCGTTGCCGCCGCCGGGGTCGGCGCGGTGATCGACCAGCGTCGCACCCGCGCGGAGGATTCGCTCTGGGAGGCGCGTGCCCAGGCCCGACGCCTGCGGCGCCAGCTCGACTCGCTCGAGGCCGCGATCGCCGAGGAACAGCTGGTCGCGACCGGAGACGGTGGGGACCCGGCGTACGACGGGTTGCCGGCGGGGACCGACACCGACGCATGGGAGATCGACCCGGCGTCGGGCCTGCTGCGCGAGCGGCATCTGGCCGTGCTGCTCCAACAGGTGGTCGCCGCCGCCCGCCGCAAGGTGCTGCCGGTGTCGGTGGTGTTCTGGGAGCTCGACGGTCTGAGCGGCGCAGCGCACGAGAGCTGCAACCAGGCGCTCACCGCGCTCGGGGCGGTGGCCTGGCGCACCCTGCGAGAGAGCGACGCGGTGTTCCGGGTGGGCGACGTGGTCGCCGTCGCGTTGCTGGTCGACACGGCCGAGCCCGGCGCGATCATCGTGGCCGACCGGGTGCGCGGGGCGCTGCGGCACAGCCCGGTCGGCGATTCGCTCACCGTCTCGGCCGGGATCGCGTGCTACCCCACGCACGCCCTCGATGCCGCCGAGCTCGTGTCACAGGCGGGCCGCGCGCTCGAAGCGGCTCGAGCCCTCGGCCACGACCGCGATCACGTGGCCGTCGCCAGCGGCGATCAGCCCGGGTAGAGCTCGGCGATCTCTCGTCCGTACTTGGCGGTGATGCCCCGGCGCTTGAGCTTCATCGTGGGCGTCAGCTCCTCGGAGTCGGGCAACCACTCCTCACCGAGGACGCGGAACGCCTGCACCGACTCGGCGTGCGAGAAGCGCTCGTTGGCGGCGTCGACCTCGCGCGCGACCTCGTCCAGGATCGCGGGATCGGCGGCGAGCTCGACCGGCGACGACGCATCGATCCCGTGGTTGGCCGCCCAGGCCGCGGCGATGTCGGGATCGAGGACGAGGAGCGCGGCGATGTACGGCTCGCCGTCGCCGAGCACGCAGGCCTGGCCGATCAGTGGTTGGGCCTTGAGCGCAGCCTCGAGGTTGGCCGGCGAGACGTTCTTGCCGCCGGCGGTGATGATGAGCTCCTTCTTGCGGTCCACGATGCGCAGGTAGCCCTCGTCGTCGAGCTCCCCGATATCGCCGGTGTGCAGCCACCCGTCGGCGTCGAGCGCCTCGGCCGTGCGCGCCGCGTCGTCGAGGTACCCGCGGAAGATGTTGCCACCCCGGCCCATGACCTCGCCGTCGTCGCCCAGCCGCAGCTCCATCCCCGGGATCGCGCGCCCGACCGTCCCCGGCTTCACGCGGACCGCCTCCCATGTCATGGGCCCGCACGACTCCGAGAGCCCGTACAGCTCCGACAGCGGCACGCCGGCCGACCGGAAGAACTGGAGCACCTCGACGGGGATGGGCGCCGCCGCGGTGACCGCGATGCGCACGTCGTCGAGACCGAGGAGTTGGCGGGCCGGGCGCAACGACTCCGTGTCGACCCGCTCGTACTCGGCCGCCAGCGCGATCGACAGCTCGACGCCCCGCGCCCGGTGCTCGGCGACCCGGGCCCCGATCGACAGCGCGTGCGCGAACACCTCAGCCCTTCCCGGATCGGCCGCGAGCACCGCCTGCACCGCGCTGTGGATCTTCTCATAGGTGCGCGGGACGCCGAACAGGATCTGGGGCGCGTCTCCGCAAGCGTCGCTCCCAGGAGCCTGATGTCGGCACAGGTCGTGACCTCGTACGCGAACGCGATCCCCGAATAGTGGGTGGTGACCCGTTCGGCGATGTGGGCCATCGGCAGGTACGAGACGATGCGTGACCGGTCGGGGGCGAAGCCGAGCGCTTCGCGCAGGCTGTCGACCGTCCAACAGATGTTGTGGTGTTCCAGCATCACGCCCTTCGGCGGACCGGTCGTGCCTGACGTGTAGATGACGGTCGCGAGGTCGTGGGGCTGCGCCGTGCCCGCCGCGGTCTCGAGGTCGAGCGGCGCGCTGCCGAGGAGCTCGACCCAGGACTCGACGCCGCTCGCCGTCACCGGCTCGACCGCGACGACGTGGCGCAGCTCGGGCAGCTCGTGGCGGATCTCGAGGACCCGCTCGAGGTAGTTCCCGTCCTCCACGATCGCGACCGACGCCTGCGCGTGGCCGGCGAGGTAGCGGATCTGGTCGGGCGACGAGGAGTTGTAGATCGAGATCGGCGTCGCGCCGAGCAGCAGGACCGCCATGTCGGCGACATGGAACTCCGGTCGGTTGGAGATGAGCATGACGATCCGGTCGCCGCGCCCGACACCGAGCGAGCGCAAGCCGGCCGCGAGCCGGGCCGCCCGGGCCGCATACTCCCCGAACGTGACGGCCTCGTCGTCGTCGCCCACCTTGCGCCGGATGGCGACATCGTCGGTCCGTTCCTGGACCGTTCGCAAGAAGCGGGCGGGGATCGTGTCCACGGGTTCACGTTATCCACAAGTCGAGGTGGAGAACTGCCGATCGGGAGTGGAAAACTCTCTCGCGATGGGGGATACTGGACGCCGAGTTCGTCCCCAGGAGATCGTTGGGGCACCGCCGTCGTGCGGGCTTCTCTACGCCGACTCTCCTCGGGACGAACTCGCGCCCGCGCTCAACAACGCGGCGCCTCCCGCCGATAGAGGGAGATGCCCCTGGCCCGCGCGGTGATCGTGGGTGCGTTGGTCACCGCGTCGCTCGTCCCGGCTGCCGCCGGGTACGCGCAGGAGACGTCGACGACCACCACCACCACGTCGACGACCACGACGACAGCACCTCCGTCGAACAGCCCGTCGAACAGCCCGTCGACCGGCCCGAGCACCGGTCCGAGCACCGGCCCGAGCACGACCGCGGGCGTCCCCAAGCCGGATCCCGATGCCTTCGCCGCCCTCGCGAACCAGGTGAGCCAGAACGAGGCCCTGCTCGCCGAGCTCAGCAGCCAGGTGGCACAGGCCGAGCAGCGACTGACCCAGCTCGCCGCCGACATCGCCGACACCCAGAAGAAGCTGGACGCGGCACGGGCCGAGATGGAACGCCTCAAGACGATCGTGCGCGAGCGGGCCGCCTACATCTACCAGCACGCACATGCGCCCGACGACGCGGTCGTCGACATCCAGCACGTGCAGGACATCGCCGCGGGCAAGAAGTACGCCGAGTCGGCGACCCAGACCGACGGCGGCAAGATCGACGGGCTCGCGCGGGTCTCAGCGGAGCTCGACGCCCACCGCGCCGAGCTCGACGCAGCGCGCGCGGAGCAGCAACAGCAGAAGGACCGACTCGAGAAGGCCAAGGTCGGGCTCGAGACGGTCACCGCGCACCAGAAGAAGCTGCTCGCCGAGGCTGGAGCCATCCCCGTGCTGGGCGACGCCGAGCTGACCGCGGCGGACATGACCGCGTGGTTCGAGGCGCGCAACGCCAGGTACCGACTCGCCGGCGGCATGTCGATCGGTGATCTCATCCAGCTCTACATGGAGGAAGGGAAAGCCGAGCACGTGCGCCCCGAGCTCGCGTTCGCCCAGTCGATCATCGAGACCGGATCGTTCGGCAACGCGCTCGACAACAACTACGCGGGCATCGGTGCCTGCGACAGCTGCCAGGGCGAACCGGCCTTCCCGACGCCACGTGACGGCGTGCGCGGCCAGATCCAGTTGCTGCGCAACTACGCCGATCCCACCTCCCGGGCTGCCAACCTCGCCAACCCCCCGTCACCGACCATCTACGGCAACGACCCGGTCGCCGCCGCCAGGCTCTACGACACGTTCTTCGCCAAGGGTCGTACCCCCACGTGGAACGCCATGGGCAACGGCAACTGGGCAACCGATCCCGGCTACGCCCTGAAGGTGCTGACCGTCTACTTCCAGATGGTGAGCTTCGCCGCGAAGCACGCCTGACCTCGTAGCATCGGCCCGCGATGCTCGAGTGGGTCCGAACGTACCGACGCGCCGATTTCGGCCCCGACGTCGTCGCCGGACTCACGGGCGCGACCATCCTCGTCCCGCAGTCGATGGCCTACGCGGCCATCGGAGGCCTGCCGCCCGTGGTCGGGCTGTACGCATCGGTCGTCCCCGTCCTCGCGTACGCGGCCTTCGGTCGCGCCCGCCAACTCAGCGTCGGGCCCCTGGCCACGATCTCGATCATCGGCGCGGTCGCGCTGGCCAAGCTCGCGCCGGCAGGATCGCCCCGATACATCACGTACTCGGCGACGCTCGCGCTGCTCGTGGGCGCCGTCCACCTCGCGCTCGGGCTGGGGCGCCTCGGCTTCGTGATGCGGTTCCTCTCCGAGCCGCTGATGGCCGGCTTCCTCTCCGCGGTGGGCGTCATCCTGATCACCACCCAGTTGGGTCCGCTCTTCGGGATCCCCGTGCCCCAGGAAGACCTCGCCTTCCGGACCGCCTACGAGTGGGTGATCCGCCTCGACCAGGTGGACTGGGGAACGCTCGCGATCGGCATCGCGACCATCACCATCCTGCTCATCGCCCGCCGCCGCCCTCGGATCCCCACCGCGCTCGCCCTGGTCGTCGCCGGCTCGCTCGCCGTGCTGCTGTTCGGCCTCGACTCCGAGGGCATCGCGGTCGTCGGACCGGTGCCCGGCGGCCTCGCGGCCCCGGAGGTGCCGCCGCTCGACTGGCACGTCGTGCGGGTGCTCATCCCCGCTGCGCTCGCCATCACGTTCGTGGGATTCCTCGAGTCGATCGCGCTCGCGCGCGAGTCCGCGCGCGAACACGATTACGAGATCACCACCGATGGCGAGCTGGTCGCGCTCGGGCTCAGCAACGCGTCGGCGGGCCTCTTCCAGGGCATGGTGGTGACCGGCGCGGTGACGCGTTCCTCGATCGTCGAGGCAGCCGGCGCGCGCACCCAGTTCTCGGGCGTGGTCACCGCGTGCGTCGTCGCGCCGCTGCTCATCTTCGTGCCGGAGTCGTTCTCGAAGATCCCGATCGCGGTGCTGGCCGCGATCGTGATCGCTGCGGTCATCGGCTTCATCAAGGTTGGAGAAGCGAAGCGTCTCTGGCGGGTGAAGCGGAGCGACTTCTGGATCATGGTCGTGTCGTTCGCCTCGACCGTCCTCTTCGGCCTCGAGTTCGGCGTGCTGTTCGCGGCCGGCGCCTCGATCGTGCTCATCATCTACCGCGTGACCCGACCACGGACTCCCGAGCTCGGTCGCATTCCCGGCACCGACGCCTTCGTCGAGCTCGAACGTCACCCCGGGGCCGAGACGTTCGAGGGCTCGGCCATCCTCCGGGTGGAGTCTCCCGTCTACTTCACCAACGCCGAGGCAGTGCAGCACGAGCTCGAGCAGCTCGCCGACACGCGGTCGGGCCTGCACACCGTGGTGATCGACGCCGCCGGGATCAACCACCTCGACGCCACCGGCGACCACATGCTCCGAATGATCGCCACCGAGTACCGGCGACGGGGGATCCGGCTGCTGTTCGTGAACGTCCACGAAGACGTGCGCGACGTCATGGATGCGTCCGGGCTCACCGAGCTCGTCGGCGAGGACGGCTACTTCCAGACCGACGCCGATGCTGCGGCCCACCTCGACGACCCCCTGGGCTGATGCTGTTCGAGTCGGGCGGCCATTGCCGCTCGAGGGCGCGAGCGCCTTTCAGCGCGTAGGGCAGCGCGTCGCGTCCGTGCTGGTTGAGGGAGTAGAGCCGACGCCTGGGCCGCCCCGATGCGGTGGCGATCTCCTGCGGCTCCCACCATCGGTCGACGAGACCGAGCTCGGTCAGGCGTCGCAACGACCGGTAGACCACGATCTTCTCGACCCGGAGGCGTGCCGCGATCTGGAGTCCGTAGAACGCCGGCTCACCGCCCCCCTCCACCCTGGCGCCTTCGGCAAGCACCCGCGCGTCGACCGCGAAGATGAAGCCTCGCCGAGGTCTCGCCACGTCAACTCCCCTGCGTCGCGTCATCGTCCCCTAGGAACAAATGAGACGACGGGATGTGGTTCGTGTCTCGGCGGATCAGAAATGCTGGGAGAAGCAGCGGTCGGCGACCGTGCCGAGCACGAGGTCGCGGTACCAGCCCTGGATCATCGTGCGACCACGCTCGGACCAGGCCCGGGCCGCGGGCGCCGCCACCCGGCGCATCACCTGGGTGTAACCACCCTCGTACACCCGGTACTCGGCCCAGGCGCCGGGATAGTCCTTGGCGCACGCGACCTCGACGAACGGCACACCACGCGTGGCGTCGTCCCGGAGCACCCGGTTGGTGTGGGTGTGGCCGGCGAGATAGCCGACCACGTTGTCGCGCCGTGCGACGACGGCGCGGAGCGCGTCGTGGTCGCCCGGCACGAGCGCGTAGTCGAGATCCGGGTTCCACGCCGGGTGATGGGCGAACACCAGCACGGGTCCGCTGGTCGCCGCCGCGAGCTCGTCGAGCCATCCGAGCTGGGCCCCCGAGAGCGCGCCCCCGATCCGGCCCGGGACCGTCGTGTCGAGCACCGCGAGCGTGACGCCGTCGAGGATCACCGCGTACGGCGAGTCCTGACGGGCGAGCTGCGGATCGCGCTTCGCGTCGTGGTTGCCGCGCACGTGGTGCATTCGCTCGCCCAGCCTTCCGTAGCAGGCGAGGAACGCCTCGTACTCCTCCGCCCGTCCGGAGTCGGTGAGGTCACCCTTGACCACGACGGCGTCGGGATCCAGGGCGAGCATCTCGTCGACGATCGCGCGGTTCATGAGGAGCGGATAGGGCGTCGCCCCTGCGGACGCCCTCAGGACCGGCCCGATCGAGTCGGCGGCTGCGTCACCGGTCTTGCCACATTCGGTCTCTCCAAAGTGCACGTCGTTGGCCGTGGCGACGACGGCGAGCAACCGGCCGGGAGGGCGGGCCAACGTGCGCACCGTCGCGGGAAGCCACGCGCCGGGTGGCGCGCCCTCGACCACGAGCTCGTGCTCGGTGTCGGGCTCGAGTCCGGTGACCTGCGCATGGTGGAACGGGCCCCGGGTGGTGATCTCCCGCGCACCGACACGGGTGGCCACCACCTCGTCCGCAGGAGTCGTGAACGTGACGACCACTTCGTCCGGACCCACACTCATCAACTCCGCGTGGGTGACGGTCATGGTCAGGCGCGGTTGCGGCGCCCGACGCGACCCGAGAGCCGCCACGGGCCTCGTTGCAGGCCCGACCGGTGCGACCGCAGACGCGACGTGCGCACCCACTCGTGCAGCGTGTCGTCGACGCCGTCGCCGGTCGGAACCGCAGGTTCGAGCGACGCCAGCGCGGCAAGGATCGCGGCGATCTCCTCGGGGGTCGCGCCGGGCGAGATCGAACGGAGGTGCGGAGTCACTAGAGCGGGACGTTCCCGTGCTTGCGCGACGGCAGCTGCTCACGCTTGGTGCGCAGCATCGCCAACGAGCGGGCGAGCACCTTGCGGGTCTCGCGTGGATCGATGACGTCGTCGACGTAACCCCGCTCGGCCGCGATGTACGGGTTGGCGAAGCGTTCGGTGTACTCCTCGATGAGCTCGGCCCGCCTGGCCTCGGGATCGTCCGCGGCTTCGATCTCCTTCCGGGAGATGAGGTTGACCGCGCCCGGAGCACCCATGACCGCGACCTCGGCCGATGGCCACGCGAAGGCGAGGTCGGCGCCGATCGACTTCGAATTCATGACCACGTAGGCGCCGCCGTACGCCTTCCGGGTGATGATCTGCACCCGGGGAACGGTCGCTTCGCAGTACGCGTAGAGCAGCTTGGCGCCATGACGGATGATACCGCCGTACTCCTGGTCGGTCCCCGGGAGGAATCCCGGCACGTCGACGAAGGTGACGAGCGGGACGTTGAACGCGTCGCACGTGCGCACGAACCTCGCCGCCTTCTCGGACGCGTCGATGTCCAGCGTGCCCGCGAGGTTCGCCGGCTGGTTGCCAACGATCCCGACGACGTGACCGTCGACCCGCGCGAAGCCACAGACGATGTTCATCGCCCAGAGCGCGTTCACCTCGAAGAATTCTCCGTCGTCCACGACCTCGGCGATGACCCTCTTCATGTCGTACGGCTTGTTGGGCGCGTCCGGGATGAGCTCGACGATGCCGTCGCACGAGCGGTCGGCCGGGTCGGTGGACTCGAAGTACGGGGGGTCCTCGAGGTTGTTCGCGGGCAGGAACGAGAGCAGGTACCGCACCTGTGTGAGCGCGGTGGCCTCGTCGTCGTAGACCAGCTGCGCCACCCCGGACTTCGCCGCGTGCGTCAGCGCACCTCCGAGCTCCTCCTGGGTGACGTCCTCTCCCGTGACCGTCTTCACAACGTCGGGCCCGGTGATGAACATGTGCGAGGTGCCCTTCACCATCACGACGAAGTCGGTGAGCGCCGGCGAGTAGACGGCACCGCCCGCGCACGGCCCGAGGATCACGCTGATCTGCGGGATGACGCCCGACGCCTTCACGTTGCGCGAGAAGATCCCGCCGTACGCGTCGAGCGAGACCACGCCTTCCTGGATGCGGGCCCCGGCCCCGTCGTTGAGCCCGACCATGGGTGCCCCGACCGACTCGGCGAGGTCCATCACCTTGTGGATCTTCTCGGCGAACACCTCACCGAGCGCGCCACCGAACACGGTGAAGTCCTGGCTGAAGACGAACACCTTGCGACCGTCGACCGTGCCCCATCCGGTGACGACGCCGTCGGTGAGGGGACGGTTGGCCTCGATGCCGAAGCCGTGGGCGCGGTGGCGCGCCAGCATGTCGAGCTCGACGAAGGAGTCCGGGTCGAGCAGCAGACCGATCCGTTCCCGGGCGGTCAGCTTCCCGCGCTTGTGCTGACGCTCGACCGCGGCCTCGCTCCCCGCGTGCAACGCCTGCTCCCGGAACGTGGCGAGCTGCTCGAGACGCTCCTCGATGGGGTGGACGGGGGGAAGGACGGGTTCCTCGGCAGCCATAGGCGCCGAGGTTATTCCTCGACCAGCTCGACCAGGGTGCCGAAGCCGCCCTTGGGATGCACGAAGGCAACGGTGGTCCCGCGACTTCCCGCCCGGGGCACCTCGTCGATCAGCTTCCCGCCCTCGGCCCGCACGCGCTCGACGGCCGCCGCGCAGTCGGCCACCCGGTACCCGACGTGGTGGATGCCCTCGCCCTTCTTCTCCAGGAACCGGGCGACGGTCGAGTCGTCGCGGATCGGGGTGAGCAGCTGCACGTAGGAGTCGGCCACCCGGAGCAGCGCCTCCTCCACGCCGTCGCGCTCCACCACCTCCCGGTGCTCGACCTCCACCCCGTAGGTGGCGCGGTAGTAGTCGATCGCGGCCTCGAGGTCGTTGACGGCGATGGCGACGTGGTCGATCTCGGTGAGCATTCAGTGCCTCCTGAAGCGCGTGATCTCGTCGAGGTGCGCAGCGCGAAACTCGGGGCCGGTGACGCCCAGACCCTCTTCCGGGGCGAGGACGAGCACGCCCAGCTTCCCCTCGTGGACGTTGTGGTGCACCTGGTTCACCGCTTCGCCCACCTGATCGAACGGGAACACCGCCGAGAGCACCGGGTGGATCCGGCCCTCCCCGATCAGGCGATTGGCCTCCCACGCCTCGCGGTAGTTGGCGAAGTGGCATCCCTTGAGCGTCTTCTGGTTCATCCAGAGGTAGCGGTTGTCGTACTCGATCATGAACCCGCTGGTCGCCGCGCACGTGACGATGGTGCCCCCGCGCGTGCACACGAACACCGACGCCCCCATGGTCGAACGGCCGGGATGCTCGAACACGACGTCGGGGTCGCGACCGACCAACTCGCGGATCCGCTTCCCGAAGCGGCGCCACTCGGCCGGATCCTGCGTGTGCTCGTCCTTCCAGAACTGAAAGCCTTCGGCCTTGCGGTCGATCACGTGCTCGACCCCCATCGCGTGGAGCACCTCGGCGCGCTCGGAGCTCGACACCACCCCGACGGGGATCCCCCCACCGTTCAGCACGTACTGGCACGCGTATGCACCGATGCCCCCGCTGGCGCCCCAGATCAGCACGGTCTGGCCCTGCGTCATCTGCGCGCCGTGGGGGCTGACGAGCATGCGGTAGCTGGTGGAGTTGGTGAGCGCGTTCACCGCGGCTTCCTCCCACGTGAGGTGCGCGGGCTTGGGCATCAACTGGCTGGCCTTCACCAGCGTCAATTCCCCGAGTCCCCCGTAGTTGGTCTCGTATCCCCAGATCCGCTGGTTGGTCGCGAGCATCGAGTCGTCGTGCGCGCTCGGGTCCTGGTCGTCGACGTGGTTGCAGTGGACGGTCACCGCGTCGCCGGGCTTCCACATCCGCACCGCGGAGCCCACCCGAAGCACGACGCCGGCCGCGTCGCTGCCCACCACGTGGAAGGGCTGGTCGTGCCGGGCGCCCCACACGCTCTCGCGTCCGAGCCGCTGCAGGAACGCGAAGGTCGGCAGGGGTTCGAAGATCGACGTCCAGACCGTGTTGAAGTTGATCGACGACGCCATGACGGCCACCAGCGCCTCGTCGGGCGCCAGCTCCGGCAGCGGGACCTCGTCGAGGTGCAGCGACTGGCTCGGATCCTTCTCGGCCGACGGGATCCCGGCGAACATCTCCTGCTCGTCGGCCCGCACGACGGCGCCACGGTACGTGGCCGGGAGCGGGAGGGCGCCGAGGTCCTCCGCCGGCGCTCCGTCGACGATCGCGGTGCGGATCGCATCGAGCTCGGTCATGGCGGGCGACGGTACCATCGGAGCCGAGAATCCCGACTCCGGGCCACTTCGAGAAGGACGCCACATGCCGGGCTCTGTCATCGTCTCATCCGCCCGCACGCCGATCGGCAAGCTCTCGGGCTCGCTGTCGTCATTCGCCGCCACCGACCTCGGGGGTCACGCGATCGCCGCCGCCCTCGCCCGGGGCGGACTGGACGCCGAGCAGGTGGACTACGTCCTGCTCGGCCAGGTGCTCCAGGCCGGTGCCGGCCAGATGCCGGCGCGCCAGGCCGCGGTCAAGGGCGGGATCCCACTCTCGGTCCCGTCGATGACCATCAACAAGGTCTGTCTCTCGGGCATCAACGCCATCTACCTCGCCGACCAGATGATCCAGGCCGGCGACGCCGAGGTTGTAGTCGCCGGCGGCATGGAATCCATGACCAAGGCGCCCTACCTGCTCAAGAACGCGCGCGAGGGCTACCGGATGGGCAACGGCGAGCTGCTGGACTCGATGATCGACGACGGGCTGTGGTGCGCCTTCGACGCCGTCCACATGGGCGCCGGCACCGAGCGCTACACCGGCGAGTTCGGCGGCATCGACCGCGACATGCAGGACGACGTCGCGGCCAAGAGCCACGACCGTGCGGCCGCGGCGATGAAGGAAGGTCGCCTCGCCGAGGAGATCGCGCCGATCGAGATCGTGCAGCGCAAGGGCGATCCCATCCTCGTCGACACCGACGAAGGGGTACGCCCGGGCACGACGGCCGGCTCGCTGGGCAAGTTGCGCCCGGCGTTCGCCAAGGAGGGCAGCATCACCGCCGGGAACGCGTCGCAGATCTCGGACGGCGCGGCCGCGGTCGTGGTCACGTCGGTGGAGAAGGCCGCGGAGCTGGGACTCACCCCGATCGCCGAGCTCGTGAGCTTCGGGATGGTCGCCGGGCCCGACCCGTCATTGCTCACGCAGCCGTCACGTGCGATCAGGCGCGCGCTCGCGCCCGTCGACATCAAGGTCTCGGACCTCGACCTCTTCGAGCTCAACGAGGCGTTCGCCGCCGTCGGTCTGGCCTCGATGCGCGACCTCGGCATCACCGACGACATCGTGAACGTCAACGGCGGCGCCATCGCGCTCGGCCACCCGATCGGCATGTCGGGGACCCGGGTCGTGCTCACGCTGATCAACGAGCTCCGCCGCCGCGGCGGTGGGCTCGGTGCGGCAGCGCTGTGTGGCGGCGGCGGCCAGGGTGAGGCAGCGGTCGTGCGCGCGCTCTAGGCGCCGGCCATGCCCCCGTGCCCGCTCCGCACGCTCACCGGCGTGCCGTGCCCATTCTGCGGGATGACCCGCGGCGCCGTGGCCCTCGTGCACGGCGACGTGGTCGCCTCACTCGCCCTCAACCCGGGAGTCGTGCTGGTCGCTCTCGTCGTGATCGCGGCCCTCGGCGCCGTGGTCGTGGTCGGCGGTCCCCGCGTCGCGGTCCCCACCTGGCTACCGTTTGCCGTCGTCATGGCCCTCTGGTCATTCCAGTTGTTCAAGTACGCGACCAACCGACCCCTCTGAAGGGACTCCCCGCATGTCGATGGAACCGCCCCCGCCGCCCCCGCCGCCCCCGCCCGGCGGCACGTGGCAGTCTTCGTCGCCGGCATCGTTCGGCATCGGCGACGCGCTCTCGTACGGGTGGAAGTCGTACTGGAAGAACGTCGGTCCGATGGTGCTCATCGCGATCGTCGTGTTCCTGATCCAGGCGGTGTTCTCGGCGATCGGGAACGCCTCTGACTCCACCGGTATCCGCGTGGTCTTCCAGTTGATCGGGACGCTGGTCAGCCTGCTCATCACCCTGGGCTGGTTCCGGGTCGCGCTCGAGATCACCAATGGCGTGAAGCCCGAGGTCGGCGACGTGTTCAAGGCGCAGGGGTACGGACCGTTCATCCTGGCGTCGATCCTGTTCTACATCGGCGCGGTGATCGGCTTCATCCTGCTGATCGTGCCCGGGATCATCTTCGTCGCGACGTTCGGCTTCTACGGCTTCGTGATCGCGCAGCGGGGTGACGGCGTCGGTGTGATCGAGTCACTGCAACGCTCGGCCGAGATCACCCGCGGACACCGCTGGCAGCTCTTCGGCATGGCCATCGTGCTGTTCCTCGTGAACATCGTCGGCCTGTTCGCGTGCTTCGTCGGTGTGGTGTTCACGCTGGGCATCACGCTGATCGCGTGGGCCTACCTCTACCGGGCCCTCAGCGGCGAGCAGGTGACCGCCTGGCAGTAGCGCCGCACGAGCCGCGCTACTGCCACCGACGGCCTAGGCCTCGTAGAGGCGGTTCATCGCGCCCTGGACCTTGACGACCCAGATGATGAAGCCGATGAGCGGGATCAGGTTCCAGAACCCGGTGACGCCGCGGACGGGCTTCTCGCGCCCGGCCTTGGCGTAGATGTTGCCGATCTCGGACGGGATCAGGAACCAGTTCACGATCCCGACGAGGAGCCCGATCACCAGACCGATCACTCCACCGACGCCCTCGCCGCTGAAGTCCTTGTTCTCCTTGAAGATCTTGTAGGTCCACACGAGGAAGTAGATGCCCAGCGTGATGATCGAGAAGATGATCACCGCGACGGGTTCGCGCACCTTGCCTCGGGGTCCGCTCGCACCTGCGGCCGGCGGTGGCGGAGCCGGTGTCGTGTCACTCATGGTCTGAACCTCCCGTCTCCGGCGGTTGCCGGAGTCCGGGCACGAGGCTCGCGCGACCCCGGGAGCGCCGCGGGGATGCCCGCCCGATCGGGTGGATCAGGCGTCGACGTCGCGCCGGCCTTCGAGGGCCCGACCCAGCGTCACCTCGTCCGCGTACTCGAGGTCCCCGCCGACGGGGAGCCCGCTCGCGATCCGGGTGATCCGCACCCCGAGCGGCTTCAGGAGCCGGGCCAGGTACATGGCCGTGGCCTCGCCCTCGATGTTGGGGTTGGTGGCGAGGATCACCTCGGTCACGCCCTCGTCGACCCGGGCCAGCAGCTCCTTCACCCGCAATTGCTCGGGCCCGATCCCCTCGATCGGCGAGATCGCGCCCTGCAACACGTGGTACCGGCCGATGAACTCGTGGGTGCGTTCGACGGCCACGATGTCGCGGGGCTCCTCGACCACGCACAGCACCGCCGCGTCGCGGCGCTCGTCGAGGCAGTAGTCGCAGAGCTCACCCTCCGAGAGGTTGAAGCACTGCCGGCACCACGAGACGCGCGCTTTGGCCTCCGTGATCACCCGGGCCAGCCGGTTGGCATCCTCGGGCGCCGCCTTCAACAGGTAGAAGGCGATGCGTTGCGCGGACTTGGGTCCGACGCCGGGCAGGCGCCCCAGCTCGTCGATCAACGCCTGGACCGGCGCTGCGTACGGGCTCGTCACCGCATGCCGACCGAGCCCCGGTCAGCCAAGGAGGCCACCGAGATCGCCGAGGTCGAGACCGCCGGTGACCCCACCGAGGCTCTCGCTCTGCATCTCCTGGGCGCGCCGGAGACCGTCCCCGACGGCAGCGAGCACGAGATCCTCGAGCATCTCGACGTCGTCGGGATCGACCACCTCGGGAGCGATGTGCACGGATTGCACCTCGCCGGCGCCCGTGACCGTGACCTTGACCATGCCCCCGCCCGCGGAACCCTCGACCGTGGACTGCGCGAGTGCCTCTTGGGCCGCGGCCATGTCGGTCTGCATCTTCTGCATCTGCTTCATCATCTGGTTGAGCTGCTTCTGGTTCGTCACGGGCTGCTTCTCTCAGTCGCGGTGTGGGGAGTCGCGTGGGACCTCTTCGACGACGGTGGCGCCGAAGCTCTGGGTGATGAGGCTCACTGAATCTACCGCCGGCGCCTCCGCCGGAGCGTCGACCAGCTCGGCGATGTCGAGCATCTCGTCGTCGTCGGTCACGTCGTCGCGAGGCTCGCCGCCCACAGGCGCCACGGCCTCCACCGGCGCGTCGAAGCCGTCGTGCGCGACCGGCTTGAACATCATCCGGCGGCCGAGCTTCCGGGACAACGCGGCACGGATGTTGTCGGCTTCCTTCTTGAACCGTGGGAGCGCCACCTCGTAGTGAGCCTTCGGGACCCCGAAGGTGATGACGCCGCCGTCGACGGCCAGCGGCTGAGCCTCGCGCACCGCGGCACGGGTCGCCGGCGGGAGATCGGGGAGGATCTCCGCCCAGGCCACGATCACGTCGTCGATGTCGACCTCGCCCACCGGCACGGGTTCGGGTTCGGGCACGGAGCCGGTCTGCCGTTCGGGCACGGAGCCGGTCTGCCGTTCGGGCACGGAGCCGGTCTGCCGTTCGAGCACGGAGCCGGTCTGCCGTTCGAGCACGGAGCCGGCCGGCTCGGGCGGCGGTGCCAGCTCGAGCTCCGCGTCGGGCGGCGGTTCGGACGCCGCGGCGCGTTCGCGCCGGAGCTCGGACAGGGACCGCGACGAACGGGTCGGCGTGCTCTCGGCCGGCGCCGCCGTCGTGGCGCGCGGCGCCGCGGCCGGCGTCGACCCCCGTTCGAGCCGATCGACCCGTTCGGCCAGTGCCTGCAACGGAGTGCCGGCTTCGCGGCGCGCCAGGCGCACCAACGCGATCTCGAGCACGAGCCGCGGGTCGGCGGCATCCGTCCCGCGCATGTCGACCACCGACTGGCCGAGCGTCTCGAGGGTCCGGACGAGCAGGGCGGCGCCGACCTGCTCGCCGAGTGCGACCAGCGCGACCTGGTCGTCGTCGGGCGCGTCGACCCGCACCCGACCGCGCGCCGAGGTGAGGAGGAACGCGTCGCGCACCGTGGCCAGGAGGTCTTCGGCGAGGCGGCGAGGTTCGTGACCGGCGTCGAGCAGCTCGCCGAGCGCGACCAGCGCGCCCGCGACGTCTTCGTCGGCGAGGGCCGTGAGGATCGCGAGCCGACCCGCGAACGCGCTGCCGCCGAACAGCTCGCCGACCTGCTCGACGTCGACGCGCCCGTGCGCGATGGCCTGGTCGAGCAGCGACAGCGCGTCGCGCATGGAACCGGCGCCGCCCCGGGCGATCATCGCGAGCGCATCGGAATCGGCTTCGACGCCCTCTTTGGCACACACGTCGGCGAGATGACCGGTGAGCTCGTCGAGCGTGTAGAGCATGAACTCGTAGTGCTGCGTACGCGACCGGATGGTGGGCGCGACCTTGAGCGGGTCGGTGGTCGCGAGCACGAAGACCACGTGCTCGGGCGACTCCTCGAGCGTCTTGAGCAGCGCCGCCTCGGCGCTCGCGCTCAACATGTGGACCTCGTCGAGGATGTAGACCTTCTTGGCACCACCCGCGCTGAGGTAGGCGACCCGCTCGAGGAGATCGCGCATCTCTTCGACCCGGCTCTTCGACGCGGCGTCGACCTCGATCACGTCGAGCGACGACCCCTCGGCGATGGCGACACAGCTCTCGCAGACCCCGCACGGATCGCCGTCGTCACCCCGATTGGTGCAGTTGAGCGCCTTGGCCAGGAGCCGCGCCGTCGTCGTCTTGCCCGTGCCGCGGGGACCCGAGAAGAGGTAGGCGTGCCCGACGCGGCCGTCGCGCACCGCGTTCTGGAGCGCGGTGGTGACGTGCACCTGCCCGACCAGCTCGGAGAATCGCTGCGGGCGGTACTTGCGGTACAGCGACTGATAGGCCACGGGCCGACTGTAGCGATCGTGCACCTCCTGCACCGGCGGAGACCGTTCGGGAAGGGTCGCCTAGCCTGGCCGCATCTCCCCGCAACCTCCCCCGACTGCGAGGTGACCCGATGCTCCAGTGGCTCGCGCGCACGATGTACCGCCGACGCCGGTACGTCCTGGCGGGATGGATCGTGCTCCTCATCGCCACGTTCTTCGTGTCGAGCGCGGTCGGCGGCGCCTTCAAGACCGAGTTCAGGCTCCCGGGCACCGAGAGCCAGGCCGCGTTCGACCTCCTCGAGCAGTCGAGCTTCCGCAACCGTCAGGTGCAGGCCGAGATCGTGTTCCGCGCCGCCGACGGGATCAAGACGCCGGCGGTGAAGTCGGCGATGGAACGGCTCTTCTCCGAGGTGGAGCAGAAGATCCCCGACGTCGCGGTGGTCAGCCCGTACGCACCCGACGGCGCCCGCCAGATCGCGGAGGGCGCCGAGATCGCCTACGCCCAGCTCAATTTCGCCGACCGCTCGGGGGAGGCGTTCACCGAGCAGGGCAAGGAGATCAAGGCCTTCGCCGAGAAGATCGACGTGCCCGGCCTCACGGTCGAATTCGGCGGCGGGATGTTCGCCAACCCCGGGATGAACGGCGCGAGCGAGGGGATCGGGATCGCGGCGGCGATGATCATCCTCCTCATCGCGTTCGGCTCGGTGCTCGCGATGGGCCTGCCCATCGGCACCGCGCTGTTCGGCATCGGGACCGGCATCGCCATCGTGCTGACCGTCCGCAACTTCGTCGACATGCCCGACTTCACCACCGCGGCGGTGGCGATGGTCGGCCTCGGCGTCGGCATCGACTACGCGCTGTTCATCGTCACCCGATATCGCGAGAACCTCAACGCCGGTCTCGATCCCGAGCGCAGCGTGGTGCGCGCCGTCGACACCGCGGGCCGCGCGGTGCTGTTCGCAGGCTCGACGGTGGTCATCTCGGTGCTCGGCCTGCTGTTGATGAAGACGTCGATCATGCGCGGGGTCGCCATCGGCATCTCGATCGGGGTGCTCACGACGATGCTCGCGTCGGTGACGCTGCTGCCGGCGCTGCTCGGCTTCGTCGGGCGCAACATCGACAAGCTGAGCCTCCCCCACCGCAAGGCCGCGGACACGACGAAGGAGTCGGGGTGGGTGCGCTGGAGCCACCTGATCCAGCGCCGCCCGTGGCCCGCCGCCGTCATCGGCCTCGCGATCCTGCTGGTCCTGGCAATTCCCCTGCTCTCGATGCGGCTCGGCTTCACCGACGCCGGCAACCGCCCCACCAACGACACGACGCGCCGCGCCTACGACCTGGTCGCGGAGGGCTTCGGGCCCGGGTTCAACGGTCCACTCCTGCTCGCGGCGAAGACGCCCAACGGTGAGGCCGACCTCGCCCTGCTGAACCGGCTGAGCACGGCCCTGAACGGCGGTGTCGAAGGCATCGCGTTCGCGACCCCACCGCAGGCCAACCCCGAGGGCACCGTCGCGGTCCTGCAGGTCTATCCCACCACCGATCCCCAGGCGAAGGCGACCGCCGATCTGGTGAACCGGTTGCGCGACAACCTCATCCCGACGGTGGTCGGCACCGCGGTCGACGTGAAGGTGGGCGGGCTCACCGCCGCGGCCGACGACTTCGCCACCTACACGGCGGCACGCCTGCCGATCTTCATGGGGGCGGTGCTGATCCTCTCGTTCCTCTTGCTCATGGTCGTGTTCCGCAGCCTGCTCGTGCCGCTCAAGGCCGTGATCATGAACCTGCTGTCGATCGGCGCCGCCTACGGAGTGGTCGTCGCCGTCTTCCAGTGGGGCTGGGGGGCGAGCCTCATCGGTGTCGGGCGAGAGGCCCCGGTCGAGGCCTGGGCGCCGGTCTTCATCTTCGCCATCGTGTTCGGGTTGTCGATGGACTACGAGGTGTTCCTCCTCTCGCGCATCCGCGAGGAGTACGACCGCACCGGCGACAACGCCAGCGCGGTGGCCGACGGCCTCGCCCTCACCGCCCGGGTGATCACCGCAGCCGCGTTGATCATGTTCTGCGTGTTCGGCAGCTTCGTGTTCGGGCCCGAGGTTGCGCTCAAGCTCATGGGGCTCGGGCTCGCGGTCGCGGTGCTCATCGACGCGACCGTGGTGCGCATGGTGCTCGTGCCCGCGACCATGGAACTGCTGGGTGACTGGAACTGGTGGCTGCCGAAGTGGCTCGACCGGATCCTGCCGCGGGTGCACGTGGAGTCGGCCCACACCCTCGACGAGGAGCTCGCCGAGCTCGAAGCCGAGTCGCAGACCACGCCGGTCGCCTAGACGGGTGCGAGCTCGCGGTAGCGGCGAACGGCGACGGCCGACCAGATGAGCTCCACCACGCCGAAGGGCCAGGCGCCCGAGAGGAAGCCGTAGACGCTCGAGAGCACGCAGCCGAGAGCGAACAGCAGGACGAACCGCCGCCCGCGCCCTTCCAGTGCGTACATCACCATCATGAAGGTGACCGCGCAGACGCCGTAGATCGTGACCGCCATGGTTGCAGTCTGGTCCGGTCACCCCAATTGTGCGCGGCGCCCCCGCGTGCCACCGTGGCGGGCATGACACCGAACACCGACCTGTTCTACGACCACCGCTCCATCGCCTACCCGATCCTCGACTGCGACGCGCACGTCAACGAGCCCCCCGACACCTGGGCCGGGCGGGTCCCGGCGAAGTTCAGGGACCGGGCCCCGACGCTGGTGCACCGCGACGAAGGCGACTTCTGGTCGTTCAACGACGGCGAGAGCGTCCGCCCCGTCGGCCTCACCGCCACCGCCGGGCTCGGCTACCTCGACTTCGCGCCGGTCGGCGGCCGCTACGACGAGATGCGCCCGGGCAGCTTCGACACCAAGGCCCGGCTCGCCGACATGGACATCGACGGCATCCACCTGCAGGTGCTGTACCCGAGCGTCACGTTGCTCGGCGCCAAGATCTACGGCTCCGAACCCGAGCTCCAGGTCGCGTGCGTGCGCGCCTACAACGACTGGCTGGCCGAGTTCTGCGACGGTTCCGACGGCCGGCTGATCGGTCAGGCGATCCTGCCGACGACCGGCACCGACGACACCATCGCCGAGATGGAGCGCTCGCTCGCGCTCGGCCACCGGGGCGTCGTCATCTCCGCGTTCCCGAACGGCAGCCTCGACCCGGCGTCCGAGGACGACCGGTTCTGGGCCTTCGCCCAGGAGACCGGCACGCCGGTGGCGGTGCACATCGGCAGCTTCCTCCCCACCACCGGCGTGTCGAAGACCGGCCCGACGAACATGAGCACCCCGCAGTTCATGGGCGCGGCCGGCGCGACCAAGTCGGGCGCGAACACCCTCCCCGTGGTGTGCAAGCTGCTGTTCTCCGGCGTGTTCGAGCGCTTCAGCGACGTGCAGCTCCTGCTCGTCGAGTCGAACATCGGCTGGATCCCGACGCTGCTCGAGCAGGTCGACGACATGTTCTTCCGCTACCGGTTCTTCACGAACGGTGACGGCATGCGGGTCACACCCAGCCGCATCTTCCACCGCAATTTCTGGGCGACGTTCATGATCGACACCGTCGGGATGGACCTGCGCCACCGCCTCAACGTCGACCAGCTGATGTGGTCGAGCGACTACCCGCACACCGGCACCGACTGGCCGAACAGCCGCATCACCATCGAGCGCAACTTCCGGGGGCTCCCGAAGACCGAGGTCAAGAAGATGCTGCACGACAACTGCAAGCGGCTCTACCGCCTGGACGTGCCCGATCGGCTTCCCGATCTCTAGAACGATCGACGAACGGATCGACGCCGAGAGGATCTCGCCTCAGGTGAACTTCCGCAAGATGCCCTTCACGTCCTCGAGGCCGACGCCATCGTTTCGTTGGTTGATAGCGGAGTCGACCGACATCGGCGTCGCGATCACGAGCGTGCGGAGGGGATCGGTGAGCTGCCTCGCGAGCCGCAGCGCGTAGTTGTCAGGCGACGAGAGCATGCTGGTGCTCACGCTCTTGACGACGCCCTGGTAGAGCCGGCGCACGATGGCCACCAGCTCGCCCTGCGGGTCGACGATGTCGAAGCCCTGGCCCTCGCCGAGTCGGCCCGTCTCCATCGTCGCCAGGTCCTGACCGCCGGAGCGCAGTGCGAAGCGAGCTCGCCGCGGTCCCTTCTTGGTCTGCTTGACCTCGCCGAGCTCGGCGCCCGCGGCGTCGGTGATGACCATCGTGTTCTTGCCGAGGGTCCCCTTGCGCTCCATCGCGAAGACCTTCGCTCCGTCCTGGGTCACCTCGACGACGGACTTCATCATCGAGTCGAGGCTCGTCGACATGCGCAGGAGCTTGCGGGTCGATCCCTGGTTGACCTGCTCGCCGACCGCGAGCTCCGTGCCGTCGGCGAGCGCATAGTGGTAGCGGTCCGAGACTTCGACCATCTTCGGTTCCTGGAAGATCACCAGGAGGGGCTGATCGAGGATGCTCGGCGACGGGGGAGCGAACGCGGGGTCGCCCAGGATCTCGGCCGCGTCCTGACCCGTGATGGCCTCCGCCGCCAGCTTCGCGGTGAGATCCTTCATCCCCCCCTCGGTCTGCGCGGCTTCCTGGGCCATGCGCATCTCACGCTCCTGCCACGCCTTGCCGTCGCGCTTCTCGCGCTCGATGGAGGCCTCGAAGTCTTCCTCGCGCTTCTTCATCCCGCGCCCTTCCCGAGCTTGCACGAACCGGCACCTCATGCTGTCGCGGACCCCGTCTCCGAGCAAGCGCCTGCAGGCCGTCGAGTGCACCCGGACGAGCGGATACTCTCTGTCCGCGGTCCGCGGAGTCCCTGGGGTTCGGGGGGGCGAAAGGAATGCGACCGACGCGCGGGTGCAACAGTGGCTCGGTGGCGAGGCCGATGCTCGCGGCTCTGTTCGTGGCGCTGCTCGCCGGCATCGCGCTCGTTCCGACGGGTGTCGCCGACGCCGCCGATCCCGACGCGGTCACGTGGACGCGGGTCACCGACGTCGACGGCCGCAACATCGACGAGGTCGGAGTCGCGCGAACCGAGGACGGTTCCCTGCACGTCCTGTGGCGCAAGCGGGTCGGCCCGAACCAGGAGGAGATCCGCCACACCCCCGTGAGCGCGACCGGGTCGGTGGGCGCGACGAGCGTGGCGTCGGGCGGTTGGGCATCGGTCGGCAACCCTGCTGTCGTGGTGCAGAACGACGGCACGCTCCGCGTGCTCTTCGCCGCGCTCACCGGATCGACCGCGTCGAGGGACGGCGTCCAGAGCGCCACCGCGCCCTCCGACGGCGAGACCTGGACGACGAGTCCCGGGCGCGTGTCGTCGACGACGAGCGCGATCCCCGAGGGCGTCGGCGCGGCGGTGAACCCCGACGACACGCCGGCGTTCACCTACGCGTACTCGTTCGTGCTGGGCTACCACGCGGGTGTCAACCCCGCGGATCCCGACCGCGACCTCTTGCCCGGCACGAAGTGCTGCGCGTACAACCCGAACCTCGTCTTCGAACCCGACGGTACGGGTACCGTCGGGTGGTTCTCGAATGTCGAGGGTGAGACCGGTACCTACGTCCAGGCCGTCGAGCCCGCCGTGGGCACCAGCCGGCGAGCCCGGACTCGGCGACTCCTGACGGCATGGCGGTCACGCCGTCGCAGCGCACGCCGATCGTCGAACGTGCGGGCGGCGGCGTCTATGTCGCGTACTGCAGCGGCTACCCGACGTGCTCGAGCGTGCTCTTGTGGAAGGTCGGCTCGTCCACGCCCATGGTGGTGGCTACGGGTGAGGACATCGAGGCGGTCACCGCGTCCCCGGGACCCGACGGGCGGATCTGGGTGGTGTGGGAGGACGCGGCGGCTGGCCGGCTGTACGCGGCCCGCACGGACACGTCGGCAACGAGCGTGGGCGCACCTTCGGTGTTCGCGCCCCCGACCGGCGCGACGATCGTGTGGAGGCTCACCGCGGATGCCGTCGAGGACGAGATCGATGTGTTCGCGGCGGTCAGCGTCGGCCGCGAGCTCGCGACCTGGCACGCCTCGGTCCTTCCCGGTCTCCGTGTCGATGTGAAGACGACGAAGAAGAAGGTCGTCTACACGGTGACGGACACCGGTCGAGCGGTACGTGGAGCCAAGATCGACATCGGAAGGAACACGAAGCTCACGACCAACCGCGCGGGGAGGGCTTCGACATCACCGGTGAAGCGCGAGGTGACGGTCACCAAAGTCGGCTATGCGCCCACGACGGTGGCGGCGGCGGCTGCCACCGCTGGGACCACGACCCCGCAACGATGACTCGGACCGCGGTTTGGCGGAGGGAGTGGGATTCGAACCCACGGTGAGTTGCCCCACACACGCTTTCCAAGCGTGCCGATTCGGCCGCTCTCGCACCCCTCCAGGGCGGTCGATGCTACCCGGCTGGCGTGTAGCCTCCGAGACGGACCGTGCTAGGCGGGGAGCTCGTGGTGCCCTGTACCCCAAACCCACGTCTGGGGGGCTGAATTCCCGTTCGAGGCTCGGGCCGCCGTGAGGTACGGCTCGTACGAAGCGTTGAGGGTCGGGTCCTGCGCAACGGGATCCTGTGAATCGAGTCAGGTCCGGAAGGAAGCAGCTCTCAGCGGGCCCTCTCGTGTGCCGCAGGGGTGCCTGGCCCGAGTCGAGTGCGAGTACGGCCTCCTGGCGCCCTTGTCGACAGCGGGTGCACGGTCCACCTCATTCCGAGAGCTCCACGGCCGCCACCGCCAGCGCGGTCGGCGTGGCGTCGGGGTGCGCGCGGAGCAGGAGCGTGGCCTCCGCCCGCACCGCGTCATGCCGCCGGCGGTCCTCACCGCTCGGATGGCTGAACCGCCACCGCCGCGCTCGCTGCGTGATCAAGGGCTTGTCATCGGGGACGAGCCCGGTCGCAGGAAAGACCCGGCAGTCATAGGTGCGGCACACGCGGGGACGGTGCTCGTAGATCGAACACGCGCCGTCGACCAGCATCGGGCAGTGCCCACGTTCGTCGTACCCCAGGAGCACGTGCCCGCGCGGCAGCCCGGGTGCGGGGAACAACAGGGCCGGCGGAATGTGCGTGAGCGCGTCGTGCTCGTCGGGCCCCACGTGGACGAACTGCGACGCGGTGCAGCACGCGGTGCAGTCACCACAGGGGACGACCGAGTCGCGTTCGCCCCGCAGCGCGCCCTGCATGTCGCGGAGCCAGGACGAGAAGTCGCCGGCCGCCAACTCGTCGCGCTGGTTCAGCGCGCGGCCTCGGTGGGGGTGAACTGCACCGGCATGGCCTCGGGGCCGACGATGAAGTTCGACTCGCGGTACGGCAGCGGGTCGGTGGTCGCCAGCTCGAGGTCGGGGAGCCGGCGGAAGAGCACGTCGAACATCACGTTGAGCTCGAGGCGCGCCAACGCCTGCCCCAGGCAGTAGTGCGGCCCGAACCCGAACGCGATGTGGTGGTTCGGGTCGCGGCGCACGTCGAAGGTGAACGGGTCCGGGAACTCGTCGTCGTCGCGGTTGGCCGACGGGTACATCAGGATCAGCTGGTCGCCGGCGTGGAGCGTCTCACCTCGGAGCTCGACGTCGCGCACCACCGTGCGCGACATGTTCTTGATCGGCGACACCCAGCGGAGCATCTCCTCGACGCCGCTCAGCAGCGCGCCGGGCTCGTCGCGCATGATGTCGCGCTGGTCGGGGTGGTCGAACAGCGCGAGCTGACCGCACGTGATGACGTGGCGGGTGGTCTCGTCTCCGCCGATGAGGATGAGCAGCGTCTCCTGCACGATCGACTCGTCGTCGAGACGTTCCCCGTTGACCTCGGAGTGGCACAGCAGGCTGATGAGATCCGACTGCCGGGGCTTGGAGCGGCGGTCGGCGATCACGCCGAGCTGGAGCTCGCGGAACCCGAGGCTGGCCTCCATCGACGCCTGCGCGATCTCCGGCTCGGGTTCTGCCGTGGTGGCCCGGATGAGATCGTCCGACCACTTGAGCAGGTCGTCGTAGGCGCTCGGCTCGAAGCCCAGCATGTCGGCGATCAACAGGAGGGGCAACGGCGCGGCGATGTCCCACACGAAGTCGCACTCGCCCCGCTCGCACACCCGGTCGACGATCTCGTCGCAGATCGCGCGGATCCGGGCCTCGTGCTCGGCGACGCGCTTGGGCGTGAACCCGTGGTACACGAGCGAGCGACGGCGCTGGTGCTCCGGGTTGTCCATGCTGATCATCATCGGCAACGGCATGCCGTGGGGCCGCGGGCCGCCGTAGCTCGAGAAGCGCCTGGCGTCCTTCTCGATCGCGAGCACGTCGTCGTACTTCGTGATGGCCCAGACGTCGCTCTTGGCGTCGTAGTAGACGGGCGCGTTCGCGCGCATCCAGGTCCAGTCGTCGTGCGGCTCACACGAGTACCACGCGCCGTCGAGCAGGTCCAGGTCGTCGCGGACGGGATGATTCGGCACGCGCGCCTCCCTCAGCCGGCCAGGGTCGAGAAGTCGATCTGCCCGGTGACCATCGACGCGGTGAACCCGTTGTCCACGTTGAGGTTCACCCCGTTCACGAACACGCCCGCGTCGCTCCCGAGGAAGCCGAGCGCGAGCGCGACCTCGCGTGGCGTCACCAACCGACCGCCCGCGTTGTCGATGGCGAAGTCCATCATCTGGTCGGTCATGGTCTTGCGGAAGTCGGGCAGCAACGGCGTGTCGATGGGCGCCGGGCACACGCTGTTGGTGCGCACACTGCTCGCGAGCGTCTGATGCGACGAGTGCATCGTGTACACCTGCACGCACTCCTTGGTGAACGAGTAGGTGTCGATCTCGAAGCTCTGCGCCGCGTACCACTCGGCGGCATCGCGCCAGTCGGCGATGCCGATCAGCTCGGTGATCTCGGCCAGGCGGGTCGTCCACTGGCCGCCGGCGATGGACGCCGTGTTGACGATGGCGCCACCGGGGTTGATCTGCGGGAGCAGCCCTTCGGACAGCGTGCGCAGCGCGAGGAAGTTCACCGCGAAGACGGTCTCCGACGGCAGCGTGTCGGCCACGCCCGCGTTGTTGAACAGCACGTCGACCGGGCCGTCGATGGCCGCGAGCGCAGCGTCAACCGCGGCCGGGTCGGAGAGATCGGTCGGGAGGAACCGGTCGTGGGGCCCGCTCGGCTCCTTCACGTCGAGCACGGTCACCGAGGCGGCGCCGAGCTCGGCGAGCAGCTCGATGAGAGCGGCGCCGACCCCGGTCGCGCCGCCGGTGACGACGACCGTCTTGCCGTCGTAGTGGTAGGGGTCAGGGGCCATGGTTCCTCCGCTCGGGCCGGTGCAGTTGCGAACCCGCAGTATGGCGCGCCGGAGACGATTCCTGCAGCGCCGCGTACACTTGGACCCTGATCGTGCCTGCGTTCGGAGGGGGATCCGTGACCAGCAACGTCGACTTCGAAGTGTTCGACTGCGACAACCACTACTACGAGGCGACCGACGCCTTCACCCGCTACGCCGAGCCCGGGATGGCCAAGCGCACGATGCAGTGGGCCGAGATCGACGGCAAGCAGCGCCTGCTCGTCGGCGGCAAGGTCAACCGTTTCATCCCGAACCCCACCTGGGACCCGATCTCGAAGCCGGGCGCGCTCGACGAGTACTTCCGGGGCCGCAACCCCAAGGGTGCGGGCGTCCGCGAGCTCTTCGGCGACCTCGACCCGCTGAGCGAGCACCCCGAGTACCTCGACCGCGACGCCCGGCTGCGGCTCATGGACGAGCAGGGCATGCGCGGCGCCATCTTCCTCCCCACCCTCGGCGTCGGCATGGAGCAGGCGCTGCTCGACGACCCACCCGCGCTGCTCGCCGCGTTCCGCGCCTTCAACCGCTGGCTCGATGACGACTGGGGCTTTGCCTACCAGGAGCGGATCTTCGGCGCGCCCGTGCTCACGATGGTCGACCCCGACGAAGTGGTGAAGACCGTCGAGTGGGCGCTCGAGCGCGACGCACGGTTCTTCGTGCTCGTGCCCGGTCCCGTGATCACCCACGCGGGTCCGCTGTCGCCGGCCGACCCGCGGTTCGATCCGATGTGGGGACTCCTCAACGAGGCCGGCGCGGTCGTCACCGCGCACGGCGGCAACGCCTACTACTCGCGCTACCTCGCCGACTGGGGCGAGGGCGCCGAGATGGAAGCGTTCCGCCAGAACCCGTTCCGGTCGATCGTGTCGTGGAGCGCGGTGCAGGACTGGTTCGCCAACCTGCTCGCGCACGGCCTGTTCCAGCGGTTCCCGAACCTGCGCATGGCGTCGATCGAGACCGGCTCCGACTGGGTGTTCCACCTCTTCGACAAGCTGAAGAAGTCGTACTCGCAGACCCCGTACGCGTACCCGGAAGACCCGCGCGAGACGTTCAAGCGCCACGTGTGGGTGTCGCCGTACTACGAGGACGAGCTCGCGGCGTTCCGCGACCTGCTCGGTGCGGACCGCATGCTGATGGGCTCCGACTACCCCCACGCCGAGGGACTCGCCGAACCCACCGCCTACATCAAGGACCTCGAGAACTTCGGGTTCACCCCCGAGGAGTCACGACTCGCGATGCGCGACAACGGGTTGGAGCTCTCGCAACGTCGCCCCGCGTGACCACGCTCGTCTGGCCGTCGGAGGCCGTCCCCGAATCCGTCCTCAGCGCGCTCACGGGACCGGGCGCGCCGTTCGAGCTCTGCGAGGAAGACGTGCTCGGCGCGCCCATGCTGGTGTTCGCGAACCGGCCGAGGACGCTCGTCGAGCTGCTGCACGGTGCGGTCGAGCGCATGGGCGACCGCCCGTACGTGATCTTCCCCGACCGCGAGTACACCTTCGCCGAGATCCTGGCGCCGATCGCGTCGGTGGCCGCCGCGTTGCGCGACCGCTACGGGATCGGACCCGGCGACCGTGTCGCGATCGTGGCGCCGAACACCATCGAGTACGCGCTCACGTTCTGGGCGGCCACGGCGCTCGGCGCGATCACGGTCGGGCTCAACGGCTGGTGGACCGGCGAGGAGATCGCGTACGCGGTCGAGCTCACCGAGCCCAAGGTCCTCCTCGGCGACCAGCGCCGCCTCGAACGTCTCGACGGCATCGAGCTGCCCGCGGGCATGCCGGTCGTCGAGTTCGAGCGCGACTTCGCCGAGCTCGAACAGCACGCGCCGGGCGTCGAATTCCCCGCGATCGCCATCGACGAGGACGATCCCTTCGTCATCCTCTTCACCAGCGGCACCACAGGGCGCCCCAAGGGCGTGATGCTGTCGCACCGCAGCAACATCCACTTCCTGATGGCGTCGATGTTGAACGGCGGCGTGGCGATGATGACCGACCTGGAGAACGGCGTGTCGGTCGCGCCGCCGCCCGAGCGTTCGGTGATGATCTCGGCCGCCCCGATGTTCCACATCGCCGGGCTCAACTGCCAGTTGGTCGCGGCCACGATGATGGGCAACGCGATCGTGTACCCGCCGCCGGGTCGCTGGCAGGAGGAGACCCACCTGCGGTTGAGCGAGCGCCACGGCGCGACCACCTGGGCGCTGGTGCCGACGCAACTGTGGCGGATCCTCGATTTTCCCGACCTCGACCGCTACGACACGTCGTCCGTGCGCAACGTCGGGGGCGGAAGCGCGGTGTGGCCCCCCGAGCTCCTGCGCACCCTGGCCGAGCGGATCCCGACGGCCAGGGCCGGGACGGCTCTCGGGTACGGCAGCACCGAGACCACCGGCCTCGGCTGCACGCTCCGGCCCGGGCCCGAGCTGCGGCACGCCGAGAGCATCGGCACGGCGTCGGCCACGATGCAGGTGCAGGTGCGCGATCCCGAGACCGACAAGGTGCTGCCCGAGGGAGAGGTCGGCGAGATCTGTGTGCGCGGCGCTTCGTGCTTCCTCGGGTACTGGCGCAACCCCGAAGCGACCGCCAAGGCCCTCGACGAGGACCGCTGGTACCGCACCGGCGACTACGGCGTGATCCGCGACGGCTACGTGCACCTCGAGGGCCGGCGCCAGGACCTCATCATCCGCGGCGGCGAGAACATCTCGCCGATCGAGATCGAGAACCGGCTGTTCGAGCACCCGGACGTCGCCGAGGTCGCGGTCATCGGTGCCGACCATCCGAGGCTCGGCCAGGAGGTCGTCGCGGTCGTCGTACCGCACACGCCCGGCACGCTCACCGACGACGACGTCAAGGCATGGGTCGCCGCCGCGCTCGCGGGCTTCAAGGTGCCGAGCCGGGTCGAGTTCCGCGACCAGCTCCCCCACAACGCCAGCGGCAAGGTGCTCAAGCACGTGCTCGCATCCCCGGACGCTGCCAGCGGCTTCGTCGAAGAGACCTAGCGCAATCGATGCCGATCGACCATGACGCGTTGATGGGCATCGCGCTCCAAGAGGCGCGTGCAGCCGTTGCCCACGGTGACGTCCCCATCGGCGCGGTCGTGGCACGACGCGACGGCACGATCCTGGCGCGCCGCGCACAACGAACGCGAGCTGCGGGGCGACCCCACCGCGCACGCGGAGATGCTCGTGCTGGTCGAGGCCGCCGCGAGCCGCGACGGTTGGCGCCTCGACGACTGCGTACTGGTCGTGACGCTCGAGCCGTGCCCGATGTGCGCGGGCGCTGCGCTGTCGGCGCGCATCCCCGTCGTCGTCTTCGGCGCCGCCGATCCGAAGGCCGGCGCGCTCGGGAGCCTGTACCACCTCGGGTCGGATCCCCGGCTCAACCACACCATCGAGGTGCACGACGGGGTGCGGGACGAGGAGTCGGCGACGCTCCTCCGAGAGTTCTTCGCCGCCCGGCGAGCGGGCGACGACCGGTAGGATGTCCGGCTCGGGAGGGATGCGAGAGCGGCCGAATCGGATGGTCTCGAAAACCATTGTGGCGCAAGTCACCCTGGGTTCAAATCCCAGTCCCTCCGCCATCTGGGCGCAGGTCAGGGCCAGGATCCGCGATCCTGGCCCTGCTCGCGCCTCGAGCGTGTGCTCGACGTCAACGACCGACCGCGGCGTATGCCTCCACGACCGGGGTCAACTCCGTCGGGTTGGCGCCGTGGAGGATGACGCCGTCACAACCGAGCGCGAACTGGTTGCGCACGGCGGCGACGCACTGCTCCGGTGATCCCGCCGCCATCGGCGCCAGCCACTCGTCCGGGATGAGTGTCGCGATGTGCTCGAGCTCATCGTTGGTGGCCTTGCCGTCGATCGAGCCCACGAAGTCCGCGATGAGCCCGTCGCTGCGGAAGCGCTCGAGCGCGGCCGGATCCCAGTCGTTGGTGCGCACGAGCAGATCGCCGTAGCCCTGCAGGTAGCTCGCCAGGCGACCGACCGTCTTCTTCAGGCGGAGGTCGGGCGCGATGTGGTCGCCCACGGTGGCGAAGCACGACCACACCTCCACCGAATCAGGATCGCGCCCGGACTGCTCGGCAGCCGTCCTCACCGTGCGCACGCAGCGCGCCGTGGTCTCGTCGGTGAAGAACGTGTGGAGGACGACCTGGTCGAACGCCCGCCCTCCGAGCGCGAGCGAGTTCGGCCCGAACGCGACGAGCCCGAGCGGGATGTCGAGTCCTTCGACCGCGTCGAGGTTGAGGTAGGGCCACGCCCCCGCGGGCCCGTCGTGCCCGAGGATCATCTCGCCCTGCCACAGCCGGCGCATGATCCCGGCCCAGTCCTCCATCTGCGCGGTGGTGACGTGCGGGAGGCCCATGGCGTCGAACATGCGGTCGAAGCCTCGACCGATCCCCAGTGTGAACCGTCCCCCGGTGAGGCTGTGCATCGTGGTCGCATACGCCGCCATGAGCGTCGGGTGGCGGGTGTTGTGGTTGGTGGCGGCGGTGGCGATGGCGATCTCGGTGCTGACTGCGCCGACCGCACCCGAGACGGTCGCGGCCTCCTTGACGTTGAGTCGCTCCGAGATGAACGCGTGGCCGAGCCCCAGCGTCTCGGCGTCGCGCACCTCGTCGACGAGGGCACGCGTCGAGTCCGGTGCACCCGCCAGCGTGTAGAACCCGAGCTCCTCGAAACGCTGCATCGTTCCGTCCCTCTCCGATCCCGCCGTGGCCGGGCATCCTCCCACAATCCCGTACGCCTTCGACCCCGAACGTCGCCGAACTCGCTGCCGCCACGGGCGCTACTCCGCGGCCCCCGGTCGCGGGGCGCCGGCGGCGTCGACGCGCAACAGCGTCGTCGCGGAGCGGGCGACCGCTGCGGTCCGGATCGCCGCCGGCGCCGCGTAGTCCGGGTCGGCCACCAGTTCGAACACCGCGTCGGCCGACGGGTACTGACCGAGGAAGACGAGATCGGGAACGAAGTCGTCGCCGAGGGCCTGCACGGGCGAGAGCCGCGGCGACACGAACCCACCCCCGTGTCGCTCGACCAGTGGTTGTGCGGCCCGGAGATAGTCGTCGTAGCGCGCCGATCCTCCGGGCGAGAACCACAAGCAGTTGAGCACCACGATTCCCGGCGCGAGCGCCCGGACCGAGGGCGCGTCTTCGGGCTCGATCCGACAGCGGGTCAACACGGCATGCGCGATCGCCTCGGTCCGGAGGTGCGCGACGGCCCGGTAGGCGTCGCTCTGCCACATCGCGTCGAACGCCTCGAGCGAGGGGTACCGCACGAACACCAGCAGATCCGGATCGAACCCCCCTTCGAGCGACTGCGCGACCGGGAGTGACGGGAACAACAGTTCGGCGCCGACGTCGGCAAGGATCGGCACGACCGCGGCGCCGTACTCCCCGTAGCGCTCCGCTCCACCGTCCGAACGGAACCACAAGGCGTTCAGCATGCAGATCTCCGACACGCGCGGATCCTACCGACCGTCGCCGGCTACCGGGCCAGCACGAGCGTCGCCGCGGCCTGGAACATCCCGCCGATGGCGTGGACCACCGAAGTCTGCAACCCCTCGACCTGCGCGGCGGCCTCTCCGCGCAGTTGGCGGACGGATTCCAGCATCGCGTAGATGCCGTACATGCCGGAGTGCGTGTAGCTGAGGCCGCCACCGGTGGTGTTGACCGGCAGGCGTCCGCCGGCCGCGGTCTGACCCTCGGCCCAGAACGCGCCGGACTCGCCCCGGGCCACGAAGCCGAGGTCTTCGAGGGCCATGAGCGGCAGCACGGCCAACGCGTCGTAGAGCATCGCGTGGTCGACGTCCGCAGGCGCCAGACCCGCCTCGGTGAAGGCGGCGGCGCCCGATCGCCGGAAGGCGCCCGACGACGTGAGGTCGGGCATCTGGCTGACGAGGACGGGGCCGGTCGCCTCGCCCGCGCCCAACAGGCGCACCGGTGGGCGACGCAGGTCGCGGGCGCGCTCGAGCGACGTCAGCACGACTGCGCCGCCGGCGTCGGTGACGACGCAGCACATGGGCCGCGTGTAGGGCTCGGCCACCGGCGGGGCCGCGAGGACGTCGTCGAGGCTTACCGGATCGCGTCGGAGCGCCCGCGGATTGCGGCCCGCCCAGTCACGCTCGGTCACGACCACCCGGGCCAACGCGGCCGCGTCGAGCCCCCGGTCGTGCAGGAACTGCTGGGTTCCGAGCGACAGCAAGGTCATCGGTCCCGCAGTGCCGAACGGCAGCTCGAATTGGCCGGTCCAGGAGTCGGGCGCGACCCGGTAGGCCGGCCCGCCGATCCGGGAGCGACCGCTCTCCCCGTGGGCGACGAGGACCACCTCGCAGTGGCCGGCGGCGATCGCCGCCGCCGCATGGCGCACATGGACCAGGTTGGAGCAACCGCCCACCATCGTCGCGTCGACCCAGCGCGGTTCGATGCCGAGTGCGGCGGCGAGCTGCACGGGCAGGTACGGCACGAGCCCAGCCGAGGCGACACCGTCGACGTCGGCCGGCGCGAGGCCACAATCATCCAGCGCGCGGCGGGCGGCGTCGACGGCGAGACCCAGCGCCGACTGCGTCGGCACGCGCCCGATCTCGGTGCTCTCCGCCGCCCCGACGATCGCGAGCGCAGACACGGGAGGCGGTGACACCTTCAGACCGACCGCGGCTGGAACAACGCGACCACCTGGTCCTCGACCGGCTCGAACAGCACCTCGACCGCGAGCCCGGGAGGCACCCGGTCGAGCGCGGGGGCCACGTTCACGATGTCGGTCAGCAGTCGGGGTCCCTCGGCGAGCTCGACGACCGCGAGCACGAAGGGCGTCTCGAAGCCGGGCGCGGGCAGGTGCGACACCACGGCGCTCACGACCCGTCCCTCGCCCGAGGCCACCTCCACCTCGACGTCCGCCGAAGCGCACGCCGGGCACCACGGGCGGGGCGGCAGGTAGGCGTGACGGCACGACCGGCACCGCTGGAACCGCAGCTCACCGACGCGCGTGCCCGCCCAGAACTCCGAGGTCTCGGGTGTGGGGAGCGGGACGGGACGGTGCGCAGCCATGATGTCGGAGCGCAATCTACCGACGCCCCGGCGCCGGTGCCTCAGTTCGGGACCGCGTCCACCCGGTCGGCGACGCCCGGCCCGGGCGCGGCCGTGCAGCAGGCCCACGATCACGCGACCGGTCTTGGTGTCGAGATCGCCGGTCGGTTCGTCGGCCCGGGATGAGCGCTGGGCACGCCTCGGAATTCCCGCAGAAGCCGGTTCAGGTGAAGAGCGACTGACCCACGAAACCGCCTGGGTCCACACCCGGAGGGACCGCGAACACCGCCGAGCCGTTGTGGCGGATGTACTCGTTGAGCGCGTCGGTACGGAGGTTCTCCTGCACCGGTATGAACCCTCGGCGCGGATCGCGTTGGTAGGCGATGAAGAAAAGTCCGGCGTCGAGCTGGTTCGTCACGGGGTCGATACCGTCGGTGAACGAGTAGCCGCGGCGCAACAGCCGGATCCCGTGGTTCGTCTCGGGTGCGGCGAGACGGATGTGACCGTCGGCGGGGACGACGAGCTCGCCGTCGGCCTTGGCCGCGAGGGTCACGGGATCGTGCTCTCGGGTGCCGCCGAGGGGGGCGCCGCTGCCCTTCACCCGGCCGATGGTCTGCTCTTGGTCGGCCAGCGTGGAGCGGTCCCACACCTCGAGCAGCATGCGGATGCGCCGGGCGACGACGTAGCTCCCGCCTCGCATCCACGCCGGGTCGTCGGTGTCGGCCACCCAGACGTGCTGCTCCAAGCGGGCAGTGTCCTCGGCGACGAGGTTGTTGGTGCCGTCCTTGAAGCCCATGAGATTGCGAGGAGTGGCCTGGGCCGAGTCGGTGGACGACGTGCGCCCGAACCCCGACTGCGACCAACGCAGGGCCACGATGCCGCGGCCGATGCGGGTCAGGTTGCGGATGGCGTGGAAGCACACCTGCGGGTCGTCGGCACACGCCTGCACCGCGAGATCACCGTCGCTGCGCGCGGGATCGATCTCGTCGCCCGCGAACACCGGCATGGGCACCAACGCCGGCGGCTTGCGCGTGGCGATCCGGAACGGATCACCCTCACGGTCGAAGAGCGACGCGCCGAATCCGAAGGTGACCGTGAGCGCGGCCGCGTCCAGGTCGTCGGCCTCGCCGGTGTCGTCGGGGGGTGCGTCCTGATCGTTGTTGTCGGTGCCCACCGGGCGACCGGCGGTCATCCGGCGCGACGCACGCGTCCATTCCTGCAGCATTCCCACGAGATCGTCGCGGTCGTCGGTGATCACGTCGAACGACGCGAACAGCAACCGGTCCTGCGCCGGCGTCACGATCCCCGCTTGATGGAGCCCGTGAAAGGGAACCGCGACGCGAGTCGCCGCCGCGGCGGTGCCCTCCACCGCCACGAGCGACGCCGCGGAGACCGCCAGCGCTCCCGCCCCTGCCGTACCGAGGAACGCGCGGCGGCTGACGGAGCTGGTCACGCCCCCACGACCTGCTTGCCCACCTTCGACAGCGGCTCGGCCAGCGCGTCGATCGCCTGCGCCAGTGCCTTGGTGTCGTCCCGGGTGAGGTCCGTGTAGAGCACGAACGTCGTGCCCGTCCGGTACAGCGCGAGCGCGGTGTCGACGGCGGCGAACCTCGCGTCGACGTTGGCCGCGAGCGTCGGATCCTTGTGCTCGAGGATCGGCTTCACTGCGTCGAACGCGGCCTTCGAACCCTGTACGTTGGCCTCGAAGTCGACGAGGTCGGTGTGCGAGTACCGCTCCTCCTCGCCCGTGATCTTCGACGCCGACACTTCGTTCAACAGCTCGACCGCGCCGTTCGCGATCGTGCCGGGTTGCACGTCGACGTCCCGCACCATGTTCTGCAGCGTCGCCACGTTGTCGTTCAGTGCCTTGGTGTACGAGGTGAGCCCTGCAGTGGTGCCGTCGATCCAGAGCTGCTTCTCCAGGTAGTGGTAGCCGCCCCAGTCCTGCTTCGGCACGTCACCCTCGCGGGCGTCGATCTCGGGGTCGAGATCACCGAAGGTCTCGGCGACGGGCTCGATGCGCTCGTACGCGACCGCGCGCCGGCGCGTACAGGGCCTTGGCCTGCTCGAGGTCGCCTTGGTCGACGGCGTCGGTGAAGACCCTGGTGGCCGTCACCAGTTCGGCGGTCTGGCCCTCCAGGTAGGTGCGGTACTGCTCGACCGCGGCCTTGCCGGCCGCCGAGAGCTTCGCCGACGCCCCGGTGACGACCAGCTTGCCGGTCGAGTGCTTCGACCCACCCGGGCACTTGGTGCTGTAGTTCCCCGCCTTCAGGGTCAGCGAGAACTCCCGGTTGAGGCCGGGCGCGATGTTCTCGACCTCGCCGATGATGCGGTCCCCCGAGAGCACTTCGAACTCGCTCACGTCGCCCGAACCCGTGTTGCTCACCTTGAAATTCGTGGCCCCGGCCTCGACCTTCAGCTTGGCCGGGCAACCGTCGTCGTCGATCTCGACCTTCACGGTCTCGGTCTTCGCCGCGGCCGCGGTGGCCGACAGCCCTGCGACCAGCGTGGTGCAACACAAGGCCGCGAGCACTCCCGTGTGGGTGGCGGCGCGACCAATCGTTTTGAGCATCGTGCGGTTCCCTCCTGGTGAGCTTCAGACGGATTCGATGACAGACGCGGACGGTGCCGGCGTGGTGGCCTCGGGCCGTCGGGGCGCCGGACGGCACACGTAGAAGGTCATCGGCACCGCGTAGGCGATGAAGGCGATGGTCTCGCCCCACGTCGGCTCGGGTTGGATGCCGAACATGCCGGTGATGAGCGCGGATTGCACCGAGCCGGGGTCGATGATCGCGCGCAGGTCGAGCGACCGGTCGAGGAGGAGGTTCCACCATCCCCCTTCGTGGGCCGTGTGCACCGCGAACGTGAGGAGCCCGGCACCGACCAGCACGAGGACCACGCCGGTGACCCGGAAGAACCTGGAGAGGTTGATCTTCACGCCGCCGCGATACAGGAGGTAGCCGAGCACCACCGCCACCGCGACACCGAGGAGTGCCCCAGTGCCGGTGAGTCCTGGGCGGTCCGACTGCTGGAACGCCGCCAACATGAAGACCGAGGTCTCGAGCCCCTCGCGCAGCACGGCGAGGAACGCCATCACCACGAGGCCGAGCGCCGAGCCCTCGATGAGTGCCAGTTCGGCGCGCTGGTGCAGGTCTCCTCTGAGATCGGCCGAGTGGCGGCGCATCCAGACGATCATCCAGGTGATCATCCCGACGGCCGCGAGCGCGATGACCGTCTCGAGTTGTTCCTGCTCGCGCTGGGGCAGGTTCTCCTCGGCCACGTGGAGCGCGAGGGCGACCGCCGCGCAGAGCACCACCGCGCCCAGCACACCGAGCCACATCCACCGGAGCGCGTCGTCTCGTCCCCGCTGGCGGAGGAAGGCGGCCACGATGCCGACGATGAGGGCCGCCTCGAGGCCCTCCCGCAGGCCGATCACGAACGTGGGGAGCATCGACTAAGGTTAGGGCACCCTTAACCTCAGCGCAAGTTGCCTTTACCTCTTGTCGTGCAGGCCGAGGTTCTCGTAGATCTCACGGGTCGCGGTCGACCGGTTCAACGTGTAGAAGTGCAGCCCGGGCGCTCCCCCCTCGAGCAGGGTCGCGCAGAGCTTGGTGGCCTCGGCGATACCCACCCGGCGCACCTCGGCGGGATCGTCGCCGACGGCGAGGAGCTTCTCGGCCAGCCATTGCGGGAACTCCGACCCCTGCATCTCCGACATCCGCTTGATGCTCGCCAGGCTGGTCGCGGGCATGATCCCGGCGATCACCGGCTTGTCGATCCCGAGGCGGTGGAGGCTCTCGACCAGCTCGAAGTAGTGGTCCACGTCGAAGAAGAACTGGGTGATGGCGAAGTCCGCTTCGGCGAGCTTCGCGGCGGTGTGGCGACGGTCGCTCTCCCGGCTCGGTGAGCGGGGGTGCGGTTCCGGGTGGGCCGCGACCCCGATCGAGAAGTCGCCGAGCTCGCGGATGAGGTGGACCAGCTCGATCGCGTAGCTGAGCTCCCCCGGTGGGAGGTCGAGATCCTTCGGCGGGTCGCCACCGAGGGCGAGGATGTTGTCGATCCCGGCGTCGCGGTAGCGGTTGACGATCTCGATCAGCTCGGCCCTCGTGTGCGCCGCGCACGTGAGGTGCGCCATCGCCGTCATCGTGGTGTCGCGATCGATGCCCACCACCAGGTCGTGGGTGCGCTCGCGGGTGGTGCCACCTGCGCCGTAGGTGACCGACACGTACGCCGGACGCAGCGATTCGAGCTCGCGCAGCGTCTGCGCGAGCACCGCTTCCATCTTCTCGTCACGAGGAGGAAAGAACTCGAACGAGAAGCTCGGACCGGTCTTCAGGATCTCGCTGATCTTCAAGCCGATCAGCGTACGCGGTCAGCGGGGCACTCCCTCTCGCCTCTCTGGCGACGTGACGGGCTCCCGGGGTGAGGTCGCGGCGCGGAACCCACGGAAGCGGCGCAGTCGCAGCGAATTGCTCACCACGAACACGCTGGAGAAGCCCATCGCCGCCGCCGCGATCACCGGGCTCAGCAGACCGACCGCCGCGAGCGGGATGGCGGCCACGTTGTAGGCGAAGGCCCAGAACAGGTTGCCCTTGATGGTCGCCAAGGTGCGGCGCGACGAGCGCGATGGCGTCGGCCGCGGCGCGGAGGTCACCCGACACCAGCGTGAGGTCACTCGCCTCGATGGCGACGTCGGTCCCCGTGCCGATCGCGATTCCGAGGTCGGACTGCGCGAGGGCGGGAGCGTCGTTCACGCCGTCGCCCACGACCGCCACGCGCTTGCCCTCGGCCTGGAGGTCGCGCACGACGTCGACCTTCTCCCCTGGCAGCACGCCGGCGACCACACGGTCGATGCCCACTTCCCGCGCGACCGCGTCGGCGGTCGCCTGGCGGTCGCCGGTGACCATCACGGTGGTGATGCCCAACTCGTGCAGCGCGCTGATCGCCGCGCTCGAAGTGGGCTTGACCGTATCGGCGACGACGAACGCCCCCTGCACCGCGCCGCCCCATCCCGCGTAGACGACGGTCCGGGCGTCGTCGGCGAGCGCGTCGAGCGCGGGTGGGGTGCTGCCGACGTAGTCGGACCGGCCCACACGGACGGTGACGCCGTCGACGGTCGCCTGCACTCCCTGCCCCGGGTGGTTGGTGAACTCGGCGGGAGGGTCGAACGCGGCGCCGCGCGCCCGGGCGCCGGAGGCGATCGCGCGGCGATCGGGTGCTCCGACGCGTCTTCGACCGAACCGGCGCGCCGCAAGAGCTGGGACAGGTCGACACCGGGAGCCGGGACGACGTCGGCCAGCTCCATGCGCCCTTCGGTGATGGTTCCGGTCTTGTCGAGGATCGCGGCATCGACGGTGCGGCTCGCCTCGAGCACCTCGCCACCCTTGATCACGATCCCCAGCTGCGCACCTCGTCCGGTGCCCACCATGATCGCGGTGGGCGTGGCGAGGCCGAGCGCGCACGGGCAGGCGATGATCAACACCGCGACCGCGGCGGTGAACGCCTGGTCGGCGGCGTTGCCGAGCAACAGCCACACCAGGAGCGTGACGAGCGCGATCACCAGCACGACGGGCACGAACACCCCCGAGATGCGGTCGGCCAGTCGTTGCACGGGTGCCTTGGAGCCCTGGGCCTCTTCGACCAGCCGGGCGATCTGTGCCAGTGCGGTGTCACCGCCGACCTGGGTCGCTTCGACCACCAGCCGCCCCGACGTGTTGAGCGTGGCGCCGAACACGTCGTCGCCGGGCCCGACGTCGACGGGTACCGGCTCACCGGTGAGCATCGACACGTCGAGCGCCGACGCGCCGCCCACCACGGTGCCGTCCGTGGCGACCTTCTCGCCCGGTCGCACGACGAAGCGGTCGCCCACGCGCAGGCTCGCGGCGGGAATCTCGTCGCCGTTCTCGAGCCGTGCGGTCTTGGCGCCGAGCTCGAGCAGCGCGCGGATGGCCTGGCTGGAGCGGCCGCGTGCACGCGCTTCGAAGTACTTGCCGAGCAGCAGCAGGGCGACGATCGCAGTGGCGGTCTCGAAGTAGACGTGGGCCCCGTCGCCCGAGCCGCCGAAGATCGCGCCCATCGCCATGCCCTGGTCGGCGGCGTCAAGGAACACCAGCGCGACGATCGACCAGACGTAGGCCGCCAAGGTTCCCAACGAGACGAGGGTGTCCATCGTGGTGGCACCGTGGCGCAGGTTCACCAGGGTCGCGCGGTGGAATGGCCAGCCCGACCAGAGGATCACCGGGGTCGAGAGCGCGAACGCCACCCACTGCCAGCCCGAGAACTGGAGGCCGGGGATCATCGAGATGGCGATCACCGGGATGCCCAGGGCGACGGCGACCACGAGGCGGGGCCGGAGGTCGCGCAACTCGGCGGCCTCGGGATCGTCAGGCTCGGTGTCGAGCACGGAGTAGCCGAGACCGGCGACGGTGGCGCTGAACGAGTCGGGGCCGGTGACCGCCGGGTCGTAGGTGACCGTCGCCCGGTTGGTGGCGAAGTTCACGTTGGCCCGGCTCACTCCGGGGAGTCCGGCGAGGCCCGTTTCGATGCGCGAGGCGCACGACGCGCAGGTCATGCCGGCCACCGGCAGGTCGCACCGTTCGAGGCTCTCGGATTCCTGGATGTCGATCGTCATGTGTGGTAGTATACCCCCCTAGGGTATTTGCTGCAAGCAGGAACGGAGCGGAAAGATGGCGGTCCGGGGGTACAGCCTGGAGAAGGACGACTACCGCAGGCGGCTGCGCCGCATCGAGGGCCAGGTGCGCGGCCTGCAACGGATGATCGACGACGAGGAGTACTGCATCGACGTCCTCACCCAGATCGTGTCGGTCACCAAAGCGCTCCAGGGCGTCGGCCTCGGACTGCTCGACGAGCACGTTCGGCACTGCGTGCGCGAGGCGGCAACGACCGATCCCGCTGCCGGGGACGCCAAGATCGACGAGGCGGTGCAAGCCGTCGAACGTCTCCTCCGCGTCTGAGCGGCGACTCGAGAACGGGCCGGAGCGCGCGACCCGACGACGTTGTCGGTGCCTGTGCCAGACTCGGAAGATGCCGCCCGAGAAGTTGCACTGGAAGGACCTGTACTCCGAGGTGGTCACGTCGGGGTTGTGCACCGGGTGCGCCGGGTGCGTGATCGCGTGTCCCCACGACGTGCTCGGCTACAAGGACGACGAAGGGGTCTACAAGCCGTTCCAGTTGGAGGACGGGTACGCCCCCGACAATTGCAGCCACGGCCAGAAGGGCTGCACGTCGTGCACCCGCGTGCGCCCCGCTTCCGGGCATGGGAGCCCGAGGTCGACGAGTTCATGTTCGGGCGGGCCCGCACTGTGGAAGAGCCGTCCGGCGTCTTCAAGGACATCGTGCTGGCGCGCGCAACCGACCCGGTGCTCGCCGAAGTGGGGCAGGACGGCGGCCTCGTGTCGGCCCTGCTGATCTACGCGCTCGAGCACGACATGATCGACGCCGCGCTCGTGAGCTACCTCGAAGGCGACGGCACCACCTGGAAGGCCATCCCCGGCGTGGCCCGCACGCCGCGACGACATCATCGCGTCGGCGGGGAGCCGCTACACCTACTCCGCCAACACCATGGCCTACCCGGACGCGATCGAGAGCGGCGCCGAACGCATCGCGTTGGTGGGGATGAGCTGCCAGTCGTCCGTGCCACCCGTGATGAAGCAGCGCAAGGCGGGCAAGGTCGCGCGGCGGCTGTCGCTCAACATCGGGCTGCTCTGCTCCAAGACCTTCGACGATGCGATCTTCGAGGAGCTCTTCGAGGCCAAGTACGGCCTGAAGAAGGCCGAGATGAAGAAGATGAACATCAAGGGCGTCTTCCAGATCTGGATGAAGAACGGCGACTACCACGAGGTGCCCCTGAAGGAGTGCCACGCGTGGACGCGCGAGGGTTGCAAGATGTGCCCCGACTTCGCCGCCGAGCACGCCGACATCTCCACCGGTGGCATCGGAGCGTTCAACGACTGGACCCTCACCATCGTGCGCACCGAGATCGGGCGCGACCTGATGGACGGCATGATCCGCGACGGATGGATCGAGACCCGACCCGGCGACGACGATCCGGGGGCGATCGCGTTGATGCACAAACTCTCCGCCCGCTCGCGCAAGCGCTGGCCCGAGTTCGCGATCGACGCGCCGCGCCTGCTCCCGGCGCCGACGACGTAGTCCGCCTGCGCATCGGTTCGACGCACCAGGGGGCTTCGCGCTTACCCTGAGTCCCGGCGTGCCGGGAAGTCTGGTCGGCGAATCGTCTCCTTGCGCGGAAAGCCCTGCCGATGCCCGACCACCGACACATACGTATCCCGTACCTGGGCAGGGCCGCGCCGCCCCTTGGCAGCAACTTCGTCTCACTGGAAGCGGCCAGCGGCCTCGTGTTGCTCCTCGCCGCGATCGGCGCACTCGTCTGGGCCAACACCGACACCGCGGGGTACACCAGCTGGTGGGGACACGAGCTCACCATCGGGTCGGGCGACCTCGCGATCACCGAGTCACTCGTCCACTGGGTGAACGACGCGCTCATGACGATCTTCTTCTTCGTCGTCGGACTCGAGATCAAGCGCGAGCTCGTCACCGGCGAGCTGCGCGAACGCAGCCGCGCCGCGCTCCCCGCAGTCGCGGCCCTGGGCGGAATGGTCGTACCCGCCCTGATCTACGTGGCGGTGAACGTCGGGGCCGGGGGCACGAAGGGCTGGGCCATCCCGATGGCCACCGACATCGCGTTCGCGGTCGGTGTGCTCGCCATCCTCGGCGCGCGCGTGCCGAGCAGCCTCAAGGTCTTCCTGCTGACCCTCGCCATCGTCGACGACATCGGCGCCATCGTGGTGATCGCGCTCTTCTACTCGAAGGGGGTGGAACCGTTGTGGTTGGGCGCGGGCGTGCTCGTCCTGCTCGCCGTGATCGCGATGTCGCGGCTCAACGTCGACCGCCCGATCGCATACCTGCTCCCCGGCGCGCTGCTCTGGCTCTGCCTCTACGAAGGCGGCATCGAGCCGACGCTCGCGGGGGTCGCGCTCGGCCTCATCACGCCCGCGTTGCCTCGCCGCGGAGTCCCCGTGCTCGAACGGCTCGAGCGCGGCCTCCACCCGGTGTCGAGCTTCGTCATCGTCCCGCTGTTCGCGCTCGCGAACGCGGGCGTGATCCTCACCGGCGACGCGATCTCCGAAGCGGTCGCGAGCCGGGTGACGATCGGCATCGTCGCCGGGCTCGTTGTGGGCAAGTTCGTCGGCATCCTCGGTGCGTCCGCGTTCGCGGTCCGGTTCCGCATCGGACGACTCCCCGACGACATCTCCCTTCGCCACATCGCCGGCGTCGCCACGCTCGGCGGCATCGGCTTCACGGTGTCGTTGTTCATCACCGACCTCGCCTTCCGTGGCACCCAGTTCTCGGATGCGAAGATCGGAGTGCTCGCCGCGTCGGCGCTCGCCGCGGTCGCGGGCATGACGGGGTTGAGCGCCGTGTTGCGCCGTGAGCGATCGGCAACCGAGGAACAGCCGTGAGGATCGTGGCGTTGATGACCGACCTCATGGACCGGTCACGCGTCTCGGCCGTCGTTGCCGGCGTCGAGTTCGCCTCAGACCCCGGCGCGTGCGCGGATGCCGACGTCGTGGTGATCGACCTGGCGCGTCACGCGGCCGGCGTCGCCGCGGCACGAGCGGCGGCCCCGGAGGCTTGGATCGTCGCGTTCGGCCCCCATGTCGACGACGAGCTCCTCGCACAGGCCGCCGCCGACGGCGCCGACGAGGTGCTCCCCCGCTCGCGGTTCTTCCGGGACCCGGCCTCCGCGCTCGCAGGCTGAGTCTGCGAGACTGCGCGCATGGCCGACTTCCCGATGGACATCACCGTCACCGATCACCTTCTCGCCACCACCCGCGCGGTGCGCAGGCGCCTCGACCTCGAGCGCCCGGTGGAGCCGGAGATCATCCTCGACTGCCTGCGCCTCGCGGTGCAGTCGCCCACCGGCAGCAACGCGCAGGGATGGCACTGGGTCGTCGTGACCGACGCCGGGAAGCGGGCCGCACTCAAGGAGTTCTACGGCGCGATGGCGCGGCCCTACCTCGAGTCGCAGGCCGAGGGCGCCGCCGATCCCCAGACCCGCAAGGTGTACCAGTCGGCCGTCTACCTCATGAACATCCTCGACCGGGTGCCGGTGCACGTGATCCCGTGCATCGAGGGCCGGGTCGAGACCGCCGACAACTTCGCCGGCGCCAGCTTCTACGGGTCGATCCTCCCTGCGGTGTGGAGCTTCATGCTCGCCCTGCGTTCACGCGGGCTCGGCTCCGCGTGGACCACGCTGCACCTGGCGAAGGAGGCCGAGACGGCCGAGCTGCTCGGGATTCCCGAGGGCATCACCCAGGTCGCGCTCATCCCCGTCGCCTACACCACCGGGGGTGACTTCAAGCCGGCGGCGCGGCCGCCGGTGGAGGGCATCACCTACTGGGACACCTGGGGTGCTACCCACGAGTAACCCCGAGGGACGGGCGCGAGTCGGAGACGTGATGCCCTCTGTCGTGTCGCGCCTCGAGACCGTCGCCGACGGCGCCGGCGTCGTCACGTTCGTCGGATCCGCCGCGGGCGGGTCCGCGGCGACCGACCGGGTCGAGTGGTCCCGTCTCCACGACGACGCACGTGGCATCGCAGCCGCCCTGCAAGCCCGCGGTGTCCGCCCGGGCGTCCACGTCGGGATCCTCGGCCCCACGACCCGAGCCCTGGTGACGACCATCCAGGCGACGTTCCTCGCCGGTGGCACCGTCGTGGCGCTCCCCCTCCCGATGCGCCTGGGCTCCATCGAGGAGTTCGTCGAGCAGACCCGGCGGCGCATCGCCAACGCCGATGCCGGGCTCGTGGTCGTCGACCCCGACCTGGCACCCTTCCTCGACCCTCCACCGGGTGATCCGCCGGCGCCCACCCCCGTGGTGCTGCTCGACGCCCTCGCCGCCGAGGGCGCGAAGCTCGGCGCCGACGCGGTGGCGCGGCCGGCCGACGACCCCGAGCGACTCGCCATCCTCCAGTTCACGAGCGGCTCGACCGCCGCCCCGAAGGGCGTGATGCTGCCCGACCGCTGCGTGGGCGCCAACATCGACGCGATCGTCGCGGGCGCGGGAATCCACCACGGTGACCGCGCGGTGTCGTGGCTGCCCCTCTACCACGACATGGGCCTCATCGGCCTGCTCATGACCCCGATGCTCAACGGCTTCGAGCTCGTGCTCGCCGCACCCCAGGACTTCCTGGCCGCACCGTCGAGCTGGTTGGAGTGGATCTCCGAGTACCGCGGCACGATCACCGCGGGCCCGAACTTCTCGTATGCGCTCGCCGCCCGGGCGCTGCGCCGCGCCGGCGCGCTCGACCTCTCGAGCTGGCGCCTCGCGCTCAACGGCGCCGAGACGGTCGACCCGAACGCGGTCGAGGCGTTCTGCGCCGCGGCCGCGCCGTTCGGCTTCGATGCCCGCGCCGCGTACCCGGTGTTCGGCATGGCCGAGGCGACGCTCGGCGTGACGTTCCCCGAGGTCGGTGCGGGCATGACCGTCGACACGGTGGATCGCTACACCCTCGAACACGACCGGCGCGCGCTGCCGGCCGCCGACGGAACCGAGTCGGTCCGACGATTGGCGATGCTCGGCCGCCCCTTGCCCGGGTTCGAGCTGCGGATCGTGGAGCCGCGCACCGGAGCGGTGCGCGTCGACCGCGAGGTCGGCGAGCTCGAGCTGCGCAGCCCTTCCGTCACGCCGGGCTACTACCGCAATGCCGACGCGACCGCGGCCACGTTCGACGACGGGTGGCTCCGTACCGGCGACCTCGCCTACCTCGTCGACGGGCAGCTCGTGGTCTGCGGCCGTTTGAAGGACGTGATCATCGTCGGCGGGCGCAACGTGTTCCCCGAAGACGTCGAGCGCGCCGCCGCCGCCGCCGTCGGTGTGCGCGCCGGCAACGTGATCGCCTTCGGGAGCGACCACAGGCGGGGTCGGGAGTCGATCGTGGTGGTGGCCGAGACGAAGAGCGACGCCCTCCATCAGGTGCACGACTCGGTCGTGAACCTCGTGTGCGAAGCGGTGGGTGTCCCTCCGGTCGAGGTCGTGCTCGTACGACCCGGCACCCTGCCCAAGACGTCGTCGGGGAAGTTGCAGCGGTCGCTCTGTCGTGATCGCTACCACGACGACCAGCTCGAACCCGTCTGAGCCCGGCGGGACCGACCTCCCTGCCCTGCCGGGAACCGGCTCCGGGGCCGAGATCCCGCGGACGGGAACAGAACGGGCAGAATGGGTGGTTCTCAGATGCGTACGGAGCCGCCCACCCTCTCCCCCGGGGCATTCGATCCCGGAGCCACGCTCGTCGACGCGCCCGCCGCGTCGGCGCGCTCGGATCGTCGCGAGCTCACCCGGATCTTCCTGGTCCTGCTCGCGCTGACGTTCGCGTTGCGACTGCCTGCGTTCTTCACTCCGGTGTTCAACTCCGACGAGACCTTCCTCGCCACCCAGGCGCACGTGCTCAACGAGGGTGGCCAGCTCTACGAGGATGCGATCGACCGCAAGCCGCCGATCGTGCCCTACGTGTACGCGGCCACGTTCTCGTTCTTCGAGACCACTGCGCTGTGGTCGGTGCGCCTGGTTGCCGTGCTGGCGGTCGCCCTCACCGCGTTGTTGCTCGCCATCGAAGCCCGAAGGCGCTACGGCACGCGCGCGGGATGGATCGCGGGTGTGATGTTCGTCGTCGCCATGGTGGCGTTCGCGCCGCAAGACGGGCAGGCCGCCAACTTCGAAGTGTTCATGCTGCCCTCGATGACGGCCGCGGTCCTCTTCGCGCGCCGCGGGCGCGGGTTCCTCGCCGGGGTCGCGATCGCGTTGGCCACGCTGGCGAAGCAGACCGGCGCGGCGACCCTGCTCCCGGTCGTCTACTTGATCGCGCGCTCACGGGGAAAGAAGGGCATCGGCGAGGTCGCGCTCGGGTTCACGATCCCGACCGCCCTGGTCGCGCTGGCGATGGGGCCCGCGCAGCTCCTGTACTGGACGGTGCTGGGCAACGGCTCGTACGTCGGCATGAAGACCATGTCGACCGTCGTGCTCACGACCTTCCTCTTCATGACCGGGATGTGGGCACTGTGCAACCTCCCGCTGCTCTGGAAGATCCCGAGCGCGTGGGGCCACCGCACACTGCGGGCGCTCGACGGCGACCGCGACACCGACCTCTGGCTGTGGTTGCTCTCCGCCGCAGTGTCGGTGGCAGTCGGGCTGCGGTTCTTCGGGCACTACTACATGCAGCTGGCACCGCCGCTCGCGTTGCTGGCGGCGGGCGCGCTCGTGCGCGGCTCGCGGAAGTGGGCGGACCGGACCGTGGCGTTCGCGGCTCGCGGTCGGCGTGATGTTCTCGGCGGCCGGCTACTTCTACCACCCGGGTGTTCCCGAGCCGAACTACGAGTCGGTGTCGCGCTACCTCGCCACGACGACCAACCCCGACGATCCGATCTACGTGTGGGGCAGCGTGCCGGAGATCTACTGGGCGTCGGGCCGGCGCCCGGCGACGCGGTTCCTGACCCAGTCGTTCCTCACCGGCAACTATCCGGGGCGACCACCGAAGGACGCCAACACCGGCAGCGACACCGAGGCCGCGTGGGACGACTTCTACACCGACTTCACCGCACACCCGCCGAAGTACTTCGTCGACACCTCACCGGCCAAGGTACGGGGCTCGCAGTACTACCCGATCTCCGACTTCCCCCGGTTGCAGAAGATCGTCAAGAGCCAGTACCGCTACGTCGTCACGATCGACCACATCGCCGTCTACCAGCGGAAGTAGCGCCCACTCCTCCGAGGATGGCCTACACCAGGGGCCAGGGAGTGCTGTGGTAGTCGTCCGGGAAGGGCAGGCCACGGGTGAGGAGCACCTGGGCGCGGCGGACGACCGCGTCGAGCTCGTCGGGCGCGAGCAGCGCGGCGAAGCGGTCGGACAGGGGACCCGACTCGAGCTCGGCGACGACCCGGCAGACGTCGTCGGCCGCGGCCGGCGGGAGTCGCTCACCGGCGAAGTCCCAGATCACGGTGCGAAGCTTCCAGTCGTCGTGGAACGTGAGGCCGTGGTCGATCCCGACGATGACGTCGTTCACCCGGTCGTGGAGACAGTGTCCGCCCTTGCGGTCGGTGTTGTTGACGAGCACGTCGAACCACGCGAACTGGCGAAAGCGGTCCTCCCGCCCGTCGCGCAAGGTGAAGAAGTGCTCGTCGGGATCGTGGTCGACGAAGCGCTGCACCGCACCGACGCCGAGCGGGCCGTCGCGCAGGATCGTGAGCGGCACGACGTCCCAACCGAGCGCGTCGGACAACTCGTAGGCGGCCACCTCGCGCTGGCACAGCGTGCCCTGCGGGAAGTCCCACAACGGGCGCTCGCCGCGCCGTGGCTTGTAGATCCCGGCGAGCTCCTCGCCGTCGAACTTCGCCTCGACGAGGAACGTCGCGTTCGACGAGTACCGCATCCGCCCGACGACCTCCAGCTCGGCCGCGCCGAGCGCGGCTCGCAGCTCCTCGGGCGTCAGTTCCAGCGAGGACACTGGTGCCCGGACGGATCCATCGGCATGTCACAGAGCGGGCACGGGGGACGACCGCCGGAGACGGCCTCGACCCCCCGCGCGGCCATCGCCCGCACCTGGGCGCGCGTCGCGTAGATGCGCGCCACGTAGCCCTCGTCCTCGACCGTGCCCTCGGCCGCGGCCTCGTCGTCCTCCGCGTGCTCGCGCAGCTCGAGCAGCACGAGCTCCCGCTCGGTGTCGAAACCGAGACCGATGAGGCGCGCCCGGAACAAGGGCACCGTGGGCTCGCGCAGTTGCGTCTGCATCATCGGCACGTCGATCGGCAGCTCCGGGTACTCGTCGGCCAGGTGGTCGAGGAACGCGACCGCTTCGTTCGCGAGCATCTCGACCTGTTGCTTCTCGACCAGCACCGTCAGCTGCGTGTGTTCCGTGCGCGCCTGGATGTAGAACGCGCGCTGGCCGGGCTCACCCACCGCGCCCGCGCCCAGACCGTCGACGTCGTCGAGCTCGATGATCTCGGCGCTCACGCCGCGGGCTCCTCGCCCTCGGGGGCAGGAGGCGGCGGGAGCAACTCTTCGAGTGTGCCCGTGTCGTTGCACTTGACCATCGCCGCGCCGTGCGCGGTCAGCTCGAACACGGTGACCGATGCCGGCGACACCACGATCCTCTGGAAGAGATCGAGATGGACCCCGGTGTAGTGCGCGATGGCCGCCTTGATGGGGTCGGCGTGGGAGACGACGACCACCAGCTCGCCGGGATGGGCAGCGACGACCACCTCGAGCGCGGTGACCATGCGCGCTTGCATCTCCGCCAGTGACTCACCGCCGGGAAACCGCGCGCGCGACGGCGAGCGTTGGACCGTCTTCCAGAGGTCGGTCTTGGCCAACTCGGACAGCTGGCCGCCGGTCCACTCGCCGTAGTCGGCCTCGATGACGCCGGGGAGCGCCTGCACGGTGAGCCCGTGACGCTCGGCGACCGCTTCCGCGGTCTGGGTGGTGCGCTCGATCGGGCTGGCGTAGACCACCGCGACCGGCAGGTCGGCGAGGCGGTCACCGAGGGCCTTGGCCTGTTCCCTGCCCTTCTCGGAGAGGTCGATCCCCGGCGCGCGGCCCGTCAGCATCGGACCGGTCTGCGGGGTGACGGCGTGGCGCGCCAGCACCAGCCGCGTGGCGGCCGGAGGCGGCATCGGGGCATCGGAGTCGTGCTTCGGATCGTCGGTCACTCCCCCGAATCGTACCGGCGGCCGATATCCTCGGCGCCGTGACCGACCAGCCCGTCTCCCTCTCGCTCCAGGGTCTCCCCGAGACCGTCCTCGACCCGGAACCGCCGGACGCGGTGGCGCGGCTCGCCGACGCCCTGGCCCTGTCCGGTCCGGAGCGGCGGGCCGCGGTGTCGTCAGTGGTGGCCCAGTGGCCGCGCTCGCTCGACGGCTGGGCCCGCCTGGGACAGCTCGCCCGTGACCCGGTCGAGGGCTATGCCTGCTTCCGCGTGGGGTACCACCGGGGCCTCGACCGCCTGCGCCAGTCGGGCTGGCGGGGTTCGGGCTACGTGCGCTGGGAGCACCCGCCCAACCGGGGGTTCCTGCGCGCGCTCGACGGCCTGCGCGCGAGCGCGGCGGCCATCGGTGAACGCGACGAGGAACGGCGCTGCGACGAGTTCCTCCACCAACTCGAGCCGGCCTGGGACCACCTCGACCGCCGGGACGACGAGGCAGCTGACGCGAAGGGTGCAGGAGCATGAAACGGGCGCTGATCACCGGGATCACGGGCCAGGACGGGCGCTATCTGGCCAACTTCCTGGTGGAGAAGGGCTATCAGGTGTTCGGCCTAATCCGCGGCCAGAACAACCCGAAGGCCGAGCTGGTGATGCACGAGACGCCGTCGTTGGAGCTGGTCGACGGTGACCTCCGCGACCTGTCGTCGCTCATCGCCGCGGTCGAGCGGGTGCAGCCGGACGAGGTCTACAACCTCGGGGCCGTCAGCTTCGTGCACCTGTCGTTCACCCAGCCCGAGCTCACGTCGGAGATCACCGGCCTGGGCGTGTTGCGCATGCTCGAGGCCGTGCGCATCGTCGGTGGCGGGGCCGGCAGCCCGGTGCGCTTCTACCAGGCGTCGTCGTCGGAGATGTTCGGCAAGGTGCGGGAGACGCCCCAGACCGAGCTCACGCCCTTTCACCCGCGCTCGCCCTACGGCGTCGCCAAGGTGTTCGGCCACCACATGGCCGTCAATTATCGCGAGGCCTACGGCCTCCACGCGTCGTCGGGCATCCTCTTCAACCACGAGAGCCCCAGGCGGGGCCTCGAGTTCGTGACCCGCAAGATCACCACCTCCCTGGCGCGCATCAAGCTCGGCCTGCAGGACTCGATCACCCTCGGCAACCTCGACTCCGCACGCGACTGGGGCTTCGCGGGTGACTACGTCGAAGCCATGTGGTTGATGCTGCAGCAGGACGTCGCCGACGACTACGTCATCGCGACCGGCGAGACCCATACGATCCGCGAGTTCCTCGACGCCGCGTTCTCGTACGCGGGCTACGACGACTGGACGCCCTACGTGCGCCAGGATCCGCGGTTCGAGCGGCCCACCGAGGTCGACCTGCTGATGGGTGACGCCGCCAAGGCACGCGAGCGCCTCGGGTGGACACCCAAGGTCGACTTCCAGGCTCTGGTGAAGCTGATGTACGAGGCGGACCTCGCCGAAGAGAGCGCCCGGGCCGCATCCGGCCGGTAGCGTCGTGGGCGTGGGCAACGGCTCTCCGCTCGTCGGCGTGATCATGGGCAGCGACTCCGACCTCGCCGTGATGCAAGGCGCGGTCGACGTGCTGACCGACTTCGGGATCGCGCACGAGGTGCGGGTGGTCTCGGCGCACCGCACTCCCGAGGCGATGTACGACTATGCGCGCGGCGCGGCCGGCCGGGGGTTGCGGGTCGTCATCGCCGGCGCGGGTGGTGCCGCGCACCTGCCGGGGATGACCGCTTCGATGACGTCGCTCCCGGTGATCGGCGTGCCCGTACCACTGGCGCAGCTCGACGGGTTGGATTCGTTGTTGTCGATCGTGCAGATGCCCGACGGCATCCCAGTCGCGACGGTGGGCGTCGGCAAGGCCCGCAACGCCGGACTGCTGGCCGTGCGCATCCTCGGCGTCGCCGACATCGGCCTCCAGGCCAAGCTCGACGACCATCGCGCCACCCTCGACGCCATGGTGCGCGAGAAGGACGCCAAGCTCCGCGGCGCCTGAATCCAGAGCCGCGGGGGCTACTCGGTGTCGAACACGGGAGCCCGCTTCTCCACGAAGGCGGCGATGCCCTCGACACCTTCGGCGCGACCCGACGCGGTCGAGATCGCCTCGGCCTCACGCGCGAGGTGCGACTCGAGCGTCGATTCGAGACTGGAGTGGAGCAGCCGCTTGGCCGCCGCGAGCGCCTGCGGCGCGCCGGCGGCGAGGCGGGTGGCCAGCGCCTCCGCTTCGGCTGCGAGCTGGTCGTCGGGCACGACGGCCGTGATGAGCCCCCAGTCCTGCGCCTCGGTCGCCGACAGCACGCGGTTGGTGAACGTGAGCTCGATCGCGCGGCGCAAGCCCACCAGACGGGGCAGGAACCAGCTCGACGAACCGTCGGGCGTGAGCCCGACACCGGTGTAGGCCATCACGAACTTCGCCGACTCTCCCGCCAGCACGAGATCGGACGCGCCCACGAGGCCGATCCCCGCGCCCGCCGCGCTTCCTTGCACCGCGGCCACCACGGGGGCGTCACCCCGCACCAGCTCGACGATCGCGGTGTGCAGTGGTCCCAGGATCTCGCGCAGGTGCGTGGGCAGGTCGTCGCGCCCGGCGAACGACTTCAGGTCGCCCCCGCCGCAGAACCGGGACCCGGATCCGCTGAGCAGCACGACCCGGGCGTGCGGGTCGGCTGAGACCGCCAACACCGCCTCCATCAGGTCGCGCGCCAGCTGCAGGTTGATGCCGTTGGCCGCGTCGGGTCGGTTGAGCGTCAGGTGCGCCACGCCGTCGCGCACCTCGAGTTCGATCGTCTCGTAGGTCATGCCGCGAGAGACTACGAGAAGGTGTTGACGACCGACGCAGATCTCCCGCCCGGAGGGGCGACCCGGGCGGGGAGACCTTCGTGTTGTGGACACCCTCGGTGCGGTCGGGGGGCAGTCCGACCGCCCGGGTGTGTCACTCGCAGAGGCTCGCGCGCCCGGTGCGGCGGGTTCGCGTCTCTTGCTGAGGCAGAACCTACGCCCCCGAGTTCCAAGGACCCGCCAGGCCAGCCCCAAGGTTCCGGAAAGAAGCGGGTCAGGCCTGGATGGAGCTGAGGACGTCGAGCTTGGCGGCCCGGCGGGCCGGCCAGGCCGCGGCGATCACGCCGAAGACCGCCGCCAGGACCACGATCAGGGCCAGCTGCACCGGAGCGAGGGCGAATTTCTCGATGCCCTGGTCGTGGAGTGCCTTCACCATGGCCCACGCGAACACGACTCCGATGACCAGCCCGAGGATCGTGCCGAGCAACGCGATGATCACCGATTCCCACCGAACGCTCGACCGGAGCTGGCGCCGGGTCATCCCGACCACGCGCAGGAGCCCCAACTCGTGACGGCGTTCGATGATCGACAGGCCCAACGTGTTGGCGATACCGAACAACGCGATGATGATCGCGAAGAAGAGCAGGACGTAGACGAGGTTGAGGAACTGGTTGATCTGCGCGGCCTGCGACGCCTTGTACTGGTCGCGCGTCTGCACCTTGGGCCCCGGATACTGGTGCATCACCTTCTTGATCGCCGCGGTGTTGGCGGGAGTGACACCGCCCTTGGCCTTCACGTAGACCTGGAAGTCGAACTGGTCCCGGAAGTTCTTCTCGTAGGCGCCGATGGTGATCACGTACGACGTGAAGCCGGTCTGCTGGTAGATCGACTCGACCGTGAATTCCTGCTTGCCCGTCTGCGCGAACTCCAGGGGAACCTTCGTGCCGATCTTCCAGTTGTTGTCGCTGGCGACCGTGTCGAGCACCGCGAGCCCATTCGTGGTCAAGCGCGAGATCCTGCCGGCCGTCGGCTGGAGGTCGAAGAGCGAGTCGATCTGCGTCGGGTCGGCGGCGATGACCTGCTCGACCGAGCCGTCGATCTTGGCCTGTCCGCTGCGGATGCCCGACGCGGACTGGACATCGGGCAGCGCCCCGAGCTGCTGCTGCGCCTCGAGGGGAATCGATCCCTGGCCGAAACCCGGCGACGTGACGACGTAATCGGCCTTCATCGAACGATCGAGCGCCGCGTTCACCGACGCCCGAGCCGAGGCGCCGAACACGGTGATGAGCCCCACCAGTGCCACTCCGATCATGAGCGCCGCCGCGGTCGCCGACGTGCGCTTGGGGTTGCGCATGGCGTTCTCGCGCGCGATGGAGCCCGTGATGCCCTTCACCTTGCGGATCGGCAGTCCCAACGCGCTGCTGATGGGCGTGGCGATGATCGGGCCGAGGATGGCGACGCCGAGGAAGACCACGCCCATTCCCACGCCGACGAACAGCAGCCCGCTGTCACCGAAGAGACCGAGTAGGAGGAGCGCGATGCCGACCACGGCGATGACGATCCCGAAGACCGCGCGCCGCGGCGACGTGGCCGAAGTGTCGATCGACGAGTCGCGCATCGCCGCGATCGGCGGGACGCGAGCGGCGCGGAGCGCCGGGAAGACGGCGGCGACGACGGTGACGACCAATCCGGTGGCGAACGACCAGATCACCGCGGTCGCGGGGATGACGATGGAGCTGGCAGGGATGTCGAGCCCGAGCGCACCGAGCAGGGCCTTCAGGCCGACGGCCAGGAAGATGCCGGCGACGAACCCGATGGCGGAGGCGGTGATGCCGACGAGCACCGCCTCGAACAGCACCGAACCGACCACCTGACGCTGGGCGGCGCCGATCGCCCGGAGGAGGGCGAGCTCCCGACTGCGCTGGGCGACGATGATGGAGAAGGTGTTGAAGATGATGAACGAGCCGACGAGCAACGCGACGACGCCGAAGACGAGCAGGAAGGTGTTGAAGAACGAGAGGTTGTCCTTCAGGTTGTTCTGGCTCTCCTTGGTGATGTCCTCGCCGCTGATCACCTCCACGTTGGCGGTCTCGGGCGCGCCCTTCAGCGCGGCGCGGATGTTGCTCACGACCTGGTCCTGGCTGACGCCCGGATCGGCCTTCACGTCGATCGAGTCGACCTGACCTGGAGTGCCGAGCAGCGCTGACGCGGTGGCGGGCGTGAACGCGGCGATGGTCGCGCCGAGCGGGCTGTCGGCGGTGCCGAACTTCACGATCCCGGTGAGCACGTAGTCGTTACGCCCGGCCTTGGTGACGACCGGAACGGTGTCACCAGGCCGGTAACCGGCGTCGTCGGCGCTCTTCTTGTCGATCACGACCTCGCTCGGCGTGCGCGGCCCGCGACCCTCGACCACGTGGATGGTGCTGAGCTCACGGTCGGGTGTGTACGCGAACCCGAAGGTCGGCGCTCCCTGCCCGTTGCTCCCGAGAGCGTCGCCCTTCTTGTCGACGATGATCGCCAGGCCCTGCACCTGGCCGTCCGCCTTGTCGACCCCCTTGGCCGCGCGCACCTCCGGGAGGAGCGTCGCCGAGATCGTGCCGCGACCGCCCCCGAAGTTGGCACTGAACGTCTCTTTGGCCCGCACCACCGCGTCGGTGTGCTGGTAGATGTCGCTGAAGAGACCGTCGAACGTGTTCGAGATGGTCGCGGTGAGCACGAAGGTGCCGGAGATGAACGCGACCCCGAGCATCACCGCGATGCCGGTCAGCAGGAACCGGACCTTCTTGGAGAGGATGCCTTTGAGCGTGACCTTCCACATGTTCAGGCGGACATCCGGCTAGGCGCCCAGGCTCTTCATCTTGTCGAGGACGGTGTCGACATCAGGGTCGAGCAGCTCGTCGACGATTGCCCCGTCGGCCAGGAACACGACGCGGTCGGCGTACCCGGCGGCGATCGGGTCGTGCGTGACCATCACGATGGTCTGACCCAGCTCGTCCACGGCCTTGCGCATGAAGGTGAGGATCTCGGCGCCGGAGCGGGAGTCGAGGTTGCCGGTGGGTTCGTCGGCGAAGACGATCGCGGGCTTGCTCAACAAGGCGCGACCGACGGCCACGCGCTGCTGCTGACCGCCGGAGAGCTCGGCCGGTCGGTGGGTGAGCCGATCCGACAGACGGACCGTCGTGACGATCGTGTCCAGCCACTCCGGGTCGGGCTTCGTGCCGGCCAACGACATCGGGAGCGTCATGTTCTCGAGCGCGTTGAGGGTGGGGATCAGGTTGTAGGACTGAAAGATGAACCCCAGCTGGTCGCGCCGGATGAGCGTGAGCTCCTTCTCGTTCGAGGTGCTGATGTCCTTGTCGCCGAGGAAGATCCGACCCGACGTGAGCCGGTCGAGCCCGGCCAAGCAGTGCAACAGGGTGGACTTGCCCGAGCCCGACGGGCCCATGATCGCGGTGAGGCGCGCCGCCTCGAACGCGACGTTGATCGAGTTGAGCGCGCGGACCTCGGCTTCACCGGATCCGTAGATCTTGGACGCGTCGACCGCCCGCGCGGCGACGTCGACATTCGGGGGGCTGAGCGTGTCGGTCATCGGGGCTCTCCGTCGGGGGAAACGGGTTCCGACACCCTAGGGCACATCGCCGGTCGCGCCGACCGACTTCGCGTCGTCGGGCGGGTGCCCGGGGCGACGTTGCGGCGGCTCGTGGCGGCCCAACCACACGAACCAGGCGATGCCGAGGAGACACACCGCGATCGACACCCAGGCGTTCAGCCTGAGGCCGCCGATGTGGTGGGCGGGATCGATGCGCATGTTCTCGAACCAGAACCGGGCGAAGGTGTAGAGGACCACGTAGAGGGCGAAGGTCTGCCCCAGCTTGGGGGTCGCGCGCTTCTCCGTGAGCAGGAGGATCCCCACGATCGCGAAGCAGGCCAACGACTCGTAGAGGAAGGTCGGCTGGAACGTGCGGTACAGCTCGTAGCCCGCCGGCCGGTGAGGAAGCGAGATCTCGAGGGCCCACGGCAGGGTCGTCGGCTTCCCGAACAACTCCTGGTTGAAGTAATTCCCCCACCGACCGATGCCCTGCGCGAGCACGATGGCCGGAGCCATGCAGTCCATCACCGCGAGCGTCGGCAGATGTCGGCGACGAGCCGTGACGATCACCGCGATCCCACCACCGATCACCGCCCCCCAGATCCCGAGGCCGCCTCGCCAGATCTGGAAAGCCCGGAACGGGTCGTTCTCGAACAGCTGGTAGTCGGTGATGACGTGGTAGGCGCGCGCGCCGACCACGCCCCAGATCACGACCCAGAAGGAGATGTCGTAGATGCCGTCACGCGGGTAGCCGCGCCGACGCCAGCGGTGCTCGGCGAACCACACCGCCACGAGCACCGCGACGGCCAGCACGACTCCGTACATGTGGAACGGTCCGAGGTTCCCGCTCGACGGGCTGGGGATCGACCCGAGCAGCGTGTGCATCGAGGTCATCGTAGGTGCGCCCGGTGTGGCGACCGGCCGTTCAAGGATTCCCCACCGCGATGCCGATAGCGTCGCATGCGCCGGGGATCCGTGATCGTGCTGCTCCTCGCGGCGTCGGGGCTCCTCGTCGTGTGCCTGCCGCCCACCCCGCCGCCGACCCCGACCACCACCGCGAACGGCCCGCTCGGCAGTTGTCAGGTGTTCCCGTCCGACAACCCCTGGAACCGCGAGGTCTCGAGCCTGCCGGCGGACCCGAACTCGGCGCACTACGTCGGCGCGATCACCGGGCTCGGCGGCAACCAGAAGCTGCACGCCGACTTCGGTGGCAGCGGTGCGTACGGCATCCCCTACATCACGGTGCCCGGCACCCAGGCCCTCGTGCCCGTCGACTTCTCGGCCTACGGCGACGAGAGCGACCCGGGCCCGTACCCGATCCCGCTCACCGCACCGATCGAAGGCGGGGGCGACCGTCACGTGATCGCGGTCGACCGCGACCACTGCAAGCTCTACGAGCTGTTCGCGGCGTCGGCGGGCACGGCCCGGTGGCAGGCCGACTCCGGCGCGGTGTTCGACCTCAGGTCGAACGCGCTGCGACCGGAGGGGTGGACGTCAGCCGATGCCGCCGGGCTCCCCGTCTTCCCTGGCCTCGTCCGCTACGACGAGGTGGCGGCCGGACACATCGACCACGCGCTTCGCTTCACCGTGTCGCGGACCCAACGGGCGTACCTCCACCCGGCCACGCACTTCGCGTCGTCGAGCACCGACCCCGACCTGCCACCGATGGGGCTGCGGCTACGGCTCGAGGCCGGGTTCGACGTCTCCCGCTACCACGGTCAGGCACGCGTGGTGCTCGACGCGCTCCGCAAGTACGGGATGATCGTCGCCGACAACGGCAGCAACTGGTTCATCAGCGGGGCGTCCGACCCCCGCTGGGACGACACCGACCTGAACCAGTTGAAGACCGTGCCCGGAAGCGCGTTCGAAGTGGTGGACACGGGCGAGTCGCTGCACACGTAGCCGGCGCCGAGCAGCTCGTAGGCTCGCGGGGTGCGATTCTCCACCCGTCCGGAGCCCGACCCCACCGGACCGGGCCAGGAGTCGGCGTGGGACTACCCCCGACCGCCGCGGGTGGAACCGGTCGGTGCGCGGATCACCGTGGTGCTCGCGGGCATCGTCGTCGCCGAGACGGCGCACGCGTTCCGGGTGCTGGAGACGAGCCACCCGCCGAATTACTACCTCCCTCCCGGCGACATCGTGCCCGGCACGCTCGAGCGAGGCGCGAGCGGCTCGTTCTGCGAGTGGAAGGGCCGTGCCCACTACTTCACCGTGCGCGCGGGCACGCGCGTCGAGCCAGACGCCGCGTGGGCGTACGAATCACCCAGCCCGGCGTTCGCCGTGATCAAGGACCACGTCGCCTTCTACGCGGGGCGCATGGACGCCTGCTTCGTCGACGGCGAGCTCGTGGTTCCGCAACCCGGTGCGTTCTACGGCGGCTGGATCACCTCGCACGTCGTCGGGCCGTTCAAGGGCGGCCCCGGCTCCCGAGGCTGGTGACCCGCGACCCCGCCAGCAGGTGTCGATCCGGTGTCGTCGGCACCACGAAATCGCCACATGCTCGGCCGCGGGCGGGGGTTACGGTCGTACGCCATGGGCACGCAGCTGGCGATCCTGATCTTCGACGGCCTCACCGCGCTCGACGCCGTCGGCCCCTACGAGGTGCTGAGCCGGGTGCCCGGGATCGACGTGGTGTTCGTGGCGACAGAGGCGGGCGTCAAGCGCAGCGACAACGGGATGCTGGGACTCGTCGCCGACCGCACCATCGCCGAGATCTCGACGCCGGAGCTCGTGCTGGTTCCGGGCGGCCACGGCGAGCTGCAGGTGCGCGCCGACGAGCAGGTCCTCGCCTGGTTGCGGAGCGTGCACGAGACCACGCGCTTCACGACCTCGGTGTGCACCGGCTCGCTCGTGCTCGCCGCCGCCGGTCTGCTCGACGGCGTGCGCGCCACCACGCACTGGACCGGCACGGACGAGCTCGCGCTGGCTGGGGGCGATCCCCGTCCCCGAGCGTGTGGTGCACTCGGGGAAGTTCATCACGGCCGCGGGCGTGTCGTCGGGGATCGACATGGGCCTCACGCTCGCCGCCGCGCTCGCGGGCGACGACGTCGCGCAAGCCATCCAGCTGTCGATCGAGTACGACCCGCAGCCGCCGTTCGACGCGGGTTCACCCACCACGGCTCCCGCCCACCTCGTCGACGAGCAACGTCGGACGAGCCGGTTCTCGGATCAGGCGGGCGCGACGACTTGACGAGGCGCGACATGCGTCGATCGGCGAGCACCTTGCCGCCGGTCTGGCAGTGCGGGCAGTAGGTGACCTCGTGACTCTCGTAGCTCACGCGCCGCAAGGTCTCCTCGCACCGGGGACAGGGAGTACCGGAACGCGTGTGCACCTCGAAGTGCTCACCGAGCTTGGGCTCTGACAGGCCGCCGGTGCGCGTGCGTTCGTGCTCCAGGCCGTCGTGCATGACGGCGCGGACCGCGTCGAGCAGGCGGACACGAGCTTCCCCGTCGAGCGACGCGAGCGATGCGTACGGTGACAGCTCCGCGCGCCAGAGCGCGTCGTCCGCGTAGCCTCGACCGACACCGGAAACAGTGCGCTGATCGCGCAGCAGCGTGTGCACCCGCCGGCGGTCGTCGCCGTGCAGGACGAGCTCGGCGAACTCGCCCGAGTCGGGCTCGGGACCGAGTCGCTCGAGCGGACCGTCGTCACCCGGCGCCAGCACCCACCACGCCGCCTTGCGCTCGGTGCCGTACTCACGCACCAGCACGGCGGGCCCACCGGTGAACCGCAGGCGCACGACGGAACCCTTCGCCCTGGTCCTCTTCGGCGGGTCCTCCAGGTGGAGCCGTCCGGCCTGAGAGAGGTGGAGCAGGAGCCGCCCGGGCGCTCCGAAGTCGAGGACGAGATACTTGGCACGCCGGGACACGCCGAGCAGCGGGTGACCGATCAGCGCCTCGGGCGCGGGCGTGACCGTCTTCAGCGCCGAGAACCCGAGGGGCTCGATGCCGTCGAGGACCGCCCCGGTGAAGACGGCGTCGAGCCGTTCGGCCAACGCCTGCATCTGCGGCAGCTCGGGCACGGTTCCGACCTCGTTACCCGTCCTGGCGGCCGCGCCGCTTGCGTCGCTGCCGCTGGCGCTGCAACTTGAGGCGCACCTCGTCGCGCCGGGCCTGGAGCTCACGGAAGGTGAGCGTGTCGACGTCGGAATCGACGAGGAACGCCGCCTTCATCGCGTCGGTGTCGGGCCCGACCTGGCTCGCGTCGATGCCGACCTCACGGAGGATGCGATCGCCGTGGGTCTCCGCAAAGTACATGTAGATGCTCATCATCTGCTGGAGCATGTCAAGATCGGGCGCCAGGATCGCTGTCGCGCTGTTCAGGAACATCGTGTTCTTCACGAAGAGCATGAGCTCCTTCGGCACGCGGGCGCCGTATCCGAGCAGCTTCTTCGTGACCTCCCGCATCTCGAGCATGAGATCGTCCGCCGACATCTGGGTGGGATCCTTCACCGGACCGTCGAGGTCGAGGTCGCGCGCCAGCGCATCGAGATCGACGTCGGGCGGGAACGCGCCGAGGTCGCGGAACGCCGCGAGTTGTCCGCGCTGGTCACCCGTGGTGCCGAACATCAGGAGCCGGAGGAACGCGAGCCGCTGCGGCTCCGAGAGGCGACCGGTCATCCCGAAGTCGAACAGCGCGGTGCGGCCGTCGGGCTGCACGACGAGGTTCCCGCCGTGGAGATCGCCGTGGAACACGCCGTAGATCATCGCGCCCTCGAGCGATGCGATGAGCCCGGCCTGCAACAACGCGTGGGTGTCGATCCCGGCTGCGTGCATCGATTCCACGTCGTCGAAGGCGAAGCCGTCGAGACGCTCCATCACCAGCACGCGCCGGCTGACGAGGGTGGGGTGCGGGCGCGGGACGATGATCCCGCGCTGGTTCGTCTGCGCGAGCACGCCGGCGATGTCGAGCATGTTCTGGGCTTCGAGGCGGAAGTCGAGCTCCTCGATGACGGTCTCCGCGAAGAGCTCGACGAGGGCCGGCGGGTTGGCCAGCGCGGCCACCGGGATCCGCCCGATCAGCCGCGGGGCCAGCCACGAGAGTGCGGCGATGTCGTCACGGAACAGCTGTGCGACCCGGGGCCGCTGCACCTTCACGACGACGTCCTCGCCGGTGTGCAGGCGCGGCGGCGTGCACCTGGGCGATCGACGCCGCGGCGATCGGGGTCTCGTCGAACCACTCGAAGAGCTCGGCCAGGGAGCCGCCGAGATCGATCTCGATGACGGCCCGCACGTCGGCGAACGGCTCCGGGGGCACCTGGTCGCGCAGCAGCTTGAACTCGGTGACCAGCTCGTCGGGGAAGAGGCCCTCGCCGCCGGAGATGATCTGACCCAGCTTCACGTAGCTCGATCCGAGGTGCTCGAACGCCCGACGGAGGCGCCGGGAGATGCCGGTTCGCGACGACGGGCGTCGCCATTCGAGCGCGAGCCAGCCGACGAGCGCGCTCCCGATCTCGGCAACGGTGCGCACGAGGCGGCCGAGCGGGGGGAGGCGGCCCGGCGCGAGCAGGCGGGGCACCTCGCGCCGGGTGCCCCGCCGGATCCGGTCGATGTCCCACTGCCACGGGATGTGCTCGGGATCGAGGACCCATGGTCCGTGGTCGCTGAACGCTCCGAACGCGAGGTCGGGTGACGGGTCGTCGGACGGCTCGGGCACGGTCATGGCCGGGACAACGCTAACCGCAGGTCTGAAAGTCCCGGCGGTCGTGGATGCGGCCCGCAGGTCTGAAAGTCCCGGCGGTCGTGGATGCGGCCCGACGCGTCGAGGCCCGGCGTGCGCTCGCGCGCAGCCGGGCCTCGACGATCGACCACCGGACGGCCGCAGCCGCCCGCGTCAGGTCATGGCGTCAGCAACCGCCGCCCCACGGGGCTGCGCCCTGCTGGCCATACAGCGCCTGGGCCATCGCGTCCTGGTCGCCGGGAGAAGCCTGCGCGGGGTCGACCCCCACGAGGTCGCCGCGTCCGGCCGACGCGGCGATCGAGTTCCAGGTACCGGGCAGGAACTGGTAGGCACCAGCTGCACCGGACCCGCCCGAGTTGTAGATGCCGTAATTGCCACCGCTCTCACGGTTGCGCACGCACGACAAGAAGTCGCCGGGGTTGGTGTTCGAGGAGACGGAGCTCTGGACCCTCTGACTGGCCAGAGCGGCGTCCTCCGCAGCCCGTGCGGCGATGTAGTCCTGGATCATCCTGGCCGTCAGGTACTCCGTGACCGCCCGGAACTGGACATAACGCTGAATCGACTTCGCCTCGGCCTCGAAGATGGAGATCTCCGTCGAGGTGTCGGCGGTACGAGTGGACGCGGCGATCGGCCGCTCCGCATGGAGCTTTTCGAGCTTCGGACCACTGGAATGCTCGGCGTCGGAGGGAGCCGCGACGGCAACGCTCGCCGCGATCGCTACGACGCAAAGCGGTGCTGCGAGCAGCATCACTCGCTTGCGCATGTGGTGTTCCTTTTTGGGTTCGGGCCTCGCCACGTGTGTGCGGAAGAGGCATTCGGTTGGGGTTGGGAGAGGTCCGCACGCCGGGCACTACACGGGTGGAACTTCCCGGGGGAAACGCTAGTGGCGCGCCTCCGCGCCCTGCGTATCGGGGGGAGGTCCGCAAGTGCCCGAAACGGACGGGCACGTCGAAACCTATACGATCACTCGCAGAGATCCAGAGGGGTGACGCGATCAAGGGCTCGACGCGGGCCGTGTACCGCTCCCCGTCGGACTCGACGGTCACCGCGACACCGAAGGCGTGCGAGACCGTCTCCGACGTGAGCGTCGCCGCGATCGGGCCCGCGGCGACGACGGCACCGTCGGCGAGCAGCAGCGCGTGGGTGATTCCCGGTGGGATCTCCTCCAGGTGATGGGTGACCAACACGAGTGGACGGCCGCCGGCGCGGGCGAGCTCGCCGAGCAGCGCGACCAGCGCCTCCCGGCCACCGAGGTCGAGCCCGGCGCACGGCTCGTCGAACAGGAGCAGCTCGGGGGACGCCATGAGCAGCCGCGCGACGAACAGCCGCTTCCGCTCCCCTTCCGACAGGGTGCCGATCTCCTGGTGTGTGTGCGCCCCACACCCGACAAACCCGAGCAACGCCTCGGCCCGGAGGGAGTCCTCGGCCGAGTACGTCCCCCACCAGGGCTCGAGCGCGGCGTCGCGACCCATGACCACCACTTCGGCCGCGGTGAGGGTCGGGCGCAGGCGCTGGAGCAGCGCGCTGCTCGCCATGCCGACGCGGCGTCGCGCGACCCGCACCTCGACCGCGCCGTAGGTTCCGCCCAGGACCGTGACCGTGCCCGACGAGGGCGCGCGCTGGAACGACAGCAGCCGCAGGATCGAGGTCTTGCCCGAGCCGTTGGGTCCGAGCACCACCCACCGTTCGTCGTACCCCGCGGTCCAGTGGATGTCGTGTAGCACCGTCGTGCCGCCTTCGACGAGACCGACGTGCGAGAGCACGAGCGCGGGTGCGGCGGCCACCGCAGGATCATGCCCGGTCCTCGGGGAAGGCTCACATCGAGTGGTGGGGTACGGTCGACCGGTGAGCGACGTCGACGCGGTCGTGGTCGGTGCCGGACCCAACGGGCTCGTCGCGGCCAATCTGCTCGCCGACGCCGGCTGGCGGGTCCTGGTGCTGGAGGCACAGCCCGAGCCCGGTGGCGCCGTCCGCAGCGCCGAGCTCACCCATCCCGGCTTCGTGCACGACGTGTTCAGCGCGTTCTACCCACTCGGCGTGGCGTCGCCGGTCATGCGCGCCCTCGAGCTCGAGGCGCACGGACTCCGCTGGCGTCGCTCCCCGCTCGTGCTCGCGCACCCCACCGCCGACGGTCGCTGCGCCGCGCTGTCGACCGACGTCGACGAGACCGCCAAGTCGCTCGAGGCGTTCGCCGCGGGCGACGGAGGCGCGTGGCGATCGTTCTACGCCGACTTCGAACGGATGAGCGACCCACTGCTCGACGTCGATGACGTCGCCGATCCCGCCGGTGAAGGGTCCCCTGCGCCTCGCCGCCGCGCTCGGCCCGCGGGGCCTGCTCGACTTCACCCGGCAGTCGTTGCTCTCCGTACGTCGCCTCGGCCGTGAGCAGTTCACCGGCGACGGCGCCGCGCTCCTCCTCGCCGGCAACGCCATGCACGCGACGTCGGGCCCGACGTGCCGCCCAGCGGATTCCTCGGTTGGATGCTCACGAGCCTCGGCCAGCAGTATGGGTTGCCCGTGCCCGAAGGTGGCGCCGGGCAGCTGACCGCCGCGCTCGTCCGTCGCCTCGAAGCGCACGGTGGGGTGAGTGCGGTGCTCGGCACGCGTCGCCCGAGTCGACGTGCGCGACCGGCGCGCCGTCGCGGTCGAGCTCGACGACGGCGAGACGATCGCACGCGCCCGCGGCGTGCTGGCCGACGTCGGCGCACCCGCCCTGTACCGCACCCTCGTGGGCGAGGAGCACCTCCCGGCGCGCCTCGTCGACGATCTCACCCGCTTCCGAGTACGACACGGCGACGTTCAAGGTCGACTGGGCACTGTCGGCGGCCGATCCCATGGCGCGCCGAACCGGCGTCGCGTGCCGGCACCGTCCACGTCGGCGAGAACATGGACTTCGATCGACGCAGTATCGCGGCCGACCTCGCGCATGGACAAGATCCCGGCGCCGCCCGTTCGTGCTGCTCGGGCAGATGAACAAGGCCGACCCGACCCGGTCACCGGCCGGCACCGAGACCGTGTGGGCCTACACCCATGTGCCCCTGCGATCCGCGCGGTGACGCCGGCTGGCGTGCTCCGCGGCACGTGGGACGATTCGGAGACCGCGGCGTTCGCAGACCGCATCGAGACCAGATCGAGGCCCACGCGCCGGGCTTCCGCGTGCTGGTCACCGCGCGCCACGTGCTCGCCCCGCCCGCGCTCGAGGCGCGCGACGCCAACCTCGTCGGCGGCAGCCTCGGGGGCGGCACGATGGCGCTCTCCCAACAACTCGTGTTCCGGCCCGTCCCCGGCCTCGGCCGCGCCGAGACCCCGGTGCGCGGGCTGTTCCTGGCCTCGTCGTCGGCACACCCCGGTGGTGGCGTGCATGGCGCATGCGGCGCCAACGCCGCCCGGGCCGCGATCGCCGCGGACCGCGTCCGCCGCGTCGTCTGAGCGAGTCCGCCCCTGAAGCCGGAGGCCGGCGCGGCGCGTCAGGCGAGTCCGGCGAGCTCACGGAGGGCGCGGCGGGCGACGGCCAGCGTCGCGAAGTCGAACACACCCGCCGCTCTCGATGTCGGTGACGACCTCGCGGTAGCGCTTCACCTCGGGCGGCATGGTCGGCCAGCCAGCTCGCCGACCCGGTCGTCGGGCGCCGCGTGCGACGTCCGTGTTGCGGAGCACGGACTCGGCGAGCGTCGTGGCGCGACTCGCCGAGGTCGTCGCGCAGCGCCGCGCGCGGGCTTCGGTCTGCCAGCGATCGGCGCGGGGCAACGCGGTGACGTGCACACGGAGAGCCTCGAGGTCGAGCCGGTCGTTCACGACGAACTGGACACGGGCCACCACCAGCGGATCCGCTCCCAGGCGCGTGGCCAGCTCGGCGGCCGGGAGCGCGGCCAGGGCCGCTTCGCTGCCGGCGACCCGCTGCGCCAGATCCCGGGGCACGCCGAGCGCGCGCAGCCGGTCGGTCTCGGCCGTGAGAACGACGGTCGCGGCGCCGGTCAGGAGCTCCGGGAGCTCGGCGACGACGGCCTGCACGCCCGGGCGGAACTCGTCGATGGTGGGCCCGAGCGCGAGGTCACCGCCGTGACGCACCAACCAACGGGAGGCGCGCTCGACCAGGCGGCGCACGGTCAGGAACATCTCGTTCTGGGTCGAGGCCGGACACCTGAGGTCGAGCTCGTCGATCTCCGACCACGTGTCCGCGACGCCGAAGACGTCGCGCGCGACGACGTGCGCGCGGGCGAGGGCGGGCAGCGGCATCCCCGTCTCGTCGCCCAGGCGCGACAGGAAGCTGATCCCGGCCCGGTTCACCACCGCGTTGGCCACGACGGTGGCGACGATCTCACGGCGCAACGGGTGGGTCTCCATCGCCGCGTCGTACCCGGACCGCAGCTCCGGTGGGAAGTACTCGACGAAGTCGCGGTGGAGATACGGGTCGTCGGGCACGTCGGACGCGACGAGCGCGCGCTGGAGCGAGAGCTTCGTGTACGCGAGCAGCACGGCCAGCTCCGGCGCGGTGAGTCCGCGGCCGGCGGCGTGCCGTTCCTGGATGACCTTGGGCGAAGGCAGCGCCTCGAGCACCCGGTCGAGACCGGACGTCTGCTCGAGGCGCTCCAGCTGGCGGGCGTGCACCCCGACCAGGGTGGCGGTCTCGACCGCGGCGATCTCCAGTGCGTTGGCCTGCGCCACGTTGTCGCCGAGCACGAGGTTCGCGACCGTCTCGGTCATGCGCACGAGGAGCGGATCGCGCTCGGAGGCGTCCAGCAGCCCGGCGGCGATGGCCTGCTGCAGGAGGATCTTGATGTTGACCTCGTGGTCGGACGTGTCCACCCCGGCCGAGTTGTCGATGGCGTCCGTGTTGATGTGCCCGCCCGCGAGGGCGAACTCGATGCGCGCCCGCTGGGTGAAGCCGAGGTTGCCCCCTTCGCCGACGACCCGGCAACGCAGCGCCGGCGCGTCGATCCGAACGCCGTCGTTGGTGCGGTCGCCGACGTCGAGGTCGGATTCGGTGGTGGCCTTGACGAACGTGCCGATGCCGCCGTTCCAGAGCAGGTCGACCGGTGCACGCAACACCGCCGACACCAGCTCGTCGGGGGTGAGCGTCTCGGCGTCGATGCCCAGCGACCGGCGCGCCGCGGTCCGACAGGGGAATCGCCTTGGCGCTACGCGGCGTAGACCCCGCCGCCCGCCGAGAGGACGGTGGGGTCGTAGTCGGCCCACGACGATGTCGGCAGCGCGAACAGGCGCTGGCGTTCCGCGTAGCTCGCTTCCGGGTCGGGATCCGGATCGACGAATACGTGCCGATGGTCGAACGCCCCCAGGAGCCGGACATGACGTGAGCGGAGGAGCCCGTTGCCGAACACGTCGCCCGACATGTCACCGACGCCGACGACGGTGAGCGGCGCCGTGTCGGCGTCGATCCCCAGCGCGCGGAAGTGCGTCTGCACGGACACCCACGCACCCCGCGAAGTGATCCCCATCTCCTTGTGGTCGAACCCGGCCGAGCCTCCTGACGCGAAGGCGTCCCCCAGCCAGTAGCCGTACTCGGCCGCCAGCTCGTTCGCGACGTCCGAGAACGAGCCCGTTCCCTTGTCGGCCGCCACGACCAGGTAGGGATCGTCGCCGTCGTGGCGGACGACACCCACGGGCGACACGACCCGCCCGTCGACGAGCGTGTCGGTGAGGTCGAGCAGCCCCCTGATGAACGTGCGGTAGCCGGCCTGGACCGCGGCCTGGACCGCAGCGCGGTCGGCCGCGGGCGGGAGCCGCTTCACCACGAACCCACCCTTGGCCCCGACGGGCACGATGACCGCGTTCTTGACCGTCTGGGCCTTCATGAGGCCGAGGATCTCGGTGCGGAAGTCCTCCCGCCGGTCGGACCAGCGGATGCCCCCTCGGGCGATGTCGCCGGCGCGCAGGTGCACGCCCTCGACCGACGGTGACGCAACCCAGATCTCGTGGTGCGGGCGCGGGGCAGGGAGGAACTCGAGCGCCTCGGGATCGAACTTCAACGCGAGGTAGCCCCGCGGCTGGTACGCGTTCGTGCGCACGGTGGCCGACACGAGATGGCACAACGACCGCAGGATCCGGTCAGCGTCGAGGCTCGCGACCGCGTCGATGGCGCGGCCCAGGTCGGCGGCGAGCTGCTCGACCGACGCCGGGTCGCGCGGGCGGTCTGGATCGAGGCGTTCGTGGAAGAGTGCCACCGTCAGTCGAACCGCATCGGGGTTCGCGACGAGCGTGTCGGCGAGGTAGGCGTCGGTGAACCGCACACCGGCCTGCCGCAGGTACTGGCAGAGCGAGCGCACGATGACGACGTCGCGCGCTGCGAGCCCCGCGCCGAGCACCAGCCGGTTGAGCCCGTCGCTCTCGATCGTGCCCGCCCACACGCCGAGGAAGACGTCGGCGACGCGCGCCTGCGCGTCGGGGTCGCTCAGGGCGTCGCCTTCGACGGCGCGGACGCCGAAGGCGTACACCCACCGTGCCCGGCCGTCGGGCGCGGTGATCTCGTAGGGCCGTTCGTCGACCACGGTCACGCCGAGGTGCTCGAGCAGCGGCATCACGTCCGAGAGCACCAGCGCGCTCCCCGACCGGTAGAGCTTGATGCGGGCGACCCGACCGTCGGCGGGCGGCACGAGTCGGATCTCGAGGTCACCCGCCGGATCGAGCCCCTCCAGAACCGCCAGGTCGTCGACCGCAGCGCGCGCGGCGACATCGAACTGGTAGGCGGCCGGGAACGCGTGCATCCACTGGCGGAACGTATCCAGCCCCTGCTCCTCCCCCTGCACCTCGACGAGGGCATCACGGAGATCGTCGATCCACGCGCGCACAAGACGACCGAGCTCGTCCTCGAGCGCGCGGACATCGGTCTCGAGCGCTCCATCAGGGGTGGCCACCACCACGTGCAGACGCGCCATCACCGACTCCGTGACCAGCGCGGTGTAGTCGACGTCGGAGCCACCGAACGCACGGCGCAGCGTGTCGACGACCTGGACCCGGACCGGCGTCGTGTACCGGTCCCGCGGCAGGTACACGAGGCAGGAGACGAAGCTGCCTTGGTGGTCGCGGCTGACGAACAGCCGTACGCGCCGGCGTTGACCCATCCGCACGATCCCGGCGGCCAACTCGCCGAGCTCGGCCACCGAGAGCCGGAACAGCTCGTCGCGCGGATACGTGTCGAGCACGTGGGCGAGGGCCCGGCCGTCGTGGCCCGTCGGCGCGAATCCGGCGTGCGCGAACACCTGCGCCGCCTTGCGCCGGATGACGGGGACCTCGGCGACCGGCTGGCTGTAGACGTTGGCGGTGTAGAGGCCGAGGAAGCGATCTTCACCGACGACGCGGCCGTCAGGCGAGAAGCGCCGCACCCCGACGAGGTCGAGGGGGACGTCGCGGTGCACCGTCGAGCGCTCGAGCGCCTTCGTGAGCGTCAGCACGAAGGGTTCGCCCGCGTCGCGCCTGGGCTCCTCCCGGAACATCGGACGCAGGCGCGCCACGCCGAGCTCCGACCCGCCCACGGTGCGACCGTCAGGGCCGGTGCGCACCGCGGCGACCAACGTGAAGTGGTCGTCGGCGAGCCACTCCAGGTAGGTGGTGGCCTCCGACACGTCGGCCACGTCGGCGTCGGGTGGGGGTCCCGCCCGCAGCCCGTCGGCGAGGGCGATGACCCGGTCCCGCATCTCCGCCCAGTCGCCCACCGCGGCCGCCACGTCGTGCACCACCGACGTGAGCTCGGCCTGCAGTTGCTCGAGCGTGGCCGCATCCGTCTCGCGGTCGATCTCCGCGTGGAGGTGCGACTCTTCGCCCAGCAGCGGATGCAGGAGGAGGTGGATGTCGTAGCCGCGCCTGACGACGGCCGTGGTCACGCTGTCGAGGATGAACGGCATGTCGTGGGTGACCACCTCGACGACGGTGTGGGGAGATTCCCAGCCGTCGGTCGCGCGTGTGGGGTTGCCCACCCGGACCACTGCCTCCCCCGCCGGTCGGTCCCGGTGGAGCTCGAGGATCGAGAGGATCGCCCCCGCGATGTCGGCAGCGGTGAAGGCGGCACGGTCGTGTGGCTCGGACGCCTCGACGTAGTCGTGCACGAGGCGCTCGACGGTGGCGGGCGGCGCCTCGGGCGCAGCCACCCGTACCCGGGCGGCCGCCTCGGCCAGGAGCGGTTCGGTCACGCCGACACCCTAGAGAGTCTCCCCGGTGACCTCGGGCCCCGGTCCGCCACTCTCGGCGTCCCAGGAGGCATGATCTCGGCCCGCAGAGGAGGGAACGATGGACGGCCTGGATCTGCTCGCGCCCGAGTCGATGGAGTGCATGCGATGCCATCGCGAGGAGTTGATGCGCTTCTATGGGCTCTGCCAGGGGTGCCGCGAAGAGTTGCGGGCCAAGTACGACCGGGCCGGAGTGACCATCGAGGTCGCCGACTACGAACCCAAGATGAACGTCACGCCGAACGCGGTGGCGCTGAAGGACGGCTGAGGCCGACGCGCTCGACGCCTGCGCTCGCCGACCTGGGCACGCGGCGATCGGCGAGGACCCGGAACATCGCCAGGAACCCGACGGCGGCGACCGAGCCCAATGCCAACCACTGGACCGTCGCGTCGTTGGCGTCGGACCCCGCGAGCAGCGCGTGCACCGTCGTGCTCCCGAACACCACGAAGCTCGAGAGGTGCACCGCTCGCCACAGCTTGCGGGGAAGGCGCCGCATGAGCAGCGAAGTCACCTCGACCGCGACGAGCAGGTAGAACGCGACGATCCCCCACGCCACCGCGGCGGGCTTCCAGACCGAGGCCATCGGCACGAACAGATCGGTGAGACCGAAGCCCACGTACCGGTCGAGCGAGAGCGCGAGCATGTGCACGGCCACGAACACCACCGAGGCGCCCCCGAGGAACCGGTGCAGGTCGAGCACCCATGCGGGTTTCGGCCGGCGGGTGAGCCGGCTGGCCAGCGCCAGGCCCCACAGCACCGACGCGGTCACGAGCACCCACGCGACGATCCCACTGGCGCGGGCGGTGTACCACCAGACGTGCGTTCCCAACCTCAGCTCGCTCCGGTGCCCGTGCTGGGCGCGGGGGAAGACGCGGGCGCGGGCGCCGGCGCCGCGACCGGAGCCGGCGCGCTCGGAGCCGCGGCGGGCGCGGCCGGGGCGGGCGAAGCCTGCGACGCACCCGACGCGCCGCCACCCGAAGAGCCCGGGTCGTAGCCGCCGCCGCCGCTCGCGGCAGGAGGCTCACCGCCGGCCACCGCGGGCGCCGGATCGGCGGGTCCGCCCCCCTCGGCCGGCGGGTCGGTGACGACGATCACGACCTGGCGTGGGGGAAGCGTCGTCGGTGTCCCCGGAGCGGTCGCGGCGGGCGTGGTGGTGAGTTGCGCTTCGTTGGCCCGGAGCGCCAACAGCGAGACGATGCTGAACATCGCGGTGGCGCTGATACCCGCGACCGCGATCCGGGTGAGCGCCGCCGGGCGCCCACGAGCGCCCGGCGGCTTCGCGGCGACGTTCAGTCACCGTGTCCCACCTCGGGCGCCTCGGGCCGCTCGGGTGCTTCCGGCTGCTCCGCGTGTTCGGTCTCCTCCGGCCCGGATCGGCCTTCCTCGGGCTCGGCCACGGAGGCCGGAGCCGGCGGGGCGGCGAGCTCCACCGCGCTCCCGGTGGCGCTCGGCGCACCGGTCGCCGGTGCGGCTGCGGGTACGGGTGCGGGTGCCGGTGCGGCCGGACCACCGGCCGGCGATCCGTTCGACGCCGTTCGGCTCGCCTCGTCGTTCGCGGGCCGCGTTCCGGGCACGTGAACGATCCGGGTCTCCACGCCGCGCCGGCGTCTCGGCCGCGGCCGGCGTCGCATCGGCGGCGCCGCTACCACCCCCGAAACCGAGGGTGCCGGTCGTCGCGCCGAGCGCGGTCGCGCCCGCAAGGGCGGACATCGTGATCGCGCCGGCGAGGACCAATGCCTTGGGTCGTTGCATGGGAACGCCTTTCGGTGTGGGGTCGGACGAGCGCGGGGTCGGCACTCGACTGTTCATCGGTCGCACAGCGACCTTCGTCACACCGAGCTTTCGGATCTCACGAGAAATCCGGGCGTCGCGGTCAACCGATCGACGACCCGGTCCCCTCGGGCGCCTCGGTCTCCGGGGTCTCCGGGGCCTCCGTCTCGTGTGCATCCGGGGCCTCCGTCGTGGGCACCTCGGTGTCGGCCTGGGCCGCGCTCGACGGCGCCGGGCCCCCGGTCTCCGGGCCCGGCGCCGACGCGCCCGCCGGGGCCTGGGGTCCCGTGAGCCCGGTCGCACCACCGGTTGCACCGAGGGTGGGCGAGTTCGTCTCCACGACATCGTGCGACACCGGGGCCACGTCGGGAACCGGCACTCCGAGCCGTTCAGCCGCCCGGGCGAGGAGCACCCGCGCCTCGGCCTCGATCTCCCCGAGATCGGCGGCGCTCAACCGGCCCAGCGCGGTCTCGAGCGAGACGGCGGCAGCCGCGACGCGGGGGTCGTCGGGTCCCGCCAGCGCGGTCCGCAGCGCAGCCGCGGCCGAACGCGCGGCGGCCAGCCCGGCGGAATCGACGGGGAAGCCGAGCGCCCGGGCGGGCGCCCGCAGGGCGCTCGGGACAGGCGCTCCGGACGAGAGCGCGACGAGCGCGCCGGCCATCACGAGGCCCAGGACCAACGCCGCGGCCACCAGCATGTGGCGCACCGGGTGTCGCGTGTCGCGCGCCGGCGAGTACCACGAGACTCCTTCACCGCCAAGGCCCATCACCAACGCTCGCACCGCGTCGATCTCGTCGGGCGTCGGCTCCGCCCGCGTCACGGCGAGCGCCGCGCCCAGCTGCTCGAGCAGCTCGTCATCGGCGCGGTTCACGACCGACGCTCCAACTCGCGGCGCAACCGCGCCAGCGCTCTCGACTGCGACATCCTGACCGCCCCCGGTCGTTTGCCCAACACTTCGCCCACTTCCTCCGCCGTCAGCCCCGCGACGACCCTCAGCTCCAGCAGTTCCCGGTCCTCGGCCCCCAGCCGACCGAACGCGGCCCGGACCTCGTCCGCGTCCTCGTTGTCCACGACGTGGTCCAGCGGGCCCGCGGCACGGGGGTGTTCGCGCTCGCGACGACGCGCGTCCCTTCCCTGGGCCCGGTACACGTCGACGACGACGTGGCGGAGGATCCCGTAGAGCCAGGCATCGAAACCGCCGCCTTTCCACTCGAACCGGTCGAGCCGTGCGATGGCCCGCGCCATCGTCTCCGCCACCGCGTCGGCAGCGCGCTCGCGATCGAGCCGCCGGGACGCGTAGGCCATCAGACTGGGGTACACCCGCCGATACAGCGCCTCCCAAGCGTCCGGATCAGATCTTCGGGCCCTCTCCACGAGCGCGACCATTTGGTCCTGAGTCATCACCTGACCGGTATGTCGCACGAGCGGTTCGGGTGTCACAGAATTTGTTTTCGGCGGTTGACGCCTGGACCTGAGGTCCCCCCGGCCGCTCAGATCCCGTACCCGCCGTCGACGTCGATGACCTGGCCCGTGACGTAGCCCGCACGGGGTGACGCGAGGAAGCACACTGCCTCCGCCACGTCGACGGCGGTGCCGAACGTGTGCATGGGGATGTTGCGGCGCGCCGCGGCGAGGGCGGCATCGTCGAGATCGCCCGCATCCCGCAGCCGGACGGCCATGCCGTCGGTGAGCATCCCGGGTCCCACGCAATTCGCCCGGATCCCGAACCGGCCTTCCTCGACCGCGAGTGCCCGCACCAAGGCCTCGATGGTCCCTTTCGGCCCCACCGAGAGAGCGTCGCGCGCCGGGTGACGCCGCCCGCCCGCGCTGGTGACCGCGACGATGCTGCCGCGTGCGGCACGCAGGTGGGTGATCGTGGGCTGCATCACGTCGTAGAACGCCATCACCTCCTGTTCGAGGTGCTCACGGAACGACGCCGGGTCGACGCGGCCGAGGTGAACCTGGCGCACCAGGGGCCCCGACGCGTGCACGAGGGTGTGCACGCCCCCGAACTGCGCGGCGACCCGCTCGACGAAGGCGGCCGTCGCGGCCGCGTCGAGAAGGTCGAGCTGCGCGACCTCGACGTGCCGACCGGTGGCCTCGACGTCAGCCGCGACGACACGCGCCGCTTCTTCGTTCCCGCGGTACGTGAGCGCGATGTGGCTCCCCCGTTCGGCGAGTAGCCGGCAGACGGCCGCACCGAGCCCGCCGCTCCCACCGGTGACGATGGCCACACCGTCGCGGCCCCCGAAGTCGTTCATTCGTAGACCGCGTCGGTGCGGTCCCGTCGGCCGCGGCGACCGTCACGCTCCGGCGGGATGACCACGTGCTGCTCGGTGGTCACGGTGTGGGTCCATTCCCGGACTGCGACCCGCGCCGCGATGCGCCATTCACCCTCACGGCGCTCGAACCGGTCGACGTAGCGGAAGCCGGTGGTGAAGTTGCGGCGACGGTCCTCGGGCGGGTCGCCGTGGTGGTACGCGACCCCGTAGGTCTCGGATTGGGCGCGGTCACCGTCGCGGTCGACCTCCACCAGTTGATTGGCGACGAGGTGCATCGTTCCAGTGAAGCGGCTCAGCATGCCGCCCACCCATTCGACGTACTCGTCGCGCGTCCCGCGGAACGAGCCGTGGTCGTCGGTGGCGTCCGGGTGGTAGCACGAGCGCACGAGGTCGAGGTCGAGCCGATCGATGCCGCGGCAGTAGCGCAGGACGACGTCACGAATCGCCTGCCGATCGAGGAGTGCCTGCACCTCGGGTCCGACCGTCATACGACGACCACGGGGACGCTCGTCGGACCCTGCACGTTGCCCGAGTGGAGGAACTCGACCGCGTCCTCGTCGACCTCGTAGCTCGGGTAGCGGGCCAGGAACTCCTGGAGTGCCACGCGCGCCTCCAACCGGGCCACCGCGGCACCGAGGCACACGTGCGCGCCGTGGCCCAACGCGAGGATGCGCGGGTTGGGACGGGTGATGTCGAACTCGTCGGGGCGCTCGAACTCACGGGGATCACGGTTGCCCGCCCCGAGCAGGAGCACGACCTTCGCCCCTTCGGGGAGGCAGGTGCCGTGCAGCTCGACGTCGCGGTGACGGTCCTGGCCATGTACTGCGTCGGACTGGTGTACCGCAGCAGCTCCTCGACCGCGCCGGGCATCAGCCCGGGGTCGGCGACGACCGCGTCGCGCTGCTCGGGGTGGGCCGCGAAGAGCCGCACGCCGTTGGCGATGAGCTTCGACGTGGTCTCGTGGCCGCCCGAGACCAGCAGGAGACAGAAACCGATGACCTCCTCGTCGGTGAGCGGACGACCGTCGAGCTCGGCGTCGACGAGCACGCTGAGGATGTCGTCGTCGGGACGCTGCCGCCGCGCGGTGGCGAGCTGCTGAGCGAGGACCGCGATGTTGAGGGCGCCCTCCGCCGCGGCAGGTGGTGGTGTGGGGTTGCCCGGCTCGCGCGTGAGCAGGTCATCGGTCCACCGGCGCACGTCGTCGTGCCGGTCGGCCGGTATCCCGAGCATCGTGCCCACGACGGTCGTCGGCAACAATGCAGAGAACTGTTCGACGACGTCGAAGCGCGGATGCCCGTCGAGGGTGTCGAGCAGAGCATTGGTCCACTCGCGGACTCGCGGCTCGACCTCGGCGATGCGGCGCGGGGAGAACCGCCGCGCGATGAGCTTGCGCATCCGCGTGTGCTCCGGTGGGTCCATCTCGATCATCGACTTCAGCGCCGAGTCGGTGTGTTCGATGGCCACGCCGCCCGTCGACGTGTAGGTGACCGGGTCGTGCAGGCCCGTGAGCACGTCGTCGAAGCGCGACAGCGCCCAGAAGCCGATCCGTTCGTTGTGGTACACGGGCGCGTCGTCACGCAACCACCGATAGGTGGGGTAGGGATCGCGGTGGAACTCGTAGTCGAACGGGTTGAATTCGGCGGCGCCTCGGTCGCTCATCGGCGAGCTCAACCCGGAGCGTCGACGTGATACAGGTCGGCGGCGTTCTGCCAGAGGATGCGTTGGCGCTGTGCCTCCGTCGCACCCTCGAGGCTCGTCGCGATCTTCTCGTGCACGTTGCCGTAGAGACACGTGGGGTGGGGGAAGTCCGTCTCGAACAGGATCCGGTCGACGGGGATCTCACCGAGGAGCCTGGTCGGCGCCACCGTCTCGAACCAGTACGTGGAGTACACCTGCCGAGCGAAGTACTCCGACGGCAGCAACTCCCATTCGCTGACCCGACCCGGGCGGCCTTCGAGGTAGCTGTGGTCGGCGGCTTCGAGCACGAACGGGATCCACCCGATGCCACTCTCCACCGACACGAATTGCAGCTCGGGGAAGCGCGGAAGCACGCCGCTCGTGATGAGGTCGGCGCACTGGAGGCCGTTCTTCAGGAACATCTCGACCGACGTGTAGGCGTAGGTCGCGGCCGTGCCGTAGTGGGCGATGCGCTCGGGCCCGAACGAAGACGTCATCTCGCCGCTCCCGATGTGGAAGTGGATGGGCAGGCCCGCCTCCTGCGCGATCGCCCACAGCGGATCCCAGTGCGGCTCACCGAGGTACGGCAGCCCGAACCGGTGCGGTTCGCCGGTGAAGAGGATCCCGCGATGACCCTTGTCGAGGTTGCGCTCGACCTCGGCGACGGCGGCGTCGATGTCCCAGAACGGCATCGTCATGATCGTGAGCAGGCGCCGCTCGTCGGCCGACGCCCAGTCGCGCAGGAAGTCGTTGTACGCCCGTACGCAGACGAGCTTGAGGTCGTCGTCGGGAATCTTCAGGAACCGTTGGCTCCCGAAGCCGGCGACGTTCGGGTAGAGCACCTGCGCCCAGATTCCCACCTCGTCCATGTAGCGCAGCCGGGCGTCGGCGTCGTACGACGCCGGGTGACATTCCTCGTAGGTCTTCGGCCCTGCTGGGAACGGCTCGGGCCACCCGGCGACGGCGGTGAGGCCGGGGCTGCTGAACGGGGTGCCGTCGAGCACCCACACGTCGCGGCCTTCGTCGTTGCGCTCGACGTGGGGTACGTGCTCGAGGTAGCGCTTCGGCACCCGCGTGACCCACACGTCGGGCGGCTCGGTGAGGTGCGTGTCCGCGTCGATGATGAGCTGTGTCATGGCGCCACGGTACGCCAATCGCCCCCGGCGATGACCAAGCTCGACCCCCGGCGTTGCCCGGCGCTGAGCTGCCGGCTGGCCGGTGGCCGCCGTTCCCCCCTTTGGGGCCTCAATGTCGCCGTCGAACCTCCCGATGAAGTTGCATGAACATCCCTGTGCTCACGCTGTCCTTCGTCGGGGCGATCGCACTGTTCGCAACGTGGCTGGTGTACCTCCTGCGAATCGAGCAGTCGCGGTCCCACACGCTCCTCGAGCCGGCACGCGCCGTCCGCCAGACGCCCACCACGACGCTCGAGCCGAGTCGGGTCGTCCGTGCCGGAGCGTTCTGTCGTGTCCCCGGCAACGTCGGGCGCAGCAACCGCGGTGCGCTCATGGTCTGCTCGAGCGAACGGGCAGGTCGACCTCGCTGGCGTCAAGCGGACCGGTTGAGCCGCGCGAGCTAGAGCCAGCGAGCGCCCGCATGGCGGCGGCGGCGAAGACCACGATCAGGCTGCGCCCGATCCCCGCTTCCCGAGCCGGCGACGACCGTGGTCTTCCCGCTCAGCTCGCGCACGTCAGTGGTCCAGGCCCAGCAACACGCGCGTGGTCTCGGTGAGCGTGTTGTTGTCGACCACGAGATGCTGCGTGGCCGCGTGGACGTCGCGGAAGCACCGCTGCAGCACACCCGGACGGAGCGCGTCGGTTCCGGCGGCGGTGTAGGCGAAGCGCACCGCGTCGGTGACGACGCGCGTCGCATACGTGGTTGCCTGGCGCAGGCGTTGCCGTTGCTCGGGGGTGGGGTCGTCGCCCGCGTCGAGCGCGTCCTGGACGGCGGCGAACGACTCGAACACGAACGCCCGCGCCGCGTGCAGCGCAGCGTCGTGCATCGCGTAGTCGTGACGGAAGTGCTGCTGGTCGCGGAGCGGATCGGCGCCCAGCCGGTGCTTGGTCTGCACGATCGTGGTGAGCTCCTCCATCGCCCGCTTCCCCACGCCGAGCGCGAACGCGGCGTGCCCGGCGGCGGTGAGGCCCAGCACACCGAGGCGGTAGACCGGCCCGCCCCGGCGGGCCTCGGCGTTGACGAGGTCGAACGTGAACGCCTCGTCGACGGCCTGCTCGGGGACCTCGTAGTCGTAGCTGCCGGTCCCCGCGAGCCCCATCACATCCCAGTTCCCCAGGAACGTCACGTGCTCGCGCGGCACGAAGAAGGCGCGGATCACCGGCGTACCCGCGTCCGACACCACCAGCTCACCGTCGCACAGCTCCAGGGCGCCGCCGCCGATCCAGCTGGCGTGGGCGATGCCGCTCCCGAAGCTGTACCGGCCCGCGACCGTGAATGCGTGCCCTTCGCGGATCGCGGTGCCGCGGGGAGAGAACTGGCCGGCGGCCACCGGGATCCGCTCCCCGCCGAACATCGCGCGGACCGCGCCGGCCCCCGTGTACGCGCCGGCGAACGCCGACGTGGTTGCGTTGGCGAGCAGGGTCCATCCGGCAGAGCCGTCGGCCCGGCACACCTCCTCGTACACCTCGAGCACGGTCGGGAGGTCGGCCTCGTCGCCCCCGAGCTCCTTGGGCACCATCAGGCCGAAGAGTCCCGCCTCGTGGAACGCCTCCACCACCGCCACCGCCAGCGTGGAGTCCGCCTCCGAGCGGCCCGCCTCGCGCTCGATCAACGGGGCGAGCGCGCGGGCGCGGGCGAGGAGGGTCATTCGGCGGGCCCGAACGCCGACACCGGCGGGTTGTTCACGTAGCCGAGGCCGGGCCAATTGTACCACCCGGCGGAAGCGATCGCCCCGCCGTCAGGGTGCAGCGTGGTGCCGGTGACGTAGGCGGAGAGGTCCGACGCGAGGAACAGGGCACACCCGCCGATGTCCTCGTATGTGCCCTGGCGTCCCATCGGGATCCCCGCGCCGATCACTCGCGCGTCGTACTCCATCGGCATGCCCTCGGTGGGCGTCTGGTCCGGCGCGATGTTGTTGACCCGGATCGCCTCGGGCGCGAGCTCCAGGGCCAGCGTGCGGCTGAGCTGCACGATCGCGCCCTTCATCGCCGAGTACACGGCGTACCCGGGCGCGGCCCGGTGCGCCTCGATCGACGTCACGTTGATGATGCTGCCCCCGCGGCCGGCCGCCTTCATCTGCAGCGCGGCCAGCTGCGTCGAGTGGAGCAACCAACCGAAGTTGGCGCGGATCACCGCGTCCCACCCGCGCGTGTTGGTGTCGAGGAAGTCGGCCTTGAACGTGCCGCCCGCGACGTTCACCAGCACGTCGAGGCCACCGAACCGGTCGACGCCTTCGTGGAAGGCCTTCGTGAACGCGTCCGCGTCGCGCACGTCGATGCACGCGGTGAAGGGAGCTTCGGCGGTCTCGGCGATGGTGGCCGCGGTCACGTCGAGGAGCTCGGCGTTCTTGTCGCAGAGGATCAGATGCATGCCCGCGCGTGCGAAGTCGAGGGCGATCGCCCTCCCGAGACCGCCACCCCCTCCGGCGATCAACGCCACCTTGCCGTCGAGTGCTGCACGCTCTTCGAGGAATCCCATGGTTGTCCCTTCGGGGTAGGTCGCGATCGAGATCGGTTCAGTCGGCGGGACGGAAGCGCAACAGCGTGATCCCGTCGTCGCCGTGGTCGAACACCGGTTGGACGGGCATGCCGATCGCGATCGCGTCGGGCACGACATCGACCAGCGTCGTGGAGAGACGCACGCCCTCCACCAGCTCGACCATGGCCAGCAGCTGCGGTACCTCGTCGGCGAACGGCGGCGCGGTCGGTTGCAGCGCCACCGTGTAGGTGAACACGGTGCCGACCCCGTCGACCGCCTGCCACGTGAGCCGGTCCGACAGGCAATGCGGGCAGCGGGCGCGGGGGTAGTACACCCACGTGTCGCACCCGTCACAGCGTTGGAGATCGATCCGCTCCTCGCGCAGCGCGTCCCAGAAGGGCTGTGAGGTGGCTGTGGGCACGGGGCGGGGCTTCGGTACGGCCTCGGGACGGGGTTCGCTCACGTCAGGTCCCCTGCAGCACGAGCGCGCCCTGCTCGCTCATCACGCCGCCGGTGCCGGTGACGTAGGCCACGTCGTGCCTGGCCAGTTGGCGGTCGCCGGCCCGGCCCTGGATCTGGCGCACCGCTTCGACGACGTGGGACATACCACCCGACAACCCGCCCTGGCCGAACCCCAGCTGGCCGCCGTGGGTGTTGCAGGGGAAGTCGCCCCGGTACGAGAGATCGTGGTCGCGCACGAACGTGAGCCCCTCGCCGGGCCCACAGAAGCCCGAGTCCTCGATGCTGAGGAGGGCGGTGATGGTGTAGCAGTCGTACACCTGGATCATGTCGACGTCGACGGGAGCGACGCCGGCCATCGCGAACGTGCTCGCGGCGGCATCGGCGACCGGTGTGCGCGGCATCGCGTCGGCATAGGTCGGGGTCTTGTGCGTGAGTCGCTCGCCGAAACCGGTGACCGCAACCGGTCGGCGCGCGCTACGCCGGCTCACCTCGGCGTTCGCGAGCACGAACGCGGCGCCGCCGGAGCAGGGCATCACGATCTCGAGCAGGTGCAACGGCGTCGAGATCACTCTTGACGCGAGCACGTCGTCGACCGTGATCGGCTGTCCGGAGAACACCGCGTTCGGGTTGGCGCAGGCACTGGTGCGCTGGTCGACCGCGATCTTCGCCCGGGCCCGCTCGTCCCAGCCGTAGAGGTCGTGGTAGCGCTGCGCGTACATCGCGTACCCGCTGTTCTGCGCGACGTGCCCGTAGGGGATGTCGAACTCGGCCTGCGGCGATCCCCACTCGTTGCTCGACGCGCCGTAGATCATGCGGGAGTTCGGCGGGCGGGGGACCGGCGACGGCGGCCGCGGCTCCCCCACCGTGGCGCACACGACGACGTTGCAGATCCCGAGCTCGATGGCGGCCGCGGCCCGCCACACCATGCCGACGGCCGACGCACCGCCCAGGTCGGTGCGCTCGGCGAAGTTGACCTTCCAGCCGCAGTACTCGGCCAGCGTGGCCGGCACGAACATGCTCGACTCGACCACGTCGCCGGCACACACGATGCCGTCGACCTCGGATGCCGCCAAGCCGGCATCGCCGAGCGCGTCGGCGGCCAGCCCGGCCCATTGCTCGACCGTGAGGCGCGGCGTACCCGCGAACTTTCGCTGCGAGGGCCGTTCGGCGAAGCCCAGGATGCACGCGTCCCCCCGGAGTCCCATGGTCAGAGGACGACCGCGGTCTCGAGGGCCGTGCGCATCGCGTGCTCGAGCAGGCCGGCGCCGGCGACCGCGTCGCCGACCAGGGTCGCGTCGATCCCCTGCGCCGCGAGAGCGTCCGCCAGCGAGAGGTCGGGCAGGGCCGCGGCGGTCGCGAACACGGCACCCGCGGGCGTCTCGTGCTCACCGTCGGCGTCGCGCCAGCGCACGGCGTGGTCGGTGATCTCGATCACCTCGGCACCGCCGGTGAGCGTGATCCCGCGCCGGCGCAGCTCCGCCACCCGCTGCCACCGTCCCGGTAGCCCGAGGTGCAGTCCGAACACCGGCGTCGCCTCGAGCACGGTGACGCGCGCACCCTCGCCGGCGGCCTGCTCGGCGACACCGAGACCGGGCAGGTCTCCCCCGAGAACCACCACGTCGTCAGTGCCCAGCGGGGTGCCGCCGAGCAGCCATCCGCCGAGGTCGTCGACGGGGTGGACGTGCGGGAGGTCGCCGCCGCGGACGGCGGGACGCGACCAGGTGGCGCCGGTTGCCACCACCACCGCGTCGGGTTGGAGCGCGACGATGCCGTCGACGTCGAGCGCCTCGCCGAGGCGCACGTCCACTCCGCGCAGGTCCATCTGGTGCTCGAACCAACGCAGCAGCTCCGCGTTCGGCTCCGACGTCGCCGCCGCGTAGGCCCACCGCCCGCCGAGGCGGGGCGCGGCCTCGACCAGCGTCACGGAGTGCCCGCGCAACGAGGCCACGCGTGCCGCTTCCATGCCCGACGGCCCGCCGCCGACCACCAGCACGTGGCGCGGGACGGCCGCGGCGCCGATCACGAGGTCGTCTTCGCGGCCGACCGAACCGTTGGCCGCGCAGCGCGTCTGGCCCCGGACGAAGATGTTGCCGATGCACCGGTAGTGGTAGACGCAGGGCCGGATCTCCTCGGGCGTCCCCGCCTCGAGCAGGTTGGGGAGGTCGGGCTCCGCCAGGATCATGCGCGCCATCGACACGAAGTCGAACGCGCCTTCGGCGATGGCCGCTTCGGCAAGGTCGGGCCCGATGCGGCCGACCGCGATCACCGGCACGCCGACGCTCGCCTTCACCGCGCGAGCGTTCTCGACGAGGAGACCGGGAACGTGCGGTGCGTACGAGTCGGTGGGGCCGGTCGCCACCGCAGGATCGTGGTACGCCGACACGTGCACCGCGTCGGCCCCCGCGGCTTCGGCGAGGCGGCTGACCGCGATGCAGTCGTCGAGCGTCGTCCCGTCAGGGCGGTTCTCCGTGGAGTTGAGCCGGCACCACACCGCGAAGTCGTCGCCTACCCGGGCACGGATCTCGCGCAGGATCTCCACCAGGATGCGCGCGCGGTTCTCGAGCGAACCGCCGTACTCGTCGGTGCGGTGGTTCTTCGCCGGTGAGAGGAACCCGTCGATCAGATAGCCGTGCCCGGCGTGGAGCTCGCAGCCGTCGACACCGGCCTCACGCGCCCGCACCACCGCAGCGGCGAAGGCGTCGACCACCCGTGCGATGCCGTCGTGGTCGAGCACCATGTAATGGAGCTTGGACACGGGACCCGTGAACGGCTCCATCATCTTCGCGGCCTCGTCGGCCGTCACCATGCCGTAGAGGTCGTCACGCCCCGGGGGCCCGGGCGCGGAGGCCACCCACATCGGGCGTCCGGCCAGCGTGTCCTGCAGGCTGTTGGCGCCCGCCTGCGTGAGCTGCATGGCCAGGGTCGAGCCGTGGCGATGCACGCGTTTCGCCGCCTCGCGCCACGGAGCGATGTGGCGATCGTCGGAGATCGCGGTCTGGCGGGCGTTGGAGCACCCCACCGGGAACGACACCCCGACCGACCCGAGCATGACCATGGCCAGCCCACCGCGCGCGGGCTTCGAGGTAGGCCATCTGCGTCTCGGAGACCATGCCGTCGAGGTCGCCGAGATCCTCGCCCATCGGGGCCATGACCATCCGGTTGCGCAGCTCGAGCGCACCGATGCGCCCCGGCGCCAGGAGGTGGTCCCAGGAGCTCACAGCTCAGCTCTCATGTCATGAACTCGCCGGAGTTCACGTAGAGGGTCTGGCCCGTGATCATGCGGGCCCGGTCGGAGCACAAGAACACCGCCGACTCCGCGACGTCCTCGTCGGCCGGGATCTCGCCCAACGGCATGTTGCGGGTGATCTCCGCGATCGCCTCTTCCTCGCTGATCCCGCGGTCGGCCATCTGCCACTGCACGTACATCTGCACCGGCGGCCCCCACATCCAGGTGGGCACCACGGTGTTCACACGGATCTTGCGGGGACCGAGCTCGGTCGCGAGATGGAACATCGCGGCGTGCAACGCCCCTTTCGAGCTCGCGTAGGCGATCTGCTCCACCACGGGGGGCAGGACCGAGCTCTGCGAACCGATCAGCACGATCGAACCGCCGGTGTCCCCCATCGCCTCCGCCATCGCCGACACGACGTGCATGGTGCCGATGACATTGGTACCGAGAACGGCGGTCCAGTCGTCGTCACCGGTGCCGGCCAACCCCGCCAGGAATCCGTCGTACGCCGCGACCTGCACCACGCCGTCGACCGCGCCGAACCGGTCGACGGCGAGCTGCGCGAGCGCCCGGCACTGCTCGGCACTACCGATGTCCGTGGTCAGGTACGCGACCTTCGACCCGGTCGGGTCGAGCTCGGCCGCGACCGCCTCGAGCTTCGCCGCCGTCCGCGCCGCCAGCACGACGTTCCCCCCGTCGCGCAGGACGAGCTTCGCCGTCTCGCCCCCGAGGCCGGGACCGACCCCGGTGACCACCACCGTCTTGCCGTCGAGGATCATCGTCATCTCCCTCTGAGCCGCTTGGCTCAGGTCGCGTGGTTCCGGCGATCACGTGCCGTCGATGCGGGCCTCTTCTTAGTGCCCGCGGCACCCCCCACGCACGGAGCCCCGTCCGGTCGCGGCCGCGCCTCGCTATCGTCGGGCGGATGCCGGTGTACGTCTCGCTGCTGCGAGGGATCAACGTCAGCGGCCGTCGCAGGATCGCCATGGACGACCTGCGGGCGCTCTACGAGGCGCACGGGCACCACGACGTCACGACGTACGTCCAGAGCGGCAACGTGATCTCGCGCTCGAGCGCCCGGACCACGGCCGCGGTCGCACGAGCGATGCGGCGCGCCATCGCCGACGACCTCGGGCTCGACGTGACCGTGCTCGTCCGGACCCCGGCCGAGCTGCGCCGGGTCCTGGAGGGCAACCCGTTCCTCGGCCACGGCACCGACGTGACCAAGCTCCACGTCACCTTCCTCGCCGAGCCGGCGGCCGCCGCGCGGGTCACGGCGCTCGACCGCGACGCGTTCACACCCGACCGGTTCGCGATCGACGGCCGAGAGGTCTACGTGCACTGCCCCGACGGGTACGGCCGCACCAAGATCAACAACGCCTTCTTCGAACGGAAGCTCGGCGTTGCCGCCACGACCCGCAACTGGACGACGGTGACCGAGCTCGCCGAGCGCGACGGGCGCTGATCCGCCACCGGACGTCAGACGATGCGAGGCGGCGGGGGTGAACCGGCGATGGCGTCGGCCAGTGACGCGTCGATGTCGAGTCGCCAGGTCCGGAAGCGCTCGCGGTCGCCCGGGTGCGTGAAGATCGCGAACTGCTCCGAGGCGATCGCGTCGGCGACCATCGCGCCCACCGCCGACGGTTCGATGGCCACCTGCATCTCGGGCGGGAAGTACGACCACTCGCCCGCACGGTCGTCGGGCACCCCGGAGAACCGAGCCGTCTCGCCCAGGTTCGTGGCCACCAATCCGGGGCAGAGCACGGACACGCCGATCCCGAGCGGGCGCAGCGAACGGGCCAGTGCCTCGGAGTAACCGTAGGCGGCGAACTTCGACGTGATGTAGGGCGTGGCGTCCCAGGTGTATGCCCAGATCCCGGCGATCGACGCGGTGTTGACGACGTAGCCGGTCCCTCGCTCCACCATCGCCGGCACGAACGCCCGCACGCCCCGGACCAGCCCGAGCACGTTGACTTGGAGGATGCGCTCCCAATCGTCCATCTCGACCCGGTGCGGAGGGCCGAGCACGGCGATCCCGGCGTTGTTCATCAACACGTCGACCCGCCCGAACGCGCCGAACGCGGCGTCGGCGAGACCGGCGACATCAGCGTCGCGGGTGACGTCACACGGGACCGCGAGCGCGCGGCGGCCGAGCGCCTCGACGTCGGTCACCGCCGCGGCCAGCCGTTCCTCGTGGATGTCGGCGAGCACGATGTCGGCGCCCCGTCGGGCGAGCTCGAGCGCAGTGGCCCGGCCGATCCCGCTCGCACCTCCGGTGATCACCGCGATCGTCCCGTCGACCTCCATCACGCGGAGCCTACCGGCGAGCACCGATCGGGCGTTCGGACGCTCCACTGCGACGACGGCCGTCAGGTAGTCATCCCGGCGCTGCACCGCCGAGGGCGATCGCGTCGCGCGACGTCCCCGCGGCGGGATCGGCGGCAACCGCCGGCGGGGGCGGTCCGAGTCGGCGCGCGAGTCGCAGCATCGCGAAGCCACCGACCGTCGCGACCGCGCCGGCGGTGATCCCGAGGACCTGCACGCTCACCACGCCCAACGCCACCGCTGCAAGCGGCGTCATCACGATGCCGGCCGCCGGTTCGAGCGACTGGTTCAACGACAGGACCCGCCCGTGGAACGCGGTCGGGGCATAGCGCTGCAACAGCGTCCGCGCCGGCACGTAGAAGAACGCGGTGTCGACCCCCCAGAGGAACACTCCCACGAACGCCACCACCTCCGACTCGGTGCCGAGGTACAGCGCGGCGGTGAGGCCCGACACGACCATCGCCAGGGCGACGTACCGAGGGCGCGCGATCCGTTCGCCCACGACGGCGAGCGCGAGGCCGGTGAGCACGAGGCCCACGCCGAAGACGGTCTGGAGAAGCGCGAACATGTCCTCGGAACCGCCGAGCACGTCACGCACGTAGAGCGGCTCGAGCACCCCGAACGCGGCCCACAGCAGGTACACGCCGCCGGCGACGGTGAGCGTCCATCGCAGCCCGTCGTTGCGCCGCGCGAAGCCCAGCCCGTCGCGCAGCTCCCTCCAGGTCGAGGTTGCGTGCTCCGAGGGCACGTGGACCGTTGCTCCGACGCGCAGTCGGAGGGCGACGGCGGCGCCCACCAGGAAGGTCGCGGCGTCGGCGAAGAACGCGCCTTCGAGGCCCCACCGCGCGTTCACCAACGCGGCCGCGATGGGACCGACCACGATCGCAAGGTCCTGCGCCCCGCCCAGCAGTGCGTTCGCGGTCACCAGCCGATCATCGGGCACGAGCCGGGGCGGGATCGCGTCGAGCGACGCCGCGGCCAACGCCTCGATCAGCCCGAGGGGGAGCGCGAGCAGGATGATCGTCCGGTAGCTGTCGGCACGGGTGAGGGCGAGCGCGTCGACCGCCCCGATGAGGTTGGCGATCAGCAGCGTGCGACGGGGGCCGAGCCGGTCGATGGGCACGCCGAGGAGCGGACCGAGCAGCGCGCCGGGCACCGACAGCACGACGAAGAGCAACGCCAGGTCGCCGGCGCCGACGTCGAACCGGAACGACGCGAAGCCCCAGATCGCGATGACCGCGATCCAGTTGCCCGTCTCGTTGACGGCTTGCCCGACCAGCAGCGGCGCGAAGCCCGGAACCCGCAGCACGCGGCATCGATCCACGGTAACGGGACGTCGCGTGCGCGACCGCCCGATTACACGACCCGGCGCCACCAGTCGATCGCCTGCTCGAGCTCGGCCCGGTCGAAGTCGGGCCACAACGTGGGCGTCACGTAGAGCTGGGCTCCCACGCCCTCCCAGAGGAGGAAGTTCGAGATGCGGGCCTCCCCCGACGTGCGGATCATGAGGTCGACGGGCGGCAGCTCGGGGGCGTAGAGGCTGCGGGTGACGGTGTGCTCGTCGACGGTGTCGGGCTCGTCGCGGGCAATGGCCCGGGCCGCCTCGACCAGTTCCTGGCGGCCGCCGTAGTCGAACGCGACCGTGAAGTTGAGCCCGGTGTTCTCGGCGGTGAGACGGGTCGACTTCTCGATCTCACGGCGCACGATGGCCGGGATCCGCGACCCTGCGCGCGTGTCCCGGCCGATCCACCGGATCTTCACGTTGTTGGCGTGCATCTCGGAACGCCGGCCGAAGATCTTCTTGTGCAGTCCGAGGATGAAGTCGACCTCGAGGCGGGGTCGCCGCCAGTTCTCGGTCGAGAAGCCGTACGCGGTCAGCCATTCGATCCCGAGCGCGTCGGCGGAGCGCACGATCTCGGCCAGGCGTTCCTCGCCCTGGCTGTGCCCGTCGGTCCGGGCCAGGCCCTGGCGCTCGGCCCAGCGACCGTTCCCGTCCATGATCACGCCGACGTGCGTCGGCAGCGCGCCCGTGCCCGTCATCGGGTGCCCGCCGTCGTGTCGTCGAGCACGCGCGCCGCGACGTCGAGGAGGTGCGCGGTCAGCGTCGCGAAGTACCCGCCCCAAGTAGTGTCGCGCACGAGGCGGGCGATGGGATCGGCCAGCTCGCGGAGACGCGACTCGACCGCCGCGTTCGACACCACGAGGTCGGCCGCGGGCAGGGTCTGGAGGTCGTTGTCGGCGTCGAGCCCGGTGGGCTTGCCCATCGCGGCGGCTTCACCGCCGATGTCTTGCAGATCGTCGACGTACTGGAACAGCCGTCCGTAACGCCTGACCGCGTCGCGAACCGTCGCGGGCAACGTGCCGCCGAGCGCTTCGTCCGCGAGCGCGAAGGCGGCATCGAAGAGCGACACCGTCTTGCCGTCGACGACCTCCCAGTAGTGCGCGGTGGTGGCCCCCAGCGCTTCGTGGATCTGGCTGGCCGCGATTCGTCGCAGCGCGCCTTCCAGAGCCAACCCCCCCGCCGCGGAGATCGCATTCGCCAGGTGGATCGCCTCCGCGTACAGCGCGTCGGCCGTCCACAACGCGATCGGTGTCCCGAGCGCGGTGTGCAGCGTCGGGTGGTGCCGGCGTCGCGCCGATCCGTCGACGATGTCGTCGTGCACGAGGGTGCCCAGGTGGAGCAGCTCGACCGCCGCCGCCCCGCTCACCGCGTCGGTCCGGTCTCCTCCGTTCGCCAGCGTGAGGACCATGCGGGCCCGGTGCCGGGCTCCCGCGGCCGCGGTGGGCGCCGAGCGCGTCCGCGACCGGATCGCCGAGCGTGGCGACGACGCCGTGGATCAGGCGGTCGACGTCGGCCAGCAGGAGCGCCTCGTCCGCCACGGGCGGTGAGGCTAGTCGTCGCCCGGATCTCGCGAGCCGGCCCCGGCGTGGCCTTGACCCGGCGCCGGGTGGACAGGAGACTCCGCCGGTGCAGCGTCGGCCCCACCTCACCGTCTGACCGTGGACGTCCGGATCCACGACGTCCTGGCCCGAGGGGCGCGTGTGCATCCGTCGAGCGTGGCCGCGACCCTCGGCGACGACGCGCGCACCTTCGGGACCCTTGACCGCAATGCGAACCGCGCCGCGCACCGCCTCGCCGCGGAGAGCGTGGCGCCGCTCGACCGGGTCGTGTGGTGGGGCCCGCCCACGCTCGACGCCTTCGAGGTCGGCTACGGCATCTCGAAGCTCGGAGCCACGCTCGCGCCCCTCAACCCGCATTTCACCGAGCCGGAGGCGGCAACCGCGCTCGAGGCGCTGCGCCCACGGCTCGTGGTGGCGCATCCCGACGTCGAAGCCGCGGCGCGGGCGTCGGCCGGGCCCCTCGGGATCACCGTGGTCACCGAGCGCGCCGGGCTGGCTCGACGGTGCGGCCGGCGCGCCGCCGCCGCGCGCCGGCACGAGCGAGGACACGTGCGCCATCTTTCTGACGAGCGGGTCGACCGGGGCGCCCAAGGGCGCCCGACTCTCGCACCGCGCCGCCTGGCTGCGCGCGCTGCAGCGCGACACCGACGGCGGCGCGGTCGGCGCCGGCGGCGCGGGGCTGATGTTCGGTCAGTTCCACATGGCCGGTTGGGCCACGGTCGAGGCGGCGTGGGCCCGTGACCGTTCGGTGCACCTCGTGCACCGCGCCGACCCCCACGAGCTGCTCACAGCGGTGGAGCGGTGGCGGATCACGACGCTCTACTGCATCCCGGGGATCTGGCAGCGAATCCTCGACGACCACGGCGACCACGACACGTCGTCACTGCGCGAGGTCCTCACGGGGACGTCCTTCGTCACCCCCGACCTCGTCGACGCGCTGAAGGCGCGCTTCGCGGGCACCTGGACGTCGATCGCGTACGGTTCGACCGAGATCGGCCGGGGCGCCGTGCTCCTCGACCGCGACCTGAGCGAGCGGCCCGGCAGCGTCGGCCTCCCGCCGCCGATGGTCGACGCCGACATCGACGCCGCGGGCGAGCTGCTGCTCCGCGGGCCGACGATGTTCAGCGGCTATCTCGATCGCCCCGATGCCACCGCCGAGGCCATCGACGACGACGGCTGGTTCCACACCGGCGACCTCGCGGCCCGCGACGAAGACGGCTTCCTCACGATCACCGGGCGCCGTTCGGAGTCGATCCGCTCCGGCGGCGAATGGGTGGCGCCGGTCGAGGTCGAGAGCGCCATCCTCACCCACCCCGCCGTGGTCGAGGTCGGCGTGGTCGGGCTCCCCGACCCGAGTTGGGGCGAGGTCGTGTGTGCGGCGATCGTCGTGCGGGCGGGCGCGACGCTGCCGACGGTCGAGCAGCTGCGCGCGCACGTCTCGGCCACGCTCATCGGTCCGAAGCAGCCGCGGGTCGTGGTGCAAGTCGCCGAGCTCCCGCGCACGGACGCCACCCGGCAGCTCCGCCGGGCCCGCCTCCGCGACGAGATCCTCGCCGGTCGGACCTAGCCGCCGAGTCCCAGGCGCGCCGCGGCGAGGTCCCAGAGGCGGCCTGCTGCATCCGCATCCCGGAGCGCGGGCGGGTCGGCGACCCGGCGGGCGTCCACGAAGTGCCCACCGCGCAGGCGCTCGTCGGTGCCCGCCAGGAACAGGAGGGTCGCCACGTCGGGGGTGAAGTCGGCGACGCCGACTCGCGCGCAGACGACGCGCGTATTCACGCGTGAGCAGGGCCCCGGCGAGCTTGCTCGCGGTATACGCGGTGCGGGCGCGGTATCCGTGCGATCGGTCGAGATCGTCGAGGTCGAGCGCCGCGCGTGCCGCGGCGCTCGGTGACCCCGCCGCGAGCACGCGTCCGCGACTCGCGGCGAGGCGGTCGGCGAGCAGCCGGCTCAACAGGTGCGGTCCGAGCGCGTTCACCTGGAGGGTTGCCTCGCAACCGTCGTCGGTGAGTCTGCGGTGACGGAACCGGACGTCCGGCGTGGTCACGAGCACGTCGACGCGAGACTCGCGTGCGAGCACCTCGGCCGCGAAGCGCCGGACGTCGCCGAGCGAGCCGAAGTCGACGGTCGCGACGACGACCACCGCCCCGAGATCCCGCAGCCTTCCGGTGGCGTCGCGCGTCGTCGGGTCGTCGGATCCGCCCACGACGACGATCGTCTTGCCGGTGACGTTCGACACTCGTGCCGGTGGGTGGGCGGTGTCAGGCGGTGACGGCGCCGGATGCGACGCGTCGACGCGCGCCCGCGCGATCGCCACCGCGGCCACCAACGTCACGAGGGTGCCCACCGCCGCCAACGCTCCCCACGCGGCGCCGATCGCGATCACCGCGACCACGAGCTGGACGCCGATCACCGCACGGCGCACCGGCTCCGTGAGCGCATCGAAGCGGCGGTGGAACGCGAAGAGCTGTGCGGTCGTGCGCAGCGGCGCGGTCAGGAGCACCGCGAGGCCGCGGGCGAGGCCGAACGTGATCCCGACCAGGAAGGCGGCGAGCGGGCTCGCGCTCAACGCGCCGAGGGCGACGGTCAGGAACACCGCCGCGGTCATGATGTACGTCGTGAGTCCGGTCCCGATCTGCCAGCCGAACCCGCTGCCGTACACCCACGCCCGGTAGCGACCGAGCCAGTACTCGTTGACCTGCCGGTGGAGGAACGGGGGGGCCACGCCGAACACCCCTCCGTCGATCGCGGCCGCCAGCACCGCGAGGACGGCGGCAACGCCGAGAAGGGCGACCGACGACGCGTCGAGCGCCGACACCGCGGCCGCGAGCAACGCCATGAGCCCTCCGAGCATCGCCCCGCCCACCAGCGCGCCGGCGATGAACCAGCAGGCGGTGGTGCGGTAGCGGTAGCCCCGCGACGCCTCGCCGACGGGCGTGAGCTGCGAGAGCATCGACTGCCCGCACGGCGACCAGGTGGAACGGACCGCGGCGGCGAGGGCGACGACGCCGCCGAGCACGACGATGGTGACGATCATCCCGGGAACGCTACTCCCACGGTTCGGGCGGCGACGTGCCGGCGAAGGCGAACCCGAGGGCGGACCCCGCGAATGTCGTTCCCGGCCCAGTTTGGATCAAACTGCAGGGAATGACGAGCGAGCTCATCTGGGAACGGGACTGGCCCGCGCGCACGTCGATCCTCGTGCTCGCGTTCGCGGGGTACTTCGACGCCGCGTCCGCGGCGACCACCGCGGTCGACCATCTCATCGAGTTCACGGGCGCGACCCGTCTCGCAACCATCGACGGGGACGCATTCTTCGACGCGCAGCAGGTCCGGCCGCACGTGGTGCTCGAGGACGGGGTCACCCGACGCATCGTCTGGCCCGAGAACACCGTCCACGCCAACGACGAGACGAATGCCGGGCGCGAGCTGGCGCTGCTCTCCGGCATCGAACCGCACTACTGCTGGCGACGCTTCACCGATCTGCTCATCGAGGTCGCCGAGCACACCGGTGCGCAAGTCGTGATCACGCTCGGGGCCATGCCCGCACAGGTTCCCCACAGCCGCATGCCGCTCGTGCACGCGTCGTCGGCCAATCCCGAGCTGGCGACCCGGTTCGGGCTCCACCGGCCGCGCTACCAGGGCATCACGGGCATCGTCGGCGCGCTGCAGGCGGAGCTCGACGCGCGCGCGATCCCCGCGATCTCGATGCAGGTCGGGGTCCCGTACTACGCGGCCGGTGCACCGAACTGGAAGGCCGCGGCCGCGTTGCTCCGGAACCTCGAGCACGTCACCGGCATCCCCACCGGTCACGGCACGCTCCAGGAACAGGCCGCCGAGTGGGAGCATCTCGTCGACGACGCGGTCTCCGAGAACCCCGAAGCGAGCGGCTACCTGCCCCAGCTCGAGGCGCAGTACGACCGTCAGGCCGCGGAGCAGATCCCGTCGTCGGACGATCTCGCCGCCGAGTTCGAGCGTTACCTGCGCGAGCTCCCCGACGACCCCCCCGGGTGACCGGCCGTCTCGTCGCGGTCGCGGTCGCGCTGGGCACGCTGTTCCTCGGTGCGGCAGCGAACCCGGCTCCACGCGCTCCCACCTGCAACGGCAGCGCAGCGCTGTGCGACCGCAGCCTGAGCGACGTCGCGTTCGCGACCGCGCACAACGCGATGGCGTCGAGCGCGAACGGCTTCCGACCCCCGAACCAGCGGTGGTCCATCGCCCGACAGCTCGGGCACGGCATCCGCGGGTTCCAGATCGACGCGTTCCCGGGCACCCCGCGCAAGGGCCGTGTGTACACCGACCTCTCGGGACCGCTCGGGGACCCGTCCGAGCTCCCCCGCAGCCTCGTCGCTGGCGGCCAACACCATCCACGCCGCGCTCGGCGCCCCGCCCCCGGGCACGCCGACGGACGTCTACCTGTGCCACGTGTTCTGCGAGTTGGGCGCGGTACCGATGCTCGACGAGCTGCGCACGATGCGCGGATTCCTCGACACGCATCCCCGTGACGTGCTGGTCCTGGTGATCGAGGACTACGTGGCTCCCGAGCGGATCGCCGCGGTGCTCCGCGACGCCGGGCTCGAATCCATGCTGCTCGCCGTCGAGCCCGGAGCCCACCTTCCCACGCTCGGCCAGATGGTCGCGTCGGGCACGCGCGTGCTCGTCTCGCTCGAGAACGGCGACGGCGGACCGACGCTGCCGAACGCGTTCGCCGGCCTCGTGCAGGAGACGCCGTTCACGTTCCGTCGACCGCGGAACCTCGAGGCGGAATCGTCCTGCGCGGCGAACCGAGGGCTCCCCCGTTCGCCGATCTTCCAGTTCAACCATTGGGTCACTCCCGCGGAGCCGGTGACGGCGCGGCGGGTGAACTCGTCGCTCTTGGCGGAGCGCATCGCGCGGTGTGTGAGGGAACGCGGCCGTGGCCTCACGCTCGTGGCCGTCGACTTCGTGGAACGCGGTGACCTCGTCCGCCAAGTCGCAACGTTGAACCGGTGACGGGACGCACGATCGCCGGACGGGCCCGGTCGCCTCAGCCGCCGCCGTTCCCGCAGTTCCAACCTTGGAGCGTGGTGCGCAGCCCGGCGGCCAGGTCCTTGCGTTCCGCCGCGGTCAGCTTGGCGTTGGAGTGGAGCCCGAGCCACGTGTAGTAGCCCGGGGGCATCGAGCCGTTCGTGACGGTCTCGGCGGCGTCGCCGCTCTCGCCCCCGCTGCGTTGCGCGCACTCGGAGAAGTTGAGGGCGGCGCGACCGTCGTCGACGTGATTGGTGATCCACCACGACAAGGGTGCGACGTCTTCCCACCAGTAGGTGGTGGTCTCGTTGCTGTGGCAGTCGAAGCACGCCGCGACCGCGAGCTGCCGGGTGCGCGGCGTATCCCACGTGGGCTCGTTGCGAGCCGACGGGTTCGTGACTCGGTACGGAACCAGCTGGAGCGCGCCGAAGAAGACGACGAGTCCGATGACCGCATAGAGGACGAACCGCTTCACGACAGCCGCGATTCCCCGGGGCGCACCACGAGCGTCGGACAGGGACTCTCACGGGTGACCCACACCGCGACGCTTCCCATCACCACCGATGCCGCTCGGGTGCGGCCGTGGGTGCCGAGTGCGATCACGGACGCGTCCAATCTCGTGTGCGAGATCACGGATCGCACCCGCCGGGAAGGAGCTGGCGACCACCTCGACGGTGGTCTCGCGGCCGAGAAAGTCGAACGCGGGTCGGATCGCATCGAGGGGATGCTCCGCGGTAGGTACGTCGAGGGGGTGGTACACGTGCACGAGCACGATCGGGAGCCCGCATGCGTGCGCCCAGGTCCGAGCCGGCGTGAGCACGGCGTCCGCGGCCACCGAACCGTCGTGGGCCACGAGCATCGGTCCGTGGCGGGGCGCCTGCTCGGCGCAGTGCGGGCCGACGAGGAGCGCGGGAACCGCGATCTGGCGCAACACCTGGGAGGCGACATTGCCCAGCGCGACGCTGCCGATCGGGCCACGGGCGTGTGTCGCCATGCAGACCACCGAACCGGGCGTCGCAGCCACTTGCTCGACGACCGCGAGCGCGGGGTCGTCGCCGTCCACCACGGATGCGGTGAACCGAGGGTACCGAGTGTCGGCGACGAGCGTTTCCAGCCACGCGGGCACCGCGGAGCGCTCGCTCGCATCCAGGGTCTGGGGCGTCGTGAACGCGTGCAGATCGGCGTCGAACGCGGTCGCGAACCGTTCGGCCACCGGCAGCGCGCGGAGCGAGAAATCGGTGCCGTCGAGCGGCACGAGGAACGTCTCCGGTACTTCGCCGTCGCCGGTGGCCAGCGCCGCGGGATGCTCGGTGGGCGGGCTGGTCGGTTCCATGCGCTCCAGACTCTCCGACGGCTCGGCCGCCGTCCAGGGGCGAAGGTCCCGGAACACGGCTCGTCGCGCGGCGGTCCGGCGCGGCGACGTCGTACACCAACGCGGGCGTGGTACAGAGGGGCGGGACGGAGGGAGCGCCGGTGGCCGGACGACGGATCGTGGTCGGAGTCGACGGCTCGCCGGACGGGCAGGCCGCGGTGGCCTGGTGCGCGGAGATGGCCGGCGGGCTCGACGCCGAGGTCGTTGCGGTCTACGCCCTCCCGCCCCTCCTGCAGGTGGTTCCTCCGACGCCACCGCCGTCGGCGCCCGTCTACTACTCCGACGAGACCCGCCGACAGCTCCAGGAGCACCTCGAGGAGTGGTGCGCGCCCCTGCGTGCAGCCGGTGTCCCCTATCAGGCGATCCTCGCCGAGGGTGCACCCGCGCCGACCCTGCTCCAGGTCGCCGACGACCACGACGCCGCGTTGCTCGTCGTCGGACGCTCCGGCAAGAGCGGGTTCGCGGAGCTGCTGCTCGGCAGCGTCACCCATCACCTGTCCCACCACGCCACGCGCCCCGTCGTGGTGGTGCCCGCTTGAACCTCGGTCCGAGGACGAGGGGCCCGAGTCCCGCCCCCGGGCAGCGATCGCCAGGACGCCCCGCACGGACCGGGGAAGGTCCGCGACCGGGCCCGCCGAGGCTGGGACACTGCACCGGTGAGCGCACCGGAGAACCCACCGCGCTGGGCGGCCGATCCCCTCGGCCGGCACCAGTACCGCTACTGGGACGGCTCGCAGTGGACCGAGCACGTGTCGGACAACGGCATGCTCGCCGTCGACCCACCCGCCGCGACGCCACCGCCCGCCGTCGGTTCGCCGGCTGCGCCGCTCCCCGGCACCGCCGCGTCCGCGTACCCCCACGTCCGGGGCGCCGGTCCACGCGACCCGACCGCGATCCTCGGACGGCGCTACGGCGCGTTCGTCATCGACGCCGTCGTCTGCACGATCGTGTTCCTGCTCCTCTTCTTCCCCTTCGCGACGCAGCGGACCAGAGCGGAGACCCTGCGTCTTCCCGGCTGCCACCTGGCGACGAACGACTCGTCACGGGTCGAGTGTGACAACCGCGTCGTGTTCCAGATCAACGACACGGTCTACGAGGCGAACGGCGGCGCGTTCCTCGCGCTGGCGATCCTGTTCACGTTCCTCTACTTCGCGGTCATGGAGGGGTTCACCGGCGGTTCGCTCGGCAAGCACCTGACCGGTACGCGGGTGGTCGCCCGATCCGGCGGGCGTCCGGGTCTCTGGCCCGCCGGCGTGCGGTGGTTGCTGTTCGTGATCGACGGCCCGTTGTCGTTGTTCCTCTGCGGCATCATCACGTCGTCGGTGTCCCGAGGCCATCGTCGCCTGGGCGACATGGCTGCCGGCACCTACGTCGTCGGGCGCGGCGACGTCGGACAGCCCGTCGTCACCGACTGAGGGTCCGCTCCCGGTTGCGCCATTCGTCGATGAGGTGACCGGCGATCGACATGTTCGTCGGGAACACCGGCGCGTCCTCGGGCGTGAACCACGCCGCCTCTGCGATCTCCTTCTCGTCGAGAACGATCTCACCCGACTGGTAGCGGGCGCCGAAGCCGACCATGAGCTGGTGCGGGAACGGCCAGGGTTGGCTGCCGCGGTAGTCGACGTCGCCCACCTCGACGCCGACCTCCTCCCGGACTTCGCGGCGCACCGCGTGCTCCAACGTCTCGCCCGGCTCCACGAAGCCGGAGAGACACGAGAAGATCCCCGGCGGGAACATGGCGTTCCGGGCGAGCAGCGCACGTCCGTCCTCCCGTTCCACCAGCATGATCACCGCCGGCGCGAGCCGCGGGTACGCCAGGAGCCCGCACGACGGGCACACGCGGGCGCGCTCGCCCGGCGCGTCCTCTGCCGGTGTCCCGCAGCGGCCGCAGAATTGGTGTGTGCGACGCCACTCCACCAGTTGCACGGCGCGTCCGGCGACGAGCCAGGTCGGCTCGTCGACCGATCCCCAGAGCACCCGCAGGTCGACGAAGGCGTCGGCATCGTGATCGGCGTCACCGTCGGCGCCGGGATCGGCGTCGAGAGCCCAGCAGTGACGCCCTCCCAGCGTTCCGAGGAAGATGCCGGGAGCGTCCGGCTCGCGGGCGACGAGCACGACCCGGTTCCCGCGCACCGCGACCACGAGACTGGTCTCGGCGGGCGGTCCGGGTGCTTCGAGCAGCGGTACGAACATCCGTCCAGCATGCCTCGTCGTGACGGTCGGCGCGCCAGAGGCGCGTCCTAGCCTCGGCGCGTGCCGTTCTCCAGCGCGCGCCGACTCATCTTCCTCGCGGGCGGCGCGTGCCTGCTGGTCGCAGGGTTGCTCGCCGCCAACCTGGCCCTCTTCGTGTGGCCGTCCACCGGCACGCTCCGTCACGCCGACGCGGTGGTCGTGCTCGCCGGTGGTGACGGAGAGCGGCTCGACCGCGGGCTCGAGCTGGTGCGAGCGGGCCTCGCCTCCACCCTCGTCGTGTCGACCGGCCCACCCCAGCTGTGCGACTCCACCCAACCATTCGAGGTCCTGTGCTTCCACCCGTCGCCGGACTCCACCCGCGGTGAGGCCGAGGAGATCGGCGGTCTCGCGCGCGATCACGGGTGGACGCGAGTCGTGCTCGTCACCTCGACGTACCACGTGTCGCGCGCGCATCTGCTGCTCGACCGCTGCTACACGGGAGCGGTCGAGATCGCCGCGGCCGAGCCCGATCAGGGTCTCGGCGCGTGGCTCGGGGCCATCGCCCACGAGTGGGGCGGGCTCGCCGAAGCGCTCGTCCACCGGAGTTGCTGAAGGAACGGCCCGGTCACCGACTCACTGCGCTTGGACGAGCAGCAGCCCCGGGTAGTCCGGCGGGTACCGGAGGGAACGGAACATCCACCAGGGCTCGATCGGCTCGCCGTTCCCGCTCGACTTCGGTGTGTTCTTGCGCACCGTGAAATGGGGATTCTCGTATTCCCACACGATGCTGCCGTCGTCCGTGGCCTCGATGATGCGGCCGCCCGGCCCGTCGGTCATGACGGTGTCGCCGTTGGGGAGGCGCTGGGCGCTCGACACGATCGCGGCGAAGAAGCGATCGGCCCGCTTGGTCGGGTAGACCGTGCGGTCTTCGGCAACGGACGTACCGTCGGCCGCCCGCGTGTACTCGCCGTCGACGAGCGCGGGCGTGATCTCCTCCACCGTCGAGTACGGACGGCTCTTCGGCAACCCGTTGCTGAAGACGAGGATGTTCCCTGCGCCCGGGAGGCCATCGGGGATCCATTCGGCATCGTGCTGTACGTAGAGCGTGCGCGGACCGTCGGCCCCGGTCGTCGCCGGGTTCCCGTAGCGGAAGAGGAGGTCACCGGCCGGGCCACGGGCCGCCTCGGTCGTGGTCGCGTGGTCGATCACCCAGAACTCGCTGAACGAGCGCGAACTCACGATGATCTCGTCTCGCGCCGCGTTGTAGTCGATGCCGTTGGCGTGGTTCCAGTCCTTGTCACCTCCGTTCCCTTCGAGCACGTAGTTGAGGTCGATCTTCTCCGGGTGTGCGGCCACGTCGCCGTAGTTGGCCTTCGTCGGGTCGTGATCCTGCACCAGGTGGTCCCACACGTGCCACTGCCACACGATCCGTCCGGCCGCCGGGCTGTACTCCAAGACGGAGTCCGGCCACAGCTCCGCGTCGGGCAGGAGCTTCGGGGAGCGGCCGGCGGCGAGCGCCTCCTCCGCCGACTTGCGCTCCCAGGCCAGGATGAGGACGTTCCCGTTCGGCATCGGCTCGATGTCGTGATGCTGGATGTGCGAGCCGCTCGCGTAGTCGAAGCGCCAGAGCAGGTTGCCGTCCCAGTCGAGCTCTTCGACGCGACCGCCCGCTCCCGCACCGGTCTTGAACGCGTTCGCCAGTTCGAGGTTCCCGGCACGGAGAAGATGGCCGTTCGGGAGCAGATACTCCGACAACCCCGGTCGGGTGTCGGTCTTCCAGGTGTGGACGACCTTGCCGCTCATGTCGATCAGGTAGGTGCGCTCGAGCTCGAGCGGGGCGAACAGGGTGTACCCGGGTGACGCACCGGCCCGGTTGACGACGAGGCCCTGCGGCTCGTGGTCGTCAGCGGCGCCCGCCGGCGCGCTCGCGGTGAGCGTCGATCCGACCAGCGCCAGGAGCGCGGCGGCGAGGAGCAGGACCGTGCGCTTCGGGCGTCGCATGTTCGGATGGGCTGCCCGCCGGGCGCTCAGTGGAGGCCCTGGAGCGCGAGCACGACGCTCGCGAGCGCAGTCGAGCCGGTCAACAGGAGGATCCGCCGTTCCCAGGCGGTGCCGGCGTCGAGCGTCGAAACCTTCCCGGCGTCACGGTGCCGACGGCAGCGGACCGCAGCGCGGCGCCGCCGACGCCGCGACCAGATGCACGTCGACGAATTCCGGTCGATGTCGTGCAAGACGTGCTCTCCCGCTTCGGCAGATCACGATGATCGCCAGAATGTATCGCGAGGACCGGGCGGCCACGTTGTGGTTCTGTGACAGTCCGAACGTCATGGAACCCGACGACCCTCGTCACCCGATCGCAACCTCGGTGCGAGAGGTTCGCGGCGTGGAGACCACGACCCCGATCCCGGCGCAGCGCCGGCACCCTCCGGCCGGACCCTCGTCCGGCGAGTTCACCGTCTCGGTCGACGACGAGGACATCGTCGTCTCCGTCGTCGGCGAGCTCGACCCGAAGGCGGCAGGCACCCTGCTGGAGCTCGTGGACGCCGCGATCGGACCCCAGGGGATGGCCCGCCGGATCGAGATCGATCTGCGGGAGCTGCAGGCGTGTTCCAGCGCCGGAGTGAGCGCCCTGGCCACCTGTGCCCGGCTCGGCGCACGGCTCCGCGAGGGTCTGAGATTCCGGGTCGGACTGCCCGGAACCACCGGCTGAACCGCCCCGGCGGTTGCCACCGTGGCTCATGGGCGATCATGGAGTGGTGAAACAGTCGGTGCTGGTCGTCGAGGACGATGCGCGAATCCGCGCGGTGATACGGATGTCGCTGGAGGAGGAGGGCTACGAGGTTCGCGAAGCGGCGAGCGGCGAAGCTGCGCTCCGGTCGTTCGAAGGCCGCGTCCCCGACATCGTGCTCGTGGACCTGATGCTGCCCGACATGAGCGGCTTCGACGTCTGTCGGTCGCTCCGCCAGAACAGCGGGGTCCCCATCGTCGTGGTGTCGGCTCGTGCCGATACCCACGATGTCGTCGCCGGGCTCGAAGCAGGAGCCGACGACTACGTCACCAAGCCGTTCGTCGCGAAGGAGTTGGCGGCGCGGATGCGCGCGCTGCTCCGCCGTGTCGGAGCGGGCGACGTGCGCGAGTCGGGGTACCGGTTCGGCGACCTGGAGATCGAGCCGGACGCGGGGACCGTGCGGCGCGACGGCGCCGAGGTCGCACTCACGAAGACCGAGTTCCGGCTCCTCTGCGAGCTGGCGCGCCATGCGGGGTCGGTCTTGAGTCGCGAGCAGCTCCTCGACCGGGTCTGGGGATACGACTACCTGGGCGACGGCCGCCTCGTCGACGCGCACGTTCGGCGCCTGCGGACGAAGATCGAACGCGACCCGTCGGATCCCGAACTCATCATGACCATCCGGGGGCTCGGGTACCGCATGACGAAACCGTGAAGCGGCCCCTCGGGCGACGCGGCCAGCCGGGCTCGGGACGGGGGCTGCGGTTCCGGGTGATGCTGTCGTTCGCCCTCGGCGGGCTCCTGCTCTCGTCCGCCCTCGCGGTGGTCACCTACGGGCTCGCGGATCGCTACCTGGTGTCCCAGCGAGAGCGCAGCGCACAACGCCAGGCATTCCTCAACGCCCGCGCGTTGCGTGACGCCCTGCGGTCGCCGGACGCTTCCGTCTCGGAGGCCCTCGCCGCCCTGGAGGTGCCGTCGGGCTCGAGCGTCGTGGTGCAGCGCGAAGGCAAGTGGTACGGCACCTCGGTCGCGCTCGGGCGCACGAGCGTGCCCCCGGTGATGCAGACGCTCGTGTCCAAAGGCGCGGGAGGACACCAGCGGATCCAGACGGCGACGGGGCCGGCCATCGTCGTAGGTGTCCCGGTCCCGTCGATCCAAGCCGACTACTTCGAAGTCGTCGCGCTCGCCGAGTTGGAGAACACGCTCGACGTCATCCGCGACTCGCTGCTCGGCGCGGCGGCACTCACGACACTGGCGGCCGCGCTCCTCGGGGTCTGGGCCGGACGGCGCGTCGTCGCGCCCCTCCGCTACGTGAGCGCCGCCGCGTCCGACATCGCGGCCGGCGAGATCGACCGCCGACTCGAGACCCGCAACGACCCCGACCTCGACCCGCTCGTGGAGTCGTTCAACCACATGGTGAACGCGCTCCAGCTCCGGATGGAGCGCGACGCCCAGTTCGCGTCCGACGTCAGCCACGAGCTCCGCTCGCCGTTGACAACCATGCTCACGTCAGCCGATCTTCTCACGGCGCGGGCCGACGAGCTGCCGCCGCGCCTCAGGGAGCCGATCGCCCTGCTGGGCGAAGAGGTGCACCGCTTCGAGCGTCTCGTCTCGGAGTTGCTCGAGCTGTCGCGGGCGGAGGCCACGGTCGAGGCCATCGAGCTCGAGCCGGTCAACCTCGGAGAGCTGCTGCTCCACTCGTTGGCGCTCACGGACGACCACGAGTTCGTGGTCGCGATCGACCCGGACGTCGCCACCACCCCGGTGCTCACCGACAAGCGACGGGTCAACCGGATCCTGAGCAACTTCCTCGAGAACGCGCGCAGCCATGGCCGGGGGATCCGAGCTGTCGCGGTGTCGAGGTCGAACGGCTGCGCGCGGATCACCGTCGACGATCGGGGTGACGGGATCCCTGTCGACGAGCGGGAGCAGATCTTCGAGCGGTTCTTCCGGGGAGCGGCGGCGGGACGTCGTGACGCCGGCTCCGGTACCGGGCTCGGCCTCGCATTGGTCGCGGAACACGCGCGGTTGCTCCACGGTCGGGTGTGGGTCGAAGACGCCGACGGCGGAGGAGCCCGCTTCGTGCTCGAGCTCCCCGAGACGCCGGCGTGATGCGGAGCAACCGAGCGCTCCGCGGACTCGCCGCGATCGCGACACTCCTCGTGCTCGCCGCGTGCGGGGTGAGCACGCAGAAGTCGCCCCGGCAAATCAGCGACGGCGACATCCCGTTCGGTCTGGCGGATCGCGCCCCCGCCGGCGCGGCCACGTCGACGGGCGCCGCGACGTTCCAGTACGACATCTACCTCGTGTCCGGGGACCGGCTCGAGCCCGTGAAGCGCGGCCAGACCACGGCGGCGTCGGCCACTGCCGTGCTCCGCGCCCTGACCAAGGGGCCCACCACCAGTGAGGCCGCGGCGGGGCTCCGTACCCTGCTGGATCCCGGAACAAATGTCGATCATGTGACGGTCCGCGGCGACCTGGCCACGATCGACCTGAACGGCGATCCCGAGACCTTCCGTCCCGGCGCCGACCAGAGCCTTGCACTGGCGCAACTCGTGTACACGGCCACTGCGCTCCCGGGTGTGTCGCGGGTCCAGGTTCGCCTCGGCGGGAACCCGGCCGAGATCCCACGGGGCGACGGCACGTTGACCACCGGGCCGGTTCGCCGCAGCGACTACCCAGCCGCGGGCTGAACGAGCAACGGTCAACGAATCGCAACGTCTTCGTCTCCGGATCGCACATTCCGCCCTGCATCATGCGGGCGACGCACGCGATCGTCAGGAGGCCCCCGATGGGCACGGTCGACCATGGAGTCCGCTACCTCGATCTCGATGGTGACGGCGTGCCTGATGCGGTGCTGACGGTCGAATCACAACCGACGGCCCACGATCAGTCGAGGCATCTGCAACCGCTCTCGATCGTGGAGACGCTCGAGAGCGGCATCGGCATCGATGGTTGCCCGAGCCGGACGCGCGTCGTGACGAAGCGCTGAACGCGAACCGCCCACTCGACGTCTGCAAGACCACTCACCGAGGGAGAACTCCATGCTCGAGGTCACGACCCGTGCGGCGTCCATCATCGCGGACGAGTGCCAGCGCCGCGACTTGCCGGAGACGTCCGGCGTACGCATCTACCGCCGCCCCTCGGCGAAGGACGTGTCGGTTCGCGCCCTCGGCGTCGAGTTCGTCCGCGAGCCCCGCGACGACGACACGGTGATCCGCCAGGACGATGCGGCCGTCTTCCTCGCGGCGGGCATCGAGCACCTGGTGGGCGCCCGCCAGCTCGACGCCGAACAGGAGGGTACGCCGCCACGGCTGATGCTGCGCAAGCAGGAGAACGCCGCGACGCAGGCCTGAAACGTCAGCCGACCTCATCCAGGAGCGGGAGCTCGCAGGTCAGGGCGGCTCCCGCCCGACCCGCGAAGACCGCGACCGCGAGCGCCTCGTCATCGCGAGCTTGCAATCCGGGGACGATCGCCGTTGGGCAGGGTGGGCTCGGCTGCGTCAGGGCGAGGGGGATCGGCGTCGAACACAGTTTGCTCCCGCTTGGGTCGGTCGAGCAGGTACTCGAGCAGCTCCCGGTACACGAGGAAGGCGCCCAGGAGTTGATGGAGCGCGGCCTCGCCGCGATCCGCACTGCGAAACGCTCGGTGGGCCGCCCGGTACGCCGTGGCCAGATCCGGGTCTTCGATCGAGAGCGCATCGGCTCTGACGGTCACGTCGTCGGTCGGGTACCCCGCTCGTCCATGATCGAGACGACGAGGTGCTCGGCCTTCGCACCGACCCCGACGAAGATCCACGAGTTGTGGGTGGGTGACAGCCGCGTCGGGGATCGGTATCAGGCGATCGGTATCAGGCGATCGGTGTCGGGAAGGTCGGTAGAGTCCGGTGATGCGCGTCGCCATCGTCGGATCGGGGTTCGGAGCGCGGGTCGTCGGCGGCGTCTACCGAGACGAGGGCATGGAGGTCGACGTCGTCTCGCCGCGCGATCCCGCTGCGGTGCGGGCCGCGATCGCGGGCCCCGTCGATCTCGTGTCGGTCCACTCTCCGCCGTTCCTCCACACCGAGCACGTCGGCTGGGCGCTCGAGGCCGGCCACGACGTGCTCTGCGACAAGCCGTTCGGACGCTCGGCGACGGAGGCACACGACATGCTCTCGGCCGCCGAAGCAGCCGGAGTGCTGCACTTCCTCAATTTCGAATTCCGCTGCGACCCCACCCGCCTGGCGTTGCGCGCGCTGCTCGACGACGGACGCATCGGCAACCCGGTCCACCTGCACTGGACCGCGTTCAACTCGGGATCGCGCCGCCCGCTCCGCCGCTACGGATGGTTGTTCGACCGCGAAGCCGGCGGCGGTTGGATCGGAGCGTTCGGTTCGCACGCGATCGACACCGTGCGCTGGCTCATGGGCGAGATCGTCGACGTGAACGGCGGATGCCGCATCGACATCCCCGAGCGTCCGGACCCCGACGGCACGATGCACCGGTGCACGGCTGAAGACGCCTTCACCGCGCACATGCGCCTCGCGAGCGGCGCGACCGCCACCCTCGACACGGCGTTCGCGGCGCCGGTGAACGTCGCCCCTCGCATCACGCTGTTCGGCACCGACGGTGTGGCGGAGTTGGTCGGTGCGACCGAGCTCCGTGTGCGGCGCGCCGATGCAGCTGCCGAGGTGTTGACCTTCGCGCCGTTCGACGGTGATCCCCATCTCCCCGCGATGCGGCCGTGGGCCGCGCTCGTGCGCGAGGCGGTCCAGACCCGCACGCAGGTCGACGCCGTCGTTCGCCGACGGCGTCGCCTGCGCGCAGGTGATGGACCGCCTCCGCGCGCGGGCCGACTGGCCTTGATCGTGCGCGTCGTGTGACCGCGGCGACGATCGTCGCGGTCATCGCGGTGGCACTGGCGGCGGGAGTCGTCACGACCCTGTTCGGTTTCGGCTTCGCCCTGGTCGCCGTGCCGTTGCTCTCGGTGACGCTCGGCCCGCGGGACGCGGTGGCGGTGGTCACGATCCTCGGGTTCCTCGCGACCGCGGCGTTCCTCGCCCGGTTCCGCGACCACGTGCAGTGGACGATCGCCCGCCGCCAGATCCTCGCGGCGGCATGCGGCATGCCGCTCGGCCTCCTCGTGCTGGTCTACGCCAGCGTGCAGTTCCTCCAGATCGCGATCGCCGTCGCGGTGGTGAGCGCGGTGGTCGTCCTCGCTCGGGGGTTCCGGATCCACACCGAGGGCGCGCTCAGCGACCTGGGCGCCGGCTTCCTGTCGGGTGTCTTGAACACGAGCGTGGGGACCAACGGGCCACCGCTCGTCGCGGTCAACCAGTCACGCGGCCTCGACCCGCACGCGTTCCGTTCGACGCTCGCGGCGGTCTTCGCGTTCTCCTCGCTGATCGCGAACCCGATGATGTGGGCGGCCGGGCGCTACACGTCGACGGTGCTCCTCGCCGCTGCGGTCGGGATCCCCTCGATGTTCGTCGGTTGGATCGCCGGGATCCGCCTCCACGCGCACGTGGACCCGGAACGGTTCCGAGTGTTGGTGCTGGGTCTGCTGCTGGCCGGCGCGACGACGGCTGCAGCCGGTGCGCTCTTCCACTGACCGTCGCCGGTGGACGTCGGCGGTCACCTCTCCAGCAGGGCCCGGCCGCCCGCTGTTGCTCCTTCCCATCGATCGGTAGAGTCGGGACCGACGTCGCAGGCATCGAGGGGAGCCCGCCATGCGCATGGACGACATGATCCTGGTCAGCATCGACGACCACATGATCGAGCCACCGGACATGTACAAGAACCACGTCCCGGCGAAGTGGCTCGACCAGGCACCCCAGGTCGTCCGCAACGAGCAGGGCGCCGACGAGTGGCGCTTCCAGGGACAGAGCACGACCACGCCCTTCGGCATGGCCGCCACCGTCGGCTGGCCGCGGGAGGAGTGGGGCTTCAACCCCGGCGCGTTCACCGAGCTGCGACCCGGGTGCTGGGACGTGCACGAGCGGGTGCGCGACATGAACGCGAACGGCGTGCTGGCGTCGATGTGCTTCCCGACGATGGCGGGCTTCAACGCGCGCACGTTCACCGAGGCCGGCGACAAGGAGCTGTCGCTCGTGATGCTCCAGGCCTACAACGACTGGCACATCGACGAGTGGTGCGGCGCGTACCCCGGGCGGTTCATCCCGCTGGGCATCGTCCCGATGTGGGACATCGACCTCGCGGTGAAAGAGGTCAAGCGGATCGCCAAGAAGGGCTGCCGGGCGATCAGCTTCCTCGAAGCGCCGCACTCACAAGGATGGCCGAGCTTCCTCTCCGGGTACTGGGACCCGATGTTCCAGGCGTTGGTCGACGAGCACATGGTGCTCTGCCTCCACATCGGCGCCGCGTGGGACATCATCACGCTGGCACCCGAGGCGTCGGTCGACCACCAGATCGTCATCCCCTCCCAGGTGACCATGCTCACCGCGCAGGACCTGCTGTTCGGTCCGACGCTGCGCCGGTTCCCCGAGCTCAAGGTGGCGCTGTCGGAGGGCGGCATCGGGTGGATCCCCTTCTACCTCGACCGGGTCGACCGCCACTTCCAGAACCAGGCCTGGATCGGGAACAGCTTCGGAGAGGGCAAGCTGCCGTCCGACGTGTTCCGCGACCACGTCCTGGCGTGCTTCATCACCGACCCGTCGGGGCTGAAGCTGCGCAACGAGATCGGCATCGACGTGATCGTGTGGGAGTGTGACTACCCACACACCGACACGACCTGGCCGGAGTCGCCGGAGTTCGCGTGGAAGGAGTTCGTCGACGTGGGCTGCACCGACGAGGAGATCCACAAGATCACCTGGGAGAACGCCAGCCGGTTCTTCGGTTGGGACACCTTCCAGCGCACGCCGAAGGAACAGGCCACGGTAGGTGCGCTCCGAGCCCTCGCGGAGGACGTCGACACGACGCGGATGCCTCGGGCGGAATGGAAGAAGCGCAACGAAGCGGCCGGTATCGGCGTCTTCGGATCGTCGACGTGACGAGGAGATGGGGGAAGCAATGTTGAAGGACATCCGGGAGCTGAAGAACGACCCCGAGGCGTACGCCGCGGAGCTCGAGCAACGTTGGACGGGGCTGTTGAGCTACCGGTACATCGGGCGGAACCACGGCTCGATGAACACCGGCCCGGTCGACAACACGGTCACGCTGCGACGGGACATGCGCAACCCGACGGGCGGGCTGCTCGTGGCGCCGATCTCCATCAGCTCACCCGAAGGCGACGTCGGGTCCGACCTCGTCACGGTCCCGAACCCGGTCATCCACTGTTGCCAGATCATCGACCCGGCACGCGACGTCACGCGGATCGAGGTCGTCGAGTCCGAAGTGCTCCACGCGGGTGCACGCATGGGGTACAGCCGCTCCAAGATCGTCGACGCCGACAACCCCGACCGCGTCGATCGCGTTCACCGAAGGGCAAGGCGCGAAGATCGGCGAGGTCCCCGAAGGGCTGGGGAAGATGCCGGAGGACAAGCTGGAGATCGTCGACTCGCCCGACCTCCCGCCGCTGTGGCAGGTGTTCGGTGCGTCCCGCCGGGACGACGGCCACTGGATGCTCCCCGAGCTGTCGGTCGAGTTCGCGTCGCCCGACGCCGCGCTCCACATCGGTCCTCAGCACGTCGTGCTCGAGACGGCCGCCGTCGACCTCGCCGCCGAGCTCGCCGGCACCGACCAGCTCCAGATGCAGTCGTGGCACGTGATGTTCCTCGCCCGCGGCAAGGTCGGCCCGTTCCGGGTCGACGGCGAGGCGGCGCGTGGCACCGAGGGCAGGGTCGGCGTGAGGATGGTGATGCACGACGAGGGCAACCAGGACCGGGCGGTCACGTCGGCCTCGGCGTTGTTCTCGATCGTCGGGTAGCGCTCTCGCGCCACCCGATGCGGGACGCGTTCCGGCGGGGTCCGCGTCAAGCGGCGTCGCGCTGCGCCCACCGGGCGACCGTCGGGATGACGATCTCCGGTCGCGCCACGCCGGAGCACAACAGCTGGTGGTAGCGGCATTCCTCCGCGGAACGCAGCGCGACCTCCGGGTGCTGGGCGCGGTAGGACATGACGTCGAGGCCGGCCGACAGCTCCTCGAGCGCCGGGAGGAGGTCCGCGGTACCGGAGCCCTCGTCGAACTGGGCTTTGTCGCGCCACACGATCTCCGGCGGGAGCAGATCGTCGACGGCCATGCGCAACACCGTCTTCTCGATTCCACCGACCGTGGGGAGCCGCAGCGCGGGTGGGAGCGCCAGCGCGGTGGCGATCACGTCGGTGTCGAGGAACGGCACGCGGGCCTCGAGCGAGTGCGCCATCGTCATGCGATCCACGCGCTGGAGGTTGACGTGGTGGAGCTCCGCAAGGGACCGACGCGCTTCGGCCTGCAGCAGCTCGGGGTCGGCGATGCTCTTGTGGTAGTCGTACCCCGCGAAGAGCTCGTCGGCGCCCTCCCCGGTGAGCACGACCTTGACGTGCTCGGCGGCGAGCCGCGCGACGAACCAGGTGGGCACGGCGGACCGCACGAGATCCTGGTCGAACGACTCGAGCGCGACCACCACCTGCGGCACAGCCGCCGCCACCTCTTCCGGTGTCAGCACGAGCTCGTGGTGGACGGTGTCGAGGTGCTCGGCGACGAGGCGAGCGGCGCGCAGGTCCGGACTCCCGGGGAGCCCGACCGTGAACGTGTGCAACTCGTCGACGTGCGGCCGCATGAGCGCGCAGATCGCGCTCGAGTCCAGACCGCCTGAGAGGAAGGCACCCACCGGGACGTCGGCCATCAGGTGGGAGACGACGGCCGAATCCAACGTTTCGCGGACCCGGGCCGCCGCGTCCGCGAGCGTCATGGCGGTGTCGGTCACGAGGGGCGGGTCGGGCACGGTCCAGTACGGTCGCCCGGCTGAGACCGACGAGTACACCGACCCCGGTGGAAGTGCCCGGACATCTCGACTCCCCGCCGGGAACGCCTTGAGCTCCGAGGCGAACACGATGCCGTCGTGGAGCGTTCCGAGGTAGAGCGGCTTGATGCCCAGTGGATCGCGCACGAGGAAGAGCTCGTCACCGTCCGCCAGCGCGAAGGCGAACATGCCGTGCAGACGGTCGACCGCACCGACGTCGCGGTCGAGCAAGTGCAGGATCACCTCGCTGTCGCTGCCCGACGTGAACCGCGCGTCGCCGAGCTCCACGCGGAGCGCGGGCGCGTTGTAGATCTCGCCGTTCGCGACGAGCCCTCGCGTCGGCGCGGGCTCACCGGTGCGCTGGACGAACGGCTGTGCTCCGCCGTCGACGTCGACGATGCTCAGACGCTGATGACCGAGTACACGCCCGTCGCCCAGTGTCGCGGTGCCGTGATCGTCGGGACCGCGGTGCACCAGCGTGGCGAGCATCGTTGCCACGTCGACGTCGGACACGTCCCACACCCCGGCGATACCGCACATGCGCTCGACACTAGGGGACCGCGTGCCGCGCGCTCGGACCGCTTCGACGACGAACGCCCTCGACGTGAGGTCCCGCGTGACGGATCGCGTCCGACATGCAAGATCGCCGACAGCTACTCGATGCGCGGCGTTCTTCGACCCGGAACGCGCCGGTGCCGACAGCTCCGTACCTTGACGAGGCACGTCGACGCGCCGTCGCGGCACGGGAGGTGGGAACCATGGACGAGCTGCGCGACTCGAACGCCGCCGACCGGCACCCGTCCGAGGCGGACGTCGTGGTGTGGCAGGCGGACGGCCGACCGCTGCCAGGCAGGGGATACGGCGACCCGATCGCCGCACGACTCCGTCGGCTCGGCACCCGAGTGACGACCGTGGACTATCGGCGTCGCGCGTTGACCGACGCGGAACGGGCTGCGCCGGTCCACGTGCTTTCCGGCGGCGCCACTTCGGCGTTCGCCGAAGATCCGGCGACGAACCGCGCGCTCGACGAGCTGCACGGACTCGCCCAGCGAGCGTGGGCCGACCAGGTGACGCTGGTGGGCATCTGTCTCGGCGCCCAGCTGCTCGCGGCGTGATCGCACCGATGTTGCACCGCTGCACTCCGGTGCTCGGCATGGAGGCGGGATGGCAACGGGTCGCCGGCCCGCAGGGCGCCGTCCACGTCGCGGAGCTCCACTACGAGGAGATCCATCCCGAGTTCGCGTCGCTCGGCGGCGTGACCGTCACCCACAGCAACGAACACAGTCCCGTCCAGGCCTTCCGGTGGGGACCGGCGACGATCGGCATGCAGTTCCACCCCGAATGGTCGCCGCCCGATCTGCGGACGGTGCTCGGTCGCCATCGCCGTCTGCTCGCGAGCCGACACCGCGATCCCGACGCGGCGTTCGCGTCGGTCCCCGACGGCGTTTCCGGCGCCCCGCAGGACACGTTCGACCACCTGGTCGCCGGACCGGTCACACGACGACTCTGGGCCGCCCGCGCCCATCGCGCCGATCCCGCCCGAGCATCCTGACCGGCGCGCTCCCCGCGTGCCGCACCCGTCGTCGCAGCAGAACTATCGCGCTCGACCGGGCCCGGGGAGGACCGTCATGTGACAATTCATGGCGACTCGTCGGCGACGAGCGCTCCCACGGGGGATTGTCGGAACGCCATGAAGAAGGCTCGCACCGAATTCCGCGAACCGGTCAGCTCGACGTCACCGGTGCGTTGGGCCGCCGCGAGCGACATGTGGCCGAGGTAGGTGCGGTACAGCGCGGCGCGGTCCGTGCGCAGTGTCACGTCGACATCGAAGCCAGGATCCACCAGGCAGATCGAGGGCTCCTCTTCCACCACGATCCAGTAGCGATTCGGATGGTCGGTGAACGGCACGTAGACCGTGAACCGTGGACGGGGCAGTTCAGTGGCGTCCATCTGCCGGTGGAGCCACCACAAGAGCAGGTCAGGGTCGAGCTCTTCGGGCGCCGGCTCCCCGAAGGTCCACCGGGCCCCCCAACGGGCCAAACCGAACACGACCGGTTCGAGGTCCCGACCAGATTCGGTCAGATGGTACGAGCCGTCCTGCGCCTGCTCGACCACACCCGCAACACGGAGCTGGCGCAGGCGTCGGCTGAGCAGGGCCCGTGACAACCCCGGGTTGCCTCTGATCAGCTCGTTGAACCGGTTCGTTCCCGTGAGCAGGTCGCGGACGATGTGGATGGTCCAACGGTCACCCAGCAGCTCCGCGGAGCGTGAGATCGGGCAGTACTGACCGTAGGGCTTCATCGACGGACCCTACTTCGGTTCAGTAATGGAACTAGCAGGTGCGGCCGGGAGCGTCTTCAGTGGGGAGCATCACACCTCCGCCGTCGAGCTGGTTCGGCCCGGCGGACCCACACAGAGAAGAGGACCCATGCGAATCGCCAAGAGCGAGATCCCGACCAGGATCGACACCCCCGGCGCCGTCGTACGACAGGAGATCGACTTCGGCGATCCATCGGCCTACGCCTCATTGGGTGCCGAGTACGTCTCGCTTTGCGCCGGAACGGATCTCGCTCCGCTCCTCGAGGGTCTCGACGACGACACCTGCGATGCACCCCACTGGGGCTACATGATCTCAGGACAGATCATCGTCGCCTACACCGATGGCACCGAGGAGACCTGCCTCGGTCGGGATCTCTTCTACTGGCCACCGGGCCACAGCCTGCGCGTTGTCGACGACGCCGAGGTGATCCTCTTCAGCCCCCAGGTGGAGCACGGAGCCGTGATCGACCACATGCTGGCCCGAATGTCGGGTTGAGCGAACCGAAGAACGCCGTCCGACGACACCAAGGAGCCATCCATGGAAGGCAACGAACAGCTGGCGATCATCATCCCGAAGCTACGCACGGTGGCGGCGGCCATCGACGGCGGACAGCTCGCGGCGCCGACACCCTGCGCCGACTTCACCGTCGCCGGGGTGCTGGCTCACATGACGGGCCTCGCAGGGACCTTCGCGCCGATGTTTCGGGGTGAGGCACCCCCCGACGAAGCATCCGTGACGAGCGACGCCGGGGAAGTGGCACAGTTCGACTCGGCGATGGGCGCGCTGCTCGACGCCGTCCAGTCGCCCGGCGCCCTCGAGCGCGTGATGCAGACGCCGGGCGGACCGATGCCCGGCGCCGTGTTCGCGCGACTGGTCGCGTTCGACGGCGTGGTCCACGGCTGGGATCTCGCGAGCTCGACCGGCCAGGACTGGCAGCTCCCAGACGCGCTCGTCACCGAGGTCGACGGCTTCGCCCGACAAGCCATCACCTCCGAGATGCGTGACGGCGGCGTGTTCGCCGCCGAAGAGCAGCCTCCTACGGGAGCGACCCCGATCCAACGACTCGTCGCGTTCTCCGGTCGAGCAGTCTGACCGACGACCGAGCGACCCCCGTCGACAAGTGCCGGTCTGAGGCCGCGGGCGAAGGCGTCGCTCGATTCGGTCAGGTGCGGTCCACGGTCCGGCTGTCTGTCAGGTACTTCGTGAGCGCCTCGGCTTGTCGTCGTAGACGACCTGCGGCGTCCTGCTGTTCGTAGGCGTCGTAGCGGCTTGCTGCGGTGGTGTGGTCGGTGATCTGCGCATACAGGATCGCGCGGAGCTCGTCGATGGGCAGCACCCGGCGGTCTGCCTCTGTCGAACCGACGCCGGCCCGGGAACCGGCGATGTGTTCGCTGGCCGGTGCTCCTGCCGGGTCGGTCGCATCGACTGTTTCGGCGTTGTCGATCGCGGCGAGGGCGGTGCGCAGGGCGGCCACGATCTCCGGCTGTCGTGCCTTCATCGCCGCGACGAGGTCGGCACGGAGCACCGAGCGCAGCGCCCCTGCGTCGTCGGACGCTTCGGGCCCGGGGTTCCGCGTCATTCCGGACCCTCGGCCGTCAAGAATCGCTGGATCGTGTCGGCATACCCGGTGGGGATGTGGCCGGTGTCCGGCAGCAGTGTGACCACGGCTTCGGGGTGGAGGTGCTGCAGTCGACGGGCGGTGTCGTGGGAGTCCAGCATCCGATCCTTGGCCCCGGCGATGACCAGCAGCGGCCCGTCGAGCTTGCGGAGTTGATCGTCGGTGAAGATCGGTAGCCGATCGCGTCGCGGTCTGTAGCTCTTCTGGATGAGTAGGAGGTAGTCGTCCAGTGCTCGCGAGGTGGCCTTCATGTCGTCGGGTGTCGGTGCGGCGCGGGGGCCGAGCACGAACCGGACGGCCGCACGCCGACCTCGCCTTCCGAAGGGCAGGAACACCAGCGACGCCACGAGCGCGGCGTACTTCTGGCGGCCGATGCCGCCGGGTGCCAGCAACGCCAGCCGCGCGACCCGCTCCGGTCGGCGAAGGGCGAGGTCGAGCGCCATCCAACCACCCAGCGACGCGCCGACGAACGCGGCCTGTGTGACACCGAGTCCGTCGAGCACGTCGTCGAGCCACTCGGCATAGCTGTCCGAGCTCAGGGCTGGCCGGGCGGGCGCGCTGAGTCCGGGTTCGCCGATGAGGTCGACGGCGTACACCCGATGCGTCTGCGCCCAGACCTCGACGTCGCCGGTCCAGGCCGCCGAGTTGAAGCCCGCACCGTGCACGAGGACGACCGGCGGTCCGTGGTCCGGGCCGCAGGCAACGACGAAGGTGTCGCCATGGCGGGTGGCGACCTTCGTCTCCGTCGACGACGCCGGCCAGGCTTCCAGGAACGCGCGGTAGCCCCCCTCGACCGCGCGGCGTGCCTCCTCGGAGCGGTAGATCGAGGTCACGCTTCCGCTTCCGCGAACGTACCGATCAGGCTGAGGAGCGTCGCAGTGTCGCCGGCGCCCCCGATCGCCACGACCTTCACGGAGTGACGCTGCTCGTCGTACACGGTCTCGACGTGCAGTCGTGCGGCGTCGCTGGGCCGGCTCGACACCGCGCCCGGTCACCAGTGCGGTCAGGCGCGCCAACGTCGGCTCGTCGATCCCGTCGACCTGCACGATGACCGACACCTCGACCCGCGTCGAGCTGGCCGCCGGCCGAGACGACGCAGTACCAACACGGCCGCCGGTGAGCTTGTCGATGTCGTCGTGGGCGATGCGGTACTGCTTGCCGATCCGTACGGCCGGCAACCGGCCGTCACGCACGTAGTTGCGGACCGTGCGGACGTGCAGACCGAGCATGGTGGCGACGTCCTCGACGGAGTACAGGGTTCCGACTGCCATAGCTCGATAACTCTATAACACTCCTTATCATGCTGCATATTGCGGCAGGATACAGAAGGTTGCAGGGATGGTGCTGCGTTCGATAGATGCTCTGGTGCGTCGGCAACGGTCGAGGCGAGATCGGCCCACGCCGCGTGCCGTTCGCCGACGTCGTTGCAACGACCCCTTGAGGACACAGCGGATCTGGCGTGCTTTGCGGTGGTCCTACGCCGTCGTCGGGGCAACCTCGTCGGCTTGGGTGACGAGGCTCGAGAGTCGTTCGAGTGCGTGACGGAGTTGTGCGAAGGGTCGGGGTCCGAGCATGTCAGCGATGCGCTGTTCGGCGCGGTGCGCGTGGGCGTTGATCGTCGTTTCGAGCTGGCGTCCCTTGGCGGTGAGCCGGATCACGCGGGCACGCCCGTCGGCCGGATCGGCCTTGCGGTCGACATAGCCTCGCGCCTCGAGATGTCCCAGCAGGTCGTTCACGGATTGCTTGGTGATCTGGAGTTGCGCCGCAAGTTCCGTCGGGCGGAGCCCATCGAGGCTGGGATGGCGGAAGAGCGCGACGTGGGCCGGGTTCAGGTCGTCGTAGCCAGCTTCGACGACACCGACGTAGATCTGGTCACGTACCCATTGCCACACGACGCGCAACATCGCGCCGACATACCGCGAGTTCTCCGACGAGTCGCTTGACATGATCGTAAGGATACCATACGATTATGTAGTAAGGAATCCTGACCGACTCCGGAGATCCGGTCCGGTCTTCACAGGAAGATGGAGCGCCATGAGCACAGCAGTGGTTGACCGCCCCGATAGCGAAGAGACGCAGGCGTGGTGGTTCCTTGACCTGCTGGTGGTCGAACACCGCTGCGCCCCCGGCATGAACACGGTCGTGCTCGAGATGACGTTGCCGGTCGGGTCCTCGGCGCCGCTGCACGTGCACGACGACCTCGACGACACCTGGTACATCCTCGAAGGCAACATGGTGGTGCGCTGCGGCGACGACCAGCTCGCCGTCGGACCCGGCCACTGGGTTTCGATGCCCCGCGGGGTGCCCCACACCTTCCGCGTGGTCGGCGACCACCCCGCCCGCATCCTGTTGGTCCACGACAACACCACATTCCGAGACCTCATCCGAGACCTCGGCACGCCCGCTCCCACGCGCACCCTGCCCCCGCACCCCCAGTTCCCGCAACCCGACGAACTCGCTCGCGTCGCCGCCACCCACGACCTCACACCCATCGGACCCCCGATGAGCGACCAAGACACCGAAACGATCCTCACCACGAGCCACTGACGCACGAGCCGCGGCTCCGAGCCGCTGCCGCTCAACAACGACGATCACGCGCGCATCCAGCCGTCGAGATGCCGCTTCGTGCGCAGGCCCCCATCGACTCACAGCCTCAGGAACGGACCGCGCGTGGTTCATCGCACCACGAGAGCGCACAGTTCGACAGAGTGAACCTCCGACGCATCAACGCGCAGCGGCGGGCCAGCGGTGGTCAGATCGCGACCCTCTTCGTACTGGTGCCGCGTTTCTTTCAACCTATCGACGATGACGAGGTGCAGCGCTACCGTGACGTCGTGGCTCGTTCTCCGTGTGTGATCGAGTACGAGCACACCTTCGCCTTTCCTGTTGCCCCCGAGCGGTTGTGGGCGGCGATGACGCAGTTCGACTCGTTCTGTTCGTGGTGGCCGTGGCTCCGCGAGTTCTCGGTGGACCGGGCGGGTCTGGAAGCCGGCACCGTGCTCCACGGAGTCGTGGAGCCCCCGCTTCCCTATCGGATGCGACTCGATGTCGTGGTCGACCATTGCGAACCGGCACGTCGAATTGCCGCGGCGATTCACGGTGATCTCGAAGGTACTGCGGTGCTGAGCCTCGAGGGCGACGATCGCGAGACGTTCGTCCGCGCGGCATGGACCATCGAGATGATGCAGGCACCAATGCGGCTCGCGGCGCGGATCGGGCATCCCTTGCTTCGGTGGGGCCACGATCGTGTGGTCGACGCGACGGTCGACGGATTCCGCCGGCACCTGTCCGACGAGGCAACCTCCTAGACGAACCGTGCGCCGACGAGGGCCAACGCGAGCGCCACCATCGACCACGACAACGCGCGCAGCGCGCGGTTCGAGAGGTTCGAGCAGCGCGCCCTGATTGAGGGGCTGCACCGTGCCGTCTTGCATGACGGCCGCGCCGTCGACACGCGGCAACGTGGCGCCGCAGCGCGCGAGCCGGCGTGCTCAGCGATCGTTGTGCCAGCGAGAACCCGACCGCGGCGACCGCGGCCACGATCGCCGGGAACTCGAGGCGGCCGGCCTGCGCGACATATCCCGTCAGCAATGGGAACGCGCCCCATGAGAGCGCGAAGCCGATGTCGGTGTGGAACCGACCGCCGAAGAGCTCGAGGTTGTACGCGAGAACGAGACACGGCCCGATGACGATGAACGGGATGAGCACCGGGCCGACGCGGAACACCCCGGCGACACCCAGCGCGACGGCCACCAAGAGTCCAATGGCGGTAGCGGCGATGAGCGCGCGATCCGCGATTCGCGTCCGGAGCGGACGGCCGTGGAGCTCGTCGAGCGCGTGCGCCGCGATCCCCACCGCGGCGAAGAAGGCGAGGACCGAGGCGATCAGTCGAAGCGCGTCGACGCGAGGAGCAAGGCACGCGCCGATCACGACGTAGGAGAGATGCCACGCGGTGTAGGGCGGGTGGAGCAGGGTCCACCAGTCGCTCCACCCGTGTGTGTCGGGCGTGGCGGCGTAGAAGGCGGGACGGCGATCGGGGTCAGGCACCGGCCTTCTTTCCCCACATGACGAGGCCACCTCCCAGGCTCATCTCGCGGACTGCGACATCGGTGATGCCTGCGGCGCGCCACGCCGCGATGGTCCAGTCGATCGGGTACCGGCGGTAGTGCGTCGAGATGCTCGGTCCCAGGAAGCGCCCGACCTCGAACCAGTCCCGGCCCGCGAGGCCGCCTGCTATCGGGAGCACGAGACGCGTGTAGATCCACCACCAGAAGTGCCAGAGGGGGTTGCGGGGCACGAGGAACTCGAGACTCGCGATCGGCGCGCCGGGCCGCAGCACGCGGACCAGCTCCTGCAACGTCGTTGCCGGATCGGCGACGTATCGCAAGAGGTAGGTGAAGGTGAGGCCGTCGAAGGTGTTGTCCACAAACGGCAGCTGTTCGGCGCGACCGGCGACGAGATCCACGCGCTGCCTCACAGGCGCATCCGCGACCCGTCGCATGCCCTCTCGGAGCATCGCTTCGGTCAGATCGATGCCCACGACGTGTGCGGGGGTTCGTTGTGCCAATTTGGATCGAGACACCGGCGGTGCCGGCGGCGACGTCGAGAACGCGGCCCGGCGAGGACGGTACGATCTGGTCGACCATTGCCCGACGCCACCGGCCGTTCTGTCCGAACGAGAGGAGCTCGGCCAACGCGTCGTATCTGCGTGGGAGACCCCGAAAGAGTTCACGGGCAAACCGGTTGGGATCTGTCTGCGTCCGCAGGGCCATGGCATCCCCTTGCCCGAGGAACCCGACAGTTACCCCGTTTCGGAAAGGGCCACCCTATGGCGTCAGGCCGCTTCGACGCCGCTGGTGGTCGGCGCGGGACCGGCGGGGAGCACAGCAGCGCTCGTGCTCGCACGCGGCGGAGCACGCGTCGCGCTCGTCGACAAGGCGGCGTTTCCTCGCGACAAGGCGTGCGGAGACCTCGTGGGACCCCGAGGAGTCCAGGTGCTCTCCGACCTCGCCATCGGAGTGAGGGGCACCTCGACAGTCGGTGACATGATCGTGGTGGGCCCGACCGGGAGGCGGGTACGCCTCCCCGCCTACCCGGGACGTACGTACCCCGGACACGCGATCGCAGTCCCTCGCCGCGATTTCGACCATGCCCTTCGGAATGCTGCGCTCGCGGCGGGCGCCGAGGCATTCACCGGACGTGCTGAAAGACCACTGTTCGGGAACGCCGGTCTCGAGGGGTTCGCACTCTCGACCGGAACGGAGTTGCGCGCCGACATAGTGCTCGGCGCCGACGGCGCCACCAGCCGAGTCGCGGCTGCTGCAGACCTCGTCGACCCCCGACGAGTGCTGTGGGCATTCGCCGTGCGCGCCTACACCGAAGCGCACACCGATGACCCACACATCGCATTCTGGGAACCCACCCGCGGGCGCGCCTTTCCCGGATACGGCTGGCTCTTCCCCGGACCCGCCGGACTGTCCAACCTCGGCCTCGGCATCGGCATGCGGTCCACGCGGAATGCCGCCGCGACTGCGACCCGCCAACTTCCCGCCTTCATCACGCACCTATGCGAACTCGGCCTCACCGACACCGACGCTCACCGCACCCCACTCGGCGGCTGGCTCAAGCTCGGTCTCGTCGGCACGACTCCTGCCCACGGACGCGTATTGCTCATCGGCGACGCCGCCGGGCTCGTCAACCCGCTCCAGGGAGAGGGCATCAGCGCCGCCCTCGCCAGCGGCCGCGCCGCCGCGGAGGCAACACTCTCGGGCCCGGCGCGAGCGAGCGCCCGCTACCGCGCGCATCTCCGCACCACGCACGCGAAGTACATGGGAACGACCGCGCCCGCACACGCCGCACTGCTCGGCCGTCCCCGCACAATCGCGTTGCTCGCTCGCTCTCTCACCGCACCGATGGTGAGCAGAGCGATGGCCGGGGCCTGGTCCTTGTACTGGAACGACCTGATCGTCGGAGCAACACGACGTCCCTCCGCAGCGGTCGCGGCAGCAGCTGCGGAGCTGGGCTCGCTCGCGACCTCTCGGAGCGACACCGCGCGATGGATCACGCAGACACTCAAGGCCGATGCGCGATCCGGCATGATCCGAAGGAAGTGCCGTGTCATCAGCCACACCAACGCGTTCAACGACGGTGAGGATGTCTTCCATGAGCTCGGCGGACGCCTCCCTGTGCTCAGCAACGCCGCACGATCGGCCGACGTGACTGTCGGAAGCTCCACGAACGAGCGCGAGAAGTGCCGATAGGCGCTCCCCGCGACCGCGTTCCGGCGCAGTTTCGGGGCGCACGTTCTGCGCTCGCTGGCGTGCGCGTCAATCCCGAAGTCGCAGAACGTCTTTCCCTTCCAGTTCGACCTATGGCGAACTCGGCGAGCCCCCAGTTGGTGGTTGCTCATTGCGGTCCTGTTGGTCTCGGAGTCTGCGGAGCTCGGGTGCAGCCATGTGTCGGGCGATGAGCCCACCCGCCACCGCACCGAGCAGAGCCGCCACCATCAGGCCGATCCAAAGCGGTGCGGTCACCTGGGGGACGAAAAATCGGATCTTCGTTTCCCTCGTGTTCTCGACGACGAAGACGAAGACGAGTATGCCGATCACGACGCCGAGGACCAGACGCGGGTTCAGGCGCGTTTGCGGGTCGGGCTTCATCATGTAGCGAGTGTGCCACTTCCCGCTCGTCGATGGGAGCGGACAGTCCCAACCCTGGTGTCCGTTATGAGGTAGAGCACGGTGGCCCTGTCGGGGAACTGGTGACCAGCATGGAGTCGATCTCGTCGAACTGCTCCGGTAGGGGCCGTTTGGCCCTAGCGATTCGATCTGGTCGCCGGACACAATGGCGGGAGAGGCCTCAAATCGGCCAGCATCGGGCGTGGACGAAGTGCCAGCCCGTCGACCAACCGAGAGAGGAGGGGTACTCGATGTACATCGGCGTCGGCACTCTTGTCGTGATCCTGCTCATCGTGCTGATCATCTACTTCATCCGTCGCAGCTAGGAGAGAACATGGGCTCAAAATCTGACGACCTCAAAGGCCGAACGAAGGAAGCAGTCGGCGATCTCACCGACAACGATGAGTTGAAACGCGAAGGTCAGGCGGACCGCGCCGGCGGCAAGGCCAAGGAAGCGATCGAAGATGTCGGCGAGAAAGCCAAAGCCGTTGTCGACGACATCAAGGACAAGGTTCAGGGCTCAGACGACGACTAGACGCCCGTGCGCGCCTGAGGGTGCGTACGGTAAGCGCGATTTGGAGGTTGATGGATGCCGGGTCCCTTGCAGGTGATCGCGGTGAGCTTCGGTCCGGGTGCCGACTTCGAGGGTCGGGTGCTCGCTGAAGTCGATCGCCTCCAGGGCCGAGGAGTGCTGCGGCTGCTCGACGTGCTCTTCGTCGCGAAGAGCGAGGACGGCGTGGTCGAGCAGCTCGTCGTGGGTGATGACGAGGACTTTGGGGCACTCCTGGCGAGCATCGTCCCTCTTGACGGAGCCGGCCTCGTGGGCGACGGCTCGTCAGGATTCGATCCGGCTGACGCATGGGCATTGGCAGGGTCCCTGGCGCCTGGGACGGCGCTCGCGTTCTTGCTCGTCGAGCACGGCTGGGCGCAGCCGCTCTTCGACGCGATCGCCGAGAGCGGGGGCGCGTTGGTGGGCGAGGGTTTCCTCACGCCCGAGGTCGGGTTGCTGGTCGGGGCCGAGATCGCGGCGATGGAGGAGGCAACTCGGGTGATCGCAGCCGCGCAGGCCGACGAAGCCGACACGATGCTCCTGGCCATGGCCGCAGAAGCCCAAGCGGTCGAGGCGATCGCGACCTCGGAAGCGATCCGCACCGCCGCCGCGGCCGACGCCATCCGAGCGCTGATCACCGCAGGCGTCGTAGAGGAGGCAGCCGCCGTCGAGGCCGTCGAGGCCTTGACCGCCGCTGGGATCATCGTCGCGGCAGCCAACGAAACCGCGACGGAGGCTGTCGCGGAAGCCGCGGCCACGATCAAGGCCGCATCGATCACGATGGCTCAGGCAAGGGTCCTCCGTTACCTGCCCACGCAGTCGAGCTTCGCGGTCATCGCCGACAAGCTGGGGATCTCCCGCGCCGCGGCGAAGGAACGAGCCGAGCGCGCCTACAAGAAGCTCGGGGTACACAGCCGCACCGAAGCCGTCGCCCGAGCCCGCGCGCTCGGGATCATCGACTGACCCTCGAATCGATCAAGGCTCACCACTCAACTCTGAACTGGCAGCCCGTGCCGGCCTCGCAGGGTCTGTGCATCCACTGAAGTACGTCGTCGCGCGCCACTGGTTGCGTTCACACGCGAGGCTCGTTGCATTCGCCATCGTCCTCGCTGGCAGCGTCATCTACCTCGTCACACGTGAGCGCACCGTCTCCCCCGGCTCGCTGATCTGGCCTTGCAGCGCGCTCGGAGGGATTCGAACCCCCAACCTTCTGATCCGTAGGTCTAGGAGAGGCCCGACGCGCAGATGTCCGCGACGACCGTTTCTTGGCCGTGACCTGCGGTTTCAGCGCCTGTCGAGCGCAGCGCGGTGACCGCGAGTGACCGCCAAAATCCGGGTTTCTCGCGGTTTGCTTCTCACGCTGCTTCTCACGCCGAGCGATTTTCGAGCGGCCGCGTCGGAGAAAAGTCAGATGCTTCGATCCATCGCGCGGACGGCGGCGAGGAAGTCGGGGAGATCCTCCTGCGCGGTCGTCACGAGCACGTCGAGGTCGACCGACCAGTACCCGTGCACGATGCGGTTCCTCATCCGCACCGGATCGTTCCACGGAACATCGGGATGGGCAGCCTTCGTCGTTTCGGAGAGCTGGCTCACGGCTTCGCCGAGCACCGTGTAGTTCCAGAGCAGCGCGTCGCGACGATCCCGATCGGCGTCGATCTCGTCGGCCGATCGGCCAGCCGTCAGAGCAACGATCCGTTCGGTGGCGTCGATGATCTCGGCCAGTAGCAGTCGATCACGCTGCATACAGGGTGCGCGCCTGGGCTGTCACCTCGTCACGGAGAAGGCGATGCAACGCCTTCTTGGCCACCAGGTCGACGGGACGGCCGAACAGTTCGCTCAGCTCGTCCTCGAGCCGGTTGATGTCGAAGCCGAGCTTGGCGCCCGGGGCAAGGACGTAGAGCACATCGACGTCGCTCGTCGTCGTGGTCTCGCCACGGGCCGCTGATCCGAACACCGAGAGCTCCGCCACGCCGTAGCGCCCGCACACCTCGGCCAGGCGCGCCTCATCGACCCTCCGGCCGTCAATCGCGAACGTCGACGTCGTGCTCATGGCCGACATTCTCGCACCATCCGCGGCAGACGGTGCCCTCCGTTCCGAAGAAGGCGACCGTTCGGACCGCCGGGTCTACCTAAAGCCAACGGCCGATTGCTTCATTAGCGGAGGGGCGTACGCAAGCCTGCTTGCATCGGAGGTCCGACCATCCTGCTCAATTCCGCCAGCGCGCCCCGTGCGACCGAGACCTTGACCCAGCGTGCCGCTGTTCACAGACCGATGCCGAGGTCTCGACCCGGGTCGATGGATGGTTCCGGAAGGCTCGACCTGAGGTAGCGATTGAGGCGCTGTTGCGCTTCGGCCAGATGCCGGCGTTCGACGTCGTCTCGGGTGGTCGTGATCTGCTCGTGGAGCTGCACGGCGATCGGTTCGCCGAGTTGCTGCCAGCCTCGGTCGGCCTGGTCGAGGGATGCGGCGAGCGTGTCGATGGTCTTGGCGGCGGCGCGGCGTTCTCGTCGTCGGAGGCTCGGGTTCTGAGCGGTTCGTTGCGCGCCCTCGAGTTGTGTACGCGCACGGTTGCGTTCGCGGGCGGCGGCGCCGGCAGGGGTGTGGGTCCAGCGGCCGGTGCCGGCGTGAAGGTCGTGAGAGTCGTCGATGAGCACACGGAGCCGTTCGACGGGATCCAGCGCCGTCACCTCCGAAGGGACCACAGGAAGCCGCTCGAGACTGGGATGGGCGGTAGCCGGCTCGGCGTGGTTGCCGGGCTGCGCGGGGGTGTCGGAGATCCAGCGTTGGTGGCGTTGCGCGCCCCAGTCGGTGTGGAGGTCGTCGATGGCCTGTTCGAGGCTGTCAGCGGTCGCGTGCACGGTGGTGTGGTCGCGTGCGCGGCTGAGGGCGACGTAGGCGAGTTCGCGGCCGCCGCCGGCGGCGAGGACGATGGGCGCGGTCGTCGGTGGCGCCTTGGGCTCGGTGGACGGTGAGGGCGTAGCCGTAGTCGAGGTGGTCGGTGTCGAGTCCGTCGCCGGTGATGTGCACGTGGCGTCCGTCGCTGGTGATCGCGTCGAGGTGGTGGTCGTCGATGCCGGTGACGGTGAGTCGTTCGCTGGTGACGATCCCGACGGTGGGGTTGGGGGCGAGGGCGACGAGCTGGTCGCCGACGGCGTACCAGCGTCCGGGTGCGATCTCGACGTCGTCACCCTCCAAGCGGCCGAGTCGGTCCCATGTGCGCGGGCGAGTCGGTTGAGGTCGGTGACGTCGGTGCGCCGCCACGCGAGCAGGGCGCTGTCGTGACCTTTGGCGATGTCGTCGGCCCAGGCGTCGGTCATCGCGGCGAGCGTTGCGATTCGATCGAGTCGGGTGTGGATGCGGCCTGCTCGACGCGTACCAGTCGATCGCCGCGGCGACGGACCCGTCGCGAAGTTCGGCGAGTGCGGTCCGTTCGCCGGGGTCGTGCTGTCTGACGTTGTGGTCGAGGGTGACGGTGAGTTCGGGGTGGCGGTCGATGAGCGCGGCGAGCGCTCCACCGGGTCCGACGGCGGCGAGTTGGTGGTGGTCACCGACGAGCACCAGGCTGGCGTGGGCGTGTTGGACGGCGAGCGCGAGGCGGGCGAGGTTGGCGTCGTCGGCCATGCCGGTCTCGTCGACGATGACGACGGTACGCGAGTCGAGGGTCTCGTGGCCGTGGTCGAGTCGCCACAACAGCGACGCGAAGGTGGTGGCGTCGAGGTGCGCTTCGGTGGCGAGGGTGCGGGCGGCTTGCCCGCTGGTCGAGGTGCCCAGCACCCGGTAGCCGGACCGGTCGAGGACGGTGGTCACCGTGTCGAGCGCGGTCGTCTTGCCTGAACCGGCGACGCCGATCACCACGCTGACCGCGGTGTCGCTCGCGCAGACCTGCTCGACGACCTGACGCTGCCCGTCCGTGAGCGGACGACCGAGGTCCGTGCTCGCGCTCGTCGATCGCCGGTCGCGATCTGTTCGCGGGTCGATCATGGGGCCGGGTCGGGTGGCGAGGGTCTCGACGACGCCCGCGATGGTCGCTTCGGCGGCGAGGACCTCGACGGTGGTGTAGGCCTGCTCCCGTGCGCCGGCCACACCGATGAGCGGCACGACCGCCGCGGCTGGCGACGATGTGCTCGAGGACTCGGTCGAGCTCGGCGGGATCGCGTCCGTACGAGCCGCGGCGCGAGCTCGGCGATCAGCTGCGTGCGGGTGAAGATCTTGTGATTGGCGAGCAGCCGGCCATCGACGTCGAGGACCTCGCCGGCAACCCGGTCGATCTCAGTGCCGGTGAGCGGAAATCGCAACGCCCGGGTCCTGGTCTGTGTGGCGGCGAGGTGCTCGACGAGTCGTTCGACCGGCCATCCCAACTCGGCGAGTTCCTGCTGCCAGGTGGGAAGCAGTTCGTCGACGCCGATATGCCGCTTCACCGACCGGGTCGCTCGGGCGGCGACCCCGCGGGCCCGGTAGCCGTGCTGGCCGGTGCGGGCGAGGTGCTCGGCGATGTCATCGGACCGTTTCGAGAACAGCTCGCAGACCGCGTCCGGGATCCCGACGATCCGCCAGTGCCGCAGATGTCCCGACGGGCCAGGATCGGCTTCGATATCGAACCCCAACTCGACCGCCCGCGCCGCCGAATGAAGCCGACCGACCATCGTCGCCGCCTCGACCGTGTCACGCAGCGACGCACTGTCCAACGCCTTGAAACCGCCGCGGTCGTCGAGCATCTCGACCACGTTCGCGACCAGGACATGATCGTGCGGGGAGGGGTCCCCGGCCCGTGACGTCGCGTGACGCGTCACCGCGTAGGTCAGCCCACCGGTCGCGGTACGGGTCTGGGTCCGGCCGCGGCGGCCGCCACGGTCCTGGAACCAGCCGTCGAGCCAGTCCATCGTCGCTGCGGTCTCGACGTCGAGGATCGAATGCATCTGCTCGGCAGCACCGATCACGCCGAGCACCGCGACCGACTTGTGCGCGGAGACCACCAGCTCGAACCCTGGCCGGCGCGTCTCGACCAACCGTGTCCCGGTTGACGGGACACGGAATCCGCCCGGCCCGAACGCCGCCTCGTACGCGTCCGGCGTCACCTCACCCGAGAGACCCAACCACGCCCGCGCCCGCACCACCCCAACGCAGCGGTGTCTCACCTCGCGAGCCGTAGTAGGCGAGCGCGGCACCTTCATGATCGTCGGCGCGACCGAGCACTGTCGCTTCGTGATACGCGACCTCGTTGGCGCCCATCGCTCGGAACCAGGCCATCTCAACTCCCGGCGAACATCCCGGCATCACTCCCGGGACTCGCGCAATCGGAGGTTGCACTCGTGTTCGCCATAGGGGTCGGTTGTCGCGCCTGCGTGCATGTTCAGCAAGAGATTGCTGTCGGTCGGACACTCGCGGTCAGCGGCGGACAGGGGTGGAGGAGTCCTTGGGTCGGACATGAGGCGGTGTCGGCGATGTTGCGCGGTGCCGACGCGACGGGTGAACGAAGACTTGGACAGCGACGCGATGCGGCGGGCTCGAGACGGGCCTACACGGCTAACCAAGTAGATCCATCGAAGGAGCGAGAACATCATGACGAGTGCCGCCACGAACGATCCCCAGCCGCCGGTAGGTCGGCTCCTCACAATCGTCGAGGTGGCGACCGCACTTGGGGTCGACGTCCGCCACATCCGACGCCTCGTCCACGAACGCCGCATCCCTTACATCAAGTGGGGACACCTGCTGCGATTCGATCCCGCTGAGATCGCTGCATGGATCGACAACCACCGCAACCGCCCCGTTGCGCGCTGAACGCCCGCGGCGAGTGACGCCATTGCGCCGATCGGCAGTTATGCCTCGGGAAGCGAACGCTTCAGAAGGACAATCGGATGGACCATGCTCCATCCGACGCCCCATGACGACACCATGCTGATGGGCTTCCCACCCGTCTGCACCCAATCGGGCAAGCCCCTCGGCCCGCATCTCGCTTCGGCTTCTTCATGTCGAACGTCGTGTATTCCCATCGCTCCATCGCATAGGTGTACGGCACCCCCGTACCTCGAAGTAGGGCCAAACGTCCCCGAGTCGTGGCGGCCGGATGGCACGCGATCCATGCCCGCTCGCGGACGCAATGCGGGAGCTAGCGCGTCCAGTCGTTTCGCATGGCGGCCGCCGTACTGTTGGGGGCTGCGGCCGGTGCGCCGTGTGAAGGGGGACTCTTGAGAGGTACCGATTCATGAGCCCAGCCTGGATCAAGATGGCGCAGAATGAGATCGCCAGCGTCCTTGCCTGATAGGACCTCGAAGGCATTGACTTCACCCTGTGCGAGGAGTTCACCGGCGCGCCCGACGACCTGCGCCGTGAGGGTGCAGCGACGATCGGGTTCTCCGTTCGGGTGAAAGACGGCCGAGTCGAAGTCGGCGATCATCCGACCGACGATGCTGACTTCAAGATCGTGAGTGACTACGAGGACGCCTGCCGACTATCGCTCGTGACCCTGATGTGCCCGTTGCGCAGCAGAGCATGATGGAAGCGCGGCTGGCCGAAGGAAGACTCCAGATCGTGGGAATCCTGCACACGTCCCAGCCGTACTCGCTGGGCTCGACATTCATCGACTACCGTTGTCCCGCACGGTCGAGAGCAGCGCGCCAGATTGCCCGTGCTCTGGAGCGACATTTCGAGGGACCTGCTCTTCGGGATGGCGTGTCGTAGCGTCGTGCAGGGAGGTTCGCATGGGTCACGATGTCTGGCTGGAGTCGCTGAGCCGAGCGGCTGGTAATCCTGATGCGCTCGACCGTGCTGCCCGGCCGAGGACCTGCCCAGCGACGCGTTGCAACAGGTCGGGGACGCGCTCCTGGGCGTCCTAGAGCTGGCGGGTAGGACCTGGCTGCTGTGGTCGATCGACTCGTCGATCAGCTGCGCGAGCGGCGCTGGGATGGCGACGAGAGCTCGTCGATGCCCTGGACCATGTCGTGGGCCGGGGTGACTCGCCGTTGCGGCCGTTGCCGGTCGAACTTGACGACGTCGGTGACGCGCTCGTCAGCAGGCGGGCAGCGCGAACCATCTCGATCTGCAGACCGGGACGGTGTGGTTGCACACGATGAGCGACTTCGGCGTGGACGAGGATCTGGACGTCGACTTCAGGGACGAGTCCCGTGGTTGTTTCTCGAGGGCGAAGGATCACGCGAGGCGTACCACGACCTGGAGCGCTTCATCGCTACCGTCGCGGACGACGACCTCGCCGCCAGGCTCACCGGGCGATCGAGGGTCGTGGAGCGTTGCGTTTTCGTTCCGTGCTCGAACGCGATCCCGCCGAGTACACGCGATGGCATCGCTTCGATGCGACCCCGGCTCGGACATGCACGCAGCTGGCTCGCTGACCACGGCTACGAGGCTCGACCCGCCCACCGCACCGACCCCTCATAACCGGGCCAGAGCGG
>CAVVPD010000008.1:0-539483 GCA_963750045.1 uncultured Actinomycetes bacterium | reverse complement strand
GTGTCGAGCTGTGGGTGCCTGAGGTCGGTGGGCCGGTCGATCCCGGCTCTGAGGCTCACGACATGGTGATGTCCCTCTATGGCGGCATGTCGAAGGGTGAACGGATGCGGATCAAGACCCGCGTCCGCAGCGCGATGGCCGCCCAGGCCGCGATCGAGGGGCGCTTCCTCGGCGGTCGGCCACCCTACGGCTATCAGCTGATCGACGTTGGCCCACACCCCAACCCGGCGAAGGCCGCCAACGGCCAGCAGCTCCGCCAGCTCGCCCCCGACCCGATCGCGGCACCAGTCGTGCTTCGCATCTTCACCGAGTACGCCGAGGGGCGGGGTCTTCACCTGATCGCATCCGCCCTCAACCGCGACGGCATCCCCTCTCCGGCTGCGCATGATCCGGGTCGGAACCGGCACCGGACGACCGGCCAAGGCAAGTGGGCCAAGTCAGCAGTCCGGGCCATCCTCGCCAACCCCCGCTACACCGGCTTCGAGGTGTGGAACAAGCAACGCAAAGACGAGATCCTCGTCGACGTGGATGACGTTGCGCTCGGGCACGTCACCAAGATGCGCTGGAACGACACCGACCAGTGGATCACGTCGAATGAGCCGACCCACGAGGCACTCGTCAGCCGCGAGCTCTTCGATACCGCACAGGCGATGTTCGACCGCAACAAGCGCGCCGCCACCCGTACACCACGCGCCGGTCGTCATTACGTGCTCGCGGGACGGATCCGCTGCGGCGTGTGTGGCCGGCGGATGCAAGGCCAATGGACCCATGACCGCGCCTACTACCGCTGCAAGTTCACCGACGACTACCCGGGCGGCGACGGCGAGCACCCGCGCAACGTCTACGTCAAGGAAGAAGCCGTCGTCCCCGGCATCGACCGGTGGCTCGGCGCGCTCTTCGACGACGACCACATCGACGAGACCTGCGATCGTCTCGCCGGTGTGTCCAGTCCCGATGCCGCCGCTGAGGAGCGCCGGGCCGCGCTGCGCTCCCAGATCGCCGACTGCGACCGCAAGCTCGCCAACTACCGCGCCCTGCTCGACCACGACGACGCCGTGACCGTCGCCGCTTCCTGGATCGCCGACACCCAACGCGAACGCAAGAACCTGGAACGACAACTCGGCGAACACGTCCCAGGCGACGAACTCACGCCCGAACAGGTCAAGGCGTTGGTCAACGCGCTGAAAGGCATCGTCACCGTGCTCGCCGACGCCGAGCCGACCGACAAGAGCGAGCTGTACGACCAGCTCGGCATCTCGCTCGCCTACGACCCTGACGGAACGGTCACCATCGAGTCGCGTCCCCGTGGGGTACAAGTACGTGTCGGAGGGGGGACTTGAACCCCCACGTCCTTGCGGACACTAGCCCCTCAAGCTAGCGCGTCTGCCGATTCCGCCACTCCGACGAGGGGGTGCAGTGTAGCGAAGCGCTCCTCGCCCGGAGCATGCGTGCGCTCGCCGCTCGTCACGGGGGTGGGAGGGCAACGTGCTCGGAAGGGAACGACGCGGTCGGGTCCGGGAAGAAGCACGCAACCGGATGACCCTGGCCGCGGTCGACGAGCTCGGGCTCCTCGCCGGCGCACTCCTCGCCGGCCTTCCAGCAGCGCGTGCGGAAGCGGCACCCGGACGGCGGGTCCTGTGCGTTGGGAAGCTCGCCGCGCAGCACGATGCGCCGGCGGGTCCGTTCCCGCTCCGGGTCCGGCTCGGGCGACGCCGACAGGAGCGCCTGCGTGTAGGGATGGGAGGCCGAGTCGAAGATGTCGGTGGCACTCCCGGTCTCGACGATGCGACCGAGGTGCATCACCGCGATCCGGTCGGCGAGATGCCGGACGACGGCGAGGTCGTGGGCGATGAACAGGTAGGCGAGGCCGAGGCGCGCCTGGAGGTCGACCAGCAGATTGAGGATCTGCGCCTGGATCGAGCCGTCGAGCGCGCTCACCGGCTCGTCGAGCACCAGGAGCTCCGGCTCGACGACCAGGGCGCGGGCGATGCCCACGCGTTGCCGCTGCCCGCCGGAGAGCTCGTGGGGAAACCGGGATTCGTGCTCGGATCCCAGCCCCACGAGCGCGAACACCTCAGGGACGCGCCGGGCGATCTCCTTGCTCCGACCGGCGACGCGGAGGGGCTCGGCGACGATCGCCTGGGCCGTCATCCGCGGGTCGAGCGACGAGTACGGGTCCTGGAACACGATCTGCACCCGGCGGCGGATCGCCCGCAGCTCTCGCCGCGACACGCACGCGATGTCGTCGCCGTCGAGGCGGATCACGCCGCTCGTCGGGTCGAGCAGCCGGAGCACCAACCGGGCGACGGTCGACTTGCCGCTCCCCGACTCCCCCACCACGCCGAGGGTCTCGCCGGGCGCCACCGAGAACGACACACCGTCCACCGCGTGCACCACTTCGCCCGAACGGGCGGGGAAGTGCTTCACCAAACCGTCGACGTCGAGCAGCCCGCTCATGGCGTCGCCGTTCCCGCGGAGACCCGTTCGGCGAGCACGCACGCGGCCCGATGATCGACGCCGACCAGCCGCAGCTCCGGGACCGCCGATCGGCAACCGTCCGCGGCGAGCGCACACCGCGGATGGAACGCGCAGCCGGAGGGCAGTCGCGCGGGGTCGGGCGGCGACCCCGGGATCGCGGTGAGGGCACCGCGCTGGTGGTCGCGCCGCGGGACCGACGCCAGCAGGCCGCGCGCGTGTACGGGTGCCCGGCCGCCCCGAACACCGCGTCGACCGGGCCCTCCTCCACCACCCGTCCCGCGTACATCACGACGACCCGGTCGGCCAGCCCGGCCACGACCCCGAGGTCGTGGGTCACGATCACCAACGCCAGCCCCATCTCCCGCTGCAGATCGACCAGCAGCTCGAGGATCTGGGCCTGGGTCGTGACGTCGAGCGCGGTGGTCGGCTCGTCGGCGATCAGCACCCGCGGGCGGTTGGCCAACGCCATCGCCATCATCACGCGCTGGCGCATGCCGCCCGACAGCTCGTGCGGATACGCCCGTGCCCGGGCCGGCGCGGGACTGAGCCCCACCCGCTCGAGCATCTCGACCGCCCGTCCACGCGCGGCCCGGCGCGAGCCGCTGGCGTCGTGCACCGCGATCGCCTCCGCCACCTGGTCCCCGACCCGCTGGACCGGGTTCAGCGCTGTCATCGGATCCTGGAACACCATGGCGATCTCGCGGCCCCGCACCTCGCGGTAGTCACGCTCTGACAACCCGACGAGCCCCCGACCGCCGAGGCGGATCGTCCCGCCCGTGATCACCCCTGGGCGGTCGATCAGGCCCATGACCGCGAGCGCGGTCACCGTCTTCCCCGAGCCCGACTCCCCCACCACGGCGACGGTCTCCCCCGCGTCGACCGACAGCGAGACGTCCGACACCGCGTGCGCGACCGTCCGGTCGAGGCGGAACTCGACCGAGAGCCGCTCGACCGCGAGCGCCGCAGCCACGGTCACGATCGCACCCGGCGACGGGGATCGAGCGCATCGCGCAGACCGTCGCCCACGAAGTTGACCGCCAGCACGGTCATGAAGATGGCCAACCCCGGAAAGACGGTGAGCCACCACCAGTCCTGCACCGTGCCGATCGAGTCGGACAGGAGGTTCCCCCAGCTCGGCGTGGGCGGTTGGATGCCGAAGCCGAGGAACGACAGCGTGCTCTCGACCAGGATCGCCTCCGCCACCACCAGCGTGGCGTTCACGATGATCGGGCCCATGCAGTTCGGGAGCACGTGGCGGACGATGATCCTCGTGTTCGACGCGCCGATGGCACGCGCCGCGTCGACGAACTCCCGCTCGCGCAGCGCGAGCGTCGCGCCGCGCACGACGCGCGCGATCGAACCCCACAGCAGGAGCGACAGCAGCAGCGTGATCCCGAGTGGACCGCCGAGGTCGACGGAACCGAACGGTCCGATGTCGACGGTGCCGATCGACACCGCCACCGCGAGGAAGGGCAGCGCCGGCAGCGCGATCCAGAGGTCGGTGAACCGCATCAGCAACCCGTCGATCCAACCGCGGTAGAAGCCGGCGAGGGCGCCGATCACCACGCCGATGAGCGTCGACAGCAGCGCGACGCCCAACGCGACCTTCAACGAGATCTGGCCGCCGTGGAGCACGCGGGAGAGCGAGTCGCGGCTGAGCTCGTCGGTGCCGAACCAGTGCGCGCCCGACGGGCCCGACGTCGGCTGCGCCAGCGCCTGGTAGTTCGGATCCGGCGCGAAGCGGGCGCCCACGAAGCAAGCCAGGAACATGAACACCAGGAAGCCGAGACCGACCATCGCGACGATGTGACGCCGGAACCGTCGCACCGCGGCCCGCCACTGGCCGCCGTCGCTCGGCGTCTCGATGCCGTCCGCACGCGCCAACCCTGGATCGATCGCGCCGGCCCGCGCCCGGCCCGACTCGTCGCCCACGCGCATGCTCATGTGCGCACGCCCACCCGGATGCGCGGATCGAGCACCGCGTAGAGCACGTCGGCGGCCAGGTTGAACAGGACGACGAACACCGTCGCCACCGCCATCCAGGCCAGGATCACCGGATAGTCCGAGCGCTCCAGCGCGTCGAAGAACAACAGGCCGAGCCCGGGCCAGCTGAACACCCGCTCCACCACCACCACGCCACCGAGGAGCACGCCGGCGTCGATGGCGACGACGGTGACGAACGGGATGAGCGCATTGCGCAGCGCGTGGCGGCGCACGATCTGGCCCCGGGGCACCCCCTTGGCGCGCGCCGTCCGCACGTAGTCGGTCTGGAGCACCTCGAGCATGCTGTCGCGCTGGTAGCGGCTCCACGCCGCGACGCTCGTGAGCATCAGCACGAGCACCGGCAGCACCATGTGCTCCGCGAGGTTGACGAGGTTTCCCTCCTCACCCACCGTGTACTTCCCCTGCACGTACAACACATGGATGCCCAACTGCTCCTGCAGGACGACGACCACGAAGAGCTGGAGGAGCAGCGCGAAGAAGAAGTCGGGCATCGAGAATCCGAAGTACGAGAACGAGGTGGAGAAGAAGTCGAACGCGGAGTACTGCCGCACGGCACTGACCACACCGATGAGCATGGCCAAAACCACCGAGAACACCAGGGCGGTGCCCACCAGCAGCACCGAGTTCCAGGTCGCCTCCCCGACCATGTCGGTCACCGGTCGCTGGGTGCGGAACGACTGGCCCCAGTCGCCCCGGACGAAGTCGCCGAGCCACAGCGCGTACTGCGCCGGCTTCGATTCATCGAGGTGGTACTCGTGCTCGAGGTTGGCAATGGTCTGGGGCGACACGCCGGGCCGGTGTCGCAGGTCGCGCAACGGGTCTCCGCGCGCCGAGACGAGGGCGAAGACGACGACCGTGGCCAGGAACACGACGGCCAGTGCCACCACCAACCGTCGTCCGATGAACGCCATCACCGTTCACGTTTCTAGCCGAGCGATCTCACGCGACCGCGGCAAAGCACCGAGACGTGCCCGGCTAGGGCGTGTACGTCCAGTCTTCGATGTTCCAGGTGAACCCGTCCTGCGTCGGGTTGTCCTGCACCCCCGAGATGGTCCTCTTGTACCCGAGCTGGGTCGGCTTCTGGAACAGCGGAATGACCGTGACGTCGTTGGTCGCCAGCTGCAGGTCGGCCTGGTTGAACTCCTGCGCCCGAGCGACGGGATCAGGTTCCTTGTCGGTGGCGTTGAGCAACGCGTCGACCTGCGGGTCCTTCACCTTGGTGTAGTTCTGCCCGCTGTAGTCGCACTCGTAGGCCTTGGCGAGCTTCTTCGGGCACTCCGCGGGGATGGCCGACGACAACCAGATCACGTTGCCGGTGTACGGATCGGGCGCGCCGACCCAGGCGAAGATGATGGTCTGGAAGTCAAAGCCGGTCATGTTCGTGCTCAGGATGTCGGGCGCGTTCTTGATGGTGAGCTTCACACCGATCTTCTGGAACTGCTGCTGCATGATCTGCTCGGACAGGATCCGGGCCTGGTTGCCCGAGGTGGTCCCGACGGTGAAGGCGAGCTTCACCTTGCCCTTCTGGCGGACGCCGTTCGGACCGCGGGTCCAGCCTGCGGCGTCGAGGATCGCGTTCGCGGCATCGACGTCGCCCGACGTCGGGTACATCGCCCAGTTGGGGACGTACTCCTTCTGGTTCACCATGTACATGACGTTGTTCAGGACCTCGGCGTTGTCGTTGGCGTCCTTCACCACCCGATCGACGATCTGCTGGCGCGGCATGGCCGTCGCGATCGCCTTGCGCACCGCCAGGTCGTCGAGCCCGGGCACGCTCGACAGCATGTCGAAGTGCTCCCACTGCGGGCCGAGCGTCGTCGTGTACTTCGCGCCATCGACCGCTTCGATCTTCTTGCGCAGACCGATCTGGTTCTGGGGGTAGATCATGTCGACCTCACCCGAGCGGAACGCGTTGAGCTCCGAGTTGGTGTCACGCACCGGGATGAACACGACCTTGGGCACCTCGGCGATCTTGTCGCCCCAGTAGTTCTTGTTGGGGACGAGCGTGACCTGCTGATCCGGGGTGAAGGACTGCACCATCATCGGTCCGCTGCTGATCGGCTTCTTCGTCTTGGGATCGCAGATGCAGTTGTTCCAGACCTTGTTGAAGTTCTTGCCCTCCAGGATGTGCTGCGGGAGCACGGTGGTGCTCGTCCCGGCCCAGAGCTCGCGGTACGGCGCGAAGACCTCCTGGAACACCATCTGGAACTCGGTGGGACTGAGCACGTTGAACGCGGTGATCTTGTCGTACCCGTTTCGCGACACGACGTCGTTCTTCTTGTTCATGATCGTGTCGTAGGTGAACTTGAAGTCGGCCGACGTGATCGGCACGCCGTCGGACCACTTGGCCTCCGGTCGGATCGTGCAGTCGACGGTGAACGGGCTCTGCTCGGTGACCGAGCAGTCCTTGTCGAAGATCCACGGCTCGTAGGAGAAGTCGGGCAGGAGCTTGTAGCCGCGGGCCAGCGCCGGACCCACGATCATCGCGGTCCAGGCGCCGTTCCCCGTCGTGGTCATGTCGTTCAGGACCGGCGGGAACTCGTCGACCGCGATGGTGACCGCCTGTGACTGCTTCTTCTTCTGGGGCGCCGAAGCCGCGGCGACCGATGCGAGGGAACCAGCCACGACCGAACCGACGACGAGCGCGATGAGCGACCGACTCTTGAAACTCGTGATTCTCGCCGACATCGGGGCCCCCAGCTTCGCCGCCGATTCTGATTGCCGGCTCGACGACATTCGCGGATGGTCGAGCCGGCATTGTGCACTCTCCGGACTCAGAACGGCGCACGCGCGGCCCCACTTGAGGGCCAAGTGGCCCCTCGGATCAATCGAGTCGGAGCGCGAGCAACACCGTCGTGAAGAGGAAGATCACGCTGGTGATGACGGTGAGGCGGTCGAGGTTGCGCTCGACCACGGTGGAACCCGCCATGGAACCACCGAGCTGGCCGCCACCGAACATGTCGGAGAGGCCGCCGCCGCGCCCGGAGTGCAGCAGGATCAGGAAGATCAGCGTCAGTGCAGCGATCACCTGGATGACGAGGATGATGACGTTGAGCATTCCGTCCAGTTCTTTCCGGTTTGCTGGTCTCCGGTTCTTACGGGCGAGCCGTCGACTGTAGCCGAGGGTCAGCGGCGGTACTGGACCACCCGGGCGAACTCGTCGGGCTCCAGCGAGGAGCCGCCGACCAGCGCACCGTCGATCTCCGGCATCGCCATGAGCTCCTTGGCGTTCCCGGACTTCACGCTGCCCCCGTACTGGATCCGGATCGCCTCGGCGGTGTCGGCGCCGTAGAGGTCGCGGAGGGCGCCTCGGATGACGCCGATGGTGTCGTTGGCGTCCTGCGGCGTGGCGTTGCGGCCCGTGCCGATGGCCCAGATCGGCTCGTAGGCGACGATGCACGACGCCGCGTCCGCGGCCTTCACACCGGAGAACGCACCGCTGGTCTGCGAGGTGACCCGCGCCGCGGTCGCGTCCGCCTCGCGCTCCTCGAGCGTCTCCCCGACGCACACGATCGGGGTCATCGCGTGCTTCATCACGGCCTTCAGCTTGAGGTTCACCGTCTCGTCGGTCTCGCCGAAGAGCTGCCGGCGTTCCGAGTGCCCGATGATCACGTACTGCACGTTGAGCTTCGCGAGCATCGGTGGGCTCACCTCGCCCGTGAACGCGCCCTGGTCTTCCCAGTAGCAGTCCTGCGCGCCGAGACGGATCTTCAGCCGGTCGGCGTCGATGATCGTCTGCAACGTCCGGAGGTCGGTGAACGGCGCGCAGATCACCACGTCGCACGCTTCGAAGTCGTCTTCCTCCAGCCGGTACGACAGCTTCTGGACCACCTGGATGGCGACGAAGTGGTCGTGGTGCATCTTCCAGTTGCCCGCGATGACGGGCTTACGCTCGGTGGCCACTAGCCCCGGTCGATTCCGCTACGGCGTCCCGGCCTCCGGCCACGCCTCCGCTGCATCTCCATCACGCACGTCCTTTCGCTCGCAGTGCTTCCAACCCGGGCAGGTCGCCCCGTTCGATGAACTCGAGTGACGCGCCTCCGCCCGTGCTCACGTGGTCGACCCGATCGGCCAACCCGAACTCGCGAATGGCGGCGGCGCTGTCTCCGCCGCCGACCACGGTGAACGCGGGCGAGGAGGCGACCGCCTCGGCGAGCGTGCGCGTGCCGGCGGCGAACGGCGCCAGCTCGAACATCCCCATGGGCCCGTTCCACAGCACCGTCTTCGCCGCGTTGACGACGTCGGCGTACATGCCCGCGGTTTCGGGCCCGACGTCGAGCCCCTTCCATCCCGCGGGGATCCGCTCTGCCGGGACCACCCGGGTCTCGCGCGTCCGGCGACACGTCCCGCGCGATCACGAAGTCGGTGGGGATCTGCACCCGGCCGGTGCCGAGCAGGCGGCGGCACTCGTCGACCATCTCGGGCTGCACCAACGAGTCGCCGACGGTGATGTCCTGCGCGAGCAGGAAGGTGAAGGCCATCGCACCACCGATGAGCACGGTGTCGCAGCGGTCGAGCAGCGCGTCGATCACCCCCAGTTTGTCGCCGACCTTGGCGCCGCCCAGCACGGCGACGAACGGCCGCGCCGCGCCGTCGAGCAGGCCGGAAAGCACCTCGACCTCCCGGAACAACAATCGGCCACCCGCGTGCGGGAGCACCCGGGGCGGACCGACGATCGATGCGTGCGCACGGTGCGAGGCACCGAACGCCTCGTTCACGTAGAGATCACCGAGCGCGGCGAGGTTGGTGGCGAACGCCGGATTGTCGGCGGTCTCGCCGGGCTCGAACCGCAGGTTTTCGAGCATCACCACGTCACCGGGGCTCGACGATGCCACCAACGGCTCGACCCGCGGCCCGACCACCGCCGGGGCCAGGAGCACCTCGCAGCCGAGGAGCCCGCTCAGACGTTGCGCGACCGGCGCCATCGAATACTGCGGGTCGACCACTCCCTTCGGACGGCCCAGATGCCCGGCGATCACGACGACGGCGTCTCGCTCGCGCAACCACTGGATCGTCGGGAGCGCCGTCGTGATGCGCAGGTCGTCTTCCACCACGCCGTCGCGTAGCGGCACGTTGAGGTCGATCCGCACGAGCACCCGATGCCCGCGTTGGAGCGGCAGGTCCTCGAGGCGCGGCAGGTTCAAGGGCATGGTGCCGTCAGTGCGGGACGCGGCTATTGGCCGACGAACGTGACGAGGTCGATGAGGCGGTTGGAGTAGCCCCACTCGTTGTCGTACCAGCCGAGCACCTTGACCATCTTGTCGTCGGTCATGGTGTCCTCGGCCGAGAAGATGCAGGACGACGGATTGCCGACGATGTCGGCCGACACCAACGGCTCCTCGGTGTACTCGAGCACCCCGCGGTACGACTTGTCGTTGCTCGCGGCTTCGAACGCCGCGTTCACCTCGTCGACGGTGACGGACTTCCCGAGGTTGGCCGACAGGTCGGTGATCGAACCGGTCGGGACCGGGACGCGCAAGGACGTGCCGTTGAGCTTGCCCGCCAACTCGGGGAGCACGAGGCCGATGGCCTTGGCCGCGCCGGTGCTGCTCGGGATGATCGACAGATTCGCCGCGCGCATGCGACGGAGGTCCGGCTTGCCGCTGCGAGTGGCCTTGGCGAGGTCCTGCAGCGACTGGTCGCTGGTGTAGGCATGCACCGTGGTCATCAGGCCCTGCTCGAGGCCGAACGAGTCGTGCAGCACCTTCGCCAGGGGCGCGAGGCAGTTGGTGGTGCACGACGCGTTGGAGATCACCGTGTGCTGCGCCGCGTCGAACACTGCGTCGTTGACGCCCATGCAGATGGTCGCATCGGCGTCGCCGCTCGGCGCCGAGATGATCACGCGCCCGACGCTGCCTCCGAGGTGACCGGCGGCCTTCTCCCGGGCCGTGAAGAGGCCGGTGGACTCGATGACGACGTCGACGCCGTGGTCGTTCCACGGGATCTCGGCCGGGTCGAGGACCTCGAGCTTGCGGATCTCGCGGCCGTCGATCGAGATGCCGTCGTCGGTCCCGCGGATGTCGTTGCGGAGCGTGCCGCCGACCGAGTCGTGCTTGAGGAGGAAGGCCACCGTGTGGCTGTCGCCCATGGGGTCGTTGACCGCGACCAGCTCGACGCCCGCGTCGTCGCCCCGGTCGAGCAGCGCCCGGGTGAACGAGCGACCGATCCTCCCGAAGCCGTTGATCCCTACACGAACCGCCATTGGTTCCCTCCACCACGAGCGACTGAGACCTTGGACTACAGCAGAGCGCAGAGGGCTTTCGCCAGTTGTCCGGGATCGTGGGCCAATCCGTCGACCCGCGCGACGGCGGCGCCGACCGGTTCCACCCCGAACGCGCGGATCCGGTCCGGGTCGGCGTCCAGGGCGCCCGCCGGGCGATCGCGACCGGTCTCGGGCAGGTCGTAGAGGAAGGTGTCGACCCGCGCGCCATGGCCCAGCACGGCCTGGAGGTGGTCCGCCGCGTCGAGCCCTGCCGTCTCGGGGAGCTGCGGTCGGAGGTTGGCCACCTGGACCACGCGTGCCCGGGTCGTGGCGACGGCCGCCCGCAGCTCCCGCACGCAGAGGACGGGCAGCACGCTGGTGTAGAGCGACCCCGGCGCGTAGACGACCTGGTCGGCGGCGGCGATGGCCTCGACCGCCGCCGGGGTGGCGATCGCGTCGTCGGGCACCAACGCGACCCGGCAGATGCCGTGGCTGTTCGCCACTGCGACCTGGCCTTCCACCTCGCCGTCGGCCAGCTCGGCCTTCAACACGACCGCCTCGACCGTCGCCGGGAGGACCCGCCCGACGCTCTGGAGGAGGCGACCGGCTTCGTCGAGCGCCACGGAGAAGCTGCCGAGCGTCTCCGCCAGACCCACCAGCACCAGGTTGCCGAGCGCGTGGCCCCGGAGCTCGCCGTCGCGAAACCGGTACTCGAAGGCGTCGGACCACACGCGGTCGGCACCGGCCAGCGCGACGAGACAACGCCGGATGTCGCCGGGCGGCGCCACCCCGAGATCGCGCCGCAGCCGACCCGAGGAGCCGCCGTCGTCGGCGACGCTGACGATCGCGGTGATCGATCCCGCGTACTGTCGGACGGCGCGCAACGCGATGGCGAGACCGTGTCCCCCGCCGAGCGCGACGACCGCGGGCGCCTCACTCACGCCCGATGTCCCGGTGGTGCACGCTCGGTGTGACTCCCTCGCGTTGCAGCAGCCGCGCGAGCTCCGTCGCGATGACCACGCTGCGGTGCCGGCCGCCCGTGCAGCCGATCCCGATCGAGAGGTACGACTTGCCCTCGCGCACGTACGCGGGCAGCAGCAACGCGAAGAGGCGCTCCAACTCCTCGAGGAACGGACCGGTGTCGGGCTGGCGCATCACGTAGTCGCGGACGAGCGGGTCGGTCCCGGTGAGCGGGCGCAGCTCGTCGACCCAGTGCGGGTTGGGGAGGAACCGGCAGTCGAAGACCAGGTCGACGTCGATCGGCAGACCGTGCTTGTAACCGAACGACACGATGCTCGTCTGCAGGACGCCCGCGCTCCCGTCGACGTCGAAGAGCTCGCGCAGACGGTCGCGCAGCTCGTGCACGTTGAGCTCGGTGGTGTCGAGCACGATGTCGGCCTGGCCCTTGAGCTCCTCGAGCAGGGCCCGTTCCTCCGCGATGCCACCGGACACTCGATCGTCGGCCGCGAGCGGGTGCTTCCGGCGGGTGGCCTCGTACCGGCGCACCAGGACGTCGTCCGCGGCGTCGAGGAAGAGCACCCGCGTGCTCGCCCCCATCTCGCGCAACTCGGCCAGCGCGGCGACGAGGTCGTCGACGAATTCGCCGGAACGGACGTCGATCACCAACGCGAACTTCTGGGGCTCCTCGGCACCACGCCCCAGTTCGGCCACCTTCACCACCAGCGACGGTGGCAGGTTGTCGATCACGAAGAACCCGAGGTCTTCGAGCACGTCGGCCGACGCGGACCGACCGGCGCCCGACATCCCGGTGATGATCGTCACCTCGAGCGTCATGCCCTCGCCCCTTCGCCGTGCAGGTGTGAGAACAGGGAGCGCGCGACCGTTTCCGGGAGCCAGGGGATAGCCACCAAGTCCTCTTCGGCCTCCGCGCGGAGGCGCTTGACCGAGCCGTACTCCTTGAGCAGGCGCGCCCGACGCACCGGACCCAACCCGGGGACTTCGTCGAGGACCGATCGGGTCATCTTCTTGTCGCGCAGCTGGCGGTGGTAGGTGATGGCGAAGCGGTGCGCCTCGTCACGTACCTGCTGCAGCAGGTAGAGCGCCTCGGAGTCGCGCGGGATGCGCACCGGCTCCGCTTCCCCCGGGCGATACACCTCCTCGAAGCGCTTGGCCAGGCTCGCGACCGCGATGTCCTCGAGGCCCATCTCCTCGAGCACCCGCACCGCGACACCGAGTTGTCCCTTCCCGCCGTCGATCAGCACGAGGTTGGGCGGGTAGGCGAACCGCTTGCCGGAACGGGCGCCCTCGTCGCGATCCTGGAGATAGCGCCGGAACCGGCGGGTCAGCACCTCCTCCATCGACGCGAAGTCGTCCTGCCCCGGCTGATGACGCATCTTGAAGCGGCGGTAGTCGGAACGCTTCGGGAGGCCGTCTTCCATCACGACCATCGAGGCGACGATCTCCGTGCCCTGCAGGTTGGAGATGTCGTAGCACTCGATGCGGAGCGGCGCCTCGGGCAGTCCCAGCGCCTCCTGGAGCGCGACCAGGGCCCGGGCGCGTGCGTTGTGGTCCGACGCCCGGCGCAGCTTGTGGCGGGCGAAGGCCTCGTCCGCGTTCTGGGTGACGGTCTCGAGCAGCTGACGCTTGGCCCCGCGCTGGGGGACCCGTACCCGCACCCTGGCACCCCGCTGGAGGGTGAGGAACTCCTGGTAGAGGTCGGGATCGTCGGGTGCGTCCGGGACGAGGATCTCGCGGGGGATGTCGCCGGCCTCGAGATCGCCGTACAGCTGCTCCAGGAGCCGCCCGACGAATTCGCTCCGACCGACGTCCTCCACCTTGTCGACGACGAGGCCCTTGCGCCCGACGACGCGTCCCTTGCGCACCAGGAACACCTGGATCGATGCCTCGAGGGGGTCGTCGACGATCCCGATCGCGTCGTAGTCCTCCTCCTTGGCATCGACCATCTGCTGGCGTTCGATGGCCTTGCGGACCGAGACGATCTGATCGCGCAGGCGGGCCGCCCGTTCGAACTCGAGCGCGTCGCTGGCCTCGTGCATGTGCTTGTCGAGCCGGTCCAGCACCGGCGCGGTGTCGCCGTCGAGGAACGCGATGAGCTCGGCGACGAGATCCATGTACTCGTCGTGGGTCACCGCGGCGACACAGGGCGCGACGCACTTCTCGATGTGGGCGTAGAGACAGGGCCGGCCGAGGCGCGGCGTGACGGTCGAACTTGTTCCGGGTGCAGGTGCGGATCGGGAAGGTGCGCAGCAGGAGGTCGAGCGTCTCGCGGATCGCGTAGGCGTGCGCGTACGGACCGAAGTAGCGGACACCCTTGCGTTTGGCTCCCCGCATCACCATGGCCCGCGGCCACTCCTCGTCGAGGGTGATCGCGAGGTAGGGATAGGACTTGTCGTCCTTCAGCCGGATGTTGAACCGCGGCCGGTGCTTCTTGATGAGGTTGAACTCGAGGAAGAGCGCCTCGACCTCGTTCCGGACCGCGATCCACTCGACGGTGTCGGCGGTGTCGACCATCTGGAGGGTGCGTTCGGCGAGCCCCGTCCCGAAGTAGGACATGACCCGGCTGCGGAGGCTCTTGGCCTTCCCCACGTAGAGCACCCGACCCGCCGCGTCCTTGAACTGGTACGACCCGGGCGAGTCCGGGATCGTCGACGGCACCGGCTTCTGCACTCCCCCATTGTCGCGCTCGATCCACCCACCAACCGGCGTCATCAACCGGGCCTATGGGGCCGCCCAACGACGCCGGTTCGGGTTCGGGGGATATGCTCATGGGGCCGGCCTGGAATTCCGGCACACATATCGGTTCCGTGGCCGACAACCCCGCGGTGGGCGACCAGGCTGTCCCCGCCGGCCACGAGCGGAACCCCACACCCCTCGGGGGCACCCACCATGCTGAGACTGCAGGCTCTGCTGCCGGACCGCTACACCCTCGCGACGCCCGAAGAGCTCGACTCCTGGATCGCGACGGCCAAGACGGAGCTGGGTGACCGGCTCCTGATCCTCGGGCACCACTACCAGCGCGACGAGGTCATCAAGTGGGCCGATGCCCGGGGTGACTCGTTCAACCTCGCTCGCTTCGCCGCCGACGACGACCGGGCCACCGACATCGTGTTCTGCGGCGTGCACTTCATGGCCGAGTCGGCCGACGTGCTCACCGGTGACCACCAGCGCGTGCTGCTGCCCGACCTCAACGCGGGTTGCTCGATGGCCGATATGGCCGACATCGACCAGGTCGAGGAATGCTGGGAGGCCCTCGCGGCCGTCACCGACATCGAACAGGTCGTCCCCGTCACCTACATGAACTCGTCCGCCGCGCTGAAGGCGTTCGTCGGCGAGCACGGCGGTGCGGTCTGCACGTCGTCGAATGCCCGGGCGATCCTGGAGTGGGCGCTCGCCAAGGGCCGCAAGGTCCTGTTCTTCCCCGACCAGCACCTGGGCCGCAACACCGGCTTCGACATGGGCTACGACGAGCAGGACATGCGGGTCTGGAACCCGCGCTTCGAGCTCGGCGGCCTCGAGGACCGAGACGTCAAGGAGGCGACGCTGCTGCTGTGGAAGGGCCACTGCTCGGTCCACCAGCGCTTCCGACCCGAGCACGTCGCCGCGTTCCGGGAGCAGTACCCGGGCGGTCAGGTGATCGTGCACCCCGAGTGCGCACACGACGTCTGCGAGCTCGCCGACCACGTCGGTTCCACCGAACGGATCCTCGACTGGGTCGGGCAGGCGGCTCCGGGCACCGTCATCGGCGTCGGCACCGAGATCCACATGGTGCAACGCATGGCGGCCGAGAACGCCGGGCTCACCGTCGTGTCGCTCGACCCGCTCGTCTGCCCGTGCTCGACGATGTTCCGCATCGACGGCCCGCACCTCGCGTGGGTGCTCGAGTCACTCGTGCGGGGCGAGGTCGTGAACCGGATCTCGGTGGATCCCGCGGACCGCCGAGTGGGCACGCGTCGCACTGCAACGGATGCTCGAGATCACCTGACGCGTGTTCGCCCGACGATCCCTGATCGGCTCGGCGACCAGCGCACGCCATGCACGGCGACTCACTGCAGGTTCCCGCGGCTGAGGCGGGCCCATTCTGCCGTTGCCGCGAACACCGCGGCCGTCCATGCCGCCGGCGACCACCACAATCCCGAGACCCATCGCGCCCCGCCACCACGAGAGCTCGCTTCTCCGTCGTCGTCCTCGACGATGCGCCCCCTTCATGCCACGCGAGGTGTGCGGGGAGGGCAAGCAGGTCCCATCCCGACGGCGTAGCCGACGGCAGAGATCGAGATCCTCGCCGTACAGGAAGTACGACTCGTCGAACCCACCGACCGAGTCGAAGGCCTCCCGGCGCACGAGCAGCGTGGTGGCCGCCACGTGCTCGACCGGCACCGGGGCGTCCGGAACCCGTTCCACGTGGTCGCTGAGCAGCTCCGTCCGGCGGGCGATCGCCCGGCGACCGGCGCCAGTGCCAGCAGGCGGCGTGCCGAGAGCGCGGCCGAAGAGGTGCACAGGACCGAGCTCGCGGGTCCTGGGCCGCGTTCGGGTCTGCCCGTCGTTCGGTTCGTGATGACGCCCTGGACCGCACCGGTGGTCGGTCGATCCCGCAGGGTCGCCATGCCCGACGCAATCCCGGAATCGTCCGGGTCGGCGTCCGGATTGAGCAGGAGCACGAACGGCGCCGAGGTCGCGGCTATCCCCCGGTTCTGGCCCGAACCGAACCCGGGGTTCGACGGATCGTGGAGCACACGGGCCCCTGCCGACGCCGCGAGAGCACCCGCGCCGTCGTCGCCGTGATCGACGACCACCACTTCACCGACGCCGTGAATGGCGTGGGCTCGCGCCACACGGTCGGCGATGACGTCGGCGTTGGCGTACGCGACGATCACGACATCGAGATCGGCGCTCATGTCGAAACCGTCGGTCAGGGACCACGATGGCGCCAGAGATGGCGAACGACGGCGCCGGCATGGCGGAGACCCCGGGCCGTGGCGAGCCCCTTGAACGCTCGTCGCGACGGGTGGTCGCATCCGGCGCCGCCCACCTGGAGCACCCGCCATCCCGCCCGGCGCAGACGGAGACAGAAGTCGACGTCCTCCGGTCCGAACGAGGCCGAGTCGTCGAGGCCGCCCACGACGTCCAACGCCTCGCTGTCGGAAGACCTGGCAGGCCCCGATCGCGAAATCGACGTCCCAATTTCGCGCCCGACGCCCTGGCCGGGGGTCAGCTCGTAGACGTCCGTGCGGTTGAGGGCCCGCTGCATCTTCTGTCAAAATGCTCGCGGGCGCCACCACTCGAAGCCTCCGGCGGTTGGCCGGCAAACACCGGCGCGGTGAGCCCTGCGCGCCCCGATGCGTCGTCGAGCATCGGAGCCAGCAGCTCCACCAAGGCACGACGATGCAGGCGGGCGTCGCTGTCGAGGAAACACACGAACGGCGCCCCGCCCAGGCCGGTACCGAGGTTCCGACCACGGCCGACACCGAGGTTCTTCTCGCTCCGCAGGCAGCGGACGCGGGGATCGCCGACGACTGCTGGCGGAGTCGACCCGTTGTCGACCACGGTCACCACCGTTTCGACACCGACCTGCGCTGAGCGCCGACGCAACGGCACCGTCGAGCAGCTCGCCGTCGTTCCACGTGAGAATGACCACGTCGACCTTCACGAGACCACCAGAGCCCGACTGCCGGCCCGAGGAGCGGTGAGATGACCACCACCGCGGGCGAAGAGCAGGAGCGGCACGACCACCGCCAGCTGATCTGCGTGGATCGCCGCACCAAGGGTGACGAGGAGCAGTGACCCGAGGAGCCCGAGTCCAATTGATCGTCCCACCGCGGCGCGCCCGACGGCGGGCGTCGCGAACCAGAGCAGCACCGACTGCGTCGTCTCCGAGGCGAGCAACGTGATCGCCGCACCCGGCAGACCGATCTCCGGGACGAGAACGAGGCAGAGCGGCACGTTGACGAAGAACGTACCGCGCCGATCGTCAGAACCTCTCGGTTACGACCCTGGCCCCACCGAGCGTGCAACTCGCATCCGCGTTCCGACCGCGAAGGAGCGGGAACGCGGCGATGAGGAGTTGGAGCCCGTGTGCCTCGTCGGGGGTGAACGACGCCACGTCGACGACCACTTCGGCAACGAGCAGCGCCACGGTTCCGATCAGGAGAGCCAACCGGGGCAACAACACGAGAGACTGCACTCGGAGCCGGTCGGCGCCGCTCGGGTCTTCGACCGCGGTCCGTTCTCCGCGTAGAGCCACACGCCGACGCTGCCGATCGCCGTGTTGACGGCATCGATGACACGGTAGATCATCCCGTAGGTCGCACCGACTCCGGCGCCCAGGATCCGGCCGACCAGCAGGAATCGGCACGGAGGTAGGCCAGCGCCACCACTTCGATCCCGGCGAGGCCGAACACCCGCCGCCACGGGAGTTCGAGGATGCCAGCCGTGGCGCCGGCCGGGCGCATCGACGTGCCGACCGCACGGAGCGCGACCAGGGCGCTGAGGGCCTCGATCGCGGCGACGCTTCCCACCGCGAGGTCGAGTCCCCTACCGGTCGCGGCGATGGCGATGAGCGCCAGCGCCTGACCCGCGGTGGGACGCGAGGGAGCAGCGAAGGCTCCACCGTCGAGTTCTTCAGCGCCCGCAACGCGCCGAAGCCGACGAGTGACGTCAACGCCGCCATCACCCAGATCAGCGTGGCGACCCACGCGAGTGGGAGAGGGACACACCCACGAACGACATCAGCATCCACAGCGAGCCGCCCGCGGAGTGGGGTCGTTGCCAGCCGGAGGACCACGAGTGTGGAGATCCCGGACGAGCCGGGCCGGTCGGCGGCAGCAATCACCGTTGCGGCGAGACGCTCGAATCCCAGTCCGAACAGTGAGGTCAGCGTGAGCATTGCGAAATACGCCCAGGTGAAATTGGTCGCCCACGTGTGTGTGACCCAGATCGGGAGGGCGAGGATCGCCGCCGAAGCAGGAGAGCTGAGACCTGGCGTGCGGCGGCGAGTTTGGCGGCAGCTCTCAGGAAGGTGCCGAAGCGAGGGACGTTGGACGCCGGCGCGTAAGCACGGGGCGCCTCTTTGACTGCGAGCAACGCGAACGCCGAGACCGGTCGCCGCTTGAACGCGGGGATCGTCGCGGCAGTCGCGTATCTTGCCGACCAGCCCCCACCGGAAGGTGCCGGACGCGCCTCGCAAGGCGGCCGGGCCACCCATGCCCGTCACCTCATAGCCGAGGCGCTCGAACTCGTCAGCCCGAAGCCGCAGCGGTGTTCCTGCCACGGCTCGTCTTCGGTGGGGGGTTGCGGGACGAAACCCGACGGTGTGACCACGACAACCAGGGACCGGGAGACACGTTCGAGCTCGAGCAGCATACGGAGCGCATCGGGCTTCTCGAAGTGCTCCACCACGTCCAACGCCACAACGGCGTCGAACGAACGGTCCCGGTATGGCAGCTCGCGGACGTCGGCCTGCGTCACTGGTACACGGCGGCGCGCGTCGCGCTGCCGTGAGGGCCGGACGGTAGATGTCTACGCCATCGGCGCCGCGGCGTCGCAGCAGTTCGCTGCCGTGCCCGTCCGAACACCCGACGTCGCAGGACGCGCGGGCCGGTCGGGACCGAGCGCTCGAGGTAGCCATCCACGCCGTAGAGCCGGTAGTACGCCGAGCGACGAACGGTGTCCAGCGCGATCATCGGCCCTTCCGTCCGAACACGATGCGGGCGGTACGGAAGACGATTCGCACATCCAGCCCGAGGCTCTGGCGGCGGAGGTAGAAGAACTCGTACTGCAGCTTCTCGAGGTCTCGGTCTCGCTGCTGGCGTACTGGTACTTGACCTGGGCCCAGCCGGTCAGACCGGGTCGCACCAGATGGCGCAACCCGTAGTACGGGACCTTCCCGGTCAACTCGGCAACCATCTGCGGCCGCTCCGGGCGTGGACCGACGAAGGAGAGCTCACCACGAAGAATGTTGATGACCTGCGGCAGCTCGTCGAGATGCGTACGGCGCATGACGTTGCCGAACGGCGTGATCCTCGAATCCTGCACCTGCGTCCAGTCGTTGACTTCCTCCGGAGCACACGCACGCATCGTGCGGAACTTGAGGATCGAGAAGGACGCACCGCCGTGTCCGACCCGCGGTTGCCGGTAGAACAGCGGTCCCCGGTTCGCGATCACGTCACCGATGATCACCACCGGGATGACCACGGCCAGCGCGACAAGTCCGACGAGTGCCAAGGAGACGTCGAAGAGTCGCTTGACCCGCGTGATCCGTGCGCGTGCATCTCGCCGATGTCGAACAGCAACGACATGCGCTCGAGCTCGCCGATTGGCTGTTTGCCCAACCACTGCTCGTAGAACAACGCGAGCGTCCGGATCCTGATCCCGCGTTCGTGCAACTCGGATGCCTGCGCCACGATCGCGGGGCTGTTCTGCGCGCCCGCGGCTGAGGACGACGACAGTCGCGCGCGCGCTCGCAGCGAGTTCGAGCAGCGGGAGCGACGGTGGATGCTCAGAGGCTCGGCTTCCCCGGACGTCAGCCGGCCCACGACGACCGTGGGCCGCTCGGGCGTGTCGGCCAGCTCCTCGTCGAGGCCTTCGAGCTCGTCGCGTCTAGCGACGACCACGACACGATCGTGCCTGTTGCCCGGGCCCGGTCGTCGCGTGATCACGGCGCAGAGCGCATACCAGGGAACCAGCACGAGCGCTGTTCCCAGGACGACGACCGCGGCAGCACCGCATCACCGAGGACAAGCTGCACCACCGAGATCGTCAGAGCCGCAGCGGCGGCCGCGGGTCCGTGGCCGTGGCGAAGGCCCCCCGCAGGCTGCGCGGCTGCTCCGGTAAGCCGCACGCGTATGCGGGTGACGCAGAGCACGCACACGTACAGCAGCGACCACGCAAACCTCGTCGAACTCGACCACACGTAGCCGTAAAGCGACCGTGTGGAGCTTGCTCAGACCCACGACCGCGATCGCAGTGCCGAGATACAGCGCCAGGCGCCCGGGACGGCTCACCCGACGGGTATCGGCACGATTCCCAGCCGGACTCGAGGAACAAAGCCGGGTCAGGACCGGCGGAACGTCGCCACCTGGAGATACAGGTCGGGCCCTAGGAATTGCACCTGTTCGACCCCATCGCGGCTCGGTAGCCGTCGATCGACCGCGGGAGTTGCACGCCGTCACTCACGACGTACGCGAACTCGGTGTCTCCCCGTCGTCGACGATCTGCACTGCCTGGTGAAGCTCCCGGGTGCTCGTCGCGGTCAACCAGTGCCGGGAGGGTTCGTAGAACGCGCCCCCCTCGCGGAGCACGTGGGCCTCGCCCGAGATGACCGCCTGGTCGTGACGGTCCACGATCCGCTCGATCGGTGCGCCGCCCAGTTCGAACGCACCGAGAGCCAGGTGAGACCGAAGCCGGTCACCAGTGCCGCCAGCAGTACGGTCGCGACCAGCGCGGCGCGATGACCTTCGAGCACCACAGTCGCCGCGACCAGGAGCAATGCCCCCGGAGAGCAGTGTGTAGCGGCCGCCCCATTGCGGACCGGCTCCGCCCGAGTACTGGAACGACCAGACCAACGGGAGCGCAAGGACGGCCATCGCGGTGACGATGCGGACGTCCTTGCGCCACCCGAAGACGAATCCCACCGCGGCGAAGGGCGATGCGCTCAGCATGCCGGGCACGAATCCGAGCCCACCGCTGAAGCCGACCAGGTAGAAGAACAACGCGCCGGCCACGGCGCAGCTCGCGGCCAGCGGGATGTGGTCGTCGGCCCGCCGGAAGCTCCAGACGGCGACGGCGACGCACGCCACGATCAACCCGCCGAGCACGTAATCCGCCGTGTGCTCGAAGCGGTTCATGCCGATGAGTGTCGTCAGCGCCTCTTGCACGCGGACACCGGCCGAGACGCCGACATCGGCTGCGGTCCCGGCGGCCCGGGCGGCCCGAATGGTCCCGCCGAGGGCCAACCGCTCGAGCAGATCGTTGGCGACGAGTGACACCGCGGCGCCGGCAAGCACCACCGCGCCACGCAGGAACGCGCCACCGAACGCACGGGAGCGCCACAGGGAGACGAGGCACGTGATGCCACCGCAGACCACCAGGTACACCAACGCCTCGGTGCGCATGGTGGCTGCACCGCCGAACAGGATGCCCGCCACGAACGCCGAGGCGAACGCGCGATCGCCGTCGAGGACTCGCAGCAGCCAGACCACACCCCAGAGCATCAGAGCGAGACCCAGCGAGTGCTCCCAGAAGTCGACGGCGTAGATCGCCAGGGGGCTTGCCAGCCCCATGACCCAGAACGCGGTCCATCCGAGCCCGCACCGAGCCGCCGAGACAGCGCGCGGGCAGCCAACGCGCAGAGGATCGAGCCGAGCATCGGGAGCAGCAGCACCCGCGGTCGCCGCCCAACTCGTACAACGGGTACGCCGCGTAGATCATCGGCAGGGTGGTGACGTTGACCCATTTGCCGTCGACCTTGAACGTGTAGAAGATCGGGTGGACGTCACCCTTCGGGTCGGACGCCGCGGCCCAGTAGCCGATGTCGGGGACCAACGACCCCTTGCGATCCATCACGTGCAGCGTGGCGAGCTTGCCCCCGGTATCGGTCCCCAGCGTCCCCCGCGGGTCGTTGAACAGCGACGTGCAGGTCGCATACACCGCGAGCAGGAGCACGCAGGCAATCACCGGCCGGGTGACCCGGGCGAGGCAGACGGAGCGCCGCCGACCGATCGGCCCGCGCCGGCGACAGCTCGACACCGGGTTCAGGAGCGGGAGTCGACGGCGGCAGGCCGACCGCCGTGCCGGTCACTCGACGCGACGGGCGCGGATCAGCATGAGTCGCGGGAATGGTCGCCGCCTCGCCGTACTCCCACGCTTCACTGAGAAACCCGGGCGGGGGCGGCGGCTCGTCCATGTCCTCGATCAATAGCCCCGAAGCACCCATCACCTGTACGTATCGGCTGAGGGGCCGGTGCATGAAGGGCAAATTCACCCCGGCGCGAGTTCTTCGATCGTGGAGTCGTTCCGCAGATAGGCGCCCACCCTCCAGTACTGCTCCTCGAGGATGTGGTCGTCGATCCAACCGCTTCCGGGAGACTGGAGCAGAGGATGGTTGAGCAACAAGAGGCATCGACCACCCGGGCACAGCACCCGTGCCATCTCGCGGATCGCCGGTTCGAACGGATCAAGGTGTTCGATCACGAGAGACATCAACACCGCGTCGAACGATCCGGTAACGATCGGGAGTCCTTCGGCCGCGGCCCGCAGGTATCGGACGTCCCCACCGCGGCGCCCCGCCTCGGCGATCTGCGCCCACGTCGGGTCGAGCCCGACGACCTCGATGCCCATTGCCGATGCCCGTCGGAGCTGACCCTCACCACACCCGACGTCGAGGACCCGCCGGGCGCCGGCGAGGTGACGCTCGACCAACGGGATGATCTGTTCCTCGTACTCCGGATCAGCGCCGTCCGTGAACTCGTCCTGCCACCAGCGAGCGCCTTGCTCCCAGAGCGACGGATCCGTCATGCCGTCATTCTCGTCGGGCAGGGAGCGCCGGTCACACTTCTGGGTCAAGAAGGGTCGATCACCGGCCGAGGACTCAAGTGATGACGGTCCTCGGCTGCGAAGCGCGGCCGCTGTTTCGAGACGGCCTGCTGGACACCGGACCGGCACGCAACGCGGCGTTCGAGGTCGCGGTGCCCTTCCCGCACGTTGTGATCGATGACGTGCTCGACGTCGAACCCGACGAGGTGCTCACGCAATTCCCGGCGCCCGAGTGGACGGGATGGCGGCGCTACGGGACCAGTACCAGCCCGGCAAACTGAGCTGCAGCGACGCCCGGCTCATGCCGCCACTCCTGCGTGATCTGATCCAGGACCTCTCCCAACCGCCGTTCCTCCGCTTCCTCGAGCAGGTCACCGGAATCCCGCGACTTCTGCCCGACCCCTACCTGGAAGGCGGTGGACTCCACGCGAGCGGACCGGGAGCCACGCTCACGCCGCACACCGACTTCCACGTGTCCACCCGTCTCGGGCTGTACCGCCAGGTGAACGTCCTGCTCTACCTGAACCCCGGTTGGCGCCGGGAGTACGGCGGCGCCCTCGAGTTGTTCGACGGCGAGCCCCTCGCACCGGTGCGTTCCGTGGTCCCGGCGTGGGGGCGAATGGTCATCTTCCGTACCGACGACCGATCACCTCATGGCTTCACCCGCCCGATCACTGACGGTCGCTTCAGGCGGTCGATCGCGCTCTACTACTACACGGCATCAGAATCACAAGGGTTCGCCGGCGACACGTCGACGTACTGGAAGACGCACGGTGACACGTCAACATCGCGTCGACGGATGCGACTCGCGGGGTACCACGCCTTGCTCACCGGTTCGCGTGCGCTCTCGATGCTCGCCCATCGCTGCAACCCGAATCTCGGGTCGAATCTGCGGCCCGAGGGCCCGCCGAACTAGTTCTAGGCGAGCCCGAGGACGGGCGCGAGGAACCGTCCCGTGTGGCTCTCCGGCGTCTTCGCCACGTGCTCGGGCGAGCCCTCGACGAGCACCTTCCCGCCGCCGTCGCCACCCTCGGGCCCGAGGTCGATGACCCAGTCGGCCGACTTCACCACGTCGAGGTTGTGCTCGATCACCAGCACCGTGTTGCCGTTGTCGACCAGGCGCTGCAGCACCCCGAGCAGCCGTCGCACGTCCTCGAAGTGCAGGCCGGTGGTGGGCTCGTCGAGGATGTAGAGCGTCCGGCCGGTCGAGCGCTTGCCGAGCTCCGCCGACAACTTGACCCGCTGCGCCTCGCCGCCCGACAGCGTGGGCGCCGGTTGACCGAGGCGCACGTAGCCCAAGCCCACGTCGACGAGCGTCTGCAGGTGGCGGGCGATGGTCGGCTGGTTGGCGAAGAACTCCAACGCCTCCTCGATCGACAGCTCGAGCACGTCGGCGATGTTCTTGCCCTTGAAGGTGACGTCGAGGGTGTCGCGGTTGTAGCGCGCGCCCTTGCACACCTCGCACGGCACGTAGACGTCGGGGAGGAAATGCATCTCGATCTTGATCGTGCCGTCACCCGCGCACGCTTCGCAGCGCCCACCCTTCACGTTGAACGAGAAGCGGCCGGGCAGGTAGCCGCGCACCTTCGACTCCTGCGTCGACGCGAAGAGCGTGCGCACCTTGTCGAAGATCCCGGTGTACGTCGCCGGGTTCGAACGCGGGGTCCGGCCGATCGGCGACTGGTCGATGTTGATGACCTTGTCGACGTGCTCGATGCCCTCGATCTTCTTGTGCCGGCCGGGCACGTTCTTCGAGCGGTAGATCTTCTGCATCAGGGCCGGGTAGAGGATGTCGGTGACGAGCGTGCTCTTGCCGCTGCCGCTCACCCCGGTCACCGCGACGAAGCACCCGAGCGGGATCTCGATGTCGATGTGCTGCAGGTTGTGCTCGTCCGCGTCGCGCACGGTGAGCCAGGCTTCTCCCGGCGACCGCCGCATCTCCGGCACCGCGATCGAACGCTTCCCCGAGAGGTACTGGCCGGTGATCGAGCGCTTGTTGGCCAACACCTTCTTGAGCGAGCCCTCCACGACGATCTCACCGCCGTGCTCCCCCGCTCCCGGTCCGATGTCGACGATGTGGTCGGCGATGCGGATGGTCTCCTCGTCGTGCTCGACCACGATGACCGTGTTGCCGAGGTCGCGGAGCCGCACCATCGTGTCGATGAGGCGCTGGTTGTCGCGCTGGTGCAGACCGATCGACGGCTCGTCGAGCACGTAGAGCACACCCACGAGCCCGCTCCCGATCTGCGACGCCAGCCGGATCCGTTGGGCCTCACCGCCGGCGAGGGTGGCCGCAGAGCGATTGAGGCTCAGGTAGTCGAGCCCGACGTCGAGGAGGAAGCGCAGCCGTTCGTTGACCTCCTTCTCCACCCGCTCCGCGATCATGCGGTCGCGCTCCGACAGGTCCAGCGATCCGAGGAACTCCGAGGCCTTGCGGATCGACAGCTCGCCGACCTCGTAGATGTTCCGCCCACCGATGGTCACCGCCAACGAGGCGGGCCGCAGGCGCGCGCCCCCGCATGCGGCGCACGGCACCTCGCGCATGTAGCCCTCGATCTGCTCCCGGGCACGGTCGCTCTCGGACTCGGTGTGCCGGCGCTCCAGCCACGGCACGACGCCCTCGAACTGTGTGGTGTACGAACGCTGGCGTCCGTAGCGGTTGCGGTACGAGACCTTCACCGAAGTCTTACCGGTGCCGTACAGCACCACCTGCTTGTCCTTCTTCTTCAACTTCTTCCACGGCGTGTCGACCGAGAAGCCGAACTCGTCCGCGACGGACTCGAGCACGCGTTCGAAGTAGTGGCTGCGGAACCCCGACCACGGTGCGATCGCGCCGTCGCGGAGACTCAGGTCGTCGTTCGGGACCATCAGCTCGGGGTCGACCTCGAATCGGGTCCCGAGCCCGTCACAGCGTTCGCACGCGCCGTACGGAGAGTTGAACGAGAAGTTCCGCGGCGCCAACTCGTCGAACGAGATCCCGCAGTGCGTGCACGCGAGGTGCTCCGAGAAGGTCAGCGTCTCGGTGTCGCTCTCGTCACCGGCATCGTTCCCATCGGCGCGCGGCACGATCTCGACCTCGGCCACGCCTTCGGCCAGGCGCAACGCGGTCTCGAGCGAATCGGTGAGGCGGCGTTCGATCCCGCTGCGCCGCACGAGACGGTCGACCACGACCTCGATGGTGTGGTTCTCGTACCGCGCCAAGCGGTCGCTCGCCGACGCCCAGCTCGATCGGCTCGCCGTCGACCCGGGCACGGGTGAAGCCCTGCGACGCGAGCTCCTTGAGCAGGCCCTCGTACTCGCCCTTGCGTCCGCGCACCACCGGGGCGAGCACCTGGAACCGGGTGCCCTCCTCGAGCTGGAGGACCCGGTCGACGATCTGCTGGGGCGTCTGACGGGTGATCACCCGACCGCAGTTCGGGCAGTGCGGGATCCCGATGCGGGCGTAGAGCAGCCGCAGGTAGTCGTAGATCTCGGTGATGGTGCCGACCGTCGAGCGCGGGTTGCGCGACGCCGACTTCTGGTCGATCGAGATCGCGGGCGAGAGACCTTCGATGAAGTCGACGTCGGGCTTGTCCATCTGGCCGAGGAACTGGCGCGCGTAGGCGGACAGCGACTCGACGTAGCGGCGTTGGCCCTCGGCGTAGATGGTGTCGAACGCCAGCGACGACTTGCCCGAGCCGGAGAGCCCGGTGAAGACGATCAGCTTCTCGCGCGGGAGCTCGAGGTCGATGTTGCGCAGATTGTGCTCTCGCGCGCCCGGATCGTGATGGTGTCCGCCACTCGGCACATCGTACCTGGCGACCGGCGCGACCGAACGGATGTTCGTGGTGCCGACTTCGAAGCGTCAGTCCCTGCGCGCCGTCACGAGACAGCTCACGACCGTCACGCCATCCGTCCACTCGGGCGCGCAGTGCGCCATTCCCGGCACGGTCCGATCGTCGCCCGCGAAGGAGAGGACCCAGACATGTCCTGTCGGCGCACGTGCGCCGAGGAGGATCAGCGTGGGAATCGGGGAGCTCGTCGACCCGCACCGGACGTACGGCCCCGAACTCCCGAACGCCGACCCGCCAGTCCAGCAGGGGCCCGTACCAGTCCGGGACCGTGGCGACGACGTCGCCCGGGCGCACGACCGCGAGGACATGGTCGACCGACGCGTCGTACTCCCAGTGCCGGTCGAGGAACACGAGCGTCGCCGGCACCACGAGCGCGCCGACGAGGAGGGCCACCGCCACGCCGACGACCCGCGAACGGCGCCACACGGCTTCCACCGCCACCCCGATGGCGAGGCATGGTGCCCATGCCGACACGGTGACCGTACGATCGATGAAGAACGGGACGAAGACGCCGATCAACGCGGCGGCGACGACGGGCAGCACGCCACAGCAGAGCACGACGCGGCCGAGCACCCGATCCGTCGCGACGACCACGACGATGCCGGCGACGACGACCGCCAGCACGAGCAGCACCGCGCCGTGCTGGCTCGTGACCTGTGCCGACACCGCGTCCCCGACCGAGCCGAGGGTGGTGCGGGCGATCCACGACGCATGCGTCGTGCGGGCCTGCGCCAGGAAGGACGTTCCCCACACGACCGCCCAGAGCGTGAGGGCACCAGCGATGCCGGCTCTCCATCGCCACGCGCCGCGATCCTGACGGAACCCTGCGACGGCGAGGAGGCCCGCAGCCAAGAGGAAGCCGGAGACATGGTCGAACACGCCGACCAGCACGAGTCCACCCGCGGCGGCCGCATGCCAGCGCCGCGGCTCTCGGATCCAGGCTTCGGCCAGGATCGCGCCGGCCACGCCGAGCAGCTCGAGCAGGGCGTACATGCGCGCCTCGCCCCCGTACATGATCTGGAACGGGCTGACGGCCATCACCGCAACCGCGACGACACCGGAGACACCGCGCGTCCGCATCCACCATGCGAACAGCGCGAGCGCAGCCGCGCTGAACGCCAGCGATGGCAGGCGCATGACCAGATCGCCGGCGCCGGCGCGCGCGAGCGGGACTCGAAGCAGGTAGTCGAGGGGCGGATGCGAGTCTGAGGCGCGCAACGCGTCGAAGATCCCCCCGAGCGGGCGGCGTCCCATCATCGCGGTGAACGACTCGTCGAACGAGGCACCGTTCCGTGTGATCCAGAGCAGGCGGAGCGCCACGCCGATCGCCACGAGCCCTCCGAGAACCGGAGCCGACGCCCGCCGCGCCGAGCGGCCCTCCCCCGGATGGTCTCCGCCTCGCGCTCGATGGCGCGGAGCCAGTTCGACGAGGGTCACCCGGGATACAACGACCCTGGTGCTGAGCGCCTTGAGCTGGTGCGGGTCATGCCGACCCGCCCACGCGAGGCGGCGCGGAGGACCCGGCGACGAGCTCGGTCAGACCGCGGCTCGCAGCTCCCGCTTGAGCTCGGTGATCTCGTCGCGCAACCGGGCCGCCTCCTCGAACCTGAGATTGGTGGCGGCGTCGTGCATCTCGTCCTGCAGGGTCTGGATCAGCCGGCCGAGATCGTCGGGCGGCACGTCGGCGAGGTCGAAGACGGCGGACTGCCGTTGTGACCGACCTCTCCCCCGCCCCCGGCCCCGGCTGCCCGATGCGCCCTCGCCGTCGGACCCGCGCAGCATCTCGAGGATGTCGGTGACCTTCTTGCGGACGGTCTGCGGGTCGATCCCGTGTGCGAGGTTGTACTCGAGCTGCTTCTTGCGGCGCCGGTTGGTCTCGGAGATCGCCCGCCGCATCGAGTCGGTCATCTGGTCGGCGTACATGATCACCTGGCCGTCGACGTTGCGGGCAGCCCGGCCGATCGTCTGGATGAGCGCGGTCTCCGACCGGAGGAATCCCTCCTTGTCGGCGTCGAGGATCGCGACCAGCGACACTTCGGGGAGGTCGAGGCCCTCCCGCAGCAGGTTGATGCCCACGAGCACGTCGAACTCGCCGAGGCGGAGGCTCCGGAGGATCTCGACCCGCTCGAGCGTGTCGACCTCGCTGTGCAGGTAGCGCACCCGCATCCCGAGCTCGAGCAGGTAGTCGGTGAGGTCCTCCGCCATCTTCTTGGTGAGGGTGGTGACGAGCACGCGCTGGTCGCTCTCGGCGCGCTGCTTGATCTCGTGGACGAGATCGTCGATCTGGCCCTTGGTCGGCTTCACCACGATCTCGGGATCGATGAGCCCGGTGGGTCGGACGATCTGCTCGACCACCTGGGTCGAGTGCTCCAGCTCGTACGCGGACGGGGTCGCCGAGAGGAACACGACCTGGTTGACCTTGTCGACGAACTCGTGGAATCGCAGCGGGCGGTTGTCCATGGCCGACGGCAGGCGGAAGCCGTGGTCGACCAGCGTGTCCTTGCGGGACTTGTCGCCCTCGTACTGGCCGTGCAGCTGCGGGATGGTCTGGTGGGACTCGTCGACCACGACGAGGAAGTCGTCGGGGAAGTAGTCGAGGAGGGTGTAGGGCATCTCCCCGGCGGCACGCCCGTCGAGGTGGCGCGAGTAGTTCTCGATGCCGGAGCAGACACCGATCTCCCGGAGCATCTCGAGGTCGTAGGTCGTGCGCATGCGCAGCCGCTGCGCTTCGAGCAACTTGCCGTGCTCCTCGAACCATGCCAGGCGATCGACCAATTCGGACTCGATGCCCTCGATGGCGCGCTTCATGTGCTCGTCGGACGTGACGTAGTGCGAAGCCGGGAACAGCACGAGTCGTTCGAGCTCCTCCACGATCTCACCGGTGAGGGGGTCGACCGAGGCGATCCGCTCGATCTCGTCGCCGAACAACGAGATCCTGATCCCCCGTTCCTCGTAGGCCGGGAACACCTCGATGGTGTCGCCCCGGACCCGGAACTTGTTGCGGGCGAAGTCGTAGTCGTTGCGCTCGTACTGCAGCTCGACCAGCCGCGCGAGGACCGCCCGCTGCTCACGCTCCTCGCCCACGTCGACGATGAGGCACTGCCGCGCGTACTCCTCGGGCCCCCCGAGGCCGTAGATGGCGGAGACCGACGCCACGATGATGACGTCGCGCCGTGACATCAGCGCGCTCGTGGCCGAGTGCCGGAGACGGTCGATCTCGTCGTTGATCGACGAGTCCTTCTCGATGTAGGTGTCGGTCGACGGCAGGTAGGCCTCGGGCTGGTAGTAGTCGTAGTACGAGACGAAGTACTCGACGCGGTTCTTCGGGAACAACTCCCGGAACTCACTGGCGAGCTGAGCGGCCAGGGTCTTGTTGGGCGCGAGCACGAGCGTGGGGCGCTGGACCTTCTCGATGACCGCGGCCGTCGTGAAGCTCTTGCCCGACCCGGTGATGCCGAGCAGCGTCTGGAACCGGTCGCCCCGGTCGATCCCCGCGGCGAGCGCGGCGATCGCCTCGGGCTGGTCGCCCGCGGGCGAGAGATCGGTGACGAGTTCCAGGGCGGGCATCGTGTCGATGCTAACGGTGGGCTACGACGGTTATTCCGGAACCGCTCCGCGGTCGGCCCCGGCTTCCGGCGCCCGGTCGCGCAGGACCTCGAGCTCGTCCCAGATCCCGTCCACCTGACGCGCGAGGTGCTCGAGGTCACCGCCGTTGTCGACGAGATGGGTCGCGACCTCCCGGCGCTCGTCGTCGGTGGCCTGGGCCGCCATGCGCCGCTCGGCGTCGTCACGGGGCACGCCTCGGAGCTCGAGGCGGGTCAGTCGCAGGTCGATCGGAGCCTCCACCACGATGACGGACCCGTAGGGGCGAGCCGCCGCCGCCTTGCTCTCCACCAGCAGGGGGATGTCGCACACCACGATCGCGCCCGGCGACGCGACCTTGATCTGGCGCTCGAACTCCTCGCCGATGGCCGGCCAGGTGATGTCGCCGAGCGCCGTGCGCCCCTCGTCGTCGGCGAAGGCGAGCGTCGCCAGCGCGGCGCGATCGAGTCGGCCGTCGGCGTCGAGGATCCCGGGACCGAACCGTTCGACGAGGGCGGTGAACGCCGGCTCGCCGGGCTCGACGACCGCAGCGCGCGACCTCGTCGGCGTCGACGATCACCGCGCCCTTCGCCCGCAGCAGATCGGCGACCGTCGACTTCCCCGAGCCGATCCCCCCGGTGAGTCCCACGAGCAGCACTGTGACCGATGTTACAGCCGAACGATTCTCACGCAGAGTGCTCAAGGATTTCACGGACAGTGCCGAAGCATCAGGCCGCGGAGAGAGAGAAGTCCGGGTCCCCGAATCGGGGCGAGCACAGAGAAGGACAACCTATGAACCTGTTCGTGTTGCGTACGTGGCTCCAGGCGAAATTCGGCAAGGACGAGGCCGGGGCCAGCATGGTGGAGTACATCCTCCTCGTCGCCCTGATCGCCCTCGCGGTCATCGCAGCGGTCGTGTTCCTGAAGGACCAGGTGAACGGCAAGTTCAACGACGCCGGCAGCCAGCTGTCGAGCGCCGGCTAGTCGATCGGCCATTGGCACACACATCGGCGGGATCCCGCTCGGGCCCTCAAGTCCGGCGGGGGTCCCGCCGATGGCCATGTCTGCACAAATCTCCCGGGCGTGCGGCCCGGCAAGCGGAAGGGGCAATACCTCATGAACCTGTTCGTCACTCGTACGTGGCTCCAGGCGAAGTTCGCCAAGGACGAGGCCGGGGCCAGCATGGTGGAGTACATCCTCCTCGTCGCCCTGATCGCCCTCGCGGTCATCGCCGCGGTCGTGTTCCTGAAGGACCAGGTGAACGGCAAGTTCAACGACGCCGGCAGCCAGCTGTCGAGCGCCGGCTGACCGACCTTCGCATTCGCACGCAGGCGTCGTCGGCGGGACCGCTCACGGGATTCGCTCCCGGACGGTCCCTCCGACGTTCGTCTTGGGACGGGCGAGGCACAGAAGGGGCAAGACCATGAACCTGTTCGTCGTTCGAACATGGCTCCAGGCGAGGCTCACGACCACGGAACGTGGTGCCAGCATGGTGGAGTACATCCTCCTCGTGGCACTGATCGCTCTCGCCGTCCTGGCCGCGGTCACCTTCCTCGGCGGTCAGATGACCAGCAAGTTCAACACCGAGGGCAGCACGATCAGCAGCGCGGGCGGCTGAGCCCGGCCGCAAGCGACGACATCCGAAGGAGGAGGGGCCGCGCCCCGGTGCGGCCCCTCCTCCTTTCGCGCGTACCCGCGCGTCAGTAGCCGGGGAGGCCGTCGATGCTCGCGCGGTTTCGATCGGCGCGGTACTCCCCCAGGCCCTCTTCGCCCTTCGCCCCGGCCCACTCGACGAGCCGGGCTCGGTGCTCCACCAGCTCCATCCGGGGCACCCCGTACCCACAGGAGTCGGCCACGCGGTCGAGCTCCGCGCTCGATGACGGCCCGTGCGCCGGCGATCGAAGGGAACTGCGCCGCGAGGCCCGGGTAGCCGGGATCGCCCGGCACCGTCACCTCACCGCGACCGGAGAGTCGCACGATGCCGCGCCGGGCCCTCGAACGCGCAGAACATGAGCGAGATCCGGCCGTTCTCCCGCACGTGCGCGATCGTCTCGATCCCGCTGCCGGTCACGTCGAGGTAGGCGACGCGGGTCGGCCCGAGCACCCGGAACGTGCCGGCGAGACCCTTGGGCGACACGTTGACGTGGCCGGCAGGAGCGAGCGGGGCGGTGGCGACGAAGAACATCGGCTGGCGCTCGAGGAACGCCTGCAGGGAGTCGTCGATGCCCGCGTGGACCCGGCCCATGCGACCATCGTATTGAACCGCGTGAGGAGCGCCGGCGCGATTTCAGGTGCCGGCGCGCACCCAGACCGTGTCGGCGGCGTCGCGGTGCACCCGCTGCCACGCCGCCGACTGGTCGAGCAGCGCGGCAAGGGCGGTGTCCCTGCCCCAGACGATCACGTCGACCTGGTGCTCGTCGAGGATCCGGCTCCATCCGGGACGACCCGCGCTCAGGGTGAAGTAGTCGAAGATCACCGAGCGCGGGTACATGTCGTAGCGGTCGTCGATGAACACCCGCTGTTGCGGGTAGTCCTGGAGGATCACGTAACCGGCGGCGGCGTCGGTGGTGAGGAGGTGACGACCCATGAGGTCGTGACGCTCCAGGTACCGCATCGAGCGCACCGGATACCTCGAGAGGTCGAACGCCTTCTCGGTCGTCGCCTGCAACCCCATCGCCACGGCCACGAGCACCAACACGCTGATCGCGGCGGTGACGAGCGTGCGGCTCAGCTCCGACGGCTGCTCCTCGTCGCGGGCGAAGGCCCGGGCGACCACGGGCAGCCCGATCAGCGGTGCGACTGCGACGTTGCGGACGGCCCAGAGCGCGAGGAGGAGCATCGGGACGGTGACGACGAGGTCGCGTCGCGTCACGCGGTGACGTCCGCGGGAGAGCGCCACCAGGAAGACGACGATCCACAGCCCGAGCGCGATGCCCCAAGCCCTGCGGAAGTCCGGCGACTTCCACTCGGCGATGTGGGAGAGGATGTCACCGCGCGACAGCAGGTCGATCGGGAACGTGACCAGCGCGATGCCGTACGGGTTGACGAACACCACCGCGCCGGCGATGGCGGCGCCGATCAGGAGCCGGCGCTCGCGACCGGCCCACGGCGGCGCGCCGTCGAGCCATCGTCCGAGCAGGTGGAGGCCGAGATAGGCGAACCCGAGCTCGTAGGTGCCGTGGGTGTTGGCCCACAACCACATGAGCGCGGGGACGACCACCAGGGGATGGCGACCGACGATGCTGCCGGGTACCTCGACCACCCAGAGCAGCACGAGGAGGAACAACACGCCGATCAGCAACGGGCGTTCCGACCACACGGTGTAGAGGCCGGCGAGCGCGGCGACGGTGAGCCCGCAGGCCACCATGCGCTGACGCACGAGACGCAGCGCCAGGCGGTAGGTCAGGATCCCGATCGCGGCGCCGACCGCGCCGACGAAGAGGCGGATGCCGATCCCACCGAAGCCGCGGTACAGCGCGGCGTACGTGACCTCGGCCAGCCACGACTGTGCGACCCACTTCGTGCCCGGAGCGGTGTAGGAGAACACGTCGTGGTGCGGGATGCCGTGGTCGAGGATGTACTCGCCGGTGCGCAGGTGCCAGAAGAACGAGTTGTCGCTGAGCTTGGCGATCCCGGTGGCCCAACCGAACACCCCGAAGAACGCCGTGAACACCCAGCCGAGGCCCGTGCCACGCGCGCGGGCGGGCGAATCCGCGATGTCGCCACGCCCGACCAGCGCGGGCCCGGCCGCGGTCGGCGCGTTCGAGGGTGGGCGTCGACCGCCATGTCAGAGCGCTGCGAGAGATGTTGATCATCGCCGGGCCCAGGATGACCACGAAGATCGACGGGAAGATGCAGAACACCAGGGGGAAGAGCATCTTGACCGGCGCCTTCTGCGCCTTCTCCTGAGCCTTCAGCCGGCGCTTGATGCGCATCTCGTCGGCCTGCGAGCGCAGGAGGCGCGAGATGGAGACACCGAAGGTGTCGGCCTGGAGCATGGCGAGGATGAAGCCACGGAGCTCGGGGACGTCGCTGCGCTCGGCCATGGCCCGCAGCGCGTCGGCCCGGGTCGACCCGATCCGGATCTCGTGCAGCATGCGTCGGAACTCGTCGGACAGGGCGCCCGGAACCGCGGTGCACGTGCGGTCGAGGGCCTGCTCGAAGCCGAGCCCGGCCTCCACCGAGATCACGAGCAGGTCGAGGATGTCGGGCAGCTTGCGCGAGATCTGCTTCTCGCGGTCTTCGACCTTCCGGTTGAGCAGCACGTCGGGGTACATGAACGACACGCCCCACAAGACGATCACGCCGACGAACAGGATCATGCCGGTGAAGTGCAGGAACAAGAGGACCGGGAGCCAGAAGACCACCGACACCAGGCCGAGGAGCTTCATCACCAGGATCTTGTCGACGTTGAGGTTCGGCGGGTTCCCGGCGTGCACCAGCTTCTCGGCGACCTTCTCGCCGTAGCCCTGGGGCGTGAAGTGCTGCGCGACGCCGGTGAGGCCTTCGAGCAGCGGCGCGACGACGCGCTCGCTGATCGGCGCCAACATCTCCTGGTCGCGCACGTCCTGGATCTGGTAGCCCTCGAGGCGACGCAGCGAGTCGCGCACGTCGGCCTTCTCCAGCGACGCCGACGCGAACACGTACGCGAGCGCGCCGACCGCGACCGCGATCACGAGTGCGATCATCAACGGCGCCATGTCACACCTCGATCTGGAGGATCTTGCGGAGCCAGATGAACCCGACGAAGGTCATGACCGCGGAGGCGATGATCGCCATGATCCCGATCGACTCCTCGAACAGCACGCCCATGTAGTCGGGCTGGACGAGGTAGAGGATCCCGGCGAAGGCGACCGGAAAGATGCCGAGGATCCAACCGGAGAAGCGTCCTTCGGCGGTCAGCGCCTTGATCTCGAGGCGCAGCCGCTCGCGTTGGGTCATCGTGTCGGCGACCGTGTCGAGCAGCTCCGCCAGGTTTCCACCGACCTCGCGCTGGATCCGGATGGCCATGACTGCCCACATCAGGTCGACGCTGGCCATGCGCTGAGCGGAGTCTTCGAGCGCATCCTCGACCGGCCGCCCCAGGCGGGACTCGGTGAACACCCGCTGCAGCTCACGGCGGGTGGGTTGCGACGCCTCGTTGGCGACCGACTCGAGACCCTGGGCGAAGGAGAACCCGGCTCGCATGGACCCCGAGAGGAGGTTGAGCGTGCCGGGCAGCTGCTCCTGGAACTCACGCAGGCGACCCTTGCGCCGACGGTGCAGCAGCATCACGGGTACGACGCCGGCGAGCACGGCGAGGACGAGCGCCATCGGGATCGGGAGCACGAGGAGGCCGAGCAGCCCGACCACGCACAAGCTGGCGAAGTAGAAGAACAGCGCCTCGGGCGGACGCAACGGGAGGTCGGCCTGTTCCAGAGCGTCCTCCGTACGGGTCAGCAGGCCGGCGCGGTCGGCCAGTCGGCCGGTGAGGCCGACCATGCGCTGCAACACCGCGGTCTCGGCGAGCGCCTGGTCGCCGCGCGGGACGAAGACCTCTTCCTCCTCCGTGTCGGGCTTGGGTTCGTCGACGAGGCCGCCGAGTCGACGTTCGATCTTGCCGCGGTTGTCGCCCGACATGAGGACGACGGCCAGGCCGAGACCGAGCACCCCGGCCGCGACCAACAGCGCGAAGATCAGCTTGGCCGGGCCGCTCGTCGTCGCGGCCAGCTCCAGACGCGTTCATCGCGGACCCAGCGGGTTGGCAGCCTGCTGCGTGTTGGCGAAGAGCGACGGCTCGAGCGCGATGCCGAAGTCGTTGAGCTTCTCCGAGAACGACGGGCGGATGCCGGTGCTCCGGAGACCGCCGCGGAAGCGGCCCTCTTCGTCGATGCCGGCGCCGAAGTCGAAGGTGTAGATGTCCTGCAACACGACGACGTCGCCCTCCATGCCCATCACCTCACTGACGTGCGTGATACGCCGGGTGCCGTCGCGGAGGCGGGTCAGCTGGATGATCATGTCGAGCGCCGACGCCATCTGCTCCCGGATGACGCGCACGGGCAGGTCCATGCCCGCCATCAGGGTCATGGTCTCGATACGGGAGAGCGTGTCACGGGGCGAGTTGGAGTGGACGGTGGTGATCGATCCGTCGTGGCCGGTGTTCATGGCCTGGAGCATGTCGAGTGCCTCACCGCCACGGACCTCACCGACGACGATCCGGTCGGGCCGCATGCGAAGGGAGTTGCGCACGAGGTCACGGATCTTGACCTCGCCCTTGCCCTCGATGTTGGGCGGCCGCGCCTCCATCGGCAGCACGTGGGTCTGGTGGAGCTGGAGCTCCTTGGCGTCCTCGACCGTGACGATGCGCTCGTCGGTCGGGATGAAGCTCGAGAGCACGTTCAGCAGCGTCGTCTTCCCGGTGCCGGTACCGCCGCTGACCACGATGTTGAGGCGCCCCTTCACGCACTGGTTGATGAAGTGCGCGACCTGCGGCGTGAACGAACCGAAGTTGATGAGGTCCTCGACCGTGTACGGATCCTTCGAGAACTTCCGGATCGTCATGAACGGCCCGCCGATCGACAGCGGGTGCACGACGCAGTTGACTCGAGATCCGTCGGGGAGGCGGGCGTCCACCATGGGGTTCGCTTCGTCGACGCGCCGGCCGACCTGGCTCACGATCTTGTCGATGATCCGCCGGAGGTGGGTCTCGTCGACGAACTTCACGTCGGTGAGCAGCAGCTTGCCCTTGCGCTCCACGTAGACGTGCTCCGGGCCGTTCACCATGACTTCTGTGATGGTGTCGTCGCGGAGAAGCTGGTCGATGGGCCCGTACCCGAGCACGTCGTCGGTGACGGACTGCACGAGCGCCTGACGCTCGGCGACCGTCAGCGCGAGCCGTTCCTGGGAGAGCGCGCGCAGGAGCTGCTCGTCGACCTGGCGGCGCAACTCGACTTCCGAGACACGCTGGTCGGTGAGCAACGGACCCAACTCGTGGATCACGAACTGGTGCATCTTCTGACGCATCTCTTCGAGCTGGTGCTCGCGCTGGTTCACGCCCTGCGCAGCGCGTTGCTCCTGCCACCGGGCGGCGGGCGGTTGGGTCTGGGTCATGACCTACGCTCCTCGCTCATTTGCCGCGTCTGCTCTTCTTCGGGACCACCGTCGGACCGAGCAGCGACTCGGCGATGCGGTCGAGCGCCCGGGAGACCGGGGCCTTGGGTTCGTCGACGACGACGGGTCGACCGGCGTTCACCGAGATCGGAACGGCGATGTCGTCGGGCACCGGGAAGTTCGCGCTCAGGCCGAGCACCCGCTCGATCTCCTTCACGTCGAGCTTCACCTTCGCGTTGGCGTGGTTCAGGACCAGCTTGAGCTTCGGCCCCGCGATCGCCTGCAGGTCGAGCGTCTGCATCCCGATCTTCAGGTTCTTGATGCTCGGGATGTCCATGCTGCCGACGAGCAGCACTTCGTCGGAGGCCTCGATGAGCGCGAGCACGTAGTCGTTGAAGACGGCCGGGAGGTCGACGACCACATGACCGGCGATCGACTGCAACGCGGCGCAGATGTTCACCATCTCGCCCGGCAGCAGCGCGTCCGTCGGCATCGGCTCCAGCGGCGCCGGGAGCACCATGAGGCCCGTCGCTTCGTGCTTGCTCGCGAGCGTCTGGACCAGCTCCATGTCGCCGTACTGCACTGCGGCGGCGGCGTCGAGCACGGTGCTCTGGGGCGGGAGCCCGAGCATGACCGACACGTCGCCGAACTGCAGGTCCCCGTCGACGAGCACCACCGGGTCCGGCGAGCGCTTGGCCATCGCAGCCGCGACGTTGATCGCGATGCACGTCTTGCCGACGCCTCCCTTGGTGGAGAACACCGTGATGAGCCGCCCGGGCTCGCCCGTCAACGCGGCGGGCGCCTGCACGCGCCCCGTCGCGCTCACGAGGAGCTCTCCCACCCGGTCGACCGACTGGTGCAGGCTCGCTTCGCCGCCGATCACGACCGCGTCACGGGCGCCGGCGCGCAACGCCTGCTGCAACACGTCCGTCGACAGTTCGTGGACCGCGCACACCACGCCGAGCATGGGGTGTGAGCTGGTGACCCGATGGAGGTGTTGGAAGCCGATCGGGCTGGCAAAGCCGGGCCCGAACACCGCGACGACGGGCCGGGTCGCGTCCAGCTGCTGGACCAGATCCTCCATGGTCTCGAACTGCGCGACGCCGTTCAGCTCGACTGCGAGGCGCGTGCGGAGACCCGGATCGGGTTCGACGACCGCGACGTCGAAGCTCGCGACGTCGAACGCGTTCGTGACCGTGGCAGAGGACTCCACGTCGGCTACTTGCCGCTCGCGGTGGCCTTGGTGCTCCCGTTCCTCGAAGACGAGGTCGTCGCGGGAGGCAACAGGACGAGGTACAGCTTGCTGGCGCCGCTGTTGGCCGCGATGACACGCAGCGCGTCGGCCTGGCTGACCTCGAACGTGAGCACCCCGGAGTTCTGCGGGGCCGTCGTGCCGCTCGCGGCGGCGGTAGGCGCCGGCTGCTGGACCGTCGACGAACCGACCGCGAGCACCTTCACGTTGTCCATCAGGTATGCCGTCTGCGCGTTGCCGTCGGCATCGGTGAACGTGGTGGCGATGTTGACGTGGTCGCCGGGCGTGATCTGGTTGGCGACGCCGTGGTCGGCGTCGACCGTGACCGTGACCGCGACGAGATCCTGGGCCGCGATGGATTGGGAGAACGCTCCGCCGACGCCGTTCTCGGCGGAGACCCACGAAGCCTGGGTGATGAACTGCTTGGCGTTGATCGGGCCGGCGGCGACCCGATCGGTCAGGTCGTCGATGTTGGCGACCATCGACGCGGGCACCGACCCCTTCGCGACCTTCTCCTTGGTCACGAGGCCGGCCTGGATCACCTCGGCGCCGGTCGTGCCCTTGGCGATGTCACTGTTGGCAACCAACGCGTCCACCAAGGAAGCGTTGTCCTGCGCCCGCGAGTCGGCCCCGGCCGCGTAGAGATACACACCGATGCCGGCCACGAGTGCCAGCACGATGGCCGCGGCGGCCATCAACGTTCGACGATTCGACACCGCGACTCCCCTCAGGATCCGTTTTGGTCCTCTGGATGGTCGGCCGGTGCCCGCTCAGGCTTGAGCCAGATGTCCGACCAACCCGGGGAATTGCTCTGGTCGGGTCAGTCTTCGGGTGCCGCTTCGTCGGCGGCGGGGGGCGCCTCGGCCACATCGGGCTCCGCGACCGCGGCCTCGGGAGCCTCCGCGATCGCTCCGGCGTCGGCTTCGACGGCCGCTTCACCTTCGACCGCGCCGGCCTCGGGCTCTTCCTCGAACGCCGGGCCGATGTAGTTGCCCTGCTCGTCGTACGCGTGCTCGCCGTAGTGCTCCTGGTACTCGGCGGCGACGACCCCGCCCTCGGCCGCCTGCTTGATCGAGAGCGAGATCCGGCGTCGGTCGAGGTCGATGTCGATGATCTTCACCCAGAGCTCTTCGCCCGGGGTGACCACCTGCTCGGGCGCCTCCACGTGGTGGACGGCCATCTCCGAGATGTGGACGAGACCCTCGATGCCTTCGCCGACCTGCACGAACGCCCCGAACGGCACCAGCTTGGTGACCCGGCCGTAGACCAGCTCGCCCACCTGGTGACCGGTCGCGAACTCCTGCCACGGGTCCTGCTGCGTCGCCTTGAGCGACAACGAGATCCGTTCACGCGAGAGGTCGACGTCGAGCACCTGGACCGTGACCTCGTCGCCGACGGTGACCACCGAGCTCGGGTGGTCGACGTGCTTCCACGACAGCTCGGACACGTGGACGAGGCCGTCCATCCCTCCGAGATCGACGAACGCGCCGAAATTGACCACCGACGACACCACACCGCTGCGGACCTCACCGGGCTTGAGGTTGGCGAGGAACTCGTCACGCTGCTCGCGCTGGGTCTCCTCGAGGTACGCGCGCCGCGACAGCACGACGTTGTTGCGGTTCTTGTCGAGCTCGATGATCTTGCATTCGATCTCCTTGCCCACGTAGGGCTGGAGGTCGTGTACCCGGCGGAGGTCGACGAGCGACGCGGGCAGGAAGCCCCGCAGACCGATGTCGAGGATCAAGCCACCCTTGACCACCTCGATGACCGGGCCCTTGACGATCCCGTCCTTCTCCTTGATCTCCTCGATCGTGCCCCAGGCGCGCTCGTACTGCGCGCGCTTCTTGGACAGGATGAGACGGCCGTCCTTGTCCTCCTTCTGGAGGACGAGGGCCTCGAGCTCGTCGTCGAGCGAGACGATCTCGTGGGGGTCGACGTCGTTGCGGATCGAGAGCTCCCTCGAGGGGATGACACCTTCGGACTTGAAGCCGATGTCGAGCAGCACCTCGTCGCTGTCGATCTTCACCACCCGGCCGGTGACGATGTCGCCGTCGTCGAACTCGACGATGGTGGCGTCGACCGCGTCCGCGAACGACTGGCCGCCGAGATCGTCGAACACGACGAACTCGTTCTGACCCTCTTCCTCCGCGTCGTCGGCGACCGCCGGCTCCTCGGCCTCGGGTTCGCTCGCTGCCGGGGCGCCAGCTTCCGGAGCCGTGGCCTCCGGAGCGGTGACATCGGGGGCGGGGGTGGTGACTTCGGCTTCCGGGGCCGCCGGCGCGGCAGCCCCGTTCTCCTCGGGGACGGTGGCGGTCGCTGCCGCCTCCGTCGCGTCCTGATCCGGCAACTCGACTCCTCTGCGATGGACCGCTCGCGGCGCTGGGCTTCCCGGCGGGCGCGAGTGGGTGGCCTCGGGGTCGAGGCCGTGCAACAGGGTACAGGCCGAGCCGCGGTTCCCGAAAGTCGAGTGACGGTCGTCTAGGGCCGGTGCGCGAGCAGCAAGAGCTCGTGGTGATCGAGCGTCGGCGGGTGGGCCCGGGTACGCGCCGGGGCTCACCCCGTGCAGCGCGTCGACGGTGAGCCCGGCCCCGGTCGCCAGGAGCTCGAGCTCCCGGCCGGTGAAGCAGGTGGTCCAGAGGTCGAAGTCGGCCTCCACGCCGTCGGGACCACGCACCGTCGCCCGTTCGTGGAGGACGCCCGTCGCGGGGTCGTACCCCTCCCCCGGTTCCAGGTTGCGCACGGCGAAGGCGGAAGAGAAGGCGCTGAGCGCCAGGCGCCCGGCGGGACGCAGCGTCCGGGCGATGCGACCGAAGACGGCGGCTTCCTCGCGCCCGCCGAGCAGTCCGAAGCCGCCCTGGCAGAGGCAGATGGTGGCGTCGAACTCGCCTGCGTGCTCGAGGTCGCGCACGTCGAGCTCCTCGAACCGGGCCGCGAGGCCTTCGGCGGCGGCGGCCGCGCGCGCGCCAGGTCGACGAACTCGGGACTCCGGTCGACGCCGACCACGTCGTATCCCCGCCGGGCGAGCGCGAGCGCGTGGCGCCCGGGCCCGCACCCGACGTCGAGCACCCGCATGCCCGCCGACAGCCCCGAGCGCGGCGACGAGGAAGTCGACCTCTTGTTCCGTGCCCATGGTGAACGCGTTGCGGAGGTAGGCGGTGCCGAGGAAGCGGGCGACCTCGTCGAACCAGCGATCGTCGCTCGGTCCCGGCGCGGCAGCGTCGTGGTCACTCAAGCGCCGAGACCCTATCGTCCGCGCCATGAACTCGTTCTCCGACAAGGTCGCAGTGGTCACCGGCGGCGCCAACGGGCTCGGGCTGGGGCTCGCGGAAGCCTTCGCAGAGGAGGGCATGCGCGTCGTCCTCGCCGACGTCGACGAGCCGGCGCTCGACCGCGCCGTCGCCGGCTTCGCCGAACGCGGGATCGAGGCCATCGGCCTCCCGACCGACGTGTCGGATCCCGGCGCCGTCGACCGGCTCCGCGACGTCACCTACGAGCGTTACGGCACCGCGCACGTTCTGTGCAACAACGCCGGCATCGGCGCGCGTAGCCCGTTGTGCGAACCGATCGATCTCACCGTGTGGGACACGGTGTTCGGCGTCGACTGCTTCGCGATCCTCCACGGTCTCAACGCGTTCCTGCCGCGCATGCTGGAGCAGGGAGAGGGCCACGTCGTGAACACGTCGTCCCGCCAGGGCCTCGTCGCCGCACCCAACCTGGGGCCGTACCCGCCCGCCAAGCACGCGTCGGTCGCCATCACCGAGATGCTGCGGGAAGAGCTGGCCGCGATCGGATCGCCCGTGGGAACGACCGTCCTCACCCCCGGAGGGGTGCGCACGGCGCCGATCGTCGACGCCCTCGCCCGGTACCAGCGCGGCGAGCTGGCCGATCCGGTGATGCAGGAGTTCCTCGAGACCCGGGTGGCGAGCGCGGTCGAGCCGATCGCGGTCGGACGCCTCGTCGTGCGCGCCATCCGCCAGGACGTGCTCTACGTCAACACCCACCGTGAGACGCTCGACTGGCTCCAGGACCGCGTCGACCGGATCGTCGCCGATGCCGACACGCTCGGCACCCTGCGCTGACACCGGGCTGCGCCGCCGGCAACACCGCTCCCGCTACTTCGCGGCGGCCCAGTTGGGACCGAAGCCGGTGTCGACGGTGAGCGGCACGCGCAACTCGGTGACGTGCTCCATGACCTCGCGCACGAGCATCTCGGTCGGCTCGTGTTCGTCGTTGGGCACTTCGAGCACGAGCTCGTCGTGCACGGTGAGCAGCATGCGGGCCGCAGACTCCGCCGCGTCGAGGGCGCGGTCGAGATCGATCATCGCCAGCTTGAAGATGTCGGCGGCCGAGCCCTGCACCGGCGCGTTCTGCGCCATCCGCTCGCCCATCTGGCGGATGCGGAAGTTGTCCGACGCCAGCTCGCTGATCTGGCGGCGGCGGCCGAAGATGGTCGTGGTGTAGCCACGCTCCTTGGCTTCCTGGATGGTGCCCTCCATGAACGCCTTGACGTTGGGGAAGCCATCGAAGTAGGCGTCGAGGATCTCGGCCGCCTCGTGGGTCGGGATGCCGAGACGCTGACCGAGGCCGTAGGCCTCCATGCCGTAGGCCAGGCCGTAGTTCACGACCTTCGCGAAGCGGCGCTGGGCGGCGTCGACCTCCGACTCGTCGACGTGGAACACCTTCGACGCCGTCGTGGTGTGCACGTCGGCGCCGCGCTCGAACGCGTCGATCAGTCCGGGATCATCGGCCAGGTGGGCGAGCACGCGGAGCTCGATCTGCGAGTAGTCGGCGGTGAGCAGGCCCCAGCCGTCCTCGGCGATGAACGCGCGGCGCATCTCACGACCGTCGGCCGTGCGCACCGGGACGTTCTGGAGGTTCGGCGCCTCGCTCGAGATCCGCCCGGTCGTGGTGTCGGTCTGCTTGAACGTGGCGTGGATCCGACCGTCCGCCTGGATGAGCGGCGGCAGCGCGTCCGCGTAGGTGCTGCGGAGCTTCTCGACCTCGCGGTAGCGCAGCAGCTCTTCGACGATGGGATGGTCGGCGGCCATCTTCTGGAGCGAGTCGGCGTCGGTCGACGGTCCCGTCTTCGTCTTCTTCACCGGGACCAGCCCGAGCTTCTCGAACAGGATCGTGCGCAACTGCGGCGTGGAGTTCACGTTGAACTCCTCGCCCGCGTGCGCGTGGATCCGCTGCACGAGCGCCTCGCACTGCTGTGCCAGGTCGGCGCTCAGGGTCTCGAGGAACTCACGGTCGACGCGGATTCCCGCCGCTTCCATCCGTGCGAGCACTCTCACCAGCGGCCGCTCGAACTTCTCGTACAGCTCCGTGAGCTCCCGCGCCGCGAGGGCCTGCTCCAGCTCGGTGGACAGCTGCAGCACGGCGACGGCGCGCCGGCCGGTCTGGTCGATCTCGATGTCGCCGTCGAGGTCGAGCGTGCCGGGCTCGGCGTCGGGCGACTGCACCTCGAGGGACAGGAACCGGAGGGCGAGATCGTCGAGGAGGAACTTCCCGGAGCCGGGATCGAGCAGGTAGGCCATGACCGCGGTGTCGTGGTGCAGCGCCCGCACGTCGACGTGCAGCCCGTGCATCAGCTCCTTCGCCCGGTGCGCCACCAGCGGAGGACCGTCGACACCGACGAGGGCATCGAGCGCGCCGCGCACGGCCGGCTCGGCCAGCAGCTGCCCAGCGACATAGGTGACGTTGCCGTCGGCGTCGGCGATCGCGAGCGCGCGGAGCGCGCTGACGACGGGCGCACCCTCCCACCGCGCTTCCATCGCGTACGGCTCGGCTCGCTCGGTGACCGAGGCGAATGCGGCCAACACCGCCGCGCCGTCGCGCGGGACCGTGACCTCGACCTCGAGGGTCGGCGCTCTCGGTCTCCGACGCGGCGGCCGAGTCCCCCACTGCCTCCAGCAGGCGCGGCCACAGCGTCCGGAACGCGAGCTGCTCGAAGAGGACCCGCACCTCGTCGTGGTCCCACCCACCCATCCGCAGCTCGCCGGGCGCGGCGTCGACCTCACAGTCGAGGCGCAGGCGCGACATCTGACGGTTGAGGAAGCACGCGCTCCCGGGAGTCGCCGAGGTTCTGGCGCTGCTTGGGCGGCAGGTCGTCGAGGTGCTCGAAGATCCCCTCGAGGTCGCCGTAGTTGGCGATCAGCTTGGCCGCCGTCTTCTCGCCGATCCCGGGGACGCCGGGGAGGTTGTCGCTCGGGTCACCCCGCAGCGCGGCGTAGTCCGGGTACTGCGCGGGCGTGACGCCCGTGCGCTCGAAGATCCCGGCCTCGTCGTACAGCACGTAGTCGGACACGCCACGCCGGTTGTAGAGCACCTTCACATGCGGATCGGACACGAGCTGGTAGCTGTCCCGGTCGCCGGTGACGATGATCACGTCGATCCCGTCCGCGGCGGCACGGGTCGCGAGCGTCGCGATCACGTCGTCGGCCTCCACGCCCGGGATCTCCAACGTGGGGATGCGGAGCGCGTCGACGACCTCGTGGATCAGCGGGAGCTGCGGTACGAAGATGTCGGGCGTCTCCTTGCGCGTGCCCTTGTAGTCGGCGTCGAGATCGTCGCGGAACGTGGGGCCGGGAGCGTCGAACACGACCGCGATGCCCTCGGGGTGCTCGTCGCCCAGCACCTTCACCAACATCGACGTGAAGCCGTAGACCGCGTTGGTGATCGTGCCCGCCGGCGTGGCGAGATCGGACGGGAGCGCGTAGAAGGCCCGGAACGCGAGCGACAGGCCGTCGATCAGCAGGAGGGTGGACACGGGCCGATCGTACGCCGAGGGTCGGGTTTCGTCCCCTACGGCTGGAGCTCGCCGTCGACGACCCGACGCGCGATCTCGTCGATCTTCACCCGGTTCGCCATCGCCTGCTGTTGGAGGAACCGCCACGCGTCCTGCTCGGCCAGCGAGTGGTCGTCCATCAGCCGGCCCTTGGCCCGGTCGATCGTCTTGCGGGCCTCGAGCCGGGACTGGAGGTCTTCCACGTCGCGTTCCAGCGCGGTGAGCTCCGCGAAGCGGCCCAGCGCCACCTCGATGGCGGGGATGAGGTCGCTCTTCTGGAACGGCTTGACGAGGTAGGCGAGGGCGCCCGCGTCACGGGCCTGCTCCACCAGCTCGCGCTGGGAGAACGCGGTGACCATCAGCACGGCGGCGAGCCGCTCGCCGGCGACGTGGCGGGCCGCGGACAGGCCGTCGAGCCCCGGCATCTTGATGTCGAGGATCACGAGATCGGGCCGCAAGTCCCGCACCAGCTCGATGGCCTCGTCGCCGCGTCCGGTCTCGCCGACCACGTCGTAGCCCTCCTCCTGGAGGAGCTCCTTGAGGTCGAGACGGATGATGGCCTCGTCCTCGGCGATCACGACACGGATCGGACGGGTGGGCTCAGCGGACACGGAGGCTCCCTGGGTTCAACGCGCCGACAATTCGGCAGAGATGCGGTCGAGGAGAGAGTCCTGCTCGGTCTCGAGCTCGCGTACGGTGGCACGCAGCGAGTCGCGGTGGTCGGCCTGGGCGTCGGCGTGACGGCGGGCATCGCGGGCCTCGACGTCGGCCAAGGGGGTCTCCGCCACCAGGGCGCGCAGCCGCACGTCTTCTGCCTGTTCCTCGAGGAACACGACCTGCTCCTCGGTGACCGCGAGCTCGGCCCGTATCCGCTTGAGCCGCTCGCTGACGTCGACCAGACGCCGCTGGAGGATCGACTGCGACATAGTCGGGTCAGTGTAGAGCGGGCCGCGCTCAAGCAGCTCCGGGTTCCGGTCGAAATCGACAAGACGTGATTCGGCGCATCGCGGTCGTCCTGACCGCTCTCGGCATCCTGACGTTCCTCCCGCCGGCCGCCCACGCGGCCGACGAGCCGGGACGAGACCCCTTGACGCTCGCCCAGCAGCGCCTCGACGTCGCTCGCACCGAGGCCACGGCGCTCTCGGCCAAGATCTCGGCCGCGGAGACCGAACAGGCCAAGCTCGAGGCGCAGATCGCCGACGCCGAGGCCCAGATCCCGCAGCTCCGGGCCCGCGCCACGGAGCTCAAGACCGAGGTGAAGGCACGGGCCGCGCAGCTCTACATGCGTCACGGCAACGTCGCCGCCTTCGAGTCGGCGATGGACGCGACGAACGCCGAGGACGCGCTCCGGGCCGCCCACCTCACCGACACGATCGGCACCCATGACCTCGACATGGCCGCCGAGCTGCGCGACACCGCCGCCAAGCTCGCGGCGCGCGAGGCCGAGCTGAAGAGCCAGCGGGCCGAGCTTCAGCAGACGATCGCCAGCTTGGCGCCGCTCAACGACCTGCTGCAGAAGAAGCTCGCGGTGGCGACCGACGCGTACGACAAGGTGCATGCGCTGCTGGTCGACGGCGTGACCAAGCAGGGCCTCGACGTCTCGACCGGCGCCACCGAGTGCCCGGTCAAGGGTGTCGTCGTGTTCACCGACGACTTCGGCGAGCTGCGGCCCGGCGGTCCGCATCCGGGGATCGACATGGGCGCGCTCACCGGCACCCCGGTGGTTGCGGTGGTCACCGGGCTCCTCCGCCACGACGTCGGCGGCGACGGCGGCAACGGCGCCTGGCTCACCGGGGTCGACCACGTGTCGTACTACTACGCGCACTTCTCCCGGTACGAGGGCGACGGGGGCCTGGTGAAGGCGGGCGACGTGATCGGGTACGTGGGGATGACCGGCAACGCGACCGGGCCACACCTCCACTTCGAGGTCCACCCCGGCACCCCCGGCGCGAGCCCGCCGGTCGATCCGTTCGCGACGCTCGTGGCGTTGTGCAACGACAACCTCCCGAACCTCCCCGCGAAGTAGGGTCTTGCCTTCCAGCCCGGATGGCGCAACTGGCTGACGCGGTCGGCTCAAAACCGGCTGCCCTTCGGGGCATGTGGGTTCGAATCCCACTCCGGGCACGGCGTTTGGGGCGGGAGCGTCGCGGAGGCACGCGGGATGGCGCGGTGCCGGCGGGCCGCGCGCCTTCAGCTCACGGCACGTTGTCGGGCGTGATCACCGTCGCCAACGCGGTGAAGATCGCCGGTGCCGGGGTGACCGCTGCGGTCGCGATGTCGGAGTTGGCGAGCACCACGATGGTCACGTCGTGCGCCGGCAGGTACGCGAGCTGCGCGTTGAAGCCGGGGATGTCACCGTCGTGGGCGAGCCAGCCGTTGTCCTTGCCGATCGCGAACGTGTACTCCCGTACGCCCGACTTCGACTTCGGGTTGCCCTGCATGCGCTCCGCCTGACCCTTCTTGGTGAGCGTGGCGCCGGTGCCGACCGCCTTCGCCCAGGTCATCACGTCGGCGAGGTTCGACTGCATCTGTCCGGCCATCGCCGCGAACGTGGGGCTCCAGGTGGTGGCGTCGACGGGCTGGCCGTCGGCGGTGGTGATCTGGTCGGTGTAGCCGTGCCACGAGGGCGACGGCAGCGTCGCGGCGTCGGGGAAGCTGGTCGCGTGCAGCTTGAGCGGATCGAGGATCCGCTGCTGCAACGCCTGCACGTAGGGCTGGTTGGTGACCTGCTCGATGATCATCCCGAGCATCACGAAGTTGGTGTTCGAGTAGAAGAAGCCATCACCGGGCGGGAACTTGCGCGGCGAGGCCACCCCCGCGTCGATCAGCTCCTCGGGAGTCCATGCGCCCTCGGGGTCGGCGAAGTACTTCGACGTCGTCGCGTCGTCGGCGGTGTAGCTGTTGATGCCGCTCGCCATGTCGCCGAGCATCCGGATCGTGATCTGGCTCGCTTCGGGCACGTCGGGGAACCAGCGGTCGACGGTGTCGTCGAGGCTGAGCTTGCCCTCGTCGACGAGCTGCGTGATCAGCGTGCCGGTGAAGGTCTTGGTGACCGATCCGATGCGGGTATACCCCTTCGGTGCGACGGGGGCCTTCGTGGCGGTGTCACTCACGCCGCGGGTGGCTTTCCACGTCTGGTCGCCGACGCGCACGCCGACGATGACACCGGGGGCGTTCACTTTCGTGAACACGTCGTCGAGCGCCGCCCCGAGCTGCTTGCGGGTCGCCGCGTCGAGTGTGGGCTTCGACCCGCTCGCCGCGGACGCGGTCGACATCGAAGCGCCCGAGAGCGCGACCAGTGCCGCCAGCAACGCCGCGCCCACCCCACCGCGGAACCGTACGTTCATGGCCAGATCCCCTCGTGTCAGGAATGGGCGAGGCTACGAGACGCCGCATGCGAGGACCCGACGAAAGGGTCAGAGGCGCCGACCCTCAGTTGGACCCGACCTCCCGAGCACGCACGCGCGAAGGGGTCTACGATCGCGCGACTACCGGTCACTCCTGCCCGGCCTCGGGGGGGGAACAGGATGCGCCGGGGCGACTCCGGCGGGTGCGCGCACCCCCCTGTGCACAGGCTGCCGAGCGGGTCGCCCTGGCGCACGTCGCCCGATCCGTGGGCGCCGGTGCTCAGAGACCGAGGGTCGAGTCGATACCCGCGTGGTCCTCGACGGCGCGCAGACGCGCTCCCACCACCGCGAGCAGCTTGGGCGCGATCCGGGGCATCGCGATCTCGAGCATCTCGTTGAAGTCGTGACGCCCGAGCACGAGGAGCTGCATCGGCGTCGTCGCGGTCACCGTCGCGACGCGCTCCCCACCGTCGATCAACGCCATCTCGCCGAAGAACCCACCGGGACCGATGGTGCCGATCTCGTCGCCGTCGACCGTCGCCGACGCGTCCCCGGCCACGACGACGAAGAACTCCAGACCGTCTTCACCCTGCCGTGTGAGGCGGTCGCCGGTCGCCGCTTCCCTCGGGTGGGCCAGCCCGGCGATGCGACCGAGCTCGTCGTCGTCGCACGTGCTGAACAACCAGATGTCGCGCGAGCAACGCGATGCGTTCGTCGAGATCGGCGCCGAAGCTCATCGGCGGGGACCCGTGAATTCCCGTCACACCGCCGCGGGCGGCGGGGAAGGTCGATCGCCGACACCCCGACGGCGGCGGCGGCTGCCGACGACGAGCACCGCGCCGAGCATGATCGCCGCGAAGGCCCCGAGGACGTAGGTGCCGGTATGGCTCGACGAGCCGGTGAAGGCGAGGGCCACACCGCGCACGGTGATGGTCGTGTTGAACACACACGTCGAGCCGCGCACGGTCACGGTGTGGGCGCCCGGCGCAGTGCCGGGCGGGATCGAGATCGACCCGGCGAAGGAGCCCTGGACGCTCGCCGCGATGGTGCCGATCGGGGCGCCGGAGAACAGCACCTGGAGCGGCTCGGCGGTCGCGCACCCCGACCCGTGGAAGACGACCTCGCCGCCCACCTCGACGTTCGGCTCGTCGACCACGAAGTTGGCGGCGGGCGGATACTGCCCTGCGTCGGCTCCCGGCTGCGAGGTCACCACGGGGAGGGCGCCGGTCCCGCCGCCCGTTCCACCGGTGCCGTTCTGGCCGCCGGTGCTCTGCTCACCGCCGGGGAGATCCGCGAGGCCGTTCCCGATGCCCGCCTGCTGGTCGAGGATGAGGTTGCCGGTGATGAAGAAGTTGCCGTTGAGCTCCTCGGGCGTGAGCTGCTCGGGTGCACCGACGTCGCCGTCGGCCACGCCCACCTGCAAGCCCGGTGTGAGCTGGGCCGAGCCGTGACGGGTGACCGTGATCACCTTGGTGGGCTTCTCCCCCACCGGCCCGATGCCGTAGACCTTCTGGTCGTTGCTGTCGGCGCCCTCGCGCAGTGTGGCGCACCACGCGCCCTTGTCGTGCGGCAGCTGCGCGATGGCGCAGTCGCCCGCGTACTGGATCCCCTGGCTGCTCAGGTACTGCGCGACCCCCGCCTCGGCGCCGGTCGGTGTCGCCGCCTGCGCCGCGACTTCGGCGGCCTTCGTCGTCGACGTGGGCTTCGCGGAGCTCGACGATCCGCCGTCGCAGCTCGCGGCCAGCACGCCGAACGCCAGCACGGCGGCGGCAGCCATTGCGGATCGGGCCCGGCCACCCGAGCGACCGCTGTGTGCACTCCGTCGGGAGCCCATCGACGCCACGCGGATCGCTACGGCGCGCTCGTCACCGAAGTGACGTCCCACGCGTCGCTGCTGACCTGGATGTTGTCGACGACCGCGGTGACGGTGCAGGAGACCTGTTGCTGCCCGTCGTCCTGGGGGACGCACTTCACCACGAACGCGGTCCCCTCCACGGCTGCCGTCGTGCCGCCGGCCTTGACCTCGAACGACCCGGTCTCGGAGACCTTCGCGGCGCGGTTCCAGGTCTCGCCCACCGACAACGTGCCCTGCGTCTGGCGGCCACCACGCTTGTTCGTGAGCTTGGAGATGGTGAAGACGGTCGACGCACCGAGGCGGGTGAGCGACCCGTCGGTGTAATCGATCTCGGCCCGGCCGCTGGCGTCGGTCTTGATGGTGTCGCCCTGGCGCAGCGCCTGGCCGTTCTTCGCCACGACGAAGTCGAACTCGCCCTTCGCCTTGATCGACACCTGGTCGGTGGTGACCTTCACGCTCGCCAGCGACGCGCCACTGGACGAGGCCTTCGCTGCGGCGGGGCCGCCGACCGCGATGGCGCCCGCCGCGGCCAGCGCGCAGGCGACGAGGAACACCGGAAGGTCCCGGATGCGGTTCCTGGCGCGCGCGCCCTCACCTCGCCTCATCGGCCGTCCCCTTCGAGTACTGGCTCGCCCCTCGACGCCAGCTCGGTCCCGACACTAGTCGAATCGGCACGCACCACCCGCCACAGCTTCAGCTCGCGGCTCACGCCCTTGAGCTCGATCGGCCCGAGCGGCTCCACCGGCGGCGGCGAGGGCACCCGCGACAGCACCTGGTCGGAGAGGATGATCTCGCCGCGGCCCGCGCTCGAACAGAGACGCGCACCCACGTTGACCGTGTCGCCCACCACGTCGTACTGCCTGCGGCGCCCACCCCCGAAGTGCGCAGCCACCGCATCGCCGGTGTTGAGCCCGATGCCGAACGACACCTCGGGAGCTCCCCGTTCGAGCAGCTCCCGGTTGAGGTCGGGTGTGAGGGCCTGGATCGCGATCGCGCACTCGAGCGCCCGCTGGGGGTGGTCGGTGCTCGGCAGCGGGGCGCCCCACACGGCGAAGACCTCGTCACCCACGTACTTCATGAGGGTGCCCTCCATGGCGAGGACGACGTCGGTCACCCGGTCGTAGTAGTGGTTCAGCATCACCCGCACGATCGCCGGCTCGAGGTTCTCCGACATCGCGGTGAAGCCCCGGAGGTCGCAGAAGAGCACCGTCATCTCGAGCCGTTCGCCCTCCACGGCCAGCGACGCGCGGTCCTCGTCGACCAGCCGCTGCGCGACCGCTTCGGGCACATACTGCGAGAACAGGGTGGTCACCCGCCGCCGTTGGCGCGTCTCACCGAAGTATCGCAACCCCAGTGCGCCGACGAACGCGACGATCACCGCCACCGACGGGTACACGAAGTTCATGACGTGCCCGTTGTTGAAACGGGCGAACGCGAGCACGGCGTACCCGGCGCCGAGGAGCAGCGTGAAGAGCACCGACATCCACAGGGGCAACAGGAGGACCGCGATCCCGATCAGGGCCGTCAGCCCGGCGACCCACAGGAGCGTCACGCCGTCGCTCACCGGGTCGAGGTAGGTGCCGGTGAGCATCGTGTTCACCGCGTTGGCGTGGAGCAGCACCCCGGGGACACCGATCGACTTGTTGACCGGTGCCAGCCGCTGGTCGCCGAGGGTGGGGTCGATCGCTCCGACCAGCACGATCTTGCCGTCGATCTTGCTCTTCGCCACGGTGCCCGCGATCACGTCCGCCGCCGACACGACGCGTGCGGGATCGGAGAGGCGCTCCGAGAAGTTCAGCAGCATCGACTTGGCGCCGAGCGTCGGCACGAACCGGTCGCCGATCTGCACACCGCCCGGGCGCACGATCACCGGTCCCTGCACGCCGCGGTAGCGCATCACGGCCGCGAGGGAGAGCGAGGGGAGAAACTGCCCGTCGGGCATCTCGACGACCAGCGGCACGCTCCGGTTGATCGCGTCACCCGGGTCGGCGTTCACCTGGACGTGGCCGACCGTGTACCCGGTCGTCCCCAGATCGCTCGACACCCCCGACGCGGAGGTGACGAGGGGCGGTCCGCCGCCCGGGGCCGGCTTCAGGGTCGCCTCCGTCCCGAGCACCACGTTGCCCGCGTCACCGATCGTGCTCCGGAGCGCGGCGTCACCCTCCTTCTCGGTGGCGTAGATGACGTCGAAGGCGATGACTCGGGCACCGTCGGCCTTCAACTGGGTGACCAGCTCGGCGACCTGCTCGCGCGGCAACGGGTTGCCGAGCGCGTCGATGGTCTTGCGGTCGAACCCGACGACGACCACGTGGCTGTCGCTGGGCGCGGCCGGGAACAGGGCGTCGGTGGCCCGCCGCTGGAAGCCGGCGAAGACGTCGGCCGAGAGCCCGACGGCGGCGAGCCCGGTGACCACGGCCGTGAGCGCCACGATCGAGAGGATCCGGCGGATCAGCAACCGACGCTTCGTGGTCCACCTCCGTGAGGAACGGCCTCGTCACGGGTCCGGCGGGCCGTCCCGGGCGAGGATTACCGGAGAAGCTTCGCGCGTGGGCGATAATGCTCGGGATGCACCCGCCTGTGGCTCTCGTCCTCACCACCGCGATCCTGATCATCGTGGGCGTGCTGTCGGTGGTCGTGCTCGTGCTGATCATCGTGGCGCCGTGGCGCCAGGTCCGGGAGGAGCCGCCGCTCGACAAGACCGTCGAGGCCACGCTCCTGCTCCACCGCAATCCCGACGAGCCGACGGGTGAGGTCCCCCGGGTGAGCAGCGTCCCGGTCGACGACGCCGACGACTTCGGCGGTGACTACAGCGAGCTCAGCGACCTTCCCGGGCCCGACGAGCCCTACCCGCCCGACGCGCCCGACGCGCCCGACGTGCCCGACGGGTAGGCGCGACGAACCGCGTCAGGTCACCGCGAAGAACATCCGCGCCTCACACGTCGTGTCGCCCTCGACCGACGCACGCGCCTGCGCCCAGCCGCCGCGGGCGCTCAACCGTTCGACGTCGACCACCAGCGACAACTCGTCCCCGGGACGCACCACGCGGCGGAAGCGCACCTTCTCGACCCCCGCGAACAGCGCCAGCTTCCCCGCGTACCGCTCGTCGCCGAGCAGCGTGAGCGCACCCGCCTGCGCGAGCGCCTCCAGTTGGAGCACGCCGGGCACGATCGGATTTCCGGGGAAGTGACCCTGCAGGAAGGCCTCGTCGCCGGTGATCTGCCATCTCGCCTCGATGTGCTCCGCGAAGGCGATCGCGTCGACCACGTCGACGAAGCGGAAGGGCGGCCGGTGCGGCAACAGCGACACGAGCGCGGCGGAATCGAGCTGAGCCATCGGGCGGTACCTGCAGTCGGATCACGTGCCCGACAGGTGACGTGCAGGCACTCTTCATCGAGACGATCGCGGTTTACTCGCGAGTAACCGACGTTACCCGCGAGTAATCGTCGACACTGGGTCTCGTCACCCACGCGCTCGCGACGGATGTAACCACCGGGCCGCGGTGACGGTCGGACTCTTCCACATCACTCGAACCGCACGAGTCCAACCTCACGAGCCGGAGCTCGCACCACAGTGGGTATCGCAGTCGTCTTCCCCGGGCAAGGAACCCAGGCTCCGGGCATGGCCGCGCCCTGGCGGGACGCTCCGAGCTGGGCGATCGTCGAGCGGGCCGAGGCGGCCCTCGACGAACCGCTCGGTCACCTGATCACCGACGCTCCCGCCGCAGCGCTCACCCGCACGCGCGACGCACAGCTCGCGGTCCTGCTCACCTCGCTCGTCGTGTGGGAAGCGCTCGCGCCACTGCCGGAGACGCCGGTCGCCTTCGCCGGCCACTCTCTCGGGCAGGTCACCGCGCTGATCGCCGCCGGAGTCCTCCCGCTCGATCTCGGCGTGCGGTTCGCGGCTCGGCGTGCCGAGCTCACCCAGGCCGCCGCGGACGCCCACCCCGGCAAGATGGCGGCGCTCCTCGGCGCCACCCCCGAGCAGGCCGAGGAAGCCTGCACCGCCGCCCCCGACGCGTGCTGGATCGCCAACGACAACGCGCCCGGGCAGGTGGTCATCGCGGGCACGCCCGCCGGGCTCGCGGCGGCGTCGGCCCGAGCCCAGGAGATCGGCGTCCGGCGCGTCACCGCCCTCAACGTCGGTGGCGCCTTCCACACCCCGCTCATGCACGACGCGACCGCGGGGCTGCGCGACGAGGTCGTATCGCTCGATCTCCGCCTCCCCACCGCGCCGGTGGTCTCCAACCACGACGCGGTCGCCTACACCGACGCCGACGGCTGGCGCGACCGCCTTCCCACGCACGTGTCGGTGCCCGTGCGCTGGCGCTCGACGATGGACACGCTCGTCGGCCTCGGTGCGACGACCTTCCTCGAGGTCGGCCACGGCTCGATGCTCGCCGCGCTGGCCAAGCGGGGCGCACCGTCGGTCACCGTCCGCAACGTCGCCACCCCCGAAGACCTGACCCTGGAGGTCGCCTAGACCATGGAAGCCCTCTTGAGCCACGGCGAGGGGCTCCTCGTGCCCGAGCGCATGATCATCGCCCCTTCGGTGGGCGTGTTCCGTCCGCTCGACGGCGTCGACGCGGGCGACCACGTCCACGAAGGCCAGACCGTCGGACACCTCGACGGCCCCGGCACCTCCACCCCCGTCTGCAGTCCGTTCCGCGGCCAGCTCGTCGGCATGCTGGTCCTCCGGGGCGAGCGCCTGCGGGAAGGCCAGCCCGTCGCCTGGCTGCGAGTCGCCTGAGCATGCGGGCGGCAATCGCCGGGTGGGGCACTGCGCTCCCCGAACAGCGACTCACCAACGCGGAGCTCGAGCAGCGGGTCGACACCAGCGACGAGTGGATCGTCGAGCGGACGGGCATCCGTGAGCGGCGCATCGCCGCGGACGGGGAGACCACCGCGAGCCTGGCGACGGAAGCCGGCGCCGCCGCGATCAAGCACGCGGGTCTGACCCCCGACGCCATCGACCTCCTCATCGTCGCGACGGCCACCACCGAGCAGCCCATCCCCCACACCGGCGCCTTCGTCAGCGACGGCCTCGGCCTGGACTGCGGCTCGTTCGACCTGAACGCCGGGTGCGCCGGATTCGTGTACGAGCTCGTCGTCGGCGCGTCGATGCTGACCGCCGGCAACCTCGATCACGTGCTCGTCATCGGCGCGGAGACGCTCTCCCGGGTGACCGATCCCGACGACCGCGGCACGTGCGTGATCTTCGGAGACGGAGCCGCGGCGATGGTGCTCAGCGCGTCGCCCGACCGCGGCCCCGGGCTCCTCGCCTGGGACCTCGGCTGTGACGGCTCCGCCACCGGGCTGCTCGAGGTCCCCGCCGGTGGGAGTCGACGGCCCGCGTCGGCGGAAACCGTCGCCAACGGCGAGCACTACCTCAAGATGGCCGGCCCGGAGGTGTTCCGGCGCGCTGTACGGATCGTGGTCGGGTCGGCCCGCGCCGCGTTGCAGCGCGCCGGCGTCACCGTCGACGACGTGAAGTGGTTCGCGCCCCACCAGGCCAACGTCCGTATCATCGAGTCGGCCGCCGGCCGTCTGGGGATCCCGATGGAGCGCACCCTCGTGAACATCGACCATTACGGCAACACCAGCGCCGCCTCCATCCCGCTCGTGCTGGCGGAAGCCGCCGACGACGGCCGCCTCGCCGACGGCGATCTCGTGCTGCTGTCGGGGTTCGGCGCCGGTCTCACCTGGGCCAGCGCGCTCCTGCGATGGGGTCACGCGTGACGGCTGGACGCGTCGCGTTCGTCACGGGCGGGTCACGCGGCATCGGGCGGGCGATCGCCCTCGCGCTCGGCGCCGCCGGGCACCGCGTCGCGTTCTGCTACTCCTCGGACCACGACGCCGCCAAGGATGCCCAGGCTGCGATCGAGGCGGGCGGCACCGAGGCGTACGCGATCCAGGCCGACATCGTCGACACAGACTCCGTCGACCACGCGTTCTCCGAGATCGAGCGCTCGCTCGGGCCCGTGGAGCTACTCGTGAACAACGCGGGGATCACGCGCGACGGCCTCCTCATGCGCATGTCGGACGAGCAGTGGGGCGCGGTGCTCCAGACCAACCTCACCGGGGCGTTCCACACCATCCGCCGGGCCACCCCCAAGATGATGCGGGGCCGCTTCGGGCGCATCGTGAACGTGTCGTCGGTGAGCGGCCACACCGGCCAGGCCGGTCAGGCGAACTACTCGGCGGCCAAGGCCGGGCTCGTGGGTCTCAGCCGGGCCGTCGCCCGGGAGCTCGCACCCCGCAACATCACCTGCAATGTCGTAGCGCCCGGGCCTATCGTGACCGCCATGACCGACGGCCTGCCCGACGACTGGCGCGCTTGGGCGGAGCACACGGTGCCCCTCGGCCGTCTCGGTACGCCCGAAGAGGTCGGGGCCGTCGTTGCGTTCCTCTGCTCCGACGATGCCGGCTACGTGACCGGTGCGCTCGTGCCCGTCGACGGCGGACTCGGCATGGGGCACTGATCGGCGCGAACCTGGCGTCCGGACAACACCGAAGATCTCTTTTCCACCCCTCAGGAGGATCCAATGGAACGTGACGAAGCACTCTCCGCACTGCGAGAGGTCGCGGTCGAAGTGCTGAGCGTCGACCCCGACGCCGTCGTCGAGGAAGCGCGCTTCAAGGAAGACCTCGACGCCGACAGCCTCGACCTCGTCGAGCTCGTGATGGGCCTCGAGGAGCGTTTCGACATCTCCGTGCCCGAAGAGGACCTCGAGAGCGTGGGCACCGTCGGCCAGGCCGTCGACCTCGTGATGGCGAAAGTCGCCGCCAAGGCATGAGCCTCGAGACATGGGTGCCAAGACATGGGTGAAGACATGAGCGAGCTCGTCGACTCGAAGGGCCGGCCCCGGGTGGTCGTCACCGGCATGGGCGTCAAGACCCCGGCCGGTGTCGACGTCGACACGATGTGGGAGAGCATCCGTGCCGGACGCGGCACGGCCGGGCCCATCCAGCGCTTCGACGCGTCCGAGCTGCCGGTCCGGTTCGCCGGCGAAGTGCGCGACTACGACGCCGAGGCGTACTTCGGCCCGAAGGAGGTTCGCCGGGTCGACCGCTTCACGCAGCTCGGATTCGGTGCCGCCGCCGATGCGCTCGCCGACGCCGGGGAGCTCGGTGCCGACCCCAGCCGCTGCGCCGTCATCGCCGCCACCGGTGTGGGTGGCCTCGAGACCATGGAGATCAACGAGGCGACCTTCCTCGAACGCGGCGCCAGCCGGGTCAGCCCGTTCTTCGTGCCCATGATGATGCCGAACGCGGCCGCCGGGATGATCTCGATCCGCTTCGGGTTCACCGGCCCCGCGCTGTGCATCTCCACCGCGTGCGCCGCAGGCGCGAACGCCCTCGGCGAAGGAGTCCGCATGGTGCGCGACGGGAGCTCCGAGATCGTCGTCGCCGGGGCCACCGAGGCCCCCGTCACACCGCTCACCATCTCCGCGTTTCGCGCGGATGGGCGCGATGAGCACGCGCAACGACGATCCCGAACGGGCGTCGCGTCCCTTCGACGCCGCTCGCGACGGCTTCGTCATCGCCGAGGGCGCCGCGTTCTGCGTGCTCGAGACCCTGGAGCACGCGCTGGCCCGCGGCGCCACCGTCCACGGCGAGATCCTCGGCTACGGGCGCAACGCTGATGCCCACCACATCACCGCGCCGGTACCCGGTGGCGCGGGCGCTGCGGCCTGCATGCAGCTCGCGCTCGACGACGCCGGCCTGGTCTCGTCCGACATCGGCCACGTCAACGCACACGGCACGTCGACCCCCTTGAACGACGCCACCGAGGCCGAAGCCATCCGCAAGGTGTTCAGCGACTCGGCGCCACCGGTCACGTCCACCAAGGGTGTCACGGGACACATGATCGCGGGGGCCGGCGCGGCCGAGGCCGTGATCAGCCTGCTGTCGCTGCGCGACGGCGTGGTACCCCCCACCGCCAACCTCGACCAGATCGGCGACGACATCGAGCTCGACGTCGTCTCGGGCGCGCCGCGGCCCATCGAGCGCAAGCCGGTGCTGTCGAACTCGTTCGGCTTCGGCGGTCACAACGCCACGCTCATCCTGGGCCCCGTCGAGCCTGCCTCGGCGTGACCGCGCCCAGGTGACGGTGCCGGCGTGACCGCGACCGGCGCGCCGACTCCCGTATTCGCACATCGCAGCACCGCGGTCGAGGCGTCGCTGCGGGAGATCGACGGACGCTCGGTCAGCTGGTTCGACCTCGACGGCGGGAAGCACCGCGGCGCCATCGGCAGCCCCGAGGGACAAGCCGTCGAGCGGGCGGTGAGGATGGCGGTCGAGCTCGGTCTCCCGATCGTGGGCCGCATCGCCAGCTCGGGAGCCGACGTCACCGAAGGAGTCGCCGCCCTCCACGCCTGGGGTCGGGTCGCCAAGGCGCTCACCGACGCGTCGGGAGTCGTGCCGATCGTGCTGCTGCTCGCGGGCCCGGCGGTCTCGGGACCGGCGTTGCTGCTCGGCATCGCCGACCACGTGATCATGACCGCGGACTCGTTCGCCTACGTGAGCGGCCCCGACGTCGTCGGCGCGTTCACCGGCGTTCCGATCGACAGCGACCGGCTCGGCGGTTCCCGGATCCACGAACGCGAGAGCGGGGTCGCCACACTCGTCGTCGCCGACGAGCACGACGCCATGCTCACGCTCGAGCACCTCCTCTCCTACCTGCCGTCGAACCATCTCGAAGACCCACCGCGCGAAGACACCGACGATCCCGTCGACCGCCCGTGCGCGCGCGCCGCCACCGCGGTGCCCGCACGCGCCACCGCGTCGTACGACGTTCGCACCGTCGTCGACGACGTGCTCGACGAGCACTCCTTCCTCGAGCTGCGCCCTGCCTACGCACCGAACATGGTCACCGGACTCGGCCGTCTCGCCGGGCGACCGGTCGGCATCGTCGCCAACCAGCCGCGGTTCCGGGCCGGCACCCTCGACATCGAAGCGTCCCGCAAGGCGGCGCGCTTCGTGCAGTGGTGCGACGCGTTCAACTTCCCCATCCTGACCTTCGTCGACACCCCCGGCTTCGAGCCCGGACGTGACCTCGAGTGGCGCGGGATGATCCGTCACGGCGCCGAGCTGGTGCACGCCTACGCGGAGGCGACCGTGCCGCGGCTGGGCGTGGTGCTGCGCAAGGCCTACGGCGGCGCCTACATCGTGATGGACTCGAAGAACCTCGGGAACGACTGGTGCATCGCCTGGCCGACCGCGGAGATCGCGGTGATGGGCGCCCCCGGCGCCGTGCAGATCCTCTACCGTCGTGACCTCGCGGCGATCACCGACGTCGCGGAACGGGCGCGGGAACTCCTGGCGCTCGAAACCGAGTACGCAGATCGGTTCGCCAACCCCTACGTCGCGGCCGAGCGCGGCTACGTGGACGACGTGGTCCGGGCTTCGGACACCCGGCGTGTCCTCGCCGACGCGCTCGTGAGACTCGGCACCAAGCGAGAACGACAACTCCACCGGCGTCACTCCAACACGCCGCTCTGACCGGAAAGGGCCACCGTGCTGCTGCAGGGAAAGCGCATCCTCGTGACTGGGGTGCTCAACGACGCCTCGATCGCGTTTTCGACCGCACGCGTCGCACAGGAACAGGGCGCCGAGGTGGTGTTGAGCTCGTTCGGCCGGGTGATGCGGCTCACCGAGCGCACCGCGAAGCGGCTGCCGATCCCTGACGTGCAGATCGTCGAGCTCGACGTCACCAACGAAGCCGACCTCGCCGCGTTGGCGGGGGCGGTGGGCGGAAAGCTCGACGGAGTCCTGCACTCCCTGGCGTTCGCGCCCGAGTCCTGCCTGGGCGGGGGGTTCCTCGACGCTCCCTGGTCGGACGTCTCGACCGCGCTCCAGGTCTCGGCGTACTCGCTCAAGGCGCTCGCCGTCGCCGCGCTGCCGTTGATGGGGGCGGGCTCGTCGATCGTGGGGCTCGACTTCGACAACGACGACGCCGCGTGGCCGTTCTACGACTGGATGGGCGTCTCGAAGGCCGCGTTCGAGTCGGTGGCGCGCTACCTGGCGCGCGACCTCGGCCCGAAGGGCATCCGGGTCAACCTGGTGAGCGCCGGCCCCTATCGCAGCATCGCGGCGAAGAGCATCCCCGGCTTCGAGCGGTTCGAAGAGGTCTGGACCGAGCGGGCGCCGCTCGGGTGGGACCTCAAGGACGCGGAACCGATCGCCAAGGCCTGCGTCGCCCTCATGTCGGACTGGTTCCCGGCGACGACGGGCGAGATGGTCCACGTCGACGGCGGGTTCCACGCCGTCGGCGCCTGACCCACCCTCATTCGCCGCCGAGCACCTTCGTGACCTTGGGCACGGTGTCCTTGGGGCTGATCTTGTAGAACGCGGCGGCGATCTTGCCCGTCTCGTCGACGACGAACGCGGACCGGTTGATGCCCATGTACTTGCGCCCGTAGTTCACCTTCTCACCCCACACGCCGTACTTCTCGGCCACGGCGTGCTCGGTGTCGGCGAGGAGGGTGAACCCGAGGCCGTACTTCTCGTCGAACTTCAACTGCTTCTCGGGAGTGTCCGGGCTGATGCCGAGCACCACGGCCTGCAACTTCTCGAGTTCGGGCTCGGCGTCGCGCAGCGCGCACGACTGCGTGGTGCAGCCGGGCGTGTCGGCCTTCGGGTAGAAGTAGACGACGACCTTCTTGCCTTTGAAGTCGCTGAGCTTCACCTTGGCGCCGTGCTGGTCGGTGAGCGTGAAGGCCGGGGCACGGTTGCCGGCGACGAGCGTGGTCATGGGAGCTCTCCTCGAGACGGGGACCCCGTAGCATGCCGCACGTGCGGCGCTCGATGCTGATCTCCGTCGACGCCGATCCTGACCGGGTACACCGCGCCCTCGTCGACGACCTCGGGCTCGCGCCGGTCGACGGCACGCTGCGCGGCCCGATCGAGGGCATGCCCGACACCACGTCGCGACTCGAGGCGACGATCCTCGCGCCCGGTAACGGCGCGCCCACGCACGCGACCGCCGTCCGCCTCGACGCGGTGAGCGACGTGATCGTGCCGTTCTTCACCTGGTTCCTGCGCCTCCAGGCGTGGCTCGGATCCCGGCGGGCCCTCCCCCACGGCGCGGCCCGCCTCCAGGCGGCGATCCACGGCGACGCTCCTCCCCCGCCGGTGAAGCCGCTTCCGGTGGTGCCGCCGGTACCGTTCACTCCCGAGCAGGCGGCGCGCCTGGGCGCACTGGCCGCGGTCGCGCTGCTCGCGAACTTCAGTGGCGCGCTCCTGTCGCAGAACGGCGACGCGGTCACCAGCGCCTTCGGCCGCTCCGACCAGGCCCTCGGGGTGGCGTTGGCGATCGCCCGCGCCGGCGTGCTCGTGTCGCTGGTGGCGATCGCGCTCGCCGACCGGTTGGGTCGCCGGCGCCTCATCCTCGTCGCGTTGGTCGGCGCGTGCGCGGCAAACGCGATCACCGCGGTCGCACCGAACTACGAGGTGTTCACGGGTGCGCAGCTCTTCAACCGCGCCCTCGTGAACACCGTCCTCATCGTCGCCGGCATCGCCGCGGTCGAAGAGGCGCCGGAAGGTGCCCGCGCGTTCGCCACCGGCATGTACGCGCTGGCGCTCGGGGCCGGATTCGGGCTCGCGGTCTTCCTGCTGCCGTTGGCCGACATCGGCGACTACGGCTGGCGCATCTCGTTCGGAGTGAGCGCCGCGTTGGTGCTCCTCGTGCCGGTGATCGCGCGTCAGCTCAAGGAGACCGGACGGTTCGTCCGGGTCGCCCTGCACCGCGCCCGGCGCGGCCGCCTGCGCGAGCTCGTCGACTCGGCCTACGGGATGCGCTTCCTGCTCCTCGGGCTGGCGGCGTTCCTGACCAACGTCTTCAGCGCACCGTCGTCCCAGCTCACCAACCGGTACCTCACCCACGCGCACGCCTTCTCCAACTCCGACGTCGCGCTGTTCCGCACGGTGACCGCGGGCCTGCCCGGCATCGTGGGCGTGGTGTTGGCGAGCCGCCTGGCGGAGAGCCGCGGGCGGCGACCGGTCACCGTCATCGGCCTCATCGTGGCGACCGCGGCCCAGGCCGCGTTCTTCCTGGCGGGCGACGACGCACTGCTCTGGATCGCGCCCGTGATCGCCATCGTCGCCGCCGCGAGCGTGGGTCTCGCCCTGGGAACGCTCGACGCGGAGCTCTTCCCCACCGAGGTCCGCGGCACGTCGAGCGGCTTCATCCTGGTGTCCGCGGTGGCCGGTTCGGCCGTCGGCCTCGTGCTGGCGACCCAGCTCAAGGACCTCGTCGGAGGCCTCGGCCCCGCCATCGCGGTGACCGGCCTGGCGTCACTGATCGCGGCGGTGTTCGTGGTGCCGCGCCTGCCCGAGACGGCCGACCGCCATCTCGACGACGTCAGCCCCTCGGAGCTCTGACCGCGATCACGTGGTGCACCGGGCCGAGTAGGTGAAGAACTTCACCACGGACTTCGCGTAGCCCTTGTAGTCCTTCGACGTGTAGAACTTCGCGAGGTCGCCCACATTGCTCGGCTTGATGTCGGCGACCTTCTTCAGCAGCGATGCGATCGTGTTGCCGGCCGACTTCACCTTCTTGGGCGCGTACTTCGCCGCCGCCTTGAACTGCTTGTACGTCTTCGCCGCCTGCTGCGGCGTGGGGTTGCTGCCGTTGGTCCCGCTGCCGATCTTGGCCACGGCCGCGCAGAACTTGGGGCTGGGGGAGGAAGCCGCGCCCGCGGGCACCGCGAGCACTGCCAACGCCGACAACGCGAGCATCGCCACGCAGAGAATCCTGAAGCGGATCATGGTCAGAGCCTTTCGTCGACGCACCTGCGGAGCGGATGCTACTGAGCTGTGGGCACCGTGCCGTGGCACGCCGTTGCACCACGGGCATCGACCAACGCGATGGTGCTCCCGCCCGTGATCGGCCGCGTGCTGCGCCCGGTCCACGAACCGTGAGATTCCGCGATGGTCATGCTGCCCAGGGTTTCGGCACGTCCGTCCGGGGACTTGACCTGTACTGCGTACCCACCCGAAACCACGCCGTAGCTGACCGTGACCGCGAGGCCGTGGGTCCCACTGACGTAGGCCCAGCCTGCCGGCAACCTCGAGCCGGTGTCCTGCATCGCCACTGCGACCGGAGCCTGCGCGGAAGTGGCGGGCGCGGATCGGGTGGGCGCGGCGACCGGGGTGGAGGACGAGTCGCCGGACTCGATGACCCGCACGACCGTGATGCTGACGATCATCGTCGCCGCCGCGACCGCGGCGACCGACGCCGCCCACCGCCGCCGGCGGCGTCGGCGATCGTCCCCGAGGCGGCGGAGCACCCGCGCCTCGAACCCCGCGGGAGGCTCGGCGTCGGGCACGAGCTGCGGGATGACGTCAGCCGCCTCCGTGAGCTCCGCGACGTAGGCCTGGCAGCGCGCGCATCCGTTGACGTGCAACACCACCTCGGCCCGCTCGGCGCCGCCCAGGATCCCCAACGCGAGCTCGGGCGCCAGCTCGCGGACCTCGGCACAGCTGAGCACGCTCATTCAGTGTGCTCCTCGCTCACGAGCGCAGCCCGCAAGCGGATCAGCGCCGTACGGATGCGCGTCTTGGCGGTCCCCAGGGGGATGTCCTCGATCTCGCCCACTTCCCGCGCCGTGTAGCCCAAGAGTCCCGAGAGCACGATCGCCCGGCGCTGGTCCTCGGGGAGCCGGGCCAACGCGGTCCGCAGGCGGGCGGTGTCGCCGGACAGCTCCGCCAGCTCCGGCGGCGAGCGTTCCGCCGACGGGCGGTCGTAGCCCAACAGGGTCAGGGGATCGAACGCGACCGGACGGCGAACCCGGACCGCGTCGATCGCCAGGTTGCGCGTGATGGTCAGGAGCCAACCCACCACGCTCCCCCGCCGGGGGTCGTAGGCCCCGGCGTGCTTCCACGCGCGGACGAAGGCCTCCTGCGCGATGTCCTCGGCCGCCCGGTCGTCGACGACGATCGTCCGAGCGAGGCCGAACACCCGCCGCTGGAAACGGCGCACGAAGGCCGAGGCGGCGTCGTGGTCGCCCGCCGCGAGGCCGGCCACCAGCGCGTCGTCGGAAACGGTCCACACGGAGTCCTACGGCCCCCAGCGCCCGAGAGATTGGTCACGTTTCACGCTACCGGCGCAATCCATCCGCCGCCGCGCCCCGTACGACCGCCCGGGCCCTGCTCCCGGCGCGGACCCTCCGGGCCGGATCAGGCCCGGAAGCCGTGCCCGAAGAACCCCCCCTTCGGGCGCGCGTGGGCGTGATAGTGGTCGGGGATGTTGCGCATGTTGTCGTCCACGTAGTGTTCGACCGTGAGCGTGTCCCCGGCCACGCGCCCCAGCTGCTCGTGCATGTGCGCGAGGTGCTCGGGCGGCGGCTCCGTCCCGTGGAAGCGCCACACCACCATCGGCACGTAGCAGATCTCGCACTCGGCGATCCAGCACACGTCGTCCTCGTGGAACCACGGCGTGATCCGTGCCGCCTCGCAGAGGTCGCAGTCGTCGACCTTCGTGTGCGGCGTGGTCGCGTCTTCAGGCATGGGCTTCGACCTCCTGGATGGCCGCGACGAGGCGCAGGACCTCGGCGCGGTCGCCGGCGACGGCGAGATACTCCTGGTTGCGCACGTGCGACACGGTCCCCACCCGCTCCCCCTGCGGGTTGTGGATCCCGATCTGCGCACCCACGTAGCGGCGTGAGTCGAAGCTGAGCACCTCGACGTGCCCGTGGACCGAGCACATGTCGCGCAGCTCCTCGGCCGTGACCCAGGCTTCGTCGTTGTAGGAGACGACCACGACGCGGGCACGCACGTCGGCCACCACGCGCCGCAGGGCGTCGGGCATCTTCCGGCGCGCGTTGAACACGCTCTTGGTCGTGTCGTCGCGCGCGTCGATCCGCTTGCACGCCACGCCGTAGTGCTCGGGCTCGTCGCCCGCCACCAGCGTTTCCCACACGTGATAATTGGTGAAGTACCGGTGCTGGTTGTAGGGCGGGTCGAGGTAGGCCAGGTCACAGGGCGCCAGGGTCGAGGCGACCTCGACGGCATCGGCCCGCAGCGCCCGGCCCGCGCCCGGCAGCAGCTCCGGGATCCGCAGCGTCAACGGCGAGTAGGAACGGGGCGCCCACTGCTTCACGTAGGCCATCTGCACCCCGGCCGTGGAGTCGACCCGATCGGCCGCTTCGAGGAGGCTGGTGAGCAGGATCGGGTAGAGCGGCGAGCCCGCGTGGTCACGTTCGATCGCGGCGCGCACGGCGTCGACGCGCGCGCCGTTCTCGGGCCGGAAGAAGCGAGCCCGGACGCAGAACGTGTCGGTGAAGTAGCCGGCCTCACCGGGCGTTGCGTTCAGCGCCGCGACGGCGTCGGCAAGCGCCCTGTGGTCGACGACCCGCGAGTTCTCGGCGATGTAGGTGCGTGCGAACACCTCGGAGTAGCGGGCGGTGTCGACCGCGGTCACGTGGGCACCCGCGAGCTTGAAGGCCTGCGCGACTCGGGTGGTACCGGTGAAGAGGTCGAGCGCCGTCCGCGCGCCCGCCGCCTCGCACAGCCGCGACAGCACCGGCACCAGGCGGCGCTTCGAGCCGAGGTACTTGATCACGGCCGGCTCAGGACCGGTCGAGCGCGGTGCGGAGCTCGGCGACGAACTCCTGCGCGGCTTCGGGGCCACCACCTTTGAGCACACGGGCCATGAGCGCGCTGCCGACGATCACGCCGTCGCCGTACTGCGCGGCCTCCACGGCCTGCGCCGCATTCGAGATGCCGATCCCGAGCAGCACCGGCTTGTCGGTGACCGCCTTCAGCCGCCGCCCCATCTCGCCGGCCTGGGCGGCGAGCGACGCCCGCTCACCGGTGACGCCCATGAGCGACACGCCGTAGACGAAGCCGCGCGACCGCTCGCAGATGGCGACGAGGCGGTCGTCCGGCGTGGTCGGCGCCGCCAGCAGGACGGTCTCGACCTCGTGGGCATCGGCGGCGTCGGCCCAACCGTCGAGCTCGTCGAGGGGCAGGTCGGGCAGGATCGCCGCGGCGATCCCGGCGTCGTTGAGCGCGGCGGCGAAGCGCCGGTAACCCATGTGCCCGACCGGGTTGGTGTAGGTCATCACCACGAGCGGGACCTCGACGTCGAGCGTGCCCGCATCGTGGATCACGCCCGACGGCGTGGCGCCCAGGTCGAGCGCGGCGCCGCGACGCCTCCTGGATGGTCAAGCCGTCCATCACCGGATCGGAGAACGGGATGCCGATCTCGACGGCATCGGCACCCGCGGCGGTCACCGCCCGCACCACGTCGAGCCATCCGGAACCGAGCCCGCCCGTCACGTAGGGCACCAGGAGCTTGCGCCCGGCCTCGCGCCGGGCGCGCAGGTGCGATTCGAGGGTCACGAGAGCCGCTCACCGGTGAGCCGTTCGGCGATCTGCGCGGCGTCCTTGTCGCCCCGACCGGACAGGGTGACGAGCACCGTCGACCCGGTCGGTACGGCACGACCCGCTTCGCGGGCGAGCCAGCCGATCGCGTGCGCGGGCTCGAGCGCGGGAACGATCCCCTCGGTCACGGAGAGGAGCTGGAAGCCGGCGATCGCCTCGTCGTCGGTGGCGAACTGGTACTCGGCGCGGCCGGAGGCGGCGAGCTGCGCGTGCTCGGGGCCCACGCCCGGGTAATCGAGGCCGGCGCTGATCGAGTGCGTCTCGATGATCTGGCCGTCTTCGTCCTGGAGGAACAGCGACCGCGCGCCGTGCAGCACGCCCGGCGTGCCCCGGCTCACCGTGGCGCCGTGCTGGCCCGACTCGAGACCGAGGCCGCCCGCTTCCACCCCCACGAGCTGCGCGCGCGTCTCGAGGAAGCCGGCGAAGGTGCCCATCGCGTTCGAACCCCCGCCGACGCACGCGACGACGAGGTCCGGGTCGTCGCCACCGAGGATCGCACGGCACTGCTCGCGAGCTTCGTCGCCCACGACCCGCTGGAACTCGCGCACCATCCAGGGGTACGGGTGGGGGCCCACCACCGAGCCGATGCAGTAGTGCGTCGTCTCGACCGTCGCCACCCAGTCGCGCAGCGCTTCGTTGATCGCGTCCTTCAGGGTCGCGCTGCCCCCGGTGACGGGGACGACATCGGCGCCGAGCAACTTCATGCGGAACACGTTGAGCGCCTGGCGCTCGACGTCGACCGCGCCCATGAACACGAGGCAGTCGAGGCCGAAGAGCGCGGCCGCGGTCGCCGTGGCGACACCGTGTTGACCGGCCCCCGTCTCGGCGATGACCCGACGCTTCCCCATGCGCCGGGTGAGCAGCGCCTGGCCGAGCACGTTGTTGATCTTGTGGGAACCGGTGTGGGTGAGGTCCTCCCGCTTCAACAGGACCCGCAGCCCGAGGCGCTCCGAGAGGCGGTGGCACTCGGTGACCGGCGTCGGACGACCCGCGTAGGAGCGGAACAGCTCGGCGAGCTCCGCCCGGAACCCGTCGGAACCCCACGCGGTGCGGAACTCCTCTTCGAGCTCGATCAGGGCGGGCACGAGGGTCTCGGGGACGAAGCGTCCACCGAACTCGCCGAAGCGTCCCAGCCCGGCGGGTTCCGGTCCCGGCGGGTCGAGGTGCACGGGTTCTCCCCGGGCCGGTGCGGTCATCGGGTCATGCTACGGCCGACCCGCGGCGGGCATCGACAGCACGGACTGCCGCGGAGGTCATGCGCCGTCGGCCATCCAGTCGTAGGGCGCCGCTTCGGGGTCGGGCGCCCAGTCGTCGCCGCCCAGGCGTTCCCCGGCCCCGTGCGCCTCCTCGACGAAGCGCCGGAGCTTCCGGGCGTCCTTGTGCCCCGAGCCGGGCGTGGTCTCCACGCCGGTCGACACGTCGACGCCCCAGGGCCGCACGCGGCGGATCGCCTGACCCACGTTCTCGCCGTTGAGGCCACCCGCGAGCAGCAGGCGCACGCCCGCCGGCACGGCGTCGGCGAGGGCCCAGTCGAACGCGGTGCCCGAGCCGGGCGAGTCGGCGTCGACCAGCACGATGTCGACGGGGCCGTTGCCCACCGCCGCCAGTGCGGGGTCTCCGGCCGAGAAGCCCTGGATCACGAACGGCACCCGCTTGCGGATCCACCGCACGTCGGACAACGGTTCCCGACCGTGCAGCTGCGCCCCACTCAGGCCGAGCGTGTTCACGAGCTCGACCACGCGTTCCTTCGTCTCGTCGCGGAACACGCCGACCGTGATCACGCCCGCCGGCAGGCGATGGAGGATCTCCGCCACGGTTTCCGACGTCACCTGACGTGGGCTCCCCGGCGCGAACACGAAGCCGAGGGCATCCGCACCGAGAGCGACCGCGAGCAGCGCGTCCTCCTCGTTCGTGATGCCACAGATCTTGACCCACATCGCGGTCGAGGGTACCGGACACCCCCGGACGCCCGACGTACATTCGCGCCCTGATGGAGTCCGAGAGGGTGTCGCGTGCCTGGGCGAGCGCGGTGGCCGACTGGTACCCCGTCGCGCTGATCCTCGTCGCCTACCTCGTGCTCCACGGGATGGCGACGACGTTGACGCCGGGCGCCCACGTCCAGCCCCAACTCGGGTTCGACGAGTGGGTGTTCGCCGGCACGGCACCGACCGTCCGCCTCCAACGCGCGCTCTGGCATCCGGGTGATCCGCACTGGTACGACTACGCCGCGTGGCTGGTGTACCTCAGCCACTTCGTCGTCACGCTCACCGTCGCGGTGGTGCTGTGGGTGCGTGCGTACCCGCGGTTTCGACAATTCCGCACGCTGTTCCTCACCGTCACCGTCGCCGGGTTCGTCACGTATGTCGTGTATCCCGCGATCCCGCCGTGGCTCGCCGGCCGGCGGGGCGACATGCCCCACACCGTGCGCATCGTCCGGGCCGTGTGGTTGGACCTCGGCCTCTCCCGCGTCGCCGCGGTGTTCGGGGAGAAGAGCCGGTACGCGTTCCCGGTCGGGGCGCTGCCGTCGCTCCACGCCGCGTGGCCGTTCCTGCTGCTCGTGTTCTTCTGGCCCGTCGCCGGGCGGTGGCGCATCGCGCTCGTGGCCTACGTCCTGGCGATGGCGCTCACCCTCGTGTACAGCGCCGACCACTTCGTGTTCGACATCCTCCTCGGCTGGACCTACGTGATCGTCGCCGTCCTCGCCGTCCGCTCCCTGAACCGGCGTCGTTCGCCACACGCATAGCCGCGCGAGCGACGCCGGTTCGTTCAGGCGTCGATGAGTCGGCCGTTGAGGTAGTCGTCGTAGGCGGAGAGGTCGAGGAACCCGTGGCCCGAGTAGTTGAAGAGGATCACGCGCTCCTCGCCGGCTTCCTTCGCCGCGAGCGCCTCGTCGACGACCGCACGGATCGCGTGGCCGGTCTCGGGCGCCGGCACCTTGCCCTCGGTGCCGGCGAACTGCACCGCGGCCTCGAAGGTCTTCCCCTGTGGGTAGGCGACGGCCTCCATGCGCCCGCAGCGCACGAGGCTGGAGATGATGGGCGAGTCACCGTGGTAGCGGAGGCCGCCCGCGTGGATCGACGGCGGGATGAAGTCGTGGCCGAGCGTGTACATCGGCATCAGGGGGGTCATGCCCGCGGTGTCGCCGAAGTCGTACTCGAAGGTGCCCTCCGTGAGCGTGGGGCACGACGACGGCTCGACGGCCACGAGGCGGACTGCGGGGTCACCGACGAACGGGAGGGCGATCCCGCCCAGGTTGGAGCCGCCGCCGCAGCTCCCGATCACGACGTCGGGCCGCTCCTCGCCCGCGAGCGCCAGCTGCTCCTTGGCTTCGAGGCCGATGACGGTCTGGTGCAGCAGCACGTGGTTGAGCACCGAGCCCAGCGAGTAGTGGCTGTCGTCGCGGGTTGCGGCGTCCCGCACGGCGTCGCTGATGGCCAGGCCGAGCGAACCGGGGTTCCCAGGATCGTCGACGGGTGACGGCACGACCGACGCGCCCCATGTCTCCATGAGGATCCGGCGGTAGGGCTTCTGCTCGAACGAGGCGCGCACCATGTAGACCTTGCACTCGAGGTCGAACTGGGTGCACGCGAACGCCAGCGCGGTGCCCCACTGGCCGGCGCCGGTCTCGGTCGTCAACCGCGGGATCCCTTCAGCCTTGTTGTAGAAGGCCTGCGGCACCGACGTGTTCGTCTTGTGCGAGCCCGCCGGCGACACCGACTCGTCCTTGAAGTAGATCCGCGCCGGGGTGCCGAGGGCACGCTCGAGCCGCTCCGCCCGCACCAACGGGGTCGGGCGCCACAGCCGGAGGATGTCGAGCACCTCGCCCGGCACGTCGATCCACGGCTCGGCCGCCATCTCCTGCGCGATCAGCGCCATCGGGAACAGCGGCGCGAGGTCGGCGGGGCCCACCGGCTCGCGGGTGGCCGGGTGCAACGGCGGCTCCAACGGCTCCGGCATCGCCGGGAGCACGTTGAACCACGCGCTCGGGATCGCGTCCTCCGGCAGCAGGAACCGGCTCATCAGTACCCCCTCATCCCGACGGTCAGACCCGACCGTCCCAGTTGGCCGCGTCGCGCAGCACCTGATCGAACGGCTTGTCGCGCTCGAAGCTCGGCTCACGGGGCAGACCGAGCACCTGCTCGCTGATGCCGTTGCGTTGCATCTGGTCGGTGCCGCCGGCGATCGAGTTGACCTTGCCGTTCAGGAACGCGAGGGCGGTCGACGCCCCGGTGCCCTCCGGCTCGTCCCACACGATCGCCTCGCCCTGAGCCAATGCCATCGCGAGCTTGGCCCGCTCGATGTCGAACGTGCCGTGTGTGAGCTTGCCGTAGGCCGCGATCCCCGCGTCGGCTCCGGACTGCTTCAGCGTGATCGCGATCCGGCGATCGAACGCGGCCCGGAGGTAGTCGAGGCACTGACCCTGCGCGACCAACTGACGGGCGACGGGTTCATCGGCGCGACCGAAGCTGCGCGCGATGTTCACCAGGTCGGGGGCGAGCGGCCCGGGCTCGACCGGCGCCGTGGGAACCTCCCCGGCCCTCGCTCCCCGCTCGAACACGAGCATGGTGCGCGCGACGGTCCAGCCGTGGTCGACCTCGCCGATGCGCTCGGCATCGGGAATCACGACGTCGTCGAAGAACTCCTCGCAGAAGTCGGCACCCCCGTTGATCAGCCGGATCACCCGGAGGGTCACACCGTCGGCGTCGACCGGCACCCCGAACCAGGTGAGGCCGCGGTGCTTGGGGACGCTCCAGTTGGTACGGGCCAGGCACAGTCCCCAGTCGGCGAGGTGAGCCCACGAACTCCACACCTTGGCGCCGTTGAGGACCCACGAGTCGCCGTCTCGTACCGCGCGCGTCTGGATCCCGGCGAGGTCGGAGCCCGCCACCGGCTCCGAGAAGAACTGCACCCACAGCTCGTCGCCAGAGAGGATGCGGGGCAGATGACGACGTTTGAAGTCTTCGGACGCGTGGGCGAGCATCACCTGCGCGCACACTCCGAAGGTCGTACCACCGGCGATCCCGAAGTCGGGGAGCTCGTACTGCTCGGCCTCCTCGAGAAAGGCACGCTCGTGCGCGAAGGACAGCCCCTGCCCGCCGTACTCGACCGGCCACGTGATGCCGGCGTAGCCAGCCTCGTGGAGCACCTTCTGCTTCGGCCGTTCTGCGTCGATCTGTTCCTTGGTGAAGTCGTGCATGCCCCGCTTGGCCGCGGCCGCCACCGCGTCGGCGCCCGGGGCCCTCCGCTGCAGGTTGGCGGCGAGCCACTCGCGGGCCTGCTCCCGGTACTCCTCGACGCTCATCGTGGTGCTGGCGGTCATCGCGATCGTCCCTTCGTCGGCTCAGAGCCCGTGGATCCGGCAGATGCGTTCGCGGTGCCAGGCGGGATCGCCGTAGAGCACGCGGTCGGCCGTGAGCCGCCGCAGGTAGAAGTGGAGGTCGTGCTCCCAGGTGAAACCGATCCCGCCGTGCGTCTGGAGGCACGCCAGCGCGACCTCGACCCCGGCGTCCCCCGTGTAGGCCTTGGCGATGCTGGCGATCTCCGAGCCGGTCGGGCGGCCGTCCGCGACGGCCTGCGCCGCCGCCCACGCACCCGCGGTGCTCAGTTCGACCGCCAGGCTGGCGTCGGCAAGCAGGTGCTTGAGCGCTTGGAACGACCCGATCGGCCGCCCGAACGCGGTGCGGGCCTTGGCGTAGTCGACGGTGATCTCCATCAGCCGGCGCATCGCCCCGACCGACTCCGCAAGTGTGAGCGCCACTGCGATGTCGAGTTGTGCGTCGACCGACGCGGCCGCGCCACCCGGGGCGCCGAGCACCGACGACGCGGGGAGCTGCGCGGCGTCGAAGCGCACGTCGGCGAACCGGCGGGTCAGATCGAGACCGTCGAGGGGCACCACGGTCACGCCGGCGGTGTCGGCGGGCACCAGGCACTGCGTGACCCCGTCGCCTGCCGCATCGGCCGCGGTGACGAGGAGCAGTCCGGCAGCCGCGGCCTCCGGCACCAGTCCCGCGGTGCCGTCGAGCACGAGACCGTCGCCGCCCGCGCGCGCGGTCACCGCGCCGGCCTGCGGGATCCCGCTCCGATCGCTGATCCCCCACGAGGCGGTGAGCTCGGCGGTCGCCAGCGGCGGGAGGAAGGCCTCCTGCTGCTCGCGGCTCCCGTCCCGTGCGATGGCCGCGGCCACCACGTTGGTGGCGACGAACGGACCCGGCTGCACGAAGCGGCCGCGCTCCTCGGCGACGATCACCGCGTCGCGCAGCGGCGACCCGGACACGCTCCCGCCCCCGAACTCCTCGGGCACGAACAGCGCGAACCACCCCAGCTCTCCGGCGTCGCCGAGCATGCCCGGATCGTGCGCGACCGGCGTGTCGGCCAACTCGCGGACCTTCGGCAACGGGCAGCGCGCCTCGATGAAGCGCGTCGTCGTCTCCCGGAACAGCTCCTGGTCGTCGGACAGATCGAGATCCACCTGACTCCTCTCATCTCGGTCGGGCCGACGCTATCCGCTGCGGTCAACCGCAGCCGGAGTCGAGCGCGGCGTGCGCGCCACCGCGGCGAGGCCGCGTACCGCCGCGGTGGGATCGGGCGCCTTGACCAGCATCTCCCCCACCAGCACCGCGTCGAACCCGGCGGCGGCCATCCGGGCCGCGTCGTCGACCGAACGGATCGCGCTCTCCGCGACGGCGACCACGTGATCCGGCAACCGGCCTGCCAACCGCTCACCGACGCCGAGGTCCTCGGCGAAGGTGCCCAGGTTGCGGGCGTTGACGCCGACGATGCCCGCCCCGACCGCCAGCGCACGCTCCAACTCGGCGTCGTCGTGCGCCTCGACGAGGACGGCGAGCCCGAGGCTCCACGCGAGGTCGTGGAGGTCGGCGAGCATCGAGTCGTCGGGCAATGCCGCGACGATCAGCAGCAGCGCGTCCGCGCCGACGGCGCGGGTCTCGTAGACCTGCACCTCGTCGATGGTGAAGTCCTTGCGGATCACGGGCAGCTCACAGGCGTCGCGTGCGGACTGGAGGTCCTCCACCGCACCGCCGAAGTACCGCCGGTCGGTGAGGACCGAGAGGCATGCCGCGCCACCCGCGGCGTACGCCTTCGCCGTGATCGCGGGATCGAGGTCCGGCGCCAGCTCGCCCTTCGAGGGCGAGCGTCGCTTGAACTCGGCGATGACGCCGATGCCGCCCGCGGCCGGTCGCAGCGCCCCGGCGAAGTCGCGCGCGGGCGGCGCCTCCAGCGCCCGCGACCGCAGCAGGTCGCGGACCTGCGGCCGGTGCAGCATCGTCACCTCGTCGCGCTTGGTCGCGAGGATCTCCTCCAGCACCGTCATGCTCGCCCGCTCTCGGCACTGCGCGCCGGGCCGCTCGGGCCACGCTCCGCTGCTCGCCGGGATACCCGCCTCGCCGCCGCTTCGCTCATGCTCGCCCGCTCTCGGCACTCCGCGCCGGGCCGCTCGGGCCACGCTCCGCTGCGCGCGCCGCCGCTTCGCTCATGCTCACCGATTCTACGGCTTCACGTTGCGCTCACAGTCCCCTCACACGCGTCGGGCCGAGCACGTGCGACGATTGCCCCCATGGAACGAGGCACCATCGTCGTGGTCGACGACGAGCAGAACATCGCCGACCTGGTCGACCTGTACCTCGCCCGCGACGGATTCCGGGTCCTGAAGGCCGCCACCGGCGAAGCCGGGCTCGAGGCGGTGCGGACCCACCGACCGCGACTGGTGGTGCTCGACGTCGGACTCCCCGACATCGACGGCCTCGAGGTGTGCCGCCGACTGCGCCAGACGTCGCAGATCCCGGTGATCTTCCTCACTGCGCGCGACGGCGAGGTGGACCGCGTGCTCGGGCTCGAGCTCGGTGGCGACGACTACCTCACCAAGCCCTTCTCCCCCGCGGAGCTCGTGGCCCGGGTGAAGGCGGTCCTGCGCAGGGTCGACGGTGGCGCCCCACCGGAGGTCGTGCAGGCCGGGCCGGTCACCATCGACTGTGGCCGGCGCGAGGTGCTCGTCGCCGACGAACCCGTCGAGTTCACGACCAAGGAATTCGAGCTCTTGCGCTTCCTTGCCGAGCGCCCGGGACTGGCGCTGTCGCGCCAGCAGATCCTCGACGGCGTGTGGGGCTACGACTGGTTCGGCGATGCCCGGACCGTCGACGTGCACATCGCGCAGGTACGCAAGAAGCTCGGGAACGCGATCGTCATCAAGACCGTCCGCGGCGTCGGCTACCGCCTGGAGTCACCGAGGCCGGCGCCCGCGCCGTGAGCCGCCCCACTCGGCGTCTGCGGACGCGGCTGCTCGTCGCGATGATCGCCATCGCGCTCGGCGTGCTCCTCCTCACCGCGCTCGTCACCGCCGGCCTGGCGCGCCGCACCGAGGTGACGACGGCTCGTCACGACGTGCAGGACCGCGCCGACGTCGTGGCCCCCGAGTTCGACACGCTCGCCCAACAATTGACGTCCACCAAGGCCGCGATCCAGACCGGCGCCGGGCGGCGCCAGATCCGACGCATCCGGGACCTCGTGGGCACCACCCTGCGCGCCTCGAACGGGGCGGTGGTCGCGGTCGACTCGCAGGGCGAGGTCCAGGGCATCCTCGGTCGGCTCCTCGGTACCGGGGACGCGACGCCCACGCTGCCCGACGGCGTCGCGATCGACGACCTCGACTCCCAGGTCTTGCTCGCGGGAACGACACAGCAGGGACGCGACGGGAACACGGTGTTCGTCGCCGAGCCCCTCGCGCCGGTCGGTGATCTGACCCCCGTGCTCGTCCTCGCGGAGAACGTCAACACCCGACCCTTCGGCGGGAGCGGCCTGGCCGTGCTCGGCGCCGCCGCGATCGCGCTCGTCATCGCGGCGTTGGTGGCGGCCTACCTCGCCCGGCGCATGACCCGGCCCCTCGCGGCGATGGAGACCACGGCGCGCGCCATCGCCGGCGGCGACCTCACGGCGCGGGTCGACGCGACCCAGGTGCCCGACGACGAGCTCGGAAGCCTGGCCGACGCGATCAACGCCATGGCCGCCGATCTCGACGAGGCGCGCGGCCACGAACGCGCGTTCTTACTGAGCGTGTCACACGATCTCCGCACGCCGCTGACGTCGATCCGCGGGTACGCCGAGGCCATCGCCGACGGCACCGTCGAGGGCATGGACGCGCGCATCCGTGCCGCCAACGTGATCTCGTCGGAATCGCGCCGGCTGGAGCGTCTCGTCGCCGACCTGCTCGATCTCGCCCGCCTCGACGCCCACCAGTTCTCGCTGCATCCCGCGCCGATCGACGCGCGCCCGTCGTCACCGACGCGGTGGAGGCGTTCTCGCCCGCAGCTGCGGAGATCGGCGTCGAGTTGGTCGTCGAGCCGGGCGTATCGGTCGCGGACGAGCCGGTACCCGTCGAGGCCGACGCCCAACGGCTGGGTCAGATCGTCGCCAACCTGGTCGAGAACGCGCTGAAGTTCGCGACCAGCCGGGTGGTCGTCGGCATCGCCACGCGGCTCGCGCCCGACCACCGGGTCGTCGAGCTGCGCGTCGACGACGACGGTCCCGGCATCGCCCCCGCCGATCTCCCCCGCGTCTTCGAACGCCTCTACACGTCGCGAACGGTGCCGGGACGTACCCTCGGCACGGGCATCGGGCTCGCGATCGTCCGCGAGCTCGCGTTGGCGATGGGCGGGGACGCGCGGGTCGAACCGATCGACACCGTCGGGACCCGGTTCGTGGTGACGCTCCCTGCTGCCGTCAACGGGCCAACGGGCCGATGACGGCGCGGGCCGAGCCGCCGTCCCACCGCAGCTCGACGGGCGCCGGCGGGTCGACCTCGCGGCGTACGTAGCCGAGCCCACCGGTCGGGACCTCGGCGGGCGCGACGCTCGTGAGCGCGCCCACGACCTTGCCGTCGACCACCACGTCCGCACCGCGCACCGGCCAGTCGCCCTCGATGTCGGTGAAGCGACGGAGGAAGCGGTTGACGTGGCCACGGCTGTCGATGCGGCACACCAGCTCCTGGCCCAGGAAGCAGCCCTTGGTGAAGGACACCGCGTCCTGCTCGAGGAACGCCTCCTGCGGGATCGTCGAGTCGTCGAGGTCGAACGGCTGTCGCGGGATGCCCTGTTCGATCCGCCACGCCTCGTACGCGACCGGCCCGACGGGCTGCTCGGGAGTGGGCAGCAGGGAGCGGGGCCCGATCAGGTCGTGACCCCAGCGGGTGGGCACCCGCAGCACGCCGGGGCCCCCGTCGCCGTCACCCGACCCGAGGTACGACAGCATCCCGAAGTCGTCGCTGCGGTCGAGGACGTCGGCCTGCACCCGGATCTTGAACCGGTTGAGCGACGCCGCCAGCTGCTCGCCGAGCCCGGGATCGCAGTCGAGCCACGCGTCGTCGCCGACCCGCACGAGGCGGAAGTCGACGTCGAGCTTGCCCTGGGGTGTGAGCAGGAGGGAGTGCGTGCCGTCGCCGTCGGCCACCGCGTCGAGATCCGCCGAGACGAGCGCCTGGAGGAACGACAACGCGTCGGGCCCGGTCACCAGCACGAACCCGCGGTCCGACCGGTCGACGACGGCCTCGCCCCGGCGCAGGCGTTCCAGCTCTTCGACGGTGCCCACGGTCACGGCGCTCCCGGGTCGGTAAGGGGTGCGAGGCGACGGGCCGCCTCTGCTGCCGTCAACAACGCCCGGGCCTTGTTGTGACATTCCAGGTCTTCGTCGGCCGGGACCGAGTCGGCCACGATCCCGGCGCCGGCCTGGACGCTGGCGTGGCCGTCACGCCACACCATGGTGCGGATGGCGATGGCGGTGTCGAGGTTGCCCGAGAAGTCGACGTAGCCGACCACTCCTGCGTAGGCGCCCCGCTTGGTCGGCTCGAGCTCGTCGATGATCTCCATGGCCCGCACCTTCGGTGCTCCGCTGACCGTGCCGGCCGGGAAGGTCGCCCGGAGCACGTCGACCGCGTCGGCCCCGTCGCGCAGGTCGCCTGCCACCTGGCTGGTGAGGTGCATGACGTGCGAGTAGCGCTCGAGCACCATGAGCTCCTCCATCCGCTCGGTACCGAACTTCACCACCCGGCCGACGTCGTTGCGGGCGAGGTCGACGAGCATCACGTGCTCGGCACGCTCCTTGGGGTGTTCGGAGAGCTCGGCGGCCATCCGCTTGTCGTCGGCCTCGGTGCGCCCGCGACGACGGGTGCCGGCGATCGGGCGGCTGATCACGCGGCCGTCGAGCAGCTGCACCATCGGCTCGGGCGACGAGCCCACCAGCGTCGCCTCGGGATGACGCACGTAGTACATGTAGGGCGACGGGTTGACCTGGCGCAGGACTCGGTAGACGTCGAACGGGTCGTAGTGGCCGTCGAGGTCGAAGCGTTGCGCGAGCACCACCTGGAAGATGTCGCCCGCGAGGATGTACTCGCGCGCCATCTCCACCGCGGCGCGGTACGCCTCCGCCGGCATGGTCGATGTGTAGCGCGGCACGTCGGAGAGGTCGCTCGCCGGTGGCGGCGACGGCACGTACGGCAGCGGTCGCGCCAGCTCGTCGACGCGCGCGTCGAGACGGTCGCTCGCCGCGTCGTAGGCCTCGGATGCGGCGACGTCGTCCGGCGCGTCGGTGAGGAACACGTTCTCGACGAGGTAGAGCCGCTGGCGGAAATGGTCGAACGCGGTGACGTGACCGGTGACCGAGAGCACCGCGTCGGGCATCCCGAGGTCGTCGGGGGGGACGCTGGGGAGCCGCTCGATCTCACGCACGACGTCGTAGCCGAGATAGCCGACGACGCCCCCGTGGAAGGGTGGGAGCTCGGCGATGTGCGGCGCCCGGTACGCACGGAGCAACGCCTCGAGCGCGGCGAGCGCACCCTGGTCGACGGGCACGCCCGGCGGCGGCGCCCGGTCGAACTCGACCCGCCGGCCCCGAACCACCATGGTGAGCGCCGGATCGCGCCCGATGAACGAGAACCGGCCCCACCGCTCGGCGTGCTCCACCGACTCGAGCAGGAACCCCGAGGAGTCGTGCTCGGCCGCGCCCACCAGCTTCACGAACGCCGACACCGGCGTCTCGAGATCCGCCAGCACCTCGCGCCACACGGGGACGACCGTGTGGTCGCGCGCCGAGCGCGACGAAGTCGTCGCGCGTCAGCCCCAACGCGGCGGCGCCCAACTCAGACGGGTCCGGGGGTGGCGCCGCTCCCGAAGGCGCGGAAGAAGCAACTGTGCTCGCCCGTGTGGCAGGCGCCGCGCCCCTCCTGCTCCACCACGAAGAGCAACACGTCGACATCGCAGTCGTAGCGGGCGTCGCGCACGTACTGGCGGTCGCCCGAGGTCTCGCCCTTGCACCAGTACTCCTGGCGGCTGCGGCTCCAGTACCACATTCGCCCGGTCTCGAGGCTCCGCCGGAGGGCGACCTCGTTCATCCAGGCGAACATGAGCACCTCGCCGGTGCCATCTTCCTGCACGATCGCGGGCACGAGGCCGTCAGCGTCGTACTTCACGCCCGCGAGCTCGGCTTCGGTGGCGGCGATCGACGTGATCGCGGGAGTATCGGTGGCGGGCTCCATCGGCGATCGAGCGTACTCGTCGCCCTCCCCGGCCCTGGTCGGATTCGGTACGACCGCTCAATTCTGCCAGAATCCCGCAGTGTCCGCGCCACGTCCCCCCGTCGCCTCCGCGCGTCCGACCCCGCTGCGTCACAACGGCGACGAACGCATCGACCCGTGGTTCTGGCTGCGCGAGCGCGACGACCCGGAGGTGCTGAAGTACCTCGAGGAGGAGAACACCTACACGCGTGACGCCCTCGCCCATCTCGGACCGCTGCGGAGCCGGCTCTTCGACGAGATCGTCGGGCGCGTCAAGGAGACCGACACGTCGGCTCCGGTGCGCCAGGGCGCCTACGAGTACTTCAATCGCACCATCGAGGGCCGCCAGTACGCGGTGCACTGCCGGCGCCCGTCGGAAACGGCCGGCCTTCCCGACCCGCTCGCGCCGCCCGGATCGACCCCGGGCGAGACGGTGATCCTCGACGAGAACGAGCTGGCCGGCGGCCACGAGTACTTCTCGGTCGGCGATCTCGCGGTCAACCCCGGGCAGGACGTCGCCGCCTACAGCACCGACGTCAACGGCGGCGAACGCCACGACCTCCGCTTCCGCACGTGCCCGACGCCTGCGGGGCCGGCGGCCGAGCTCCCCGACGTCGTCCCCGACGTGTACTACGGCGTCGCGTGGGCCAACGACGACACCACCGTCTTCTACACACGTCCCGACGAAGCCATGCGACCCTGGCAGATCTGGCGGCACGCGCTCGGCACTCCGGCCGCCGACGACGTGCTCGTGTTCCAGGAGGACGACGATCGCTTCTACGTGGGCGTCGGCCGCACGCGCAGCGGCCGTTTCATCGTGATCTCGTCGGCCTCGAAGATCACGAGCGAGGTGTGGCTGGTCGACGCCGACACTCCCTCCGCCCCGCCCGTCGTCGTCGAACCCCGCGTGCACGGCCACGAGTACCACGTCGAGCACCACACGGGCGCGGGAGACGACCGCCTCTTCGTGCTCACCAACGCCGACGGCGCCGAGAACTTCGCGTTGATGGCGACGCCGGTGACCTCGCCGGGCCGCGCGTCGTGGACCGAGATCCTCCCGCACCGAGACGACACCCGCCTCGACGACGTCGACGCGTTCGCCGACTTCCTCGTGGTGTCCGAACGCGCGGGAGCCGTCGAACGGATCCGGGTGCTGCGCTTCGGGCCCGCCGGTGACGTCGTCGACGACGACCACCTGGTGACCATGCCCGACGAGGTCTACTCGGCGTGGCTCGGCGGCAACCTCGAGTACGAGACCGGCCGGCTCCGCTACCAGTACACGTCCCTGGTGACGCCGGCCTCCGCCTTCGACTACGAGCCGGCGGCGCGCGCATCGACGCTGGTGAAGCGCCAGACCGTCCACGGCTACGACCCCGAGCGTTACGAGAGCAGGCGCGCCTGGGCCGCCGCGCCCGACGGCACCCAGGTGCCGATCTCGATCGTCTACCGCCGCGACCTGCGCGGCGACGGCCCGAGCCCGATGCTGCTCTACGGGTACGGCTCGTACGAGGTCTCGATCGACCCGACCTTCTCCGCGGCCAGGGTCAGCCTGCTCGACCGCGGCGTCGTGTTCGCCATCGCGCACGTCCGGGGTGGTGGTGAGCTCGGGCGGCGCTGGTACGACGACGGCAAGCTCCTGCACAAGACGAACACGTTCACCGACTTCATCGCCTGCGCCGAGCACCTCGTGCGCGAGGGCTGGACCAGCCCCGATCGCCTCGCGGCACGCGGTGGCAGCGCCGGCGGGCTGCTCATGGGCGCGGTGGCCAACCTCCGCCCCGATCTCTTCCGGGCGATCGTGGCCGAGGTTCCGTTCGTCGACTGCCTCACCACCATCCTCGACGAGAGCCTGCCCCTCACCATCACCGAATGGGAGGAATGGGGCGACCCGGTCCACGACGCCGACGTCTACGACTTCATGAAGTCGTACTCGCCCTACGACAACGTGGAGGCGCAGGACTACCCGGCCCTCCTGGTGACCGGCGGTCTCAACGACCCGCGGGTGCAGTACTGGGAGCCCGCCAAGTGGGTCGCCAAGCTCCGCGCGACCAAGACCGGCGATGACCTGCTCGTGCTCAAGATGGAGATGGGGGCGGGCCACTCCGGACCCTCCGGTCGCTACGACGCGTGGCGGGACGAGGCGTTCGTGCTCGCCTTCCTCCTCGACCACCTCGGCGTCGGCTGACATTCCCGGACGCGAGTCGTGGCCGAGTCCGGAGACTCGGCCACGACGCCAATTGCAGAAAAGGTGGCGCCATCGGAGATGGCGCGATCAGAGAGAACGGTCAGACAGGGCGAACGTTCTGCGCTTCGTCACCCTTACGCCCCGGGCCGATGTCGAACTCGACACGCTGACCCTCCTCGAGCGTCTTGTAGCCCGTCCCCTGGATCGCGGAGAAGTGGACGAACACGTCGTCCCCGCCCTCGCGGGAGATGAAGCCGAAACCCTTCTCGGCATTGAAGAACTTGACGGTACCTGTAGCCAACGTATTTCCTTCGTTTGCACCGGGACGGTCCGAATGACGCGGCCTCGGTCCCGGAAAGCGTAGCGGACCGGCTACTCGGCCTCGCGCGCGAAGTAATTCGCGATGGCGTACGGGTCGTTCGGATCGAGGACATTGCTCTCCCCGGGCCCGTCGGGGCCATCGGACCCGTCGGATCCGTCGATGCCCAGCTTGCGCTCTTCGCGGCGTTTCCGCTTCTCCGCGGCTTTTTCCATCCGGGCGCGCTCGCGCTGCTGTTTGGCGAAGGTGGTGCGTTGCTTCTGTCCGCTCACCCCCCCATTATGGCCGACGGAACCTCTCGGGGCGCATCATGGTGTCCGATGCCTCTCGTTCCTTGCCCCCTCACGACCGCCGACGGCCTCGCGCTCGAGGCCGAGATCGCCGCGCCCGACGGCGTTCCCCGGGCCGCCGCGGTGCTCTGCCACCCCCATCCCCAGTACGGCGGCACGATGCGGTCCATCGTGATCGGCGCCCTGTTCGAGGCGCTCCCCGCGGTCGGGGTCACCTGTCTCCGTTTCAACTTCCGGGGCGTCGAGCGGAGCGCGGGCACGCACGACGACGGCCGGGGCGAGCTGCTCGACGTGGCCGCCGCGCTCGGCGCGTTGGCCGGCGCGATCCCCGAGGCGACACCGGTGCTCCTCGCCGGCTGGTCGTTCGGTGCCGACATGACCCTGGCGACCCGCGACGAGCGGCTGACGGGCTGGCTGGCGATCGCGCCACCACTGCGATTCGCCGCCGACTTCGAAGCGGTGGCGTCGGACGCGCGCCCGAAGCAGCTGGTGCTCGGCCAGCACGACGAGTTCCGCGACCCGGCATCGGTCGTGCAGGCCACCGCGGGCTGGGTGGCGACCGAGATCGAGGTGATCGCGGGTGCGAGCCACTTCTTCGTGGGCCGCACCGATCGTGTGGTCGATGCGGCGCGTGCGTTCGTGGACCGGCTGGTGACCCCTACACGCTGACGGCCGGCGTCTCGACGACGGGCCCGAGCCCGTGCTTCTCGAGGAAGGCCGCCCGTCGCCCGGAGGTCTCGCGCCAGGTGGCGAGGTCCTCCGCCCAATGGGCACGGTCACCGTCCTCGTAGGCGTGCTCGAGCTCGTCGAACGCCGCATCCTCGGCGTCGAGCAGCTCGCGGTACCGCCGGAAGAACCCTTCGTCGATCACGTCGCTCCCGTTCGCCATGCGCGTGCTCCCTCATTCGGAATCGGGCGGGCTGCGTGTCCCGACGACCGTATCGCGCCGGGCCCTATTCGGCCACGGCCTCTTCCAGCGACGCGAGCGCGTCGGCCACTCCGAAGCGACCCTCGTAGATCGCGCGCCCCACGATGATGCCGCCGAGGGCGCGACCGCCCGATCGCAGCCGCGCGAGCGCGCGCACGTCGTCGAGCGAGCCGACGCCACCGCTCGCGATCACCGGCACCGTGGTCGCCGCGAGCACGGCGGCGAGCTGGCCGAACGCAGGCCCCTCGAGCGTGCCGTCCCGACCGATCTCGGTGACGATCAGCGCGGAGAGGCCGAGACCGTCGAACCGCCGCGCCAGGTCGACGAGGTCGGCGCCCGAGCCTTCGGCCCAGCCCCGGATCGAGACCTCGTTGCCGCGGGCGTCGAGGCCGACGGCGACCCGCCCCGGATACTCCAGGCAGAGCTCCTCCACGAGGGCCGGTCGCTCCACCGCCGCGGTGCCCACGATCACCCGTTCGACGCCCGCGTCGAGCAGCTCCACCGCGGCGGCAACCGAGCGCACGCCTCCGCCCACCTCGACGCGGCACGCGACCGCGCGCACGATGTGACGGATCTGGTCGAGGTGGGAGCGCTCACCCGTCCGCGCCGCGTCGAGATCCACGACGTGGATCCAGCGCGCGCCGGCTGCCGCGAACTCGCGCGCCACGCGAACCGGGTCGTCGTCGTAGACGGTCTCCGCCGCGAAGTCACCCTGGTGCAGACGCACGCAGTGGCCGCCCCGCAGGTCGATGGCCGGGAGCAGCTCCACGCCGGCGACGGGATCTGCAGGCATGTTCAGAGCGTGCCCTTGGTCGACGGCACACTCGTGCCTTCAATGGTCACCGCGTCGCGCAGCGCACGTGCCACGCCCTTGAACGACGCCTCGATGACGTGGTGGCCGTTGCGGCCCGAGAGCGATCGGATGTGCAGCGTGATCCCCGCGCCGAACGCGAACGCCCGCCAGAACTCCTCGGCGAGCTGGGGGTCGAACGTGCCGATCCACTCCGACACCGGATCAACCTCGTAGACGAGGAACGGGCGACCCGACAGGTCGAGCGCGACCTGCACGAGGGCCTCGTCGAGCGGCACGAGCGACGACGCGAACCGGCGCACGCCGGCCTTGTCGCCCAGCGCCTCCTTGAGAGCGGTGCCGAGCACGATGCCGATGTCCTCCACGGTGTGGTGGAGGTCGACCTCGAGGTCGCCGGTCGCCCTGATCTCCAGGTCGAAGCCCCCGTGCTTGCCGAGCTGCTCGAGCATGTGGTCGAAGAACGGGATGCCGGTGGACGCCGAGGCCGAGCCGGTGCCGTCGACCTCGAGCGTCAGCTCGATGGTCGTCTCCTTCGTCGTGCGGTCCTGCCGTGAGGAGCGGGACATCACGCCGGGTCGATCCCGCTACGGCGCCCCGGCCTCCGGCCACGGCTTCGCTGCATCTTCATCGGACGGCGACCTCCTGGAGCGATGCACGGAGCGCGGCGAGGAACATGTCGTTCTCGCCGGGCGCGCCGATGGTGACACGGAGACAGTCGTCGAGGCGGGGCCAGCGCGAGAAGTCGCGCACGAGCACCCCCCGTTCCACCATCCCTTCCCAGAGCGCGTGGCCGTCGCCCGCGGTGTGGAACAGGAGGAAGTTGGCCCCCGACGGGTAGACGGTGATGCCGTCGACGGTCGCGAGCTGCGCGGCGACGCGCTCGCGCTCGGCCACCAGGAGGCCGACCCGGTCGCCCATCTCGGCCGCGAGATCGAGGGCCAGGCGCCCGGCGATCTGGGTGGCCGAGGCGAGGTGGTACGGGAGCACCACCTTCTCGAGCTCCTCCACCACCCAGGGCGGCGCCACCGCGAACCCGAGGCGCAGCGCGGCCATCGACCACACCTTCGAGTACGTGCGGATCACGACGAGCGCCCGGTCGTCGCGCACCAGCTCGAGCGCACTCCACCGCGCGAACTCGCCGTAGGCCTCGTCGACGACCACCAGGCCGTCCGTGACGTCGAGCAAGGCCTCGATGGTGGCCGCGGGCTCGACCGTGCCGGTGGGGTTGTTGGGGCTGCACACGAACACGATCGTCGGCGCGTGCTCCTCGACGAGGGCGCGCGCCGCCACGGGATCGACCGAGAAGTCGGCCCGGCGCTCGCCCACGACCACTTCGGTGCCGGTGATGTGCGCGATGTGCGAGTGCAGGGCGTAGGTCGGCTCGAACATCGCCGCGCACCGGCCGGGGCCTCCGTAGGTGAGCAGCAACGTCTGGAGCACCTCGTTGGAGCCGTTCGCGCAGAAGAGCCGCGCCGCGGGCTGACCGAGATGGGTCCCGAGGGCCTCGCGCAGCGCGGCGGCGCTCCGGTCCGGGTAGCGGTTCAGCGGTTCGCGGCGCAGCTCCTCGACCCAGCGGCCCACGAAGTCGGCCGGCGGTGGGAAGGGGCTCTCGTTGGCGTTGAGCCGGACCGACACGTCGAGCTGGGGCGAGTGGTAGCCGTCGAGCGCGCGCAGGTCGTCGCGCGGCGCGACCGGCGCGCTCACCGCGCGTCCTGGCGCAGCGACTGTCGGAGCTCGACCGAGGTGGCGTGCGCGTCGAGCCCCTCGACCGCGGCGATGGCCCGGACGTGGGGAGCGAGCGCGGCGAGTCCCGCCTCCGTGGCGCGGACGACGTGCACGTGCTTGCGGAAGGTGTCGACCCGCAGCGCGCTGGCGAAGCGGGCGGTGCGCGCGGTGGGCAACACGTGGTTGACGCCGGCGACGTAGTCGCCGAGCGCGGCCGGCGACCACGGGCCGAGGAACACGGCACCGGCATTGTGGACGAGGGGCAGCAGCGCCTCGGGGTCGGCGGTGAGGAGCTCGAGGTGCTCCGGGGCGATGACGTTGACCGCATCGATCGCGGCGACGGCGTCGTCGACGAGGACGGCGCGGCCGCCCGTGCGGAGCGTGTCGACGATCTCGTCGCGGCGCGGCGCCTCCGCCACGAGTCGCGCGACGGCGTCGACGACGTCGTCGACGACCCCCGGGTCCCAGGCCACGAGCACCGCCGAGCCCCCGGGGCCGTGCTCGGCCTGGGCCAGCAGGTCGGCGGCGGCGAAGGCCGCGGGCACGCTCCCGTCGGCGACCACCACGACCTCGGACGGCCCGGCGAACGACTCGATGCCCACGACGCCGGCCACCTCGCGCTTGGCGAGCGCGACGAAGATGTTGCCGGGGCCCGCGATCACGTCGACGGGCCGGATGGTCTCGGTGCCGTAGGCCAGCGCCGCGATCGCCTGGGCACCACCGATGCGGTACACCTCGGTGATCCCGAGGAGCGCCGCGGCGGCCAGGGTGGCCGGCGGGAGATTCCCGTCGGCGTCCGGCGGGACGCAGAGCGCCAGCTCGGCGACGCCGGCGAGCTGGGCGGGGATCGCGGTCATGAGGACCGTCGACGGGTAGGCCGCTCGGCCCCCCGGCACGTAGAGACCGGCGCGCGCCACCGGGACCGCCAGCTCGCGCAGCGAGACGCCGTCACGGTCGAGGGCCGGCTCGGCGGGCGCGAGCTGGAGGGCGTGGTACTCCCGGATGCGTCCGGCGGCGAGCTCGAGCGCAGCCCGCAGCTCCGGAGTAGCGGCGTCGAGCGCGGCGCGCAGCGCGGCCGCCGGCACGCGTGGGTCGTCGAGGCGACAGCCGTCGAAGCGCTCGGTGAGGTCGCGCACCGCGACGTCGCCACCGGCGCGCACCGCGACCACGATGTCTCGCACCGCGTCGACCAGCGCCGATTCGTCCGCGTCGGTGCCGGCCGGCGGGGGCGCGAGCGCGCCGGCCAGATCACGACAGCCACGGAGGTCGAGACGGGTGAGCACGGTCCGGTCATGGTAACCGTGGGCCTGTTCGCGGCCGGTCGAGTTGGCCGGACCGAATTGCCCGGAGTCGGGGAACGCGGCGAGGCTGGGTCGATGGCCATGTCGTCGGATGCCGCCGAGCTCTCCAGCCTCCGCGCCCAGCTCGACGAGCTGACCGCGCGTGTGGTGGCCGTCGGCGACCGCTACCGCGACACCGACGACTCGGCCATCTCCGGCGAGCTCGACCACGCCGAGCGATCGCTCCTCGGTGCGGTGCGGTCGCTCGACCGTGCCACCGCGATCCTGGCCGGTTAGCGGGTCCGGACGCTCGGATCCGCCGACGGGCAGATGTCGACGAGCACGCAATCACCGCAGTTCGGCTTGCGGGCGAAGCAGACCCGGCGGCCATGGAGGATCAGGCGCAGCGAGAACCGGCCCCGCTCCGCTGGGGGCACGAGCACGTTGAGGTCCACCTCGGCCTTCACCGCGTCGGTCTCGGTGGTCAGCTTGAGTCGGCGGGCGAGCCGGCCGACGTGGGTGTCGACGGGGAGACCGGGCAGATCGAACGCGACCGACCGCACCACGTTGGCGGTCTTGCGGCCCACCCCCGGGAGGCGCACGAGATCCTCGAGCGCGGTCGGGACCTCGCCGTCGTACTCGTCGTCGAGCAAGCGGGCCATGCCGAGCAGGTTCCTGGTCTTCGAGCGGTAGAAGCCGGTCTGGAACACCAGCTGCTCGACCGCGGTCGGGTCGGCGTGCGCGAGGTCGGCGGGCGTCGGGTAGGTGGCGAACAGCGCGGGCGTGACCTTGTTGACGTTCTCGTCGGTGGTCTGCGCGGAGAGGATCGTCGCGACGAGGAGCTGGAACGCGTTCTCGTGCACCAGCGCGCACTCCGCGCCCGGATACTCGCGTGCGAGCCGGACGCGCACTTCCTCGGCGCGCGCCTTCGCCCCTCGCGGTCGAGCCATGCCGGCGAACCTACAGCGAACCGGCGTCGGCTATCGGGGTCAGACCGCAGGTGAGCGACGCCGGTTCGGGATTCAGGCTCCGAGCTCGGGCTTCAGGGCGATGATGTTGAAGACGGCGCCGGTGGGGTCGGCGACCACCGCGAACCGTCCGGGTTCGATGTCCATCGCCGGCATCAGCACCGAACCGCCGAGCTCGACCACGTGTACGGACGCGGCGTCGGTGTCGGCGACGGCGAAGTACACCGACCAGTGCGGTGGCACTTCGGCGGGCATCATCGGCGGCTTCTCCATCATGCCGGCGATCGACCGGCCCGTTACCTGGAACTCGGTGTAGGCCATGGGGCCTCCGACACCAACCGCGTCACCGTGGGTGTCGGCGGCCCAGCCGAACACCGCCGAGTAGAACGCGATCGAGGCGTCGACATCGGTGGTGAGCAGCTCGCTCCACGACCACGTCCCCGGCTCGTTGACCAGCTGCGCGCCGGGGTGGGTCCCGGCCTGCCACACCGAGAAGAAGGCGCCGATGGAGTCCGTGAACACCGCCATCCGGCCGACGTCCATCACGTCCATCGGCGGGAGGATCACCTGACCGCCCGCCGCGGCGACCTTCCCGGCCGCGGCGTCCGCGCTCTCGACCGCGACGTAGGTGGCCCAGACCGGGGGCCCGGGGTTCTGCGCGGGACCGATGCCGGCGACCGCGCGGTCGCCGATCATGGCGACGCGGTACCCACCGGTCTCCGGCGGGCCTTCCGGGGCGTCCCAGCCGAACAGCGCGCCGTAAAAGTCGGCGGCGCGCTGTGGGTCGGGGCTGCCGAGATCGACCCATGAGGGGACTCCCGGCTCGTAGCGGTCCATTTCCACGGTGGGCTCCTCGGTTCGCGCGCACCGTCGGACGGACGGTCGCACGCGACGCTACCCTCCGCCAGTGGACCCGGTACAGGTGCTGGCGGACTTCGGCCCGGCCGACGTGGCGCGCATCCGGACCCTCGCCGACGCCGTCGAGGCCGCGACCGGCGTGGCGCCCTTCGGCGACGACGCGTGGACGGGCATGCACGCGGCGCAGGGTCGAGATCGCGGGCTTTTCGCGGCGAGCGGGCACGCCTACGCCCACCTCGCGCACCACCACACCGCCGAGTGGTCGCTCGAGGTCGCCCTCCGCCCGGACACGCCCGACGTGCGCGCCGACCTGGTGACGGCGGCCCTCGACCTCGTGCGCCGGGAAGGCGGCGGCCACGTCACCCTCTGGGCCCACGGCGCGAGGGAAGCGGACGATGACCTGGCGCGCGGCGCCGGGTTCGCCCCCGAGCGCGATCTCCTCCAGATGCGGGTCGCGCTCCCGCTTTCCGACCCGGTGCGCTGGCCCGACGGGGTCACCGTGCGCACCTTCGAGCCGGGTGAGGACGAGGCGGCGTGGGTGGCGGTCAACAACCGGGCCTTCGCCGGGCATCCCGAGCAGGGCGCGTGGACCGTCGACACGCTGCGCCAGCGTGAACGCGAGCCGTGGTTCGACCCCGCCGGGTTCCTCCTCGCCTTCGACTCCGACGGCCTCACCGGTTCGTGCTGGACGAAGATCCATCCGGCACAACCACCACGCGAGCCCGACGCGCTCGGCGAGATCTACGTGATCGGCGCCGACCCGAGCCGCCAGGGGCGCGGCCTCGGGCGCACGCTGACCGCGGGGGGGCTCGCCTCGCTCGCCGCGCGCGGCGTGACCGTCGGCATGCTCTTCGTCGACGCCGCCAACGATGCCGCGGTGGGCCTCTACCGGGCGCTCGGGTTCACCACGCACCGCACCGACCGCGCCTACGGCGTCGACGTCGAGCCGGTGGCCGCATGACCAACCGTTACGGCGCGACCCGTGACGAGCTCGACGCCCTGCTCGCCGACCTCGGCCAGCCGCGCTACCGGGCCGAACAGGTGTGGGACGCGCTCTACCGCCGGCAGGTCCCCCTGGAGGACGCGACGACGCTCCCCCGCGCGCTGCGCGAGCAGCTGGCGGGGGCGTTGCCGCTCGCGCTCACCGCGCTCACCGAGTCGGTCGCCCACGACGAGATGACGAGCAAGTGGTTGTGGGCGTGCACGCGCGACGGCGCCCAGATCGAGACCGTGCTCATGCGCTACCCGGAGCGGGCGACGGTCTGTGTGTCGTCGCAGGCCGGCTGCGCGATGGGGTGCACGTTCTGCGCCACCGGGCAGGCCGGCTTCGAGCGCCACCTCGATCCCGGTGAGATCGTCGAGCAGGTGCTGCGCGCCGCGCACGTCTCGCCGCAGCGGGTCAGCAACGTCGTGTTCATGGGAATGGGCGAGCCGCTCGCCAACTACGACAACACCCTGGCTGCGGTTCGGCGCATCCACGACGACCTCGGCATCTCCGCCCGCCGGATCACGGTGAGCACCGTGGGCGTGGCCCCTGCCATCCGTCGCCTCGCCGGCGAGGATCTCCCCATCACGCTCGCGGTGTCGCTGCACGCGTCCAGCGACGCCGAGCGGGAGCGCCTCGTGCCGCTCGACCGTCGCTACCCGATCGCCGAGGTGCTCGACGCGGCGTCGGAGTTCGCGGGCGCCAAGGGGCGGCGGGTGACGTTCGAGTACGCCTGCATCGACGGCGTGAACGACTCACCGGGCCAGGCCGAGATGCTCGGCCGGTTGCTCGGCGCGTTCCCGGGGGTCGGCGGCGCCCACGTCAACCTCATCCCCCTGAACCCGACCGACGGGTTCCCCGGCCACGCATCGATCCCGCCCCGCCTCCGCACGTTCGCCGACCGACTCCGTGCGCACGGTGTGACCGCGACCGTCCGACGGAACCGCGGCACCGACATCGCGGCCGCGTGCGGGCAACTGCGATCGCGGGCGGCGATACCCTCCACCCCTCCCGGATCGGCCACAATGGAGCCGTGAACCAGATGAAGTGGGTCAACCAGTTCCAGCCCCAGACCCTCTACATGGCGACGATCCTGTGTTACATCGACGCCGTGTTCGGATTCATCTTCCCGTTCGGCACCTCGCTGCTCGCCGCGTACGCCATCGTGGCCCTGCTCGCGGCCGGGGGCTTCGGCATCGCCAACGAGAAGAAGTGGGGCTACGGCGTCGCGGTGGTCGGCGCCGTCCTCCAGGTGATCATGCTGTTCGCGATCTTCGGTCTCGACGTCCTGACCTCGAGCGCGATCATCAGCCTGCTCTTCGACGGCGCCCTCGTGGCCCTGCTGCTCCACCCCATGAGTCGCGAGTACCAGCGCATCTGGTTCAAGTAGCCGCTGCTGCGGCTACTGCCGTTTGGTGCGCGACCACTGCTTCTGGCGAGGCGAAGCCGAACGGCAGTCACGGGCGCGTACGTGCCAATCGGTACGGTTCGGCTTCATTGCAGTCTCATGCGCTCGGACGTCGAGGCTGTACCTCGAGGGATTCGACGGCTGGGGCGGTGATGACGGAGATCAGGAGTCAGAGCAACATGCGAGGAAGATGTCGCCGTCGAGCGTGAACGTGATCATGGAGGCGTCGGCGGTGAGGTGGAAGGTTCCATCTGCGATGTTGTCGCTTTTGAGGGGGATGTCGATCGTGGGACTCTGGTGCCAGAGCACGAACTGGTTGCCGTCGAAGCCGTTGGGGAACAGGTTGCGGAGAAAGAACGCGAGATGGAAGGCGCGGGCATCGTGCGTCCCGACGACGTGGTAGGTCTCCTCGGTCGCTCCCGTTCCGCTGTAGCAATTGGAGGGGAAGGGGCGGCGGACGTCCGCGTCGCCCCACCCGTTGGCGGTGCCCTTTGACGTGACGGTCACGTCGAAGAACACACGCCATCCGTCGGTCATTGCTCCGGGACATGTCGTCTGGAAATGCGCGACGGCGGATCCGTTGGTGAGGATCATTCCTGCCCAAACGCCTGTGGTGGGGTACTTGAGGAGCACGTCTCGACTGTTTCCGGCGTTGTCGCGTGCGGTGACGGTGATGGTGACGAAGGGCGGCGGGTTGTCGGGCACGGTGGTCGTCGCGATCGCAGTGCGAGAGGCTTTCGAACATGGCTTGGAGCCATTGAAGGTCTTGTCGATGAGGACCCGTCCGCCGTCGCCGGTTGCCTTGATCTCTGCGATTCCGGACGCGACGCCGCTTGAAGCCCTTTCGTCGGCTTCGACCTTGACCACGATCTTGCGGCCCGGTTTCACGAAGGCGCCGTCGGGAGGCGTCGAGTCGACGAGGATCAACGGAGCATCGGTGTCGGGTTGGAGTGACAGCGAGCCACGCGTCGACTTCCCCTTGTCGGGGCCGGTCGTCACTTGCGCGACGAACGTGATCGTGTCGCCCGCTTTGGGCTCGCCCCCCAAACTGCACGGGTTCGCGACGAAGTAGTTCAGCGCGTCGCCTTTGAGCGTTCCGATCAGCTTGAACCCGGCGCCCGCATCCGCCGACACCTCGGTGACGTCGCCGGTGCATCCGGCGGTATCGACCTGGATGTAGCCGCCGCCGCCTGTCGATGAGGCGCTCGTCGTGATCGAGCAACCATCGCCCGCGGTTCCACCCGGCGGCGGCACGGTACCCGTTTCACCTGGATCTGGAGGAACACCGAGCGGCGACGCAGGCGCTGAAGGATCAGCGCGAACAACTGATGCGACGGTGGTTCGCCGGACGTTGACCGTCGACACGACGGCCGCCGCCCGGACGCTGCTGTTCGTCGCCGAAACCGAGCCGCTGAGGGCAGGCAACGCGGTCACCATCCACCGGGTGATCACCGACGAGGAACCGATGGAGGCCCGGACCGAATAGACGCCCACCGCGAGGCGACCTCTCGAGACCGCGGTCGAGAACGCACGCATACCGCTGCGGACGTGCAGCCGCCGAGTGAACAGTGTGGCCGTACGCCCCGAAGTCTCCTGATGAGACCACGCGATCGTCAACGTCGTGCTCCCAGCCGGCACGCCGCCGACCTGCACGACCGCAACCAATTTCGGTGCCGACACCAAGAAGTCAGCCGTCGGGTGTACCGGCTCGCCATCCGGGCTGACATCGGACGCCATGACGACCGATGCGACCGCACCCGGCGCTTTGGGCAGAGCAGCCGCTTCACTCGTCGCGCCGAACGGACCCGCCGCGATCACAGCCACCACACACAACGGCATCCACCAGCGTGCACCAGCCAAGCCGACCCGATTCGTCCAGCCCCGCCGATGGCCAGGCCCCACAACAACGTACTGGCGCCCGGCATTGTTGTCCTCTGAGACGCTGGGCACATCAACCCGCCCGGAAGAACGCGGGAACCGCAGCCAACCGGGCAACCGTCACCCCGCCAGCGAGCCGCACAGAGCAACGGCCTCTCTCCCACCAGCACGTACTTGGACGCGCTCCGCTCCGCGCCAGTCGTTGCCGAACAACGGGCTCAGAGAGCCGCTTTGCGCTCAGACAGTTCTCTGGTTCAAGTAGCACTACTGCTGCTACTGCCATTTGGTGCGCGACCACTGCTTCTGGCGAAGCGAAGCCGAACGGCAGTCACGGGTGCGTACGCGCCGAGGGGGGCGGCCCAACCTCGCGTTCGGGTGAACGTCGGCGGCGCCGATCTGTGCGCGTTTCGGGTGCCGACCGGCGCATCTCGCTGAGTTCCTCGGTCTCCTGGCCCCACACGTGCGATCATCCTCGGATGAGGATCGGGCTCGGTGGCGGTGCCGCCACGATCGAGCGCATCATCGAACAGGCCCAGCAGGCGGAAGCCGCCGGGTTCACCACACTCTGGTATCCGAGTGCGGTGCTCGGGGATCCGTTGGTGCCGATCGCGATCGCCGGTAGGGCTACTTCGTCGATCGAGCTGGGAACGGCGGTGCTGCAGACGTACACGGCCCACCCGCTGTTGACCGCAGCGCGGGCCTCGTCGGTCGCGGCGGCGATGGGTCGCCCTGGCTTCGTGCTCGGCGTCGGCCCGTCGCACGATCGGGCCGTGGAGGGCATGTACGGCCTCTCGTACGCGTACGTCGGTCGGCACACCGAGGAGTACACGCGGATCCTGGTCGCCGCGCTGCACGGGCAGGATGTCAACCTCGACGGAGCGGACTTCCAGGTCCATGCCGGCGCGCCACCCCAGCCGCCGTTTCCCGTGCCGGTGCTCCTCGGTGCGCTCGCACCGCGAATGTTGCGAGTCGCGGGCGAGGTCGCTGACGGCACCGTCACGTGGATGGCCAACCGCGTCGCACTGGAAGAGCAGATCGTGCCTCGGATCCGCGCCGCGGCGGCCGCGGCTGGTCGTTCCGCGCCGCGCATCGTGGTAGGCCTGCCAGTCGCCGTGCACGACGATGTGCAGGAAGCACGCGACGATGCTGCGCGCCAGTACGGCTTCTACGGCGAGTTGCCGAACTACGCGCGCATCCTGAGCTTCGGTGGTCTCGAGCGTTCCGTCGATGCGTGCGTCGTCGGCGACGAGGACTCGGTGGCCGCGCAACTGCGAACGCTCGTCGACGTGGGCGCGACCGACGTGTGGGCCGCGATCTTCCCGGTGGGTGCTGACCGCAAGGCTTCCCGTGCGCGGACACGCGCGCTTCTCGAAGAGCTGGTGCACGAAACCTGACCGACACGGCTGCACGTCGCCTCCGCCTCCGCCTGCGCGTGACGTGCCGTTCGGTGCGGCCCGCATCGGCCATCGGCTGACATTCGGTGCGCATGTTCTGCGCTCGTGCGCGTGCACGTGACCGGCAGAGCTCTGGCGCGGACTTCAGAGCTTGTCGAGGACCTGTTCGCGCCTCGTCCGGTAGCTCTTCGACGACTTCCCCTGCACGCGGGCGCCATGGGCGGAGACGTTGTGGTGCTTGGTGTCGGAGGCCCGATGGTCCCCCGACGTACACATGGCCTGCTGCGCGGTGAACTCATGAGGAGGTGAGGCTCTCGCCTGCCGTCCGCAGCCGGTTGAGGGTTCTCCGGCATCCTGAGCCGGGGCTCGAGCGCACGCGTATGTGCCGTTATGGCGCGCCAAGCGAGTTGACAACGAGCGGGACATCGAGCGCGCGTTCTGGCGCGTCCCCAATCGGCACTTATACGGGTGATCCACCTCCTGGGCTGACTGTCGGGGGACTCTCCTCCGGCTGGTGTTGGCCCGAGCGGGAGGTGTCTGGTGGTGTGGTCTCCGTCGTTTCAGTGCGTGACCCGTGCTGACGGTGTTCGGTCGTGGCGTGTCGGCCACGACTTGGTCGACGAGTTCTTGGAGTTCACGCACGGACGTGTGCGGCCGAACACGGTACGCGCATACGCGCACGACCTGACGGTCTTCTTCTCGATCGTCACCAAGGAGCCGGTGGAGGTGACGCCGCGCGACGTGTTGGAGTTCGTCGCCGTGCAGCAGTGCCCGCGTCGAGGCGCGGAGAACGTGGTGCGGATCTCCGACGGGAGTGCGGGGTTGTCGGCGTCGACGATCAAGCGGCGCCTCGCCGCGGTGTCGAGCTTCTACGGCTATCTCGTCGCCCGGGGCGATGTCGGGGTGAATCCGGTGCCGCGGGGGTTGCCGACGCGCAAGAGCCGTCATCGCGGCGGACGGGGTGTTGTGCCGTTGGTGCGCGGGGTGCGACGACTGCCGCGCATCTTGGCGCCGGCCGAGGTGCAAGCGTTGCTCGACGCGCTGCACACCGAGCGGGACCGGGCGATCGTGCAGGCGATGCTGCTGGGTGGGCTGCGTCGCTGCGAGGTGCTCGGCTTGCGCCTCGAAGACCTCCGCCTCGGTGAGTGGCGGGTGTTCATCGCCGACGGCAAGGGCGGCCACCAGCGGCTGGTGCCGGTGTCGCAGACGTTCTTCGCGACGGTGGCCCGCTATCTCGACCTGGAACGGCCAGCGGACGCGGAGACGGACCGGCTGTTCGTGGCGTTGAAGGGACCCACCCGCGGGGCTGCGTTCTCGGCGGAAGGGCTCGACGAGATGCTCGCCAACGCGCGAGCCCGCGCTGGTCTGGTGCACGGGACGTGCCACGAGCTGCGCCACACGTGCTTCACCCGGCTGCGCGAGGGCGGCATGCCCATCGAGGCGCTCCAGGCCCAGGCCGGGCATCGCTCCATCGCCTCGACGCGGATCTATCTGCATCTCGGCGCCGAGTGGCTCGCCGGCGAATACCGCCGCGCCGCCGAAGCGATCGAAGCCCAAGCTGCGATCGGAACGGCCCGATGAACGCGCACGAAGCCGTCGCCGCGGCGGCGCCGGCATCGTCGGGTGGGGTGCAACAGAAGCTGTTCACCTGGGACGATATCTTCGTGCGGGCACCGCTGATGGCGGCCACGATGGGCCGTTATCTCGACCAGCTGCAGGTCTCGGCCCGTCCGGCCACGCTGCGCGCCTACGACGACGCGCTGCGCATGTTCGCCGGGCACATCACCACCGTGGACCCAGCGTGTCGATCAGTGTCGGCGATCGAGCATCGTCACGTCGAGGCACACAAGATCTGGATGGCGAGTCGCCCGGGACGCAACGGCCGCGGGAAGCTCTCAGCGACGACGATCAGCAATCGGCTCGGTTTGCTGCGCACGTTCTTCGAACGGATCATCGACTGGGACTACGACGACGCGCCCCGCCGTTCGCCGGTCTACGCCGGTGACTTCCCCCAGCGAGACGAACCACTCCCGAAGTTCCTCGACGACCCCACCGCCGCGAAGTTCATGGCCACGCTCGCCGTCGATCCGAACCAGCGACGACGGCTCATGGTCGAGCTGCTCGCCCGCACCGGGATGCGTTCAGGAGAACTCGCCGCGCTCGAGTCCGACGCGATGGTCCACATCGGCGACACCTTCTGGCTGCGCATCCCCGTCGGGAAGCTGCACAACGACCGCTACGTCCCGCTGCACCCAGTCCTCGTCGACTTGATCAACGACTGGCTCGCAACGCGTCCGTCGTCGCGGTCGGGTCACCTCGTCGAGCGTGACGATGGCCAACCGTTCGATCGGCGCACGATCCATCGCTACGTCGCGGCGGTGGCCAAGCGAGCCGGTGTCGGTCCCGTGCACCCGCATCAGCTCCGGCACACGCTCGCCACCCAAGCGATCAACCGAGGCATGAGCCTCGAAGCGATCGCGGCGCTGCTCGGACACCGGTCGATGCGGATGACGCTCACCTACGCGCGGATCTCCGACCGCACCGTCGCGGACGAGTACTTCCGCGTCACCGAAGCCGTCGAGGACCACTACCGCAACGCCACGCCGATGCCCGCCGACGTTGACGGGCCGAACATGCGACGCCTCGCCGCCGACCACCGCCGGCTCCTCGGCAACGGACACTGCACCCGACCAGTCGCGCTCGACTGCAACTTCGAGACGATCTGCGAACGCTGCGGCTTCTTCGAAACCGGCCCACAATTCGTCGAGATCATCCAACGACAACGCGACCACGCCGCCAGCAGCGAACAGCATGACCGCGCCGAGCTCTACGCCCGGCTGCTCGACGACATCGACAACACCAGCTGAACCGTGCTTCCATGACGTCCCTCAGCCCAGGCATGGATCACCCGTGTAACAACACTTCGGAGGCATGCCCCACGCTGCCTTTGACCCGCGTTCTGGGCCAACCGGTACTCGTCGAGGCGTGAACCCCAGCCGTGGATCGTCGCTCTCGTCGGGCGGGCGGCGGCCAGCGACAGCCGGTCTCGTTTCGTCAGCGCCCGAGCCAGACATCGACCACGGCCATGCTCGCTCGATCCGGCTCGGGGGGAAGCTCGTCGCCGAAGATCTCGGCGAGCAGTGGGTGCACGACAGGGTGCAGACGTTCGTCGGCGAACCGTTCGAAGTCCTCCTCGGACTCCCAGACGTCGATGTAACGCAGCCCACCTTCGGGACGTTCGATTGCGAGATGACTGATCATGCCCTTCGGTGGTTCGGTGCCGAGGCCTTGCTTGATGCGTGCATAGAACGCGGTATCGATCGGCACGTCCTGGATGAACGTGTACGGCATGGAAAGCTCCTAGTTGTTGATCCGAAGTAGGTCCGGATCAATAATGCAGACCGTGGACCGCGAGGTCAAGCGCAACTACGACACCCGGCGCCGCCGGGAACAGTCAGCATCAACCCGAGAGCGGATTCTCGACGCCGCGCACGACCTGCTGCTCGAGGTCGGGTATCGCTCGGCGACGGTCGCCGCGGTCGCAGCCCGTGCGGCGGTCAACGTCGACACCATCTACGAACTCGTCGGCCGCAAGCCCGTGCTGCTCCGAGAACTGATCGAACGAGCGATCTCCGGGACCGACGGTGCAGTCCCAGCCGAGGACCGCGAGTACGTCAAGGCGATCCGCGCGGAGCCGGACGCGTACGAGAAGCTCGCCATCTATGCGCGAGCGGTTCGTGACATGCAGCAGCGCATGGCACCACTGTTTGTCGCGTTGAGAGACGCATCGTCAACCGAGCCCGAGGCCCGTACCGTCTGGGAAGAGATCAGCCGACGTCGAGCCACCAACATGCGCAAGCTTGCCCGTGATCTCCGAGCCGCCGGCGGACTGCGCGATGACCTGTCAATTGACGAGGCCGCCGACATCATCTGGGCGACCAACAGCTCGGAGCTCTACGTGCTCTTCACCGTCGAACGCGACTGGTCGCCCGATCAGTTCGAACGTTGGCTGACCGACGCGTGGCACCGTCTGCTGCTCGCATGAGTCCACGACCACCGTTCGCAGCCTCCGCGCCGATTCCGCGAACTGCTCTCCGAGGTGACCCTGATCGCGGGCTGCAAGGCGCGTCATAGCTTGAACGCCTTGTGATGAAAGCTTCCGTCGCACGTTCGTGGCGTGTCGTCGTGGTCGTTCTCGGCCTGATCGTGCTCATCACGGCCTGCGGATCGAATGCCGATGTCGCGAGCGTGTCCCTGACAAAGCTCACATCCAGCCAGGAGCAATTCGACGGCTCCATCGTCGCAATTCAGGGACGCCTCCGAGCGTTCGTCGATCCTGACGGCACGCGATACCTGGTGGTGGAAGACGCTCATGCCAACCGCGTCCGGGTCGAGCCTCTGTGGGCCGCCCAACGCTTCTTCCCTTCACGAGTGACCCTCGTTGGCTGCTTCACCGCCAGTGCAACCTCCGATCGCACCTTGCGCGCGTCGAGCATCGTGCGTGCCGGCCCTGGACGACCACACCACCTGCGCATTCGCCCGCGCACGGGGTGTCGACCGGCCGGTCGGCAGCCCGCAGCCTGAGGCTCTGTCGAACCGAAGGTGCCGGCGGGAACAGAACAGCCGGACGATCAGCGTCGCCAGCCATGAACCGACCGTCCCCGACCGCCGGGTCGCCGACGCGTCGTGACCGAGGCATGGTTGCTCGTGACGGTGAGGCATGCTGGCCGGATGATCCAACTGCACGGATTCCATCATGTCGCCATCACAGTCGGTGACTGCGACGCCAGCGCCGACTGGTACGCGAACGTGCTCGGCTTCGAGGAGATGTTCCGCGAAGAGTCCGAAGACCGTGGGGCCTGCGTCATGCGATTCCCCGGAGGCGCCACGGGGGTCGGCCTCGTCGAGCACCGCCCCGTCGACGACAGCGACCTTTTCGATCCCCGCCGCCGTGGGCTCGACCACCTCGCGTTCTCCGCCGGTTCGCGAGACGCGCTCGAGGCATGCGCGGCGCAGCTCACGGCCGCAGGAGTTCCGAACTCCGGTCTGATCGACGTCCCGCCCGGTGCGATCGTGAACTTCAAGGATCCCGACGGGATCGCCCTCGCCCTCTTCTGGGACCGCGCCTGACCCGGCGCGACGCGGCAAGCTCGCAGACTGTCTCCGAACGCCGGCTCAAGGACGCTCGCACTCGCCGAGCCCGCACGGAGGCAGAGCCAACCGAGCTCCTGCAACCGGCGAAATCAGGTGAGCTCCCCCATCGTGACACTCCCGCGGATCTGGGCCGGGAGTTCGAGAGCGGTCAGGACGAGAGCAACTCGGCTTGGATCGGAGCGGGGAACCGCGTCGTGAAGCGGGTGTCGCCCAACTCGCGCTCCAGCACGCGTGCGGTCGCCTCGACCTGAGCACGGCGAGCCGGGGGCACCTCGGTGAGCCACCCGAGCGCGATGGTGCCGTCCTTGCGTTGGATCCAACTGCCCACGACGCGGCCCTCGACCCAGATGGTGGGTCCGGCGTTGCCGTTGCGGTCGACGACGTGCGACGCGACCCCGGCGTCGAGGTACCAGCTCCGGTCCTTCCAGCCCATCGTCGTCGGATCGAGGCCGGCTAAGAGCGCGACCCACTTCGACGATCCACGCACCGCGTCGAGGTCGTCGGGTGCGAGCCACGCGTCGATGTCACCGTCGGCGGTCTCGACCGCGACCACGACCGCGCCCGCGTCGTCCAGAGCGCGCCGGGTGTCGCGGAATGTCCAGCCAGTCCACCACTGCACATCAGCGGTCGTTCCGGGGCCGAACGTGTGCAGCCACCGTCGGACCAGCTCGGCGGAGGCCTCACGTGGATCCATGCCGACGATGCCGCCCGGCACCCAGTCGTCCATCGCGGCCCAGCGGTACTGGCTGCTGATCCAGGAGCCCATCGGGCGGCTCCGCACCACGACACCCTCGAAGCCGAGGTGCAACATGATGCGCACGTGTGCCTGTTGGGTCGCGGCATACGACTTGCCCGGCGACAGCTCGATCGGTTGCCGCAAGGCGGGCACAGCCTCGCCGAGCTGACGCGTCGACGCCTCACCAGCCCGGTGCAGCGCAGCCAGAACCTGCTCCTTCGCCGACACGATCCAGTCGTCTCCCTGGTCGGAGATGCCGTTGTCGGCGAGCAGCTTCACGAACCTGCGGTGCTCGGGCCCCAAGAGCTTCGTCGTCGACGATGCGTGGGCCATCCGCGCCACCGATGGGGTCGCGACCCACAGGGTGCGCCGCATCGCGTGGAACCGGATCACGCTACGGGCCTCGTAGAGCGCGGCCTCCACCGCCGCGATCGACGGATGACGCATCCGGGCCAGCGCCGAGAGGAACACCGACACCGGATCCGAGGAATGCAGCGCCACCAGAGAATCCGCGATCGCCGCGACGTCATCGGTTCGTGTCGAGGGCACCAGACGATGACGGCGCGCCAGCCGAGCGCGTCGTTCGCCGACCGTGATCCGTCGCATTCCCACAGGTCCATGATGACCGAACGGGACGAGACCACCGATGGCCAGCGGCTCCGCGCAAGTCGGGAACATCGACAGGGCCGGGTTCCCCGGGCGCATCGCAGCCAGATCACACCGAAGACCCCCGACGCACCGCGTCGCAGACAACCGCCGTCCCCTGTCTGCCCCAGAACGCCGGGTCGGAGGCGCACAGATCACCGGGCCGACGGCTCTCGAAGGTCGACTGATACTGCGCCAGAGCCGGCGATCTGCGCTACGCCACGCCCGTCAACGGTGACCAGAGAGCCTCTCCCCCACCAGCGAATCACTGGACACGCTCCGCTCCGCGTGGGTCGTCGCCGAGCAACGGACAGGGAAGAGCCGCATTGTGCTCAGCGGGTTCTCCGGTTCAAGTAGCCGCTCATTCGTTCCTGTGTTCGCGCGTGGACTGAACGAGGAACCGCGCGTGGATGCGCCGGTCTCGCTACCGCGTGTGCGCGTCGCTGTGATGCTCGGGGAGCCAACAGACGCGCCGACGCCCGTCCATTCCCCGCTCGATGTAGTGACCGCAGACCGAGTAACCGAGATCGTTCGACTTCGCGATTCTCGCGTCGTTGATCTCCTGTTCGACCTCGGAGGCCGACAGGACTGCAAGCGGGTCGTGAACCATCTGCCCCGAGCGTACGCCGTCGGAACACGCGATTGCAGGGTTGACATCCGGGTTCGGGGAGTTCTTGCCCGACTGCCGATATCCCCAATGTTGTGCACAAGCGGTGGGGAACACTCGATGATCGTGCTGGTCAGGACCTGGGGAAGACGGCCGGGCGCCGGTTCGCCGACCCGAGAGACGGCGCCGGCTCACGGACTCGCGCGCGTCGCGGCAACGGTCCGTGCGGCGTGGTGCTCGTACCAGTCGAGGGCGGTGGGGTCGGAGAGGGAGCTGCGGCTGGCGACGTCGTCGGCCTTGGCGCCGCCGAGGATGCGCTTGACCGGCACCTCGAGCTTCTTGCCCGAGAGCGTGCGCGGCACCGACGGCACGGCGAGGATGGCGTCGGGCACGTGGCGGGGCGACAGCTCCGAGCGCAGGCCGCGCACGATGGCGGCGCGCAGGTCGTGGTCGAGCGACGCGCCCGGCGCCAGCGCCACGAACAGCACCAGCTCCCCCATCGGCCGGTCCGGGTCGTCGCCCTCGAGGTGCACCACGAGGCTGTCGAGAACCTCGGGGAGCGCCTCGACCACGGCGTAGAAGTCGCTGGTGCCGAGGCGCACGCCCCCGCGGTTGAGCGTGGCGTCGGAGCGGCCCGAGATCACGCACGCGCCGTCGTCGGTGAAGGTGATCCAGTCGCCGTGGCGCCACACCCCCGGATAGTCGGAGAAGTACGCACCCCGGAGCTTCTCTCCCGTCGGGTCACCCCAGAAGCCGACGGGCATCGAGGGCATCGGCTCGGTCACCACCAGCTCACCCTGGACGCCGGGCGGGCACACCGCGCCGTCGGCGTCGAACGCCTCGACCGCGCAACCCAGCAACCGGCAGCTGATCTCCCCCGCGCGCACGGGCAGGAGCGGCACCGCGCCCACGAAGGCCGCGCACACGTCGGTGCCGCCGCTCACCGACTGCACCTGCACGCCGGCGCCGACGGCGTCGTGCACCCACCGGAAGCCGTCGGGCGGCAGCGGCGCGCCCGTGGATCCGACGGCGCGGAGCCGGTGCGCCGGGGGCACGACCCCCGCCTTGCGGCTGGCCATGAGGAACGGGGCGCTCACCCCGAGCAGGTCGACCTCGGCGTCGGCTGCGAGCCGCCAGAGCGTGGAGAGGTCCGGGAAGCCCGGATCGCCGTCGAACAGCACGATCGTGGCCCCCACGAGCAGGCCCGACACGAGGTAGTTCCACATCATCCACCCGGTCGTGGTGAACCAGAAGAACCGGTCGCCGGCGCCGAGGTCGTGGTGGAGCGCCGTGGTCTTCAGGTGCTCGACGGTGATGCCGCCGTGTGCGTGCACGATCGCCTTGGGCAACCCGGTGGTGCCCGAGCTGAAGAGCACGTAGAGCGGCTGGTCGAACGGCACCGCGTCGTACTCGACGCCCGTGGGCTCGGCCAGCAGCCCGCTCCAGTCGTCGGGGCCGGTGCCTGCGTAGGCGACGTGCACGCTGTGGCGCAGCGTCGGCAGGGCCGCCTCGATCGCCGCGACCTCGGCCCGGCAATCGACGACCTTGTCGCCGTAGCGGTAGCCGTCGACGGCGAGCAGCACGACGGGCTCGACCTGCGCGAAGCGGTCGACGACCGAACGTGTGCCGAACTCGGGCGCGCACGACGACCAGATCGCGCCGAGACTGGCGGTGGCCAGGAAGGCGACCAGCGTCTCGGGGATGTTGGGGAGGAACGCGACGACGCGGTCGCCACGGCCCACGCCGAGGCGCTGCAGGCCCGCCCGGCAGCGCCCGACGCGATCGGCGAGCCCGGCCCAGGTCAACTCCTCGGCCGAGCGCGTCTGGCTGTGCGCGACCACGGCCACGTCGTCGGGGCGGGTGTCCGCCGCGGCCAGCGTGTGCTCGGCGTAGTTCAGCGTGGCGCCGGGGAACCAGCGGGCCCCGGGCATGAGCGGCTCGCCCAGCGCCCGCTCGGGGCGGTCGTGCCAGCGGACACCCGACCAGTCGGTGACGGAGGTCCAGAACCCGTCGAGGTCGTCGACCGACCATCGCCAGAGGTCGGGGTAGCCCTCGAACACCCGACCGCGCTCGGCGGCCAGCCAGTCGAGGTAGGCCCCGATGCGGGACCGGGACCGCACGTCGGCCGGCGGGGTCCACAGGATTTCGCCCCTCATGGCAAGATCACGGACCCGAGACTAGGAGGAACAGCCACGTGGAGATCCCCCATCACGGGCGTTGGTTCGAAGAGCTGCCGGTGGGTCTGGTCGTGCCGCACGCGCTGACCCGGACCGTCACCGAGACCGACAACGTGCTCTTCACGACGATGACGCTCAACCCGGCGCGCCTGCACCTCGACGCCGAGTACGCCGCCGGCACCGAGTTCGGCCAACCGCTCGTCAACAGCCTCTTCACCCTCGGCCTGCTGATCGGCATCTCGGTGCTCGAGACGACCCACGGCACGACGGTCGCCAATCTCGGGTTCGAGGAAGTCGTGTTCCCGGCGCCGATGTTCACGGGCGACACCCTGCACGGCGAGTCGGAGGTGGTGGCGACACGGCCGTCGAAGTCGCGGCCCGAGCAGGGCATCGTCACGTTCGAGCACCGCGGCTACAACCAGCGCGAAGAGCTGGTGTGCCGGGCCCGGCGCAACGCGCTCATGCACCGGCGCCCCGCGTGACGACATCCGGCGCCGGCACCCGCCCGGTTCGCCTGCGGAGCCTCCTGTTCGCGCCGGCCAGCAAGCCCGACGTGCTGGTCAAGATGCCGCGCCGCGATCCCGACGGGATCGTCGTCGACCTCGAGGACGCGGTCCCGCCCGCGGGCAAGCCCGCGGCGCGCGAGCACTCCGCGACGCGTGGGGGCCGAGCTCGCGCTGGCCCACCCCGGCATCGCCGTCTACGTGCGGGTCAACGCGGTGCCCACCGAGTGGTTCGCCGACGACGTCGCGCTCGGCGTGGCGCCCGAGATCGCCGGGGTCGTGGTGCCGAAGCTCGAGTCGCTCGAACAGCTCGACACCGTGAGCACCGCGCTCGCCACCGCCGGGCTCACCCACCTCCACGTCGTCGCGGGGATCGAGACCGCGGTCGGGGTCGAGCGGGCCGGGGAGCTGTTCCGACCGCCCGTCGCCGTCGGCTACTTCGGCGCCGAGGACTTCGTCGCCGACATGGGCGGGGTGCGCACGCCGTCGAGCGAGGAGGTGCTCTACGCTCGCTCCCGGGTCGCGCTGGCGGCGCGGATCGCCGGGATCCTCTCGCTCGACCAGGTGGTGACCGCGCTCGACGACGAGGAGCTCTTCCTGGCCGACGCCGCGCGCGGTCGTGCCATCGGATACCGCGGCAAGCTCTGCATCCATCCCGCGCAGGTGCCCCTGGCCAACCGCGCGTTCTCCCCGTCGCGCGAGGACGTCGACCGGTCCCGGCGCCTGCTCATGGAGTACGACGCCGCGGCCGCCCGCGGCGAGGCCGCCATCAACTTCGAAGGCCAGATGGTCGACGAGCCCCTCGCCCGCCACGCCCGGGCGGTCGTCGCCAGCGCCGACCTTCTCTAGAATCCCGCCGATGTCGCCGACCCCCGAGTTTCGCACTTCCGCCCGCGAGATCGTCACCACGGTCGGTGCCACCCTCCGGCCGCTCGAGGTGGAGCTGGCCGAGGCGTGGTGGGAGTCGAACACGCGGTCCTCGGCGGCGGCGGACGCCCGTCGCACCCAGGCGGAGCTGGCCCGCCGCGAGTTCCTCGCCGACGCCGACACGTTCGCCGCGCTCCGCGTCGCGCGAGCCGGGCTCCCCGAGAGCGCCGATCCGTTCCTGCGCCGCCAGCTCGAGCTGCTGCACGACGCGTTCGTGCCCCACCAGGTGCCCGCCGGGCTCCGGCGCGCCATCGTGGAGCTCGAGACCACGGTCGAGTCCACCTTCAACAACTTCCGCGGCACGATCGACGGCCGGCGGGTCGACGACAACACCATCGCCGAGATCCTGCGCGCGAGCGACGACACCGAGGAACGGCACGCCGCGTGGGGGGCGTCGAAGCAGATCGGTCCGGAGGTTGCCGACCGCATCCGCGAGCTGGCGCGCCTGCGCAACGAGGCGGCGCGGGCGCTCGGGTACCGTGACCACTTCGCGATGGCGCTCGCGACCGGCGAGCTCGACGAGGACCGGCTCTTCGCCACGCTCGACGACGTCGACCGCGCCACCGAGGGGCCCTTCACCGAGTGGAAGCGCGACGTCGACGCGTCGCTCGCCCGCCGCTTCGGGTGCGAGGAGGCCGACCTCCGGCCGTGGCACTTCGACGACCCGTTCTTCCAGAACCCGCCCGCCGAGGGCGCGATCGCCATCGACCACTTCTTCGCCGACGCCGATCTCGAAGCCCTCACCCTCCGCACCTACGACGGCCTCGGCCTCGACGTCCGCCCGGTGCTCCCCGCCAGCGATCTCTACGCCCGTGAAGGCAAGAGCCAGCACGCGTTCTGCATCGACATCGACCGCGAGGGCGACGTCCGCGTGCTCTGCAACGTGGAGCCGAGCGAACGGTGGATGGACACCATGCTCCACGAGTTCGGCCACGCCATCTACGACCGCGAGTGCGACCACACCCTGCCGTGGCTGCTGCGCGGAGCCGCGCACGCGCTCACGACCGAGGGCATCGCCATGCTCATGGGCCGGCTCCCGCGCGACCCGCAGTGGCTGCGCGACGTCGCCATGGTCAGCGCCGACGCGGTCGAGCGGATCGCCCCCGCCCTCGCCGAGGCACGACGCGCTGCCCTCCTGGTGTTCGCCCGCTGGGTGCTCGTGATGACGAACTTCGAACGGCGCCTCTACGCGGATCCCGACGCGGACCTCGACACGCTGTGGTGGGACCTCGTCGAGCGGTACCAGCAGGTGCGCCGCCCCGACGACCGGCGCGCGCCGGACTGGGCGGCCAAGATCCACCTGGCCGCCGCGCCCGTCTACTACCAGAACTACCTCTACGGCGAGCTGTTCGCGTCGCAGCTCGACGCCACCCTCGCCACCCGCACCGACGGTCTCGTGGACCGGCACGACGCCGGCGAGCTCCTGACCCGCGACGTGTTCGCGCCCGGCGCGTCGCTCCGCTGGGACGCGTTGGTCACCCGCGCGACCGGCGAGCCGCTGTCGGCCACACATCTCGCCCGCCAGCTCGACCGCTGACTGGAGACCCTGATGGACCTCGGACTCATGGGCCGTGCCACGGTGGTGGCGGGCGGGACGCGGCGGGGTGGGGCGGGCCACCGCCGAGATGCTGGCGGCGGAGGGGGCCCGCGTCGCGGTCCTCGCCCGGACGCCGAGCCACCTGCGCGAAGCCGAGGAGGAGCTGCTCGCGTCGGGGGCGGAGGACGCCATCGGGCTCGAGTGCGACCTCCTCGACACCGGCGAGGTCGAGGCCGCGTTCACGTTCCTCGACGAACGCTGGGGTGAGTGCCACGCGCTGGTGAACACCGTCGGTCCGGCCCACGTCGGCGGTCTCGACGATCTCACCGACGCCGCGTGGCTCGACGAGTTCGACCTGGGCGTGCTCACCATGATCCGCACGACACGTGCGGCGTTGCCGCTCCTCCGCAAGGCGACGTTCGCGCGCGTCGTGAACGTGGCCGCGTCGTCGATCCGCCACCAGAGTCCCGGACTGATCGGGTTCACGGCGTCGAAGGCGGCGATGGCCAGCGCGTCGAAGAACCTCTCGCGCGCGCTCGCCCCCGAGGGCATCATCGTGAACACGGTCGCGCCGGGCACGGTGATGTCCCCCACCCTCGCGGGCTACCTCGTGGGCACCGACCTCGAAGGTCTCCCGGAAGGTCCGTTGGAGGCGGCCTACGAGGCGATCGCACGCGACTACGGCGCCTCGAACGACATCGGTCGCGTGCGGCCTTCCCGAGGAGGTCGCGAGCATGGTGGTGTTCCTCTGCTCCGAGCTCACCAGCTTCGTGGTCGGGGCCACCATCCCCGTCGACGGCGGCACCGACTTCTTCTGATGGCGCTCCGACCAGTCAGCTGCCGCTGATGGAGTTCAACCTGGCCGATCTCTGGGAGCGGGTCGTCGACGCCGTCCCCGACGACGAGGCCATGGTGTGCGGCGACCGTCGTCTCACCTACGCGCAGGCCGACGGGCGCGCCAACCGGCTCGCCCACCACCTCGAGGACCTCGGCATCGGCGCAGGCGACCATGTCGCGCTCTACCTCCACAACGGCACCGAGTACCTCGAGGGCATGCTCGCCGCGTTCAAGCTGCGCGCGGTGCCGATCAACGTGAACTATCGCTACGGCGAGGAGGAGCTGCGGTACCTCCTCGCCGACGCCGACGCCAAGGCGGTCGTCTTCCATCGGGAGTTCGCGCCCACGCTCGGCGCGGTACGCGACGAGCTGCCGATCCTCAGCGGCTTCGTCGTGGTCGACGACGACTCCGGTGCGCCGGTCCCGCAGGACGCGGCCCCGTACGAGGACGCGCTCGCGTCGCGTCCTCCGCACGCGACTTCGCGTCGCGTTCGGCCGACGACCTCTACATCCTCTACACCGGCGGCACCACCGGCATGCCCAAGGGTGTGATGTGGCGCGCGGAGGACATCTTCTTCGGCGCCTTCGGTGGCGGCAACCTCGGTGACGCGCCGATCACGAGCCCCGAGCAGATCGTCGACACGCTCGATCCCCGCCGACGCGGTCTGCCCGCGTGCCCGTTCATGCACGGCACCGCGCACTGGATGGCGTTCGCCACGCTGTACTCGGGCGGCACGGTGGTCATCTCGCCCGACCGCCACCTCGACCCCGACCACCTCTGGGCGCTGATCGAGCGCGAGCGCGTCACGTTCCTCGTCATCGTGGGCGACGCCTTCGCCCGCCCGCTGGTCGAGGCCCTCGACAATCTCGACCCGCCGCCCGACGTCGCCGCCCTCACCGTGGTGCTGTCGGGCGGCGCGGTGCTGTCGCCGTCGGTCAAGGCCGCCTGGGTCGATCGCCTGCCCGGCACGCTGCTCATCGACGGCTTCGGCGCCTCGGAGACCGGCGGCCAGGGCCAGAGCGTGTCGGCCGCGGGTGGCCCCATCGAGCGCGCACCCCGGTTCGCGGTGAACGACGAGACCACGGTGCTCGACGACGACCTGCACCCGGCGGCGGCCGGCGTGATCGGCAAGCTGGCGCGGCGGGGCCACGTCCCCGTCGGGTACTACCACGATCCCGCGAAGTCGGCCGCCACCTTCCCGGTGATCGACGGCGTGCGCTGGTCGGTGCCCGGCGACCACGCCCGCATCGAGGAGGACGGCACCATCACCGTCCTCGGCCGGGGCTCCGTCTCGATCAACACCGGCGGCGAGAAGGTCTACCCCGAAGAGGTCGAGTCGGCGTTGAAGTCGCACCCCTCGGTGTTCGACGCGGTCGTGGTCGGCGTCCCCGACGAGCGGTGGGGCGAGCGGGTCACCGCCGTGGTGGCACCCCGGCCCGGCGCGACCCCCGTGCTCGACGACCTGGCCGAGCACACGCGCGCGCACCTCGCCTCCTACAAGGTGCCGCGCGACCTCGTGCTCGTCGACGAGATCGTCCGCTCGCCGTCGGGCAAACCGGACTACCGGTGGGCACGCGCCACCGCGGTCGCTGCGCTCCCGGTCCGGTAGAGACCAGCCCGTAGCCTGCACGGGGTGAACCGCCTCGCCGACCAGACCAGCCCGTACCTGCGCCAGCACGCCGACAACCCCGTCGACTGGTACCCCTGGGGCGACGAGGCGTTCGCGCGTGGCGCGAGCCGACGACAAGCCGATCCTGCTGTCGGTCGGGTACTCGTCCTGCCACTGGTGCCACGTGATGGCCCACGAGTCCTTCGAGGACGACACCGTCGCCGCGGTCATGAACGAGCGGTTCGTCAACGTGAAGGTCGACCGGGAGGAACGGCCCGACGTCGACGCCGTCTACATGCATGCGGTGCAGGCCATGACCGGAAGCGGTGGTTGGCCCATGACGGTGTTCCTCGATCCGGACGGTCGGCCGTTCTTCGGTGGGACGTACTTCCCACCCGAGGACCGCCAGGGCATGCCCGGCTTCGTGCGCCTGCTCGACGCCATCGACGACGCGTGGCGCACCCGCCGCGGTGACCTGCTCCAGCAGGCCGACCAGCTGCGCCAGGCCATCGAGGAGAGCACGAGCATCGGCGGGCGCAGCACCGGCGCCGCCCTCTCGCCGGCGATCCTCGACCAGGCGGTCGCGAGCCTGCAGGAGCAGTTCGACCCCCGCTTCGGCGGTTTCGGGCGCGCCCCCAAGTTCCCTCAGGCGATGGCGCTCACGTTCCTGCTCGACCTCGCCGCCGCACCCGACGCCGCGCCCGAGATCCTCGAGATGGTGCGGGTCTCGCTCGACGCGATGGCCGCGGGCGGCATCTACGACCAGGTCGGCGGCGGCTTCCACCGCTACTCGGTCGACGCCCACTGGCTCGTCCCGCACTTCGAGAAGATGCTCTACGACCAGGCGTTGCTCACGCGCTGCTACCTGCACGCGTGGTTGGTCACCCGCGAGCCCCGCTACCGGCGCGTCGTCGAGGAGACCGTCGGCTACGTGCTGCGCGACCTCCGCCACGAGGCCGGCGGCCTCTTCTCGGCGGAGGACGCCGACTCCGAGGGCGTCGAAGGCAAGTTCTACGTGTGGTCCCTCGCCGAGCTCGAAGCGCTCTGCGGCGACGACCTGCCCGAGTTGGTCCGCTACTTCGGGGTCACGGCGCGGGGCAACTTCGAGGATCCGCACACCGGGTTCCGGGGCAACATCCTGCACGCGGTCGGCCCCACCGAAGACCGTCCCGACGAGGTCGCGCACGCGCTGCCGATCCTGTTCGACGCGCGCGAGCAGCGCGTTCGTCCCGGCCTCGACGACAAGGTGCTCCTCGGCTGGAACGCGCTGTTCCTGCGGGCGCTGGCGGAGGCGGCCGACGCCCTCGGGCGCGCCGACTGGATGGACGCGGCGCGGACGAACGCCCGGTTCCTGCTCGCCGAGCTCCGGCGCGCCGACGGCCGGCTCCTGCGCTCGTGGCAGGCCGGCCGGGCCAACCTGCTCGCCTACGCCGAGGACTACGCCGCCCTGCTCGGGGCGCTCCTCACCCTGGCCGAGGTCGACGACGTGGCGTGGCTCGACGACGCCCGCAGCGTCGCGGACGGCCTCGTCGCCCTCTTCGCCGACGACGACCGCGGCGGCTTCTTCACCACCGGCATCGACGCCGAGGCCCTCATCGTGCGGCCCAAGGACTACCAGGACAACGCGACCCCGTCGGAGAACTCGCTGGCCGCCGACGGGCTCCTGCGCCTCGCCGCGCTCACCGGTGACGCCGCCGCGGCGCAGCGGGCCGAGCGCTGGATCTCCACCATGGCGCCGGTGCTGGGCGAGCACCCCACCGCGTTCGCCTACCTCCTCGAAGCCCTCGAGCGCGTGGTACGGCCGCCACTCGAGGTCGCGGTCGTCGGCGACGCCGGCGACCCCGGCCGCGACGCACTCGTCGCCGAGCTGCGCCGGCGACTGCTCCCGGGCGCGGTACGGGTCACCGCCGCGCCCGGCGACGGCGCCGACCTCACCCCGTTGCTCGCCGACCGCCCGACCCTCGAGGGTCGCGCCACGGCCTACGTGTGCGAGCGGTTCGCCTGCCGGACGCCGGTCACCGATCCCGGCGCCCTGCGCGGGCAGCTCGACGCCGCCCTCGCCGCCCGGGGCTAACGACGGGGCGTGGCGAGACCGTCGGCGAGCGCCTCGGCCATCGCCCACCCGTAGGTGATGAGCGCCTCGCCGTTGGCGGGGTCGACGTCGCCCACGAGCTCGACCACGACCTTGCCGCCCGCCTTCACCGCACCGGCGTGGAGCACGAGCTCCGGGACGCCGTGAGCGCTCAGGCGGAACGTCCGGTCGTCGTAGCGGGCGTCGCACCCGAAGCGGCGCGCCAGCCGGCGACCCCACGCCCGCTCCTCACCCGTGGGCGAGTACTTGGGGCGCGGGCACACGTCATCGAGCACCGAGAAGAGGGTGTACGTCGCGGGATGGGCCAACCGGCCGGCGACCAGCACGTCCTCGTCCGGGAACGAGATGGCCGCCCGCCGGTAGAGCTCGGCGACCAGGGCGTCAAGGGTCGGGCGGGCGTTCTTGCCCCGCCGTACGCTCCCGAGGCCCCACAGGATGCACGGGGTGCCCCCGATGCGCTCGAGCGAACCGAACAGGAATCCCAGGATCTCTCCGTCGATCTCCGCGACCGCGACCAGGGGGAACTGCTCCACGTGCCCGTCGAGCTGCTCGTCGTGCAACGGCAGGCCCAGCCCGGATGCCAGTTGACCGAGCTCATCGAGCTCGGCCGGTTTGAGAGAGACGGAATCACGTGACTCGACGTCCATCGAGCACCCATTTTGGTCCATGGGAGGCCGCGCACACCACTCGGACCCGAAACCAGGACGAACTACACCACCACGACGCCCCCGAGACCGGCCTCCGGAGGCGGGATCCGCGGGTCGAGCAGGACGAGCTCTTCGACCAGCAGCTGTGCCACCGCGACGTCACGGACCCACTTGTGGTCGGCCGGGACCACGTACCAGGGAGCCCACTCCGTGGAGGTCGCGCTGATCGCCTCCTCGTAGCTCGACTGGTAGTCGTCCCACTGCGCGCGGACTTCGAGATCGGCGTGGTGGAACTTCCAGTTCTTCTCGGGATCGTCGATCCGGGCCTGCAGACGTGCCCGCTGCTCGTCCTTCGAGATGTGCAGGAACACCTTCACCACCGTGGTGCCCTCGTCGACGAGCATCCGCTCGAACTCCCGGATGTGGCGGTAACGGCGCTCGCACCGCTCGTCGTCGACCACGCCCACGATGCGGGCCGCGACGACATCCTCGTAGTGGGACCGGTTCATCACGCCGAGCAGGCCGCGCGCCGGGAGGGCGGCATGGATGCGCCACAGGTAGTCGTGCGCCCGCTCGAGCTCGGTGGGGACCTTGAAGTTCACCACCGTGCAGCCCTGGGGGTTGAGGCCGGTCAGCACCCGGCGGATGGTGCCGTCCTTGCCCGCGGCGTCCATCCCCTGGAGCACGAGCACGACGCTGCGCCGGGCCTCCGCCCACAGCCGGTTGTGGAGCTCGTCGAGGCGCCCGAGGAGCTCCACGCTGGCGGCCTGGCCGACGGCCTTCGACCCGAGACCGAGGTGCGCCGACGCGTCGCGCTCGTGCAGTCGCGCCGGGTCGCCGGGGTCCACCCGCAGGCCGTCGATCACCGACGATCGCGCCTTCGCCATGGCCAGACGCTAGCGGTGCAGCTCCACCGTGACGGTCGTCCCCTCGTCCGGTGCGCTGGCCAGGTGCACCTCGCCACCGTGGGCCACGACGATCGCGTGCACGATGGCCAGCCCCAGACCGGCGCCGCCGCCGTCGCGGCTGCCGGTGCGCGAGCGCGACACGTCGGCACGGGAGAAGCGTTCAAAGGCGCGCGCCGCCACTTCGGGCGACATGCCAGGGCCGTCGTCGTGCACCTCGACCACCGCCCGACCCTGTCCGTTGTGCACCCGGACGGAGACGGGGGTGCCCTCCGGCGTGTGGACGAGCGCGTTGGCGACCAGGTTGCCGATCACCTGGCGGAGCCGGTCCTCGTCGCCCTCCACCGTCACCCCCTCGTTCACCTCCGCGGTGACGACCCGATCCGGAGCGACAGCGCGAGCGTCGGCGGCGGCGTCGACGCCGAGCACACCGAGGTCGACGGTCGCCCGCGCCAGCGGGCGGCCCTCGTCGAGCCGGGCGAGGAGGAGCAGGTCGTCGACCAGCGACGCCATGCGGACCGCTTCCTGCTCGGTGCGCCGCATCGCCTGGTCCAGATCCTCGCCGGCGTCGATCCCCCCGTGGCGGTACAGCTCCGCGTAGCCGCGGATCGTGGTCACCGGGGTGCGCAGCTCGTGCGACGCGTCGGCCACGAACCGGCGGAGGCGGGCCTCCGACGCGGCGCGTTCGGCGAACGCGCCCTCGATCGTGGTCATCATCGCGTTGAGCGAGTCGCCCAACTCGCTCGCCTCGGTGCCGGCGCGGCCCGCGGGTACGCGCTGCGAGAGGTCACCGGCCGCGATCGCGCTGGCGGTTCGGGTCATGCGCTTGATCGGTCGGACCCCGAGACGCAGCACCCAGAACACGACGAGGCCGAGGATGGCGATCACCATCGAGACCGCGACGATCAACACCAGCCGGAGGCGGTTCATGGTCGCGTCGACGTCGTGCAGCGAGAGCGCGGAGATGGCGATCGTGCCGTCGGCCGAGCGCACCGCGAGGAGGCGGTAGCGGCCCGATCCATCGGTGGACCCGACCGTGATCGGGTCCCCGTCGTGTGCGACCTGGCGTGCCCGGGCGACCGACACGTTCGGGTCTCCGCCCCCGTTCGTCGCGACGTTCGGCGTGAAGACCCAGGTCAGCTCACCGTTCACGACCAGGGCGCCGTAGAGCTGGGTCGGCGGAGCCCCGCTGCTCGGGGAGATCGGCGCCGAGAACCCTCCGTTCGACCGCAACACCTGCATCGCCACCGGCTCGAGCTGCTGGTCGACCCGGTCGACGAGGTTGGCCTCGGTGGTGCGGGCGATGATCACGGCCGCGGCGGCGAGGACGAACGACACGACCACCATCCCGGCCAGGAGCCGTGAGCGCAGCGACATCCCGCTCAACGGTCGATACCGCGACGCCGTCCCGCCCTCCGGGCACGGCTCCGTCTCGTCGCCTTCACCGCTCGCGTTCCCGGAGCGCGTACCCGAAGCCGCGGACGGTCTGGATGAGGCGGGGCTCGGCGCGGTCGACCTTCTTGCGGAGGTACCCGATGTACGTCTCGACGACGCCGCCGTCGCCGCCGAAGTCGTACTGCCACACGTGGTCGAGGATCTGCGGCTTCGACAACACCCGGCCCTGGTTGGCCAACAGGAACCGGAGCAGGTTGTACTCCGTCGGCGACAGCGGGACCTCGACGCCGGCGCGCCTCACCACGTGCGCGTCGTCGTCCATCTCGAGGTCGGCGCAGCGGAGGACCGCATCCGCGGCGCATGAGACCCGAGCGGCGCAGCACCGCGCTGATGCGCGCGACCAACTCGTCGAGGCTGAACGGCTTCACGAGGTAGTCGTCGCCGCCCAGGGTGAGGCCCCGCACCTTGTCGTCCGTGCCGTCGCGGGCGGTGAGGAACAGCACGGGGGTGCGCACGCCGTCGTTGCGGAGCCGTCGGCAGACCTCGAAGCCGTCGAGGTCGGGCAGCATCACGTCGAGCACGATCAGGTCGGGCGCCGTCTCGCCCACGGCGGACAGCGCGTCGCGTCCGCTGGCGGCCGCGTGCACGTCGAACCCCTCGTAGCGCAGCGCCGCTTCGAGCATCGACCTCAGGTTGTCCTCGTCGTCGACGAGCAGCAGCCGTTCACCCGCCATACCCGCGAGCGTCGCAGACCCAGTTGAGAACCGGCTGTGAACCGACTGTGCGGCAACTCCGGTACGAGCGGCCGGATCCGGCCGCGACGGCTACCCGTCGTCTGCGGTGGTGATGAACCGCCAGATCCCGGCACCGATCAGGCCGCCCAGGACGGGGAACACGATGAAGACCCACAGCTGCTCCCAGCCCCAGGTGGGGCCGAAGATGGCGGTCGCGAAGCTCCGGGCCGGGTTCACCGACGTGTTGTCGATCGGGATGCTGATCATGTGGATCAACGCCAGCATGAGCCCGATCGGGATCCCCGCGAAGCCGGCGATCGCCGACGATCGCGTGGTCCCGGCGATCACGAGGATGAACAGGGCGGTGAAGACCACTTCGGCGATGATCACCGCGCCGAGGTGGAAGTTGCCCGGCGAGTGGCTGTCGTACCCGTTCGACGCTCCGCCGAACAACGCTTCGCGCGTCAGCCTCTTGAACTGACCGGTCCCCGTGTTGTCACCGGTCTCGAGGATGGCGAAGATCACGAAGCTCCCGAGCGCCGCTCCGATGATCTGGCCCACGAGGTAGAAGGGCACGTCTCGGCCGTCGGTACGTCTCAGCCCCCACATCGCCAGCGTGACCGCGGGATTGATGTGGCATCCGGAGATGTGCCCGAAGAGGTACGCCGCGCACAGGAGGCTCAGACCGAAGGCCAGAGCGACCCCCAGCACTCCGATGTTGAAGCCCAGGAACTGTCCGAAGATCACCGTGCCCGGACCGCCGAGGATCAGGATCATCGTGCCGATCAGTTCGGCCACCAGGATGCGCGCCCGCTTGCTCATCGAAGCCCTCCCCGTTCGCCACGCAAGGTGACGAGATCGTGACATGGCGGGACCGACCGCGCACGGATACCTTGCCGACTCGGGACGAATTGCTCCCGCCCGATGCAAGCGGCGCGTCGGTTTCAGTGGCATGCTGCACGATCTTCGAAGCCCCACGGGCAATCCCACGAACTCCCCAGGAGCGAACCCATGAACCGCAGAGACCTCGTCGCCGCGCTCGCCGAGCGAACCGAGACCGACAAGCGCACCGCCGACGCCAACCTCCAGGCGTTCATCGACACCGTCACCGAAACCGTCGCCAGTGGTGAGGTCGTGGTGATCAGCGGCTTCGCCAAGTTCGCCCGGGTCGACCGAGCGGCTCGCATGGGGCGCAACCCCCAGACCGGCGAGGCGATCCGCATCAAGGCGTCGCGCCGGGCGCGCGTCACCCCGCTGAAGGCGTTCAAGGACGCGGTCCTCGCCGGCAAGCGCCCGGCCAAGAAGGCCCCGGCCAAGAAGGCGGCGCCCGCCAAGAAGGCCGTGGCGAAGAAGGCCCCGGCCAAGAAGGCCGTCGCCCGCAAGGCTCCGGCGAAGAAGACCACCGAAAGAGACCAGCGAAGAAGACCACCGCGAAGAAGACCACCGCGAAGAAGACCGCCCGCCGGTAGCGCAGGCGGGGGCGGCCCGCTCGGGTCCGCCCCCCGCCTGCACGTCGGTCACCCTGTTGGTGGCTCCGGGCGCGCCGCGCGTGTCGGCGGCGGGTGGCGTCGCTCCTGGTAACGCGACCAGAGCGACTCGTTGATGACGGTCGCCGACGTGACGACGCGGCCGAGCAGGTACGCCCAGAGCAACAGGGCCAGCGCGAAGCCGAGCGCGCCGTAGGTGTCGGTCTTGCTCTCGACCTCGCGCGCGATCCAGTACACGGTCACCACGTGCAGCATCTCGATCCCCACGCCGAAGAGGACGGCGCCGGGGAGCAGCGCGGTCCACGGGAGATCGGCGGGCCGCGGCATGAACCAGGAGACGAGCAACCACACCGCGAACGGGACGGCGACAAAGAGCAGCGTGGCGACCAGACCGACGAGGAACGACGCGCTCCGCAGCTTGCCCACGAGGACCGACACCCCCAACGCCAACGTGACGACACCGATCAGCACGAGCGCGGCGCGGGTCGGCTTCTCCGGCTTGCCGGCTCGAGCGTGCCAGATCAGCGCGTGCACGATGCGCAGGACCTTCAGCAGCGCGCGGGTGGCCAGGATCAACGCGAATCCTGCCACCACCAGCGACACGACCCGCTCCGTCGTGGACAGGTCGCCGACGCTGCCCATCGCCTTGGCCGCGAGCCCGCCGATCCCGGCGTCGCGGGCGAGGGACCCCGGGTCCCGGTCGGCGGCGCTCGCCCCGACGCCGAACACGCACACCAGCACGAAGGTGTAGGGCACGAGGAACAGGAAGATCCGGAACGCGACCGCGCCCGCCAACACACCACCTCCGGCGGCGACGTCGCGCTCGAACGCGCGGAAGAGGGCGTCGACCACGCGGGAGTTGGGACGAGCGGCCTCGAGCCGCTGGCGGGTGTGCTCGATCCCGCTCACCGCCCGCGCCTGCTCGGCCCGGAGGCGATCCATCCGCGACTTGGTCTGCGAATCGTCCCGCGGTCCCGCGTCGCTCGGGTGGGTCATCGACCGGTCACCACCTCTTCCATTCCGGCACGACAAGCTCCCCCACCCCGCGAGGCCGGGCCCGGGTCACTCGAACTGAGCGGTCAAGCCCCCGAGCAGAACCGAGACCAGCGCCCCGAGCGGCAGCGCGCCCCAGTACGAGACGTTGGCGTGGACGTTACCCAGGAAGAGCATCAGCAACCACGTCGCCGGGAACGTCCCGACGAGGAAGATCACGATGGCGAAGAACAGCCCCTTGAGCATTGCGGTTCCCTCCCGTTGACCGGTGTCGTCGCGCGACAGCATGTCCGACCCGGGTCGTCCGGGCGCGGCAATCGGAGGCGGCCCCTCAGAGCAGTGCGCAGGCCCGGATGGCCGCGGCCGCGGCACGCTCGGTCGCGAGCGTCGAGTCCGCCGCCATCTGCGCCAGCTGCGGGATCCGCTCGGGGTGCCGCTCGAGATAGGCGGCGATCGCCTCGTGGTTGGGCGTGCCGTCCTGGTTGCTCATCTCGAAGACCTCGACGTCGACGGTGCCGTCACACGCGCGGTCGGAGATGGCACGGAACACCGACCACGGAACGCCATGCGCATCGCACACGTGGGCGACGGCGGCCGTCTCCATGTCGAGCGCCACGACACCACGCTCACGCAGCTCGGCCAGCTCGTCGAGATCGGTCGTCAGCCCGTCGGTGGTCCACATCGCGCCGCGGTGCTCGGCGTCGCCGATCCTCGTCGGCGCGTGCTCTCGCCCGGTGGCCGCGTCGATGACGAGCTCGGGCAACACGAGCGTGCCGATCGGTGTCTCGTTCTCCAACGCGCCGGTGATCCCCACGACGAGCACGTGATCGACCCGCACCTCGTCGAGCAGCCGCTCGACGGCCGCCCGCGCGAGCGCCGTCCCCATGCCCGTGACGACCGCGACGACCGGACGCCCTTCGAGCGCTCCCACGTGCAGCGCGACGCCCGCGATCTCCGTCTCGGCGAGCTGGAGCTCGCGCGCCAGTGGGGTCAGCTCCATCGGCATCGCACACACGAACGCGAGGTGGCCGGTCTCCATCCGCGCAGCCTGCTCCATGCGGAGGATGGCCGCCAGGAATGGGAGCTTGCACTCCCCGGGCAGATGGGTGGAACCGAACATGTGTTCGTGTCCGATGGTTCCGGCCCGATCGACCTGGTACCGGAGGGTCTGGCCCACCTGGCCGCGGAGGATCGCTCGGGGTGGTCGGGCGCGGCCCGGTCAGATCGCCTGGTCGAGCTGGAGGGGTTCGCGGAGCGGGTCGACGCCGAGGTCGCCGCGTGAGCTGCGTGATTGACTGAGCACCGCATGATCCGGTACTACGCGGGCAGTTGGTCGGTCGAGGAGCTGGCGGCGATCCAGCGCGAGCTCCAGCAGCAGGATGTCGCGTTCACGATGGACGGCGACGATCTCGTCGTCGAACCCCACGTCGAGCGCATGGTCGACATGATCGTCGAGTCGATCACCGAGACCTGAGCGCTCAACCGCGATAGTGACACGACCGTAGGCTCATGACGTGAAACGCCATGTGTGCTTCGTGATCGGGGTGCTCGTCTCCGCGCTGCTCATCACGACGCAGGCCGCGGGCGTGGCATCCGCGCCGTTCACCGGCGCCGACGCGGCGATGCGGGCGCGGGTGCGTGACGACGATCTCGCCGGGGGCGTGCTCCTCGCGGCGCGGGGCGACACCGTGCTGCACGAGCAGTCGTTCGGCGAGATGACCGCGCGGACGGTGATCCCCATCGCGTCGGCGAGCAAGTGGCTCACGTCGGCGACGCTGATGACCTTCGTCGACGAAGGGCGCCTCGGCCTCGACGACCCGGTCGCCCGCTACCTCTCGGGCTTCAGGGGCGCCAAGCGCGCCGTCACCGTGCGCGAGCTGTTGTCGCACCGCAGCGGCCTCCCCTCCCCCGCGTGCGAGGGCGACCCGTCGACGACGCTGGCCGCCTGTGTCCGGTCGATCGCGCGGGGAGACGATCCCACATCGACGCCGGGCTCCGAGTTCCACTACAGCGGTGTGGGCTTCGTGATCGCGGGGCGGCTGATCGAGAAGTTGAACGGTACGTCGTTCGAGCAGGCCTTCGAAGCGCGCATCGCACGCCCCCTCCGGATGACCCACACTCGCTTCGACGGGACCACGCGCCCCCACAACCGCAATCCCGTGCCGGCCGGGTCGGCGCGCTCGACGGTGGCCGACTACGCGAAGTTCCTCGGCATGCTCTCGCACGACGGGACCGTCGGCGGCCGGCGGGTGCTGGGGGCGTCGTCGGTCGCCGAGATCGAGCGCGACCAGGTCGCCGGTCTCGACACCACCGGCGACGGCGCCGTGCAGATCACCGGCATCCCGACGTACGGGCTCGGCGTGTGGCGCGACGTCGTGGGCCCCGACGACGAGATCCGCGTGGTGAGCGGCAGCGGCGCGCTCGGCTTCTACCCCTGGATCGACCGTGTGCACGGCACCTACGGCATCGTGGCCGTCGACGACGAGTCGGGCGCCGAGCGCGCCGTCCCCGCGTCGCAGCGCATCGCGCAGCTGCTGTGGGGCGCGGCGGCCTGACTCCCGTTCACATCCCTTCGGCGATCGTGGCCATCGCCTCGAGCTGTTCGATGTAGTGCGCGGGCGACTCGTGGCGGAAGGTGATGTTCGTCATGGTGGCGCCCGCAGCCGCGAGCGACGCCAAGGTCTCGGCCGCCTGCTCGGGTCGCTCGACCGGGGCGAGGAGCCGACCCGGGCCCATCACCACCTCGAACGGCGGCAGATCGGTCGCGGCCTGGCGGGTGTTCCACGCTTCGGTGGCGCGGGCACGGCCGAGCATCTCGGCCTGCTCGTCCGTGGAGAGCCCGAACGGCACCCAGCCGTCGGCGAGCTCGACCACGCGCCGCAACGAACGCGGGGTGCGCCCCCCGATCCACAGCGGCACCGTCTGCTGCACGCCACACGGATCGACCAGCAGCCCCGCGAAGTCGTAGTACTCGCCGTGGAACTCGGGCAGGCTGCGCCCGAAACACGCCCGGAGGGCACGCAGCGCCTCGTCGCCGCGCGCGCCGCGATCGTCGAACGCCGCGCCCAGGAGCTCGAACTCGGGCTCCAACGACCCCACCCCGACCCCGAGGATCACCCGGCCGCCCGACACGCGGTCGAGGGTGCCGTAGCGTTTGGCGATCTCCAGCGGGTGGTGGTAGCCGAGCACGAGCACGTGGGTGGCGAAGCGGATCTGCTCGGTGCGCGCCGCCAGGTAGCCGAACGCGGCGAGCGGGTCCCAGTAGCGCCCACCGCGCACCGCCGCGACCGCTTCGGGGATCACCACGTGCTCGCTGCAGGTCGCGTGGTGGTAGCCCAACCGGTCGGCGGCCTCGACGATCGGGACGACATCGGCGAACTCGGCGTCCTCCTCCCACGGCGCGTGGCTGCCGGGCACCTTGGTGAACAGCGGCGTCACGATTCCCAGCCTCATCGGGATCCTTCCTCGGGGCGGAAGCGGGCGAGCGTGAGGTCCGGGCCCACGTCGTCGAAGACCACCTCGACCTTCATGCCGACCTCGACCGCGGCGGGATCGAGGTCGACCAGTCGCGCCGGCATGCGGGGCCCCTCGTCGAGCTCGACGTAGGCCAGCGCGTAGGGCGCCTCGGCCTGGTACGCGGGTGTCGGCGCCCGGTGGACCACCGTGTACGTGTAGACGCGGCCCCGGCCGCTCACCCTGCTCCACGCCACGTTCGCGGAGTAGCACGCGGGGCACAGCTCCGAGGGCACGAAGCGCAGGCGCCCGCACGCGCCGCACTCCTGCACGAGGAGCTCGTGGCGCCGCAGCCCTTCCCAGAACGGGGCGTGCAGCGGCGTGACGTCGGGGCGGAACCCCTCGTAGGTCATCAGGCGCTCCCCGTCATCCTCGGCCCAGCACGGCCGCGTAGTGCGCCTGCGAGACGCCGCCGACGCCGCACGCGAACGCCAGCTCGGCGCCCGCGACCTGGCGCGGCCCCGCCGTGCCGCGGAGCTGCTCGACCTGCTCGATCAGGGTGAACAGCGCGCAGCTGGCCGCGTGCGTGCCCGAGAGGAAGCCACCGTGCGTGTTGGTCGGGAGGCGCCCGCCGAGTGCCAGCGCGCCGTCGGCCACGAACGGGCCGCCCTCGCCCTTCGCGCAGAAGCCGGCATCTTCCAGCTCGACGATCACGTTGATGGTGAAGTGGTCGGAGATGCCTGCCACGTCGATGTCGTCACACGACACGCCCGCGGCGCGGAACGCATCGTCGGCCGCGCCCCGTCCCGAGAAGGTCGTGAGGCTCGGCGCGGTGTTGGGATCGAGGTAGCCGTGCCCCTCACCCCACCCGAGGACGACCACCGGCGGATGCAGGCCCTGCGCGCGGGCCCGGGCCGTCGAGGTGACGACGACGCAGCCGCCGCCCTGGTTCACGATGCAACAGTCGAGGAGGTGCAGGGGCTCCGCCATCATCCGCGACGCCAGCACCTGCTCGACGGTGATCTCGCCCTTGGGTCCCATCACCGAGCGCGGATGGAGCGTCGCCGAGTGGCGTTGCGCCACGGCGACCGCCGCGAGCTGCTCCGAGGTCGTCCCGTACTCGTGCATGTGGCGGCGCGCGACGAAGGCGAAGTCGGCCACACGCGTCGTGCCCATCACTGCCTCGAACGGGCTCCCGAGCTTGGCCATGTGCTCGACGGCCGCGTTGCGGTCCGCGGCCGTGTACCCCGCGCTCGCGCCGGCCGCCGCGGTCGGCACGATCACCACCTCGGCCAGCCCGTTGGCGACCGCCAGCGCCGCCAGCCCGACCCCGGCCGCCTGACTCGCCGCGCCGACACCGGTCGCGGCATGGAACCGCAGCGGGTGACCAACGATGTCGGCCACCGCCGCGCCGGGGAGCGACTCCCGCACGCCGAACCCCTCGGGCGCGGGACCGATCAGCCCGTCGACGTCGGCCAATGTCAGTCCGGCGTCGGCCAGCGCGCCCTGTACGCATTCCCAGTAGAGATCGGGTTGCGAGCGCCCGGCGAGGTCGCCCTGCTCCGACACGTACACCCCGGCCACCGCCGCGTCACTCAGCTCCGCCACGGCGCCGAACGTAGTTGGCGCGCGCCGGTGGTACCGTCTCCCACCCGTGAGCACCCTCCAGATCGATCGCCAGGGCCACGTCACCGTCTTCACGCTGAACCGCCCCGAGAAGCGCAACGCGTACGACGATGAGATGATGGCGGCGCTGGGCGACGGGTTCCTCGCCTTCGACGCCGATCCGGAGCAGTACGTCGCGATCGTCACCGGCGCCGGCGACGTCGCGTTCTGCTCGGGCAACGACCTCTCGACGCCGTCCGGTGGGCGGCAGCGCTCGGGTCCGCGCCGGTTCCCCCTCACCGACATGTTCGGCGTCGGCGCCACCGCCAAGCCGGTGATCGCCGCGGTGAACGGCCTCGCGGTCGCCGGGGGCTGCGAGATCGCGCTGGCCTGCGACATCCGCATCGCCGCCGACACCGCCTGGTTCGGCCTGTTCGAGCCCAAGCGCGGGCTGGTGCCCGGCGCCGCGGTGCAGTTGCTCCCGCGCATGCTCAGCTACGGCGACGCGTCGAGGTTCCTCCTCACCGCGGCCCGGGTCGATGCCGCCGAGGCGCTGCGCGTCGGGCTCGTCCAGCAGGTCGTCCCCGCCGCCGACCTCATGAGCGAGGCCAAGACCATGGCCGACGGGATGTGCGAGCTGTCGCAGGTCTCGCTCCAGACCATCAAGAAGATCCTGCGCCACCAGCGCGACCTCGCGCTGAAGGAGTCGCTCGACTACGGCGCGGTGCTCGCCGAGCTGTTCAACCTCGGCGACGACGTCGACGAGGGGATCCAGGCGTTCCACGAGAAGCGCGACCCGAAGTTCGCCAACCGCTGGCCGACCCGGTAGTTCCCGTCAGCGCGGGGAGCGTGTAGGCAGCCGCTCCGCGAGGTCGTACTTCTTGACCTTGCCCGACGGCGTCCGCGGGAACTCGTCGACGCGCACCCAGATCTGCGGGATCTTCTGCGGGGCCACGCCCTCGGCCCGGAGGAAGTCCTGCAGGTCGCCGTCGGCCGCCGAACCACCGGCGCGCACGACGACGAACGCGGCCGGCTCCTCGCCGAGTCGCTCGTGCGGGGCGGCGACGACGGCGGCGTCCTTCACCCCCGGGTACCGGCAGATCAGCTCCTCGATCTCCTGGGCCGACAGCTTCTCCCCGCCCCGGTTGATGATGTCCTTGGTCCGGCCGGTGACGGTCACGCACCCGCGCGCGTCGACCCGACCCAGGTCGCCGCTGCGGAACCACCCGTCGGCGTCGAACCCGTCCCGGGTGTGCCGGGCGTCGAGGTACCCGAGGGCCCGCTGAGGGCCACGCACCAGGAACTCCCCCACCGCACCGGGTACCACGTCGTTGCCGTCGTCGTCGAGCACCCGCACGTCGACGTTCGGGAGGATCCTCCCGTCGGTCTCCAGACGGATCTCCACCGGGTCGTAGCCGTAGCTCGCCGACACCGTCGGGCATTCGGTCATGCCGTAGGCACGCCGGGGCTGCATGCCGAGAGCTTCGCACCGGCGGACGAGGTCGCGGGAGATCGCGCTGCCGCCGGCGTTGTAGCCACACGTGAGCGGGAGCGAGCCCATGCCCGCGGCCTCGACCGCGTCGGCCAGCTCCTGCATGAACACCGCGGCGCCACCCGAGTAGGTGACCCCGTGGCCGACGATGTCGGCGACGGCCTGGGCCGCGTCCCAGCGGTCGGCGAGCACCACGGAGCATCCCGACAACAGCGGCAACGTCACCGCCATGAGCAGGCCGGTCACGTGCGAGACCGGCGCGGGCATGTAGGCCCGGTCGCGGAACGTGTAGGGCACCGCGCGGCACGTGCCGCAGCGGTACGGTCAGGAGGCCGCGGGTGCTGATGACCGCGCCCTTCGACCCCGAGGTCGTCCCCGACGTGAACCCCACGAGGACGGGCGCGTCGAGGTCCACCACGACCCGGTCGGCGGGGCCCCCGCTGGCGGCCTCGTCGAAGGGAACCCATCCGGGCGCCGCCCCACGGACGACGACCCGGACGGGGTCGACGCCCGCGGCGGCGACGGCCGACTCGAGCAGCGCGACGTGGTCGGTGTTGCGGAAGCTCTCGGCGGTGATCACGCACCGCGGCGTCACGGCCTGCACGATCGCGGTGAGCTCGTGCTCGCGGTAGATCGGCACGACCGGCACCGAGATCGCACCCGCGGCCCAGATCCCGAAGGCGGCGACCGCGGACTCCCACCAGTTCGGGAGCTGCCAGACCACCGGGTCGCCCGGACCGATGCCCTGCGCCCGCAGGAAGCCCGCGAACCGGAGCGCGGCGTCGATCAGCTCCTTCCAGGTGAGCTCGTGCGCCCCCTGGATCAACGCGGTGAGCGAGCCGAACTCGGTCGCGTTCCGTCGCATCATGTCGCCGAGCTGGATGTCGGTGTGGAGCCCGGCGGCGCGGTAGCCCGCCTGCAGCTCGACCGGGAACGGCGCGGGCGCGAACTCCATCAGCGTGTCGATCCAGTCATCGGGCGGACGTTACCGCGGCCCGGTCGTCGCGGCACCCGTGTTGTCCTGCGCCGAGCTCGTGGGTGAAGATGCGACGATGGACACCCCCGACATCGCCGTCACGATCGCCGCGCAGGACCTCTTCGCGCGCTACGCCCACCGCATCGACCGCCGCGACTTCGACGGCTTCGCGGCCCTGTTCACCGAGGACGCCCAGCTCGCGCTGGGTCCCGACGAGTGCACGGGACGCGATGCCATCCCCCAGTTCATGAGCGACCGGATGACGTCGCCCGGTGGGGCCCACGTGATCGTCAACGTCAGCGTGCGGTCCGAGAGCCCCGAGCGCGCCACCGCGCTCGCCGACTACGTGCTCACCCGCCGCAGCGAGGACGCCGGGCCCTGGGCGATCGTGGGCGTCGGCTACTACGAGAGCGAGCTCGCGCGGGTCGACGGTGAATGGCAATTCGCGTCGCACCGGATCGTCCCCCGGTGAGCTACGGCGCCCGCATCGCCGAGTTGGCGGAGCTCGCTCCGTCGGGTGACGCGCTGCGCTTCGTCCGGATCGACGGCGACGAGGTCGTGCTGACCTGGCCCGAGCTCCACCGCCGCTCCACCCGGATCGCACACGCCCTCCGGGCGCGGGGCGTGGGTCGGGGCGACCGGCTGGCCGTGGGCCTGCGCAACTCACCCGAGTTGGTGACGAGCGTCTTCGCGGCCTGGAAGCTCGGCGCGGTACCCGTGCCGGTGCGCTGGGACCTCCCCGAATGGGAACGCGCCCGCGTCCTCGAGGTGGTCGACGCCGCGTTGAGCCTCGGTGCCGACGACCTCGGTTGGTTGGCGGCCACCGCCGCGCCGGAGGGCGGCGACGACACGCCGCTGCCCGACGTGGTCTCGCCCCGGACGCACGGGATCTGCAGCAGCGGATCGACGGGCTCGCCGAAGGTCATCCTCATGGACAAGCCGGCGGTGTTCGACGAGACGGTCGGCGTGCCCTTCGCGGCGTCGTGGCAGACCGTCCCCCGACCCCAGGTCGTGCTCGTGCCCGCGCCGATGTACCACACCAACGGCTTCGCCACCCTCCTGAGCCTGCTCGCCGGTGACCGGCTCGTGGTGCTCGAGAAGTTCGACGCGGCGCGGATCGTGGACCTGATCGAGGCCCACCACGTGACCACGTTCACCGCCACCTCGACGATGCTCCAACGGATTGCCGACCTGCCCGACGTCGATCGGCGTGACCTGTCGAGCATCGAGTGGATCCTCCAGGGCGCGGCGGTGATCGCGCCGACGCTCGTGCGCCGCTGGATCGCCCTGGTCGGCGCCGAGCGCTTCTTCCAGTCCTACGGGATGACCGAGGGGATCGGCCTCGCCGCCATCCGGGGCGACGAGTGGGAGGAGCATCCGGGCAGCGTCGGTCGCGGGTTCCGGGGCACCGAGATCCGCATCCTCGATCCGGACGGCCACGAGCTCCCGAGCGGCGAGACGGGCGAGATCTACATGCGGTCGCCGGCCGGCGGGATGTTCCGGTACCTCGGCGGTGCGCTGCTCCCGCCGCGCACCGCCGAGGGCTTCTCCACCGGCGGCGACCTCGGATGGCTGGAGCCGGAGGGCTTCCTGCACATCGTCGACCGGCGCGTCGACATGATCGTGAGCGGCGGCGCCAACGTCTACCCGGCCGAGGTCGAGAACGCGCTCGTCGACCATCCGGGGATCGCCGACGTCGTCGTCATCGGTCTCCAGGACCCGGAATGGGGCCGCCGGGTGCACGCCCTGATCGAACCCGCTGACCCCACGGCGCCGCCCACGGTCGACGACGTGCGCGCCTACGCCAAGGAGCGGTTGGCACCGTACAAGGTGCCCAAGACCGTCGAGTTCGTCGACGTGATCCCCCGCAGCGAGGCCACCAAGGTCAGCCGCGCCGCGCTCGTCGACGCGCGCGGAGGCTGACGCAGGCGATCGCCGCGACGCTCACCCGTCGACCGACGACCATCCGGGGTGCTCGGCGACCTTGGCTTCCATCCGCCGGGCGAGGCGCTCGGTCACCTCGTCCATGGTGTTCTGCGCCACCCGGCGACCGGCGACGCGGTCACCCGCGCCTCCCACCACGCCGAACGGCGCGTCGTACTCACCGGTCACCGTGAGCTCGGTCCGGGCGTCGCCCACCTCGACCACCCGGACCTCGCCGTGGAGCTGTGGGAACACTGCCGGGTGCGCGCGGTCGTGCAGCTCGAACGTGACCCGTCCTTCGCGCCCGGCGCGCACCAGCGGCCCGAGCTCGACGTGCGTCGCCCGCGTCACGGTGGTGGCGGGCGTCACCCTCGCCGGGAGATCGCGGAGCACCTCTTCGACCATCGCACCGGGCTCGATCTCGAGCAGCGCGATGGTCACCCACCACGGCCCGCGGAACTCCCGTGTCGCCTCGACCTTCGTGCTCATCGCCGACCTCCTCCGCGTCGCCCGAGCATGCGCCCCACCTCGCGGTGAGGGAAGGGCCGAAAGTCCGCAGCTGAAGTCGGGACTTCGTGCCCTGCGCCCCGTCGCCATCCGTGACAGCATCGACGCATGCTGGAAACCGTCGACGTCGGTACCCAATCCGTGGGCCGCTACGAGCACGACGCGGGGGAGGCCGCCGTCGCGGAGCTGCACGAGCTGGCAGCACCCCTCAAGGGCCTCCGGGTGCTCCACGTGAGCGCGACCCCGTACGGCGGCGGCGTGGCCGAGATCCTGCGGTCCGAGATCCCGCTCCTGCGCGACCTCGGGCTCACGGCCGACTGGCACCTCATCAGCGGGGACAACGCGTTCTTCGGGGTGACCAAGGCCATCCACAACGGACTCCAGGGGTCGACCGTCGGGCTCTCGCCCACCGACGAGCAGCGGTATCTCGCGCAGTCGACGCACAACGCCCGCATGCTCGACGAGTCCTACGACATCGTCGTCGTGCACGACCCGCAGCCACTCGCGCTGCTCGAGCTCCACGGGCGTGGCGACAGCCGGTGGATCTGGCGCTGCCACATCGACACCTCGGACCCGAATCCCGAGGTCTGGAGCTTCATCCGACCGTTCGTCGAGGGCTACGACGCCGCGGTGTTCACCCTCGGAGGCTTCGTGCCGCCCGACTTCCCGATCCCGCGCGTCGACATCATCCCGCCCGCCATCGATCCGGAGAGCCCGAAGAACCTCGAGCTCGGCACGGTGCTCGCCACCCGCGTCCTCGAATGGATCGGGGTCGACACCCGCCGCCCGCTCGTGTCGCAGGTCTCTCGCTTCGATGCGTGGAAGGACCCCCTCGGCGTGATCGCCGCGTACCGCATCGCGCGCGAGCAGGTCCCTGATCTGCAGCTCGCGTTGGTGGGGTCGATGGCCCTCGACGACCCCGGCGGCTGGGACATCTACCACCAGATCGAGGCGGAGGTCCGCAACGACTCCGAGATCCACGTCTTCACCAACCTCACCGGCGTCGGCAACGTCGAGGTCAACGCCTTCCAACGCCTCTCCGAGGTGGTGATCCAGAAGTCGATCCGGGAAGGGTTCGGTCTCGTCGTCTCCGAGTCCCTCTGGAAGGGCACGCCGGTCGTCGCCGGCCGCGCCGGCGGGATCCCCTTGCAGCTCCAGGACGGCGCCGGCGGCTTCCTGGTCGACTCGGTCGAGGAGTGCGCCGACCGCGTGGTGTTGCTGCTCGGCGACCCGCAGGCCCGCCACGAGCTGGGCGAATCCGGCCGCGCGCTGGTCCGCGACCGGTTCCTCCTGACCCGCCTCATCGCCGACGAGCTGCGCCTCTACTGCTCGGTGCTCGGCACCGAGCCCCCCAAACCGTCACGGATGCTCGTCGGGCTCGGCACCGAGCACCGGGACCCGGTGTGCGGCATGCACGTGAACCACACCCACCCGCGCCACCTCGAGTACGGCCAGAAGACCTACTACTTCTGCTCCCGCACGTGCGAGGAGGAGTTCGCCGCCAACCCCGAGCGCTTCTTGCGCGCCACCGCCCACCTCCTGCCGCGCCGCAACCATCAGCAGGACGACCGACCGCACCGCTGGCTCCGCCGCGGCCGCTAGCCCGAGGCGGTTCAACCGTTGTCGGGCACCTTGATCCGCCGGCCGGAGATGCTCGTCGGCGTGATGCGCAGGTAGACGGGGCGGTCCTCGCCGGCCCACGGCGCCACGCCGAGGTCTTCCAGTCCGCGGCGCTCGTCGGCGTCGAGCACCTCGTGTGCCGTGCCGGTGGCGAGCACGCTCCACCCCTGCCGCATCGCGTCGTCGATGTGGTCCACCTCGAAGCTCACCCGCGCCGCGTACCCGGCGCCCCGCAGGCTCGACATCTCGGCGGTGCGGAACACGATGTCGTCACCGGCCATCCGGTAGTTCACCGGGAACGCGACCGGCCCCCGCGGGTCGGAGAACACGATGCGGCCGACGCCGCCGTCGCCGAGGAGCGTCCGGCACTCGGTGGGGCTCAGCTTGAAGAGCCGCGCCGCGGGCCGCCGGTCTCGCCCCGCGCCGGGCGGTTGCTCGGCACCCGCTCCGAGCAGCTCGGCGGTCGTCGTCTCCAGGGCCACCGCGAGACGAACGACGCTCTGGTACGAGAGCTGCGCGGCCTGCGACTCGAGGTACGTCAGGTATTCCGGTGCCATCCCGGCACGGGACGCAACCTCCTCGCGACTGAGACCCAGCTCCGCGCGACGGTGCGCCACCCGCCGCCCGACGTCGCCCGGTCCCTGTGCTTCGCTGGTGCCGGTCACTGTGGTCACTCTCCGGAGGGGTAGGTCTCGGGGGGCTCGCCGCGGTCCCAGTGTGCCGTGCGCTCCAGCGGTTCGAGCGCACGGGTGCGGTCGAGGTGGATGACGGCATCGAACTGGTCGGCGAGGCGCGCGTCGAAATAGTGGCTCTGACGCTCGGTCTCCGGACGATAGATCACGCCGATCGCTCGCTCGAGCCGGGGCCCGCGCAGCGCGTCCCGCACCGCGCCGTCATCCGTGGCCAGCCAGAACCGGGAAGCGGCGACCTCGTGCAGGAGTGCCTCGTAGCTCCCCGGGAGCGCGGGCCGGACGTGCTTGCGCTGCGGAGCATCGCCCCAGTCGGACGCCGCGGTGACCCAGCCGTCGTAGGTGCTGAAGCCGGCGAGGAGGCACTCACGGCCGTAGCGCTGCCTCGCGAGCTGGCCGACGTTCAGCTCGCCGCGCGCGCTCATGGAGGTGGCCCGCGCGTCGCCGACGTGGGAGTTGTGCTCCCACACCACGACCTTCGTGTGCCCCAACCTCCGGTCGAGATGCTCCACCAGCGCGTCGAGCGTGGCGGCCATGTGCCGGTCGCGCAGGTTCCACGACGAGACTTCGGCCCGGTACATCTGCTGGTAGTACTCCTCCGCGTCGCGCACCACGCGCGCGTTCTGCTCCGCGTAGAACAGCTCGTCCTCGGCGACCCAACCGTCACGCCGCAGGTACGCATCGGAGCGGTTCCGCAGCTCCACGAGCTGCGCGACCACCTCGTTCTCGCACGGGATCGCGCCCTGGTACGCGAGGGCGTAGCCGTAGGCCTGACCCTCCGCCCCGATGTGGTCGAAGCAGCCGTAACGCTCCCGGGCGCGGCGAGCCTCCACGGGATCGATCCGGTCGAGGTACTCGATGACCGCCTCGATCGACGCGCGCAGGCTGTAGAGGTCGAGGCCGTAGAAGCGCGCCTTCGTCGCCGGGGTCGAGTGGGCGTCGTTGCGGGCGCGCATCCACTCCACGAACTGCATCACGTCGCGGTTGCGCCACATCCACGCCGGGAACCGACGGAAGTCGGACAGCGCGGTGTCGGCGTCGGGGTCGGCGGAGAGGCCCATCACGTAACGGTTGACCCGGTACGCGTCGGGCCAGTCGGCCTCGACCGCCACCGCGGTGAAGCCGTGCTCGTCGATCAGCCGTCGGGTGATGCGGGCCCGCTCCCGGTAGAACTCGTGGGTGCCGTGGGAGGCCTCGCCGACGAGCACGAACCGGCGGTCGCCGACCAGGTCGAACAGCGCGTCATAGTCCGCGGCGGCCCCCGTGATCGGCCGGGCCGCCCGAGTGAGCTGCTCGACCGACGCCCGCACGGAGTCCACCATCAGGCCGGGTCTTCCCGAGCCAGACGATCGACGAACCAGTCGCGCGCGAGCCGGGAAGCCACCTCGAGCGTGCCCGGCTCCTCGAAGAGATGGGTCGCGCCCGGGACGATCTCGAGTCGACACTCGCCGCGCATCCGCGCCATCGCCTGCCGGTTGAGGTCGAGCACCTGGGTGTCACGACCACCGACGACGAGCAACGTGGGTGCCCGCACCGCGTCGAGGTGGGCTGCGGCGAGGTCGGGCCGGCCACCGCGGGAGACGACGGCCCTGACGGTCGGGTCGCCGGCGGAGGCCCGCAGTGCCGCCGCTGCACCGGTGCTGGCCCCGAAGTAGCCGACCGCCAGGCGCGCGCAGTCGGGCCGGCCGCGCGCCCACCGGATCGCCGCCCGCAACCGATCGGCGAGGAGCTCGATGTCGAAGACGTTGGCGCGATCCAGCGCCTCCTCCGGGGTGAGCAGGTCGAGCAGCAGCGTCGCGAGCCCGACGGCGTTGAGGTCACGGGCCACGAGCTGGTTGCGGGGGCTGTGACGGCTGCTGCCGCTGCCGTGCGCGAAGATCACGAGACCGATCGCGTCGGCGGGGAGCGTCAGGGTTCCCGCCAGCCGAGCGTCTCCCGCATCGATCTGCACTTCCTCGACGTGCGGGCCCGCGCCCTGGCCGGCGAGTCGATCCACTGCGCAGGACGCGTCGTCGAGCAGCTCCACGACCTCGTCGTCGGGCGTGGCCGAGAAGTTCGAGTACCACTGCCCGACGGCGTAGAACGGTGCCGGCGTCTCCAGCACGACCACGTCGTCGGCGACCGTCGCCATCTCCGCGACGGTCTCGCGAGGGGCGACGGGGATCGCGAGCACGATGCGCCGCGCCCCGTGAGCCCGCGCCACCTCCAGCGCGGCACGGGCGGTGCCGCCCGTCGCGATGCCGTCGTCGACCACGATCACGGTCCGGCCCTCGAGCGGGATCATCCGTCGACCGCCGCGGTAGAGATCGGCGCGCCGAGCGACCTCCCGACGCTCCCGTCGCTCGACCACCGCGATCTCCTCCGGTCGTACGCGCAGGGAACGAACCAGGTTCTCGTCCAGCACGCGAACGCCTTCCTCGCCGACCGCGCCCATCCCGAGCTCGGGTTGGGAGGGAACCCCGAGCTTCCGCACGACGATCACGTCGAGCGGAGCACCGAGCGCGCGCGCCACCTCGAACGCCACCGGCACGCCACCCCGGGGGAGACCCACCACGATCGGGTGCTCGCCGCGAAGCGGGCTCAGACGCCGAGCAAGCTCCTGCCCGGCCTCCCGGCGATCCCGGAACAGTGGCATGAGGACCTCCTCGCACACCGTGTCGCCCCATCTTCGGCGCTCCCGGCGGCGGGGGCCAGGGCCGAAGGTCATCGAGTGCCAAAGCGCGAGGAACCCCCCTCGTGCGACGGGTCCTGACCATGGGGGCGGGACGCCGTGACTTCCACGACGCCGATGAGCTCAGACCGTGGCCCCCAGCCCGATGAGGCCGCGCGCGTTGCCACCCATCACCATCTCGATCTGGTCCATCGGGAGATCCGCGATCTCGTCGATCCACCCGATCGGGTCCGACAACCCTTCCACGTGGGGATAGTCGGAACCGAAGCACACGCGGTCCGCGCCGAGCAGCTCGATGAGCCCCTTCGGGTCCTCCTCGTGGAACGGGTGGACCCAGATGTTGCGTCGGAACGTCTCGACCGGGTGCTCGTCCCAGCTGTCGCGGCTGCGGCTCCACACCACGTCGAGGTGGTGCACGAGCGGACGCACCCACTCGCTGCCGTTCTCGACGGTCATGACCTTGAGCTCGGGATGGCGGCCCAGGCAGCCGTGGCCGATGAGCGAGAGCATCGCGTCCTGGATGCCACGGTGGCCCAGCGCCGCGGTGCGGAAGTTCGACATCGCCGCGAACGCCCGCTGCTCGGTCTGGGTGCCCTCCCACTCGTTGAGGTACCGGCTGTAGCCGTCGTCGGAAGCGTGGAGGCACACCAGCATGTCGAGCTCCACGACACGGTCCCAGAACGGGTCGAACTCGGGGAGCGCGAACGATCGGCGCCCCTCGAAGCCCGGGACCGGCGCGGGGCGGATGAGGATCGCCCGCGCCCCGTGCTCGGCGACGTACTCGAGCTCTTCGATGGCACGCTCGACGATCGGCAACGTGATGATCGGCACCGCGAAGATGCGCCCCTCGTAGTCGAAGGTCCAGTGCTCGTTCATCCACTGGTTGAGGGCGTGGATGATCACGTGGGTGAGCTCGGGGTCGTCGGCGAACCGCTCCTCGACCAGGCTGGCCAGCGTCGGGAACATGAACGACTGGTCGATGCCGAGCTCGTCCATCAGCTCGACGCGCGGGGCCGGGTCGAAGAACCCGGGCAGCGCGCGCATCGGCTTCATGATGTCTCGACGCGACATGCCCGATGGCGCGCCGGCCTTGAAGTAGTCCTCCTGGGCGCCGGGTGAGCCGACCACCTCGAAGGTGGGGTTCGGGATGTACTCCGTGATCTCGCCGCGGACCCGGATCTTGGTGCGGCCGTCGCGCTCGACGTAGTCGATCGCGCCCTTGTGCTCGGCGGGGAGGAACTTCGTCAACGCTTCGCGGTTCTCGTAGAGGTGGTTGTCGGCATCGAAGATGTCGAGACCGAAACGGCGGTCGGGCATCGTGATCTCCTCGTTCGTCGTCGTTCGAACGTACCGCGTCTCGGCGCCGAGACGTTCAGTCCGATTCGGCCCGCATGACCTCGAACACGATGCCGCCGACCTCGGCGAAGAAGAAGCGGATCGAGCCGGTCTCGCCCCAGGCCGTCACCGCGGGCTCGGTGCACGGGATGCCCCGTTCGACGCAGCGTTCGTGGGCACGCTCGAGGTGGCGGGTCCCGATGGCGACCCCCCAGATCTTCGGTGTGTCACCCTGGAGGATCTGGACCTGGCGGCTCTCGGTCGAACCGGTGATGAACCCCCCGAACGACGTCCCCGAGCCGCGGAAGTCGGCGACGCTGTCGCCGGTGAAGTTGCCGTCGGCGTCGCGGGCCGGCGACACCGTCTCGCCCGCGGGTCCCGGGCCGCCGCCCAGCGGCCAGCCGGCGGGGATGTCGACCACCTCGCGGAGGAAACGGTCGATCGCGGCCGGGTCGGGAGTGACGATCTTCACGTGGTTGATGCGATCCATGGCTCGTGCCTCCTCAGACGGGCGAGTCTCCCCCGACCGGCACGACCTCGCCATTCGGCGCGCCGTCCACGACGAGGCGCAGCGCGGCGTCGGCGCATTCCTCGACGGTGGGCAGGCCCGACGCGATCAACGGGTCGAGCAGCTCGGGCGGGAGCTGGCGGAGCATGTCGGTGAGCGCCGCGGGCGACAGCACGTTGACCCGGATGCCGAAGTGTTCGAGCTCCAACGCCAGCGTGAGCGAGAGGCCGACGACGCCTCCCTTCGCCGCCCCGTACGCGGAGAAGCCGGGGGTGCCGTGGGTGCCGGCCGCCGACGTGACGTTGACGATGCGACCCCAGCCGCGCGCCTTCATCCCGGGGACGAGCTCGCGGATCGTGAACATCGACCCGGTGAGGTTGACCGCGAGGCTCTCGAACCATTCGTCGTCGGTCAGGCGGGTGATGGCCCGGCGGCTGGCGACCCCCGCGTTGTTCACCAGGATGTCGACGGGACCGAGCGCCGCCCGCCGCGGGTGCACAGCGCGCGGACCGAGGCGAGGTCCGACACGTCACACGCGACGCCGATCGCGCCGTCGAGCGTCGCCGCGACCTGCTCGGCATCGGCGACGCTCCGGCCGTTGACGACGACACGCGCCCCTTCGGCGGAGAACCGCTCGGCGATGGCGCGGCCGATCCCCCGGGTGGAGCCGGTGACCAGTGCGACGTGGCCCGCGAGCAGCCCGGTCAATGCGTGTCGTCGGGCGGGATGTAGACGAGGACACCGGGGACGACGTGACGGTCCTCGCCGGCGATCGGCACCGTGCCGTTGTGCTCGACCTCTCGCACGTTGCGGACGTCCACACCAACCTCCTCGACGGTCCGGGCTCGACGGTCCGGGCTCGACGGTCCGGGCTCGACGGTCCGGGCTCGACGGTCCGGGCTCGACGGTCCGGGCTCGACGGTCCGGGCTCGACGGTCCGGGCTCGACGGTCCGGGCTCGACGGTCCGGGCTCGACGGTCCGGGCATGATGACACTCGCGGCCAGTGTGTCGCTCTGCAAGACTCCCGACCCATGGAGCTCCGACCGTTCGGCACCCTCACCATCCAGACCGATCCCGACGGGTTGTTCGTGCTCGGGACGACCTCGGTCGGCCGGCGCATCATCCAGGAGTTCGCGTCCGTGCGCTTCGACGGCGGCCGGTTGCGCGGCGAGATGACCGGACGCGCGGGCGCCGACTGGCTGACCATCGACGACGAGGGCCACGCGACCATGGACATCCGGGCGCTGCTGCTGACCGACGACGGTGCGCACGTGTTCGTGACCCTCGACGGTCGGGCGGACTGGAGCGAGGGCCTCGGTCGGGGCGCGGTCTACTCGACGGCGCGACTCGAGTCCGGCGACGAGCGGTACCGGTGGGTCAACCACCTGCCGCTCGTGTCCAAGGGCGCGGTCGTCGAGGGCGGCGGCGTCGCGCACGACCTCTTCGAAGTGATCTGACCGCCACGATGGCCACCGAGCTCGCCGACGACCCGCGCCTCGAGGCGCTGCTGGCCGCGACCGACCGCCTCACCGGGGCGGGGATGCCGTTCGAGATCGTCGAGGAGGACGTCCTCGGCGACCAGCTGCCGGTGTTCCGCAACCGGGCCCGCTCGATGCGTGACGTGCTGCTCGGCGCGGCGCGTCACGGCGACCGGGACTGCTACGTGTTCGGCGACGGCTCGCGGATCCGCTTCGACGAGATCGTGGGGCAGGTCGCTTCGGTCGCCGTCGCGTTGCGCGAGCGCCACGGCATCGGGCCCGGCGACCGGGTCGCGGTGTGCGCGGCGAACTGCCGGGAGTGGCTCGTCACCTTCTGGGCCGTCGCCACCCTCGACGCGGTGCTCGTCGCGATGAACGGCTGGTGGACGGGCACCGAGATGCGCACCGCGCTCGACCTCACCGATCCGAAGCTGCTCGTGATGGACGAGAAGCGCCGCGCCCGCCTCGACGCTGAGCCCGCCGTGCCCACGCTGCTCGTCGAACGCGACTTCGCCGGCTTGGCCGACGACCCGTCTGCGGTCCTGGCCGACCCGGAGATCGCGGAGGACGACCCGTTCATCCTCATCTTCACGAGCGGCACGACGGGGCGGCCCAAGGCTGCGGTCCTCTCGCACCGCGCGGTGATCGCCTACCTCATGGAACAGTCGTTCCTCGGCGCCCGGAGCATGGCGATGGCCGGCCTGACCGCGCCGCCCGGCCCGCCAGCGGTGCGGCTCGCTCCCTACCCGTTGTTCCACGTGTCGGGGATGTCGATGGCGGTGTCCACGGTGATGACCGGCGGCACCAGCGTGTGGCCGCTCGGGCGTTTCGACCCGTCGGCCGTGATCGCGCTCACCCGGCAGGAGAACGTCGCGGTCCTGGGGGGCGGGATCACCCACGTGGTGCGCCTGCTGCAACACCCGGACATCGCGACCATCGAGCCGACCCAGATCACCAGCGTGGGCATCGGTGGCTCGGCGACGCCACCCGACGTGACCCGCCAGATCGAGGAGCGGTTCCCGCACCTCGCCGGCGCCGTCTCCTCGGGCTACGGATCGACCGAGACCGGCCTCATCAGCTGGGCCCCCGGCTGGATGCTCAAGGCGGCGCCCGACTGCGTGGGCCCGCTCACGCCGACCATGGAGGCGCGCATCACCGACGACGACGACACCGTGCTCCCCGAGGGTGCCGAGGGCAACATCGAAGCGCGCAGCTGGATGTCGATGCTCGGCTACTGGCAGAACGAGGCGGCCGACGCCGAGACGGTCCGCCCCGGGCGCTGGATCCGCACCGGCGACTTCGGCCGGCTCGACCACGGCATCCTGTTCATCGCGTCGCGCAAGCGCGACCTCATCATCCGCGGCGGTGAGAACATCTACCCCTTCGAGATCGAGCACCGGCTCGACGAGCATCCCGACGTCGTCGAGGCGACCGTGCTCGGCGTCGACCACCCCGTCCACGGCCAGGAGGTCAAGGCCGTCGTGGTCGTGCAACCGGGCACCGAGCTCACCGGGGAGGCGCTGCGGGCGTTCTGTGCCGAGTCGCTCGCGTCCTACAAGGTGCCGGCGATCGTCGAGATCCGCACCGAGGCACTCCCTCGCACCGCGACCGGCAAGGTGATGAAGCAGGTCGTCTCCGGCGAGGCGGCCAACACGTTCGTCGAGGAGTGACGGGCGCGGGCGTGAGCCCCTCCATGAGGTTGACTGTCAGGCTCGGGGAAGACCGACCCTTCGGAGGTGCACCATGACCGGCGAGTCGAATGACGAGCATCGCGACGTCTGGCCCCGTGGCGCGCCGACCGTCGGGCAGCGGGCGTCGATGTCGCGGCTCGTGAAGCCCGAGTACATCTCGTTGTTCTCCGAGGTCAGCGGCGACTACAACCCCGTCCACTACGACGAGGACGTGGCGAGGGCCTCACCCTTCGGCGAGATCATCGTGCAGGGCGGTGTGACGAGCTCGATCCTCAACGCCGTGGTCGCTCAGGAGCTCCCCGGGCCCGGCACGGTGTTCCTGCAGCTGGATCTGAGCTTCCTCGCGCCGGTGCGCCCGGGCGACACGATCGTCGGCGACGTCGAGGTCCTCGAGGTCCGGTCCGACAAGCCGATCACGAAGCTCGCGGTGAGCGTCACGCGCGCCGACGGTGTGGTCGCGCTGCGAGGAAGCGCAGTCTGCTTCACGTCTTCGCCACCGAACGCCGACGCCGACTGAACCGACGCGCGAGGGCTCCGTCGGGTCTCGGTATCTGCAATGCTCTGCGCCATGGCACACCACGTCATCACCATCGACGGCCCGACCACGCTGGTACCGGAGCGAGACGCGTCCGAACGGCGGCTGCGGATCACACGGGACGACGGCGAACAGCGGATCGTGTCCGTGGTTCTCAGCGGTCAGGGTTCCGACCTCGGCCTCGAGGGCGTGAGCGAAGAGGATGCATGGAGGGCCGCGGTGTTCTACGCGGTCGGCGAGCTCGAGGTCTCGTTCATGGGAGACGCGTGGGGCGTTGATCCCGAAGAGGGGGCCGCGCTCGTCGTCGAGGCCCCGGGCCCGTCGGTCGCGCGCTTCGTGGGGGATGCCAGCTCCGGCATCGCGCTCGACGACGGCGCCGTCGTCGGCGAGTTCGGCATCTGACCAGCTGCAGCCTCGACCGGGGTGCCGAGCGGCTCTTGACCCCAGCAAAGCAGTGCTGCGAGTGTCAGGCATCTCGGGATGCCGCGGCGCGCTGGCGTTCGGACATCCCCCCGACGTCGAACAGCCGCGGGGAGCCGGCGGCGATCGCTTCGGGCGACTTGGGCGGCAGGTGGAGGAGGACACGTACGTCGTCGACGGGACGCTCGGCGAGCGCGTGGAAGTCCACGTAGAAGAGATCGGTGCCGAATCTCTCGGCGACCGCCTTCCCGCGACGCAGCGCGTCGGCGAGGCGCACGCCCATCCCGGTGCCCTGGAGGCTGCGCTCGCGCACGTCGGCCTGGAAGAAGCCCTGCTGGTGCACGTAGCCGGTCTCGAAGAGGCCGACCATCGTCGCGAGCCAGGCAAAGCCCTTCGGGTCGGGGTCGGCGCGGCCCACGAGCGCGAACACCTCGAGCTCGCCGTCGAGATTGGTGCCGTAGTCGGCGAGCACGTGCACGAAGTCGTGCTGCGCGATGAAGGCTGACGCGCCGTGGGAGTTGCCGGGGAACGCGAAGCCACGGGCGCGGTACATCTCCCATATCTGGCGGCCGAGCGTGCCCGGAGGTAGCCCGCCGAACGCCTCCCACCGGCCTTCGAGCTCGGGATCGGCGACGGGCTGGTCGAACGGATCCTCGAGCTGCGAGCGGGTGTGCAACGAGCCGAGCCGGGCTTCGTCCCAACGGTCGGTGAACCCGCTGCGGCGCAGGTCGACCCACGCCAGGCCGAAGGCCCCCTGCGCGTAGCGCCGCGCGACGCGCACGAAGTCGTCGTCGACACCGAGCGCCTCGGCGTAGGAGCCGACACGCACCGCGACCTCGTCGGGCAACGGGCGCAGCACGAGCTCGCCGAGCAGCATGTGGTGCACGATGCGCTGACGGTACGCCACGTCGCGCGGTTCGAGCATGCGCGCCAACTCGCCCGGGCCGAGGTCGTCGAGGGCCCGATAGTCGAGGTCGACACCCGTCAGCGCCTTGGTGATCGCCTGGAGCACCGACACCTGCACGTCGGTGAGCCCGCCCTCGGGCTTGACCGCGGCGGCGATCGCGCGCCCGACCGCCGTGATCTCGTCGAGGCTCGGGTCGGACTGATCGGACGCCAGTGGCGACTGGGGCATGCACGCGCTCCTCTGCTCGCCCTCCGCGGCCGACGCCGCCGAAACTACCGTGCGGGCACCGGTGAGGTCGGTGTCGGGCCGAGCTCGTTCACAGCACGACGGTGGCCCGCCGACCATGAGATGCTGCTGGGGCACACGCAGTGTCCGATGCAGGGAGGTCGTGCGATGGCAGAGCCCGACGAGGACCAACTGGCCGCGTCCGCCCGCGGTGTGGTGCTCGGAGCGTTCCAGTCGTTCGAGGCGACCGTCGAAGACTTCCACAACCCGAGGCAGGAGTGGCGGCGGCTGTTCTCCGAGCTGCTCGGCACGTTCTTCCTCGTGCTCGTCGCCGCCGGTGGCGGGATGATGAGCCAAGCGTTCCCGAACACGATCAGTCGCACGGCGGCCGTCGTCGCTCCCGGCCTGATGGTGATGGCGATCATCCTCTTCATGGGCAAGGTGTCGGGCGCCCACCTCAACCCCGCGGTCAGCGTGGCCTTCGCGCTTCGACGCGACTTCCCCTGGTGGCGGGTCCCCGGATACATCGTCGTCCAGCTGGGCGGCGCGGTGCTCGCGGCATGGTTCCTGCAGGCGGTCGTGCACGTCTCCGCGATCTATGGCTCCAACTACCCCGCCGCGGACTTCTCGGCCGGTGACGCGTTCTGGATGGAGGCGGTCCTGACCGTCGGGCTCGTGAGCGTCATCCTCGGCACGGCGTCGGGCGCCCAGAACCTCGGGGTGATCGGCGCGCTCGGCGTGGGTGCCTACATCGCACTCGCCGGCCTGTGGGGCAGCCCGATCTCGGGCGCATCCATGAACCCCGCGCGCACGTTCGGGCCGGACCTCGTCGGCGCCGATTTCACGTCGTACTGGGTGTACATCGCGGGACCGCTCGCCGGCGCGTGTGTGGCGGTCGGGCTCGCGTACGTGCTCCGAGGTCGCGGTGGTGGGTGGTCCGGATCCGGTGCTGCACAGGGCGCGCTCTTCACCGAAGCGCAGGATGCGCACAAGACGTGAGCCGAACCGCCCTCGGACATTCGGCACCTTCGGTTGTTCCCGGGCCAGGGTGGCCGGGAACGTCAGAGAGCTCCGCGGCGACGGCTCGGAGATCGGTGCGCAACAATCGGACCCGTGGCACTGCAGGGGAAGTTCGAGGTCCGGCTGCTCGGGCCCGTGCAGCTGGTCGGACCCGAGGGCGCCGCGGTCGACGTCCCGAGCGCGAGTCAACGCCGTCTGCTCGCGGTGCTCGCCCTCCACGCTCCCGGTGCCGTCCGTTCCGGCTGGTTGTGCGAGGTGCTCGACGTGACGCCGGGCGCGCTGCGCACCTCGGTCGCCCGTCTCCGCCGGATGCTCGGTCCGGAGATGCTCCGCACCACGGCCGGCGGCTATCGCCTCGACCTCGCGGTCGACGCCACGCTCGCCTGCGAGGAGATCGAGAGCGCGGCGGGCGACCCCGGCCAGATGACCCGGGCGTTGGGGCGCTGGGTCGCCCCGGCGTTGGAGGAGTTCCGCGACGAAGCCTGGGCGGTGGGCGACGCCCGCCGACTGGACGAGATCCGGGCCGACGCCATCGAGGATCTCGCCGAGTTCCGACTCACCCACGGCGGTCCCGAACGGGCGATCCAGGAGCTCGAGGCCCATGTCGTCGAACACCCCTACCGCGACCGGCCTCGTGGGTTGCTCATGCGAGCGCTCGCCTGCTCGGGCCGCCGGACCGAGGCGCTGCGAGCGTTCCAGGACTACCGCGACCTCCTCGCCACCACCGTCGGCACCGAGCCCGCTGACGAGCTGCGCGACGTCGAACGACGAATCGCCACGGGGTGGCGGGGCGTCGATCGCGTCGCCCCAGACGCGCCCGCCACGATCCGGCGCGCCGTGGAGCTGGACGGCACGCTCCGAGCGATCGCCACCGGGGTGGGACGGCAGCCCGCGCTCCACCGGCTCGCGGGCGAGGTCGACCGGAGCGTCGACGACGGCACCGGCGTGGTGCTGGTGTCGGGTGAGGTCGGCATCGGCAAGACGACGCTGGTCGCCGACCTCGCCCGCACCCACGCAACCTCGCGCGGCTGGGACGTCCACTACGGGCGGTGCGACGAGCTCGTCAGCGCGCCGTTCCAGCCCCTCCAGGCCATCGTCGGTCGGATCGTCGACCAGCTCCCCGATCGCGAGGTGCTGGCCCACGCCGCGACCCACGGCGGCGACCTCGTCCGCCTGCTGTCCTCCCACGCCACGCGCATCACCACGCCGCCGGCCTCCACGAGCGACGAGCGGACGACCCGCCACCTGCTGTTCGAGGCCGTGACCGACGTCGTCTCGAGGGCCGCGGCCGCGAATCCGACGGTGATCGTGATCGACGACCTCCAATGGGCCGAACCCGCGGCGCTGCACCTGCTCCGGTACCTCGCCCGCAGCCTCGGACGCGCGCCGGTGCTGCTGGTGCTCGTCGTCAGGGAGTCCGGCGAGGCGGCCTCGACCCACGTTCGCGACGCGCTCGCCGATCTGGCCCGTCGGCGCTTCACCCGCATCGACCTCGAGGGTCTCGATCGGGGCGAGCTCGCCGACCTGGTGCACGCCCGGGTTCCCGTGACGGTGGGCCACGACGTCGGCGCCGTCGCCGACGCGCTGCTGGCCGAGACCGCCGGCAACCCGCTGCTCGCCGACCACCTGCTCGGTCACTGGGACCGGTCGGGCCGCTTCACGATCGGCGATCGCTCGGTCCGCGTGTCGGCGCCGGCGGGTCTGGACGTTCCGGCCACGCTGCGAGACCTGGTGTGGCACCGCGTGTCGTTGCTCGGCGACGGGGCCGCCGACGTCCTGACCGCAGCCGCCGTGCTCGGCCTCGAGTTCAACGAGCGGGTGCTGGCCACCATGGTCCAGACCGACGCCTCCGACCTCGCCCCCCTCCTCGACCGTGCCGTCACCGCTGGTGTGCTCGCCGATCACCCGTCGCTCGCGGGAACTGTCCGGTTCACCCACGCGCTGATCGCGCGGGCGCTCGAGGCCGATCTGGGCCCTCGGGCTCGGGGCCGACTCCACACCCAGGCGTTCGCGGCGACGCTCACCACCTACGCCGCATCGCCCCGGGACCACGCGCCCCGACTCGCCCACCACGCCCGAGCGGGTGGTCTGCACGACGAGGCGCTCGACTGGGCCGTCGTGGCGGGCGACGCCGCGCTCGCCGACCTGGCGCCCGACGAGGCCGCCCGCTGGTTCGCCTCGGCACTGGGTGAGGCCGAGGCGCTGGGCCGGCCCGATTCGCTGCGAGCGGACCTCCTCGTCCGCCTGGGCGAGGCCCGGTCGAGCGCCGGTGACCCGACGGCCCTCGACGCCATCGGCGAGGGCGCCCGTCTCGCCGCGCTCGCCGGGACTCCGGACACGTTGGTGCGCGCGGCGCTGGCAACCGACCGGGGCACGATCAAGCTGGGGCAGTCCGCCCGGGAGCAGCTCGACATCGTCGAGGCGGCACTCGCCGCGAGCGACGACGCCGACGAGGCGACCCGAGCCCGCCTCACGGCTCTGGTCGCCAAGAGCCTGGTCCGAACCGACCAGACCGAACGCCGCATCGCTCTGGCGCACGAGGCGCTCGCTGCGGCCCGCTCCAGTGGCGACGACGCGGCGTTCGCCGCCGTGGCCGCACACGTGTTGCACGCCCTCTGGGCCCCGGGAGCCGGGCCGCTGCGGGCCGCGCTGGCGAGGGAGGCGACCGCCGCGGTGCGCGAGACGACCGACCCGAACCTGATCTTCGTGGTGCACTTCGCTGCGTACTGCGCCGCAGTCTGCGCCGGTGAGGCCGACGACGCGGCGGCGTGCCTCGAGCGTCTGCACGACGTCGCCGGCGAGGTCCGGGACCCCCAGATGCGCTGGGGCATCGGCGTGCTCGATGCGTTCGTCGCCACCATGACCGGGGCGTTCACCGAGGCCGAGCGGATCGTGGCCGAGACCGCCGAGCTCGGCCTCCAGATCGGCGTGCAGGAGGCGCTCCTGGTCTTCGCCGCCCAGAGCTTCGCGCTCGGCACGTTCGCCGGCCGGCACGCCGAGCTGCTCCCGTTCGTCGAGCAGGGCCTCGAGGTGGCGATCGGCGCCGAGCTGTCGTTCCGGCTGGGCCACGCGCTCGTGTGCTGCGAGGTCGGTCGTCCTGAGGTCGCGGCCGAGATGCTCCACGACGCCATGGCCCACGGCACGGACACCACCCCCGACGACTTCGTGCGCTCCACCGAGCTGCTGGGCTACGCCGTGCTGGCCCTCGAGCTGGAGGACGTCGAGGGGGCCGCGTGGCTCTATCCCGAGATCGTGTCGTTCGCCGGCGAGGTGTCCTTCAACGCGCTGACCTCGCAGGGACCGATCGCCGCGTATGCCGGCAAGCTCGCCTCGCTCCTCGGGTACACCGACGACGCCGAGCGCTTTCTCCTCGACGCCCTCGCCGTCGCCGACGCGTTCGGTTGGCACTACCACCGTGCGACCACGCTCGTCGCTCTCGCTCAGAACCGGTACCGGGCCGACGGGTGCCTCGACGACGAGGGGATGACGTGGCTGGCGACGGCCGGCGAGCTCTGCGAGGCCCACGGCATCGCCGGCTGGGCCAAGCGGGTCGACGCGCTCCGATCGCTCGCCCCGACCTGACCCGTCCCACCCCCGCTCGCTCACCGCGTCGGGGGCGCAACCCAGGTGATGCGCGGGTGACGCGCGGGCGGGCGCACGATGCAGCGGTGATCGATCCGGCGGACGCGAGCGTGACACCAGGGCCGGCCTACGCCGCGATCATGACCCACCGGATCGCGGACCTCGATCGGTGGAAGGCCGGCTGGGACGACCACGAGTCCGAGCGTCGCGACGCCGGATTCCTCGGTCACCTCATCCAGCGGTCCCAGACCGAGCCTGACGTCGTCACCGTCCTGCTGCCCGTCACCGACCTGAAGCGGGCGAGGACGTTCGCCGATTCCCCCGACCGCACCGCGGAGCTGGCGCGCTACGGCGCTCAGGGTCGGGCGGAGGTTCACTGGCTGGAGCTGCTCCGGTCCGGCCTCGTCTGGGACCGCCGGCTCCCCGCGGTCATCGTGACCGCCCGGGTCGCCGACATCCCCGCATGGCTCGCCGCCGACGACGCCGCGGCCGGGGCGCGGCGGGCAGCCGGCGTGATCGGTCACGCCGTCGCCCGCTACCTGGACGATCCCCAGCTCACGGTCGCCCTCGACCAGGCCGAGCGCTTCGAAGCGCTGCGCGAGCTCCTGGCCGGCTCGGCGCCCGCCGGCACCGTTGCGCCGCCGACCGCGGACGTGCGCTTCCACACCAGCGGCTGGGGCACGACCTACCCACCATCAATCCACATCCACATCCACATCCACGACCGCGGACGCAGTCCGCAGGAGGCACTGACATGCAGGTGATCGCGACCCACGACGTCGACGACGTGGCGCACTGGTTCAGCTCGCCCAAGCGAGCCGAGTTCTTCGAGGCCCGTGGCATGAAGGTCACGGCGTTTCGCGACCCGGGCGGCCAGAGCACCACCGTGGCCGTCCTCATCGAGACGCCCGACATGGACACGCTTCAGGCGGCGCTGGCCGAGCCCGAGGCGGCGGAGGCCGAGAAGCACGACGGCGTGCACGTCGAGACCCTCCGAGTTTTCGTCGCCGGCTCGACGAGGAGCCGGTCCCCACCACACCACATCACATCACAAGGAGAAGCACGCCCATGTCCTTCCTGATCACCCACTTCTTCGCCGGCGGCACCCAGGAGCAGTACGACGCCATCGTCGCCAAGGCCCACCCGGCCGACGGCTCCCTGCCGCCGGGCCAGCTGCACCACTTCGCCGGTCCGACCGAAGGCGGATTCCTCGTCGTGGCGCTCTGGGAGACCAAGGAGCAGAACGACGCGTTCCAGCAGCAGCTCTTTCCGATCATCGGGTCGCTGGAGAACCCCCCGGCGCCGCCCGAGGAGCGGGCGGCCGAGGTCACCAACCAGGTGAGCACCTGAGCGGACACCACCCGCCACCATCGCACCAGGTCAGAGGCCCCGCTTCGGCGGGGTCTCGCTGGTGCTGGGATCCCTCCACCTGCAGCGTGCCGCTGCGTCTGGCGTACTTGCGTCGAGTCGAGTCGCGACCGGGTTGAGCTTGGTGGAGCTGCCGAGCGGGACGGTGACGTTCCTGTTCACCGATCTCGAGGGTTCGACGCGGCTGTGGGAAGAGCATCCCGAGGCGATGTAGGCCGCGCTCGCTCGCCACGACGCGATCCTCCGCGACGCGATCGAGTCGCACGGCGGCACGGTGGTGCGGACCACGGGCACGCTGCTCGCGGTGGAACGGTGCCAGCAACTCTTGTAGGTTCCAAGTTCATCGGCTCCCGCGGCGTCCCTTCCGAGCGAAGCGAACGATCGGACGGCGGCGAGATCAGCTGGGTCGTCGACGCAGTCTCGGGCGCATCCCGCGTCTTCGTAGCAGTCGCGGCACGCTCACTCGCCAGCGTCGATCCTGATGTCACGCTACCGCAGTTCCGTGCCCTGGTGGTTCTCGCGAGCCGGAGCGTGCTCCATCCGGCCTCGTTCGCAGACGTGCTGGTGTGCATCCGTCGACAGCAACTCGGATGTGCGATCGGCTTGTCACGAAAGGACTCATCACACGCGAGATGTCGTCGACGACGCAAGGAGATCACCGCGATCGTCGAGAGCGTCTCGAAATCACAACGAGCGTCGATAGTTCGCTCGTTGCGGGTCTTCGCGGATGCCGCCGGCGAGGTTTCGGAGGAAGGTCGGCCACTCGGATGGGCCGACCAATGACGCTCTCGGCTCCGCCGCATCGTGTGACGCAGCGATGAGCGCGCCGTCCAGGAGGGCATGGAGCGCGCTGCAGCGATGGTGGCGTCGCCGTCGGACGAGCGCGCGGCGGCGACTGGAGTTCGCGCGGCCCAGTGTGCGCGAGGTCGTGCTTCGTCTTCGCGTTGTACTCGGTTTGGCCGCGGCTGTCGGAGTCTCGACCGGCCTGGTAGTGGCGGTGTTCGACAAGGTGGTTCGGGGCGGCATCTTCGACTGGGTGTTGCGCCAGGACATCGTGGTCGCCGCCGCGATCCCCGCGGTCGGCCTGACCGTCGCGGTGCTGGTGTCCCGCTTGCCGGGCCACGCCGACACGGCAACGACGGACGCGTACGTACGGAGCTACCACGAGCGGGGCGGAACGCTCCGCGTACGTGATCTCTGGGCCAAGCTCGTCGAAAGTGCGGCGACACTGGGTTCGGGCGGTGCACTGGGGTACGAAGGGCCCGCTCTCATCAGCGGCGCCACGCTGGGATCCTGGTCCGAGAGTCGATTCATGCAGCGGTTCCGCCAGGACGATGCCAAGGTGCTCATGGTCGCGGGCGCCGCCGCGGGCATCGCGGCAGTGTTTCGCCGCGCCACTCACCGGCGTTGTCTTCGCGCTCGAGGTGCCCTACACCCAGGACGTTGCTCGCCGGGCTCTCCTCCCCGCGCTCATCGCGGCAAGTACCTCCTACGTCACCTATGTCGCGCTCCTCGGCACGGGTCGGATCTTCGCGATCTCCGGAGGTGCCGCGTTCGATACGCGCGACCTCGTCGGCGGCTTCGCCGTTGGGCTCTTGTGCGGCGCGTTGGCCCGTGTCGGCGCGTGGGCAATCGCGCACGCCAAGCACCTGGCCATTCCCGTCGGCGCTCGGGCCGCGGGCGCAGGCCTGGCGCTCTTCGTGCTCGCGCTCGCTTCCCAGCAGTGGTTCGACACGCCCGTAAGCCTCGGTGCCGGCTATGAAGCGATCAACTGGGCGCGCGGACACGAAACCGCCTTTGGCCTCCTGGTCGCACTCTTCTTCATACGGTTCGCCGCAACGTGGTTCACCATGGCCGGGGGCGGCGTCGGCGGGCTGTTCATCCCCCTCGTCACACAAGGTGCGATCGTCGGATACTGCGTCCAAGCGATCGCACACGCACCCAACGCCGGCTTGTTCCCCACGGTTGGCATCGCGGCGTTCCTCGGCGCGGGCTACCGGACACCGCTGGCAGGTGTGTCTTTCGTCGCGGAGGCCACCGGCCAACCGGGATTCGTGGTCCCCGCGCTCCTCGCGGCCGCGGCCTCTCAACTCGTCATGGGGCGCTGGTCCTTCAGCCTCTACCAGCGTGACGAGCGCCGACCGAACGTGATCCCTCTCCACAGGCTCGCCATCGAACGGATCATGTCACCCAACCCCGACACGGTCACCGCCGATCATCCCGTCGACAAGTGCCTCATCGAGATGTCGCGCCAGAACCGACGCTGGGTACCTGTCGTCGACGACGACCACTACATCGGCCTTCTCGCCGTGACCGAGATCGCGAAGATCCCGCCAGACAAGTGGCCTGACCTTCGAGCACGCGACGTTGCCCGCACCGACGTTCCCACAGCTCGATCCGCCGATTCCGTCGCACACATCGCAGAATTGATCCGCACACACGACGCCGGGGCGATCGCGATCGTCGATGAAGACCGCATCATCGGCGTCGTCACCATCCGTGACATCGGCAACGTCGAACGCCTCTTGGATCGCCTCGATCCCGAAACCGACCAATAGCACCACCTTCTGGTGCCTTCCCTCGAATTCCCTCGTGTCCCGGTGCCTCGCTCGCCGTTCGCGCACCTGGGATCGTCGTCAACTCGAAGTCCCACCCCGCGGCCATCGCAGCAGGTCAGCAGCCCCGGTTCAGCGGGGTCTCGCTGGTGCTGGGATCCCTCCACCTGCAGCGTGCCGCTGCGTCTGGCGTACTTGCGTCGAGTCGAGTCGCGACCGGGTTGAGCTTGGTGGAGCTGCCGAGCGGGACGGTGACGTTCCTGTTCACCGATCTCGAGGGTTCGACCCGCCTGTGGGAGGAGCATCCCGAGGCGATGAAGGCCGCGCTCGCTCGCCACGACGCGATCCTCCGCGACGCGATCGAGCGGCACGGCGGCACGGTGGTGAAGACCACGGGCGACGGGTTCCATGCCGCGTTCGCGACCGCGCAGGATGCAGTCGAGGGCGCCGCGGCACAGCTCGGGCTCGGGGGTGAGGCGTGGGCGGAGACCGGCCCGCTGAAGGTGCGGGCCGGGGTGCACACCTGCGAAGCCGAGGTGCGTGACGGCGACTATTACGGCAGCGCGGCGAACCGGGCGGCGCGGCTGATGTCGGTCGCGCACGGCGGCCAGGTGGTGGTATCGGCGGCGACGAGCGAGTTGGTGCGCAGCGGGCCGATCGAGCTCGTGGACTTGGGCGAGCATCGGCTGCGCGATCTGGGTGAGCCGGAGCGCGTGTTCCAGGTCACGCACCCGGAGCTGGAACGTGACTTCCCGGCGTTGCGGTCGGTCGACGTCTCGCCCGGGAACCTGCCGGTGCAGCCGAACCGGTTCGTGGGCCGGGCGGCATCGATCGAGCAGATCACCGGGCTGGTGGTCGACACCGCGGTGGTCACGTTGACGGGGACGGGTGGAGTGGGCAAGACGAGGCTCGGGTTGCAGGTCGCCGCCGTGCTCCAGGCCGAGTTCCCCGACGGCGCCTGGTTCACGGATCTCGCGCCGGTGAACACGGCCGAGCGGGTCGCCGCGGTGTTGTTGGAGACCTTGGGGTACAAGCTGGCCGCGGGTGAAGACGACGTGGCCGGCCTGTGCGCGCGGTTGCGGCGCCGGCGGCTGCTGTCGGTGATCGACAACTGTGAGCATCTCGTGGCGAGCGTCGCGAGAGTGGTGGACGCGATCTCGGCGAGCGCGCCTGATGTGCGCGGTGATCGCCACGAGCCGTGAGGGGTTGGGGGTGCCCGCGGAACGGGTGGTACCGGTGACGCCGTTGGCAACGGACGCCGACGGCGACGCGGTCGAGCTGTTCGTCGCCCGGGCGCGTGCGGCGCGACCCGAGTTCGCGCTCGACGCGTCGACGACCCCGACGGTGGTGGAGTTGTGCCGACGTCTTGACGGCATCCCGCTCGCCATCGAGCTGGCAGCGGCGCGGACGCGGTCGATCGCGCCGGCCAAGATCCTGGAGCGGCTCGACGAGCGGTTCCGGATGCTCACGGGCGGGAGCCGCACCGCGGTGGCGCGCCACCAGACGTTGCAGGCCGCGGTCGACTGGTCCTACGAGCTGCTGTCCGACGCCGAGCGTGCGGTGCTCGATCGCCTGTCGGTGTTCGCGGGCGGGTTCACGCTCGACGCGGCGGAGGCGGTCGCCGGCGACGACGAGATCGACGCGTTCGACGTGTTGGAGCACGTCAGCGCGTTGGTCGACAAGTCGCTCGTGGTCGCCGATCCCGGCGAGGCGACGTACCGCTTGTTGGAGACGATCCGCCAGTACGCGGCGGGTCGGTTGGCCGCGTCGGGCACCGCCGAAGCGGTGCGCGCCCTCCACGCCGCCTACTACCGGTCGGTGGCCCTGGCCGTCTCACCCGAGCTCACCGGCCCGGGTGACCTCGCTGCCTGCGCCCAGCTCGCCTCCGACATCGAGAATCTGCGCCTGATGCTCGACTGGTATCACGACCTGGTTCAAGCCGCCATGGTCTTCGACGTGATCTGGGAGCTCAGAGCGTTCTGGTACATGCGTGGCCATACTCTCGAGGTCATCGCCCGACTCGAGGCGACGCTCGACGGGCTCGGCGACGATCACCTCCGGCTCTGCCGCGCACACGCGGTGCTCGCCATGACGAAAGCTGCCGTCGGCTTCATGGGTGTCCCGGACCACATCGAACAGGCATCGGGACACGCGGCCAGTGCCGGAATCGCCGTTCCCGTGCAAGCGCTCGAAGGCCTCGCCACGTACTTCATGACCGTCGGCGGCGACACCGAACGCGCCATCGAACAGCTGAACCTCGCCGTCGCCGCCGCCCGGGTGATCGGCGACCCCTATGAGGTGGCGTTCATCCAGGGCTATCGCTTGACGTACGTCGCGCTGCTCGCGCCAGGCACCGACGAGGCGCTCCGCCTCGCCGAGGAAGTCAGCCGTGAGGTCGAGCAGACCGGGAGCACCATCCTTCGCCAGACATCGCTCTCGGGCACGGCACTCGCGCTGCTCCCCGTCGACCGGGACCGCGCGCTGGCACTGCTCGACGAGGCCGTCGAGCTCGCGACCGGCGCGGACCTCCGCGAGGGGGTCGCCATGAACGAGTTCTGGCGCGGCATCGTGTTCTTCGCCCAGCGTCGCTACACCGAAGCCGCAGCCGCGTGGCGGCGATCACTGGTCGGCTACCACGACGCCGGCAATCGCCGCGGCATCACCAACGTGCTCTCCGGCGTGTGCGGGCTCGCCGACCGCGCCAGCCGGCCGGAGACCGCCGCGGCACTCCTCGCGGGCCTCCGCGCCGCCCGAGCTGAGTTCCGACTCCCGGGCTCGGCGAACAAACGGGACGCCGAGCAGCGGATCGAGGAGCATCTCCGCCAGCGGGTCGGAACCGACGCCGTGGCGCAACGATCTCGGCCGCTCGACATCGAAGCCACCATCGACCTCGCCCTCGACACGCTCACCGAGATCGCCGCCGCCCATTCGGGGTGACGGGACGGCTCCCAGGTCACTCCAGGATCTCGGGAACCGCACCGAGCTGCTGCACCGGTCACCGGCGTCGGTCACGATGCCTCCATGCGGTCGAAGGCGGCGTCGAGCGCGTCGCGCCGCTGCCGGTAGAGAGGCCGGTACGAACCGTTCGTGAGCACGTAGGGCTCCCCCGCCTCGAGGTCGGCGAGCAGGTTGCGGATCGCGTGCTCCGGGGTGGCGTGGTCGCCGTCAACCATGGGCTGGTGGGCGATCATCGCCTCGACGACGCGGTTGAACACGATCCGTCGGAACCCGTGGCCGGCGCGCAGCATCGGCAGGAACTTGCGCACCGTGCGCACGGTGCCGAGCACGTTCACGTTCAACACCCATTCCCAGTCCTGCTCGGCGAGTTTGTCGATCGCACCGAATTGCTGGACACCGACGTTCGAACCGAGGACGTCGCAGCCACCGAGCGTGACGCGCACGTGCTCGGCGGCGGTGGCCACCGACGCGCTGGCTGCGGCGGGTCGGTTCACTTAGGGTGCGCCCGATGTCGAGCACGGACGATGCCGAGGTCGGGCCCCTGTCGTGGATGCGGGTCGTCGACCTGACCGACCTGCGCGGCGCACTGTGCGCCGCGCATCCTCGCCGACCTCGGCGCCGACGTCGATCCACGTCGAGCGCGGCGAACCGCCCGACTCGCTCGCGCACGCGTACCGCAACGCCAACAAGCGCGAGCGTTGTGCTCGACCTCGAGGCACCGGCCGGTCGCAGCGCGCCTCGACGACCTAGTGGCGCACGCCGACGTGTTGGTCGAGAACCTCGGCGCCGACGATCGCCGTGCGCTCGCACTCGACCACGCGCACCCCCATCTCGTGCACGTCGCGCTGACCGACCTCGGGTTGAGCGGGCCGCGAGCCGCGTGGCACCTCGAACCGCTTCCCGCGCTCGCGGCGTCGGGCGCGCTGTGGGCGTCGGGCTTCCCCGACCTGCCGCCCGTGCAACGGTCCCGGACACCTCGCGCACGACTGCGCGTCGGTCTACGGCGCCATCGGGGCCGTCGCCGCGGTCCTCGACCGTGAACGGCGCGACGACGGCACGGGTCAGCTCGTCGAGGTCAGCGCGCAGGAAGCCGGGCTCGCCGGCCTCATCCCCTGGTCGGTCGCGATGCAGGACTACCTCTCCGTCAATCCCTTGCTGCCGGCGGAGGGCACTCGCAACGCCGACGGTGCGTACTGGGTGCTGCCCGCCGCCGACGGATGGGTGCGCGTGGTCGTCGGATCGCCGAAGCAGTGGGCCGGCTTCAAGGCGCTGCTGCGCAACCCCGAGGTCTTCGACGCCGACGAGTGGACCAATCCGCAGTTCCGGCTCGCCAACGCCGACGTGATCCGGATGCTGGCGCAGGACCGCCTCACCGACCGCACCCGGGCCGAGCTCTTCACCGAGGCGCTCGGACTCGGCGCGACGGTGGGCGTGCTCCACCAGCCGAGCGAGTTCGTCGCGCACCCGCAGACACGCACGCGCGGGTTCTTCGTCGACGGCGTGGAGCACCTCGAGGGGCTCCCGTTCGCGACCCAACCGGTGAAGCTGGCGCGCGCACTCCGTCGTCGGCGGTCGCTGCGACGGATTCACCGCGTCGCCACCCGCGCCACTCGGCCGCGGGCGGAGCTGCTGCTCGACGGCGTGCGGGTGATCGAGTTCGGAGTCGCTGCGGTGGTGCCCGAGATGTGCAGGGTCCTGTCGGAGCTGGGCGCCGACGTGATCAAGATCGAGTCGCGGGCCAACCTCGACGTGCTGCGGATGGGCAGCGGCCGGATCGAGCTGATCGACCAGAACTTCACCTTCAACGACGAGTGCCGGGGCCGGCGCAGCGTCGCCCTCGATCTCAACACCGACCGCGGCCGCGAGCTCGCGCTGGCGCTGTGCGCATCGGCGGACGTCGTGGCCGAGAACCAACGGGGCGGAACGCTCGAACGGCGCGGCCTCGGGTACGACGACGTGCGCGCTCTGAATCCGCGCGTCGTCTACGCGTCGTCGCAGGGGTACGGGCGCGGAGGCCCGCTGGGCGAGATGCCCGCGTACGGGCCCCTCAACTCCGGCTTCAGCGGCGTGCACCTGCTCTGGAACCACCCCGACGCGCCCTATCCGTGCGGCACCTCGATGAACCACCCCGACCACATCGCCGGGCGGCTCCTCGCCGTCGGGGTGCTCGCCGCCCTCGCCGAGCGGGAGGCGTCCGGTGTCGGGCAGCACCTGGAGCTCGCCCAGACCGAGGCGGCGGCCTACCTCATCGGCGAGATCTACCTCGAGGCGGCGCGCGCCGGCGTCGATCCCGCACCCCTGGGCAACGCCCACCCCCTGGCGTCACCGCACGGCGTGTACCCGTCGGCGGGCGCCGACCAGTGGGTCGCCGTCGCGGTCATGGACGACGACGCGTGGCGCGCGCTGCGCAACGCCGCCGGCTGGGACGACGATCCGGCGCTGCGCACGGGCTCGCAACGCGTCGCCGCGCGCGCGGCACTCGACGAGCGTCTCGCCGCATGGACGAGCACGCGCACGAAGGAGGCCGCGGCCGAGCTCCTCCAGGCCCACGGGGTGTCGGCGATGCCGGTCATGGGTCCGGTCGACCATCACGCCGACCCGCACCTGCTCGCACGCGGGGCGATCGTGACGCTGCACCACCCCGAGGTCGGCGACGAACGCCACATCGGCAACCCCCTGCGGTTCTCGCGTCTGCCTCAGCGCGTCGCGCAGAGCGCGCCGCTCATGGGGGCCGATACCGCGGCCGTGCTCACGTCGGTGCTCGGTCTCGATCCCGTCGAGGTCGCCCAACTCGTGACCGACGGCGTGTGCCGGTAGCTCATTCGAGCCCGACGAGCTCATGGGTTATCGACCACAGCCGCTCGTGATCCGCCTGGAGCGCATCCTCACGGGGCGTGTGCGATGGACCTTCCGGGAGTGCCCCGCCGGTCACTTCCAGGTGAGCGTCAGATCCTTCACGTGACGCAGGCCGGGCGGGTACTCGAGCGCTTCGTGTCCGGGCTTGAGTCGGTAGTCGGGGATCCGTCGGTGCCACTCGCGCAGGGTGACCCGGAGCTCGCGGCGAGCGAGGTGAGAACCGAGGCATCGGTGCACGCCTCCGCCGAACGCGATGTGCGGGTTGTCGCTACGGTCGAACCGCACCGACATCGGGTCGCCGAACGTCGCCGGATCCATGTTCGCGGCGCCGTAGTTCGGCATCACCGAGGTGCCTTCGCCGACGTGCGCGCCGGAAGGCAGGTCGACCGGGCATCGCGCGAGTCGCGGCACGCCACTCGGCACCGGCGACTCCCACCGCAACAGCTCCTCGACCGCGACCGGGATGATCGACGGATCGTCGACGATCATCTGCCGATGCTCGGGATGCGTCGCCAGGAACGCGTACGAGCACGTGAGCGTGTCGCTCACCGTGTCGAGTCCGGCGATGAGGAACAGGAAGCAGATGTCGAGGATGTCGTCGCGTGAGAGCTTCTCGCCGTCGATCTCCGTGGTGACGAATCGCGTGATGATGTCTTCCCCCGGCCGCTTCGTGCGCTCGTCGATCAGGTTGCCGAAGTACTCGTAGATCCGTTCACCGGTCGCGTTGTTCACGCGGATCCGCGCGTCCATGTCGACGAGCGCATCGGGGTCGACCTTCTCGGGGTGGAGGATGCCGTCGCGCAGGTCGAGGAACATCCGCATCTCGTCCTCGGGGAGCCCCATGAGACCGAGGAACACCGAGGACGGGAAGAGCTCGGCGAACTCCTCGCTGAAGTTGCATTCGCCGCGGTCGATGAACGCGTCGATGAAGCCGTTGACCCTGCGGGTGATGTCCTCCTCCTGCTCGTCCATCCGCCGGGGTGCGAACAGCGGATCGAGCAGCTTCCGGTACTTCGAGTGCTCCGGAGGATCGACGTTGAGCGGGATCAGCGGCCGGACGTTGCCGATACCCAGGTCCATCCTCGACGAGAACTCCTCGTGGTGGCGCAGGAGATACTCCGTGTTGGCGCGCGAGAAGCTCATCCCGAGGCCCTCCATGGCCTCGGCGTACCCGCCCTGCTCGATCAGCTCCAGGTAGCGCGCCTGCGGAGCGGCGAGATCGGACATCGCTTCCATCGCGAGCTGCGCGTTCGCCAGGATCGGCAACGTCGCGCCGCTCTCGGTCACGTCGGTCATCGGGACTCCCAAGGGGTGGAGGGGAACGGAAGGTTGCTCCGCGACGGATCTGCTGGCGTGTGGTGGGGCGTCACGCGGACCCGGGCAGAGGCTTCCGCGCGACGCCCTCGTACAAGTATCCCAGGGGCTTCGGGCCCTTCTGGTACGAGTTGTCGAGCCACTCGATGGTCAAGCCGGCGTCGTCGATCAGACGGTCGATGGAGCGGTTGAGGTGGCAGCCACCGAACAACTTTCGCTGAACAGGTGTGATGCGGTCTTGCCACCTGCGCACCTTCGGATCGGGCGACGCGCCGTGCTCGCAGAAGTGCACGGTGCCGCCGGGCTTGAGCACCCTCCGCACCTCGGCGAGCGCCCCGTCGATGTCGGGGATGGTGCAGAGCGTCCAGGTGCTGAGCACGTGGTCGACGCTCTCGCTCTCGAGCGGCAGCGACGCGCCGTCGAGCCCGATGAACTCCACCGGGACCGACGACTGCGCGAGGCGCTTCGCCGCGAGCGTCCGCCCCACCTCGGCGGGATCGACCGCCAGGACACGGTTGACGGTCGGCGGATAGAAGGGCACGTTGGTGCCCGATCCGAACCCGACTTCGAGCACCTCACCGTCGAGGCCGGCGCTCGCCCGAGCCCGGTACCGGGCGAACTGCTTGCCCCCGAGCATCATGTCGATGAACCGGGGCAGGATCTCACGTTCGTAGAAGTTCACGTCGCACAGTCTCGCCGCGGTCGGCCCGGCGAAGCCACCCGGTAGGGCATTTCTTCGTGCGCTCCGCCCATCGCGACCTCGAGTGTTCCATCATCTGTGCCTCGTGATCGCAGGTGGTCGGGCGCCGTGCTCGAGGGCATCCGCGACCTACCGGTCAGCAGGGCCCGAGGGGCGGCGGCGCGTACGTACCGAAATCGTGTGTGTAGGGGACGCCGCCCACGACAAGTTCGGCGACTTGGAGCTGCTCGCCGTCCTCCGAGATGTTCAGGGTGAACTCCACGTTGCCGTCGGCGCCGACGTTCCCCTGGGCGGTACGCGTATTGGGCGCGACGTTGCTCGTCATCGTGACGGAAGCGGGCGTCCCGGACACGGCGTCGGTGTGGAAGGTGATGTAGATGTGACCCTGGTCGTCGGGGGTGAAGCACGCATAGCGTGACACGCCGGTCGCTACCGCGGACGGCTGAGTCGGCGTTTGCGACGGCGGTTCAGCGGGCGTTTGCGACGGAGGCGGCTGAGCCGGGGCGTCCGATTGCGGCTGGCTCTCCGCTGAGCTCTGCGGATCTGGCGTGCCGAGGGGGTCGGCGCACCCACGCGCCGCCGCCGCGACCACTTCCACCTCGGAGCGCGCGTTGATCAGCGCTTGCCGCGCCGCCTGCAAACCCTTGACGGTTGCCCTGCTGGGCGTTTCGTGTCTGGCGCTCTCCGCCGCCGACACTTCCGCCGCGCGCTCCTCGACCTTCGCGTCTGCCTTTGCCGTCGCCGCTCCAGGGTCGGGGCACACCTCTTCGCTGGCGAACGTGACGCACTGGGTGAACTGGGTCGTCGCTCTGCCCGCGGCCAGTCGATCGGCATCCAGAACCGCTCGATACTCGAGCACCCAGTCGTCGCTCGTGGACCCGGGCATGACCCTCCCGTGTCCGCTGCCATGGGCATTCGGGTTGAGCGCCTCGACCTCCGCAACGCGCATCCGTGCGTCGAGCGCCTGCGTGGCGCCGGCGCCGTCGCACGCCGCCACGTCGAAGGCTCTGCATCCCTTCCTCGTCGCTGCGGCGACGGCTTCTTGCAACGCGACCTCCGCCTGCGCCAGATCCCGCCGGGCACGCGCGACCGGCAAACCGGACGAGTTCTCGTCCTCGTCGGCCGCCTTCGCCGCCGCCGTCGTCACGTTGCCTTTCGCCTTTGCCGCCGCCGTTTCGAGGCCCTTGCACACCCCTGGGTCGACGTCTCTGCACCCCTGCTGCGTCGCCGTCGCCTCCAGCTTCGTGAGGCGCCATTCGCTGATCAACACGCGCAACGTGGCTTGCGGCGGGAAACCCGCCGCTTCGACCTTCGTGAGCTGGGCTCGCGCCGCTGCGTACGCGTTCGGATCCAGCACGGCCAGGGAGCCACTGTCGAGCCAGACCCGCGTCCGCCGCAACGCGCTGTAGGCGCCTTCGAGCTCGGCCTCGTGAGCGGCCGTACCCCATCGTGCCTCCACCTCGGCGGCTGCAGCCTCCGCCTTCTTCAGCGCCGCGTCCGCCGTCGCCGCCGCCGCCTGCACGGAGGCTGCTCCACTCGCCTCCTCCGCACCGGCTGACCTCGCCGCTTCAGCCGCCCGCACCGCGGAAGCCGCCTCCTGTGCCGCCCGCACCGCCGGGAAAGCCGCCCGCTGCGCCTCGAAGGCGGCTCTCACTTCTGCCCCGGACGCCGCAACTGCGGCGTGGTACTTCGCGAGCGCCTTGTCGACCCGCCCCTCCGCCTTCACCACGTCCTCAGCATTGCGACTTCGCCCGAAGTTCTTGTACATCTCAGTGGTGTACGCAGCTGAGGCCGTCTCGAACCTCTTCTCATACTCGTCGTGGCTCTGGCGGGTCGTGGGCAGCGTCGTCAGATCACGGTAGGCGGCATTCATCGTCGCCTTCTTCTCGGCCAGGTCCTTTGCGGCCGACGCCCGTATCTCCCGTGCCCTCGCCAACTCCTGCGACCTCGCCTCCGTCACCTGCGCGGCGAACGACTCTGCCGCCTTCCGCGCGTTCGTCGCCTTCTTCGCCTGTGCACTCGCGGCTGCGGCCGGCGCTGCGGCTGCCGCCGCCGCCCTCGCCGCGGCTGCTACCGCAGCCTCGACAGCTGCCGAGAACGCCGGTGCATCCCTGGCCGCCTTCGCGGCCCCTCGCACCGCGTCCAACGCCCTCGCCGCGTTTGCCTGTGCCTGCTTCAGCTTCTTCGCCGCCCAGTTCGGCCCGGCGTCCTCCACTGCCTTCGCGGCCTTTGCATCCGCGCGCGCCGCGGCCAACGACGCGTCAGAGGCGTCGCAGTCCGGCGACGTCCCCGTCACGTCCCGCGCCTGCGCTCGGACGGAACTCAGCCCTCCGAGCGCAGCGGAAGCCTCCGCGGTGCCCACGGCCAGCACTCCGAACGCGAGTGCACCAGAGAGCCCGAGCACCATCGCCGCCTTCGTGGATTGCCGCATCGCCACCCTGACACCAGCAGGCCCGGCACATCCGACACCGGTAGCGGCGAAGATGACGAGATCGAGAAGATCTCCCTGCACCGTAGTGCCTGGGAGTGGCACGAACCTCCGGGCGTGATCACGCGGGACGGCGTGGGCTCAGCCCCAAGCTTCGTGATTGCGACAACCGATGTGGGCGATACGGGACTCGAACCCATGACCTCTGCCGTGTGAAGGCAGCGCTCTAACCAACTGAGCCAATCGCCCGACGGAGCGAGGATAGCGAACGGGGTCGCGGTAGCCTCGCCCGGCGAAGGACGAGGGGGCGGAGTGGCGACGAGCGACAACGGGCTGGGCATGCCGCTCGGCGAGGCGATGGAGACGCAACGCGCGGTGCGTCGGCTCCTGCCGGAGCCCGTCGACGACGCGACCGTCCTGCGCATCATCGAGCTCGCCACCAAGGCTCCCACCAGCAGCAACCTCCAGAGCTGGGAGTTCGTGGTCGTGCGCGACCCCGACGTGAAGCACCAGCTGGCCCGCCTCAACCGCCAGGCGTGGTCGGTCTACCGCCGGCTCGGGAAGCGCAAGGCTCGCAACGACGAGAGCACCCGCAAGATCATCGCCGCGGTGCAGTGGCAGGCCGACCACTTCGAGGAGATCCCGGTGGTGATCGTCGCCTGCCTCCACGGCCGCTCCCCCGTCTTCGGGCCGCCGGTGATGGCGACGAGCTACTACGGCTCGGCGTATCCCGCGGTCCAGAACCTCCTCCTCGCCGCCCGGGGCCTGGGCCTGGGCGCCACGCTCACCACCCTTCCCCTCTGGTCGACGTCGCTGGCCCGGCGCACCCTGGGCCTGCCCGCCAAGGTCACGCCGGTCGCGGTGATCCCCGTCGGCTGGCCCCGCGGGCGCTACGGTCCCACGACCCGGAAGCCCGTGGGCGAAGTGGTACATCTCGACCGTTACGGGAATCGGTCCTTCCGGTAAGGTGTTGATCCCCTGCGAACTGCACCCGTCGTGGCTCCGGCTGCGGCAGAATGCAGTGGTACCCGGGGCCTTCGGGCTCCGCCCAGGAGTCGTTCGCCGCTAGTGCAAGAGGTGACCACGTGGCGCGAAAAGGACGAGCCCGCCGGTTCCGCGAGGCGCGGGAGCTGAAGCAGGGCTTCGACGACGGTCTGTTCCATGAGGGCTCCGGCACGCTCGCGGACGTCGAGCTCGACGCGGACGCCGAAGACGAGGACGACGACGACGAGGTCGACGACGGGTGGGACGACGATCCCCTCGACGACGACCCGTTGAAGGAAGACGAGCGCCGCGTCATCTGACGAGCGGTCGTCTAGGTGAGCCTCGGGTCTTCCCGGTCGGCGTCGACGTCGAAACGGGCGATGGCCTCCGCCACCACCTCGGCCTTGATCACGTCGGTCTGCGCGAGCCCGTGCAGCACGGCGATCACGATGCTCGGGGCGTCGACCTCGAAGTGCCGGCGCAGTGCCGGGCGCGTGTCGGAGAAGCCGTAGCCGTCGGTGCCGAGTGAAGCGAAGGGCCGCGGCGCGAAGCGCGCCACCTGGTCCGGCACCGCCTTCATGAAGTCGGTGACCGCGACGATCGGGCCTTCGCTGTCGCGCAGCACCTCGGTGACGTACGGGGTGCGGGCGGGCTCGGTCGGGTGCAGTCGGTTCCACCGCTCGGCGCGCAACGCCTCCTCGCGCAGCATCTTGTAGCTCGTCGCGCTCCACACGTCGGCGGCCACGCCGTACTCGTCGGCGAGGATGCGTTGCGCGTCGAGCGACGCGAGCATCGCGGTGCCGCTCGCCAGGATCTGTGCGCGTGGCGCGGCGTCGCCCGTGGCGGGGGCATCCTGAAAGCGGTACAGCCCTCGGATGATGCCGTCCTCCACCCCTTCGGGCATCGGCGGCATGGGGTAGTTCTCGTTGTAGAGGGTGATGTAGTAGAAGCAGTCCTCGGGCTCGGGACCGTACATGCGCTCGATGCCGTCGCGGATGATCACGCCCATCTCGTAGGCGAACGCCGGGTCGTAGGCCGCGCAGTTGGGGTACGCCGAGGCCAGCAGCTGGCTCTGGCCGTCGCAGTGCTGCAGGCCCTCGCCGGCGAGCGTGGTCCGGCCCGCGGTCGCGCCGAGCAGGAAGCCACGGCCGCGCTGGTCACCGAACGCCCAGATGAGGTCGCCGACGCGCTGGAAGCCGAACATCGAGTAGAAGATGAAGAAGGGGATCATCGGCTGACCCCACGTCGCGTACGACGTGCCCGCGGCGGTGAGCGTGGCCATCGAGCCGGCTTCGGTGATGCCCTCCTCGAGGATGCGGCCGTTGCTCGCCTCGCGGTACGACAGGAGCAGCTCGGCGTCGACCGGCTCGTAGTGCTGGCCGAACGCCGCGTAGATCTTGTACTCGCGGAACAGGGCATCGAGGCCGAAGGTGCGCGCCTCGTCCGGGATGATCGGCACGATGCGCGAGCCGATGTCGGGATCGCGCAACAGGTTGCGCAACAGGCGCGCGAACGCGGTGGTGGTGCTGGCCAGCACCTTGTCGCCGGTGCCGGCGAACACGTCGGCGAACGGTCCCGCCGTCTCGGGCGTGTGCTCGCGCACCGGCGCCGCGAACATCTTCTTCCGCACCAGCCGCTCCGGGACGGAGCCACCGAGCGCGCGCCGACGCGCCATCATGTACTCGAACTCGGGCGAGTCGGTGCCGGGGTGCCAGAACGGCGGGTCGCCGTCCGCCACCTCCGAATCGGGGATCGGCAGCTGCAGCCGGTCGCGGAACACCTTGAGCTCGTCGGTCGTGAGCTTCTTGATCTGGTGGGTCGCGTTGCGCGACTCGATGCCCGCGCCGAGCGTCCACCCCTTCACCGTCTTCGCCAGGATGACGGTGGGGCTGCCCTCGTGCTCCATCGCCATCTTGTACGCGGCGTAGAGCTTCCGGTAGTCGTGCCCACCGCGCGGGAGGTTGCGGAGATCGTTGTCGCTGAGGTTCTCGACCAGCCGCTGCAGGCGCGGATCGGGACCGAAGAAGTGCTCGCGGATGTAGCTCCCCGACTCCACCGCATACTTCTGGAACTGGCCGTCGACGGTCGTGTTCATCTGGTTCACCAGCACGCCGTCGACGTCGCGCGCGAGGAGATCGTCCCAGCCGCGGCCCCAGATGACCTTGATCACGTTCCACCCGGCGCCCCGGAACGTCGCCTCGAGCTCCTGGATGATCTTCCCGTTGCCGCGCACGGGGCCGTCGAGACGCTGCAGGTTGCAGTTGACGACGAAGATCAGGTTGTCGAGCTGCTCGCGCGCGGCGAGGGAGAGCCCGGCCATCGCCTCGGGTTCGTCCATCTCGCCGTCGCCGACGAACGCCCACACCTTCGACTTGCTGGTGTCGGCCATCTCGCGGGCCATGAGGTAGCGGTTGAACCGTGCCTGCGCGACCGCGTTCAGCGGGCCGAGGCCCATCGACACGGTGGGGAACTCCCAGAACTCGGGCATCCGCCGCGGGTGCGGGTACGACGGCAGGCCACCGCCGTCGACCTCGCGCCGGAAGCGGTCGAGGTGGTCTTCGTTCAGGCGTCCCTCGAGGAAGGCCCGGGCGTAGATCCCGGGCGCGGCGTGACCCTGGAAGAACACCTGGTCGCCGGGGCCGCCGTCGTCCTTGCCGCGGAAGAAGTGGTTGAAGCCCACGTCGTAGAGCGCGGCCGCGGACGCGAACGTCGACAGGTGACCGCCGAGCCCTTCGAAACGGTGGTTGGCGCGGTCGACCATCGCCATCGTGTTCCAGCGGATGTAGGCGCGGATCCGGCGCTCGATGACCTCGTCGCCGGGGAACCACGGCTCCTGTTCCGGCGGGATGGTGTTGATGTAGTCCGACGTGACCATTGCGGGCACACCGACGCCCTGCTCACGGGCGCGCTCCATGAGGCGCGCCAGCAGGTAGCGCGCGCGGGCTCGCCCGCCGATGCCGATGACCGAGTCGAGGGAGTCGAGCCACTCCCCCGTCTCCTGGGGATCGATGTCGGGGAGCTGGTGGACGAAGCCGTCGATGAACACGGGTCCAGGGTAGGTCCGGCTCCCGGTTACCGGGCAGTTCCTCGGAGGAATTCTGCCGACGTCCCGAGCCCGCCGATGACTGTCGTACCCCTGTGGTTCGATCGTGGGGTGTTCGACGTTGCGGATCATCTCGACGGGTTGCGGTGCTGGCCCACCGACCGGTTGGTGGCGCGGCGCGAGGAGTTGGTGCGCGAACAGCGACGCCTGCGGGTCGAGGAGCTGACGGTCGTGGCGGTGCTCGACGAGCGCGGCCGGATCGACGACACGCTGGCGGGCCGGGACGGGGTGTCGGCCCGCACGGTGCGCGAGACGGTCGAGACGGCGCGGGCGTTGGAGTCCCTGCCCGCGGTCGCCGCCGCGGCGCATGCGGGTGATCTGAGCTCGGAGCAGCTCGGGCCGGTCGTGGCGCTGGCCGACGACTCGACCGATGCGGAGTGGGCCAAGCGGGCGCCGAACGTGGCGCCCGCCGATCTCGCCCGGTTGGCGCGCACGAAGGCGAAGCCGACCGTCGAGGAGGCACGGGCCCGTCGCGAGGCGCGCAACCTGCGCATGTGGTGGCAGCACGACACCGGGATGCTGCACCTGCGCGGGGCGTTGCCCGACATCGACGGCGCCCGCTTCGAAGCGACCGTCAACCGGATGATCGACCGGATGCGGCCCCCGAAGGGACGGGCGTGGGACAGCCGGGAGCATCGCAGCGCCGACGCGCTCGTCGCACTGTGCGACGTCTACGAGACCACGGATCTGCCTGCGGCGGCCGCGAAGCCGCTGTTGGTGGTCGAGGTGCCGATGTCGGGTCCGGCCGAGGTGGCGGGGATCCCGTTGCCTGATGCGATGGTCGAACACCTGCGCGCCAACGCGCGCATCGAACCGGTCCTCGTGGGCGACGGGGCCGTGCCCACCGCGGTCGGAACGCGAAGTGGCGCGCTGTCCCCCAAGATCGCCCGGGCGGTGCTGCTGCGCGACGGCCACTGCCGCATCCCCGGCTGCGAGATCCGCCACGGCCTGGACGTCCACCACCTTCGCCCCCGCAGCTGGGGCGGCACCGACGACATCGCCAACCTCGCCGCGGTCTGCCGCGCCGCCGGCCACCACGGCCTCCTCGTCCCCACCGGCACACGGGCCCTCGTCGGCAACCCGAACCGGCCCGACGGCCTCCGCCTCGTGCCCCTCGACGACCTCACCTCCGACGACGCAACCCAACTCGGGCTTCCGCCACCGCGCGCCGCCCCGGCCGTGGCCTGACGCGCACGACGCGCCGCACCGGCAGGCGCTTGCGCGGCGCGAGTCGTGGGGTCAGACTCGCCGGCATGGCCGCGACGGACACACCCCCGGTGCAGTCGGGCAACGCCACCCTGGGTCATCTCGCCATCCACTACCGCCCCGGAGACTTTCCCCGGGCCCGCCTCCTGTTCGAGGCTTTGGGTGCGCACCTGGAAGACAACGGCCCGGAGGGGTTCACGACGATCGTGTTCGACCACGACGCCTGGAACTACGTCGACAACGTGATGTACCTCTCGCAGGCCGGGCCGGTGAAGCTGGGCCTCGAAGCCGCGGTCACCGAGGCCCTGCACCTGGGTGAGGCCGACGAGGACCCGCGGGTCACCGCGTTCCTGAGCACACGGTCGTCGTCGCCCGAGTCGCTCGACCACGTCGGCATCCGGTATGCGAGCTTCGAGGCGCTCGAACGCGCCGTCGCCACGCTCACCCGGCTCACATCTCCCGGCGGCGAGCTCGCGGGGCGAGCGGTGGTCACGAAGTACCGCGCCCGCGCCGGTCAGGACGCCCGCATCGACGAGGTGATGGCGGCGTCGCCGATCTTCCGCGACGGCGACGAGGACGGCACCTCCTTCGCCGACTACGGCGTGCAGGTGTTCGTGAAGACCGACCTCTGCACGACCGGCCTCTTCGCGTTGGGCCAGACGATCGAGCTCGACTACTTCTTCGCGCCCGCCTTCGAGGTCATGCCCGACTTCGGTCGCAAGGCGTAGCCGGGCGCGCGGCCGGTGGTCAGCTCGCGTCCAGCAGCTTGGAGACCGTCGCCGCGATCCCGGGACCGTCGAGGCCGAGGTTGGCGAGCAGGTCGGCCGGCTTGCCGTGCGGGAGGAACGCGACCGGCGTGCCGAGCGCGACCGTCGGCGGCACCGGTGTGCTCGTCTCCATCCGGGCGAGGGCCGCGACCAGCAGCGCGCCCACCCCGCCTTCGGCGATGCCGTCCTCCGCGGTGACGACGAGCGGGTGGCGGCGCGCGTCGGCCAGCATCCGGGCATCGGGCGGCACGGTGCGGACGTCCCACACCGTGGTGTGGAGGTCGCGCGCCTCGAGGAGATCGGCGGCTTCCTCGGCCGCCTCCACGAGCTTGCCGACGGCGAGGATGCACACGTCAGAGCCTTCCCGGACCCGGCGGGCGTTGCGGCCCCTGCCCACCTCGCCCGCGGGCACGTGGCGCGCCGGGGTCTTCGGCCAACGCAGGGCGACGGGTCCCGAGGTGATCTTCAGCGCCTCCTCCAGCATCACCGCGACCTCTTCGTAGGACGACGGCGCGAACAGCGTGAGGCCGGGCACCTTGGTGAGGAGCGCGAGGTCGAAGAGGCCATGGTGGCTGGGGCCGTCGTCGCCGGTGATCCCGGCCCGGTCGATGCAGAACACGACCGGCAGTGCGTGGAGTCCCACGTCGTAGACCAGTTGGTCCCACGCCCGGCTGAGGAACGTGGAGTAGACCGCCACGACCGGCCGCAGGCCGCGCATGGCCATCCCGGCGGCGGCGGTGACCGCGTGCTGCTCGGCGATGCCGACGTCGAAGCAGCGACCCGGGAAGCGCTGGGCGAACGGCAGGAGACCGGTGGAGCCGGGCATCCCCGCGGTGAGGGCAACGACCTCGGGGTGCGCGCCGGCGAGCGCGATGAGCGCGTCGCTGAACGCCGCGGTGTACGACGAGCCCTTGCCGCGGAGCGGCACGCCAGTCTCGGGATCGAACGCGCCGACGTCGTGCAGCCGCTTCTCGTCGTCGGACTCGGCCGGGAGGTAGCCCTCGCCCTTGCGGGTGATCACGTGCACCACGACGGGGCCGCCGCGCGACGCGGCGTCGCGCAGCACCGGCTCCAGCGCAGCGATGTCGTGACCGTCGACCGGGCCGACGTAGTCCAACCCGAGCGCCCGGAAGAACGCCGCCGCGTCGGCACCCTCCGCGCCCGCCGTGAGCCGCGACACGGTGGGCGCGTAGCAGCGTCCGTTGTCGTTGAGGACGATCACGGCGCGCCGGCCGGAGTAGCCGAAGTTGTTGAGCGCCTCGTAGGCGAGCCCGCCGGTGAGCGCGCCGTCGCCGATGATCGCGACGACGGCGGAATCGTCGCCGGTGGCGTCGCGCGCGACGGCGAGACCGAAGGCGTAGCTGACCGCGGTGGACGCGTGGCTGTTCTCGACGAGATCGTGCTCGGACTCGGCCCGGGACGGGTACCCCGACATCCCGCCGCCCTGCCGGAGCCTGGAGAAGCCCTCGAGCCGTCCCGTGACCAGCTTGTGGACGTAGGACTGGTGGCCGGTGTCCCACACGATCGCGTCGCGGGGAGAGTCGAACACGCGGTGGACGGCGAGGGTGAGCTCGACCGCGCCCAGGTTGGACCCGAGGTGGCCACCGTTGACCGAGACCGCGTCGATCAGTACCTCACGGATCTCGTCGGCGAGCGCGCGCAACTCGGCTTCGTCGAGCCGCCGCAGCGCTTCGGGACCGTCGATCGCTTCGAGCAAGGATTCCGCCATTTGGGGTCGAACCGTCAGGGGCCGATCGTACCTTCGTCACCGCAGAACTTCCGTTCTGCTGCGACCTCGTGCCTGGGCACGACGAGGCGGGTGCGCCCGACGGCGCCGGTGAGGTTCGACCAGAAGGTGCCGACGCCCATCGGGTCCTCGGTCGACGCGACCAGGTCGCGCAATGCGCCGCACCGCAGCGCGGCACGCGCCGCCGCGATCCGCTGCGGGTCGAACCCGGCGGTGACGCCCGGTCTGGTGGTGAGCGCGATGACCCACGGGTACCCCTTGCGCTTGCGGTGACCGGGGCCACTGTCGGGGTTCGGTGGCATGTGGCTCCCGACCGGGTCGCCCAGGCTGTTGTACTCGTGCACCAGCACGTCGGGGCCGGCCAGGTAGCCGCTGATGCCGCTGGCGAGCGACACGAGCGTCGTCCGCTGCGGCGTGGCGTCGAGGATGGGCTGCTTCGCGGTGTTGATCACGAGTGCCTTCTCGCCCCGTTCCTGCAGGCGCTTGGCGAGCGGGCCGTCGACGAAGATGAAGTCCTCGGCCCGGATCGGGCGGTGCCCGGGCCGCGTGAGGCTGGTCATGAGGTCGCGGCCCTCGGCCACGCCGCGGTCGGTGAGGGGCACGAACCCGTTGTGGATCGCGGGGCGCAGGAACCCGGCGGCCACCAGCGCCCAGATCCCGACCACCACGACCGGGGCGAGGAGCTTGCGGCTCCACGGCACGGCCGCCACCGGAGCGAGGAGCGCGAACAGGCTCGGCAGGAGCAGGCGGGCGTGGAGGTAGTCGCCTCCCGACTTCACGATGAAGAGGGCGTGCAGCAGCCCGGCGACGGGCAGGGCGAGGACGACGACGAGCGGAGGCCCCTCGTGCCCGGAGGCCCGTCGGGTGGGCACCAGGAGCACCACGGCCGCGGCGACGGCAGCGAGCACCGGCACCCACAGCCAGTAGGGGGCGACGAGGTCGGCGAGGTAGTTCCACCCCTGCGACCAGTAGGTGCCACCGGCGTCCTTCGCCAGGGCGGTGTTGGGCACGAGGATCCCGTAGTACCCCACGCGGAACAGCTCGGAGAGCACCGGCAACGCGAGGAATCCGCCGAGGAACCAGGCCAGCGGCGCGCCGCGGGGACGTCGGGTCGCGAGCACCGCCACCAGCGCGGCCACGCTCATGATCGTGAGGTCCGGTCGTACGAGCGGGCCGAGGCCGAGGAGCACGCCGACCGCCGCGGTCTTCCACGCGGGAGCCCGCGGCGGATCTCGTCGCGCGAAGGTCGCGAGCACGAGCATGAGCGCGCCGATCCACGCCAGGCTCAACCCGTTCTCGAGCCCCGAGGTGGCCCATTCCCAGCTCGCGGGCAGCGCGGCGATCACGACCGCGCCGAGCGGGATCGCCGGGTGGTCACGCCCGGTGCGCCACATCCGCGCCGCGCCCCGCTGGACCCACCACAGCCCGAGGCCGGTGAGCAGGAGGCCGCCGACCAGTGCGAGGTACTCGATGTGGACGAACGGGATCAGCGTGCGGCCGACGGTGAGCAGCGCCAGCCACAGCGGGCTCGTCGCGACCTCGACGCGTTGGCCCACGTTGAACACCGGGCCGTGGCCCGCCCGGATCTGGTCGACGATCCGGAAGTTGAGGAACGCGTCCTCGTCGATCCACCGGTGGGTCCACCCGAGCACGACCAGGAACGCGACGGGTGCCAGCATGCACCAGCGGCCCAGGTGGTCGACCCGGAGCGGTTCGGTCCCCGCCGGTTCAGGCGCGGGCGCCCGTTCGTCGGTCGTCGGGGCGGCCATCGGCGGAGCCTAAGAGATCTGGACCGGGTCCGTGCGGGCGAGCGCGCCCCGCGACGACCGCGACCCCGGTGGGTGCCGGTCGCACCGCCGCGTCGGCGCGGGCGAGGTGCGAGAGACGGGAGACGGCCACCCCCAGCAAGGCCACCAACAGCCCGTTGCGCAGGAGGACCAGGGCCATCGCCACCGGATCCCCGCGGGAGAGATCCCCCGCGAGGAACAAGCCGAACGTGCTCAGCAGGGCGACGACGGCCGTGAGCCCGGCGATGCGCCGCTCTCCCCCCGCCGCCGCGATCGCGGCGAAAGGCAGGAGCCACGACACGTACTGCGGCGACAGGAGCGTGGCGAACACCAGGACCGCGGCGAGCGCCGCGACCGGCGCGACACCGTCGACGACGTGCGTCGCCGCGTGGGGGACCCGGCTGACCAGCCACCAGATCCCGAACGTGGCGAGCACGCCGAGGAGCGGGAGGCCCACCCGCAGCATCCCGGGCACCACGCCGATGCGCGCCGCGCCGCGCTGCATCCGGGCGTCGGCGGCGGCGAAGACGTGCACGACGGCCCCGATGGTGCTCTCGATCTGCCACCCCTTCGCGCCGCGGAACGTGAGCACCTGGACCGGCCCGTCGAACCCTGCCCACCGGATCCACGCCGCGGTACCGGCGATGCCCACCGCGGCAAACGCCACCACCCCGCGCCACGAGCGACGGGCGACGAGGCCCGGCACGAGCGCGATCGGCCAGACCTTGGCGAAGCACGCGGCGGCGACGCCTGCGCCTCCGGCCACGGGATGACGTCGCCGGAGCAGCGCGAGCCCCGCGACCGCGAGCGCGACCGAGAGGAGGTCGAGCCGGAGGTAGAGGAACGGGTACCAGACGAACGCGAGTCCGAGCACGAGGTAGGCCAGCGCGGCGCGGCGGCCCCATCCCCACGCCAGGAGCACGGCGATCAGGCCGTCCAACGCCACCTGGCTCCACATCAGCCGCGCGGTCGAGCGGCGCACGGTGCCGTCGTCCAGCGCGTCGATGGCTGCAAGGGTGAGCGGTGGGTACTCGACCGCGAAGTCGGCGTAGGGGATCCCGCGCCTCGTCGCGATCTGGTGATAGCGACGCTCGTCCCCGGTGAGCGCGGCGTGGCGCGGTGCCGTGGCGCGGGCATCGAGGGCGACACCGACGGCGACGACCCGGACGAGCACGAGGGCCGCGCAGCCCCAGGCGCTCGTCCAGCCTCGCGTCGGCATGCACGGAACGGACTACCGTGCGAGCGATGAGAGGGCGATGAAACGCCGAAAGCGCGACGACGGCGCGGCCATCCGCCGCTCCGAGAGCGACGCGCAGGACGCCCTCCTGCGCGACGAGGCACCGCTGCGGTTCGCCCTCGAAGCCGGGCGCTACGGCATGGACCTCGACGAGCTCGACGGCTCGTGCGAAGCGTTCGCGGCCCGCATCCGTCCCGACGACCGCGCGTGGCTCCAAGAGACCATCGGCGACACCTCGCGCGGCCAGGCCATGGAGCCCGGCCTCACCGTCGATCCTGATCGACGCCGCCTCAGGCGCCGGCGCGGCGGGCGGCGACGAGCACCGGGTCGAGCGGCGTCGAGAACGGGGGCGCGTACCCGAGGTCGACCTGCGCGAAGTCCTCGGTCGTCATCTCGTTCCAGATACCGACCGCGAGCGCGTCGATGCGCTTGGCGGAGCCGCTCCCGCCCACGATCTGGCCGCCCAGCATCCGGCCGCTTCCCCGCTCGGCGAGCACCTTCACCGCGATCGGCGCCGCATCGGGGTAGTACCCCGCGTGCGTCCGGCCCTCGGTGACCTCGGCCACCACGTCGAAGCCGGCCGCGCGCGCCTCCCGGAGGTTGAGGCCGGTGCGGGCGATCTCCGTGTCGCACACCTTGGTGACGGCCGTGCCGAGCACGCCCGGGAACGTCGCCGCGCCACCGGTGACGTTCGCGCCGACCACGCGGCCCTGCTGGTTCGCGTGCGTCCCGAGCGCGACTGACACCGGAGCACCACTTATCCGGTGCCGGCTCTCGGCCGCGTCGCCCGCGACCCAGACATTCGCGGCCGAGGTGCGCATGCTCGGGTCGGCTGCGATCGCACCGCTCGGACCGATCGTGATGCCGGCTTCACGCGCCAACGTGACGTTCGGCCTGATGCCGAGGCCGAGCACGACGACGTCGGCCGGCACGACACCCGCGTCGGTCGCGACGCCCGTCACCCAGCCGTCGTCGCCGACCTCGAACCCGTCGACACCCACGCCGAGGCGGGCGTCGACGGCGAGGTCGCCCAACGCCCGCGTGACCAGTTCGGCCATGTCGGGATCGAGGGTCGCCATGGGCTGCGGGAGCTTCTCGACCAGCGTCACGTGCAGACCGCGCCACAGCAACGCCTCGACCATCTCGAGGCCGATGTATCCACCACCGACGACGACGGCGCGCCCGGGTCGGCGGGAACGCAGCAATTCGTCGAGCGCGAGGGCGTCGGGGATGGTGTGCATGGCGGTGATGCCGCGGGCGTCCACGTTCGGGAAGGTCGGGCGGATCGGAGACGCACCCGTCGCGACGACGAGATGGTCGAACGGCTCGCGCCGCACGGATCCTCCGTCGCCGAGCGCGGCCACTTCCACCTCGCGGCGGTCGAGATCGATGGCGCGCACTTCGTGACGCACGCGCACGTCGACGCCTTTGGCGCGATGCGCTTCGGGACTGCGGGCGATCAGCCGATCAGGAGCTCCGACGACACCCGCGACGAAATACGGCAGGCCGCACGCCGCGTACGACGTGTAGTCGCCGCGCTCGAACACCACCAGCTCCGTTCGCTCGGGGTCTCGCCGGCGATTGGCCAGCGCCGCCGCCGCCATGCCGGCGGCGTCGCCGCCGACGACCACGATGCGTTCCTTCGTCATGCCCCACCTACTTCGTCGACGACGGCGCGCAGCTTCCCGGCGGCTTCCGCGGCGAGCTCGGCGAACGCCGGGTCGTCCATCAGGGCCCGGGGATCGACGATCGCGACCCGGGTGCCACCGTCGGCGGCGGTCTCGAGCACGACGTTGCACGGGAGCAGCAGGCTCACCGAGGGATCGAGCTCCAGCGAGCGCTGCGCGATGTGGGGATTGCAGGCGCCGAGGATCTTGAGCGCCGGTCGCTCGACTCCCAACTTGGCCCGCAACGTCGCCGCGACGTCCATCTCGGTGAGCACCCCGAAGCCCTGCGCCGCCAGTGCGGCACGTACTTTCGGTTCGACGGCCTCGATCGGTTCGCCGACGCTGGTCTCGAAGCTCTTCATTCGCTCCCCGTTTCCCGGTCCCTCGTGTGCACGTCGAGCATGCCGCCCGGCGGCGCCGACCGGTAGGGCCGAAGTGCCTGCTCACGAGCGGTGTGCCCGCGGTGGGCGCGCAACGCGACGAGCGAGACGGCGCCGGCGGCCGCAGGGAGCAGCGTGCCGACGACCCGGTAGATGAGCACACCCGCGAGCGCAGCACTCAGCGGAGGGCCATACCAGTGGATGACCGCGGGCATGACCGCCTCGACCACGCCGATGCCTCCCGGGAGCAACGGCACCGCGCCGGCGACCGCGCCCGTGCCGACCGCGAGGAGCGCCACGTCGGGGTCGACGTGCGCGCCCACCGCCACGAGGATGAAGTACAGGCACGCGACGTCGCTCAGCATCGAGGCGAGCGAGAGCAGCGCGAGCCAGATCCGCCGCCGCGGCGGGCCCACGACGGCCATCGCGTCGGCGTGGAACCGTGCGCCGGCCGCCCGGCGCTCGTCGCGCACCGGTCGCGGCTTCCAGAACCGCAGGGAGCCGAGGAGGACGGCAACGTGCTCGGCGGACCGCGGCCGGTTCGCAAGCACCGCGGAGACCGCCAGGAGGGCCAGCACCAGGGGTGCGATCACGAGCGGCCATGTCGCATCGATCGGCAGGTCGCGCGTGGCCACCATGAAGAGCAGGTTGAGCGCGCCCACCAGGTAGAAGATCCGGAAGCTGAACCAGTTGCTGAAGCCCAGGGTGAAGAGGACGCGCCGCCGCGGCAGCCCGCGCCGTGACAGCTCCGCGGTCGCGAACGCCAGGCCCTCGGCCGGGGAAGCCGGGGTCAGCAGGCCGAGCCCGTTCACGACGAGCTCCAGCTCCGTCGCCGACACGACGGTCAGGTCGGCCTCGTCGCCGGCCAGTCGCCGCAGCCTCAGACCCGACGTCACGTAGGCCAGCGCCTCGAACGCGGCGGCCGGCACCAGCCACCACGGGTTCGTGCGCCGGAGTGCTTCCTCCAGGTCACCGATCCCGCCGGCCGCCTGGAGCACCAGCGAGATCGCGCCGGCCCCGAGCGCGACGCCGAGCACGACCCGCAGCCAGGGTCGCCATTTCGACGGACGGGTTCGGTCGCCCGCCCCGGGCTCATCGGTCACGTCGGTCACGTCCCCAGTCTCCCCCAGGACCCGAAGCCCCGGAATATACCCCAAGGGGTATAGGGTTGATCCCACCATGGACCAGAGCGCACCCACCTCCCGCGAGATCGACGCCGGCGAGCTCGCCCGCCGGCTCGGCACCGACGCCGAACCCTTCGTCCTCGACGTCCGAGAGCCCGACGAAGTCGCGGCCTGGGCGATCCCCGGCGCGGTGAACGTGCCGGTCGCCGAGCTCTCCGGCCGCGTGGCGGAATTGCCCGCGCGACCGTGAGGTCGTGGTCGTGTGCGCGTCCGGGGCACGCTCGGTGGTCGCGGCCGACTTCCTGGCCGGCACCGGGCTCCACGTCGCGAACCTCCGCGGCGGGATGACCGCCTGGGGCAGGACGTACGACCGGGTCGTCGTGGAAGACGGCGACGTGAGCGTCGTACAGGTGCGCCGGCGCGGCAAGGGGTGCCTCTCGTACGTGATCGGCGCCACCGACGAGGCGTTCGTGATCGATCCGTCGATCGACGTCGACGTGTACCGCGAGGTGGCCGCCGAGCGCGGGTGGCGGATCACCCGGGTCTTCGACACGCATCTCCACGCCGACCACCTGTCGGGTGCCCGTGCCCTCGCGGCGGGCGCCGGCGCGACGCTGCACCTCAATCCCGACGACACGTTCGACTTCGCGTTCGAGCCGCTGCGCGACGGCGCGACGTTCCGGCTCGGCGCCGACGCCGAGTTGACGGTGGCGGCCCTCGGGACCCCGGGGCACACCGAGGGTTCCACCATCTACTTCGTCGACGACCGGATCGTCCTGACCGGCGACACGTTGTTCGTCGACGGCGTGGGCCGGCCGGATCTCGCGGAACGCGCCGAGGAATTCTCCCACAACCTCTACCGGTCGCTCCACGAGCGGGTCCTGAACCACCCCGACGGGACCATCGTGCTCCCCGGGCACTACGGCGAGGGAGTGCAGGTGCATCCGGACCAGCCGGTCGGCGCTACCGTGGGCCAGCTGCGGGCGATCCTCCGACCCCTCGACCTCGGCGAGGAGGCGTTCGTGGAATGGGCCACCTCGAACGCCGGCGAGCGCCCGCCCAGCTACGTCGAGATCATCAAGGCGAACATGGGGCGCTCCGATCTGGCAGTGTCCGTCCTCGAGCAACTCGAGCTGGGTCCCAACCGGTGCTCCGCGTCGGGTTCGGGATGAGGAGCTGATGCACTGGGTCGCGATCGGCGCCGCGGGCATGCTCATCGGCGCACTGTTCGGCCTGTTCGGCGTCGGTGGCTCGTCGTTCGCGACGCCGGTGCTGTCACTCCTCGGGCTGTCCGGCTTCGCCGCCGTCGCCTCACCGCTCCCCGCCACCATCCCGGCGGCGCTGGTCGGCGCGCGGCGAGTACGCCGCGGTTCGGGGAGGTCGATCGCGACGTCGCGCGCTGGTCGATCGTCGGCGGTGTCCCCGCCACGATCGCCGGTGCGTTGCTGTCGCAGGTCGTCGGCGGTCCCGCACTCCTCGTCGCGTCGGGCGTGGTGCTCGGCATCATCGGCGGGCGCGTGCTCCGGCCCATCTCGGCGAGCAGCGTCGCCGCGGGCACTGAGCGCCGCAAGAGCCGCGGCCTGGTCGTCGCGATCGCGGCGGGGGTCGGCCTGTTGACGGGGCTGCTCGCGAACGGCGGCGGGTTCCTGCTCGTCCCCGCGTTCCTCCTGATCTTCGGCCTCACGATGCGCAAGGCGTCGGGGACGAGCCTCGTCGTGATCGCCGTGCTCACCATCCCGACGCTGATCGCCCACTGGGCGCTCGGCCACATCGACTGGCCGGCCGCAGCCGTGTTCGCGCTCGGCTCGGTCCCCATGTCGTGGCTCGTGAGCCGCAAGTCACAGGGCATCCGGTCGGAGCACCTCCAGCGCGCCTTCGGCGTGCTCCTCATCGCCTTCTCCATCTGGTTCGTCACCTACCGCCTCTTCTTCAAGTAGCAGGACCGGGAATACCCACGGGAGTATCCGACTTCTCCTGTGCTATACCCCTAGGGGTATCCCTCAGGGGTATCCATCAGCAACCAGGAGCCGTCCCGTGAGCATCACGTCGCCCGAGTCACCCTCGCTGGAGCACGAGCCGTCGGCGCCGCCCGACGAGAAGGCGCTCTTCTCCCGCCTGGCCGCCACCATGGCCCGGCACCGTCGCGGCGTGATCGTCACGTGGTTGCTCGTCGCCTTCGCCGCCGCACCGCTCGCGCTGACGCTCTCGAGCGCGCTCTCCGGCGCGGGTTGGGAGGCGCAGGGCTCCATCGCGCAGGTGGTGCGCGACGAGCTGCGCAAGGACTTCGCGTCGCTCGGCGCCGAGAACCCGATCGTCGTGTACCACCAGGCGACCCCCATCGCCTCCGACCCGAGCGGTCTCCAGGCCCTCGTCGCCGAGCTCGGGAACGCGCCCCGGGCGACGGACGTCGTCGACCCCCTTTCGGTGCCGCCCGAGACCGGGCTCATCTCCCGTGACGGTCGGACCGCGCTGATCCCCGTCGCCCAGAACGTCACCTCCGACGCGCAGCGGCCGACCGCGGCCGGTGAGCTCGGCACCTACGTGGACGGCCTGGCCGTGGCACCCGGTGCGCAGGCGAAGGTCACCGGCGAATGGCCGGTGTGGAGCGACTTCAACAAGGTGAACGCCGAGGCCCTGCACAAGGCCGAGCTGCTCAGCGGCCTGCCCACCCTGATCCTGCTCTTCGTGGCGTTCGGGGCGATGATCGCCGCCGGCATCCCCCTCCTGCTGGCCCTGGCCGGGATCGCGGTCGGCTTCGCCGTGCTGCACGTGTTGTCGTGGGTCACGCCGATGTCGGTGTGGTCGATGAACTTCTCGATGATGATCGGCCTCGCGGTGGGGATCGACTACAGCCTGTTCATCGTCAGCCGCTACCGCGAGGAACGGGCCGAGGGCAAGGACGCGATCGCCGCGATCGAGAACACGATGTCGACGGCGGGCAAGGCGGTGTTCCTCTCGGCGCTGACGGTCGTGCTGTCCCTCGCTGCGGTGTTCCTCGTGCCGGTGATGGTGTTCCGCTCGATGGCGCTGGGCATGATCCTGTCGGTGGTCGCCGTCGCCCTCGCGGCGTTGACGCTGCTCCCCGCCGTGCTGGTGGCGCTGGGCGACAAGGTGCTCGTCACCCGGGGCAAGAAGGACCCCGACATCGTGGCCGAGAGCCGGTGGGCCCGCTGGACCGGACTCGCGCTGCGCCGGCCGGGGGCGGTCCTCGCCATCGGCGTGGTCGTGCTCGGCGTGCTGGTGCTCCCCGCCGTGGGCATGCACCTCGGGATGCCCGGCGCCCGCGTGGTCGACACCGGCCGCACCAGCCGCGACGGCTACGACCTGCTGGTGAAGGGCTTCGGGCCCGGCGCCGCCGCGCCCGCCTTCGTCACCGTCCCCGCCGCCGACGCCGGCGCGGTCGTGAAGATCGCGGCGGCGGACCGCAACGTGGTCGACGCGCCGCGTCGTGACCGAGCCCGCGGCGACGGGACGCGTCGTCGTGCGCGTGACCCCGAAGACGCCGGTCGACGACTCGGCGACCGGTGCCATGGTGGACCGGCTCCGCCACCAGCTCGACAGCTCGGTGCCCGCGGCCAAGGTCGGTGGACCGGCCGCGCAGAACCGCGACCTCACCGGCGTGCTGACCGGACGCGCCCCGTACGCGATCGGCGTGATCCTGATCGTCGCGTTCGTCCTGCTCCTGATCGTGTTCCGCAGCATCGTCGTGGCCCTGTTCTCGATCGCCATGAACCTGCTCACGGTCGGCGCGGCGTTCGGCTTCGCGACGGTCGTGTTCCAACACGGGATCGGCGCCGGCCTGCTCGGGATCCAACATCAGGGCTTCGTCGACGCGTGGGCACCGCTGTTCTTCTTCGCCCTGCTCTTCGGGCTGTCGATGGACTACCAGCTCTTCCTGCTCGCCGCGATCCGGGAGCGCTACCAGGCCACCGGCGACACCAAGCGCGCGATCGGCGAGGGCATCGCGCGCACGGGGCGGCCGATCACCAACGCCGCGCTCATCATGATCGTGGTGTTCATCGCCTTCGGCGTCACCGGTCCCATCCCGCCCACCGAGCTCGGCGTGACCCTGGCCATGGCCGTGTTGCTCGACGCCACCGTCGTGCGGGTCATGCTCGTGCCCGCCACCATGGCGCTCCTCGGAGAGCGCAACTGGTACGCACCGAAGTGGCTCGAGCGCATCCTGCCCCACGTCAACTTCAGCCACTGACCTCACGCAACCACCACACGCCCCCCACCGCACGGAGGAACGCAGATGGACCGCGACGACTGGAACCAGCGCTACCGCACCGCGGAGCTCGTCTGGACCGCGGAGCCGAACCGGTTCCTCGTGGCCGAGGTGACCGGCCTCTCCCCCGGCCGCGCGCTCGACCTCGCCGCCGGCGAGGGGCGCAACGCGGTCTGGCTGGCCGAGCAGGGATGGGCCGCGACCGCCGTCGACTACTCCGAGGTCGCGATGGAGAAGGCCCGCGAGCTCGCGGCGGGGAGAGGAGTCACGATCGACACCGCGATGGCCGACGCCACCGAGCCCCTACCCGGCGGTCCCACCTTCGACCTGGTGGTCGTCGCCTATCTGCAGCTCCCGGAGGCTGAGCGAGCCGTCGCGCTGCGCAACGCCGCGGCGGCCGTCGCGCCGGGCGGAACGCTCCTCGTGATCTCCCACGACGCATCGAACCTCGAGCACGGGTACGGCGGACCGCAGGAACCGGCGGTGCTCACCGGGCCCGAGGCGGTCGCGGCCGCGCTCGGCGGCTTCGAGATCGTCAAGGCCGAGCGGGTCGAACGGCCGGTCGCGACCGCGGACGGACCGCGCACCGCGATCGACCACGTGGTGCGGGCCCGCCGACCGGCCTGAACCCACCCACCGGAACGATACCCGCGGGGGTATCGTGGGATCGTCGAGGAGGAACGATGGACATCAGCGAGGACGTCATGGGCGAGCTGCAGCGCAGGTTGCGGCGCGTCGAAGGCCAGGTGCGCGGCATCCAGAACATGCTCGCCGAGGAACGGGAGTGCCGAGACGTGGTCACGCAGATCGCGGCCGCGTCGCACGCGCTCGAGCAGGTGGGCTTCCGCCTCCTGGCCGCCGGCCTCACCTCGTGCCTGTCGGATCCGGAAGGCTCGGAGGCCGAGGGGTACCCCGTCGCCGAGGTGGAGCGGCTCTTCCTCAAGCTCGCCTGACCCGCGCCGCCTGCCCGCCCGCCTCAGGGGGCTGCGACGGGACGGTACGTGCAGAGGTGCACGCCGGTGGCGCTCGTGGCCGTCGACACCAGTTCGAGGGTCCGCGCGGTGCCGTCGTCCGGGAAGAGACGCTTGCCCCCGCCGAGCACGACCGGTTCGATCATCAAGCGGTACTCGTCGACGAGGTCGTTGCCGATGAGGGTCCGGGCGAGGCTCGCGCTACCCATGACCTGGACGTCGCCGCCGTCCGCGGCGCGCAGCTCCCCCACCGCGCCCACGACGTCGTCGGCCGGGAGCAACGTCGAGTTGCTCCAACCGAGGTCGGCCGGGCCGAGCGTTCGGGAGGCCACGTACTTGCGGATCTCGTTCATGCGGTCGGCGAACGGGTCGCCGGCGCGGTCGGGCCAGGCCGCGGCCATGGTCTCCCAGGTCCGGCGCCCGAAGAGCAGTGCCTCGGTGGCCTGCATGGCCTCGTCGAGGAAGGGCCCCATCGCGGCAGGGTCGAAGAACGGCATCGACCAGCCGCCATGGGCGAACCCGTCGTCGGTGTCCTCGTCGGGCCCGCCGGGGGCCTGCACGACGCCGTCGAGGCTGATGAACTCGCTGATGACGATGCGCATGCCGATGCTCCGAACGCTCGGTGGTGACTCACTCGGGGATATGACGCCACGATGCCCGCGAACTCATCGCCGGCGACGCCCCCGTTGCCGCGCCCCTCAGAGGTCGGGAAACGCGTCCTCGAGTGACTCGACGACCTCGTCGGCGCCCGCTGCGGCGAGCTCGTCGGTGGAGTAGCGGCCGGTCGCCACGCCGATCGAGACCGCACCTGCCGCGTTGGCGGCGTCGACGTCGTGGGGCGTGTCGCCGAGCACGGAGACCTCGGCCGGCGCGAGGTCCTCGTGCAGGCGCCCGGCCTTCTGGATCGCGAGCTTGGTCAGTTCCGGCCGATCGGGAGAGTCCGAGCCGTACGCGCCGAAGATGAAGAAGCGATTGAGCTTGGCGGGCATGAGCTTCGTCCGTGCCGCACCCTCCATCGCTCCTGAGACCAGCCCGAGGATGACGCCGGCCTCACCGAGTCGTACGAGCAACGAATCCGCTCCGGGCAGCACCGCGTACTGCTTCGACGTCCAGATGTCGTCCGCGAGGTGGAGGAGATACTGGGCGTAGAGCGCGTCCAGCTCCGCGGCGGTCGGCTCGCGACCGAGGACGCCTCGGAAGGTCGCACGCCCCACTTGCGGGTCGGTCTCGCCCGCGGAGGTGTGCGCTCCGATGTCGGCGCTCACCGCGTGGAGCTTCTCGAACGCCGCGTTCCAACTGCGCGCTCCCGCGCCGCCCGTGTGGACCAGTGTCTCGTCCACGTCGAAGAGCGCCACCACCGGTCTCGTCACCACGATTGCCCGTTCCGTTCGGTCGACCCACGAGCTTCGCGACGTCGACCAGGCGTTCGGAAGCGCCTCGGGGTCGAACGCCACCGGCAACAGTAGCCAGCCGATTCCTGCTGGCCCGCAGGGTCGCTCCTGCGATCAAGGTGGCCCCGGAGGCCGTCGATACACACGTGTGACGGCTGGGAGCTCGAACGCCACTGGGCAAACGATCGGAGAGCACGCGCTCGTCGGTCGAGAGCGCGCGGCACCGGCACGCTTCCGCCCGGCGCCGTCGCCGCGTCCCGGCTGGCCCGACCGCGCCGAGACGCCCCCGGCGCGCCGTTCGGCGCGGCGAGGTGCTGACCGGTCCGGTCGGCGTCGCGCTGGTCGCGGTGTTGGCCGGCCTCGCCGCCACGTGGTTCGCGTCGCACCACGACCTCATGCTCCTCTACGCCGACGGCCGGTCGCACCTGACGGTTGCCCGGCGCCTCGTCGACGGGTCGAACCACGGCATCGTGCAGCTCGGCACAGTGTGGTTGCCGCTGCCGCACCTCCTGCTCGCGCCGTTCACGATGGTCGGCTCGCTCTGGCACACCGGGATGGCGGCGATCCCGATCAACCTCGCCTGCCTCGCCATCGAGGCCCTCTCCGTGTACGGGATCGTCCGGCTGCTCGGTGGTTCCCGCATCATCGCCTGGATCGGCGTGTCGGCCCTGGTCACGAACCCCTCGATCCTGTACCTCCACACGACCGCGCTGACCGAACCGGTGCTCTACGCCGCGCTGCTCGGCACCACGGCGACGCTGACCCGTTGGGCGACGCGGGAGAAGGGCTACTCGGGAGGCGAGATCGCGGTGTACTGCGGCCTCCCCGCGACTGCTGCCATCCTCGCCCGCTACGACGGCTGGGCGTTCGTCGCTGCGGCATGCGTGTTCGTGTTCGTCGTGGCCTGGAAGCGCTGGCGCAACGCACGGTACGCGTTCCACGTCGCGCGCTGCTTCGCGACGCTGCCCGTCATCGGCGCGTTGTGGTGGATGTGGTTCAACTGGGTCAACTTCGGCGACCCGCTCGAGTTCCAGCGCGGACGCTATTCCGCGCAGGCGCAGCAGGAGCTCCTCGCCCGCCTGGGCAAGCTCCCCGAGCAGCACAACCTGCTCCGGAGTCTCGAGACGTACTCCACGTCGGTGGTGCGCGGCGCGGGGTGGATCCTCGTGGTGCTGGGTGTGGCGGGCATGATCGCCTGGGCCGTCCATCGCCGAACCTCGCCCGCCGGGCTGGCCCCGTGGCTGTTGGTGGTGGTGCCCTTCGCCTTCTACGTGTCGTCGCTGTACACGGGTCAGATCGCGGTCCGCCTGGACCAGACCGCGACCGACTCGATGTTCAACCTCCGCTACGGCGTGGAGATGGTCCCCGCCCTCGTCGTGTTCGCCGGCTTGCTCGTCGTCGTGATCCACGAGCGCGTCGGGGGCACGCGGGTCATGACCGCTGCCGCGGTCGTGGTGCTCGCGCTGGTGGCGGTCCAGGGAGCGGCGTGGTGGCCGGACTGGCGCTCGGTACCGGTCGTCGCCGAGGGCTTCGCCCAGCGCGCCGCCGGGAGCGGCCAGTACGCGGCGGGTGAGTGGCTGCACGACCACGCGACCCACGGCACGATCCTCATCGACGACTCGATCAACCCCCTGCTCCCGGTCATCGACGCTCCCCTCTCGCGGGCGATCGCGCCGTTCACGGGCCGATCGTGGACACGCGCGTTGCAGGACCCCGCGCGCGCCGAGTGGGTCTTCGTCGACCGCGCCAACCCCGACGACGCAGTGCGGCACGCGGTCGACCGTTCGCCGACGTTCCACGAGGACTTCGTTCGCCGGTTCCGCGACGGCAAGGCCGAGGTCTACCAGCGGCGGAGCGATCGGTGAGCGAGCGCGCGAGCCACCTGCACCCACAGCGGCACCAGCAGCTCGGTGACCTGCTCGTCGAGCGGGGGCTCATCACCCGCGCCAAGCTGGCCGAGACGCTCGAGCGCCAAACGCAGGAGGGCAGCCGGCTCGGGCAGCTCCTCACCGCAGACGGCGAGATCGGGCGCCGGGAGATGTTCGAGACGCTCGCCGACTCGTGGGGCGTCAAGTTCGCCGACCTCATCGAGGACCCGCCCGACGCCGAGGCCGTCCGGCAGGTTCCCACCGATCAGATGCTGCACGAGCACTGGGTGCCGGTACGGATCGTCGAGGCCCTCGCCGGCGGCCGGGTCGAGCGCACCGCGTTCGTCGCCACCGCGGAACGCCCCACCCAAGCGCTCTCCGCGAAGGTCCGGTCCGCGCTGGGCGTCGACGAGGTGCGCTACAAGGCCACCACCGACTGGGACATCGACCAGGCGGTCCTGCTCGCCTGCGAGGACGACGTGGTGGCGGAGGCGGCGGAGGGCCTCGCCCGTCGCTCGCCCGACGAGTCCGCGGCGACCGGATGGTGGGCCTGGCAACGCGCCGCGCTCGGCGTGCTCGTCGCCGGCACGATCGTCAGCGCCGTCGTGTTCCCGGTGCCGACCCTGGTCGGGGTGCTCATCGGGCTCAACCTGATGTTCTTCTGCGGCGTCGGGTTCAAGTTGGCCGCGTGCTGCGCGGGCATGTGGCACCTGCACCGCGTCGAGCGGCGCGCGGGCGAGGGTCGGCACGCCCGCAAGCTCCGTCGACGCGGAGTCGCGCCGACCGTCGAGCTGGTGGCACGCATCCCCGATCACGAGCTCCCCGTGTACACGATCCTCGTGCCCGCGTACCGCGAGGCCAACATCGTCGGCAAGATCATCGACCACCTGATGACCATCGACTACCCGTTGTCGAAGTTGCAGGTCCTGCTGCTCATGGAGGCCGACGACACCGAGACGGTGATCGCGGCCCGCCGGTCACGCCCACCCGACTGCGTGCGGTTCGTGGTCGTGCCCGCCGGTGGTCCCCAGACGAAGCCGAAGGCGTGCAACGTCGGACTCGCCCTCGCCGAGGGCGAGTACCTCGTGATCTACGACGCCGAGGACCTCCCCGATCCGGGACAGCTGCGCGAGGTCGTCGCGCGCTACCGGGAGACCGACGACGACGTGGTGTGCCTGCAGGCACGCCTCAACTACTTCAACGCGCAGGAGAACATCCTCACGCGCATGTTCACCCTCGAGTACTCGTTCTGGTTCGACTACATGCTGCCCGGCCTCGACGCGTGGAAGCTCCCCATCCCGCTCGGCGGTACTTCGAACCACTTCCGGGTCGATCGCCTGCGCGAGCTCGGGGGTTGGGACCCGTACAACGTCACCGAGGACGCCGACCTCGGTGTCCGCGCCGCGGCACGTGGCTTCACCGTGGGCATCACCGAATCCACGACGTGGGAGGAGGCGTGCTCGGCGTGGCGGCCGTGGATCCGTCAGCGGACCCGCTGGATCAAGGGATACATGACCACGGCGTTGGTGCACACCCGCCACCCGCGACGGCTCTGGCGCAACGTCGGCTTCCGGGGCATCGTCGGCGTGGTCGGGCTCATCGCAGGGACCCCCGCGATGTTCGTGGCCTGCCCGCTGGTGTGGGCGTTCTGGCTGTTCACCTTCCTCGGCGGTTCGCTCGGTGTGCACCTCGCGCCGTGGGTACAGACCGCGACCACGCTGAACCTGCTGGTGGGCAACGGAGCCATGATCCTGCTCACCGCCATGGCTGCACGCCGGCGCCGCGCGATGCACCTCATGCCCTACGCATTGCTCACACCGGCCTATTGGGTGCTGCACTCCATCGCCGCGTGGCGAGCGTTGTGGCAGCTCGCGTGGAACCCCGCGCACTGGGAGAAGACGCCTCACGGCATCGAACACGGCCCGCCGGTCGTCGCCGTCACCTGACGCGGGTCGCGGCAAAGCCTCGACGGTCCCGAGCACCAGTTCAGGGTCCCCTTCACGTCGTCTTCGTCCGCGGGCCGGGCAACATGGCTGGGTGACCCGAGATGTTTGACTTCAGGCCCGAGGACGCGCGCAAGGTCCGTCTCATGCTGTTCGTCGCGCTCGGCGTGGCGTTCCTGATCGCGGTTGCGCGGAGTCTGTAGTTCGTTTCGATCCCGGGCGCAGCTCGTCGACGCCCTCTCTGCCGCTCGGCGTTGCCGGATCCTCACTGGGTCGTCCGTGCGCCCCCTGCTCCCTGGCGTGACGCACCCGTGCCGGGCAAACAGTATCTTGTGCTCCTTCGAAGAATTCGCGCCTCGTGGCGCGAGTATCTGTGGCCGAAGATGTCGAGAATGCGGCGCCGGCTCCGTCCCCGGGGTGCATCCGGCCGGCACGGCCGGCGTAGACACGAGGAGGATCACCATGGCCAAGTACCTGTTGCTCAAGCACTACCGGGGCGCCCCGGCGCCGGTGAACGACGTCCCGATGGACCAGTGGCGCGCCGGAGGAGGTCGACGACGCACATCCAGCTACATGCACGACTTCGCCGCCCGGCTCGAGCGCAGCGGCGAGTTCGTCGACGCGCAGGCGCTGTCGCCCGACGGCGATGTGGGTCCGCTCCGACGGCGAGGGGCGCCCGCCGGTGACCGACGGCCCGTTCGCCGAGACCAAGGACCTGATCGCCGGGTGGATGGTGATCGACGTCGACAGCTACGAGCGGGCGGTCGAGCTCGCCGGCGAGCTGTCGGCGGCCCCGGGGCCGGACGGCGAGCCGATCCACGAATGGCTGGAGGTCCGCCCGTTCCTGACGCGCCGCCGCCGCACCGATCACCGCCGTGACCGTGGACGACGTCGAGCTGCGGGCGCGTCGTGCCGCAGGTGCTCAGCGTCCTCGTCCGGCGGGGGGCCGACTTCGCGACGGCCGAGGACGCCGTGCAGGAGGCGCTGATCCGGGCGCTGGCCACGTGGGGCCGACGATCGCGCCGGCGCGATCCGATCGGGTGGCTCGTCACCGTGGCCTGGCGGCGCGTTCCTCGACATGGCCCGCGTCCGACGCCGCTCGAGCGCGACCGCGAGGTCCGCGTCGACGCGGACCCGCCGGCCGGCGCGGTGCCCGCCACGGACGACACGCTGCACCTCTACTTCCTCTGCGCGCACCCCGACGCTGACGCCCGTCGTCGGCGGTCGCGCTCACCCTCCGCGCCGTCGGCGGGCTCACGCACCCGCCAGATCGCGCAGGCCTACCTCGTCCCCGAGGCGACCATGGCGCAGCGGATCAGCCGGGCCAAGCGCACCGGTCAGCCAGTGCCGGCGTCGACCGCCCCGGCGACGTGCGGCACCGTGATGCGGGTGCTCTACCTCGTCTTCAACGAGGGCTACTCCGGCGACGTCGACCTCGCCGCCGAAGCGATCCGGCTCACCCGCCAGCTCGCCGCGCTGTTCGACGACCCGGAGGTCCTACCGGCTGCTCGCGCTGATGCTGCTCCACCACGCCCGCCGCCGCAGCCGCACCCGCGCCGACGGCAGCATCGTGCCGCTCGCCGAGCAGGACCGCAGCCGAGTGGGACACCGGCGCTGATCGCCGAGGGCGTCGGCTCGCTGCAGGCCGCGCTGGCCCGCGACCGGCTCGGCGAGTACCAGGCGCAGGCGGCGATCGCCGCGCTCCACGCCGACGCGCCGCGCGTCGAGGAGACCGACTGGGTCCAGATCGTCGAGTGGTACGACGAGCTGCTGCGCTTCGCCGACACGCCGATCGTGCGGCTCGAACCGCGGGTCGCCGTCGGCGAGGCCGATGGCGCGCCGGCGGGTTTGGCGGCCTTGGCCGAGGTCGACAACGACGTCCGCGGCGGGATGCGGTCGCCGCGTACCTGCACGAGAGAACGGCGATCTCGAAGTCGCCGCCCGGCCACTACGCCGACGCGGCGCGCACCGCACCGAACGCCGCCGAGCGCGACCACCAGACGCGTCCAGGCCAGCGCGCCTCAACCAGCAGCTCGCGCGAGCGCCGATGACCGTCGCCCGCCCGCGGATCCGCGCCGCGACCTCGAGCAGGTCGCCCCGAAGCAGAGCAGCCACACGATGAGGATGTCCGGCGCTCTGTTGCTAGGTGACCGGGCACCGCCCAGCGGCCCGTGGCGGTGACCACGACGCCGAGGACGACATCCTGATCCGTCGACCGATGACACGCGCCTTGGCGCCACCACAGCCGATCGTCGCCCTGGTCGCGGCATCTGTGCTCCGCCGAAGAAGTCGCCGTGGCCATTGCCAGTCGCGGAACAGCGTGCGACGGCACCGATGACTTCCTCACCACAGTCTCTCGTCTTCCCTCCGCTCATGCTCAGACCTCGAGCGGCGGCTGTTGTTCGTAGCCGCGTCACCGGCCGGTCTCTACCTCGCCGCGGTGACGATGATCATCCTGATCGCCTCTACCGCCTTCTCATGATCTCGGGTGCCTGGCTGCTGATCATCGGCGTGTCGACGCGACAGCCGGACCAGCGTTGACGAATCCGGGCCGCGCCAGCACTGCCACTCGGCGTGCGCCTGATCGGACCTGCCACGACCGATCACGAGAACACGGAGCCTTCGCTCCTACCGGAGCCAACCGTCCCACGGGTACCGGGACTTGACCCGATGGCTCACAGGGTGTCCCGGTGGGAGCGGGCATTGCGGGGTTCGGTGCGGTTCTTGGCGTCGGTGATTTGACGGATGAGTTCGTCACGGACCTCGGCGAGCGCGCCGTCGAGGTCAGCGCGGTCCGACGTTGCGACCAGTCGTGGCTGACCGGCGATCCACGCCTCGAGGGTCGTTCGCTGGCTGGGCGTGTCGCGTTCCTTGACACTGAGCTGCAATTCCACGGTGCCAGCGGGGAACGAACGGAGCCGCTCGTCGAGTCGCGCCATGACGGCGACGACTCGATCGAACTCGGCGGGCGTGACACCGTTGGCGAGTTGGAGTGTGCCAGCGACGGTCGGTGTGGTCATGATCGCCTTTCGGGCCGGGTATGCACGCTCGTCAGGTGAGCCAGTGATGGCGGCGGACAAGAGTCGTGTTGGTCCACCAGCGACCCAGTCCGAGCGTGTTCCCCGCCCCGACAACGGCGAGTCCCAGCAGCACCAGCGTGTAGATGATGTGATCGTCCATGAACGGGTTGTTCGCGGGTGGAAGCGATGCGCTCCACATCAGGATCAGCAGCACCGCTCCCGAGGTCGCGGCGATCCGCATCCCGATGCCCAACAACAGCGCGGTTCCGATGCAGACCAAACCGAGCATGAAACCCCAGTCCGCCCATCCCTCACCGGCGAAGCCGTGATAGAAGCCCGCGAACGGTCCCACGGCTCCGCTGAGGAAACCGGTTGTGGGAGAACCACCATGGATCCAGGCACTCGCCGACGAAGTCTCATGACCGAGTCCGAACAGCTTGTCCAGGAACGGCCACAGGAATGTCCAGCCCAGACAGAGGCGGACGAGGCCCCAGAGGTAGCGGGCTGGGTCGCTCGGGAGCCTGGCGGCGGCCGTTGCGTGGTCGTGGCTCCCCGCAACGTCAGCCGGAGATGGGTGCTCGATGACGGTCGACATGGTTCCTCCAGTAGCTGAGGAGGCGTCAAGCGCGTACGAGGCGACCTACCGCTCGGCGCGGTCGTCCAGCCCGAACCCAGGCGTCTCACGAACCTGCACTACGTGCGCCACCGGGGTCCGGAGCGACGCTCCCAGGGAGGCTGCGAAGCAGGATCCAGCACGACGACCGGGGTTTCCCCGTCGTGTCGCTCCACACCGTACACCTCCTGGACTGACGTATCGGACGAGGTCGTCCCTGTCTCCCCTCCCCGCGTCGGTGCGTCGGTGCGTCGGTCGTCGGTGCGTCGGTGCGTGCGTGCGCTGCGCCGATCTCGGGTTCTCGGCGCGGCGGCTCCGCTCGGGCTCCGCGCTCCTCGTCTCTCTTCCTCGCCCGCTCGCGCGCCGCCCCCTCTGATGCGCCTCTTGGTGTCAAGCGGCGATCTCGAGTGCTGGTGGTCGGTGTGCGTCGCGGTGATGTGCTTGGATGTCGAGGTAGACCTCGCGGCGACGAAGCGTTTGAGGCAGCGGATCGCGTCGCGTTTCGGTGGCCTTCGGCGACGCGTCGTTCGAGGTAGGCGACGGTGGGCGCGTGGCGGCTGCGGAGACGGACCATCACGATGGTCCACAGCGCGAGTTCGGCGTTGCGGTCGCCGGCTCGGTTGAGTCGTCGTCGGTTCGAGTTGCCGCTCGAGATGGAACGGGCGCGGTGCCACACAACGACGGCGAAGCTCGACTTCGGTCGCGAGGCGGTCGGGGTTGTCGCCCGCAGTGCACAACAACACGCCAGCGGTGTCGTAGCCGACACCATGACGTGCGAGCAGCGGTGCGGCGATCGTGTCGAGGATCGTGCTTGATCGCCCGGTCGAGTTCCTTGATCTCGGTGTCGAGCGAGCTCCATCGGCGAGCGATGGCTGACCAGCGCACGTTTCGCGCCACCGGTCGGGGTCAACGGATCGCCAGGCCGGTAACGCGACGCGACTGCGACCTTGCGCGGTGGTGAGCCCGCGGAGCTGCGCGCGGAGCTGTCGGGTGCGGTGTCGCACACGCTGTGCAGCTGGTTGCCGGGTGCGAGCCTTCATGCGCAGTGCGAGCAGGCGCAGCTGGCGTAGCGCCTCGACCGGTCCGTCACCAGCTTTGGGACCGCGTCGCGTCGCCCGCGAGCACGCCCGGCAGCCATCTCCGCGTCGATCCGATCCGACTTCCCACGCGGCGTCGCCGATGCCGATCCGGTTGGTTCACCTCGATCACGTTCAACCCTCGAGCCGCAGGTGTCGGCACAGGCCCGCACCCCACGACGCGGTGCCTTCGACACCGATCGCGAGGACTTCACCGAAGCTGGTGACCCAGCCGGTCAGGTCCCGATAACCGCGCGTCGTCGTCGGAGAACGTCGCCGTGTCGAGCTTGCGGCCGAGCTCGTCGAGGACGACCACGACATGGAAATCCTTGTGAGTGTCGACACCGGCGATGACACGCCGGTCGTCGTCTGCGATGGTGGACATGCCACCCTCCTTCGTCTGGCTGGCGGGGTGGCACGCACGGCCGGGCGGGTGGACAAGACAGGAGCAGGCCTGGTCGCTCAGGCGCCTCTTCGGTCACGATCCACCCGACCGGTTGTGCCACAACAAAGGGCTCGCCTCGCCCGGTCGACAGGTCAGATCAAGGACACCCGAAGGGTCGAGCCGCACTGCGAGTCACACCACACAAGACGAGCCCCGCCGCATGCTCGCAGCCACACCACGCGGCCGCACGAACATCATCCCTGCCGCTCGGGCTCGCCCAAAACCCCTCGAAACTTCACGTACGCCGGGCGATGGGCTGCGTCAGCTGGTCCGGCGTCGGGCACGGAGCACGACGTCGTCGACATGATGCGCAGACGCGGCCCCGGCCGGACGGGGTCGCGTCTCGTGACGCTCGATGTCCCATGCGGGTGAGTCGGCGAGGACCGCGACGAAGTCGTCGACCCGGACGTACGCATCCGGGTCGAACGCTCGGCTGTGGGTCTCCGTGTCGATCGGCGCGCGCATCGGCTCGAGATCGTGGCTCACGACGAGGAGCGTGCCGCCCGGGGCGACCGCGTGCAGCAGGTTGTGGGCTCCGCGGTCGTCGGGCGTGCGGGGTATCGAGGCGTAGTGCGCGGAGACGAGGTCGAACGCTCCGGCTTCGAACGGGTGGAGTGCGTTCGCGTCCGCGTGAAGGCAGTCGACGGGAAGACCTCGGCCCTCGGCTTCGGCTGCGACCCGGTCGAGCGCGCGCTGGGAGATGTCGTTCGCAGTCACACGCCAGCCGTGTTCCGCGAGCCAGAGCGCGTCGGCGCCCTCGCCGGCTCCGACGTCGAGTGCGCGGCCGGGGACGAGGTCGGTGATCTCGTTGACCAGTGTGCCGTTCGGGTTGCCGCTCCACATCCGGTCGCCGGCGTAGCGGTGATCCCAGTCGGCCTCGCCGGCCGAGGGCCGGGCCGCGGCTCGGACGTCGTCGTCGGCGAGGCCGAAGCTGATCATGGCGCCGACCCAGCTGCCGTCGGCTGCGGCCTGCGACACCTGCTGGCTCGGATCGGTCACGTTGCCGGCCGCGTAGAGACCCGCCACGGCCGTTGCCCCGGTCGCGTCCGTCTCCACGACGTCGCCGCGCCCGGTCGGGTGCGCGGTGGGTCGGAGACCGAGCGACGCGAGCGCTTCGGCGCGCACCCGAAACTGCGGGCCGACGACGACGGCGTCGGCGTCGTGGCGTTCGTGGTCGGCCATCTCGACGGCCACGACGCGGCCGTCCTCACCCGTGACGATTCGGCTCACCTGCCCGTCGATGATGTCCACTCCGGCCGCCCGCAGGCCATCGAGCTCGGCTTCGTCCACGTCGACGGGGTTGTGCAGCACGACGGTGAGCCGGGCGCTGAGCTGGCGGAAGAGTGCAGCGGTGTGGAGTGCCATCGGGTGAGTGACGATCTGGACGATGCGCCGGTCGCGGACCTCGAAACCGTGGCAGAACGGGCAGTGGACGACGTCGCGCCCCCAGTGTTCGGCGAGCCCCTCGATGTCCGGCAGTTCGTCCACCAGACCGGTGGCGGCGAGCACGCGGCGAGCGACGATGGCGTGGCCACCGACGAGCTCGACGCGGAATCCGTCGTCGTCGGTTCGGGTCACCCGGCTCGCGCCGTCCGGGGAGGACCTCACCCCCGTAGCTGCGGACCTCTTCCCGGCCGACGGCGGTCAGGTCCGATGGCGGCTGCCCCTCACGGCCGAGGTAGCCGTGCATGTAGGCGGCGGTGGCGTTGCGTGGCTCGCCGGCGTCGACGACGATCACGGAACGGCGTTGGCGCCCGAGCTGGAGCGCACCGGCGAGCCCTGCAGCCGATCCGCCGATGACGGCGACGTCGCAGTACCGCTCGACCGAATGGGTCGTGTGGTCACTCATGAGGTCGACGTTACGGTACGGAGCGATCGCGTCGGCGACCACCGTGCACATCCGTCCCGGCTTCAGCGATGAAGCCGCGCCCGTGTTCAGGTCGATGCGTCGAGAACGGCGGCGAGCCAGCGAACCACTTCACGGGCAGCGGCGAGCGCGTCGGCTTCGGTCGGGAACTCGCGGTACGAGAAGTACGCGACCGGCGTCCAGGCACCCATGTCCTCAGGATCGCGTCGGAACTCCTCGAACCCGAACGTGCCGTCGGGTCGAGCGAAGATGTCCACACAGCGATCGACTGCCGGGGTCGACGGACTCGCCAGGCGCCACGATGGATCGAGTCGAGCCGACATGACGCTGAGCCTACGGGGGTGGCTCGATGCTCAGCCGTGCGATTCGCTGGTTCCAGTGAGTGGCGACCCTGCGCCGCGACACGTGCTCGGCCGGCGATCGACGACGACCATCTCTCCGGCGGCTACGCGGGCCGGACTTCCGGCCTGCCGTTCTCGTCTTCCATGGCGGTGTACAGGCCGGGCGGTTTGGCGAGGGCCTCGATCGTGCTTCGTGCGGCGGCGTCGATGTGGATCCTCGGCGGCGGCGGCTCAGCGGACTCGGAGTATGTGCCCGGTCCGTACCACCGGCCGTAGCGGAGCACGGTTCCGCCGACCCCGAGGACCGCGTCTTCGAGGTGGGCGACCGCGCGAGCGCCGGGTTCGGGGAGTTGCCATGCCACGCTCTGTGCCAGCAGACGTGACACACCGACCGCGGTCGCGGCGCTGACGAGATTGTCGGTTCCGTCCAGGCGCATCCGTGTGTTGGCCGCGCCGCGCTCGGGGATCTTCGACTGGTCGTCCGGGAGATCGGTGAGTTGGTGCACGACGATGGAAGGAGCGCTGGTCGTGACCGCCTCGTGCAGCGCAACGCGGTCGAACACGTCACAGACGACGACGTCAGCACCGAGACGTGCGAGCAGCGGAACCTTCTGGGGGGATCGGGTCATGGCCGTGACCTCATAGCCATCAGCTACGAGGAGGGGGATGAGCCGAACGCCGATCGCCCCACTGCCGCCGGCGAGGAACACGCGCTCGACCATCCACGCATCATGCCCGACCCGGCGGTGCCGAGCGGTTCTCAGGCGGCACCGGGTCGCGCTCTCTACCGCGCGCTGACGGACTCGTCGGTCGGAGGTGATCGTGCCGACTCGTTCCTGTCGGAGTCGTTGATCCTCGGAGGCCTGTGTCGCGCGTAGGTCCCTCGCGAGCTGAGTGCAGATGGCTCGCTTCGAAACGTCGATGTCGGCGTGGAACGGCCCGGTCCCGCCATCGACGCGGCGCGCGGTCACCGTGAATCGCCCGGGAGCCTGAAGCACGGCGGCCTACAGAGTCCAGACGCCCGACCCCGGTTGGCAGTTGCGTTCACCTGGAAGTTGGACAGGCTCCCCAGGACGCGAGCCAGCGGGGGCCGAAACCCCCGCTGACCTGCAGTTTCACCGTGGGCGATAGCAGATTTGAACTGCTGACCCCTTCCGTGTCAAGGAAGTGCTCTCCCCCTGAGCTAATCGCCCGGTGAGCGGGTCATGGTAGCGCCGGTCATTCCGTGGCAATGGCCTCGAGCACGTCGAGACGCGACGCCCGCCACGCCGGGAGCACCGCAGCCAGCACGCCCGCGACCATCGAACCCGCGAGGAACAGGAGCACCTCGACCACGGGGACGCGGAACACGGTGAGGCCCTGCTCCCGGAGCGCGCGCGTGAACGCCCAGCCCCACAGCACGCCCAGGGCGATGCCCACGATCCCGCCGAACACCGCGATGACGACGGACTCCCAGCGCACCATCCGGCGCATCTGGCGCCGCGACATGCCCACCACCCGGAGGAGGCCGAGCTCCCGCGTCCGCTCGAACACCGACAGGGCGAGGGTGTTCACGATCCCCAGGATCGCGATGATCTCCGACAACGCCAGGATCGCCACCAGCACGGTGAGGAACTGGTTGATCTGGGCCTCCTGCGCGTCGCGGAACTCGTCGCGTGTGAGCACCGAGATGTTGGGGAAGTCGGCGCCGAGGGCGCGCTCCAACGAGCGTTGCGCGGCCGGTGTCGCGCCGTTCGCGGTGCGCACCAGCACGATCGAGTCCTGGGGCGTCGCGCCCGTGCCGCTCGCGAGCGTCGTCGGCGCGACGATCAGCGGCACGGACTGCCCGAAGATGCCGATGAAGTTCTTCCGCCGGTAGACGCCGCGCACGGTCAGGGGCACCTGGCCCGCCGAGAACGTGACCACGAGCTCGTCGCCCGTGGTCACGCCGAGGTGGCGGGCCAGGTCGTCGGCGACGAGCACGCCGTCGCGTGCCAGTCCATCGGTGCTGCCGCTCGCGAAGCCGAGGTCGACCACGCGGCCGAGCGTCACCGGGTCCATGGCGCCGACGGTCTTGACGTCGCCGTCGACCGACCCGTCCGAGAAGCGCACCGGCACCGCGGTCTCGACCACCGGCAGCTCGCGGAGCCGCGTGGCCACGTCGGCCGAGAAGCCGGTGAACCCGTCGGCCTTCACCACGAAGTCGGTCCGCAGGCCGGCGCCGGTGTCGTGCCGCGACCGAGGCGCGTGCCGAGGCGCCGACGGTGGCGGTGAGACCGACCAGCGCCAGCCCGATCACGAGGGCCGACGCGGTCACCGCGGTCCGACGCGGGTTGCGCATCGCGTTCGGCGCGCGCCAGCACGCCCGGTGGGCCGAGCCGACGGAGCGGTGCGCCGATGACGCGCGCCGCGGGACGGGCGACGACCGGCAGGATCATCACGACGCCGACGAGCACCCCGAACGCGCCGAGCGCGACCACCTGCACCTGGTCGACCAGGCCGGTGACGTTGCGCGCCCGCACCAGCCCGTAGACGAGCACGCCGACGCTGCCCAGGAACACCGCCAACCCGCCCGCGGCCCGCCTCGCGAACCCACCGGAGGCGCGTGCCGGCAGGTCGGCGATCGCCGCGACCGGCGGGACCCGCGCCGCGCGCGTCGCCGGGAACACCGACGCCAGCACCGTGATCACCACGCCGACGACGAGCGACACCACGATGGTGCGGGGCAGCACCACGGTCGTGGTGGCCGGCAGGTCGAGGCCGAGCGAGCGGAGCAGTCCGAGCAGGCCCACGCCGAGGGCGATCCCGGCGGCGAGGCCGATCGCCGACGCGACGGCGCCGACGACGAACGCCTCGAGCACGACGGAGCGCACCACCTGTCCCCCGGTGGCGCCCATCGCCCGCAGGAGGCCGAGCTCGCGGGTGCGCTGGGCCACGAGGATGGTGAACGTGTTGAAGATGATGAACGCGCCGACGACGACCCCGATGGCCGCGAAGCCGAGCAGCGCGTAGGTGAAGAACCCGAGGAACTGGCGCACGGGCTTGCCGACCTGCAGGGACGCCTGGTCTGCGGTCAGGACCTCGTAGCCGGGGCCCAGGACGCGCTCGATGCGCGGCTGCAGCACCGCGTCGGGGACGCCGGGGTCGCGCTGCACGTACACCGCGTCGAGCGACGGGCCTGCGTCGAACTCGCGTTGCGCGGTGGCGAGGTCGAACGCGGCCCACGTGACGGCGCCGAAGTCCGTGGTGTCGCCGACGCCGAAGAGCCCCACGATGCGGTACTTGTCGGCCGCGCCGCTCAGCAGGATGCGGACGGAGTCACCGACGGAGTAGCCCTGCTTGCGTGCGGTGCCCGCGTCCATCGCCACCTGGCCCGGGCCCCTCGGCGCGTGGCCCGCGGTCAGGAGGAAGGGACCACCGTCCACCCAGGAGATCCCGATCGTGGGCGGACCGTTGCCTCCGATGGTGTCGCCCTTGCGGTCCACGAACGTGGCCGAGACGGTGCGGACCACGCCCTCGGCACGCGCCACCCCCGGGACCTCCCGCACCTGGTCGACGGTCGAGTCGGGGATGCGAGCGGGGTTCGAGACGTCGCCCAGCGAGCTCGCCCCCTGCACCTGGAGGTCCACCCCCGAGAGGGTCTGGGAGAAGACGGCGTCGAACGACTGCTTCACCGTGTCGGTCAACACGTAGGTGGCGCTGATGAAGCTGACGCCGAGGAGGATCGCCAGCGCGGTGAGGACCAGGCGGACCCTGCGGGCCAACAGGCCCCTGATCGTCGCCTTCCACATCGCGGTGCTCGCTCCCTTCCCGGCTCCCATCATGGTCGAGTGGGCGCGCCGCACCGGGGCACCCGTGCAAGGGTCGACCTTCGAGAGCGAGCGGTTGAGGGCCTTCCCAGCCTTCGGCCCGGAATCGGACATTCACCCTCGGCTCCGGCCGGACGCTGGTGAGAACGCCCGGCTCTCCGCTCAAGAACTCCCGCGAACCCGTCGATGAATCCCGGGAAAGCGCTAATCGGGCGACCAGGGGATGGCAGATGCGTGTGAAGGCCCTCGTGGGCAGGCGAGCCGCTGCGATCACGATGACTGCGGTCGTCGCTCTCGGCCTCGCGTCGTGCGGGTTCCCCAACACCTCGAGCACCGGTCCCGGCGACCCGACGGTCGCGGCCATGTTCAACGCGCTCAACTACGACCGGGCCGTGAACGGGCTGCCCCAGCTCACCTGGAGCCCCAAGCTGGCCAACACGGCCGGCACCTGGGCCCACCAGATGTCGAACGACGGGACGCTCCATCATCAGAACCTCGGCGGGCTCATCGCGTCGCCGGACTACGCCGGCTACTACACCCTCGGCGAGAACATCCTGGTGGGGCCGGGCGGCATGACCGGCACGCAGATGGAGGGCGCCTGGATGGCTTCGGCGCCCCACCGGGCCAACATCACCTCGGGCGCCTTCAACATCGTCGGCATCGGCTACTACCGGGGCCCCGACGGACGCCTGTGGGCGGTCCAGGACTTCGGCGGCATCTGACCCGACGCGCCTCCGGCGTCAACACGCAATTCGGCGTACCCTTCCCCACCGACGGACTGTCGAACAAGGGGTGGGCCGGGAATGGTCGGCACCGAGTTCCCCGTGTTGCTGGAGCGGGCACGCCACGGCGACGAGGCCGGCTTCGCCGTCATCTGGCGCGAGCTCGATCCACCGATCCGGCGGTACCTGCGTGACCTCGCCGGCGAGGCCGCCGAGGACGTCGCCTCCGAGACGTGGGCCGCGGTCGCCAGGTCCCTCGACCGCTTCTCGGGCGGCGAGGCCGAATTCCGAGCCTGGCTCTTCACCGTGGCGCGCCGGCGCGCCACGGACCACTTCCGGCGCGAAGCGCGACGACCGGCGACACCCGTCGACCCGGAATCGCTCGGCTCGATCCCCGCGCCCGACGACCCCGGCGACGCGGCGATCACCGCGATCGCCACCGAGTCGGCGCTCGCGATGATCGCCCGACTCCCCCGCGCAGGCCGAGGTCGTGGCGCTGCGCGCCATCGCCGATCTCGACGTCGCCCACGTGGCGATGATCATGCGGAAGCGGCCCGGCACCGTCCGGGTCCTGGCCCACCGGGGCCTGCGTGAGCTCGCCCGCCGCATCGCCGACGACGAGGGACGCCGCGTCGCCGCGTCGTGAGACCTACCCCGTGGCCCCCGGTGCCGTCCACGCGCACGCCTCGTCGAGGTCGAGCACCGCGGTCATGCGACCGAACGCGATCCAGTCACCGATGCACGCGGTGAGCTCGAGGATCTCGGCGTCGCTGAACTCGGCCTTCATGCGCACGAAGAACGCGTCGTCGAGGGACCGGTGGTCGAGCGCGAACCGGTCCGCGTACTCGATCGCGAGGCGCTCCTGCTCGGAGTAGTCGCCCGCGGCGGGATCGTCGACGTGCGCGTACAGCTCCTCGTCGACACCGTGGCGTGCCAGGGCGGGGACCCGCCAGCTCATGCACACGTTGCAGCCATTGATCTGCGCGATGCGCATGCGGGCCGCTTCTCGCGTGCGCCACGGCAGCGCGATGCCCTTGCCGCCGACGTACGTGGCCAAGGCGCCCACCGCGGCACCGAGCTCGGGCGACAGCGCCCAGACCCTCTGGGACTCGCTGCCCTCGCCGGGCGGAACGTCGATGCGGGCCATCAGACCGTCTCCATTCCGACCGTGGCGCTCGGCGCCCACGCGCAGGCCTCGGCGATGTCGAGCACCGCGTTGAGGCGGCCGAACGCCATCCAGTCACCGATCATGGCCGTGAGCTCGAGGATCTCGGCGTCGCTGAACTCGGCCTTCATGCGCACGAAGAACGCGTCGTCGAGGGACCGGTGGTCGAGCGCGAACCGGTCCGCGTACTCGATCGCGAGCAGCTCCTGCTCGGAGTAGTCGCCCGCGGCGGGCTCGTCGACGTGCGCGTACAGCTCCTCGGTGACGCCACGTGCAGCCATCTCGGGGAACCGCCATGCCATGCACACGTTGCAGCCGTTGATCTGCGCGATCTTCATGCGGGCGACCTCGCGGACACGGGGGGCGACGACGCGATCGCCGTAGACCGCCGCGCTCAGGGCGCCGACCGCGGCGCCGAGCTCGGGCGAGAGTCCCCACACCTGGACGAGCTCGCCGCCGGGGCCGTCGGGAACCGTGATTCTGGCCATCGGGGTCTCCTGGACTCGGCCGGCTGGTGGAGACGAGCCTACCGAGGCCCGGGCTGATGAGTGTCGTACCCATCCGCGACAATGGGGAGGTGACCACGATGCCGCTGCCGCTCCTGCCCGCCGAGCGGGCCGGGCAGGCGCCCGGGCATCCGGCGATGGACGGATTCCATCCCGCGGTCGCGGAGTGGTTCCGTCGCCGCTTCCCGGACGGTCCCACCGAGCCCCAGCGCGAGGGTTGGCCCCACGTCGCCGCCGGCCACGACACGCTGATCGCCGCACCCACCGGCTCGGGCAAGACCCTTGCCGCGTTCCTGGTGTGCATCGACCGCTGCTACCGCGCCCACGAACGCGGGGAACCGGTCGAGCGCGTGGCGCACGTGGTCTACGTGTCACCCCTCAAGGCCCTGGCCGTCGACATCGCCGAGAACCTGGAGCGTCCCCTCGCCGAGATCGCGGAGATCGCGGCCGAGCTCGGCCTGGCCGCGCCACGCGTGCGCGTCGCGGTGCGCACGGGCGACACCACCAGCTCCCGAGCGCGCGGCGATGCTGCGCACGCCGCCGAGCTTCGTCGTCACCACCCCGGAGTCGCTCTACCTGCTCGTCACCAGCGAGAAGAGCCGCGAGGTCCTGCGTACCGTCGAGACCGTCATCGTCGACGAGATCCACGCCGTCGCGCGCGACAAGCGCGGCGCGCACCTGGCGCTGACGCTCGAACGGCTCGAAGCGCTCTGCGACACCCGCCCCGCGCGGATCGGGCTCTCGGCGACGCAACGGCCGATCGAGACGGTGGGCCGGCTCCTCGTGGGCGATCGCCCGCTGCCCGCGATCGTCGACGCCGGCCACCAGCGCGACCTCGACCTCGCGCTGGAGCTTCCCGAGGGCGAGCTCGAGGCCGTCACGTCGGCGGAGCAGATGGGCGACGTGCTCGACCGCATCGCCGCGCTCGTGCTCGAGCACCGCACCACGCTCGTGTTCGTCAACACCCGCCGGCTCGCCGAGCGGCTCGCGCACCAGCTCGGCGAGCGCCTGGGTGACGACGTCGTCGCCGCCCACCACGGCAGTCTCTCCAAGGACCGTCGCCACCGGGTCGAGACCCGCCTGCGGGCCGGCGACCTCAAGGCGCTGGTCGCCACCGCGTCGCTCGAGCTGGGCATCGACATCGGCCCGGTGGAGCTGGTGTGCCAGATCGGTTCGCCGCGCAGCATCGCCACCTTCCTCGCAGCGCGTCGGGCGCTCCAACCACAGCCGGGCCGGCACCCCGAAGGGCCGCCTCTACCCGCTGACGCGCGACGAGCTGGTCGAGTGCACCGCACTGCTCACCGCGGTGCGCGCCGGGCGACTCGACGCGATCCACCTCCCCCACCTCCCGCTCGACATCGTCGCCCAACAGGTCGTCGCCGAGGTCGGCGCCCGGGAGTGGCGCACCGACGACCTGTTCGCGCTCGTGCGGCGCGCCGCGCCCTACACCGAGCTCACGCCGCGAGCAGTTCGACGAGGTGGTCGACCTCGTCAGCAACGGCATCGCCACCGGACGCGGCACCCGCGGCGCCTACGTGCACCACGACGCGGTCAACGGAGAGATGCGGGGGCGCAAGGGCGCCCGGCTCGCCGCCGTCACCTCGGGCGGCGCGATCCCCGAGAACGGCGACTACCGCGTCGTCGCCGAACCCGACGACACCTTCATCGGCACCGTCAACGAGGACTGGGCGGTCGAGTCGATGGCGGGCGACATCTTCCTCCTCGGCACCCACTCCTGGCAGATCCGCAAGGTGGAACCCGGCGTCGTGCGGGTACGCGACGCCGGCACCGCGCCACCCACGGTCCCGTTCTGGATGGGTGAGGCCCCGGCCCGCACCGCCGAGCTGTCGTGGGAGGTCTCGGAGGTGCGCACCGCGGTCGACGCCTTCCTCGCCGCCGGTGATCCCGACGCTGCCCGGCGGTGGCTGATGGAGACGGCCGGCATCGACCTCGCCGCCGCGACCATGGTGGTCGACTACCTCGCGGTCGCACGCGCGGTGCTGGGCGCGATGCCCACGCAGCGACAGCTCGTGCTCGAGCGCTTCTTCGACGAGACCGGCGGCATGCAGCTCGTCGTGCACTCGCCGTTCGGCGGCCGCATCAACCGCGGCCTCGGGCTGGCGCTGCGCAAGAAGTTCTGCCGCACGTTCAACTTCGAGCTCCAGGCCGCGGCGAGCGACGACGCCATCGTGCTGTCGCTCGGGCCCCACCACAGCTTCCCCCTGCAGGAGGTCCCCGGCTACCTGCAGAGCAGGACCGTCGACGACACGCTGCAACACGCCATCCTCGACTCCCCCATGTTCCTCGCCCGCTGGCGTTGGAACCTCAACCGCTCCTTGATGGTGCTGCGCTTCCACGGCGGGCGGCGGAACCCGCCACCGATCCAGCGCATGGAGTCCGACGACCTCATGGCCGCGGTCTTCCCCCAGGCCGCGGCGTGCCAGGAGAACGTGACCGGACCCATCGAGATCCCCGACCACGTGCTGGTGCGCCAGACCATCGGTGACACCCTGCACGAGGCGCTCGACGTCGACGGGGTGCGCGAGCTGCTCGAACGCATGGAGTCCGGCACGGTCACGGTGCACTTCGCCGACACCACCGAGCCGTCGGTGCTGGCGCACGAGATCCTCACCGCGCGTCCCTACGCGTTCCTCGACGACGAGGAGCTCCAGAACCGCCGCACCAACGCGGTCACCCTCCGGCGCGGTCTCGCAGTCGATCTCGCGTCGATCGGCGCGCTCGACCCGGACATCGATCGCGCAGGTGCACGCCGAGATCACCCCGGAGCCCGTCAGCGCCGACGATCTCCACGACCTCCTGTCGTCGATGGTGGTCGCGCGCGCGCGTCCCGAGTGGCGGGCGCCGTTCGACGAGCTGGTCAGGAGGGGCCGCGCCACGGTCCTGGAGCGCGGTGAGCACCGGCTCTGGTGCACGACCGAGCGCACCGCCGACGCGACCCTGGCCTTCGCCGACGACGAAGACGCGATCGCCTCGCTGCTCCGGGGCCACCTGGAGATCGCGGGGATCACCCGCGTGGCCGTGCTCGCGGCGGCCACCACCCTCACCGAGAGCCGCGTGCTCGCCGGGCTCGCGTACCTCGAGCAGAGCGGGTTCGTGCTCCAGGGCCACTACACCGGGGAGGCGGACGACGTCGAGTGGGTGTCGCGCCGGTTGCTGGCACGGATGCACTCGTACTCGCGGCGCACGCGCCGGGGCGGGGTCGAACCCGCGACGGCCCAGGACTTCATGCGCTTCCTCCTGCGCTGGCAGCACGTGGCGCCCGGCACCCAGCTCACCGGCGAGGCCGGGCTCCTCACCGTCGTCGAGCAGCTGCAGGGCTTCGACGCCGCCGCGGTCGCGTGGGAGCCCGATCTCCTCACGTCGCGGCTGCGCCGGTACGAACCGGCGTGGCTCGACCGCCTCTGCCACGACGGCGAGGTCGCCTGGTTGCGCCTCTCGCCACCGGCGCGCGACGCCGACGCGCCCGCGGTGGCGCCGTCGAAGGCCACGCCCATCTCGGTGGTCGCCCGCGCCGACCTCCCGTGGCTGCTGCCCGCGGCACGGATGGACACCAAACCCGCCGAACCGGTCGTCGGCGGCACCGCCGAGATCCTCGAGGTCCTGCGCGACCGGGGCGCGTGCTTCGCAACCGAGCTCGGCGACGCGACGAACCGCCTTCCCGAAGACGTCGAGCGCGCGCTGTGGGACGGCGTCGCCCGCGGCCTGATCATGTCCGACGGCTTCGGCTCGATCCGCGCCCGGGTGACGCACGGCACCCGCGGGGGCGAGGCCCGCCGGTTCTCCCGCCTGGCGCGGGGGCGCGGCCGGTGGCCGCCGCCGCGGGTCGCTGGTCGCTCGTCCCCGCGATCGATCCTGCCGCGACCACCGGTCCCGACCGCGGACGACCTCGCCGAAGCGGTGGCCGAGCTGCTCCTCCACCGCTTCGGCGTCGTGTTCCGCGATCTCGCGGTGCACGATTCGCTGCGGTTCCCGTGGCGTGACCTGCAGTGGGCGCTGCGTCGCCTCGAGGACCGCGGCCTGGTGCGCGGCGGTCGCTTCGTCACCGGCTTCAGCGGCGAGCAGTACGCCCTGCCCGCCGCGGTCGAGCAGCTCGCACAGGCCCGCCGGCAACCCCCCACCGGGGAGCGGATCACGGTCAATGCCACCGATCCGCTGAACCTGGTGGGGGTGCTGGTGCCGGGCGCCCGGGTGCCGGCGGTCCGGACCCGACGGGTCACGTTCGTCGACGGGGTCGCCGACCCCGAACCCGCCGACGAGCACGCGGCGGAGCGCCTGAAGCGCGCGAGTATCGGGGCGTGAGCACGCTGCAGGCGCCACGTCACGAATACCCCGACTACGCCGAGTTGCTCGACGACTACTACGAGCGCGGCTGGACCGACGGTCTGCCGGTGGTGCCGCCCACACCCGAGCTGGTCGGGGAGTTCCTGACCGTCGCCGGACTCGCACCCGATGTCGTGGTCGGCGCGGTGCCCACCCGCGACGTCGTGGTCACCGCCGAGCACGTCGCCATCAACGCGGTGATGGCCGGGTGTCGCAGCGACTACATGCCCGTGGTGGTCGCCGCGGTGCCGCGCGCACCTCGACGAGAAGGGCAATTGCCACAGCGTCACCGGCACGCTCTCGGGTGCCGCGCAGGCGGTCGTGATCAACGGACCCGCCCGGACCCGCCTCGACGTCAACTGCACGGCCGGGTGCTTCGGCCCCGGCTGGCGGGCCAACGCGACCATCGGGCGCGCGTTGCGTCTGGTGATCCGCAACGTGTGCCGCGCCATCCCCAACTTCCTCGACCGTGCCTCCTACTCCACGCCGGCGCGCTATTCGTTCTGCTTCGGCGAAGACGAGGAGGGCAGCCCGTGGGTGCCCCTGAGCGTGGAGCGCGGCGTGCCCGCCGGCACGAGCGCGGTGACCGTGCATTCGGTGATGACGATGTCGTCGGCGCTGGACCTGACCAGCCGCACTCCCGAGGGGGTGCTCGATTCCGTCGCCGCCCACATCCGCACGCGGGGCGTCGCCACCGACGAGTGGTTGGGCATCGACAACACGGTGATGCTGGTGATGGGGCCCGAGCACCGGCGTTTCCTCGTCGACGAAGGCTGGTCCAAGGACGACGCCCGCGCCTATCTCTTCCCCCGGCTGAAGGCGGGCGAACGGCCGGTGCGGATCGGCAGGCCCGACGGCATCCTCATCGTCGCCGCGGGCGGGCCCGGCATGTCGGAGACGTGGGTCCTGTTCCCCCACCTCGCCTGGGCCATCACGAGCCGGTCGTCCCCGAACCTGCCGCGTCCGAGCCTGCGATCCCCGGGACGGCCGACCGGGAGCGTCGACATGAGCATCGTCGGTCTCGACCCGACCAGCGGACCCCTCCCCGAGCCGGAGCAGCGCGCGGCGCCGCGGCCGGCGTCGCTCGACGGCGCCGTCGTCGGCATCGTGTCGAACGGCTTGGGCGAGAGCGACCACGTGCTGCACGCCGTCTACCGGGAGCTCGCCGCGATCAGCGGCGCGCGCGATCTGGTGTTCGTGCGCAAGCCGAGCGTCTCGGTGCCGCCCGACCCGATGGACTGGGAGAAGCTGATCTCCCAGATCACGCGTGGCGGTGGCCGGGTTCGGCGGCTGAGGCTCGTGCAGTGCGCGCAGTTTGCGCGACTCCGTGGAACTGGAATGGGAAGGCATCCCGAGCGTGGCCATCGTGCACGAATCGATGGCGGGCAGCGCGCGGGCCATGGCCCGCGTCTCCGGCATGGCCGACTACGAGTTCCTGACCGTGCCCTACCCACACATCCCGTTGGCGGTGTGGTCCGACGACGAGATCGAGGAGGTGGCGCGGACCCTCGCGCCGCAACTCCTCGCCCGGCTCACGGCGAGGTGACATGACCGACCCGGCACCCGTGCTCATCGAGGCCGCGATCAACGGCGGTACCACCAAGGACCGCAACCCGCACGTGCCGCTCACCCCCGCTGAGATCCGGGCCGACGCCGAGGCCGCGCTCGACGCCGGCGCCACGATCATCCACGCGCACAACCACGACATCCGCCTGAGCGGGGAGCCCGCGGCGCGTGCCTACCTCGACGCGTGGGCGCCGTTGCTCGCGGATCGGCCCGACGTGCTGTGGTACCCGACGCTCTGCGTCGCGCCGGATCCGGCGGCGAAGCTCGAGCACGTGCGCATGATCGCGGAGCAGGTGCCGCTCACCATGGCCGCGGTCGATCCGGGCTCGACCAACCTCGGCTCGCCCGGCACCGACGGCCTGCCCGAGGGCGGCGTCTACGCCAACTCCTACGGCGACATCCGCCAGTCGTTCGACATCTGCGCCGCCCACGGCCTCGGCCCGCAACTGGCGATCTACGAACCGGGCTTCCTGCAGTGCGTGCTCACCTACCACCGTGCCGGTCGCCTCCCCACCGGGTCCATGGTGAAGCTCTACTTCGGCGGGGAATGGGGCATGTGGCGCGCGGCCCGGGGGTCACCTTCGGCCTGCCTCCGACGCGCAATGCCCTGCTCGCCTACCTCGACATGCTCGAGGGGACCGGACTGCCATGGTCGGTGTCGGTGTGGGGCGGGGACCTCATGGCGACGCCGCTGGCCCGGCTCGCGCTCGAGCGCGGCGGGCACCTACACGTCGGCCTCGAGGAGCACTTCGATCCTGCCCGCACGCCGACCAACGTCGAGCTCGTCCGCGAGGCGGTGGCGCTCGTCGAGTCGGTGGGGCGCCCGCTCGCCACCACCACCGATGCGGTCGGGCTCCTGCAGCTCCCTACGCCGGCAGTGAGCCGAGGAACTCCAGCAACGCCGCGTTGACGATCTCCGGCTCCTCCTGCTGGATCCAGTGCCCGGACCCGGCGACCCAGATCGGATCGCGCAGGTTGGGCACCGCCGAGCGCGTCGCCAGGACCGCGTCCTCGGTCTGGCCGAAGATCGAGTCGAGCTCGGCGCCGATGAACAACGCCGGTTGACGGACCTGCACACCGGCGAACGGCGCGAGGAGCATCTGGTTGCGGTCCAGGTTGCGGTACCAGTTGATCCCGCCGAAGAACGTGCCGTGGTGGGAGAACGATTCGACGAACACGTCGAGATCCGCGTCCGACAACCAGTCGAGCGGTCCCGGTAACTCGTTGACCACGTCCGACAGCGAACGGGCGGCCGGGTCGAAGAAGCGGTACTGGTCGCGGGGCAGGTCGCCCGACAACCCGTAGAGCACCGAGCCGAGGGTCCGCCGGATGTCGGCGTCGAGCTCGCGCTCGGCGACGCCGGGCTCCTGGAAGTAGAGGATGTAGAGGAAGCCGTCGCCGAGGAAGCCGCGCATCGCGTCGGTGGTCTTCACGCGCGGGGTGGCCACCGGCGCGACGCCGGAGAAGTGGACACTGAGCGCGGCAACGGCGCGGAAGCGGTCGGGTCGCAGCAGCGCGCAGTGCCACGCCACCGGCCCGCCCCAGTCGTGACCGACCACCGCCGCGGTCTCGATCCCGAGCGCGTCGAGGAGCCCCACGATGTCCCCGACGAGGTGGAGTTGCGTGTAGTCCTCCACCGCCGCGGGCATATCGGTCGTGCCGTAGCCGCGCTGGTCGGGGGCGATCGCGTGGTACCCGCGGTCGCCCAGGGACACGAGCTGGTGGCGCCACGAGTACCAGCACTCGGGGAAACCGTGGCAGAGCACCACCGCAGGGCCGTCGGCGGGCCCGGCCTCGGCGACGTGCATGCGGATCCCGTTGGTGTCCACGTGGCGGTGGCGGATCTGGTCCGTGCCGGTCATCTAGTGCTCCGCTCGGTCGAGGTCGGCGGTGGGATCGTGCTCGAGGTCGGCGCGCCGGAACGCCGCGGTGTCGGGGAGCGCCAGGTGGATCTCGCCTTCCTCCTGCAGCTCGGCGCGCAGCCCGGAGCCCCGGCACGAGAGCACGTGGCCGCCGGCGGTGTGATCCGCGCTGAGGAAGTGGAGGTGGTACCCGGCGACTTCGACGCCCGACGCGTACGGCGGTGACCAGAACCCCACGATCGTGCCCGTCACCGCGCCGAGCTCGAACTCGGCCTGGTGCTCGGTGGCGACCACCAGTGGCACACCGGGCGCGGTCCTGCACGCGGCCCGGACGTGCACCGCGTCGAACCGTCCCTCGACCCGTACCGCGAAGAACACGTTGCTCGACTCACGCCTCGCGTCGAGCGCGTCGGCGAGCGCGGTGAAGCCGTCGATCTCGCCGAGCTCCACCGCCGGCCCAGGAGTGAACCGCGTCACCACCGCGAACGGCGTGGCCGCGCTGTCGTCGACGTCGTGGACCGAGCCATCGGACGCCACCCGGTACACGTGCCCGTCGAGCACCACCATCTCGCCGTCGAGGTCCTCGAAGGTGCCCAGTCCGAAGTCGCCGTGCTCGCGGATGGTGGCGACCGACACCGCGCCCTGGTAGACGCCCTCCACCAACGCGCCCGCGGTCGACACCTGGTAGAGCGTGTGGTGCTCGACGCCGAGGTACTCGGCCAGGGCGCGGTTCACCAGATGGTCGACCGGCGCGCCGCTGCTGCGCGCCTGCTCGTGCAGGGCATCGAGGATTGCGTCGTCGACGCGGGCGTGGAGCTCGGGCACCCCGGCAACGTATCCGAGCGCGCGGGAACCAGGCGGGTGCCCCATTCGTCTGACCTTCCCGAACGACCCGGCCCGGGTCCGAGGGAGGGGCACCATGCGACGGCTCGCGCTCATCGTCATGCTCACGTGCACGTTGGTCACGGTCGCGGCTGCGCCCGCGATCGCCTGCGGCGGGCTCGTGGGCGAGAACGGCACCATCCAGCTCACCCGCACCACCACGCTCGCCGCCTACCACGACGGCGTCGAGCGCTACGTCACCAGCTTCGAGTTCGCCGGGGACGGGGAGGAGGTCGGGTCGATCGTCCCCCTTCCCGCCGTGCCCACGAAGGTCGAGCGCGGCGGCGACTGGACGCTCCAACGCCTCGAGCGCGAGATCCGGCCGCCGGCCCCCGACCTGGCGCTGCGCTCGGAGGCGTCGTTCGGCGCCGCCGGCGCCCAAGTGCTGTACCAGACCACGATCGACGCCCTCGACATCACCATCCTCCGCGGCGGCGGTGACGCGGTGGGGCGCTGGGCCACCGACCACGGCTTCCTCCTCACGCCCGATACGCCCGAGGTGCTCGACTTCTACTCGCAACGCAGCAAGGTGTTCATGGCCGCCCGTTTCGACGCGACGCGCGCGCAGCAGCTGGGCCAGCACTCGGGTGACGGCACGCCGATCATGCTGACCGTCCCCACCGACGAGCCGTGGGTGCCCCTCCGGATCCTCGCCCTGGGCCTCGGCGAGACGCGGGTGGTCGACGCCGACGTCTTCCTCCTCACCGACGAGCGCCCCACGCTGCTCACCGGCGACACCGGCGTACGGGTCGCCCGGAGCGTCGCCGCGTCGACCGGCCTCCTGGCCGACCTGCGATCCGACCAGGGCATGGGCTGGGTGCCCGACGCGATGTGGCTGACCTACCTGCAGGTCGAGACCCCGGCCGGCGCGCTCCGTCACGACCTCGCGATCTCCACCCACGCCGGCACGCTGCCGTCGGCCCGCCTTGCCGGCTACACCGTCGGCGGCGGCGAAGCGCTCCCCGTGTGGTGGTACCTCGTGGCGGTGGGCGCACCCCTCGCCATGATCGCCACGGGGCGGCTGCTGCACCGCCGGCGGTCGGCGTGACGCGTGCGCTCCGCCTGCACCGGCTCACCGCAGTCGTCGCCGCGACCGTCGTCGGGCTGGTCCTCGGGGGCGCGATCGCCGTCGACCGCGCGGGTGCAGGCCCGTCGCCCGCCGGTGGCCGGGTGCTCGGCCCGGGTGCGGTGACGGTCACCGTCGACGTGGAGCACAGCCGCTTCCGGCCCGAGGTGATCCACGTGCGGCCGCACACCGACGTTCGCTTCGTGCTCGTGAACCACGACCCGATCGGTCACGAGTTCATCGTCGGCGGGCCCGAGGTGCACGCGCGCCACGCCAACGGCCACGAGGCGTCCCACCCGCCCGTGCCCGGCGAGGTCTCGGTACCCGCCGGCGCGCGCGCCGCCACGACCTACAGCTTCCACACGCCGGGGCCGGTGGAGTTCGCCTGCCACCTCCCCGGCCACTACCAGTATGGCATGCACGGGACGGTGGTGGTGACGACCGCATCCCGGTAACGTCGCGCGTGGCTCCGACGCCGACGATCTTGGGGGTACGCCATGACAACCGCCGAAGCAGGTCTCCGGTACATCGACTCCGACGGCCACATCCTCGAACACCCGACCGCGATGCCCGACTACGCGCCCGCGCAGTACCGGGATCGCATCTGGCACGTCGAGACCGACGAGCAGGGTACGGAGTGGTTGCAGTACGACAACATGCGCATCCCTGCGAACTACATGGCCGCCGCCGGCACCGCCGGGATGAGCGACGAGGACCGCGCCAAGTCCTTCCGCGGCGAGCTGCGCTACACCGAGGTGCGGCCTGCGGCGTGGAACGCCAAGGCTCGCCTGCAGGACATGGACCAGGACGGCATCGACCTCGCGGTGCTGTACCCCACGATGCTGCTCGGCCTCCAGAGCATGCGAGACGTCGACTTCGCCGAAGCGCAGGCACGCGCGTACAACGACTGGTGCTCCGACCACACGCTCGAAGGTGAAGGCCGCCTGTTCGGCGCCGGCGCGGTGCCCCCGATGCACGAGGCCGACGACGTGGAACGGGTCGCGGCCGAGATCCGCCGCGTCGCGGAGCTGCCGGGCATGGTGTCGGTGTTCATGCGGCCGAACCCGTCGGTCGACTGGCGGCCCTTCAACGACCCGGTCTACGACCCGGTCTGGCAGGCCTCCGCCGACACCGGGCTGCCGATCGCGCTGCACCCGTTCCTCGCCGCCGACCTGCCCGGCGCGTGCGTGGGCCTGCGGTTGGGCCGCCCGCGTCACGCCGACGGTCGCTACGTCGACGACTTCGACCCCGAGGACCTCGCGTCGCTGGAGGAGCAGCAGGGCAGCGACCCGTCGCTGCAGGCGTCGGTGCTGTTCACCCAGGCCATCGCCAACCCGGTCGACGTGATGAGCTCGATCGCCTACCTGACGGCGGGCGGGGTGTGCGAGCGGTTCCCCGATGCCAAGTTCATCTTCCTGGAGGCCAACGGCGGTTGGCTCGTCCCGTGGCTCGAGCGCCTCGACCACCACTGCCGCAAGTTCCAGTGGGAGGTGGAGGATCTCAGCATGTTGCCGTCGGAGTACATGAAGCGCCAGTGCTGGATCAGCTTCGACCCGGACGAGTCGATGCTCGCCTTCACCGCGCGGTCACCGCTCGTCGGAGCCGAGCGCATCATCTGGGCGTCGGACTACCCGCACCCCGACGCCAAGTTCCCCGGGGTCACCGAGGAGCTGGCGGAGGCGCTCGACGGCCTGACCTTCGAGGAGAAGCAAGCGATCACCAGCGAGAGCGCCATCGCGCTCTACGGCATCGGCGCATAGGAGACCCGTGACCGTCACCGACATCTACTACGACCCGTACGACTTCGACATCGACGTCGACCCGTATCCGGTGTGGAAGCGGATGCGGGACGAAGTGCCGCTCTACTACAACGAGCAGTACGACTTCTACGCGGTGAGCCGCTTCGACGACGTCGAGCGCTGCTCGGTCGACTGGCGCACGTACATCTCGGGCAAGGGCTCCGTGCTCGAGATGATCAAGAACGAAATCGAGATCCCACCCGGCACGATCCTCTTCGAGGACCCGCCCGCGCACGACGTGCACCGGTCGCTGCTGTCGCGGGTGTTCACGCCCCGGCGCATCGCCGACCTGGAGCCCAAGGTACGGGAGTTCTGCGCGCGCAGCCTCGACCCGCTCGTCGGCAGCGGCGGGTTCGACTTCATCCGGGACCTCGGCGCCCAGATGCCGATGCGCACGATCGGCATGCTGCTCGGGATCCCCGAGACCGACCAGGAGGCCATCCGCGACCAGATCGACGAGGGCATGCGGCTCAAGGAGGGTGCACCGCCCGATGCCGACCAGGTCGCCTCGGTCACCGGCGGCGACGCGTTCGCCGAGTACATCGACTGGCGCGCCGACCACCCGTCGGACGACCTCATGACCGAGCTCCTCAACGCCGAGTACGAGGACCACACCGGGGTCACGCGCACGCTCACCCGCCAGGAGATCCTCGCCTACGTCGGACTGCTCGCGGCCGCGGGCAACGAGACCACGACCGCGGCTCATCGGCTGGACCGGCAAGGTGCTCGCCGAGAACCCGGACCAGCGTCGGATGATCGTCGAGGACCCGAGCCTGGTGCCCTCGGCGATCGAGGAGCTCCTGCGCTACGAGGCGCCCTCACCGGTGCAGGCGCGGTACATCACGAAGGACGTCGAGCACCACGGCCAGACCGATCGCCGCCGGCAACGTGATGGTGCTGCTGACCGCGGCGGGCAACCGGGACGAGCGCCACTTCCCCGACCCCGACCGCTTCGACATCCACCGCGAGATCGACCACCACCTGTCGTTCGGCTACGGCATCCACTTCTGCCTCGGTGCCGCCCTCGCGCGCCTCGAAGGGCGCGTGGCCCTCGACGAGGTGCTGGCCCGCTTCCCGGAGTGGGACGTCGACTGGGCGAACGCCGAGCAGGCGCACACCAGCAGCGTGCGGGGCTGGGAACGGCTCCCCGTCTTCACCTGAACGGGCTCCACGGGAGCGGCGTCCCGGTGAGGGGCTCTCGTTGCTCGGCGGCTGGGGGCCGCCGTCCGTCACGAGGGGTTGAGCATGCCCTCGATGGTCGCGCTCACGCCGCCGTCGATGAGGATGTCGGTGCCGGTGAGGTAGCCCGCGGTGTCGGACACGAGGAACGCGACCAGGTCCGCCACCTCGCTCGGCGCGCCCATGCGGGGGACCGGCGTGTTGTCGAGCATGACCTGCATCATCGGCTGTTTCTCGAGCTCCTGGCGCGACATGGGTGTGTTGATGATGCCCGGGGAGATCGACAAGAGCCGGCCACCGCGTGCGCCCCACGCGCTCGCCTCGCGACGCGCGAGGCGGATCACGCCGCGCTTCGCCCAGCCGTAGGCCTCGCCGCTCCCGGCCGGGGTGTCCCACCGGCCCGCGAGCGCGCCCTCGAGACGGGCGTGGAGATCGGGTGCGAGCGGATCGTCGAGGATAGCGTCGAGCACGGGATCGCCGGCCGGGGTCGCGCCCATGTGCGCGCTGTTCGACGCCCAGCACACCGCGACCGTGCCCGCCTCCGCGAGCGGCAACAGCGCCTGCAGGATGCGCGCGGTGCCGACGAGGTCGACGTGGATCATCGGCCACCACTCGCCCATCGTCGGCGAGATGCCGGCCGCGTGCGCGAGGGTGCGGAACGGCCCGAGGCCACGGACCGTCTCGGCCAGGCGGGCCATCGCGTCGGTGTCGGTGACGTCGGCGACCGCCGTCTGCACCCACTCGGGCCCGGCCGCGTACTCGGCCAGGTCGGCGCGCACCGCGTCGAGCTTCGCCGCGTCGAGATCGACGAGGAGCATGGTCTCGCGGGGGCGGAGCAGGCGACGGGCCGTCGCCAGGCCCATCCCACTCGCCGCCCCCGTCACGATCGTCACGCCGGTGTCCATGACCGCGGACTGTACCGGGTCCGAGCAGCGCGCCCGTTCCCTCGGGCCGCCACCGGTCCGATCAACACCGGTGTTGACGGCGGGCCCCGCGGCCCGCAGAATGCGGCGGTGGCCGGCGCACCCGAGGCTCCGCGAGGGCGAGGACCCACATGACCATCGAGTTCGCGCTCTTCGACTTCGACAGCCACTACTACGAGCCGCTCGACGCGTTCACGCGCCACGCTCCGCGTGGGCTCGGCTCGCGCGTGGAGTGCAGTGGGTGGAGTCGAAGGGTCGCATGCGTCTGCTCGTCGGCGGCAAGCTGAACACCTACATCGCGAATCCGACGTTCGACCCGGTGTCGCGCCCCGGCGCCCTCTACGACTGGTACCGGGACAATCCCGATCGTCTGGAGCTGCGCGACGCGTTCGGCGAGCTCGAGCCGATCCGTCCCGCGTACCGCGACCGCGACGCGCGCCTCGCGGCAATGGACGAACAGGGCGTCGCCGCCACGCTGCTCTTCCCGACCCTGGGCGTCGGGATCGAAGAGGCGCTGAAGGACGATCCGGAGGCCGCGGGCGAATCGTTCTCCGCCTTCAACCGCTGGCTCGAAGAAGACTGGGGATTCCGCTACCGGGACCGCGTCTTCGCGGTGCCCTACGTGCCCATGCTCGACCCGGGCGCGGCGCGTGCGGAGTTGCAGCGCCTCCTCGAACGAGGCGCGCTCGTCGTGAACATCCGGAACGCGCCCGTACCGGTGCCAGGTGGGTACCGCTCCCCCTTCGATGCGGTGTACGACGGCTTCTGGGCGCTCGCCGCCGAGAGCGGAACCGTGGTGTCGACCCACGCCGGCCTCGAGGGATACGACGTCGTCGTCAACATGTGGGAGCCCGGTCAGGAGAGCTCGATCTTCCGGAGCCCCCTGCGCGGTGTCGTCAGCAAGGGACGGGCCGTGAGCGACTTCTACGCGGCGGCCGCCTGTCAGCTGCTCTTCGAGCGCTTCCCCGCGCTCCGGATGGCGAGCGTGGAGAACGGCGCCAGCTGGATCCCACCCCTCCTCCACCGCCTCGAGGCCGCGGCCAACCGCGCCCCCCGATACTTCACCCAGGACCCGATCGACACGCTCCTCGACCACCTCTGGACGACGCCGTTCTGGGAGGACGACGTCGAGGCCGTCACCCGCGACGTCCCCGTCGAACGGCTGCTCCTGGGGTCCGACTGGCCGCACGCGGAAGGCGTCGTGGAGCCGATCGACTTCGTGACCGGGTCGCTCGGGTGGGCGGATGCCGACACGGTTCGCCGGATCGGTCGCACCAACGCACTCGAGCTGCTGGGCGTCACCGTGCCGTGACGACCGCCGCCGAGCTGTTCCTGCGCAATGCCGAGAGCGACGCCATCGCGGCGCACTTCGAGGACTGCTCGTTCACCTTTCGGGAGCTCGCGGCAGCATCGCTCCGGCGCGCCGCGCTGTGGGAGCGCGTTCGCGATCCGGCCCGACCTCCGCACATCGGGGTGCTGCTCGACAACACGCCGGAGTACCTGTTCTGGCTCGGTGCGGCCGCGGTGAGTCGATCGGTCGTCGTCGGCATCAACGCCACGTACCGGGGCGCGGAGCTGACACGCTTGATCGACCACTGCGACTGCCAGGTGCTCGTCACGTCGGACACCTACGCCGGCATCCTCGCCGACGCGCCCAGCGAGGTCGACCGCGCGCACGTGTTCGAGACCGGCACCCGCGCCTACGCCGAGCTGCTCGGTCACGACGACGGTGATCGCCCACGGGAACCTGCCGCCGAAGACGACCTCTACCTCCTGATCTTCACGTCGGGCTCGACCGGGTTCCCCAAGGCGGTGCGCTGCACCCAGGGCCGCTTCGCCCGTACGGGCAGGCACGTCGCCGACGTCGCGCAGCTGGGCCCGGGCACCGCGGTGTACGCATCGCTGCCGTTCTTCCACAGCAGCTCGCTGTTCACCGGCTTGGCCGGCGCGCTGCAGGCGTCGGTGCCGTTCGCGACGCGCACGAGATTCTCCGCGTCCCGCACGATGGCGGACATCCGCCGCATCGGCGCCACGATGATGGCGTACACCGGGAAGGTCCTCAACTACATCCTCGCGGTACCGCCTTCGCCGGACGACGCCGACTCGCCGCTGCAGCTCGCGTTCGGCAACGAGGCATCCGAGTCCGACATCCGGGAGTTCGCCGCCCGCTTCGGCTGCGACGTCCGCGACAGCTACGGATCCACCGAAGGGCTCATCGTGATCCGCCGCGACCCCTCGATGCCGGCGGGCGCGCTCGGCCGCGCGCTGGACGACACCATCGCGGTGTACGACCCCGACACCGGCCAGGAGTGCCCGCGGGCTCGCTTCGACGCCGACAATCGACTCGTGAACACCGAGCACGCGGTGGGCGAGATGGTCAACACCGCGCCGGGAGACGGCTTCGAGGGCTACTACCGCAACGAGGAGGCGCGCGCGTCCAAAGTGCGCGGCGGCGTCTACTGGTCGGGTGACCTCGCGTACCGCGACGACGACGGCTGGTTCTACTTCGCGGGACGCTCCAACGATTGGCTGAGAGTCGACGGCGAGAACTTCGCAGCCGCGCCGGTCGAGCGCATCGTGCTGCGGCACCCCGAGGTGCGCTCGGCCGCGGTCTACGCCGTTCCCGATGACCCCGTCGGAGACCGGGTCATGGTCGCGATCGAAGTCGACGACGTCGAGGGATTCGACGTCGAGAAGTTCGACGCCTTCGTCGTCACCCAGCGCGATCTCGGATCGAAGTGGGTGCCCCGCTTCGTACGGATCGAGCGCGAGCTCCCCAAGCTCGCCAGCATGAAGATCGACAAGACGCGGCTGCGCCGCGACGGCTGGACCGCGCCGGGCGTCTGGTGGCGATCGGCGAGAGGGGAGCCGCTCCGGCCGATCACCCCGGCCGACGTCGACGCGCTGGCCCACCTGCGCCGATGACGAGCCCACCGACGACCAGCCTCGGACGGCGCCGACTCAACGCCCGGGCCGACGCGGCTCCCGCGTACGAGGCGCGTCGCGCGGTGATCATCGCCGCCGCCGCCAAGGTGTTCCTCGCCAAGGGCTATCGAGCGACCTCGTTCAAGGACATCGCCGAGGCGATCGGTGTCGACCGGGCGTCGCTGTACTACTACTTCGAGAGCAAGCAGGATCTCTTCCGCGTACGCGACGAACTCGGCGGTGGTCCGCAACGTCGAGGCCGCGGAGCGGGTCGCCGCCGGCAACGGTGCACCCTCGGAGAAGATCGGCCAGATCGTGCGCGACCTCTTCGAGTCCTATCTCCACACGGACTACCCGTACATGTTCATCTTTCTCCAGGAAGACGTGAACCGGATCGCCGAGGATCCCGACGACCCCTGGGCACGAGAGATGAACGAGCTCAGCCGACGCTACGACCGCTCGGTCACGTCGATCATCGAGGAGGGCATCGAGCACGGCGACTTCGTCGTCGCCGGCCCGCCGCACGTGCTGACCAAGGCGATCGTCGGGATGGCGAACTGGACCCAACGCTGGTACCGGTTCGACGGCGAGCTCTCGGGAGCCGACATCGCACGCACGTACGCAGGAACGTTTCTCCATGGCGTCCTACGTTGACGAGAGGAGCGCGCACGCCGTGACCACATCGAACCCGATTGTCGACGCCGCGGCTCGTGTGTTCACCGAGCCCGAGGCGTACGCCGACGAGGAACGGTTCCACGCGGCCTGCGCCGTTTTGCGACGCGAATGCCCGGTCCCTCGGGTCGAGGTGGACCGCTGCCACCAGCTCACGGGGGCCGGCTGATGGAACCGGCCACGCCCGAGCGAGGCGTCAACGTCCTCGATCCCGAGTTCTACGTCGAGCCGTGGGAGAGCTACCGCTGGCTGCGCGACGAGGCGCCCGTCTTCTGGGATCCCGTGCAGCAGCTGTGGGCGATCTCGCGGTACGACGACGTGATGCTGGTCGAGAAGGACGCCGTGCGGTTCTCGTCGCACCTGGGCTCGCGGCCGCACCTCGATCAGCGCGCCGATCGTTCCATGATCAACATGGACGACCCCGCGCACCAGGGGCAGCGCAACCTCGTGGCGCGTCGGTTCAGCCCACGCTCGGTACGCGACCACGAGGACCGCGTGCGTGCGCTCGTCACCGAGATCCTCGACGCGGTCACCCCGCTCGGTGAGTGCGAGGCCATCGAGGCCATCGCCTCCCGGCTGCCCGCGATCATGATCGGCGACCTGCTGGGCTATCCGCGTGAGCTCTGGCCGCGTGTCCGCCACTGGTCGGAGCAGATCATGCTCCTGGCCGGCCAGACGTCGCCGGACGGCCCGCCGCACGTCTCCGCCCCGGGGATCCCGGAGCTCATCCAGGATTTCGTCGCGGTCACGACCGAGGTGATCGAGGCTCGACGCGCGACTCCCCGCGACGACCTCATCTCGCTCTGGACGCACACCGAGGGTTGGGACGACGGGCACGTGCTCGACGAGACGATCCTCCTGCTCGACGGCGGCGCCGAGACGACCCGCACGGTGATCGGCTCGATGATCCGCGAGCTGGCGTTGCAGCCCGCGCAGCGTCAGGTGCTCCTCGACCGACCGGACCTGCTCGCGACGACCGCGGTCGAGGAGTTCATCCGGTGGGTGTCGCCCGTCCTCAACATGCGACGCACGGCCACCGTCGACACCGAGCTCCACGGCCAGCACCTCAGCGGGGGCGACGAGCTGCTCCTGCTGTACGCGGCGGCGAACCGCGACCCGCGGGTGTTCGCCGATCCCGAGCGTCTCGACGTCCGGCGCCCCGACAACCGCCACGTCGCGTTCGGGTTCGGTACCCACTTCTGCCTCGGTGCGTGGCTGGCCCGGCTCGAGATCCGCGTGATGTTCGAAGAGCTGCTGCGACGCATGCCCGATTGGGATCTCGTCGACCCCGACGAGCCCAAGATCATGCCGGCGACGTTCGCGCGCGCCTACGACCGCATCCACATCCGCTTCACCGCGACCGGACCTGCCACCTGATCGCGGGCGGTCGCCGGACCGGAGCCGATCTCGTCTTGGATGCCGAGCGACGCGAGCGCCGGGCGCGTGTACGGCTCACCGCCGACTCGGACCACCGCGTGTCGTGCTGAACACGAGCGGCAGCGGATCGACGCAACGAACCGCGGCGGTGTTCAGGTAGCCGGGCGCTGCGTCCGGGTCGGGCCGGTAGTCCGGGATGCGACGGTGGAGCATCTCCAGCGCCACGCGCAGCTCCAGTCGCGCCAGGTGGGAACCGAGGCACCGGTGGAAGCCGCTGGCAAAGGCGATGTGGCGGTTGCTCGGTCGGGCGAGATCGACTGTGGCCGGTTCCGGGAACATGTCGGGATCCATGTCGGCAGCGGCCCACACGACCCGGAGCTCGTCACCGGCCTTCACCTCGACGCCGCCGATCTCGAAGTCGGCGGTGGCGTGACGGCTGCCCGCGACCACCGGCGTGTGCACCCGCATCAGCTCTTCGATCGCCGCCGGGAGGAGCGAGGGATCGGCCACGAGCCGGTCACGTTCAACCGGATGGCGCGCCAGCCAGTCGACCATGCACGACAACGACGCCGTGACCGTGTCGAGACCGGCGAGCACCAGCAGGAACGTGATGTCGATGACGTCTTCGTGCGTGAGGTGGTGCCCGTCCACTTCGGCGGTGAGGAACCCGCCGATCAGGTCGTCCTGTGGTTCACCGCTCGCCTCGCGCCGGTCGAGCTCGGCGTCGAGGTACTCGATGAGCTTGGGCCCCGCCGCCTTCTGGTGCTCCTCGTCGGTCGGCCGGATGATGCCGTCCTTCACCCAGAGCAGGAACGGCACGTCGTCGAGCGGCAGGCCGAGCTGGCTCAGGAAGATCTGGCTGGGGAGCGGCTCGCAGAACGACGCGAAGATGTCGACCTTCCCCTCGGCGGCGAACGAGTCGATCAGGGACTCGGCGAGGTTCCGGACGACCGGTTCGAGCCGGGCGACCTGCTTGGGGGCGAACAGCGGGTCGAGCAGCCTGCGGTACCTGGTGTGCTGCTCCCCATCGAGCATCAACGGGATCAGCGGCCGGCCCGCACCCAACGCGAGCGACACGACCACCGCGGTGTCGGCGTCCATGGAGTGGACGTCCCGGCGCTTGGTCACCGCCACGATGTCGTCGTAGCGCGTCAGCTCCACGGTGTGGTCGCGTCGGGTGACCGGTGCGCCGCGGTGGACGGCGGCCACGCGCTCGTAGGTGTCGACGACACCGTCGACGAAGGCGCGGTCGGCGCCGAGGCTCGCGGGCTCCGTCATCGCCATCGCCCCCCGCATCCTTCCCGGCCTCGTCGGGCGAGCCCACCAGCACGGCGACGAGGTCGAGCTCCGGGTGCCCGGCGACTCGGCACGATCTCGGAGCCGACTCGGGCGCCGAAGCGCTGCGCCAGTCGGATCATCAGTTGTCCTCTCCCCCACGCGTCGGCGGTTGCGGTCCCGTGCCGACGATCCTAAAGTGAAACTTTACCGTTCCGTTTCATCGGTGCGTCAAGCGGCCACACGAGGGGGAGCTCGACCATGAGGCTCGACGGCAAGGTCGCGCTCGTCACCGGCGGCACCCGGGGGATCGGCCAAGGGATCGTCGAGATGCTGGCGGCCGAAGGCGCCGCGGTCGCGTTCACCGGCCGGTCCGAGGACCACGGCCGGGCCGTGGAGGCCGGGGTCAACGACGCCGGTGGCCGCGCGATGTACATCCGTGCCGACAACAGCGTCGAGGACGATGTGGCCGGGGCCGTCGGGACGACCGTCGAGCGCTACGGCAGCCTGACCACGCTCGTGAACAACGCCATCGCGTCGGAGGACGTCGGGAGCGGCAAGGACAGCCACGTCGACGAGACCGACAACGACACGTTCGCCAGCATCATCACGGTCGCGCTGATGGGATCGGTCTGGGCATGCAAGTACGCCATCCCGGCGATGCGCGCGGCAGGCAGCGGTTCGATCGTGAACATCTCGGCGAGCTCGTCGAAGTCGGCGCTTCCGCACCGTCCCGCCTACCACGCGTCGAAGGGCGCGATCAACGCGATCACCCGCCAGATGGCGGTCGACTACGGCAAGGACGACATCCGGGCCAACGCCATCATCGTCGGGTTCATCTTCACCGGCACGCCCCAGATGACCGCGATCCTCGCCAACCCGAAGATGCGAGCCGCGTTCGAGAAGAACGTGATGGTCCCGCGCTTCGGCGAGCCGGCCGACATCGCCGCCGGCGTCGTGTACCTGGCGTCGGACGAGTCGAAGTACGTCACCGGGATCGAGTTGACGATCGACGGCGGCGCGCTCTGCCACCAAGCGCTGCCGGAGCTCGACTTCGAGGAGATGCGAGCCGCGGGGCCACTGCACCAACCGATCGGCGAGTGACCTCGATGCCCCTGTCCCGGGCGCCGGGTGAGCTCCGGAAGGACTGAAGTCGTGTCTCCGCGAGCCCGCCACGACGACGCCGACATCCTCGATGCGACGATCCGCGTCATCGCGGAGCACGGGGTCGCGGGCGCGACGATCGACACCGTGGCGGCGCGCGCCGGAGTCAGCAAGGCGACGATCTACCGCCATTGGGGCTCACGCGCGAGGCTCATCCACGCCGCGCTCTCGTCGCTGGAAGGACCGTACGTCGAGACGGAAGGTGACTCGCTGCGCGAAGACCTCACGGTGTTGCTGTGGCACGTCGTCGAGTTCTTCAACCGGCCCGACATCGGCCGCGTGTTCGCCTCGTTCATCGACGCCGCCGCCCGCGACCCCGAGCTGGCGGCGCTCCACGAGGAGACGATGGCGAGAGCGCGAGCCAGCTTCGAGCATGTGGTCCGGCGCGGCATCGCACGCGGTGAGCTGCCCCCCGATCTCGACATCGGACTCTTCATCGACGTCGTGCGGGCGCCCTTCATCTACCGACGCGTCGTCGCCCAGTCACCAGTGCACCCGGCGGATATCGAGCCCGTGGTCGATCTCGTGCTCGCTGCGTTCAGCCGGGTACCCAACTGAGAAGGAGCATTCATGCCTGCTGCACGTGATGCGAAGGAGTGGGCCGCCTCCGGCGGCCTCCATGGAATCGGCAACTCGCTGTACACGCCGTTCAGCGGCACCGACGGCGACGACATCGACTTCGACGCCTACCGGGCACTCGTCCGGTACTGCGTCGGCGACCTCGGACACGCCATGCTGTGGCTCACGAGCGGGATCGCCGAGTGGTGGTCGCTCACCATCGACGAACGCAAGCGGCTGCTCGAGGTCGCGGTGGAGGAGGCACGCGCCATCGCACCCGACACGGTGATCCAGGCCTGCACCAGTGCCACGTCGGCGAAGGACTGCGTCGAGCTCACCCAGCACGCCGAAGCCCACGGAGCCGACATCTGCTACCTGCAGACGCCACCCATGGAGGTGCACGCCGGAGAGGGCGTGCTCCGCTTCTTCCGGTACGTGGCCGACCGCACCGACATCGCGCTCGGCATGTTCAACTCGGCATCCTCCGGTTACGTCCTCTCGCCGGAGGAGTCGGCGCACATCGCGAACGAGGTACCCGCCGTCTGCGCCACCAAGGAAGGCACCCTGGAGGCCTGGCGCAGCAAAGCCACCCACACGCTCGCGCCCGAGCTCGTCATCTGGGAGTGCGACACCATCGTGTACAAGGCGGGATGGTTGCAGCAGGGGATCGTCGGACCGGCACAGCTCGGCACCTCGGGCTACCTCCACGAGACGCCCGGGCGACGGATCCTCACCGGCTACTGGACCCTCGTGTGGGACGGTCGACTCGCCGAAGCCATCGCGTACGCGAGGAGACCGGCCTCGATCGGATCAGCGAGGAGGTCGGCGGGTGGTTCACGCGCTACCCCGGTCGGCCCGACTACTTCACCCACTGGGGCGAGGCGTTCCGGTACGCGGCCTCCGTCATCGGGCTCCCCGTCGGCGACTACCCGCACTCGCGGCCGCCCCAGGGGATCCTGCCGGAGGCCGCCAAGGCGCAGATCCGCGCGACGTTCGAGAACGCCGGGTTCGCCAAGCAGCTCGCCGACGCGTAGCCGAGGCCGTCGACGATCGACGGGCACCGTGTCCGGGCCCCGCTCATGTGGCCGCTCGGAGGCGGGGTACGACGTCGTCGAACAGCCGCCCGAGCGTCGCCTCCGGGTCGGGTGATGCGGGAGCGAAGATCAGATGTCGCGCCCCCGCGTCCACGAACTGCTGCAGTGACGTCGTGACGTCGTCCACGTCGCCGGCGGCCGCGACGTGGTCGACCATCGCCCGGAAGTCCTGGCGGTACGTGCCCCCGAGGAACCGCGCGGTGTCGTCCCGGGCGCGGTCGCCGTCGGGATCGAGCCCGACGAACACGAACGCGCACCAGTCGAAGCCCTCGAGCGAGCGTCCCGCACGGGCCGCGTGCTCGCGGATGACAGCCACGGAGTCCGCGTAGCGGCGGGGCGAGTACAGGTACGGCATCCAGCCGTCGCCCAGCCGCGCGGCGCGGCGCATCGCCGGCGGCCGGCGACCCGCGACGACGATCGGCGGTCCGCCGGATTGCGCAGGCGCGGGATGCACGCGCACGTCGTCCATCGCGTAGAAGCGGCCCTCGTGGGTGACCGGTGCGCCACTCCAGAGGCGACGGAGCAGCGGGATCGCCTCGTCGGTGCGCGGCCCCCGCTCCTCGATGGGAACCTGACAGGCGCGGAACTCCCCCGGGTACTCGCCGCCGACCCCCACGCCGAGCGTGACCCGACCCCCCGTCAGGTTGTCCAGATCGGCGATCTGCTTGGCGACGATCGCCGGCGGGTAGAGCGGTAGCAACAGGATCGAGGTACCCACCCGTACGCGCTCCGTGCGGGCGGCCAGGACGGCCAGCGCCATCATCGCCTCGGGGCTGGGGTTCGGCGACGCCACGTGGCCGCCCATCCACACGGTGTCGACCGGCAACTCCTCGAGGCGCTCCAGCCGAGCGGGGTCGAGGGCCCCGCCCGGGACGACGCCGAAGGTGAGCCCGGTCATCGCTCCGGACCGGCCTCGACGGCGGCTGCCCGCCACAGCGCGGCAGCGGCGGCCCACGACTCGTTCGGTTCGCTCGGCGTCTGACGCACCCCGGTGGGCTACCAGATCCGCCGGAGCTGCGCGCCCTCGCGGCGGAGGCGGAGCTGCTCCCTGCGCTCGGCCGGGGTGACGACCGGTGTGTCCGCCGGCAGATGCTCGCGCACGTCGGCGAAGGGCACCTTCCGGATCGTGGGGTCCGGGTGGTCGCTCGCCCGGTTCCAACGCATCTGGATGACTCCCCACGGATAGTCGGCCTTGTCGAGCCAGTTGGGCACTCCCGGGTCGAGCCGCGAGATGACCGCACGGAACCTGCCGTCGCCGTCGATGTGGGCCTGGGCGTCGTTCAAGCTCGACTGGCGGTTCACCCAGTCCACCGTGCAGAAGCGGTCGTCGGCAACGAGCGCCTGCCAGTAGCGGCACTCCCTCGGGAGCGCGGTCTCGATGATCAGCGCCTCGGTGTCGTCGATCTCGTGGATGCCGTCGTAGTACGCCTGTTTGGGCAGCCCGCCCATGGAATCGATCTTCGTGGAACGCAGGAACGTGTTCACCCCGTGGTGCTCGCGGTAGTAGCGGACCAACCCCATGTCGAACTCGATCATGCCCTCGATCCAGGCCGCCATGTCGGAGAAGCGTCGCGCGATCTCCTCCGGTGTCATGTCGGCACCGCCGTCGTCCAGCCGGTCGATCGCCACCCGCGCGTCGACCTCGCGCGTCCAGTCACACGAGCATTTCCGCATCAGGAGGCGCCGGGCTCTCGGGTCCAGCTCCCACCAGTCGCCGCGATGGCCCGCAGGTCGCTCCGCGCTGAGCACGACGCTGAAGGCGCCGCCTTCGCCGAGCTCGAGGTCGTCGAGCTCGTTGGTGAGCTGCAGGGGTGGACTCGTCCCGTCCATCATCGACGGGCTCAGGATGTCGTAGGCCTGCTGCGTGATCTCGACGAAGCGCGTGGTCCCGCGGTACCCGGAGATCCGGTACACGCCGTCCGCGTCGATCTCGGTGCTCGAGTAGACGTAGTCGGGATCGGGCCCGCCCTGGTTGAACGCGTAGTTCCAGAGCGGCATGAACACCGGCCGCCGCGCGTCCGTGTAGACGCGGCCGAGGTACCCGCAAGCGAGGATCGACAGCGCGAGCTTGTTCATGTCCTGGGTCTCGGCCTCGGTCGCGCCGTCGGGGCGCCACTTGGCGATCAGGTGGTCGCCGACCCCTTCGAGTGCCTGCATCTGATCGGCCCAGCTCGGCAAGGTGCGGGACGTGCCGGCCTCGTTCGTCCGGGAGGTGCTCATCGTCGTGTCTCTCCTCGTTCGGGGGTCGTTCAGCCTTCGAGCGCGACGCCGAAGCGGCGGATGTAGAAGTCGTAGTCGGAGCGCAGTTGCGCCGTGCTGAGGCCGAATTGCTCGGCGGTGTACGTGTGCGTCCCGTGGGCACCCGAGCGATTGCGCTGTTGCCACTCGCCGATCGCCTGCTCGACCGATGGCTGCAGCTCGAGGTCCAGGAAGCCGTAGATGCGCCGCAGCTCGCCCAGGGGGTCCGCGATCAGCTCGCGGTGGTGGACGTCGAGGAAGCGCGCTTCGCCGATGCGCGCCCGCGCCGCGATGGCGTTCTCCACACCGACCCGGAGGTGCTCCGACACCTCCCGGCCGAGCTGGTGCAGGTCACGCTCCCCCTGCGCGGGCGGGAAGATGGTCGACACGATGCTGGCCCACGACGGCACCGACCTGGCGGGGTCGCGGTGGGTCATGACGAACCGCGCATCCGGATAGGCGGCCACGATCGCTTCCAGGTGGAAGTTGTGGTGCGGGGCCTTGAAGAGCCAACGATCGGGTGGGCGTCGCGACTGCAGGAGCTGCACGACCCGCCGGTGGTAGGCGTACGCGGATCCGGGGTCGGCGGCCCGCCACCAGGCGTGGTAGCCGTACACGGGAAGCGTGTACTGCTGCCCGTGGAACGCCATCCCCAGCACCTCGGTGTCCTCCGTCGTCGCGTCGGCGTCGTAGAGGTGCATCGCCTTGAGCTCGGGCGAGACCCGCTCGTTCTCCTCGATGAGCTGCAGTCGCCGCGGATCGACGGCCTCACCGTCGGTCGTCGGCGGAGGGATGGGCTGCGATTGCTCCCACTGGCGCAGGGACCGGAACTGCGGATCGAGCGACATCATGTTGGCGAGCGCCGTGGTACCGGTGCGTGGCAGTCCGTTGATGTCGACCGGTCCCCGCAACGGGAGCTGCGCGATCTCGGGATGCTCCCGGTACCACGCCTCGACCTCGAGGCGGTTGACCAGGCGCCTCCGGAGGTCGCCGATCACGCCGGCGTCACTCGCCGGGCTCAGCGCACCGTCGCGCTCGAGGCTCTCGAGCAGCACGTCGAGCCCGTCACGGAAGTCGCCCGGGCCGAAGTCGTCGAGGCCGGTCGCCTCCATCGCCTCGGCCATCAGCACGTCGCGGCTCGGATACCGTTCCATCTCCGGGCCTCTCTCAGCCGGTGGGTCCGCCGGCCCGGACCCGGTCCGGGTAGAGCTGCGCCGCCAACCGACGAAACCCCTCTCGCCAACCGACGCGGCACGGGCCCGTGATCGAGCTCCGCTTCGTGTGGTCGCCCACCGAGCCGACGGACGCGCCGGGAATCGCCTGCACGACGACCTTCGCGTCGACGCCCAGGAGCTCGCCGAAGTAGGCGGAGTACTCCTGCACGCTCGCGGGCTCGTCACCACCCCAGTTCACGATCGTCGCCGGCACGCGGGCGGCGTCGAGCAGCGGCTCGAGCTGTGCACAGATGTCGTCGTCGTGGATCGGGCTGTACGGCATGGGATCCCACCGGGTCTGCACCGGTTCGCCGGCGGCGACCGCGTCCAGGTGCCAGGCCGCGAGCCCACCCTGATCGCTGTACGCGGCGCACATGCGGGCGATGGTGACCGGCAGGTCGAACGATCGAGCGCAGTAGCGCGCGACGCCCTCCTGGGCGATCTTCGAGACCGAGTACGGCGCCGACGGCGGCGCCATCGCGTCGCCGAGCGGATCGTCTTCGCGGAAGGCGTGCCAGGGGTCCGGGTGGGGCTTGTAGGTGGTCACGGTCGACATCACCAACGCCGCCTTCGCCCCACGACAGTGCTCGAGCACGAACCCGGTGGCCTCGGCGTTCACCCGGAGCGCGCGGTCGTAGTCGTCCGGGCTGAAGTCGGCCGCGAGGTGCAGCAGGTACGTGAAGTCGGTCGGCAGGTCGCCGTACTGCCCGTCCGCGATGTCGAGCGTTCGCGTGGTCACGCCGAGCGCCTCGACCTTTTCGCGCGTCGCCGGGTCGCCGAAGCGCGCGATGCCCCAGACCTCGTTGTCGGCGGCGAGAGATCGCGCGAGCCCGTACGCGATGCGCCCGGCGGGCCCGGTGATCAGTACCTTCTCGCCGCTCAGCATCGGCGACCCCCTCGATCCGGGCCGACACTACTCAGAACCTGCCGTCCGAACTCGCGTGCTAGCCATGTCCCGTGGATCCCGACCCGTCCGCCCCGATGAGCGAGCTCGGCGGACCCGACGAGCCTCTCCGACGCCGGCTCGTCACCTCGCTCGACGGGCTGCTGCGGGCACTCGAGCTCGAGCCGCGGGGCGACGATCGCTTCCGGGTGCTCGCCGAGCCCGGTCGCTTCGACCGCGTCTTCGGCGGGCAGACGGTCGCCCAGGGCTTGCTCGCGGCGAGCGCGACGGTGACGGGCAAGGAGCCGCATTCGCTGCACGCGTACTTCGTCGAGGCCGGCGCCCCCGATCAGCCTCTCGACCTGACGGTCGACCGGGTGCGCGACGGCCGCTCGATGTCGACGCGGCGCGTGACCGTCACGCAGGGCGCACGGACGCTCCTGATCGCGATGGCCTCGTTCCACGCGAACGCGACGCGCCCGGAGCTCGCACATCGTCCTCCCGACGTCCCGGGGCCGGACCGGCTCCCCGTGCTGCAGGACCTCGTGGGCGAGCTCCCGCCGGAGCTGCGCCGCCACGCCTCCGGCTGGATCGACCACCCGCCCCCGCTCGAGCTCCGGATGAGCGAGCCGCCGACCTTCCTGGGCGGATCCCCGGCCCAGGGGACCCGCTCGCACTGGATGCGTCTCCCGCGTGAAGTGGGCGACGAGCCCGTCGTGCACACGGCGTTGCTCGCGTACGCGAGCGACTACTTCCTGCTCGACATGGCGTTCCGCGCGTATCCCGAGCGCCTCGCGCCGACGGACCTCACCGCGGTGAGCCTGGATCACACCCTGTGGTTCCACCGTCCGGTCCGCTTCGACCGTTGGCATCTCCACACCCAGGAGACGCTGGCCATCTCCGGACATCGCGCGCTGGTGCGCGGATCCATTCACGACGCGGACGGACACCTCGTAGCCAGCGCCATGCAGGAGGTGCTGGTCCGCCCCGCAGTACCGTGACGCCTCGATGACGCCGATCCCCCACCGCCTGTACCAGCAGCCGTGGCCCGAGGGCGAGTACCGCCTCTTCCAGCTCGGCTTCGTCGTCGACGACCTGCTGGGCGACGCAGCCCGCTGGGCGCACGTCTTCGGCGTCGGGCCCTTCCACGTGCTCCCCCGGGTCGAGACGCCGTGCACGTACCACGGCACGGCGTCGGCGGTCGACGTGCAGATCGCCGTCGCGCAGGCGGGACCGGTGCAGATCGAGCTGATCCGGCAACACTGTGATCGGCCGAGCGTCTACCGCGACCTGGTCGGCAAGGGTGAGTCCGGCTTCCACCAGCTCTGCACGGTGACGGCCGGTTACGACGGGAAGGTCAGGCACTACCAACGCCTCGGCTACGAGCTCGTCACGGAGATGGTCGTCCAGGGCCAGCACTTGGCCTACTTCGACACCGTCGGCGACTTCGGCTTCTACACCGAGGTCGTCGAGGACACGCCGGGCTTCGTCGCGAGCTTGGACCGGATCGCACGGACCTGCGCGGGGTGGGACGGCCGCGACCCCGTCCGCATCCTCACCCGCGAGGGCTACCGCACGCCCTAGGCCCCGGCCCGCATCACTGCCTCACGTAGCGGTCGAGCTCGCGCTGCATGTTCAGCAGGTTCATCTCCTGCCGGCTGCTGAGCCGCAGACCTCGGCAGCCCCACGAGTGGAGCCCGGCCTGGACCTCGGGCATGTTGGCGAAGTCCTGACCGGGAATCACACCCCATGCCTCCTCGTCGTCGAACTCGGCCGTCGCGCGCTCGAGCGCAGGCGGATCGACGGCCGGGGGGAACAGGCGCAACGCCCACATGTCGAAGATGCACGAATCGGGATCGTCGCCGTCGGGCCGCGCCCGGTACATGAAGCAGTTGGCCAGGCTCACGAGCATCACGAGGTTCGGGAACACCGAGAACACTCCGGTGCCCTCGGCCCGCTGCTCGGCCGTCAGCTCGGGGAAGGCGATCCCGGCCTGCTGGGCGTGTTCCCCGACGAGTCGCGAGAATTCGGCGGCCGCCGACGAACCCTCGGGGATGTCCATGGTGCGCAGGCGCGCGGCGATTTCCATGTCCGTCTCGGAGTAGAGGCCGCCTTCGAAGGAGCGGCCGAGATGCATCACCTGCTGGTAGAGGAGCTCGCGGTCGTCCCACTGGTCGGGCGACAGGTCGAACCGCTTCGACGGCCCGGCACCGCGGACGGTGACGTACCGGGCATGCCCGTTGGGAAACTGCTCGTAACGCATGGCCGTGTCGTCCGACCACTGCAGGAGCTGCGGATGCGTGCCGTAGTTGTGGTACCCCTCGTGGAACGCGTCGAGGGCGGCCTTCCAGTTCGCCGGCAGCACCGTCGTGCGGTACCAGAGGAACCTCATGTCCTCCAGGTGGAACGGATCGAAGTAGTGCTGCAGGGGCTGCAGGTGCTCCTCGAGCGGGCGGGCGTCGGGGTCGGCGCAGATCCACACGAAGCCCCACCGGCGTTCGCAGCGGAGCTCGCCGAGCTCCAGGCCGGGCGTGTCGAGCGACGCCAGGCCGAACTCCTCGGGGTCCAGCACGAACGCGCACGCACCGTCGAGGTTCCAGCGCCATCCGTGGAACGGACAGGTGATCTGACCGCCTGCGAGTGTTCCGCAACCCTTCGCGAGGCGGGTGCCGCGGTGGCGACACGAGTTGTAGAAGGCCCGGATCTCGTCACCTTCCGAGCGAACGACGAGGATCGACTGGTCGGCGATCCGGTATTCGACGAAGTCCCCCGGTCCGGTCAGCTCCTCCTCGCGGCACGCCATCTGCCAGGTGCGGGGCCAGAGGCGTGCGTCCTCGAGGCCGGCGAAGGCTCGGGACGTGTAGCGAGCGGCCGGGATGAGGTCGGGTTGGAGGTCCCACGCCGGATCCCAACCCGGGTCGGGCGAGCGGCCTCCGTCGGTCCGTTCGAGGTGCGCCATACCGAGACTCTCCCCCGCCGGGACCATCCTCGACAAGACGCCGTGCAGGCGATCGCCGGGCGCCGACGCGATATTGTACCGACTGGTCACCCGGTATTGTGCCGAGCCCGTGTTGGGGGGAACGTTGCGATTCTCACGACTTCTGACGACGTCGGTCGTCACGCTCATCGCGGTGGTCGGCGCGACCGTCACCGTCGCCGGAGCGCAGAGCGCGAGGCCCAAGGCGAACGACGTCGGCATCACCGGGTCGCAGATCCGGGTGGCGGTCATCGCCGACGTCGACACGCCGGTGGCGCCCGGCGTGTTCCAGGCGTCGGTCGACGCGATGAACGCGTGGGCGAAGGTCGTGAACGAGGACGGCGGCCTCGCCGGTCGCAAGGTCGTGATCGACTTCATCGACTCGAAGCTGAACCCGAACGAGACCCGCAACGCCACCATCAAGGCGTGTGCCGACGACTTCGCCATGGTCGGCGGCGAGGCGCTGTTCATGAGCAACGTCGACGACATGGTCTCGTGCAAGAACTCCGCCGGGAAGGCGATCGGGCTCCCCGACGTCAACGGCCTGGCGCTCGATCCCAAGCAGCAGTGCTCGCCGGTCAGCTACACGATCATCGGGCGGGGTCCGGCCTGCGCAACCGCGAACGACCACCCGCAGACCTACATCGCGCCGCAGGGCGACGCCCTCTACTACCTGAAGAAGTACAAGAGCCTCCACGGCGTCTGGACGATCCCGGCCGACCTGAAGTCGACCAAGGACTCGTTGCTCCCGACCTACCAGGCGGCCATGGACCTCGGCACCAAGGAGGACGGCAAGGGCATCTACGACGTCTTCCAGCGCGATCCGCAGAGCGCGATGACACCCGTCGTGCAGGCCATCAAGCAGAACAACTCGACGTTCGCGTACAGCGGCAGCAACAAGATGCTCGACCTGCGCAAGGAGGCGACCCTGCAGGGCGTCACCTCGGTGAAGGTGTGGGGTTGCACCCAGGCGTGCTACTCCCAGGCCTTCGTCGATCAGGGCGGCAGTGACGTCGAGGGCACCCAGAGCGTGATCACGACGTTGCCGTTCTACACCGAGTACAAGCGCAACCCGACGATGAAGAAGCTCGTCGCCGCGGTCGGCGGCATCGACAAGGTCGACTCCAACGCGGTTGCCTCCTGGCTCGCCGCGCTCCTCTTCGAGGACGCGGTCGGCAAGGCCGCGGCCAACGGCGGCACGCTCAGCCGCCAGACGCTGTTCGACGCGCTGAAGCAGGAGCACAAGTTCACCGCCGACGGGATCATGGGCCCCGCCGACGTCGCCAACCACATCCCTCCCGGCTGCATCGTGATGACGCAGGTGAAGAACGGCAAGCTGGTCCGCACCTACCCGACGAAGCCGGGCACGTTCGACTGCAACAAGAAGAACCTCGTCGAGATCAAGATGGACCTCGGCTGAGGGTTGCAGGCCACCTCGACGCGAGGGCGGAACGGAGCACGCCATGACTGCGCAGCACGAGCCGGCGACCGACGAAGGCGTGCTCGACCCGTGGGTCGTCGAGTGGATGGCCGAGAATCCCGAGCGCGCCACGCCACTCGACGACCTCCCTCCTGAGCTCCTCGAGCTGGCGCGTGGACCCGTCGGATTCCCGCCGACCCGCGAGATCTCGACCATCACCGACGACGACGTCGACGGCGTGCCGATCCGCGTCTATCAGGGCGAGGGTGCTCCGAGCGGGCTCGTCGTGTACTTCCACGGCGGCGGCTACGTGATCGGCAGCATCGGGTTGATGGACAACGTCGCCCGCGAGCTCGCGCACGGCGCCGGCGCCGTCGTTGTCTCGGTCGGCTACCGGCTCGCCCCGGAGGACCCGTACCCCGCGGGGCTCGACGACTGCGAGCGCGTGACCCGCTGGGCGCTCGCGAGGTCCGAGCAGTTCGGCCTCTCGCCACGGTCCGTCGCGGTGGCGGGTGAGAGCGCCGGCGGGAACCTCGCCGCCGCGGTCGCACTCCGGCGGAGGGACGCGGGCGACGCGCCGTTGGCCGGCCAGGTGCTCATCTACCCGCAGCTTTCCGGCACGACCACGTACCCGTCAGCGGTGGAGTTCGACGGCCTCGTCATCAGCCGCGCGGTCGGGGCCAAGTACTGGGAGGCGTACAGCGGCGGGCGCGACCTCGACGAGGACCCGTATGCCGTTCCCCTGAGCGCGACCCATCTCTCTGGCCTCCCACCTGCACTCGTGGTGCTCGGCGGGTGTGACATGTTGCGCGACGAGGGCCGCGCGGTACGCGGCCCGCCTGCGCGAGGAAGGTGTGGAGGTCGACGAGGTCTGTTACACGGGGCAACCGCACGGCTTCGTCAACTTCGACTTCCCCGCCGCGAGCCTGGCGTTCGACCACATCGGCACCTGGCTCCGAGCGGCCTTCGCGCGGTCGGCCTGAGCGCTACGTCACGAACTCGGCCACCCGGGAGTGGAATCGCCAGGCGCCGCCGTCGTGGTGGAGCGTGTCGTGGTACCGGCCGACGAGCCGGACCGCCCAGCCCGCGTCGTCCTCGAGGAGGAAGACCACGTCGCTGACGGCCGACGCCTCCCGGTCGTTCCAGTCGGTGACCAGCGTGTTGAGGACGAGGTGACGCTGGGGGCGCCTCGGCACCACCCCGGAGTACGCCGTGCGCAGGGCGTCGTGGCCGTGGTGGGTGCCCAGGCCCGGGATCTCGACACCGCCGTCGGCGCAGAAGGTGGCGACGACGTCGTCGGTCCTTCCGTCGTCGAGCGCCTGGGTGTACGCCACGATCGCGGCACGGACCCCCTCGGCGACCTCGGCCCGGGTCGTCGTGCTCATCAGAGCCCGAGGTCGAGCATCGGCTGCTCGAACGGATACACGTTGACCGACGCGAGCGCCGGGAGCAGCCGCTCGTAGGGAAGACCGGCGAGGAAGCCGTCGATGGTACGTTCGAAGTTCGAGATGTGGCCCTCGAGCCCGCGGGACAGGCGCATGTACTCGAAGCCCTTGGCGTGGAGACCCCGCTGCTGTCGCGGGAGGTTCGAGAAGTCCTGCGCGGGGATCGCGGGCCAGCGGGGATCGCCGCACTCCCACACTTCGGGCGGCGTGGGCCGCACCGGCTCGTCTCCCTCCGCGAACCGCCCGAGCGACCAGATCTCCATCAACGTCTCCTCCGGCCCCAACGGTCGGAACCGGTACGCGGACGCGCTGCTGTACATGGGCAACACGAAGTAGTGCGGGAAACCGTGGAAGAACGTCAGGTTGATCCCCTGTGCGTCGAGCTCGTTGAGGTCGGGGACGTCATGGCCCGCGTCCCGGTGCCAACGCACGACCGCGTCGTTGAGCGTTCGGTTCCACGTCGCCATCGCCAGCGACGCGTCGGCCGGGAGCTCCAGGTCGCGCAGGCCCTCGGCGATGCGGACATCGTCCGCGTGACACATGCCGTCCATGCCGTCGCTCATCGCGCGCAGGTACTGGATGTCGGACTCGACGAAGGCTCGCGGGTCGAACTGCGCACCTTCACGCAGCCCGAATCTCGTGGGGATGACGAGCTGCGGGTGCGTCTGCACCACGTGGTACATCTCCACGAAGGCCTCGATGGCCAGCTTCCAGTTCACCGGGAGGCGGCACGCGTACCACTTCTCGGTCCGCAGCGACTCCACCTTCCACGCGTCGAGGCTCGTGGCGGCGGGCTCGAGGCACTGCCGCACCGGTGGGGCGTCGGGGTCGAGGTTGATCCACGCGCACCCGCCCCACGTCTCGCACCGCACCGGCACGAGGTCGAGGTCGTCCGCCACCAGGTTGTGCTCGTCGAACGTCCGCCGCTGCGTGACCGCGGTGTTCGCGCCGTCGGGCCCGTAGCACCACCCGTGGAACGGGCACCGGAACCCACGCGCGCAGGTCCCACTGCCTTCGACGACCTTCACGCCTCGGTGGCGACACGCGTTCTGGAACGCCGTCACCCCCATGTCCTCGGTGCGCACCACGACGATCGACTGGTCGAGGAACTCGTACTCGACGAAGTCGTGCGCCGCCGGGATCTCCTCGAGCCGGCAGGCCATCTGCCAGACGCGAGGCCACAGCATCTCGGCTTCCGACGCGTAGAAGTCCGGGTCGAGGTAGCGCTCCTTGGGCACCCGGTCGCGCCGCTCCATCGCGAACGGCACCGGGAGTGCCGTCCACTGCTCATCGACGACTGCCATGAGGCGCTCCTCTTCCCCTCGGAGTACCGTGTCTCGCCGTTAGACTAACCGGTCGGTACAGAACTCTCCGGGAGCCGTCGCGAGCCATGGAACCCTCCGCATCAGTCGACGTCGACGTCGACTGTCCTGATCGTCGGCGCGGGCATCACCGGCATCTACCAGCTGTACCGCGCCCGGGAGGCCGGCTTCTCGGTGCAGTTGCTCGAGGCGGGTGGTGGTGTCGGGGGCACCTGGTTCTGGAACCGCTACCCCGGCGCCCGATTCGACTCGGAGAGCTACACCTACGGCTACCTGTTCTCGAAGGAGCTCTTCGACGACTGGGAGTGGCAGGAGCACTTCGCGGGACAACCGGAGATCGAGCGCTATTTGAACCACGTCGTCGACCGCTTCGACCTCCGCCGCGACATGCGGTTCGGTGCCCCGGTCACCTCCGCCGTCTACGACGACACGTCGGGCACCTGGATGGTGACGGCAGGCGACGGGAGCGAGATCCGCGCCGCGGTTCCTCATCGCCGCGACCGGCGTGCTCTCGGTGCCGTACACCCCCGAGGTGCCCGGGCGCGAGGACTTCCGCGGCGAGCAGCACCATACGGGGCTGTGGCCCGAGGAGCCGGTCGACTTCACCGGCAAGCGCGTCGCGGTCATCGGTACCTCGTCGAGCGGCGTGCAGGTCCTCCCGACCATCCTCGAAGACGTCGAGTCCGTGACCATGTACCAGCGCACCGCCAACTGGTGCACACCGCTCAACAACCGGCCGATCACCCCGGAGGAGCAGGTCGAGCTGAGGGCCGGGTTCGAAGCGCTCCGCGAGACGCTGAACACGTCGCTCAGCGGGTTCGCCCACCCGGTGAACGAGCGCGCGGCGTTCGACGACTCCGAGGCGCAGCGGCGGGCGCGCTTCGAGGAGCTGTGGAACAGCCCGGGATTCATGAAGCTCACGAGCAACTACTACGACCTGTTGTTCAACGACGCCGCGAACGACGAGTGGTGCGACTTCATCGCCGAGAAGATCCGCGACATCGTGCGCGACCCCGAGACCGCCGAGCGGCTGATCCCCAAGGACCATCGGTTCGGCGCGAAGCGACCTCCGTTCGTCAACGGGTACTTCGAGGCGTTCAACGACCCGAAGGTGTCGCTCGTCGATCTCCGGGAGACGCCGATCGTGCGGCTGACCGAGACGGGGATCGAGACGAGCGACGGTGTGCGGGACTTCGACATCGTCGTGTGGGCGACCGGCTTCGACTTCGGTACCGGCGCGCTCAGCCGCATGGGGATCCGCGGTCGGGACGGACTCGCGCTCACGGAGCACTGGGCGGACGGCCCCACCACCTTCCTCGGCCTGCAGACCCGCGGGTTCCCGAACTTCTTCTTCCCCGGTGGACCCCACGCCGCGGCGGGCAACAACCCGCGGTACAACGGCGACATGGTCGACATCCTCACCGACACCCTCGTCTATGCGAGGGAACACGGTTGCGACGTCATCGAGGTGACCGCAGAAGCCGAGGAGCGATGGACCAGGATGGTCGACAAGGGCGCCGCCGTGACCACGTTCGGGACGATCGGCCAATACGTCGGATCGAACATCCCGGGGAAGCCGCGGCGATACCTCCTGAACACGGGCGGCCGCATGAAGCTCTTCGAGATCAGCGCCGATGTCGTGGCCAACGACTACCAGGCGTACGAGATGTCGAAGGCGCCCTGAGTCGTCAGACGGTTGGCGCCTAGACCGTGGCGATGGGCGTGAGGGGCGAGCCCACGATCCCGGGGAGCCGTAGCGGCGGCGCGGTGAGGAGGAAACGACTCCGGTCGTGCTCCCGCAGCCATGCCGCCAGCTCGTGCAGGTACCACATCTCGCCGAGCGGCACCCCGAGCTTGAACAGGCAGAGGTGGTGGATGGGCAGCAGCGTGCGCTTGCCGTCGACCAACGGAGAACCGCCGAGCATCGCCTCGACCGCATAGTTGTCGGCCACCAGCGCCGAGATCCGCGACTCCGCGATCCACTCCAGCAGCGACTCGTCGCGCGGGTCGAGTGCGGTGCACATGCGGTGGATCGCGACCGGGTCGGGTTGCTTGTTCCACTCGAGGACCTTGGTGGCAAAGCCGGTGTGGAGCAGGAGCATGTCGCCGGGCTCGACCACCACGTCGTCGGCCGCCATGATCTCTTGCAGCGTCGCGAGGTTGACGGCCTTGGCGTCGTGGCCGAGATGGTGGGCGAGGTCGACGAGCACGCCGCGTCCCTGCACGCCATGGAACGCCATGTGCTCGAGCCCGAGGTGGTGCGCGAAGCATGCGTGCCCCGCGCCGTCGCCACGGGCATCGGTGCTCGGTCCGACGAGGTCGACGCCGGCGCGGTAGCCGTTGTAGTAGACGGACTCCGCGACACCGTCGCCGTCGGCGTCGAATTCGGCGCCGACGTGCGCGAGCGCGTCCCACTGCGTCGAGTACTGCAACCAGAGCGTCACCTGGTCGTCGGCCCACACGTCGTAGAAGCTGTCGTCGCCCTCGCGCATCTCGCGCATGGGGACGTTGTAGAAGGTCTCGGGGTTGCCCTGCATGTCCTCGGTGGGCGCGAGGCGCGGCGGGTACCGCCGTTGGTTCAGTGCGGTACCGCCCGGGAAGTCGAGCGGCAGGCTCAGGCAGAACGTGACCCCCTGCTGCACCTCGCGCACGCCCTCGAGGACCTTCTCGGGCGTGAGCAGGTTGACGCGGCCGAGCTCGTCGTCGTCGCCCCAGTCACCCCAGGTCGAGCCTTCCGGGCGTTGGACCCAGCGCTTCGCCACCGCCGTCCCCCTCGTCTGTACCGCTCGTCTGTACCGCTCGTCTGTACCGCTCGTCTGTACCGCTCGTCTGTCCGCTTGTCTGTACCGACCGGTTGGTTTACGGTCGCGGGTACGATAGCGCGGTCGCACACCACTCGCTCAGGGGGCTCGAATGACCGACACCAACGGCCTCGTCGTCTCGGCCGACGGCCACATCCTCGAGCCGACCGACCTGTTCATCACCCGCCTCCCCAAGCACCTTCGCAGCCGAGCGGTGTGGGAGGAGGACTTCGAGATCGAGCCCCTCGTCGAGAACGGTGCGCGCGTCTTCCGTCGCCTCCACACGCCGGGGTTCGAGGGCTGGACGATCTCCCGCTACCGCCAGACCGGCGGACGCACGCCCGAGGGTGACCCCGAGATGATCATCGAGGACCTCGCCTCCGACGGCGTCGACGCCGCGGTGATGCACCCCAATCTCTCGCTGTTCGGGCTGTACTCCGACGACCACGAGCTGTCGATGGCGCACGCCCGTGTGTACAACGACTACATCATCGAGCGCTTCACGCCCTACTTCGACCGCATCGCGCCCACCGCCCCGATCCCGATCACCGACATCGACGACGCGGTCGCCGAGATCGAGCGCGTCGCGGCTGCCGGGTTCCGCGCCATCCTGCTGCCGGCGACCCCGCCGATCCCGTACTACTCGCGTGATCTCGACCCCGTCTGGGCGGCGGCGGTGGCGAACGGCGTGCAGCCGTTCTTCCACACGCAGACCGGCGGCGTGAAGGTGAACGACCCCGCGTCGACGACGTTGCGGGTCGTGATGGAGCAGGCCAAGCAGGTCAACCAGCCGATGACCGAGAAGTCGGCGTCGAAGCGGATGATCACCCAGGCGGTGTACAGCCCGATCGTGCCGTCGCAGTTGATCTGCGAGCTGATCGGCGGGGGTGTCGCCGAGCGCCACCCCACGCTCCACTTCTCGTTGATCGAGTTCAACGCGCACTGGTTGGGTTCGCTGGTCGGCGCCATGGACAAGAGCTGGGTCACCGGCATCGGCCAGGACCCCGACTGGTGGCTCGGGATCTGGGACGACACCCGGCCGCCCACCGACCAGCCCAACGTCGCGCAGCTCTTCCGGCTCAACGACAAGTGGCCCTACCCACTCACGCCGAGCGAGTACGTCGCTCGCCAGTTCCACGTCTCGTTCCAGGACGACCCGGTCGCGGTCGCGTGCCGGCACATCACCGGCGTGTCGAGCATCGTCTGGGGCAACGACTACCCGCACGCGGAAGGGACGTTCCGCGGCAGCCGGGAGCTCATGGACCGCCTGTTCCAGGGCGTTCCCGCCGACGAGAAGGCCGCCATGATCGGCGGCACCCTCGGCGACCTGCTCGGGTTCGACGCGCCGGTTCCCGCCGCCTGACTACTTCCCGATCCCGCGGATGAAGATGTCGGCGAACGGCCTGGCCACATCGCGGGCGGAGACGCGGCCGCCGGCCTTCAGCCACAGGTACGTGTAGTTGTGCATGCCCAGCCACGCGCGCGCGGTGAGCCACGGCTCGACGTCGCGGAACTCCCCGGACTCGACGCCGGCGCGCAGCACCGCCTCGATCCGGCGCTCGTACTCGCGCCGGCGCGTCCGGAACTGCTCGGCGCGCTCCTCCGTGAGCGCCGGGAACTCGTGGAGGAACACCCAGACGTGATCGGGGTAGCGGTGGATCACGTCGAGGAGCTCGGTGCCCAGCATCTCCAGCTGCGCGGACGGTGACCCGCCGGCCGCGGCGACGCGGTCGGCGCCGAGCATCACCTCGTCCATCACGCGGTCGTGGATGGCGGCGAGGAGCTCCTCCTTCGACCCGATGTAGTAGTAGAAGGCGCCCTTGCCGAAGCCGTTGACCTCGCACAGCTCGGCGATGCCGGTGGCGTGGTAGCCGCGGCAGCGCGAAGACGGTCGCCGAGGTGTCGATGATGGCGTCGCGACGGCCCTGCCACTTCGCGCTGCGTCGGGACTCGTCACTCGCCGTGGTTCGCGCCATCGGCCCTGACCGTACCTCGCGGCCCATGCGCCTCAGCGCCCCTGCCACCGGGGCGGACGCTTCTCGGCGAACGCGACGAGTCCTTCGGTCGCGTCCTGCGACGCCAGCAGCTCGTCGAGCAGGTCCCGGGAGACCTGCCGGAGTGTGGCGTCGTCCTCCCGCTCGGCGGCGAGGACGACGCGCCGGCTGGCGCGCACTGCGAGCGGAGCCGCGGCGACGATCTGCTGCGCGACCCGGAGGGCCTCGTCTCGCGCCGCGCCCGGTTCGACCAGCCGGCTCACCAGCCCGAGGCCGTACGCGCGCGATGCGTCGATCGGCTCTCCGGTGAGGATCGCGTCCATCGCCGCCGCCCGGCCGACGGCGCGCGGGAGACGGAAGAGCCCACCGGCCGCGGCGATGAGGTTGCGCCGGACCTCCGCCAGTCCGAACGCCGACCGGGTGGTCGCCACGACGACGTCGGCGGCGAGGACGATCTCCAGGCCACCCGCGGTCGCGAGGCCGTCGACCGCCACCACGATCGGCTTGGTGCGCTCGCGGTAGACGAACCCACCGAAGCCGCCGCGCTCGGTGTCGAGCACGTCCGCGGAACCGGTCTCCCGGATGGCCTTGAGGTCGGCGCCGGCGCAGAAGACGGGACGTTCCTGGTCGGCGGTGTCGGCGCAGAGGACCCCGACCCGGACGTCGGGGTCGTTCTCGAGCCGGTCCACCGCCGCTTCGAGACCGAGCGCCATCTCGCGATCCACCGCGTTGCGCGCTTCGGGGCGGTTGAGGGTGATGACGGCGACGTGGTCGGAGGCGGAGTACAGGACGGCGGGCACGACCCAAATGTAGAGTGACTGGTCGGTACAAGCGAAGACCACGGCGGAGGACCATGGACCGGTACGGCTTCGAGGGGCGTGTCGCGGTCGTCACCGGCGCGGGGCGCGGCATCGGCCGGGCGTACGCGCGGCTGCTCGCCGAACGGGGCGCCCGCGTCGTCGTCAACGACCTCGGCGGGTCCATGGAGGGCGCGGGAACGGACGCGGGACCGGCATCCGCCGCCGCCGACGAGATCGTCGCCGCAGGCGGCGTCGCGGTCGCCGACACCAGTGACGTGGCCGGCGTGGCCGGCGCGCAGACGCTCGTCGACACCGCCGTCGAGCGCTTCGGACGCCTCGACGTCCTCGTCAACAACGCCGGCATCATCCGATGGGCCGGGCTCCCGGAGGCCGACGCCGACAACCTCGCGAGCCACCTCGCGGTGCACGTCGGCGGGTCCTTCAACACCACGCGCGCCGCGTGGCCCCGGATGGTCGAGCAGGGCTACGGCCGCATCGTGATGACCAGCTCGTCGGGGATGTTCGGACTCCCCACCAACCTGTCGTACGCCACCGCCAAGGCCGCGGTCATCGGGATGAGCAACAGCCTCGCCGCCGCCGGCGCCGCCCACGGCATCAAGGTCAACGTCATCGCCCCGGCGGCGATGACTCGCATGGCGGGCCCGGGCGCCGCCGACGCGCCCGAGGCGACGCCGATGGCGCCCGCGCTCGTCGCACCGATGGTCGCGTTCCTCGCGCACGAGGACTGCCCGGTGAGCGGCGAGGTCTACGCCGCGGGCGCGGGTCGCTTCGCCCGGATCTTCGTCGCGCAGACGCCGGGGTACGTCCATCCGACCCTCGACCCGACGGTCGAGGACGTCGCCGAGCACTGGGCGGCGATCAACGACGAGGCGGGCTACTCGATCCCCACCGACCTCATGGACTGGTCGAACACGTTCCTGGCCCACCAGTCACGCTGACCGGTCACGATGACCGGTCACGATGAACGGTCCCGCAGCTCCCGCTTGAGGACCTTGCCCGAGGGGTTCCGCGGCAGGGCCTCGACGATCACCACAGCTTTCGGGACCTTGAACTTCGCGAGCTGCCGGCGGCAATGCTCGACGAGCTCGTCGGGCGTGGTCGCCGCCGGCGAGCTCAACACGACGTAGGCGACCGGGACCTCGCCCCAGCGGTCGTCGAGCGCGTCCGACGACGGCAGCTTCGAGCACCGCCCCGTGCTCGTAGAGCACCCGCTCGACCTCGGAGCTGGCGATGTTCTCCCCCCCGGACACGATCATGTCCTTGAGCCGGTCGACGATCGAGAGGTAGCCGTCGTCGTCCTTCACGCCGATGTCCCCGGTGTGGAACCACCCGCCCGCGAAGGCCGCGCTCGTGGCGTCGGGATCGCGCCAGTAGCCCTTGAACACCTTCGGCCCGCGGAGGACGACCTCGCCGCGTTCGCCCGCGGGCAGCGACACACCGTGCTCGTCCCAGATGTCGAGCTCGAGGTACTGGCAGGGCCGGCCGACGCTCCCGAGCTTGGACAGGGTGCTCTCCCGGTCGAGGAAGGTGTCGCCCGACACCGTCTCGGTCAGCCCGTAGGCGTCGGCGAACCACGCCGACGGGAACGTGCTCCGCAGGCGCTCGATGTACGGGATCGGCATCTTCTCGCCGCCGGCGATGATCGCGCGCACGGACGAGAGATCCCGCGCCTCGATCCCCGGGACGTCGAGGATGGCGCGGACCATGGCGGGCGCGGCCCACACGAGCGTCACGGCCGAGCGCTCGATCTCGTCGACGACTCGCTCGGCGTCGAACACGCGGTGGACAACGGTCGTCGCGCCGACCGCGATCATCGAGGTGGTGACGAGGTCGAGCGCGCCGACGTGATAGAGCGGCCCGCAGGCGAGGCCGACGTCCTCCGCGGTGAATCCGAACTCGGCGACGTGTGCGTAGTTCTTCCACGCCAGGTTGGCGTGGGTGATCATGACGCCCTTCGGGCGCCCGGTCGTGCCCGACGTGTACATGAGTCGGTGCAGATCGTCGGCCGCGGCCGGCGCCCGGCGGCGCGGCGCGACGTCGACGCCGAGGTCGGCGAAGCGTTCCCAGCCCGCGCTCGCCTCCGACGAGGCGCCGTCGCCGGTGATGCAGATGCGGGCGAGGTCAGCGTCGAGACCGTCGGTCGCTTCGTCGGCGAGGTCGACGAGCTCGCCGTCGCACACGAGCGCGCGAGCTCCCGAGTGCTCGAGGATGAACCGGAGCTCCGGTGCGGCGAGCCGCCAGTTGACGCGGCATCGCGATGGCGCCGACGTGGTTGGCGGCGAAGATCGTCGCCAGGAACTCGAGGTTGTTGTAGGACAGCAGCCCGACGACGTCACCGGCGTCGACCCCGCGGTCGTGCAGTCCGGCCGCCACCGCCGCCGCCCACTCCTCCATCCCCCGGAAGGTGACGACGTCGTCGCCGAACACCGCGAGAGGCTTGTCCGGGGTGCGGCGCGCGTGGTGCTCCAGCACTCCGAACCAGTTCATGTCCGGATGCACGGTCGTACCCCCTACGGCGCGGCGTAGCCGCCGTCGACCACGATCGCCGACCCTGTGGTCCACCGGGACGTGTCGCCCGCGAGGTACGAGTACGCGCCCACCAGGTCGGAGGCATCGCCGAGCCCGAGCGGGTGCTTGACCGCGATCGCGTCGATCGCCTCTTGCGGCAGACCGTCGTGGATGCCCGAGAGGAACGTCCCCGGGCACACGCAGTTGACGCGGATCCCGTCGCGGGCGTACTCGACCGCCGCAACCTTCGCGAGCTGGATGACGGCGGCCTTGGTCGCGCAGTACGGCGCCGCGTGCGACCACGCGGTGAGACCGGCGACCGACGCGGTGAGGATGATCGACCCGGACCGCTGCGCGCGCATGACCGGCACCGCGGCGCGGATGCCGTTGACCGCGCCGAGCACGTTGACGCGGAACGCGCGCTCCCAGTCCTCGGTGTCGAGGTTGTGGATGCGACCGTTCGGCGCGAGCACGCCGGCGTTGCTGACCAGCACGTCGAGCCGACCGAACCGCTCCATGGCGAGCGCGACGACCGCCTCGACCTCGGCGACCTCGCTCACGTCCGCGGTCAGCATCTCGACCGCGCCGCGGGTCTCGGGCAGGCCGTCGATGGTGGCGTCGAGCGAGGGCGCGCTCACATCGCTCAACACGACGTCCGTGTCCGGCTCGCCCACGAACTGGCGCGACAGCGCGGCGCCGAGCGTGCCGCCCGCCCCGGTGATGACGACGACGCGTCTCATACGAGCAGGTACCCGCCGTCCACGGTCAACACGGTGCCGGTGACGAACGCCGACGCCTCGGAGGCGAGGAACTGGTAGGCGCCGACCAGCTCGGTGGGTGCTCCCCAGCGCCGTTGCGCGGTGTGCGCGAGCACGCTGGCCCCGAGCTCGGGGTTCTTCTTCCACGGCTCGACGAGCGGCGAGTCGAACCACCCGGGCGCGACGACGTTCACCGTGATGCCCGCGGGCGCGAGGTCGAGCGCGAGGCCCTTGGCCAGGCCGACGAGGCCCGCCTTCGACGCGCTGTACGCGGCGAGTCCTTCGCGTGGCCGCTCGCCGAGGACCGAACCGGTGAAGATCACTCGGCCACCCTCGCCCATCACCCGGGCGGCAGCGCGCGCGCCGAGGAACGCACCGGTGAGGTTGACCTCGAGGATCTCCCGCCACACCGACGCATCCGTCGTGCGCGGCCCCGCCACGATCGGCGAGATCCCCGCGTTACAGATCCACACGTCGACGCCGCCCCATTCGGCGACGGTGGCGTCGGCGACCGCTTCGTTGAATTCCTCGTCGGTCACCTCGCCGGGGAGCACGAGGGAAGGACCGGGGAGCTCGTCGGCCAGCGCCTTGAGGTCGGCCTCGGTCCGCGCCACCAGCGCGACCCGGGCGCCCTCCTGCGAGAAGGCGAGCGCGAGCCAGCGGCCGAGGCCCCGGCTGGCGCCGGTCACCACCACCCGCTTCCCGCCGACCCGATCGGACATCTCGCTCCCCGGTTTGTACCGGTCAGTACAATACACCGCGGATGTTCACCGACGCCGACCTCCTCGAGCTGCACCGACGGATGCTCGTGATCCGCGGCTTCGAGCAGCACGTGGCCGCGTTGTACCGCGACGGCGAGATCCCGGGCTTCGTCCACCTCTCGATCGGCCAGGAGGCGTCAGCCGTCGGCGCGTGCTGGTCGCTCACCGCGGACGACGTGATCACGTCGACCCATCGCGGCCATGGTCACTGCCTGGCGAAGGGCCTCGACCCACCCAGCATGTTCGCCGAGCTGATGGCCAAGGACGCGGGGACGAACCGCGGGCGCGGCGGGTCGATGCACATCGCCGATCCGACGCTCGGCATCTTCGGGGCCAACGGCATCGTGGCCGCGGGCCTGCCGATCGCGGTCGGCGCCGCGACCGCCGCGCAGCTGCGCGCCGACGGCAACGTCGTGGTCGCGTTCTTCGGCGACGGCGCCGTCGCGCAGGGCGCGTTCCACGAAGCGCTGAACCTGGCCGCGGTGTGGGACCTCCCCGTGATCTTCTTCTGCGAGAACAACGGCTACGCCGAGTTCTCGTCGGCGGTCGACCAACACGCGGCGTCACTCATGCGTCGCGCCACCGGCTACCAGGTCGCCTACACCGCGGTCGACGGCAACGACGTCGTCGCCACCGCGACCGCGATGTCGCGCGTCGTCGACACGGTGCGCGCCGGCGACGGTCCTGCGATCGTCGAGGCCGCCACGTACCGGTGGCACGGCCATTACGAGGGCGATCCCCAGCGTTACCGGTCGGCGGACGAGGTCAGGGAATGGGAGGCGCGCGATCCGCTGCTGGTCCACGGACGAACCCTCCGCGCCGCCGGGATCGCCGACGACACCATCCACGCGCTCGAGTCGACCGTTGCGCAGGAGCTCGACGCCGCCGTCGACCGCGCCCGGCAGCTCGACGCACCCTCACCGACGTCGCTGTTCGATTTCGTCACCCGCCCACGACCCGAACGCCCGGAGCCGGCACCCGTCGCCGCCGACGCGCCGGACTTCCGCACGATGGACGCGATCCAGTCGGCGCTCGAGCACGAGCTCGCCGACGACGAGCGCGTCTTCGTCGCCGGCATCGACGTCGCCGCGGGCGGCAACGTGTTCGGGCTCACGCGCGGACTGCACGATCGCTTCGGCGACGCGCGTCCGCGACACGCCCATCTCCGAGACCGCGATCATGGGCCTCGGGGTCGGCTCGGCCATGGCGGGGATGCGCCCGGTCGTCGAGCTGATGTACCTCGACTTCGTCGGCGTCTGTCTCGACCAGCTGCTGAACCAGGCGGCGAAGCTGCCGTTCATGACCGGCGGCGCCGCGCAGATGTCACTGACGGTGCGCACGCAGTTCGGTGCCGGTCGCTCGTCCGGCAGCCAGCACTCGCAGAGCCTCGAGGCGCTGCTCGCGCACATCCCGGGGCTGACCGTCGTCATGCCGTCGACGCCGGCCGACACCTACGGGCTGCTGCGCGCCGCCATCCAGGATCCGAACCCGGTGATCTTCATCGAGAACCGCTTGCTCTACGGCATGAAGGGCCCACGGCCACCCGAGGACTTCGTCGTCCCCATCGGGAAGTCCGTGGTCGTGCGCGCGGGCACCGACATCACGCTCGTCTCCGTCTCGCGGATGGTGCACGAGGCACTCGCCGCCGCCGAGGAGGTGGCGGCCGACGGCATCTCCGTCGAGGTGATCGATCTGCGGACGGTCGCGCCGCTCGACATGGCCCCCGTCCTCGAGTCGGTGCACAAGACGAGCCGCATCCTGATCGCGCACGAAGCGGTGCTCCCGTTCGGCATCGGCGCCGAGATCGCGGCGACCGTCGCGCGCGAGGGGTTCTGGGACCTCGACGCGCCGATCGAGCGGATCGGCGCGCAGGCCACTCCCCCGCCGTACGCGCCCGACCTCGAGCGCGCGTGGCTCCCCGATCGCACGGACATCGCCGAGGCCCTCCGGAGACTCGCCGCCGCGTAGGAGCCGATCGCAGCCAGGCTCGCGCTACGACACCACGTCGGCCCGCGCGGCGATGATCGCACCCAGGCGCGACTCCACCTCGTCGACCGAATGATCGTCGGTGAACACGTACGAGCGTCCGCGACGCACGGCGTCGACCACGTTGGCCGCCACTTGATCAGGTCCGACCGTGCCGATCGGGTTGAGCGCGGTCTTGATCATGCCCGGCATCACCACGCTCACGCCGACGGGTGCGCCGGCCTTCGCGAGCTCGGCCCGCAACCCGTCCGAGATGCCGAGCACCGCGTGCTTCGACGCGGTGTACGGGCCGATGCCCGGGATCGCGGTCACGGCGGCCATCGACGCCGTGTTGACCACGTACCCGGGTTCTCCCGACTCGAGGATGCGCGGCACGAACGCGTGGATGCCGTGGATCACGCCCCAGAGATCGACGTCGATCACCCGGTGCCACTCGGAGAGCGGCAGCTCCCACGAGTTGCCACCCGCAACGATGCCGGCGTTGTTGAACGCCACGTGCAACTTCCCGAAGTGCTCGACGGCGGCGTCCGCGGCGCGTTCGACCGCGTCGGGATCGGTGACGTCGACCACCAGCGCCCGGACCTCGGCGCCGCCGCCCGCCAGGCGTTCGGCGTGCGCCACGAGGGAGACCTCGTCACGGTCGGTCATCAGCACCCGCATCCCCGCGCCGACGAACGCTTCGGTCACCGCGAGACCGATCCCGCTGGCCGCGCCGGTCACGACCGCGTTCCGGCCTTCGAGGTCTGCCAAACCAGCCATTGCGTGCTCCTCGCAGAAGGGACGGCAACTGTGGCGGCGCCCGGACAAGGGCGCAAATTGTGCGAGCTGTTCAGCAGCCGAGCGCCCGGGCGATCACCACGTGCTGGATCTCGTTGGTGCCCTCGCCGATCTCGAGCACCTTCGCGTCGCAGTAGAAGCGCGCCACCGGCGTCTCGAGCATGTACCCGAGGCCGCCGTGGATCTGGACGGCCTCCGACGCGGCCAACGCCGCGAGCCGACTCGCCTTCAGCTTCGCCATCGACGCCTCCTTGAGGAAGGGCTGGCCGGCATCTCGGAGGTAGGCGGCGCGGTACGTGAGCCACCGCGCCGCCTCCAGCTCGGTGGCGATGTCGGCGAGCTTGAACTGGATCGCCTGGAACTTCGAGATCGGCTGCCCGAACTGCCGGCGCGCCTTGGCGTAGTCCAGCGCCAGGTCGAGCACCGCCTGCGTGAGGCTGAGCGACAGTGCCGCGATCGAGATGCGCCCGACCTCGAGCGTCCCCAGGAACTGGCCGAGCCCCATCTCCGGATCGCCGACGAGGTGGTCGTCGGGTACCCAGACGTCGTCGAAGAAGAGCTCGCGGGTGTCGAGGCCCTTCCAGCCGATCCCGCGCATCTTCGGGCCCATCGTGAAGCCCGGGGTGTCCTTCTCGACGACGAGGGTCGCGAACCGCGCCCCCTGCGCTTCGGCCGATTCCGCGCGGGCCAACAGCGTCACGCCGAACGACATGTCGGTGCCCGCGTTCGAGATGAAGGTCTTCTGGCCGTTGATCAGCCAGCCACCGTCACGCCGCTGCGCCCGGGTGCGGATCCCGCGCGCGTCGGAACCGGCGTCGGGCTCGGTCAGCCCGAACGCACCGAGGACGCGTCCCTCGGCCAGCGGACGCAGCCAGCGCTCGCGCTGGTCGTCGTTGCCGAACAGGAGCAGCGGCAGGGACCCGATCGTGACGTGCGCCTGCCATGCCGCGGCCACCGACTGGTCCGCGAGGCCGATCTGCTCCATCGCGGCGACGAAGCCGACGGTCGACATGCCGATCCCGCCCCACTCCTCGGGGACGAGCATGCCGAGCAGTCCCAGCGCGCCCATCTCCCGGAGCAGGTCGGTCGGGCACCGCGCCTCCTCCCACGCGGCCGGCGCACGCCGCGCGATCTCGTGCTGCGCGAAGTCGCGGCAGAGACTCACGAGGTCGCGCTCCGACTCGGTGAGTGAGAAGTCCACGGGCGGATACTATTGGACCGATTGGTACAACCGCGTCCGAGGCGGGTGCAGCGCAGATGAACGACTTCGACCGGATCGACTTCTTCAGGGATGACGACGTCGTCGCCGATCCCTTCCCGTACCTGGAAGCGCTCCGCGGGCGGTGCCCCGTGACGCGTGAACCACACCACGACGTGGTGATGATCACGGGGTACGACGAGGCGATCGAGGTCTACAACGACGTCGACACGTTCTCGTCGTGCACCTCCGTCACGGGACCGTTCCCCGGGTTCCCCGTGCCGCTGGTCGGTGACGACGTGAGCGAGCTCATCGACGCGCACCGGGACGAGCTGCCGTTCAGTGACCAGATCACCACACAGGATCCGCCGGTGCACACCGACCAGCGCGCGTTGTTGATGCGGTTGATCACGCCGAAGCGGCTCAAGGAGAACGAGGCGTTCATGTGGCAGCTCGCCGATCGGCAGCTGGACGGGTTCCTCGCCCGGGGTGAGGGGGAATACATCGGCGGGTTCGCGGGCCCGTTCACGTTGCTGGTCATCGCGGATCTGCTGGGTGTGCCCGAGGACGACCGGGAAGCGTTCGCCGCGGCGCTCCAGCACCCGCCACACGGCGACGGCGCCGTCGGCAGCACCGGCGACGACACGATGGCGCACAGCCCGCTCGAGTACCTGTACCAGCAGTTCACCGAGTACGTCGAGGACCGCCGTCGCGCTCCCCGCGACGACGTCCTCACCGGGCTGGCCACCGCCACGTTCCCGGACGGATCGACGCCCGAGGTCATCGACGTGGTTCGTGTCGCCGCGAACCTGTTTGCAGCGGGCCAGGAGACCACCGTCCGGCTCCTGAGCTCGGCGCTGCTGCTGATCGCGGACGACCCCGCGCTGCAGGATCTCCTCCGGAGCGAGCCCGCGCGGATCCCGAACTTCATCGAGGAGACGTTGCGGATGGAGAGCCCGGTCAAGGGCGACTTCCGCCTCTCGCGAGTGACGACGACGGTGGGCGGCGTCGACCTGCCGGCCGGTACGACGGTGATGGTGCTCAACGCGGCCGCCAACCGTGACCCGCGCCACTTCGACGACCCGGCGAGCTTCCAGGTCGACCGCGCCAACGCGCGGCAGCACGTCGCGTTCGGGCGCGGCGTCCACACCTGCCCGGGTGCCCCGCTCGCCGCGCGCCGAGGCCCGGGTGGGCATCGAGCGCATCCTCGACCGCACGAGCGACATCCAAATCTCCGAACGCGCGCACGGCCCCGCCGACGCCCGCCGATTCCAGTACGTCCCGACCTTCATCCTGCGCGGCCTCACCCGGCTCCACCTGGAGTTCACGCCGGCCGAGGGCGAGGTCTGATGCGAGCGGCGGTCGACGCCGACCGCTGTCGGGGGCACGGCATCTGTTGGTCGCTCTGTCCCGAGGTGTTCCTCCTGACCGACGACGGCTACTCCGTCGTGCAGGTGGACGAGGTTCCCGCCGAGCACGAGGACGCGGTCCGTGCCGCGGTCAACCAGTGTCCCGAGCGCGCCATCACTGCGAGTTGAACGGCCCGCCGTCTCGCCGTGGCGGGGACCATCTCGACGCGGCACGAACCGCCCGGTCGGTCACTCGGAGACGGACGCGCCCGGTCGCACCTCGCGTTCGACCTTCTCGATCCAGCGCTCGGCGAACTCCATCATCTCGCGGTGACCGTCGGTCACGCCGAGGGCCGCCTCGAGCGCCATCACCTGGCTGACGCCCGTCATCGCGAGCAGCACCACGATCGGCGGGCAGGCGTCCGAAGGAACCCCGTGATCGTGGAGGATGGCGGCGATCGCATCGAGCTGCATCTCCCGGTACCGCCGGGCGTAGCGCGCGATCTCGTCCCGGATCGTCTCGCGGTGCTTCGCGACGGCGACGAACTCGATGTTGAAGGCGGCGCTGCGTACGTCGGTGCCGAATCGCCACACCGTGCGCAGTGAACGGTGCACCTCCAATGCCGACGCGAATCGCGCGATGCCCTGTTCGGCACGGCGCCGGTAGACCTCGAGGAAGAGGTCGTCCATGGTGCGGAAGTAGTAGTGCACGAGTTGCGGCTTGACACTTGCCTCGCGGGCAACCCGCCGCGAGGTCACCGCCGCGTATCCCTCCCGGAGCAGGAGTCGCTCGGCGCCGTCGAGCAGGAGGGTACGGGTCTTCGAGTCGGTCGCCCCGAGTCGTCTCGTCGCGGTCACCCCGACAGCTTGCCATCTCGCTGGTCGCCATGCTAAGCAGGCGCTCAGCACTCCTGGGCGACTGCACAGCGCCCGGGCCCGAGGAGCGTGCCACGTTGGGAATTCCCTCTCTGATCATCCTCTCGTCCCGGGGACGGCGGCCGTGAGCCGGGTCTCGGTCGTCACCGGAGCGGCATCCGGGATCGGGCTCGGCGTCGCCCACCGGTTCGCGGCCGACGGCGACCGGGTCGCGCTGCTCGATCGTGACGTCGAGGCCGCGGAGCAGGCGGCGATCGCGCTCCGCGGGCAGGGCGCCACCGCGGTCGCGTACGAGGTCGACGTCGCCGACTGGTCGACGGTGAACGAGACGTTCGGGCGCGTGCGCGCGGACCTCGGGCCGGTGGCAGTCCTCGTCACGTGTGCCGGTATCGAGTCCTTCGACGCCGCCGTCGACATCTCCCCGGAGACGTGGAACCGGATCCTCGCGGTGAACCTCACCGGCACGTTCACCTGCATCCAGGCGGCGCTCCCGGACATGGTCGGCGGCGGTTGGGGTCGCATCGTCACCATCTCCTCGTCGAGCGCGCAATCCGGTGCGCCTCACATGGCGCACTACGCCGCGTCGAAGGGCGGCGTCATCGCGCTCACGAAGGCGTTGGCGAGAGAGCTGGCCGGCGCGGGCATCACCGTCAACACCATCCCGCCGTCCCTGGTGGACACGCCGATGGCCCGATCGGCCGAAGCGCGAGGGCTCGTCAGCGTGGCGAAGATGGCGGCGATGGTGCCGCTGGGACGCGCGGGGACTCCCGATGACATCGCGGCCGCTTGCTCGTTCCTCTGTTCCGACGGAGGCAGCTACATCACCGGCCAGGTCATCGGCGTCAACGGCGGCATGTACATCTGAGCGTGCGTCCGCGCAACCATCGGCGCGCAACCATTGGGAGGTCCCGTGACCGCTGATCTCGGACAGCTCGACTTCTTCACCGACCCGTCGTTGCTCGACGACCCCTATCCGTACTTCGAGCAGCTGCGCGCCAAGTGCCCGGTGACGCCGATCCCCCACCACGGCGTGGTGGCGGTGTCGGGTTGGGAGGAGGCGACCGAGATCTACCGCGACGTCGACACGTTCTCTTCGTGCAACTCGGTGATCGGGCCGTTCGCCACGTTCCCCGTGCCGCTCGAGGGGGACGACATCAGCGAGATCATCGAGCGCTACCGCGACCAACTCCCGATGAACGAGCACATGGTCACCATGGACCCGCCCGAGCACACCCGCCAGCGCGCGCTGCTGATGCGGCTGCTCAGCCCGAAGCGCCTGAAGCAGAACGAGGAGTTCATGTGGCGCTACGCGGACCGTCAGCTCGACGAGTTCCTCGCCGACGGCCGCTGCGAGTTCATCAGCGCGTACTCCCAGCCGTTCGCCATGGTCGTCGTGGCCGACCTGCTCGGGGTCCCGGAGTCCGACTTCCAACGGTTCCGCGAGGGCTTCGGCCTCAGCAAGGCCCCCGGTGAGCTCAGCGCCGACGAAGGCGGCGGCACGAACGCCCTCCACTGGTGCGACGAGTACTTCACGACGTACATCGAGGACCGTCGCCGCGAGCCTCGGGGCGACGTCCTCACCGACCTCGCGCTCGCCAAGTACCCCGACGGCACCACGCCCGATGTCGTCGCCGTCGTGCGCACCGCGACGTTTCTCTTCGCCGCCGGTCAGGAGACGACCGCCCGTCTCCTCGCCATCGCGCTCAAGTACCTCTGCGAGTACCCGGAGCTCCAGGACGAGCTCCGGGCGCACCGCGAGCGCATCCCCGACTTCATCGACGAGTCGCTCCGGATCGAGAGCCCGGTGAAGGCCGACTTCCGTCTCGCGCGGCGGGCGGCGACGGTGGGCGGCGTCACCATCGAGCCGGGAACACCGGTGATGCTGCTCAACGGCGCCGCGAACCGGGATCCGCGCCGCTTCGAGGATCCGGCCGCGTTCCGGATCGACCGTCCGAGCACGAAGGAGCACATCGCGTTCGGGCGCGGGCACCACGCGTGCCCGGGCGGCCCGCTGGCGCGCACCGAGGGTCGCATCAGCGTCGAGCGCATCCTCGACCGGACCCGCGACATCCGCCTCTCCGAGGAGCACCACGGCCCGCCCGGCAACCGCCGGTTCGACTACGAGCCGACGTGGGTGCTGCGCGGCCTCCACGATCTCCACCTCGAGTTCACGCCCGTCGACGGCTGAGCATCTCCCCGTCGTCAGGAGAAGGTGGGGATCACCCGTCCGAGCTCGAAGCTGGTGCGGATGCCGGGCGCGGCCTCGCACACGACCGGCACCGAGTTGACGGCCGGGTGCGCGGTGAAGCCGGGTGACACCTGCGGGTAACGCTCGGGCTCGACCGGGAAGCGGATCTCGACGTGGAGCGGCGTGTCCCCGGCGATCTGCACCCGCCATCCGGTCTCCCGGAGGTCGCAGACGGGCTCGAGGTCGGTCGTGACGTACCAGTTGGCCTGGAAGCGCAGCAACGGCTTGCCGTCGCGCATGCCGGTCGCGGACGGGCGTTGCGCGGCGACGGTCCCCGCCTTCACCGTGCCCGCGGCGATCTCGACGTCGTGGGTGGCCACCGAGATCTCACCGCCGCCCTCGACGGCGTCGATCGGCAGTCCGATGGCGTCCGCCAGCACCGACAGCGACGGGCCGAACGAGTGGGCGATGTGACCGAAGCGCCGCGGGTCGAACTTCGCGGGGTCGGCGCCAAAACCCATGATGTTGAACAGCAGGTCGGGCGAGTTGCGGGACGACATGTCGGCGAACTCGTCGATCTGCAGGTGCTCGAGGCGGCGCGCCATCGACAGCAGCACGAGCGGGAGCGCCTCGGTGATGAACCCGGGGCTGCTGCCGGTCGAGTGGATCGAGGTGCCACCCGTCGTGCACGCAGACTGGACGCGCTCGCGGAGTCCGGGGGCGAGGCTCTCCGGCCGGTGGAACTCCCCGCGGGTCGTCACGATGTTGGCGCCCGACTCGAGGACCCGGCACACGTCGTCGAAGTCGCAGCCCTGCTGCATGTACAGCACGCAGTCGGCGCCGAGGGCGAGGATGTCGTCGATCGATCTCGTCGCGACCACGCCGGTAGTGGCGACGCCGCACAGCTCCCCGGCATCCTTGCCCACCTTCTCCGGCGAGCTCACGTAGAGGCCGACGAGCTCGAGCCGCGGGTGCTCGATCACCGCGCGCAGCGACTTCGTCCCGATGTTCCCCGTCGCCCACTGGACGACGCGATAGGTCTTCGCGCTCACGTCTCCCCCTTTCGTGACGCCCATGCACCATCGATGAACGTCGCGTGACGGCACCGATGCAGCGGATCGCCCCGGTCGCGTCAGCACCGTATCGGAACACCCCAGGGGGAGAGGCGGCGACGACCGAAGCCACGAGCAACCTGACGATTTCGTGACGGGAGGCCCGGATCTGCGACACTGGCGGTTCCCCCCCGCACACCAGCAATGGATCTGATACCTCATGCCCAATTTCGCCGACCGCCGCGACCGCGTTGCCCCACCGTTCACCCACCCGGGAGAGGAAGCCCTCTCCAGCTACCTGGCGACGACGACCCCTGACCGCCCCCGGCAACGTGTCGAAGACCGCACGCCGTTCTCGCCCGGCGACGCCGGCTACGACACGTTGGTGCAGTTGCGCACCGAAGAGCTCTGGGACACTTTGGCCGACTTCGCCTGACCGCGACGCAAGCGACCGCGCTCCTTCAGCAGCGGTAGAGCCGCTCGGCGTTGGCCGCGAACAACTTGTCGCGGTCGTCGGCGCCGAGAGCGGCGGTGGCGTCGTCGTATGCCGTGTAGAGCTCGTCGTACGTGCCGTGCATCGCGTCGACCGGGAAGTTGCTCGCGAACATGCACCGGTCGACGCCGAACGACTCGATGCAGTGCTCGAGCCACGGCCGCAGCACGGCGCCGTCCATCGAGTGCAACGGCATCGCCAACCCGGACAGCTTGCACCAGACGTTGTCGCCGAGCGCGGCCAACGCGCTGACGCCCTGCCTCCAGCGGGCGAACTCCTCGGGCATGTCGGACCGCGGCCAGCCCGCGTGCTCGACCACGATCGTCAGTTCACCCCACGTCCTCAGGGCGGTGGCCGAGTCCTCGAGCTCGTCGGTGTGCGCCATCAGCTCGAAGATCAGACCGCGTTCGTCGAGGGCGCGGAGCACGTCCGCGTCGGGCACGCCCGTGCCGCCACCCATCGGGCGGATGCCGCGGAAGCGTGACGACTCCATCTGCTCGTCGAGGTGCCGCTCGGTGTCGGCGATGGGGTCGGTCGGCAGGATGCCGCCGATGATGGCGTCGGGGTGTCCGGTCGCCTCCGCCATCTCCTCGAGCTCCCGGGTCTCGTCCTGCGAGTGCGCGGAGGTCGCGGCAGCGACGTGCACGAACTTCACGACGTTCCAGTTCGAGGACTCCGCGAAGAACGTCGGCTGGTCGAAGCGCCGGCACATGCCCGACACGTCTCCCATGTCGAGCTCCTGCTGGCCGGCGAGGTAGGGATACCAGTCGGCACGCGCCGGGTCCCACAGGTGGATGTGCGCATCGACGATGCGCTCGATGGGTGCGGACATCGCGCCTCCTCGGGTTCTGCTGCCGCTACGAGTGCGGGCTGCTGGTGACGATCGCGCGGAGCGCGCCGTCGAGCCACCCGGGAATCGCCGGGCCGCCGAACGTGAGCGACCCTCCCGGGTTGGGGTGGCTGCGCAGGCCGAACCAGTCGGCGTCGGCGACCAGCTCCGCGCCCGACAGCGAGGCGGCGTCGCCGATCGCGAGGTGCGCGACGAGCGCGGTGGTGGTCTGGAGGGCCGACGCCTGGGCGCTCTCCACGCCGATCACGAACGCGTCGACCCCATCGGAGGTCGCGCTGTGCGCAGCGCGTGCGAGCTGGGCCGCGGCCTGGGCTCGACTCCGACCGCCTGCCGTCGTGGCGTCGACGACGGTGACGACGCGTACGGGGCGGTCGGTCGCCGCGGAATGGTCGGCCACCGCCCGGACCCAGGCGGCGTCGGCCCCGATGAGGTTGGTGATCTCCGCGTGCTCGTCGAGCACCTGCTGCCAACCCGGCAGGTCGGCCGAAGCGGGTATCGCTTCGTTGCCGACGAGGGCGACGACGACCGCGTCGATCGGGCCGGTGACCGCGGACAGCTGAGCCGCGGCGGTGTCGAACCCGGTCGCCGGATCATCACCGAGGCTCACGCACTCCGCGCCGGCTGCGGTGAGCGCCTCGGTGAGTGCCTCACCCCAGGCGGGGACGTCGGTGACGACGACGCAGCGCGCCGCCCCGGAGGTGGGCGCCGCCGCGCCGTCGAACGCACTGGCGAGGCGCGGCACTCCACCGCCGTTGGTGGCCTGCGCGGCCTCGGCCGGAGCGAACGCGGCCGGGACGACGGCATCGAGCAGCGCCGGGAGCGACGCAACGTCGGTGGTGCGGGTCACTTCGAGGAGGCGCGGCGGCACCACCCACGCGAGCTCGGCGCCGTTGGAGAACATGATCTGACCGCTCGACCACGATGAGAACTTCTCGCCCGCGAGGTACGCGCCGACCGGACCGAGCACCTCGGGCGGCGGCAGCGCGCCGAGCGCCACACCGCCCGACGCGGCCGACTTCCCGGTCTTGTTCCCGTCGTCCGCCTGCCGCGACAGCGCCGACGTCACCATGCGCGTCGCCGCGATGGGCGAGAGCGCGTTGACCGTCACGCCCTCGGGCGCGGCGCGACCGATCTGCCAGGTGAGCGCGGCGACGGTGCGCTTCGCACAGCTGTACGCGCCCGCGTCGGCGGCGCGCCATCCCGACCCCGACGTGACGCCGAGGATGCGGCCGCGGCCCGCGGCGGTCATGATCGGCAGGGCGGCGCGCAACACGTTGAGGTACCCGTTGACGTGCACGTCGAGCACGGCCTGCCAGTCCTCCGCGGCGCCGGAGGCGAAGGCGGTCGGCCGGCTGATGCCGGCCACGTTCACGACAGCGTCGAGCGCCCCGAACTCGTCGACCAGCCCGTTGAACAACGCACCGACTGCATCGCTGTCCGTGACCGAGATGCTCGACGCTCGAGCCTGCCCGCCGGCCTCGATGATGCGCTGCGCGGTGGTGCGCTCGGTCCCGGCGACCTGGGGTCGTGCCGTCGACGGCGACGCCCGGGTCCACCGTGACCACGAAGACGCCCTGACGCCCGAGCTCCTCCGCGATCGCGGCCCCGATGCCGACCGCACCTCCGGTGACGACCGCGACGCTCACGACCCGTCGCCCGACTCCTCGAGGTCCCATCCGGGGAAGTCGCCGCTGGCACGCCATTCGGCGAGCGTGTCCTGGTAGCCGAAGAAGTCGCCGTAGCCGCCGCCGTAGGCGCCGCTGCGTGGGTTCAGCATGCTGGGGTCACCTTCGAAGTTCAGTCGTGACGGTGTGCAGGCGGCCATGAACGCGCTGTTGTCGCGCCAGGTGCTGAGGATGATGTCGGTCCAGGCCTGCTCGGCTTCTGCGCTCACGTCGAAGACCTTGACGCCCCGAGCTTCGAGCATCGCGACCGTGGCCGCGATGTGGTCGGCGCCGAGCACCATCAGGTGCGTGAAGTTGTGGGTGGTGACGGCCTGTTGTCCGGGCGCGGGCATGATGAACATGTTCGGGAAGCCGTGTGTCGTCATGCCGTGGAGGCTGATGACGCCGTCCTTCCACTTCTCTTCCATGGTGAGGCCGTCGCGTCCGATGATGGTGTGACCGGCCCGCCGGGGAACGGTGTGAGCTCCGCCTCGAAGCCGGTGGCGAAGACGATGCAGTCGAGCTCGTACTCGGTGTCGTTGGCGATCACGCCGTGTGGGGTGATCTGGGTGACGCCGCCCGGGCAGTCGACCAGCGTGACGGTCGGGTTGTTGAACGCGGCGAGGTACTCGTCGTGGAAACACGGCCGCTTGCACCCGTAGCGGTAGTACGGCTTGAGCATCTCCGCGGCGGCGGGATCGGCGACGATGTCCTCGATCCGGGCGCGATGCTCCTCCATGATGTCGTAGTCGAAGGCCTCGACCTGCGCCGCGATGTCCCCGGGCTCCATCCCCGGTTCGACGACCGGATTGTTGAGCCGCGCCGTGTAGAGGGTCCAGCCGTCGTCCACGAGATCGCGCTCGACGGGACGGCCGATCATCATCGCGCTGAAGTTCTCCATCCGCTCCTTCTGCCACCCCGGCCGGAGCTGCTCGAGGAACTCGTCGTCGGTCGGCCGGTTGCCCCGCTCCCCGATCGCCGACGGCGTCCGCTGGAACACGTACACGTGCTTCGCCGACTGGGCGAGCGGCGGCACCGCCTGGATCCCCGACGCGCCCACACCGACGACGCCGACGACCTTGTCGGCCAGGTTCGTGAGGCGCGAGTCGCCCGGCCCCCCGCCCGTGTACTCGTAGTCCCACCGTGCGGTGTGGAACGCCGTGCCCTCGAAGGCATCCATGCCCGGGATCGCCGGCAGCTTCATGAGGTTGAGGATCCCCGGCGCCACGATCAGGTAGTGGGCACGGACCTCGTCCCCCCGGTCGGTGCGGATCACCCAGCGCGGCGGCGGTCTCGTCCCACGTGCTCGTCTCGACGCCGGTGTGGAACAACGCGTCGTCGACCAACCCGTACTTCGTCGCGATGGCCTCGAGATGCCGGCGGATCTCCTCACCGAACGCATACCGCGTCGTCGGGACGTAGTTCATCTCCTCCAGCATCGGCAGGTAGATGTACGACTCGACGTCACACATCACGCCGGGATAGCGGTTCCAGTACCACGTACCCCCGATACCACCGGCCTTGTCGATCAACACGATCTTGCTCAAGCCCTGATCTCGCAGCTTGGCCCCCACCACCACACCTGACATCCCGGCGCCGATGATCGCCACCTCGACGTCTTCGACCACCGCCTCACGCTCGGAGAACGGGGTGAAGGGATCCCTGGTGTACTCCGCGAAGCGCTGCTCGTCGGTCAGGTCGTAGAGGACGCCGCGGTCCTCCGTCATGCGCTTGGCGCGCTCCTCCTCGTACTTCTCGCGGACGGCCGCAGGATCGAAGGCGGGGGCGCTCTCGGGCTGCATGTCAGGAGCATATCTACGGGGTCGCAAGGTCACGAACGTCCTTCCATACCGGGCGGCGACCTCTCGCCGCGAACTGGAGCGGGCCCATCGACGAGGCACGCACGACTAGCAGCCGTAGATGCGCTCGGCATTCGCGGCGAAGAGCTCGTCGCGGGTCGAGTCGTCGAGGTCGGCGGTGAGCGCGTCGTACGTGCCGTAGAGGTCGTCGAACGTCCCGTGCATGCCGTCGACGGGAAAGTTGCTCGCGAACATGCACCGGCCGGAGCCGAAGAGCTCGATCGCCTGGTGGATCCACGGCGCGAACGCGTCGGCGTCCATCGACTGCATCGGCATCGCCAGACCCGACAACTTGCACGTCACGTTCTCCCGGAGACCGGCCAGTGCCGCCATGCCGGCCTTCCAGAGCTCGTGCTCCTCGCGATCGTTCGACCGCGGCCAACCCGTGTGCTCCACCACCACCGGCAGCTCCCAGCCGTCGAGCGCGGCCGCAGCCGGTTCGAGCTGGTCGGGATGCACCATGAGCTCGAAGATGAGACCGCGATCCTGCAGCGCCTGCAGGATCACGGGGGTGGGAAGCGCCTGCTCCCCCTCGCCCATGATCCGGATGCCGCGGAAGCGCTTCGACGCCATCTGCTCGTCCAGCTGGCCTTCGAGGTCGGCGACATCGTCGTTCGGGACCAGACCGCCGATGAGCACGTCGGGGTGCCCGCTCGCCTCGGCCTGCTCGTCGAGCTCGCGCGTCTCGTCGACCAGCTTCGTCGGCGCCGCCGCCGCGACGTGGACGAACTTCTGCACGTTCCACCGGGCGGCCTCCGAGAAATAGGTGGGCTGGTCGAACCGGCGACACATACCGGAGATGTCGCCCATGTCGAGCTCCTGCATGCCGGCCAGGTACGGATACCAGTCGGCTCGCGCCGGGTCCCACAGGTGGACATGGGCGTCGACCACTCGTTCGACGGTCATGCTTCGCTCCTCGTCGTCGCGTCCGTCACGATGCCGCGCAGGGTGCGGTCGACCCACGACGGAACCTCCGGCCCGCCGAAGGAGATGGACGCTTCGGGATGCGGGTGGCTGCGCAACCCGATCCACTCCGCGGTCGCGACCAGCTCGGCGCCGGACATCGCCCCGGCGTCGTCCGCGCCGACCAGGTACCCGACCAGCTCACCGACCGTCGAGGAACGCGAATCGGCATCGGTCTCGACACTGATCGCGAACGCGTCGGTACGGGCCTCCGCCACGAGGTGTGCGGCCCGCGAGAGCTGCGCGGCCGCCTGCGCGCGGCTCCTCCCGCCCGAGGTCGTGGCATCGGTCAGCGTGACGATGCGCATCGGTCGACCGGACTCGCCCGCGTGGTCGCTCACCGCTCGCACCCAGGCGACGTCGCTGGAGATGGCGCCGGTGATCCCGGCGTGCTCCTCGAGCACCTGCTCCCACGCCTCCCCTCCGCGGCCCGCCCCGGACCCGGCTCGCGCGACCACGACGGCGTCGATCCCGCCCGCCTCGCGCGCCGCCTGCCCGAGCTGCTCGGCCGCTCCCGCGAAGTCCGTCGCCGGCGCGCCCGCGCCGATTCCGACGCACTTGACGCCCCTCGGCGCCAAGGCGTCGCACAACGCCGATTCCCACTGCGGGTCGTCGGTGACGACCAGGCACGACCGGGCGCCGCTCACGGGCGGACCGGGCGTCGCGGCGGCCTCGTCGAACACCCCGGCGAACCGGCCGTTGCTGGCGCCGTTCGTCGCCTGCGCGCCCTCGGCCGGCACGAATGCCGCCGGGATGACGGCGTCGAGCGCGTGGGCCAACGCCACGACGTCCGTGGTGCGCGCCGCTTCGAGCAGGCGCGGCGGTGCGATCGGCGCCACCTCGGAACCATTGGAGAAGATGATGTTCCCCGAGCTCCACGAGAACGCGTCGCTGCCGAGATACGCGCCGACCGGCCCGAGCTGCTCCGGTGACGGCATCGCCGCGATGGCGAGCGAGAGGCCACCGGTCTGGTTCTGGTCGCCGCCGCCGGCCGCCGGGGCCTGCTGGCGGAGGCCAGAGGTCACCATGCGCGTCGCCGCGATCGGCGACAGCGCGTTCACCGTGACCCCGGCCGGCACGACCCTCCCGAGCTGCCAGGTGAGCGCGGCAACTGCCCGCTTGGCGCAGCTGTACGCGCCCGCGTTGGCGGGACGCCAACCCGAACCCGAGGTGACGCCCAGGATCCGGCCTCGTCCCGCGGCGGTCATGATCGGCAGCGCCGACCGCAGCACGTTGAGGTATCCGTCGAGGTGCACGCTCAGCACCGACGCCCACGCCGACTCGTCGCCCTCGGCAAAGCCCGTCGGACGGCTGATCCCCGCGACGTTGATCACCGCGTCGAGCCCACCGAACTCGTCGACCAGCCCCGTGAAGAGCGCGTCGATGGCCGCCGCGTCGGTGACCGACGCGTTCGATGCCCGCGCCGCGCCGCCGGCCGCGACGATGCGGTCGGCGGTCGTCTCCACGGGGGCTTGGTCCTGCCCCAGGCCGTCGACCGTGACCCCCGGGTCCACGGTGACGACGTACGCGCCGGTGCGCCCGACCGCTTCGGCGATGGCGGCGCCGATACCTGCCCCACCCCCGGTGACGACGACGACCTGCCGCCCCTCTGCTGCGTTGCTGTCTGCTGCCAAGGTGTCCCCTTTCAACGTGGCCCGGATGTCGCGCTCAGCGCGCGGCGTCCGCGGCCTCCCCGTCGTTCGTGATCTCGTTGCGATCGGTCATCGTCACCTCGTGGATGGTTGATCGGTCGACGCGTCCCGGGCTCCGGAGAGATAGGTCGCCTCGATCTCGTCGATACGGCCATGGACCTCGTCCCCGGTTCCGCTCATCACGATCCGCCCACGCTGCATCACGTAGACACGGTCGGCGATGTGGAGTGCCTGGCGAACGTGCTGCTCGACCAGGAGAATGCCCGTCGATCTCTCGCTCGCGACCCGCCGCACCGTCTCGAGCAGGCGCTTCACGATCACGGGCGCGAGCCCGAGTGACAGCTCGTCGACGAGGAGCAGCTGGGGCTCGCGGGCGACGGCACGAGCCAGCGTCAGCATCTGCTGCTCCCCACCCGACAGCAGCCCCGCGGTCCGCCCCATGAGCGGCTCGAGCTCGGGGAAGAGGGCGATGGCGTCTGCTCGGGAGACGCCCGCGACCCGGAGGTTCTCCTCGGTGGACAGCTGCATGAACACGGAGCGCTCTTCGGTGACGAACCCCATTCCTCGACGCGCCCGCCGGAACAACGGAGCCTTCGTCACCGCGCCGCGGAAGACGACCTCGCCGGAGATCGCCGGGAGCTCGCCGGCGAGGGTCAACAGCGTGGTCGTCTTTCCCGCGCCGTTCGGGCCGATGAGCGCCACGACCTCGCCGGGCTCGACGTGCAGGTCCACGTCGCGCACCACCGCGAGCGCGCCGTAACCGGCCGCGAGACCGCGACACTCGAGCAGCGACGCTTCGGGCTGCATCACGACGAGGACTCCTCCGTGGCCATCTCGTCGACCAGTGGCTCCGCGTCCGCGGTCGGCAGTTCTTCACCCAGGTACGCCGAGATCACGGCCGGGTCGTTCCGGATCTCCGCGGGCGTGCCCTCGGCGATCTTGCGGCCGAAGTCGACCACCACGATCCGGTCACAGACCCGGAGCACGAGCTCCACGTCGTGTTCGATGAGGAGCACCGCCATCCCCGACCGGTCCGCGAAGCGCCGGACCAGGTCGCCCAGCTCGCTCGTCTCGTTGTCGTCGAGCCCGGCGGCGGGCTCGTCGAGCAACAAGACCGACGGCGCCGACGCGATGGCGCGCGCGATCCCGACGAGGCGCCGCCGGCCGTAGGGAAGCTCACCTGGGAGACGGCCGAGGTCGGGCTCGAGCCCGAACTCGCGCGCGCTGCTCACGGCGGTCGGCGGCAGGACGGGTCGCGCCGGCCAGACCAGGTCGCGCAGCCCGGAGAATCGCGGGCGCTCCCCGGCTCCGGTGTGCAGGTTCTCCGCGACCGAGATCTCCTCGAAGAGCTCGAGCGACTGGAACGAACGCCGGACACCCGCGCGGCACGCCGTGCCGGGCCCCATGACCGTCCCGCCATGGACGTGCCGTTGAGCAGCATTCGACCCGAGCTCGGCTTCGTGAAGCCGGTCAAGGCGTCGACGATCGTCGTCTTCCCCGCGCCGTTCGGCCCGATCAGGCCCACGACCTCCCGCGGGCTGACGCGGAAGCTGACCCCGTCGACGGCGACGACGGCACCGAATCGAACCGTCAGGTCCTCGATCTCGAGCGTCGCGGGCGTCACCGCGCTGGGTGCGACCTCGACGAGGTGCTCGCGGGGCGGTGAGCGGCGAAGCCGCATGCGCAGCCTGCCGATGCCTCGTTCGTCGTTCAGCACCACGCTCGCGATCCCGTTCGGGTTCAGGATCACGATGAGGATGAGCGTGACGCCGCCGATCGTGACGAGCCACGAGCCGAGATTGATCCAATCGAGCGGGATCGAGCCCAGGCCCCCGGGCGCGAGGTTCCCGCCGAACACGGCGCCGAGCACCCATCCCACACCACCCGCGACCGCGTTGCCGACCGTGTTGATGGACTGGAACGGGTCGTACCGGGTGTAGACGACGGTGGAGTCCTTGAACGCGAGCAAGATCCCGGCGAACGACGCGATGGCGGCTCCGACGCTGAAGGCATAGAGCTTGGCGCCGAAGACGCTGATCCCGAGCGACGCCGCGGCACGCTCGTTGTTGCGGACCGCGATGAGGCGTCGCCCCGAACCCGAGCGACGGAGGTTGGCGACCATGAGGGCTGCGACCACGAAGACGCCGAGGCACACGACGAGAAAGCGGTCCGGGTGGTCGGCCGCGCTGACGTCCCATCCGAACACCTTGATCCGGCCGATCGTCGTCACCGATCCGAAGTCACCGGTGAAGTACTGGTTGCTGAACACCACCTGCTGGACCGCGAACCCGAGCCCGAGCGTGACCACCGCGAGGTTCACACCACGGGTGCGCAGGGCGGGGATGGCGAAGACGGTCCCGACGAGGATCGCGAAGACCACCCCCGCGAGGAACGCGAGCTCGGCGGGCCAGTGCTCCTGGCCCACGAGACGAGACGCGACGAGGGCGCCGAGCCCACCGATCGCGTACTGCGCGAGCGAGAGCTGACCGGCATAGCCGGTGAGCACGACGATCGAGAGGATGAACACCCCGACGATCAGGGTGGTGTAGACCGCGGTCGACCATTTCGCATCGAACGCGAAGTTGTCGAGGAGCAGCAGTGCCCCGACGACGACGACGAGGAACCAGCGGGTCACGACGCCACTCCCGAGGTCCGGGAGCCGCTCGAGGACATGGCTGCGCAGCGGGAGCGCCTTCCCGCGGACCACGAGGACCACGACGATCACGAGGAACGGCAGCGCCCGTTGGAGGCCGGTCGCGCCGTTCTCGATCCCGAGGGTGTCGTGCAGGAACGTCGAGATGTCGCTCGAGTACGTCAGGACCTCCGTCTCGGCGATCCCGAGCGCGATGCCACCGAGCAGCGTCAGCGGGAACGAGCTGAACCCACCGATCAGCGCGACGGCGAGGGCCGAGACCGTGACGACGATCGTGAAGGTCGTGAGGCTCAGGCCGGCGTTGGGTGCGAGGAGGATGCCGGCGAAACCGGCCGTGGCGCCGCCGATCGCCCAGGTGACGGTGGCGAGGAAGTTCGGCGACCATCCCAACGAGGCCACGGCCCGCTCGTTCTCCGCGCTCGCGGAGATCGCGAGTCCGATCCGCGTGAACCGCGTGAAGGCCCACAGCACGAACGTCAGCGCGATCGCGATGCCGAGCAGGATCAGGCGGTCCTCCTGGACGACGACGCGTCCCATTGCACCGTCGAAGCCGAACCATCCGTGCAACGTGTAGTTGTGGGTCGGCAGGAACTGGTCGATCTGATGGAAGTCGTTGTCCCAGAGCTTCTGACCGGCGAGACCCTGGAGCACGATCAGCACTCCGAGCGTCGCGACGAGGCGGACGAGCGGCGCAGCCGCTCGCATGAACCGGAGGATGCCGTTCTGGATGACGACACCGATGAGCGCGGCGAGCAGCACCGAGACCGGGATCGCCGCCCCGACCGGCCAGCCGTGCTCCTCGACGAGCGTCAAGAAGCAGAAGAACGCGCCGAACATCGCGATGGCGCCGTGCGCGAAGTTGACGATGCCGGAGCCGCGGTAGATGAGAACGATGCCCTGCGCGAGCAGCGTGTACGCCGCACCCGCGCCGAGTCCCAGGATCGCGAACTGAACAGCCTGGGCCACGGCTCACTCAGACGGTCGTCACGGCGTCACTCGGTAGAACCGAAGGTCACTTGATGTACTGCGTGACGTCGACCGGCGTCTTGTTGGTGACGATGTTCTTGCCGTCGAACCGGGAGATGTACACGTAGTGGTTCGAGCTCGACGTGAACACGCTGAAGCCGGGCGTCGACGGTGTCCACGGCGGGGCCAACCCCAGGAGATCGACGTCCTTCGCGCTCTTCAGGGCGGCGATGACGGTCGTGGGAGTGAACGAGTCGAGAGCCTTGGTGACGTTCACGAACGCGAGCGTGGCGATCCAAGGCCCGAAGTCGGAGGGCTTGAGCTTCGCCTGGCTGAGGTCGCTCTTCCCCGACGCCTTCATGTCGGCGAAGTACTGCTTGAGCCCGGGGAACGCCTTGGCGTTCACCTTCGACGGGTACGGGAACGAGTCCGACAGGACGGTGCCCTTCGTGATGGAGCTGTACTTCCGCAGGGTGTCGAGCGTGAACGACCCCGGGGCTCCACCCAGCGGGATCTTCGCGTTGAGCTGCGCCATCGCGGCGATCAGCTGGGTGGTGACACTGTCGGTGTGGGAGATCAGCACCGCCTGGGGGTTCTCCTGCTGCAGCTGCGCGATGTACGGCGCGTAGTCGGTGGCACCGGTGGCGACCGCAACGTCACACTTGATGTCCACCCCGATCGCCGTGAACGACGGCGCCAGGAAGCCCTTGAACGTGGCACCGGTCGGCGCGTCGGTCCGCGCGAGGCAGATCTTGGTGTCGTGATCCTGCTCGAACCCCACCGCGGTCCCGAGGTACGCCGCGATGACCCCGGCCGAGACCGGGAACGAGACACTCGAGGCGAACTCCGAGACGTCGGTACCCCCGATGCCGATGCGCGGGATCCCGGCGGCCTCGAGGACGTCGACCACGCCGGCCGGGTTGTTGAACGTCAGGTCGTCGAACGTCGCGACGACACCGTCGTCGACCATCTGACGTGCGCACGCCACCTCGCCGTTGGCGTCGCCCTTGCTGTCGCACACGTCGGCTTGGAGGCGGGCGTGGTTCGTCCCCACGCCGCCGCGCTTGTTGAACGCGGCGATCGACGCCAGCATCGCGTCCTTCACCTCGGGGGTCGACGCGAGCGGGCCCGTGAGCGAATAGATCATGCCGACCTTGACGACCGGTCCGGATGCCTTCGCCGACTGCGTCGACGCCGCGGCCGCGTCGAACGGGATCGCAACGGCGACGACGAGCGCGGCCAGCACCACGACCCGCATCCGCCACGGGAAACGACCGACCGCGTGCGACCGACGCACTCCTCCTCGACCCTTCGCGTCCATGGTTCCCCCCACGGTGATGGACCGCGTGCGTGGACCGAATTTCGAACGGGCGGCACTCTACGGTCGGCGCGTACGCTGTGTCAAAGATATAGAAGATGACGTCGCGGTTTCCCGTCGGTGAGCGGAGGAAACGCGCGGTACTCTGCACTGTCACGCTCTCGCACTGGAGGCATCGTCGGTGACAAGCCCGTCGAAACCGGCCGTTGTTGCCGCGAGCGTGGTCAGTTCGCTCAGCCCAGCGTCGCCGAGATGGTCGCCGACGTCATTCGGGCGCGCATCGTCGCCGGAACGCTTCCCGATGGGAGCATGCTCCCGAAGCAGGACCAGTTGATCAGCGAGTTCCAGGTGTCACGCCCCTCGTTCCGGGAGGCGCTCAGGATCCTGGAGAGCGAGGGCCTGATCTCGGTTCGCAGAGGCAAGGTCGGTGGAGCACAGGTCCACGCTCCGACTCCCGAGAACGCCGCTCGCACCCTCGGGCTCGTCCTGCAAGCTCGAGAGGTCGCGCTCGACGATCTCGCTGCGGCCCTGGCCGTGATCGAGCCGGCGTGCGCGGCGCACTGCGCGCAGCGAGCCGATCGGAACGTGACGCTGGTCCCTCAATTGCGCGAGCTCAACATCCGGTGTCGAACCATCGAACCTCACGACATGGCGGGAGCCGCGCTGATCTTCCACGAATTCCACCATGCGATCATCGATGGATGCGGCAACGCCACGCTGGTGATCGTCATCGGTGCACTCGAACGCCTCTGGTCGCTCCACAAGAAGGCCTGGGCCGACTACGCCGACGCAGCAGGCAGTGCACCGATCCCCGACCTCCGAGCGAGCGTGGTCAACGCGCACGAGGAGATCACCGACGCGATCGAAGCGGGTGACGCCAGCCGGGCCCAGCACCTGGTGGCGACCCACCTCGCCAAGGTCGAACCCTTGATTCTGGGCCATCGTGCGCCCCGCATCGACGTGACCGGGCGAGAGTCTCGGTTCCCCGTGGTTGGGTAGCTGGAGGGAACATGAACGATGCCGCTGAGGATCCGACCGCCGAGAAGGAGGACGACGGGGAGCTACGTCCCTTCATCTTCGACGTCACCAGCATTCCCGGGCACACGAACGTCGAGATGATGGGCGACTCGCCGGACGCCCAGCACTTCCTCGAGCTGCTCGGGCGGGACCTCGTCACGAAGGTGCTGGTGCAGACCGAGAAGCTGTGCGTGTACCACGAGACCGCGAAGCCCGGCGAGCGGGTGAAGCCGCATCGCCACGGCACCTACCAGGTGAACTACGTCCTCCGGGGTGAGCTGCAGTTCGGCAACCGGCGAGTGACCGCCGGCATGGGATACTTCAGCCCGGACGAGCTCTACTCGTGGCGAGCGGGCGCAGACGGCGCCGAGTGGATCGAGATCCATTCGGGCCTCGGCGGGATCTACACGGACCGGCCGACGGTGGAGTGACGCGTCACGACTCGTCGATGAAGTCGAGCAGTACGGGCGCGGCTCGTACCCAGGGATCGAAGAGGCTTCCCGTCCCGGCCGCGGTCGCCTCCACCGCCCGCTCCCACGCATCCTCGGGCCACGGCGGCTCGACCAACCGAGATTTCTCGATCAGCGCGTGCACCTCGAGCGACGTGCGTTTCGGGTGGTCGTAGTCCTTCTCGCCCCCACGCATGATCAGGGTCGGGCACTTGATCGTGGCGAACTCCCAGTCGGGCACCCCGGGGATCGCCTCGTTCGGCTTCGGGACGAAGGCGTCCAACCACCGGTTCATCACCTGCTCGAACTCATCGCTCCCCATCGCCAGCAGACGGTCCTTGTTGCGCGGGTTCGCGGCGATCATGGCGGCCCAGCTGAACGGGCCGGTGTCCATCTCGATCACGCCCTCGATGCCCTTCGACCGAACGGTGCCGAGCTCGTCCAAAACGTACGCGGTGGCGAGCAGCATCGTGCTGTACGTACCACCCACGATCGACCAGACGGCGAGCTTGCGCACGAGCTCGGGCCACATGATCGTGAACACGATCGAGTCGCGAGCGCCACCCGACCCGCCGGCCGCCACGACCTGCTCGACGCCGAGCTGCTGCAGCAACAGTCCGAGCGTCTCCGCCCGCATGTGCGACTCCGAGCGACCGTAGACCTGCACGTCCGACCGGCCGCAGTTCGGCCGATCCCAGAGCAGCACGCGCTTGCCGCCCTCGGCCAACGCGTCGGCCAGCTCGTGCACACCGCCGTAGTCCTTGCTGAAGCGGCCCCCGGGCGTGACCACGACGACCTCGCCGTCCTCCGGACCCACGAACTCGTACACGACGACGCCGCCGTTGACCTCGATCTCGCTGTCACGCATGGCTCTCCCATCGGGACCGTTCGGATCCCTCATCTTGACGCGGCACACCGTCAGGGCACCAGATCACGGCGTGCGTCGGGTCAGGCGTGTTCCCCTTCACCGGGCGGTCTGCGAACATGAGCAGCGCGGAGCGCGTCGGAGAAGCGAAGACCTCCGGAGCGTCGGGGAGAGTCGAGGAGAAGAGGAGCGGGATGGACGGCAACCCGGGCCAGAGCGACGTCGTGGGAGTCGGCGGGTGAGCGAGCTGCTCGAGGTCCGGACCGACGGGCGGTTGCGCGTGCTGCGCTTGAACCGCCCCGAACGCAAGAACGCGCTCGACCGGGAGCTCATCGATGCGCTCCACGGCGCCTTCCGTGCAGCGGCGGCGGACGACGAGGTGTGGGCCCTCGTGCTCACGGGCAACGGCGACGCGTTCTGCTCCGGGCTGGACTTCACCGACCAGGCGGTGTCCGGCGATGCTCCCGCGGGCGACGATGACGCGCCTGCACCGAGGGACGCTGGACGCTCGCACCTCACCGTCGTGATGCGCGTCGAATGCGAGAAGCCGATCCTGGCCGCGGTGAACGGCGTTGCCGTGGGCGCGGGTGTCTCGCTCGCGATGAACGCCGACATCCGCATCGCGGCCCCATCGGCGCGGTTCCACCCGGGGTACACGCGACTCGCCCTCTCTCCCGACCTGGGCCTCACGTACACACTCCCGCGCGCCGTGGGCTACGAGCGGGCGATGCGCTTCATGCTCGAACAGCGCATGGTTCCGGCGAGCGAAGCGCTCGCGCTGGGGCTCGTCAGCGAAGTGGTCGAGCGCGACGAGGACCTCGAGGAACGGCTCCTCGAGTACGGCTCGATGCTCGCGAGCGTCGCTCCGATCGCGGCCCGTCAGACCAAGCACCTCATGGGTCGAGCCGATCAACCGGCGGATCTCGTCGCGCACCTCGACTCGGAGATCGAGCTCGTGCTCCATGCCCTCAGGTCGCAGGATTGCGCGGAAGCGATCCGCGCGATGCAGTCACACGAGAGTCCGAACTTCACCGGGCGCTGACCGTCGAACCCGCGATCGCGGCACGAGTCTGCCGCACCACGCCCTGGCGTTGCGGATCGCCCAGCAGTGCCTCGAGGGTGTGCCAGTCGTCGATCCCGCAGCCGTCGGTGCGGGTGACGGTGAGGTCGACATGGCGGTGTTCGACCGTACCTCTGAGACGGGCCGTCTGCGGGCCTCCGTAGATCTGGGCGCAGAGGCGCCGGGTGCGCTGCCGGTCCGCGGCCTTCCCCACGACACCGCCGGTGACGGCCGCGCACGCGGCCTTGGCGGTCTCGCGGAGGAATCCGGTGGCGACCGCGGTGCCGTCGCAGCGCAGTGTGGCCTGGCTTCCCACGAGCACCGACTCGTCGCCCGTCTGCGCCGAGATGCGCAACCGCGTCCCCACGGTGGTACCGGAGCCACTGCACCCGGCTGCCGCCAACCCGAGCGCGAGCACGATCACCGCAACGGACCTCACCTCCGGGACGCTACGGCACTCGGCGCCGTTCTGGCTCGGGCTCGTCGTCGTCGCGGCCGGCTGGGAGCTCGACGCCTACCTCTCCTCACCGCGACCGGCCCGGCCCTGGTGGATCACTCGTGATCGAAGCGATCGACGAGATGGGAGGTGCTGAGCTCGGTGTCGAGTCGCCAGGTCAGGATCCGGAGCACCATGTCGACGGTGGTGTCGATCCCGCTCCCGCGGTGCGCGATGGCGGGGACGAGGATGCGCCCGAGGATCGCACCCTCGACGAGGTCGAAGACGTCGTCGAGGTCGAGCTCGGGATCGATCTCGTCGCCCGCCGCTCCGAGGATCGCGAAGAACTGCGGTCGCACGGACAGATGCATCCAACGGGCCGCCGGCTGGGGCACCGCGTCCTGGTACGAAGTGAGCAGGCCGGGGATGGCGGCGCGGGCAGCCGGCGCCGCGAGCCCTCGCTCATACGCGATCAGGAAGCGCCGGAGATCGCCTCGCAGGTTCCCGGTGGGCTCCACGCGGATCTCGGTGAGGCCCGAGAACGCCGCGTCTTCGATGAGCGCGAGCCGCGACGGCCAGCGCCGGTAGATGGCCGGCGGATGGACGCCCGACCGACGCGAGATCTCCTGCACCGTGGTCGCCGCGAACCCCGCCTCGCCGAGCAGTCGCCGGGTCGTCTCGAGCACGACCTCGTCGATCTCCGGATTGCGCGGCCGACCGCGAGACGTCGGTTCGGCGCTGCTCACCGGGAGCCATTCGACATCAGAGACACGCCTCGATAGCTTAACGGTAACGCTTCTTCCGTATATACGGCAGCAAACCTGGGAGGGAGAGACGTGCGAGGTGTGACGAGGGCGCAGGCACCCGAGCTGTCGTGGCCGGCATGAGCACCCGGGTCGTGCAGTGGGCGACGGGCACGACGGGACGGCTCGCGTTGCGAGCCGTGATCGAGGAACCCGGGCTCGAGCTGGTGGGCGTGCGGGTGTACGACCCCGCGAAGCGCGGCCAGGACGCCGGTGACCTCTGCGGGGTGGCGCGAACCGGGATCGTCGCGACCGACGACAAGGACGCGGTGCTCGACGTCCATCCCGACCTCGTGCTCTACATGGGCAGCGTCGAGAAGTACCGCGAGGAGTGCATTGCGGACGTCGTGGACCTCCTGACAGCCGGGATCGACGTGATCGCCACCGGGAGCTCGTTCATCGAGATCCGCGCCTTCGATCCCGAGGTCGGCCGCGCCATCGAGGCCGCGTCCGCGGCGGGTTCGAGCACCTTCCTCGGCCTGGGTCTGTTCCCCGGCTTCTGGGGTGAGGCCATCGCACCGGCTCTGTCCCGCCTCTCGTTCCGGTGCGACCGGATCGTCGTACGGGAGTCACTCTCCTACGCGGGCTACCCGAGCCGGGAGATGATGTTCGACGTCATGGGATACGGACGCACGCCGGAGTTGGACGAGGCGGTGCTCGGCGACATCAGTCGCGGCGGGCTACGCGTTCATCGGCACCGCGGTGATCGTGGCCAAGGCGCTCGGGCTCGAGGTCGACTCGGTCGAGCCCTTCCGGGAGGTGGTGGTCACCGACACCGCGTTGCGGGTCGCGGCCGGCGTCATACCTCCCGGCACCATCGGCGCGATGAAGCTCGGGGTCCGTGCCGACTGCGGACCGGTCGCCGTGCTCGTCGAGCACGTCACCTGGATGGGCCCGGACGTCGCGCCGGAGTGGTCTCGAGCGCGAGGGCTACGAGATCGAGTTCGACGGGGCGCCGACGTTGCGCTGCAACCTCGTGCTCGGCACCCAGGGCGAGGACCACACCGAGATGGGCTGCCTGGCGACGGCCATGCACGCGGTCCACGCGATCCCGGTGGTGCGCGGCGCCGCCCGGCGTGCTCGACCTTGCTGACACAACAGGCTTCGTGGGGAGGCTCAGATGACCGACGTGAGTCCGGCGCGGATCGGACTGCTGTTCGACTACCTCGGTGAGGACGGGACCTATGACGAGAATGTCATCCCGTCGCTCCAGCTCGTCGCCGACGACCTGCTCGCACGCGGCGTCCTCGAACGACCGGTGGAGTTCGTGATCCGCCACGTCCAGGGTCTGCCGAACGGTTCGTTCCGGGCCGTGCGCGACGCCTTCTTCGAACTGGTCGAGGAGGACGCGTTGGTGATCTTCGGTCCGTGGGTCTCCGAGAACGGGGCGGCACTGCGTCGCTACGTGGAGGAGCTCGGCGAGGTCGCGTGCATCACGATGGGCGGCACGGAGAGCATGCTCGGCGAGTGGGTGTTCGGGCTGCCCGCCGGCTCGTTGGAGGAGGAGCCGATCATCATGGCGACGGTGGCCGCGCTGGACGGCTGCCGAACTGTGGGCATCGCGTACGAGGACTCGCTGATCGGCCACGAGTACCTCCGCACGACCCGCGCCGCCTGTGCCGATGCGGGGCTCGAGATCACCGCCGAGGTGCCGATCCCGCAGGTGCAGGCGGGCAAGCACGAGGCGATGAAGATCCTCGCCGTCGATCAGCCGGACGCGATCGTGCACGTGGGCTTCGGTCTCGGGCTCGTCGGGATGAACGAGGCGCTCGAGGAGATCGGCTGGATGCCTCCCCGGTACACGACGACCGCGTTCGAGTTCGCCGCGACCAGCCCGTGGTGGCGTCAGCAGCTCGCGGGGTGGATCGGCCTCGACCAGTACGACGAGCGCAACGAGACCGCGCTCGACTTCCTCGACCGCTTCGAAGCGCAGCACGGACGGCGGCCCGAGTACTTCTTCCCGCTGTACTGCTACGACGTCGGCCGTCTGATGCTGCTCGCGATCGCCGCGGCACGGCCGCTGACCGGTCACGGCGTGAAGGACGCGCTCGAGCAGATCAAGATGCTTCCGGCGGCGACCGGCGCGCCGGGGACGCGGATGCGGTTCGGCCGCTACATCCGCAACGGCTGGGTCGGGAGTGAGTTCCTGGTCGCGCGACGCGTCCTGCCCGACGGGAGCCGCAGCGTCCTGCACGGGACCATCGAGGGCCTGCTCGAGGAGCCGCCACCGCCATGACGATCCGCGTGGTGCAGTGGGCGACGGGCGCGGTCGGGATCGCGCAGCTCCGGGAGATCGTCGACCGGCCCGACCTGGAGCTCGTCGGAGTGTTCGTCTACGACGCCGGGAAGATCGGGGTCGACGCCGGCGCTCTCCTCGACCGCCCGCCGACGGGGGTCTCGGCGACGAACGACAAGGCGGCGATCCTGGCCCTCGACGCCGACCTCGTCCTCCACGCCGCGAGCAAGGCGTTCGCCGAGAACACCAACACCGATGACATCGTGGCACTGCTCGCGTCGGGCAAGAACGTCATCACCACGACGTCGTACAACCACCTGCCCACCTACGGCGTCGACGCGGACCAACGCATCCGCCAGGCGTGCGAACGGGCGGGGACCCGGTTCCACGCCGCCGGTGAACACCCCGGGTTCATGTTCGAACGACTCGCGACCTCGGTGACCGCGCTCACGCAACGAGTCGACAAGATCACCGTGCAGGAGTACGTCGACTGCTCCGGCGTCTCCGGCAAGGAGATGCTGATCGACCTGATGGGGATGGGCAAGCAACCCGGGGCCATCACGATCGACTCGCCGATGTTCCGTGCCGTCTCCGGGCAGTACGAACAGGCCGTCGGCGCGGCGGCCGACGTCCTCGGGTTGGAGCTCGACGAGATCCGCCACTCGGTCGAGACCGGGACATCGCCCCGCGACGTCGAGGTCGCGTGCGGCACGCTGCCCGCGGGGAGCGTCGTCGGACAGATCATGTCCTGGTCCGGGTACAAGGACGGTGTCCCGGTGCTCGTGGCCGAGGAGTACTGGACGGTCACCGACGACATCCCGGGGTGGGATCTCGTGCTCGACGACCGAATTCCTCGTGCGCGTCACGGTCGACGGATCGCCGTCGGTGCGGCTCGATCTCCGCATCGGCAACGACGCGCTCGGGGAGCTCGAGGGCACGTCGGGAGGCCAGTTGGCGGTCGCGATGACTGCGGTCGCGCGCCATCCCCGACGTCCTGGCGGCGCCACCCGGCGTCGTCGTCGCGCCGGTGTTCGGCGCCTATCGCTGGCCCGCCGAACGGGGTTGAGGAGTCATGTCGGAGGCGAGTGAAGCGGAGCAGGTGGGGGCGAAACCGAGAAGGTGGGCACGAGGGCGCGCACGAGGTAACGCTCCAGGAAATTCTTGCTTCGCGGACGTCGAGCGCTCGGACCACGGCGGGGCGAGCAGGACCAGCGAGACGGCGTTCATCCAGCGGATCGTTTCGCGTACGTCGAGGTCGGCATGGATCTGACCGTTCGCGAACCAGAGTTCGAACAGTGGACCGAAGTGGCGCAGTGGCGCGTCGACCAGCGCTTCGGAGCTCAGCTCGATCGCGGACACCATGGCTCGGCTCTCGGGTGAATACAGCGCTTCGTTGAGGGGGTTGCCCCGGACGAGGTCGATCGGCTTGAGGATCAGGTCAGGGATCGTCGCGGCGGCGTTCTCCGGATTCGGGAGCGCGGCGACGACCGCTTCGAGGGCGACGTCGACCCTGCTCAGCAGAAGTCCGAGGATCAGGTCGGCGCGACTCGAGAAGTACCGGTACAAGGTGGAACGGGCGACGCCGGCCGTATCAGCGACCTCTGCCATCCTGAACTCGGCGTCGCCGCGCCGAACGATGCACTGGGTTGCCGCCTCGATCAGCCGCCTGCGGGCCTCGTTGTCGTCGAGGAGCGCAAGATCGTCGCCCCACCGACGCACTGCTCGTTCCACGATCGTCCAGGTCCGATCCCTGTGCCAGGCGCCCCTCGGGAGAGGCGCCCTCCAACGGCTGGCCGATCACACTACCCGAGAGAACGGACGTTTTCATCTACTTGTCCGATCACAGGACACCTCATAGGATCTGTCTCGTCCACCGGGGCGCGAACGCGACGAAGGGAACTGCCGACGATGCCGACCTACGACCTGGTCATCAAAGGCGGGACCGTCATCGACGGCCTCCGGACGCCGCGCTACAAAGCCGACATCGCCATCGACGACGGGCGCATCATCCGGATCGGGCGGGTCGACGCGGCCGACGGCGCCGAGGTCGTGGACGCGTCGGGCAAGATCGTCGCTCCCGGCTTCGTCGACTTGCACACGCACTACGACAGCCAGGTCTTCTGGGACCCGTGGTGCACGATGTCGGGCTGGCACGGCGTCACGAGCGTCGTGATCGGCAACTGCGGATTCGGCTTCGCGCCGTGCAAGCCCGAGGATCGGGATCGGGCGATGCTGAGCCTCTCTCGGAACGAAGCGGTGCCCCTGAAGACGATGCAGGCCGGCATGCCCTGGGACTGGGAGACGTTTCCGCAGTTCCTCGACAGCGTGGACCGCACCCCGAAGGGCGTCAACGTGATGGCGTTCGTGCCGCTCGCGCCGCTGTACATGTACGTCGCGGGCGTCGACAAGGCCAAGGCGCACCGCGTCACCGACGAGGAACTCGACGAGATGTGCCGGCTCCTCACCGAGGGACTAGAAGCCGGCGCCTGCGGGTGGAGCGCCCAGATCGCGGGCGAGGTCGGCAACGTGCAGCTCGACTACGACGGCACGCCGATGGTGACCGACTGCATGACCGACCGCGAAGTCGCGGCGTTCTCCCGCACGCTCGGCGAGGTCGGTCGCGGGGTCATCCAGCTGACGGGCACGCTCGACACTGCCGCCCTGATGGCGCGCGAGAGCGGTCGCCCCATCATCTGGAACGCCCTGCTGGCCGACGGTGCGCTCAACCAGCACGGTGGCGCCCAGTACTCGCATCGCGACGCGTTGAAGCAGCTCGCCTCCTACAACGAGGAAGAGGGCTTGCGCGTCTTCGCGCAGGCGCTGACGACGAACTTCGTCTCGGAGTTCACGTTCGAGGACTACAACCTGCTCGACACGATCCCGGTCTGGAAGGAAGCGCTGCTCGGCACGGTCGAGGAGAAGCAGGCCAAGCTCGCCGACCCCGAGCGACGGCAGGGCATGAAGGACATTCACGAGGCACGCGGCGGGCTCTTCGGCGCCGGCTACGTGCTCGACGAGATCCGGGTCAACTGGATCTCGAGCGACGCGCCCAACGCGCAGGAGATCAAAGAGCGCTACGAGGGTTGGAGCATCGGCGAGATCGCGACCCGGGAGGGCAAGCACCCGATCGACGCCATGCTCGACCTCGCGGTGGCGGGTGACCTCAAGGTGGGATTCGCGACCAAGTTGCTCGAGACGCCGCCCGAGGCGATGAAGGAGATCGCGACGTCGCCGGTGGCGTTGCCCGGCGTCAGTGACGGTGGCGCGCACACGAAGTTCGTGACGACGGCGCGCTACCCCACCGAGCTCCTGAGCTACTGGGTGCGCGAGCATGAGATCATGTCGCTCGAGGAAGCCCACTGGCGCCTCTCCTACTACCCGGCGGTCGCAGCCGGCCTGAAGGACCGGGGCTTCCTGCGGGAAGGCGCGCCTGCCGACGTGATCGTGTACGACTACGAACGTCTCGACAGCGGTCCCCAGGAGCGCCTCTGGGACTACCCCGCGGGCGAGATGCGCCTCGTCCAGAAGGCCACCGGGTACGAGCGCATCGTCGTCAACGGTGTCACGACCTTCGTCGAGGGCGAGTGCACTGACGCGACGCCGGGCCGCCTGTTGCGGCACGGAAGCGACTGAGGAGTCCGACCATGACGAGCGCAAGCGAGCAGATCCCGTCGATCTTCGACGCTGACAACCACTACTGGGAGACGAGCGATGCGTTCACACGCCACCGCGACCCGGAGTTCGCCGAACGCGGTGTCCGTCTCGTCGACATCGACGGCAAGGCGCGCTACGTGTTCGACGGTGGGCGTCTCCATCCCATCATCCCCGGTCCCGGCGACGTGCACATGCGCCCACGGCCCGGCGCGCTCTACGACTACTTCGCCGGCAAGAGCGACAAGGCACGTCTCGGCAACGAGCTGTCCTGCGAGGACCCTGCCGAGCATCCCGAGTGGTTCGACCGCGACGCTCGGCTGACGCGCATGGACGAGCAGGGCGTCGAAGCCGCCTGGCTGTTCCCGTCGCAGGGTGTCTGCATGGAAGGCCCGATGCAGCCCGATATCGAAGCCTCCATCCACATCCTCCGGGCGTTCAACCGCTGGCTCCACGAGGACTGGGGCTTCAGCTACGAGAACCGGATCTTCGCCGTGCCGTACCTCACCCTCTCCGACGTCGACCAGGCGGTCGAAGAGCTGAACTGGTGCCTCGAGCACGGTGCCCGCGTCGTGTCGATCCGCAACGGACCGGCGTTCACCCCCGAGGGCACCAAGTCACCGGCCGATCCGATGTTCGACCCCTTCTGGGCTCGCGTCGCCGAAGCGCAGGTCGTCGTCGCGCCGCACGCGGGCTTCGAGGACGGCTACGTCAAGGTCAACGAGGCACTCGCCGCGGAGTGGGGTCGGTCGGCCAGCTTCACCGGCGACTCCATCGACCAGTACTCGACCGTCATCGCGATGCTCATGAAGCATCGCCTCGTCCACGACTTCGCCGGCATCCTCGTCGCCGACAAGCTCTTCGAACGCCACGACGGCGTGCGAGTGGCCTACATCGAGAACGGCGGCACCTGGGTCGGCGACCTGCTCCACGGGCTCCAAGTGCTCCACGGGCAGAACCCCGGCATGTTCCAGAGCAACCCGGTCGACCAGTTCCACGAACACTGCTGGGTCGCACCCTTCGTGGAAGACAGCATCCCCGAACTGGCGAAGCACCTCCCGATCGAGCGGATCCTCTTCGGCTCGGACTGGCCGCACGCGGAAGGCATGGGTCACCCGCGCGACTTCTTCGACAACGTCTCGTCCTTCTCCCTCCACGACCAACGCAGGATCATGGTGGACAACGCGCGGGAACTCACACTCGCCTGACCGAGACCACGGGCGACGAGAACTGCCAGCTCCGGCATGGGCTCCTCGTCACTTCCTGCGTACACGCGGATTCGAGGCTGCTCCACGCCCGCGAATCATCGGTCCGCGAGATGGGCTGGGTGGCAACGAGAGCGGCACCTCAGCGACACGAGGAAGGCCCCCTCGGAGAGGGGGCCTGACCTGCACTTTTGTGGAGCGGACGACGGGATTCGAACCCGCGACCCCAACCTTGGCAAGGTTGTGCTCTACCAACTGAGCCACGTCCGCGTGGGTGACGAGGATAGCGCGCGAGACGGCTCGCTCAGGTCCCGGCGAGGCGGGCGACGACCGGCGCGAACTCCTCGTACTGGTCGTCACCGAGCACCACGTACGACACGCCCCATTCCTCGCGCCGGGCGAGGAGCGTGTCGCACACCTCGTCGACCGTGCCCGCCAGCACGCCACCCGAGGTGAGGGCCTCCCCCGGGTCGACGCCGAACGCCGGCGCCATCGCCTCCGCCAGACCCTGGGCGTCGTCGGTGATCGAGGCCACGAAGTAGCGGATCTGGAGCTCGAGGTCGTCGAACCGCTCCCCCGCGCCCTCCCGGATCCAGCCGACCTTGCGAGTGGTCGAATCGCCCATGGTGTCGAGGGCGGCCTCGACACCGATCTCGCCGGCCCGCAGGATCGGGTTGATCCCGACGATGTCCGCCTCCCTCCCGGCCAGGCGCAGCAGCTTCGGCCCGCCGCCGCCGACCAGGATCGGTGGGCGGGGCTGCTGGAGCGGCTTCGGCAGGCCGTCGTAGGCCGTGATCGAGTAGTGGTCGCCGGCGAAGTCGGACGGGCCGTCGGCCCACGCGCCCTTCACCACTGCCAGCGCCTCGCCGAGGCGGTCGATGCGGGTGCCGGGTGAGTCGTAGCGCAGGCCGAGCGCGGTGTAGTCCGCGGTCATCCAGCCGGCGCCGAGGCCGAACTCCAACCGGCCGCCGGAGAGGACGTCGAGGGTGGCCGCCTCCTTCGCCACCACCGCCGGGTGCTTGTAGTCGTTGCCGAGCACGAGCATCCCGATGCGCAACGTCGACGTCGCTGCGGCGGCGAAGGAGAGCGCGACCATCGGCGCGAGATCCGTGCCGATGAAGTGGTCCGGCATGAACAGGGTCGAGTAGCCGAGGCCCTCGACCCTGCGGGCCTGCTCGGCCCACTCCGCGCCCGATCGCCCGGTCGACGCCTGTACGCCGAACCGGAACGTCCTCGTGGTGCCCATCGCGTCACACTCCCGTCGAGCCGAAGCCGAACGTGTCGCGCTCGGTGACGTCGAGCTCGTCGACCTCCTGCCATGCGACCTGCTCGACCTTCTGGATCACCAGTTGTGCGATGCGGTCGCCGCGCTCGACCGTATACGGCGCGGTCGGGGTCGGTGTTCACGAGCAGCACTTTGAGCTCGCCGCGGTAGAGCGGGTCGATGAGCCCGGGGGTGTTGAGGCACGTGACCCCTGACCTCAGCGCGAGCCCCGAGCGCGGGAGCACGAATCCGGCGTACCCCGCAGGGATCGCCACCGCCAGGCCGGTCGGCACGAGGGCCCGGCCGCCATTGCGCGCCAGCACCACCTGCTCGCGCGCATAGAGGTCGTAGCCGGCGTCGTCGGCGTGGTGCTGGCGCGGCAGCGCGGAGCTCGGGATCGAGGCGCTGGACCCGAATCTGCATGCCGCTCAGTCGCCGAAGTCGCGCGCGAGCTCGGTGCGCTGCGCCTCGGTGAGCTCGACCGACGCGTGGTACTCGGGATGGTCGATCACGAGGGAGGCCGGCCCGAACGCGAGCTGCGCCCGATGATGGGCGTCGAAGGGGAACTTCAGGTAGTGCACGGTCGACGTGATGTCCTCGCGGGTGAGCCGTTCCTCGTCCTGCGGGACGGCCTGCACGTGCGAACGGCCGTCGCCGAGCTCGAAGCGCACCGCGAACTCGAGGCCGATGAGCTTGGGCAGCCAGTCGCGCAGCGCGGCGTCTTCGGTGATCTCGATGAAGAGGGTGCCCGACAGCTCGCCGGGCCCGGGGATGAGCTCGTTGTAGGTCTCGACCTCGTGGGCGATCGCCTCGTCGGTGAGCATGCGCTCGGCCCGGGCCATCTCCTGCACCTGGAAGCGCATGGTGTCGGTGTTCTCGAACACGATGCTCACGAGGTCACCGACCGCGATCCGGCGGTTCCGCTTCATCGCGATGATCGCGCGCCCGGAACTCCTCACGTTCACGCTCGTAGGCGCGGTGGTCGACGATGTCGTCGACCGTCAGCTTCCTCATGCAGGACTCCCTTCTCGGACGGCACCGCGTCGAACAGCGCACGACCCCGGGGACGTACCCCGGGGTCGTGGCCAGGAACCGGAGCGGCGGCGTCAGGACAGGGACTCGAGGCCCTGCGTGAAGCGGCCGGCGTGGCTCTTCTCGGCGCGGGCGAGCGTCTCGAGCCACTCCGCGATCTCCTCGAGGCCCTCGTCGCGCGCGGTCTTCGAGAAGCCGGGGTACATCTCGGTGTACTCGTAGGTCTCACCGGTGATGGCCGAGTTGAGGTTGTCGGACGTCGCGCCCACGGCGACGCCGGTCACCGGGTCGCCGACCTCGGCGAGGAAGTCGAAGTGACCGAACGCGTGACCGGTCTCACCCTCCGCCACCGAACGGAACAGGGCCGCGACATCGGGGTAGCCCTCGACGTCGGCCTTCTGCGCGAAGTAGAGGTAGCGGCGGTTCGCCTGGCTCTCCCCCGCGAACGCCTCCTTGAGGTTGTCGTGGGTCTTGGTGCCGTTCAGGTCGGGCATGTGCCTTGCTCCTTCATCGTGTTGGTTGGCTTTGGTTCGAACATTCTTCGCAGACGCCGCGGAAGACCACCTCGACGGCTTCGACGGTGAACTGGGCGCGGTAGCGCGCCGGGACCCGGAGGTCGGCGATGTCGAGCAGTACGTCGCGGACCGTGCCGCAGGACGTGCACACGAGGTGCTGGTGCGCGTGCTCGACGTTGGGATCGACGCGGAGGCTGCCGGTCCCGATGTCGAGCAGCTCGACCTCGCCCATCTCCTCGAGGTCGTGGACGGTCTGGTAGACGGTCTTGCGCGAGATGGTCGGCATCTCGGTGCGCGCGGACTCGAAGAGCGACTCCACCGTGGGATGGGTGTCGACGCCGTGAAGCAGGCGGAAGATCGCCTGGCGCTGGGGAGTCACCCGCAGGCCCTCGTCCCTGAACCGGGAGGTGAGCTCTTCGACCGTCTTCACGAGCACCCATCCTATCAACACTGAGTGTCAATTGACACCCCGGAGCACGTGGTCGACGCGGCGTTGGGGTGCCTCATCTCCCGGATGCGAGAATCCCCGCATGCCGGAACCAAGAGCCCATCGCGCGCTCGTCACCGCCCCGTTCCGCGGGCCCGGGCTCGACGCGCTCCGCGAGATCGCCGACGTCGTCCTCGATCCGTGGATCGACCAGCAACCCCTGCGCATCTACGACGCCGACGCGCTCGCCGAACGCATCACGTCCGAAGGGGCCGACCTGCTCGTCGTCGAGTCCGACAGCGTCAGGGGACCGGTGCTCGACCTGCCCCTCGTCGCCATCGGCTCCTGCCGCGGCGATCCCACCAACGTCGACGTCCCCGCCGCCACCGCCAAGGGCATCCCGGTGCTGCGGGCGCCGGGGCGCAACGCCGATGCGGTCGCCGAGATGGCCGTGGGCCTCCTGTTCGCGGTGACCCGGGGCATCCCCCGCGCCGACCTCGACGTGCGGGCGGGAGAGACGTATCGCGACGGCACCATCCCCTACCAACGCTTCCGGGCGTGGCAGCTGGCCGGCCAGACGGCGGGCATCGTCGGGTACGGCGCGGTGGGCCGCGCCGCGGCGTGGCGCTTCGCCGGCCTGGGCATGGAGGTCATCAGCTACGACCCGTTCGCGCCCGATGCGACGCACTCGCTCGACGACCTCCTCGCCGAGGCCGACGTCGTGTCGATGCACGCGGCGGTGACCCCGGAGTCACTGGGCATGATCGGTACCGACCAGTTCGCCGCGCATGCGCGAAGGGCGCGTGGTACATCAACACCGCCCGCGCCGGGCTGCACGACACCGACGCGCTCGTCGCCGCGCTCGAGCAGGGCCACCTCGGCGGCGCCGGCCTCGACCACTTCGACGGTGAGCACCTGCCCGTCGACCACCCGCTGTGCTCGATGGCCAACGTCGTGCTCACCCCGCACATCGGCGGCGCGACCTACGACACCGAGGCGAATCACACCTCGCTGATCGTCGACGGCCTGCGCACGCTGCTCGCCGGCGGGAGTCCCCCCAACCTCGTCAACCCGGAGGTCCTGTCGTGAGCGAGGCACCCGCACCCACCGGGGACGAGGTCAAGCGGCAACTGCTCGACGTCGCGCAGGAGATGCTCACGTCGGGACTGGTGCAGGGCACCGCGGGCAACGTCGCGGCGCGCCTGCCGGACGGCAACGTGGTGTTGACCCCGTCGTCGGTCGACTACCTGACGATGACGCTCGACGACCTCGTGGTGTGCTCGCTCGACGGCGAGGTGGTCGAAGGCCACCGCGGGCCCACGTCCGAAAAGGCGCTGCACCTCTCCGCCCTGCGGCGCTATCCCGAGATCAACGCGACCATGCACTGCCACGCCAAGCACTGCACGATGTTCGCGTTGACCCGCCGGCCGATCCCCGCGGTGATCGAGGAGTTCGTGGTGTACGTCGGTGGCGACGTCCCCGTCGCCGCCTACGAGACCACCGGCACCGACCAACTGGCCGAGGAGGTCGCGGGGCACGTGGCCGACCGCAGTGCGGTGCTCATGGCCAACCACGGGCTCTTCGCGGTCGGGAAGCACCCCGCCGACGTGCTGCACGTCGCGGGCCTGGTGGAACGCACCGCCGAGATCGTCTGGGGCGCCCAGCGCCTCGGCGAGATCGTGCCCCTCCCCCCGGAGACGAACGCGCAGTTCGCCGGCTACTACCGCTACGGGCGCACCGGGAAGTTCTGAACGACGCCGGTCGGGTCAGCGCTTCCGCAACAGGGTGAGGCCGTCGCCGAGGGTCAGCTGCACAGAATCCACGCGCTCGTCGGCCGCGACCATGTCGTTGAACGCGCGGAGCGCGACGGTCTGGTCGTCGTCGGCGTCGAGATCCGCGATCCGACCACCCCACAGGGTGTTGTCGACGAGGATCAGCACCGTTCGGGCCGGAGGCGTCGCAGCAACTCCTCGTAGTAGACGGGGTACGAGGGCTTGTCGGCGTCGATGAAGGCGAGGTCGACGTACTCCTCGTCGGGGAGGGCGCGCAGCGTGTCGGCCGCGGGCGCGAGCCGCAGCTCGATCTTGTCGGCGACGCCGGCGGCGGTCCAGGCGCGGCGCCCGATCGAGGTCCATTCCTCGCTCACGTCGCAGCACAGGAGGTGCCCGTCGTCGGGGAGGCCGCGCGCGATCGACAGCGCCGAGTACCCGGTGAACGTCCCGACCTCCACGGCCCGGCGGGCGCCGATCAGCCGGGTGAGCATCGTCATGAACGCGCCCTGCTCCGGCGAGATCTGCATCATCGCCATCGGCAGCTGCGCGGTCTCGTCGATCAGCGCCTGCTGCACCGCGTCCGGCGGTGTGCCGTGGGCGACGACGTACTCGTGGATCTCGGGGGTGAGGAAGAACGACTTCGGACCGGTCACGGCACCAATCTAGGACGAAGCATCGACGACTGTGTCGGGGCCCGGTCGCCCGACGCGTCGCTTCCCAACCGGCCCGACACACGCTCGAACAGCGTGCCCCCGCCGCCACGCACGGCGTCGACCCACTCGAGCCACTCCAGGCGCCGTCGCCACGTGACCTCGGCGAGCCGCGGCCGCAGCGCCTTCCGCAGGGGGAGGTACCCGAGCTCCCAGGGCACCATGAGGCCCCAGAAGGTGAGGTCGTCGCCGGCGCCGCCCGGCCGCAGGTGCACCCGGATGCGCATCGACCCGTGCACCACGTGGACCAGCCGCTTGGCGATGGCGTCGGCGAGCACGGCCTCGTTCACCGTGACGATGCTCGCGGTGTCGGGCGGTGGCTCCGACAACCGGTACACCGCGCGACGCTTGAAGTCGAGCACCCAGTACGGCAACGGGGACGACGCCACGCGGAACACCACCGGTCGGCGCAACGCGAACCGACCCAGCACGCCGGGCGGGAACGCGTGCATGAACCCGGCGAAGTAGTCGGCGAAGGTCCCGTAGTCGAGGGTGATCCCCTCCTCGGCCGCGGTCTGGGCCGCGATCTTCGGCGCCACCTGAGCCGCCAGCTCCTCGAGATGCCGGGCGCGGTCGACGTACCAGTCGACGCCGGACAGGTCGAAGCCGGTCTCCGAGCTCCAGCTGTCGCCCGGATCCATCTGCACGGCCTCGGTGGCGGAATCGGGTCGCTGCTCGCGGAACGCCCGCACGACCTCACCTGGCCCGATGAGGTGTTCGTTCACCCCACGCGTCTCGGGGTGCAGGAACGCCACCATGCTGCCGAAGGGCACGCCGTAGCGGGGCGCGAGCTCGTCGACCACCCGCACCCAGTCGTCGAGGTAGGTGTCGCGGGTGATGAGCGTGAGGTCGGCGGGATCGTCGGCCGTGTACAGCACCGGGTACGCCTGTGCGAACGAGTAGCTCTTGAACACGAACGTCGGGCGACCGAAGTCCTCCAGGACCCGCGCCAGCGTGCGCCCGCGGATCTTGCCGTCGTTGATGTCCACCAGCACGTGCTCGCCGTCGGACACGACGAACACCGAGTCGTCTGGCCCGTTCTGGTACGACGCCACCCGCACGCCCGGGGCCAACTGCACGACCTGGGCGTGGGGAAGCTCCATCACCTCGTCGAAGCCGAGGTTCCGCACCTCGCCCGCGAGGGTGTCGACGCCGAACTTCGGCACCAGCACGTGCGCGTGCTTGTCCAGCCGGCGCATCGACGGGAAGTGGAAGTGGTCGAAGTGGTGATGCGTCAGGTAGACGTAGTCGGGCGCCAGCACTTCGGGCGACGGCTCCGCCACCGTGGGGTAGTGCCACCACGAACGCCAGTAGCAGGAACCCAGCAGCCAGGGATCGACCAGGATCGTCGGCCCGCTCGTCTCGATTCGCAGGCAGCTGTGGCCGATGACGGTGAACTTCACACGCGCCCTCGTCGTGCGATCGCCGCGGCCGCCAGGACCTCGAGCGTTCCCCGCGCCGTGGCCTCCCACGTGTACTGGGCTGCGTCGCGCGCGCCGCCGCGCTCATCTCGTCACGCAACGCGGCGTCGCGCAGCACACGGTCGAGACCCGGCGCGCAGCGCGTCGGCGCCGTCGGCCAGGATGCCGGTCGACCCGTCGACGACCGCGTCGGCGTGACCGGAGACGTTCGTGACGACCGAAGGCGTGCCACACGCGGCGGCCTCGGTGATCGTCATCCCCCACCCCTCGCGCGCCGACACGCTCGCGAGCACCCACGCCCGCCGGTACAGGTCGACCTTGTCGTCCTCTTCGATCCGGCCGGGCAGCGAGATCCAGCCCTCGGCCCGGGCCGCGTGGACCTGTGCCTCGAGATCCTCACGGCGGTAGCCCTCGCCCACGATCACCGCTTCGAGCGCCGGGTGACCCGCCTTCAGGGCGATCAGCGCATCCACCAACACGTCGAACTGCTTCACCGGGACGAGACGGCCCACCGCGACCACGAGCGGCGTGGGCGACTTCTCGGCGCCCGGGGTGTAGTGGGCGTCGATCCCCGGCGCGACCACCGTGACCCGGTCGGCTTTGAACCCGAGGTCGTGCACCAGTTCACGCTTGCTCGATTCCGACAGCGTGACGGTGGGCGTCCGCCGGTAGATCGGCGGCGCCAACCTCGACTCCACGAAGTTCCCGAACGCCGCCAGGCGGGGCGGCAACGTCATCTGCCACATCTCCGCGTGCACGTGGTGGAGCCATGTGACGTGCGCGGTGCGCGACCAGAGCGGCGAGAAGAACGGCATGCCGTTCCAGATCTCCACCAGACCGTCGCGGCCGCCGTGCCAGCCCATCATCTCGCTGAACGCGGCGCGCGGGAACACCAGGTAGCGCCCGGCCTTGCGGATCACGCGGTAGCCGTCTCGCCACGACACCTGCGGGTGCCCGGCCGCGTACGACGTACGCATCGTGACCTCGATGCCGGCCTCGGCCCACAGCGCGGCGATGTTCGACGCGTGCAACTCCGAGCCGCCCGCCTCGGGATCGTCGAGGTCGCGCCACGCGAGCATGCTCACCCGGTGCAGACCCGCCTCCGCGGCGATGTCGCCGAGCTTCGCCACCTCCAGCGCATGGTCGGGACGCGGGAGGTCGACCGGGCTCGTCATGACGGATGCATGCTAGGTGGAGGTGCGTTCCCGCCCGGGGAACGGCGACGGCGGAGATCGTCTCCTAACCTCTCCCGATGGCCCGGTTGACCGGCGAGCGTCCGATGGCGGGCGCCACCCCCGATTCGCTGCTCGCGTTCCACGACGCCGGCTACCGCGAGATCGCGCGACCGGCTCGACACCGGCACCGTCCTCGACGTCGGCTGCGGGGTCGGCGACGAGACCGCCCGCCTCGACGGCATCGGCCGCCTCGTCGTCGGCGTGGACTACAGCGCCCAGACCGCGATCGACGCCGGTCACGAGTGGGGTCCCCGCGGGCTGCGCTTCGCGGCGATGGACGGCGGGCGCATGGGGATCCGGGCGCGGTCCATCGACTGGGTGTGCTCGTCGCACATCATCGAGCACTTCGTGGCCCCCGAGCAACACGTGGCAGAGCTGGCGCGCGTCGCCACCACCGACGGCACCGCCCTGGTGATCACACCGAACCGCCCCGCCGACTTCGAGAACCCGTTCCACGTGTCGCTGTTCGAGGCGCCCGAGCTCGAGTCGCTGCTCGCGCTGTTCTTCGACGAGGTGACCGTCCACGGGCTCGAAGGGTCACCCGAGCTCCACGCCGACTTCGCCCAACGCCGCGCCAGCGGCGAGCGGCTGTTGCGCCTCGACCCGCTGAAGCTTCGCCAACGAGTGCCGCGCAGCTGGTACGTGTGGGGCTACGAACGCGTGCTCCCCGTCGCCTACAGGATGCTCGGCTCGTCGCGCACCGGAATCGGTTCCGGGCTCGACGAGTCGCACTTCTTCCTCACCGACGAGATCGCCCCGACCACCCCGGGGCTCTTCGCCGTCGCACACCGTCCCCGCCGCTGAGCACCACTACACGGCGCGCAGCTTGCGGGGGTCGTAGGGCTCGGTGTTCGTGGTCGCGTCGGCTCCGGCCGTCATCACCGCCTCGAGCTGGGGCACCAGCCAGGTGTCGACCATGACTGCGCCGTCGTGGGTGAAATGCACGCCGTCGTCACGCACCCGGACCCCGTTGATGTACTCGGCGAACTTGCCGGCCGGCGACACGAACCGGTTGAGGTCGAGGATCGTGTAGCGGCCGGGGTGGGCCGTGAGGAAATCCCGGTACAGGGAGTTGAGCCGGTCGACGTGCGCGGGGTCGTACTCCGGCCACTGCCTCCCGGTCTGGCCCACCAGCTCCGGCCGCGAGAAGAACGGCGTGGTGAGCACCACCACCTTGGCCCCCTGACTGGCGAGGAGCGCGGTGGCGTCGTCGAGCTGCTGGAGGAAGGCCTTGTCGTACTCGACGGTGCCGAACTTGACCACCGCACCGTCGACGTCACGGTCGAGGATGTCCCACGCGCCCACGAGCACGAGCGCGATGTCGGGCTTGAAGTCGCTGAGCTGCTGCGGCCACGACGCGCGCCAGTCGCACTCGGGATCGACGGGCACCCACTCGCCACCTTCGAGGACCGAGCCACCGTAGAAGAGACCGCAGCCGAGACGGCCGCGGTTCCACACCCAGAGGTTGTTGTCGCGTCCGACGGTCTGGAACCCGAGGCCGAGCGTGGCGGCCACCGAGTCGCCGACGATCATCACCTTGGTGGGCGCTGCCGCACCGGGCGCGCTCGGGGGCTTCGCCTGGGGCGCCGCCGCCGGAGCGCGCAAGGCGCGGGTCGTGTCGGCCGCGATCGAGTGCCCGCCCGTGGTCGTGGCGAACACGGCCGCGATGATCGCGGCCGCAGTGACGAGTGCGACGACCGGGGGCTTGGGCAACCGAAAGGTGCCCCGGCGGATCGGCTGCTCGAGCGCGTAGAACGACAGGACCGCGAGGGCGAAGCTCGTCGCGATCCGCACGAACAGCAGGGTGACCCCGTCGAGACCGGTCCTCGTGTGGGTGAGTGTGAGGAAGACCGGCCAGTGCCAGAGGTAGAGGCCGTAGGAGATGCGCCCGACCCACCGCAGTGGCGCCACCGACAGGGCGCGCCCGAGATGACCGGGGTCGGGTTGCACCACCGACACGATCACCGCCGACACCGCGAGTGCGGCGAGCAGGAATCCGCCCTGGTAGAGCGCATCGGTGCGTTCCGACATCCGCCAGAACAACCAGAGGGTGTACCCGGCGCCGACGATCGCGCCCAGGCGGACCGCGGTCCTTGCGAAGAGCGAGCGGATCGGACCGTGCCGGAACAACAGGATCGCGACGACGGCGCCGATCAGCAACGACTGCGCGCGGGTGTCGGTGCCGTAGTAGACGCGCGACGGGTCCTTCCCGGGGACGTACAGGACGGCCATCAGCGTCGCCGAGGCCGCGATCATCAACCCACAGGCCACCAGGAGCGCGCGCAGCGAGCGCCTCCACCACAGCACGAAGTACACGATGAGCGGCCACACCAGATAGAACTGCTCTTCGATCGCGAGCGACCACATGTGGCGCAGCGGCGACGGTTGCGAGAACTGGTCGAAGTACGACTGGCCGGAGAAGATGAAGCGCCAGTTGGCCACGTAGCCGAGCGCGGCGAGCGAGTCCTTCCGGATGCTGTCGAGCTCACCCGCTCGCGCGAACACTCCCGCGTAGACGACGATCCCCACCATCACGAGGAACAGCGCCGGGAGGAGACGCTTCGCCCGCCGGACCCAGAACCCCTTGAGGTCGATCCGGCCTCGGCTCGACCACTCGGTCACGAGGAGGGTGGTGATGAGGAACCCGCTCAACACGAAGAAGGTGTCGACGCCCAGGTATCCACCGACGGCCCAGCTCTGACCGGCGTGGTAGAAGAGCACGGCACCGACGGCGAACGCGCGGATCCCGTCGAGCGCCGGCTGGTAGCCGAAGTGGCCCGGCGTGGTGCGGCCCCCGCGCGTCGAACGGCGAGCGGATCCCGCCTCCTCGTCGGTCGGCAGCCCGTCCGAATCGAGTGGGGTCTCGTGGACCGTGCGAGCCAGTGCCGTCTCCCCCGGAGCGCGTCGCGGCATACCTTGCCAGGGCCGTTCAGCGTAGGTCACGACCCCCCGAACAGGACGGCGGGACGCCCGACCCGTGCAACGGCGCGAACCCTGCTCCGTGCAACGGCGCGAACCCTGCTCCGTGCAACGGCGCGAACCCGGCCCACGACTAGCGTTCGACGCCGTGGGTGGCTCTCGGCGATTCCTGGCGCGCCTCGGGCTCATCGCCGCCGCGGCCGCCGCCTGGCGCATCTGGTACGTCGCCGGTCCGGTGACCGCGCGCGGACCGGGCGCCTGCCGCCCCTGTCCGACGAGCGCTTCTACCACGCGCAGGCGCAACTCGTCGCCGACGGCAAGGGATTCCTGAACCCTTTCGGGTACTTCGCCCCCAAGGGGTCCCCGGCCCACCGCATCTTCGAGACCGCGGTCCACCCGCCGCTGTACACGACGTTCCTGGCGATCCCGGCGAAGCTCGGGCTCTCGACGCCCCTCGAGCAGCGGATCTTCACCGCCCTGCTCGGCACGGGCACGGTCATCCTGATCGGGTTGCTCGCACGCAAGCTGGCGGGCGACCGGGCCGGGCTCATCGCCGCGGTGATCGCCGCGGCGTACCCGGCGCTGTGGGTCAACGACTCGGTGCTGGGCCTCGAGACCATCTACGGATTCCTCGTCGTCCTGGCACTGCTCGCCTTCTACCGGCTCTGGCGCGCGCCCACCGCCGGCAACGCCGCCCTGCTCGCGCTGTGCCTGTCGCTGGCCACGCTGGCCCGCTCCGAAGGCGCGCTCCTCTTCGCCCTCGTCGTCATCCCGACCCTCCTCCTGATCCCCGGGCTCGCGACGCGGGACCGGTTGAAGCTGCTGGGAGTGACCGCGCTCGTCGCGGTGGTCGTGGTCGGCCCGTGGGCGGTCCGCAACCTCACCACCTTCGAGAAGCCCTCGCTGCTCGGGAACGGCTTCGGATGGGTGCTGCTCTACGGAAGCTGCGACGCCGCGTTCTCCGGTCCGCACCTCGGCTACTGGGACGACAGCTGTTCGCTCAAGGACTATCCCCCCGACAGCGAGGAGAGCGTCCTCGACCAGGAAGCCCGCACCAAGGCGCTCGACTACCTCGGCGACCACAAGCGCCGAATCCCCGTCGTCGTCGCGGCCCGGATCGGCCGCATCTGGGACGTCTACCGGCCGTTCCAGAACGTCGAGCTCAACGACGTGATCGAGCGGCGCGGCAACGCCGCCTCGTGGGCGGTCCTGATCGGCTACTGGCTGGTGATGCCGTTCGCGATCTTCGGCCTCGTGGTGCTGCGGCGCCGCCGCGTCCCGATCTTCCCGTACATCGCCATCGCCGTCTCGGTCACCGTCACCGTTGCACTCAGCTTCGGGATCACGCGGTACCGGGCGCCGGTCGACGCCGTGCTCCCGGTGATCGCGGCCGTCGGGGTCGACGCGATCTGGCGGCGCACCCACCGCGGCCGAGCGCGGGGAGCGGCTCCGATCGACACTCCCGCTGAACCCGTCGCGCCGGTCGAGGTCGGCGCGACGTGACCGCGACCCGGCGATCTCGGATCCGCCGCCGGAGACGACCGACCACGGCCGGCGCCACCGCGGCACGGCACGCGGGTTCGCGCTCGGCCTCACGGGATTCACCCTCCTCGGCTTCGTCGTCCGGGTGCTGAACGTCTTGTGGTGGCGACCGACCACCGACGCTCCCGGCTACCACGGCTACCGCCTCTGGGGCGACGCCTTCTACTACCACTGGCAGGCGAACGCGCTGGCCAAGGGCGCGTGGTTCGTCGATCCGGTGCGGTGGTTCCTCGACGGCTCGCAACGGCCCAGCGCCGGCCATCCGCCCCTCTACACCTCCTACCTCGCGCTGTGGTCGCTGCTGGGGCTCGACGGGGTCACCGCGCACCGGCTGGCCTCGTCGATGCTCGGCACCGCGACCATCGTGGTGCTGGGGCTCCTGGTCCGTCGGCTCGCCGGCGACACCGCCGGGCTCGTCGCGGCGGGCATCGCCGCGGTGTACCCGGAGCTCTGGATCAACGACGGCATGCTCCTCTCGGAGACGATGGCGATCTTCATGACCGCGGTCGCGCTCACCGCGGCCTACGCGTTCTGGCGCAAGCCCGGCATGCGCAACGCGGTGCTCCTCGGCCTCGCGTGCGGCGTGACCGCGTTGAGCCGCACCGAGCTCACGCTGCTGTTCCCGCTGGTGGTGATCCCGCTCGCGCTGCTCGTGCGCGACGTGGACTGGGGTCGCCGCATCCGTCTCGCGCTCGTGGCGTGCGTGATGGGTGGCGTCGTGCTCGGCCCGTGGATGCTGTTCAACCTCACGCGCTTCGAGGAGACCACCACCATGACGAGCGGGACCGGCAGCGCGCTGTCGGCCGCGAGCTGCGACGAGGTCTGGTACGGGAACCTCATCGGCTACTACGCCAACTGCTTCCAGGGTCCATGGCCCGACGCCAACCTCGACGAGTCCCAGCGCGACCTCGTGCCACGCCGGCAGGCGATCGAGTACACCAAGGACCACGTCACCCGACTCCCCCTCGTCGTCGCGGCACGCGTCGGCCGGTTGTGGGGACTCTTCAAGCCGGGCCAGACCACCGCCCTCGACTGGTGGATCGAAGGACGCGGCCGTGCGCCGTCGTGGATCGGTCTCTTCGCGTACTACGCGCTGTGGCCGTTCGCGATCTTCGGACTCGTCACGATGCGACGGCGCAGGATCCCGATCCTGCCACTCGTCGCCATTGCCGCGATCGCCACGTTCGCCGCCGCGATCACCTTCGGCGTGACGCGCTACCGGGCACCGGCCGAGGTCGCGCTGGTGGTTGCCGCCGCGATCGGGGCGGAGGCGGCGTGGCGTCGTTTTCCCAGTCGAGCACCCGCCGCGGTCGCCGAATGACCGCGACCACCGAGGGCCCGCGCCTCCGTGCCCCCCGGGGATTCGCGCTCGGCATCACCGTCATCGGGGGGCTCGCCCTCGCGGTGCGCGTGGCGTGGGTGCTGATCGCGCGGCGCGACTTCGCGTTGCAGGGTGACGACTTCTTCTACCACTGGCAGGCGAACGCGCTCGCCGACGGCATGGGCTTCATCAACCCGCTGTCCTGGAAGGCGCTCGGGCACATCGACCCGAGCGCGGCGCACCCTCCCCTCTACTCGCTCTACCTCTCCGTGTTCTCGCTGCTCGGCGGCACCGGTGCCACAGTGCACCGCCTCGCCTCCTGCCTTCTCGGCGCGGGTGCGGTGGTCATGGTGGGATTCGCGGCGCGCCGCATCGCCGGCGAGCGCGCCGGTCTGCTCGCGGCCGGCATGGCCGCGCTCTACCCGATGCTGTGGATCAACGACGGCATGCTCATCTCCGAGTCGCTCTACGCGCTCCTGATCGCGGGCGTGATCCTCGCCGCGTACCGCATGTGGGACGCGCGCACCTGGGGCAACGCGGCACTGCTCGGCGCGGTGATCGGCCTCGCGTGCCTCACGCGACCCGAGGCGATCGCGCTCGTGCCGTTCATCGGCCTTCCCTTCCTCTTCGCCGGCGACGCGCCGTTGCGCCGTCGCGTGCTCGACGTACTCGTGATCGGGCTCGCCTGTCTCGTGGTGATCCTGCCGTGGTGGGTGCGCAACCTCACGACGTTCGAGCAGCCGGTGTTCCTGGCGACCGGGAATGGAAGCGTGCTGCAGAGCGCGAACTGCGACCAGACGTACTCGGGTGAGTTCCTCGGCTACTGGAACATCCACTGCATCACCGACGGTCGCCCGCCGATCGGCGCCGAGCAGGAACGCCTGCTGCACGGCAAGGGCGTGCCACCCATCGCCTACCTGCTCGCGCAGGACCCGCGCGACGAGTCGATTCCCGACGTCACCGCCCGCGACAAGGCGTTCGACTACATCCGCCACCACCTCACCCGGGCGCCGGTCGCCGCGCTCGCCCGGGTCGGCCGGGTCTGGGGCGTCTACCGCATCGACCAGCAGGTCAGCTTCGACGACTTCTTCGAGCGCCGCGGCCACTGGACCTCGTGGACCGGCACCTGGATGTACGCCGCGCTCCTGCCGTTGGGCGCGTACGCGCTGGTCATGATGCGCAAGCGCCGCACCCCGATCTCGCCCATGATCGCCATCGTCGCCATGGTGACGTTCACCGCCGCCGTCTCGATCGGCATCACCCGCTACCGCGTCGGCGCCGACGTGATGCTCACGGTGCTCGGCGGGGTGGGCATCGACGCGCTGTGGCGCGCGTTCCGGCCGCCGCGTCGCGGTGGGCCGCCGCCCGAGCCAGCCGAGCCGGAGCTCGTCGCGTCGTGACCGCCGTCGCCGCACCGGTCGGCACGGAGCCGACTCTCCGCGAGACGCCGCTCACCGTCCGACGCGTCGGGCGCGAGACCGCGCTCGCACTCGCGGTCGGCCTGCTCGTTGCCGTCGTCGTCACGTGGCCGCTCGTGACCAAGCTCGGACACATCGGCCACGACGCGTTCGACCCGCGCTTCCAGGCCTGGACGATCGACTGGGTCCAGCACAAGCTCAGCTCACCCGGGACCCTGTTCGACGCGAACATCTTCGCGCCCGAGCCGCACACGCTCGCCTACTCGGACTCGCTCCTCGGCATCGCCATCCCTCTCCTGCCCCTCCGCTGGCTCGGCGTGTCGCCGATCGGCCAGCTCAACGTCGCGTTGCTCCTCGGGTTCGCCACGTCGGCGGCATCGGGCTACCTGTTCGGGCGCGTCGTCACCCGGTCGGTCGCCGTCGGGGCCATGACCGCGGCCGCCTTCGCGTTCGGGCCCTTCGGTTCGGTGTCGAGCGGGGCGCTGCACGCGACGGCGCACGCGGGCGTGGGGGTCGCGGCCGCCGCCGCGTGGTGGCTCGCCGACCGCGCCGAGCAGCACGAGCAACGATCACTCCTCGCACCGGCCGCGCTCCTGGGCGCCGCCCTGGTCTGGCAGGCGTCGGTCTCGTTCTACCCCGGCGCCTACGCGTTCGGCGCCGCGGTGTTGGTCCTGCTGCTGCGGTGGCGGTCACTCGGCCGACGCGGGTGGCTCTGGGCGGGCGGCGCCGTCGCGGTCGCGGCGCTGTGCACCCTGGTGATGGCGATCCCGTACCTGCAGGTGCGCGACGAGCAACCCGGCTTCCACCGCTCCTTGGCCGACCTCCCCGCCCTGAGCGCCGACTTCGGGGCCACCGACCCCCGGTTGTCGATCTGGGGGTCGATCCTCGGCAAGGGAGCCGGGTGGCCGATCTACGGCGAACCCGCGTTCCCCGGCCTGGTGCTGCTCGTGCTCGCGCCCTGGGGCGCCGTCGCCGGGTGGCGCGCCCGGGGCCGTCAGCGCCGGGCCGCGGTCACGGGTGTCGCCCTGGTGGTGGCGGGCGCGGCGCTGGCGGTGGGCGCCGGCCCGAACGGCTGGCGCCGCTACGCCCCGTACCGCCTGTTGTTCGAGTTCGTGCCGGGCTGGGAGGCGTTGCGGGCCACCGGCCGGGCCTGGGTCGTCGGGCTGCTCGGGGTGGGACTGCTCGCGGGGATCGGCGCGGTGTCCCTCGGACGGTGGCTGGCGCGCCGGACGTCCCTGTCGGTCCCGGTGGCCGTCGGGCTGGTGACGACCCTCGCGGTCGTCGGCGTGCTGGTCGAGGGCTACGCACCCTGGACCGGGCGCCCCGACATCCGCGTCTCACCGGTCGACGAGCACCTCGCTGCGATCTCCCGGCCGGGAGGCGTGCTCTACCTGCCGGCGCTCGAGCCCGGCGCGACCCGCGGGCGCCCTGAGCGGGTTCCGTCAGGCCGAGAACGTCTACGGGACGACCGCGCACCACCGGGCGACCCCGAACGGCTACTCCGGCTACTTCCCGCCTTCGTGGGTGGCGCTGTCGAAGCAGATGCGCTCCCTGCCGAGCGCGGCGGCGCTCGACGAGCTCCGCGCGCTCGGTGTGCGCTACGTCGTCGTGCGCGACTGGGCGCGCGGCGGCGCCTGGGACGCCCTCCTCGACCCCGAGCACGCCCGTCCCCTGAGGCTCGTCGGCCGCTACGGCGGCGACTTGCTCTACGAGGTCCCGCCGGGGAGTGGCTGACGTGGCGCCCGACGAGCCGGCGCCTCGCGCCACCCGTGCCTTCGGGGCCGTCGCGATCGGCGGTGTCGTCGCCTACGCGCTGCTGTCGCTGGTCTTCGTGTTCCGCGGGCGCCTGAACGCCGACGAGGGATGGTACCTCTACGGTTCGCGACTGGCGTGGCGAGGGCACCTGCCGTACCACGACTTCGCGTTCCCGCAGATGCCGCTCACCGCGTACGTGTACGGACTCGGACAGACGATCACCGCCAGCCTGTACGTCGGCCGGCTCACGTCCCTGGTCCTGGGGGTGGCTGCGGTCGCGCTCTCGGTGCGGGTCGCGTGGCGCGAAGCAGGCAAGGCTGCGGCCGTCGCCGTCGCCGTGCTCGTCGTGACGTTCCCGACGGGCGTCTACAACCTCACGCTCACCAAGACCTACGCGCTCGCCGCGTTCCTGCTCGCCGTGGTGCTGGCGGCCCTGACGTCGCCCGGGCGCCCGTCCCGCACCTGGCCCCTCGCCGTCGCCGCGTCGATCGCGTTGGTCGCCACCCGCACGACCGGCCTCCCACTCGCGCTCCTCGTCGTGGTGTGGTGCCTCGTCCGTGCGCCCGACCGGGCCACGCGTCGCCACGTCGCCCTCGTCACCGGCGGGGGCGCGGCGCTCCTCGCCGCGTTCCTCCTCAACGACCCGAGCGCCGCCCGCTACGACCTCGTCACCTTCCACAACCTGCTGTGGCGGGGGGCCGACGTCGGCAGCAAGCTCGAGACGATCGTGCGGGACCGCGTGCCGGACTGGCTCGGGGACTATCCCGGTTACGTCGCGCTGATCGGCGCTTCGATCCTCGCCGTCCTCCTGTCGCGTCCGCTGCGTGCGTACCTCCGGCGCACTCCGGGCGTGGCGATCGTGGCGATCGGGATCCTCGGCGCGCTCGCGTCCCAGCTCGTGGCCGGCGAGTGGGCACCGGTGGAGTACGCCAGCCCGGTGATCCCGTCGCTGGTCACGGTCACGGTCATCATGCTGACCCGTGCGTTGCGCCCGGTGGGCGGGTGGAGCGCTCGTCGCGACCTCGGGATCGTCGCCGGGGTCGCAGTGGCGGCGTTGGCGATCAGCACCCTGTTCCACCCCGGTGCGGGGGAGTACTTCACCGCGGCCGACAACCCGGGATCGGTGGACGCGGCCAACCGTGTGGGTGACTACCTCGCCGCGCACACCCGATCGGGCGACGAGGTGCTCACACTGTGGGCGCAGCCGGCGGGTCTCGCGTCCGGACGCGACAACGTCCCCGGCGTCACGATGGGCCTGTTCTCGTACGAAGACCTGACGGACGAGCAGGCGCTCGACTTCCACTACGTGAACACCGACCGGTTGCAGCGCACGCTGCGCGACGGTCGTGCCGCGGCCGTCGTGATCACCGGGGTCGACGACACGACCTTCCACTCGACCGGGACCTTCTCCCGCGCGCCGCAGGATCCCGCCGAGGTGCTCGACGCGCTGTCGCCGAAGTACCGCCTGGCGCGCCGCGCCACCGGGTGGGGGCCCTACGGGCCCGTACCCGTGCGCATCTACCTGCGTACCGAGCCGCGGTGACCGGGGCGGCGACCCCTCCCAGGTACGCTCGGCGGCGATGACCGCGCCCGATCCCTCGTGCACGTCGACCGACAACCGGTTGAACACCGAGCTGCTGGCACGCGAGCTCCCCGCGGCCCGCTACGTCGACGAGACGTACCTCCACTGGCTCTACGACGAGAACCCGTACGGGCCGGCGATCCAGCGGAGCGTCGACGAAGACGGGCTCCGGGTCGCGCACTACGCACTGATCCCCCAGCGGTACCGCGGCCCCGACGGTGTGGTCCCGGCGGCGTTCTCGCTCCACGCGGTCACCCGGAGCGGCACCCAACGCAAGGGCCACTTCCAGAAGCTCGGTGCCGAGATCTACGCCGAAGCCGGCGAAGCCGGGTGGCAGCTCACGACCGGCGTGTGCAACGACAAGTCGATCGGCGCGGTCGTGAAGTACATGGGGTGGAAGACCCCTGGACCGCTGCCGGTCAAGGTGTGCGCGCCCGGGCTCAAGGGACGCCGCGTCGAGAGCCACCGGATCGACGCCGCCATGCTCGAGAGTGAGCGGTTCGCCGCGCTCTCCACCGGGCTCGACGACTTCCCCGTCGACCACTACACCAACTCGTACACCACCGAGTACCTCCGCTGGCGCCTCGCGTGCCCGAGCACCAGCTACGCCATCCACGCGGACGACGACCTCGTCGCCGTCACGACCCACGACACGCGCGCCGGGGTGCGGGCCGCGGTGATCCTCAAGCTGTTCCGGCGCACCGGCGGCCACGAGTCGATCCGGGCCGACGCGATGGTCGGAGCTGCGTGCCGGTTCCACCGCGCGCCGTACGCCGTCTACGCGGGATTCAACCGCAGGGTCGCCGTCCGTGGCATCCGGCCACCGCGCCGGTTGCAGCCCTCGCCGCTGCACCTGATCCTGCGTTCGCTGTCGCCGGCCGTCGACCAGGACACCCTGGCGCTCGACACGTTCGAGTTCCTCGACATGGACGCGTATTGACCAACGAGCTGGTGACGTTCACCCTCGATCTCGAGGACCACCGCCCGTCGACCGAGGCCGAGGAGCGGTATCCCGCGCTCACGCGTGCCGTGCTCGACTTCCTCGACGCGCGCGACGTACGGGGCACGTTCTTCGTGGTGGGCGAGACCGCGGTCGCGCACCCCGAGCTGGTGCGGGAGGTCGCGGCCCGCGGTCACGAGATCGGCCTGCACGGTTGGCGCCACCAGCCGCTCACCGAGCTCGCCCCCGAGGCCTTCCGGGCCGACGCGGTGCGGGGCAAGGCGGTGCTCGAGGACCTCGCCGGGGTCCCGGTGGTCGGCTTCCGGGCCCCCACGTTCTCCCTGGTGCCCGACTCACGATGGGCGCCCGAGGTGCTCACCGAGGTGGGCTTCACGTACTCGTCGAGCGTGCTGCCGGCCCGCAGCCCGCTCTTCGGCGACCCGAGCCTGCCCACCTCACCCTTCCGGTGGCAAAGCGGCCTGGTCGAGCTGCCCTGCCCGGTGGCCCGTGTGCGCGGCATCGGGCTCCCCTACCTCGGAGGCGTCTACCTCCGGGCGATCCCGGGCGCGGCGTCGGCCGTGGCCCGACGCGGCATCGGGAAGCCCCAGCTGCTCTGGATCTACTGCCACCCCTACGACTTCGACCCCGACGAGGAGTTCTGGGTGGTGCCCGAAGCCGGTCGGCTCGGCAGCCGCCTGCTCTGGTACCGGCGGAGCCGCACCTTCGCCAAGGTCGAGGCCATCCTCCGTGGACGCGCCGGACCCCCACTCGCCGAACGACTCTCCGAGGTCCCCGCAGCATGACCGACGCGACGAATTTCTCACAGCTCGAGATGGTCCACCGGCTCCCGCCGGCGGCGCTGGTCGACCGCTTCGAGTACCTCTGCGCGCTCGCCGCCGCCAAGCGTGTCGTCCACATCGGCTTCGTCGACGCCGGGTGCCAGACCCTGAACCAGGGCGCCGGAACGTGGCTCCACGAGCACCTCGCCGACTCCGCGGCGGACCTGGTCGGTCTCGACCTCGACCCTGCGGGGGTCGAGGACGCCCGCCGACGGGGCTACGCCGCGCACGTTGTCGACTGCCGCGACGTCGACGCGGTGCGCGCGCTCGGCTTGGCCCCGGCCGACCTCGTGGTCGCGGGCGAGGTCATCGAGCACCTCGACGACCCCGGCTCGTTCCTCGACGGCGTGCACGCGCTCGTCGCGCCCGGCGGCATGCTCGTCGTCACCACGCCCAACGCGACCGGGCTGGTGAACGCGGCCGCCCTCCTCGGGAACTACGAGGTCAACCACCCCGATCACGTGGTGATGTACACGTGTACGACGCTCGACGCCATGCTGACGCGCCACCGGTGGGAGCCGGTGGAACACGCGGTCTTCCTCCAGCAGGTGAAGAGCGCAGGGACGGACGCCCGGAGCCGGCTGCTCGCCACCGGCGCCCGCGCCGTCCTCGGCGCGGAACGCCTGCTGGCGCGCCTGGGTCGCCCGTACGCGGCCGACGGCCTCATCGTCGTGGCCCGCGCCGCGTCAGCCTGAGTCACGCCCGGGCCGCGGCCCGAGCCGTTCCTCGACCTCTTCCCGCAGCAACGCATGCTCCTCGGCCAGGGCGCGGGTGCGGTCCTCGAGGCGCGACAGCTCCCACGAGAAGTGCAGCACGAGCACGAGCAGGAAGCTCAGGGCCAGCAGCATGAACGTCGCCGGCGGGTAGCCGATCCCGACCAGGTCGGAGAGCCACACCAGCAGGTCGGGGAAGATCGCCAGCACCGCGAGGCCGAGGCCGATCGAGAACCAGAGGACCGAGTACTTGGCCCGCAGCCTCCGGCTGCGCACGAGGTGGACGATGAACGCGATCACCGCCGCCGCGAGCACGATGACCAGGACGTGGGCTCCGGTGCTCATTGGTCCCCGTCGCGCCGGGCGGTGCGCCGGGCCCGCTGGCCGCGGCTCGTGGTCGACACGAGGAGCACGACCAGGAGCCGCACGTAGTAGTAGACGAGCTTGAAGTTGCGGGTGCTGGGCGCGCCCCTGTGCGCCCCCGCATGTTGGCGGGCACCTCCTCCACCCGGAACCCGCCGTTGCACGCCTGCACCAGCGCCTCGACCGAGTCCATGTACTCGACCGGGTAGTACTGCGCGAAGTACTCGAGCATCGGGCGCGAGAACGCACGGAAGCCCGAGCTGGTGTCGGTGAAGTGCTGACGCACGAGCACCCCCACCAACCACTGGAGCACCCTCATCGCCCGTCGCCGGACACCACTCACCTCGTAGGTGACCGCACCCCCCTCGGCGAAGCGGCTCCCGATCACCATGTCGGCACCGCGATCGAGACCGTCGAGTAGCGCGCGCACGGCGAGCGGATCGTGCTGGCCGTCGGCGTCGAACTGCACCGCGCGTTCGTAGCCCCGCCGCACTGCGAACGTGAAGCCGGTCCGCAGCGCGCCGCCGATCCCGAGGTTGAACGGCAGCGACGCCACGTGCACCCCCGCGGCGAGCGCGAGCTCGGCGGTGCGGTCGGTGGAACCGTCGGACACGACGAGCACGTCGTACTCCGGTGTCTGTTCCGCCAGCTCCTTGAGGACGGCCGGCAACGACGCTTCCTCGTTGTAGGCCGGGATGACCACGAGCGTGCGCGGATCGGTCGTCACGCGTCCACCGCCTGGCGTCTCCACAGGGAGGCGATCGGACGGTCCTTCAACCGGAGGAACGGCTTCTCCACGACGTAGTAGCTCAGGAACGCGAGCGCGATCGAGATCACGCAGGTGAGGCCGAACACCACGGGCAGGCTGCCGTAGAACACGCTGCTCGTGCCCGACGGCGCCAGCCACTCCTGCACGTTCCCCATCACCGCGAGGTGGAAGAGGTAGAAGCCCAGCGAGACGGTCCCCAGCATCACGAGCGGTCGGCTGGCAAGGATCCGCCGCCCGACCCCCTGCGTCTGGTCGCCGAACATCGCCGGGGCGAGCAGGAAGAACGCGAACACCCCGAAGAGGAACCACCGCACCCAGTACTCCGCGCCGTAGACCCCGGGCGTGTCCGGTGGCCGGAACGTGGCGAAGCTCAGACCCACGACCGCCGCCACGCACCACGACCAGGCCGGGTGATCACCCAGCACGCGCAGGATCGAGGGCAGCTTCATGCCCGCGCCGTGGGCGGCGCTGAACACGGCCATCCCCATGCCGATGGCGAAGAAGTCGATCCAGTTGGGGGCCCAGATCGTCGCCACCCGCTCCCACGACGGCGAGGCGAGCAGGTAGTAGAGGCGGAACAGCTGGCCGAAGAGGTAGAGGCCCAGGCAGATCAGCAGGGCGTAGCGAACCTGGGTGACCGGTGCCTTCTGCGCCGCCAGGCGCACGAGGAGGATCGCCACCACCGGCAGCATCAGGTAGAAGACGAACTCGGCGGTGAGGCTCCAGGCCTGCGGGATGGCGTAGTCGCCCTCGCGCCCCGGCCCGCCGCCCAGCGCGACGTTCTGGCTCGCGAACGGGAACAACAAGCTGTAGTAGAGGAAGGCGTCCTTGACGCTGCCGAGCGCCTGGCCGAGCACGACCACGCAGAACGTCAGCGCGAACCAGTAGCCGGGAAGCACCCGCAGCGTGCGTCGCCGCAGGAACGTCCCCGCCCTCATCGTCGGCTTGTCGGCCAGGCGCCGCGCGACGAACGGGCGGAAGAGGAGGAATCCCGACAGGACGAAGAAGATGGCGACACCGACATCCATGCGCTGCAGGAGCGACTGCATCCACTCGGGGAGGTGCTCCTGCACCCAGGGGCGGGTGGCGAACGCCGCGTGCACGAGCAGGACCATCGTCATCCCGAAGAACCGGAACGCGTCGAAGCAGGGGAAGTGCAGGGTGGGGCCCGCCTCGAACCCCGCCGCGCCGATCTCCGGTGACGCCCCCGAGGTCGGGCTCACGTCAGCTCCGCGAGCCTGTGCCTTCGGTGGATCCGGCGCCGGTGGCGACTTCCTCGTGGTACTCCTCTTCGACGTTCACCGACCACACGTCGTGCTCGGCGCCGAAGATGTTCTCGACCGAGAGCATCGCGGTGTACATGGAGTGGTCCTGGTTGTTATAGCGGTGCATGCCGTTGCGCCCGACGGGATAGACGTTCGGAGTGTGCTGCTCGAGCCACCTCCGCAGCACGTCGACGTTCGCCTTGTACTCCCAGTCGTAGAACGGGTACGCCTTGGGCATCCGCACGACGTAGCCGTCCTCGACCTTGCCCGCGTCGACGAGGTCGAGGTGCGCGAGCTCGCGCTTGCCCTGCTCGACGAGATCGACGTCGGACTTCGTCCACATCTCGTCGCCCTCCTGCACGAAGAACTCGAGCCCGAGACACGTGCGGCCGTCCTTCACCAGGTACGGCGACCAGGAGCTGAAGTTCTGGATGCGGCCGACCTCGACGTCGGGGTCGTGGATGTAGATCCAGGTGTCCGGAAAGCCATACTCCTCGGGCACCACGAGGGCGACGGTCATGAAGTCGCGATAGCGGAGGCTGTCGGCGGCGGCGGTGACGTCAGCCGGGACCGGCGGGTCCATGGCCTCGAGCAGCGCGCCGATCGGCATCGACGAGATGATGTCGGTGCACTCGTAGCGGTTGCTCACGCCGTCGCTGTCGGTGGTGACCGAGTAGGCGCGCCCGTCGGCGTGCTCGATCTTGATGACCTTGGAGTCGAACACCACCTTGGTGCCCTTCTCGCTCACCAGCTCGGTGCACTTCTCCCACATCTGGCCGGGGCCGTACTTCGGGTAGTTGAACTCCTCGATCAGGCTGGTGACCTGCTTCGACTTGTCCCGACTGCCCGCGAGCTTGGCCCGGATCGGCTCCCAAACCGCCGCGAACAGCGACATGCCCTTGATGCGCTGCGCGCCCCAGTCCGAGGCGATCTCCGACGCGGGCACGCCCCAGACCTTCTCGTTGTAGGTCTTGAAGAAGTGGTTGTAGAGACGGCGCCCGTAGTTGGCGACGATGTAGCCCTCGAGCGTCGACTGGTCCTTCGGCGGACGGATGCGCGCGGTACAGGTAGGAGAACCCGCAGCGGACGGCTTCGACCGGGCCCAGGTTCTTCAGCGCGTTCGCGGGCTTGATCGGGTAGTCGTAGAGCTTGCCGCGGTAGTAGATCCGGCTCATGCGCGGACGGCGCAGGAACTCGTCGGCGCCGAGGATCTCGAACCAGAGGTCGTTGACCGGCTTCACCTTGGTGAAGAACCGGTGACCACCGATGTCGAACCGCCAGCCGTCGCGCACCGCGGTGCGGCTGATGCCACCCACGACCGTATCGGCCTCGAGCACGGTGGGGGCGACGCCGCGTTTCGTGAGCATGTACGCCGCGGTGAGGCCGGCCGGCCCCGCCCCGATGATGACGACGTCGTGGTCGTTGGCCGAGTCGGGATTCGGCGTGGATTCGCTCACAGGCAGACACTCCGGACGGGACATGGGTTGCAGAACGGTTCGCGACGGATCGGACACCCAGCTTCGCGCCCCGGCAGTCTACGGGGCGACACCTCGCATCCTGAGCCCGGAGCCGCCCTGGTCAGGGGCCCGAGATCCCGAGGAACGCCAGCACGGCATACCCGACGAGACCCGCACCGGCGAGGACCAGCGCGCCCCGCTCCACCTCGTCGCGGTCGGTCACCATCGCCAGCGCGAGCAGGAACGGGAACGTGCTCATGCAGTAGCGCTCGAAGGAGTCGAGGTTGTGGGCGGAGAGGCCGAGCACCAGGGTGGCCGCGGCATACAGCGAGTAGGACGCCGGCGTACGCCGGATCAGCACCACGAGCAGGGCCGCGAACAGCAGCGCCCACAGGACGTGGAGGCCGGAGCCGAACCGGTCGCCGCCGACGAGGTCCCCGACGGCGTCGATCGTCCGGGTCACCGGGTCCTGGAAGCCGCCCCGCAGCGTCGCCTTGCTCTGCAGCGAGATCGGCTTCCAGAAGTCGCCGAACTCGGCGCCGACCCACGCGAGGTACACGAGGGCGCCCGCGACCGGGGCCACCACCGCGCTCACCCGCGCCACCCGCTCCTTCGCCGAGGTGGTCCCCCAGTCCCGAGCCGCTTCCACCGCGGCGGGGATCACGAGCAACACGCCCACGGGCCGGCAGAGCCCGGCGAGGAACCCTGCGCCCGCGGCCCACGCGAACCGGCGCGAGCGGAGTCCGAGGAACACCACCGCGCCCAGCATCATCGCGGTGGCCTCCGCGTAGCCGAGCACGAGGACCGTGGCCGCGGGGAACAGCGCGGCGAACCAGGCGGCACGACGAGCGATGCCCACGTCGCCCGTCTCGCGCAACGCGAGGCGGTGCAGCAACGCCCCGAACGCGAGCGCGGACCCGTTGGCCAGCACGATCAGCGCGAAGGCCGTGTGACCGAGGAACACCCAACCCAGCCCGCGCGCGAGGAGCGGCACGAGAGGGAAGAAGCGCAGCGACACCTCGCCGACCGCGCGGTAGCCGTGCTCGGCGATGTCGCGATAGAAGGCCGCGTCCCACGCGAAGAGGCCCTGGCCGAGCGCGACCGGGCGGGGCGGCGCGCCGATCTTGGTGAAGAGGTCGCGCGACAGCGCGAGCGCGCCGAGCACGAGAACCCGCGCCACCACCCACGGCACCGCCGCGACCCGGAGATCGCGCCGGAGGAACGAACTCATGGTCCCCGACGAATCAGGAGGTGACGTCGACGTGGAGCGTCGAGAGGCTGAGGACATCGCGCAGGACGATACGTCCGTTGCCCGGACGTACGACGGTCTGGAGCGGTGGGTCCAGGAGCTGCACGTCGCCACCGTGCACCCGGAAGGCATACTGCTCGCGCACCTGTGACCCCGTGAGCGCCTCGGCCACAGTCGGCCCGACACCAGCGCTCACCGTGAGCAGGCCACGACCGGAGACCGGTACGACGTCGCCCGATGCCGGCCGCGTCCCCTCGGGCACCAGGGTCCAGGTCGTCTCGTAGACGCCATCGGCCGACGGTTGCAGCGATCGTTGCTCGACGCGGTCCCCCGCCTTGAGGACGGCGACGACCGTTGCTGCGTTCGTGGGATTGCGCACCTGAACCCGGAGCGTGACCAACGGTCCGCTGATCACCTCGACCGGCAGCACGGTGATCATCGGCGGCGAGGCATCCGGGTGATGGACGGTGTCGTCGAGCGCGGGCTTGTCGGTCCGCTGGATGTACGGGGTGCGGTCGGGGTAGCGGTCGAGCAGGTCGAAGGAGCCGGCACCTCGGTCGACTGCGTACAGGACGCGGCCGTCGAGGTCGGGCGAGTTCTGGGAGAACGGGTTGAGGTGCAGGAGATAGGGACCGGAGTCGCGGATGATGACGAGCGGCTTCCCCGGGAGCGCGTCGGTGGAGTGGCGCCACGGCGCCTGCGCCTCACTGAGACGGTGGTTCATCGCCGACTTGTCGTAGAGGAACGGCGCGGTGGCGACGGCCATCACGCACAACAGCCCGATCAGCAGTGCTCGTCGACGCGCCCAGAACGCCAGCAGTGCCGTGGCGATGAAGATGCACAGGGGCACGAACAGGGGCAGGAAGTAGATGGGCCCCGAGAGGTACGCGAACCCGCTGGCGAGCCGGTTGCCCCAGAACACGAAGTAGCCCGCGGGGAACACGACCATGATCCCGAGCAGGAGCCAGGTGGAGCGGTCGCGCCGGCGCAACCACAGCCCGCCGACCGCGGCGAGCAGCCCCAGGTAGCTGCCCACCAGGAACTGGGGCACGTAGAACCCGCTGACGCCGGTGCCCTTCACCGCCTCGGTGAAGGTGTAGCGCATGCCGATGATGCCGGGCATGAGCCTGCGGTAGCCGAACCCGAACTTGTCGAGCGGCTCCTTGGCGGTGAACGGGAACTGGGTGATCGAGCCGGTGACGATCCGGTTCTGCACGAGGGTCAGCACCAGGAACGGCAGGAATCCGACGAACACGAGGCCGACCGCCCTGAGCTGGCGGGACCACTCGCGCCACGTCGTGGCGACCGCGTAGCCACCCAGCGCTGCCGCCCAGAGGACCGCGTCGAAGGGGCGGGTGACGAACAGGATCCCGAGCAGCAACCCCGCGAGCACGACGAGCCGGCTCGAGCGACGACGGAGCCCGGCGAGGAGCGCGGTCCCGAACAGGAGACCGATCCCGAGGGAGAAGAGGTAGCCGAGGTAGACACCCGCCTGGGTGATGACGATCGGGCACGCGAGCATCAGCGCCGCCGTCACCAGCGCGAGCCGACGGTCGCGGGTGATCTCGCGGGTGAAGAGGTACGTGCCGAGGATCGCGAGCACCGTGCCCCACACGATCGACGCCGCCGGCGACCCGAACAGAAGATCGGCGACGAACATGGCGCCGGGCCACCCCAGGGTGTACTGGGAGAAGAACTGACCATGGGTGACGCCGGTCAGCCAGGGTTGGAAGAACTGGGGCAGACCGCCGGTGGTGGTCAGCAGATCGCCGGCGCGCAGCGCTCGCACCTGCCACAGGTACGTCGTCTCGTCGCGGTTCCACGACAATGCGGGATACACGACGTGGCGCACCACCACCGACACCGCTGCGGCGCCCACGAGCAGCGTCAGGAGCAGCCACGAGCGCGAGAGCCAAGCCGTGACCCGCGAGCCTCGTGTCGGCCTCGGAGCCGGATCTGCGACGGACCCGACCGGATCCACGCCCAGGCCGGTCGCCGTTCGCCCCACCGCTTCGAGTGTACCGGCGGACCCCGCGCGACCCGGATCAGCCGCGGCGGCCACGGAGCGGTCGCGACGTAGCATGCCTCACCCATGAAGGTGGCGGACGCTCCGACGATGCGCACCGTCGGGGAGCGTCGCCGGAGGCTCGAGCTCGTCGGGTTCGCGCTGCTCGCCTACGTGCCGTTCCTCTTGTCGTCGCCCGGTCGCGTCACGGCCGACACGAAGCAGTACCTGTACCTCGATCCGGGCCGTCTGCTGTCGCGCGCCGCATACCTCTGGGATCAGCACATCGGGTTCGGGACGGTTTCGCACCAGATCATCGGCTACCTGTTCCCGATGGGCCCGTACTACTGGCTCATGGACCGCGTCGGCACGCCCGACTGGGTCGCCCAGCGCATCTGGCTGGGTTCGATCTCGCTCGGCGCCGCGCTCGGCGCACGCTGGCTGTTCCGCATGTTGGGGGTGCGACGCTCGGGCGCGATCGCCGGCGCGCTCGTCTACATGCTCACGCCCTACCAGCTCGCGTTCACGGCACGGATCTCGGTGCTGCTGCTGGCGTGGGCCGGCCTCCCCTGGCTGGTGGGGCTGGCGATGCGGGCCGTGCGCCGCGGCGGGTGGCGCGACCCGGCGCTGTTCGCCCTGGTCATGCTGACCATCGGCAGCGTCAACGCGAGCTCCTTGCTCTTCGTCTGCATCGGTCCGGCGCTCTGGCTCGTGCTCGACGCGTGCCGGGGACGCGCCGCGCTCGGCGCCGTCGTGCGAGCGGCGCTGCGCATCGCAGTGCTGAGCCTCGGTGTGTCGCTGTGGTGGATCGTCGGGCTGCGCCTCCAGGGTGCCTACGGGCTCCCGGTCCTCCAACTGACCGAGTCGGTGCGCACCGTGGCCGCCGACTCGACCCCCATCGACATCCTCCGAGGCATCGGCAACTGGTTCTTCTACGGCCGTGACCGGCTCGGGTTCTCGGTCGACCAGGCCTCGTCGTACGTCAACAACGTCGGCGTCCTGTTCGCGAGCTTCGCGGTACCGGTCGTCGCGCTCGCCGCGGCGGCGATCGTCCGATGGCGCCACCGCACCTATTTCGTCCTGTTGGTCGTCGTCGGGACCGTCGTGTCGGTCGGGGCGTGGCCCTACGACGATCCGAGCCCGTACGGCGCGCTGTTCAAGTGGTTCGCCGGCGACACCGCCGCGGGCCTCGCCTTGCGCAACACCCCCCGCGCCGTTCCGCTGCTGGTCCTGGGCCTGGCCGGGCTCGCGGCCGCGGGGGTGTCGGCACTGGCGCCCCGGCTCGGCTCGCTCTGGCCCGCGGTGCTCGTGGGCCTGCTCGCCTGCGCCGCGCTCCTCCCCGTGGCGGCGAACGGCTACCTGTCGCGCCATCTCGACCGGGGCGAGGACGTGCCCGCCTACTGGCGCGAGGCGATCGCCGCGATGGAGCAGCAAGGCACCTCGACCCGTGTGCTCGAGATCCCCGGAAGCGACTTCGCGGCGTACCGGTGGGGCGACACGATCGAACCGATCACACCCGGCCTGACCGACCGGCCCTACGTGGCGCGTGAGACGCTGCCCGCCGGCTCGCCGCCGTCGGTGAACCTCTTGGTCGCGCTCGACCATCGACTGCAGGACGGCACCTTCGAACCCGAGGCGCTGGCGGCATACGCGCGCGGCTCGCGAACATCGGGACGATCGCCTTGCGGTCCGATCTCGAGTACGAGCGCTTCGACACACCCCGGCCCCGGCTGCTCTGGCAGCTGCTGACCGCGCCGGTGCCCGAGGGCCTCGATGCACCGCGCGCGTTCGGCCCCGCCACGCCGAACCGGGCGTCGCCGTCGCTCCCGGCGATCGACTCGCTCGACCTCGCGATCCCGACGTCGGACGCGAACCCACCCCCGGTCGCGCTGTTCGAGGTGAAGGGCGCGATCCCGATCGTCCACACCGCGCCGACGCAGCAACCGGTCGTGTTGGACGGCGACGGCGAGGGCATCGTCGACGCGGCGACGGCCGGGGTGCTCGACGGGCGATCTCTCGTGCTCGAGTCCGGCGCCTTGACGCCGGCACAGCTCCGCACCCAGCTTCGTCGCGGCGCGGACCTCGTCCTCACCGACTCGAACCGCCGGCGTAGCCAACAGTTCTTCGTCGGCGTCCGCGACAACGCCGGCTACACCGAGCGGACCGGGCAGAACACCGCCGGTGACGAGTTCCGGCTCGACCCCTTCCCCACCTCGGGCGACCGCACGCGTTCCGTCGTCGAGCAGCACGGCGGCACGGTCGACGGCTCGGGATACCTCACCCCGAGTGACCGGCCGATGAAGGCGGCCGACGGCGATCCGCGCACTGCCTGGCTGGTCGGCGGCGACGTCGTCGGCCAACACCTCGTGATCACCGCCGACCACCCGCAGACGATCGACCACGTCACCCTGGCACAGCTGCCGGTCGCCGCGACCGACCGGTCGATCGCACGGGTGAAGCTGACGTTCGATCAGGGCGATCCCGTGACCGTGGCGCTCGACCCGACATCGTTCACCGAGGCCGGCCAGACCATCCCGATCTCGCCCCGTACGGCGACGCGCTGTCGAGATCGAGATCGACGGCGTGAACCGGCCGAGCCCCAAGAGCCTCAATTCCGTCGGGTTCACCGAGATCGGATTCGGCGACGTCCGCATCAGCGAGACCGTGCGGCTGCCGGTCGACGTCGCCCGATCGATCGGCAGCTCCGCCGACGGGCACCGGCTCGACGTCGTCCTGTCCCGCCTGCGCAACGACCCCGCCGCGCCGGCTCGACGAGGAATCGACGCTGGACCGGCGCTTCGAGCTGCCCGACACCCGCTCGTTCCTCCTGTCGGGCACCGCGGGCATCGATCCCAACGCGGCCGACCCGGTGCTCGACACCGCGTACGGCACGACCGCACCCGGTACGCAGTACACGTCGTCGTCGCACCTCGTCCGGCGATGCCGGCGCGCGCGTCGCGGGCGTTCGACCACGATCCGGCGACCGCATGGACACCCGAGAACGGCAACTCGCTCGGCTCGTGGATCGACGTCGCCACACCCTCGGCCCGCACCGTCGACTCGATACGGCTGACGCTCGTCGCCGACCAGAAGCACTCGGTGCCTACCCAGTTGACGCTGTACGCCGACGGCCAGCCGGCGCGCACACTGCCCCTCCCCCACGTCACGAGCGGCAAACGCGACGGCACCCTGCGCACCGTCGACGTGAGCTTCGACCCGGTCACCGCCAAGGACTTCCGCATCCAGATCGGTGCCGTCCGGACCCGGACCGCGGCGTTCGCTCCCGGCTACGGCCGCGAGTTGCTGCCGGTCTCGATCGCCGAAGCGGGCATCGCCGACGTTCCGGTCCCGGCGAACCCGACCACCGTCGACAGCGGATGCCGCGGCGACCTCGTCACCGTCGACGACCGACCGGTCCCGGTCGAGATCCGCGGGGCGACCGACGCGGCGGCAAGCAGCCTCGACGTCGAGGCCTGCTCGCCCACGCTCCCCATGACCGCGGGCTCACACACCCTGCAGACGGCCACCAGCAGCGTCAGCGGTTTCGCCGTCGACCGCGTCGTGCTGTCGTCGGACCGCGCCGGCCAACCCGCCGCGGTCACACCGGCGGGCGCACCGGCCAGCACGTCGGGGGCCCGCGTGACGGTGACGAGCTCGACCCCGGACTCCTACCACCTGAAGGTGCACACCGACGGCACGCCGTTCTGGCTCGTGCTGGGCCAGAGCCACAACGACGGATGGGAAGCGACCATCGACGGACGCTCGCTCGGCTCGCCCCAGCTCGTCAACGGCTTCGCCAACGGTTGGACCGTGCGTCCCGGGAGCGCGGGAACCGTCGACATCGTGCTGCGCTGGACGCCCCAACGCACCGTGTGGATCGGTCTCGGCATCTCGGCCTTCGCCGTGCTCGTCTGCCTCGGGCTCGTGTTCGCGCGCCGGCGCCGGCCGGTCACGAGCCGAGGCCCCGAGCTGTTCGACGTGCCGACGGAGGCCTCGCCGTTCGCGTTCGACGGCGCGACCCCGGCGATCAGCGCGCGCTTCGGAGCCGCGGCCACCGCGGCGATCGTCACCGCGCTGGTGTCCCGGTGGTGGATCGGGCTGCTCGTCGGCGCTGCGATCCTCCTCACGGCACGGGTCACGCGTGGGCGTCTCCTCCTGGCGGGAGGTGCACCGGTGGCGCTGGCGCTCGGCGCGCTGTTCGGCGTGCCCGAGCTCGGCTGGGTGGCGATCGGCCTCCTCATCGGCGACCTCGTCGCCGGGTGGTGGTGGCAGCGGCGACCCGACGACGCCTGACCGGCGCCCGCGGCCACATCGGTCAAGGCCACGGCTACCGTGGCCGAAACCATTCCGAGGGAGGCCATTCGGGGGACGTGGTCGCGAGAACCGTCGTCGTCGGTTCTCGGTTGAGCAACCGGCGAGGATCATGGACAGCTGCGTGCGTGGACAGGCGTACGAGGTCTCGCCGATGTGCCCCGGTCGCGGGTCTCCGTGAGCCGGCGCCGCCGTCTCGGGCTCCTGGTCGGCCTGGCCGTCGGCTCGCTCGCGCTCACCGGCTGCTTCGGCGCCGGGATCCATCCCGTCGGCAACCCCCTCACCTCGGTCCAGATGCCGCCGGGCCTCTGGCGGTCGCTGGGTGGTGGCGACTGCACCTGGACCCGCGTCGCGAGCGGGTCCCAGGCGAGCACCAACGTGCAGGCCGAGGGTCCGCAGTACGTGCAGCTCGAACCGTCCGATCGCGGGATCGCGATCGGCAACTGCATTCCCTTCTGGCAGCAACCGGGGCCCTACGCCCGCCCGCTCGCGCAACCCGGCAACCCGTTCGGCCCCGGCGACTTCCTCGTCGGCTACGAGATCCAACCGGGCACCTACGTCGCGAGCCCCGCGCCCGGACAGCCCTGCAGTTGGGCGGTGGTGAAGGGGTTCCACGGCCTGGACTCGTCCGGCCGCAACCCCGACTTCGTCCGGGGTGGGACCACCACCTCCGGAGCACCGACGGCGGTGATCGGCTCCGGCGACTTCGGCTTCACCTCCCACGGCTGCGGTCAATGGCACTCCACGACGCCGCTCCCGGCGGCGCCCGGTGGCGCATCGGCGGCCGGCCTCGACATCGGGGGTGCCCTCGAGGACTTCCCCGACCCGTTCGTGCTGCCCGTCGACGATCCTGCCCAGTGCGGCGGCGCGGCGTCGTGCTACTACGCCTACTCGACCGAATCCGGGTACCTCGGCCTCACCAACGTGCCGGTCGCGCGCTCCACCGACCTCGTGACCTGGGACTGGGCCGGCCCGGACGTGACCGGCGCCGCGGGCGCAGCCGACGGTCTCCCCGACCACGACGCCATGCCGACGCTCGCGCCCTGGGCCGACTTCGGCGCGAACTGGTCCCCGTCGGTGCTGCACCGCCCATTGAACGTCGACGCGAACCAGCGGTACGTGATGTACTACACCGCCAAGTCGCTGGACTCCTCGCAGTACGGCGGCGAGCAGTGCGTGGGCATCGCCACCTCCGCGACCCCGAGCGGTCCGTTCGTGGACACCGCCACCGAGCCGAAGCTCTGCAACGCGTCGCAGGGCGGCACCATCGACGCGAGCCCCTTCGTCGACGAGACCGGGGCCGCCTTCCTGACCTACTCCAACGACCAGGGCATCCACGCACAACGACTGTCGGCGGACGGACTCGCGCTCGACGGGTGGCGAGCAGCTGCTCGTGCACTTCGACAACGGCTATCCGTGGGAGCTGCCCCGGATCGAAGGCCCGAGCATGTTCAGCACGCCGTCGACGGGCATCGTGCTCCTCTACTCGGCGGGCACGTTCTCGACACCGGACTACTCGGTGGGCGCGGCGTCCTGCGACACCCCGCTCGGGCCCTGCCACAACATCTACTCCACACCGGTCCTGTCGTCGCGCGGGGCGATGCTCGGTCCCGGCGGCCAGACCCCGTTCCAGCTCACCGACGGGTCGTGGCAGTTGGCGTTCCACGCCTGGGACGGCACGGTCGGCTACACCGCCGGCGGGAAGCGGAGCCTGCACCTCCTCCCGCTCGGCTTCCCGGGCGGGAAGCCCGCGGTCGGCTGACCGGCCGACCGGAGCGCGTCACCCGCAGGACGGTGTCATCCGTCGTCCGGCGAGCGAGCCGAGGCCCGCCGGCGCACGGACACCACGACGACGTCGGCCAGCAGCAGGACCACCGCCAGCCACGCGATGTCGTTGAGGTCGGTGAAGTTGCCCGGCCAGTCGAGGTCGGGCGGGTAGTGGTGGCGGTACTGCTGCACGACCACGTACGCGGCGCACACCGCGAGCGCCGCCGGCGCGCCGAGCGTGATCAGGAAGCGCAGGCGCGGGACCCGCGCGACGAGCGCGACGAGGGTGGCTGCGACCAGGCCGACCCACCAACTGGCGAGAACGGCGCCGACCACCCCCACCACGAGCGCGCCGAGCACGACGATCGACGGGCGAGGAGTCGCGCCGGTCGCGACCAGCGGCGTCGCGAATTTCGGCCGCCCGGTCGTCGGCCGGGGCCTGGTCGCGCGGATCTTGGCGTCGACGCCGGCGGCACGCGAGGAACAGGCACGCGAGCAGCGCCAGCGCCGAGATGCCGAGCGCGATCCACACGGTCCGCTGCGGCGTCCACCGCAACGTCACCGAGAAGCTCCCCGATGTCGGGTGCACGAGCCAGCCGTTCGCGTAGCCGTCGACCAGCGTCGAACCGCCGAGATCCTTGCCGGCGACCGTGGCCTGCCAGCCGGCGTTGTTGCTCTGGCCCAGTACCAGCCAGAACGGCGTGCCCCTGCGGGCGCCGCTCACCGACAGCTCGATCTTCGTGTCGCCGTCGCTCGTGACCTTCACCCTTGGAGTGGCCGCGGGCGCCGCGGCCGGCTGCGTCACCGACGTCGGCAGCTCACCGCGCCGGCCCAGGGTCATCGGCGCGCCGCCTGCGCCGGAGCCGAGCACCAGGCCGTCGACGTCGATGCCGGTGCGCGTGCCCCCAGCCGAACGCACGACGTGGTCGCCCCGCGCCAGGGCGAGACCGTTCGCCGCCGACGCGGCCGGGCACACCTGCAGGTCGACGGGCTTGCCCGCGGCGGCGTCCGCAGTCGATCCGGAGAGCTGCACGTCGAGGGGCGCGCCGTCCACCGTCATCAGGTCCGTGCGGCAGGTCGCCGGCAGCAGCGCCGGCTGCGCCGCGCGGCGCACCCCCGGCATTCCCACCTCGGCGATCGCCACCGGCATCGCGCTCGGGACCCGTTCGAGGTAGTCGAGCGTGTCGACCTCACGGACCCCGGTGATCGTGATGCGGACGTCGGACCCGGTCAGCGGGGCGAACTGCACGGGCACATCTACGGGCCCGCCGCCGACGGCCGTGTCGGCGATCGGGGGCACGTCGACCGTACGCGATTCGCCACCGGCGTCGATGCGCAACTGCGTCGGCACCGAGTGCTTGCCGTCGGCGACCACCTGCAGGTCGAGATGGTCGAAGGTCACCGGTCCCGACGCGGTCACGTCGACCCACTGGCCCACCGGCGCACCGAACGCGGTGCTCCACGCGGTCGCCGGGTCGCCGTCGAAGGCCGACGATCCGCGCGACTGGATGTCACCGGGGAGGTGCTCCGACGCGCTCACCGTGATGCCACCGGCGGCGGCGCCGGGGATGCCCAGCACCGAGTCGAGCACGTCGTCGGGTGCGTCGGTGGCCAGGCGGGCCGTGCCGCGCACGCCGAACGAGCGTGTGTCCGGGACCCGGAAGCGCCGCACCAACGCGACTTCGTCCTGGGAGAAGTGGGGCGGGACCACGACCGTGCGCTGACGCGTCATCTGGTACACGAGCGGGCGCGCGCTCGCGGCCGAGCCGGCGGCGTCGACCAGGTCGGTCGGCATCCGCACGATCTCGTCGGCGTGGACGGGCTGCGACCCGGGCGCGTCGTCCTCGAGCCGGATCTCCGAGAACCCCACGCTGTTGGAGAACGGTTGCGCCGACTCGTCGCCGACGTTCGTGTCGGCGATGGTGATGTCGAGCCGGTTGAACGTCCGGGAGGGGAACGTCACCGTCTGGCCGGCGGCCGTGCGCGACGCCTCGCCGAGGTCGACGGTGATCGGCGCGCCCCCGTCGAAGCTCAGCTGCACCTGGGTGAGGTAGCGCCGGGTCGGACCCACGAGCGGCTGCACGAGGTTCACCTGGCCGGTCGTGATCGGCTGGTCGAGATCGAGGCGCAGCTTCTGACCGACGACCTTGGTGTGCGCGCCGACCTCCCACTGCGTGCTCGTGTCACCGTCGAACGCTGCGCGACCCGCGGTACTCCGGCTCGTAGAAGCCGGGATCGCCGTAGCTGCTGGTGCTCACGGCGACGCCGGGGGTCTGCACGACGGTCTGCGCGTCGGTGCCGGCGTCCGGGAACACGTCGAGGCGGTTGTCGTTCTCGTCCTTGGTCAAGGAGGTCTGGTCGACCCGTTCGGTCGCACCCGCGGTGTCGCGCACGCTCGTCCAACGACGTGCACGCTTGCGGTTCGAGTCCGTGACCACGAGGACCGAGTCCGGTTGCGCCACTTCCGACTTCAGCCGCGCTGGGTTGGTTCGCCAACGTCGCCGAGTACAACACGACGCCGCTGCGCTGGAGCGCGCCGATGGATGCGAGGTCGACGAGGCCTTCGCCGTCGCCGGCCACGATGAGCGGTGCCGACGCGTTCGCGCTGCGGACGATCGGAGGCGCGCCGTCGACGGCGAAGATGCTGACCGGCGGCGGCTCAGACGCGTTCGCCGGCAACGCCAGTTGGATCTCGTCGTCGTGCGCGACCCGAAGGGGTGCACCCAGAGCGGCGCCGAACGTCGTCGGCGCGCCCAGGCCCGTTGGGACGGGAGCCGTGAGCAGCTGCCACAAGGGCACCGCACGCGCGAGGTCGTAGCGGTCGGTCTGGAGATCGGCGCGGTAGACGAGCGCGCCGGCGCTCAGGAGCCGCGCGACCGGAGCCAGCACCGACGGGTCGAGCGTGCCCTCCTGGATCCGGTGGTCGAGCGCGTTGAGGAGGTCGGCCGACGCGGGCGAACCCCACGGCACCAGCTCGCGGGCCACGTAGGGTCGGTCGGTCAGTCCCGGTGTGATCGGGTCGACGGTCTGGCCCCAGCGGTAAGCGGCGAAGTCGGAGCCCGGGATCTCGAGCACGCGGGTGTCGTGCGAGCCGGCGTCGAGCGCGGCGATGGCATCGGTCCAGTACTGCGGGAGGGTCTCCTCGCGGGTGAGATCCTTGGTGTAGAGGGACCCCGTCCACAGCGCGGGGAGGTTCACCACGGCCAGGACGATCACCAGCCCCGCCAGCGCCAGGCTCCAGGGCGAGGTTCCCAGCGAAGGCCACCTCCGCGCGGGCGAGATGCGCGCCGGCCTCCCCCGCGGCGGCCAGGCCTCGCTGAGGGCGTTGACGCCGACGCCGAGGAGCACGGCGAGGCCCAACGCGACCAGCGGCACCGCCCGGCTCGTGCTGCGCAACGCGAGTCCGAAGCTCGACGACTCGGCGAACGCCTTGAACAGGCGACCGAGCGGCGACGGATCGTCGTAGGGGTTGGCGCCGACGGCAACCGCGACGCCGACGACGGTCAGTACGACGAAGTAGGCGCGGTGGCGCCACCTTACGCACATGGCCGCGAGCAGCGCGAGCACGGGGATGGCGAAGCTCACCGCCAGGAGCCCGAGGTTCTGGGTGTAGGGCACGCTCGCGTCGGTCCAGTGACCGAGGCGATCGATCCCGTAGAAGAACCAGTAGCCGAGCCCCCGCAGCACCTCGGTCGGCAACGACGACAGCGAGACCACCTGCAGCGTCTCGGTGTACTTCAGGATGTTGAGCCCGTAGCCGCTCTGGGCCCACAGCCCGGCGATCCACCACAGCGACGTGAGCAACGTCAACAGACCGATGCGCGCGGTGACGCCCAGCGCGCGTCGCCAGTCGACCTCTCCGACGACCGTCGCGTACACGATCCACAGCACCGGCGCGAGGCCCGCGAACACGAGCGCGGTCGCGTTCACCCCGCCGACCACCTGGACGACGATCGCGAAGATGGCCGCGTACTTCCACGTGCCCCGCTTGTCGGGTGCCCGCAACGCCCGGATGGTCAACGCCAGCATCCACGGCAGCCCAGCCCACGGCAGCAGGATCACCGAGATGCGCGACGCGAAGTCGAGCGTGTACGGCGTGAGCATGAACACGACCGTCGCGACGACGGCGCCCGGACCCCGCACGTGGAGCGTGCGCAGGAGGAACAGCACACCGAGCGCGGCACCGAAGAGGATGGAGCCGAGCCAGATCCGCTGCGACACCCACGCGGGGACGCCCAGCAGGTGCAGGACCCAGTAGTACGGGCCCATCGGGAACAGGTACCCGATGTTCTGGTGGGTGACCGTGCCCATCCCGATGTGCGGATCCCACATCGACAGCGCGCGCGCTCGAGCAACCGCCCCGGGTCGAGGTACAGGTAGCTCTTGGTGTCGGCGACGACCTTGCCCGGCTTGGTCAGCAGCGTGGGCACGTACGCCAGGAACGCGAGCGCCCCGTAGCCGAGGATCCGCAACCGGCGCACCCGCACAGCTTCCGCGACCGGTTCGGTCGTCGTCATGATCCGGCGATGCTAGGCGGGGGTCTCGACCGCAACGGGTCGCGTCGCCGGCCGCGACCGTCGCCGCCAGAGGTGGTCGACGGCCACGGCCGCCAACACGACCAGACTCACCTCGGCGGGGACGCGGAAGCGGGTGATCCCGTAGATCGCGGCCGCGGTCACGGTGACGATCACGAATTGCGCGACCAGTGGCGTGATCGGCACCCGGCGGCGCCGGAGCAGCACCCCGCCGGCGACCGCGAACGGCACCAGGATCCAGAACGCGAAGAAACCGGCCCACGAGACCTCGACGTCGCGTCCCTCGTTGACGTTGTAGCTCGCCATCATGCCGGGCGCGTAGAGGCTCCACACACGCGCGACGCGCACGCCGACGACGACGGGCAACCGGCCGAGGTGGTCGCGGATGAAGTGGAGCCCGTCGCTGCGCAGCGCGTTCGACACCACCGACCGGTCGCCCTTCGGCACGGGGAAGCCTGCGCAGTCGAGCGCCCACAGCCCGGTGCCCTCGCCGTAGTACGTGCGGTGCAGGTTGGCGCCGCAGATGGTGAGCCCGTCGTTGGTCGAGAACAGCACCGGCTCGTCGAAGCGGGTGAGGTTGGCGACCAGCCAGGGGCTGACCACCGCGAAGGCGGCGACACCGGAGAGCAGGAACAGCCCGATCTGGCGCTTGGCGGAGCACGACTTCAGGAACAGCGCCACCGGGAGCACCATCAGCGGGAGCAGGAGGCCGAGCTCGGCACGGGCGAGCACCGCGAGCCCGCACGCGGCGCCCAGCCACGCCGCGTTCGCGAGGCGCGGGTCGCGGACGAGCCGGTAGGCAAGCAGGATGGCGAGCGCGACCGCGAGCGTCGCCAACGTCTCCGACATCACCAGGCCGTCGTTGATCCAGAGATTGGGGTAGACCGCGGCGATGCCCGCGGCCAGCAGCCCGGCCCGGTCGCCCGCGACGGTGCGCCCCACCAACCCGATCACCAGCACCACGCCAGCGCCGAAGAGCGTCATGGCGAGCCGTTGGGCCAAGAGGTGGTTGCCTCCGGGGTCGAACCGCTCCATGACCCACGAGGTGGGCGTGAGCGCGAGCGCGGTGAGGGGTGGGTGCTCGGCCTGCTGGGTGCCGTCGCGGAAGTCGGTGAAGCCGTGGCCGCGGGCGATCGTGTTCGCCTGCGCGTTGTAGTAGATCTGGTCGCCGAGCACCGGCTCGGTGCGCTTGGCCAGCATCACGTAGCCGACGCGCAGCGCCAGCGCACCGAACACGACGAGCAGCAGGAGCCGCCAGAACCGCCGACCCACGAGCGTGAATTTCGACGCCTGCATCTGGGGTCAAGCACCTCGTCGGAGAAGGGTCGGGTCACCCTACCGGGGTCAGTACATGCGGAAGGCGATCGTGACCGCCAGGGCGACGTAGACCGGGACCACCGCGAGCGCGACGGGGACGCGGGCGGTGGCCGCACGGGCCCACCGCCACGGCGCCGGGCCCAGCGCGATCGGCAGGAGCACGAGCAGGGGCACGAAGAAGCGGGCCTGGATGCCACCGACGACGTCGGCACCCGGCTTCGACCAGTACACGTACTGCGCGCCGAGCACCAGGAGCGCGCCCACCACGAACACGACCGCCACGACGAGCCGTTGCGACCACGCCAGGCCGTCGGGCTCCCGGCGCGCGCGCTGGACCGACACCGCCGCCATCACCAGCAGCGAAGCGACGACGGCGACCGTCGGCCACACTGCGACGCTCGGGCCCATGGTGAAGAGCTGCTTCGTCCAGTCCCACGCGCCGTCGGCCACCGTGCGCACCGCGGCGCCCGCGAAGTCCCACGGCCGGGTGACGAGCAGGTGGCGTTGGCGCGTGGGGTTCACGTGCACCCCGAAGAACGCGGCGTCGGTCTTCCAGAGGTCGCCGACCACGCTGTTCCACGCGACCGACACCAGCGCCCCGAGCACCGGGGCGAGCGCGAGGGGCCACAGCTCGCGCCGCCGGCGCGGACCGAACAACGGCAGCAGGTAGCAGCCTGCCACCACCACGTACCCCGGCTTGCAGCCCGCGAGCAACGCGGTCAGCAGCGCGGCCTCGACGAGCAGGCTCGTGCGGGAGACGCGCTGGCGACGCGTCGACCGCCCGCATCGCCGACGACACGACGAGCAGCGCCACCGCGATGGTCACCGCGTCGTGCGAGGCCGACACCGAGCTCTGGAACACCGCGACCGGGATCAGCCCGACTGCGCAGAACGCCCACTTCGAGCGCGAGGCGCGGCGGATGGCGACCCACACGAGGGCGACGTAGACAGCGAGGGTCGCCAGGCGGGCGGCGAGGTCCATGCCGTCGGCGCCCACACCGAGGCCGCGGGCGGCGAGGATGGCCGTGGCCTGGGGGAGGTACGGGATCGGCGAGCCGAAGGTCGAGAAGCTGACGGTCCGCTTCGCCGGGTCGCCGTCGCAACGCGCCAGGCCCTCGACCGTGGGCGCCGGCTCGCTCCCCGGGTGGCGGCCCTCGAGCTCGAGGTTGTGCACGAACACGATCCCGCTCGACGCCTGCACCCCGAGGATCACGTCGACCGGGACGCAGGCGCCGCTGAACTCGGAGCCCTTGACGTGCTCGGGCACGAGCCGCCCGGTGGAGATCTGGTACGCCCGGTAGAAGTGCGCGGGCTCGTCGATGCCGCCGAAGTGCGGCACCACGATCGCGAGGTAGCCCCCGAGCGCGACGGCCAGCACCAGGAAGGTGCGGGCGGGGTCGCGGAACACGCCCAGCAACCGCTGCGCCACGCCGGCACGGGGCGGCCCGGTCTCGGGCCCGGCGGTGTCCTCCGCGCCGACCGCCATCAGGGCCGGCTAGTCGTCGATGGTGTCGACGATCAGCACGCTGCACGGCGCGTGGTGCGACACCGTGTTCGGCACGCTGCCGAGGAAGCGCCGCCCGCCCTGCATGCCGCGGTTGCCCACGACGATGAGGTCGGCCTGGAGGTGCGACGCCATGTCGCACAGCACCTCGGCCGGGCTGCCGAACCGGGCGTGGGTCTCGATGCGGGTGTCACCCGCCCGACCCGCGGTGTCGGCGGCGTGCCCGAGGGTCTCCTCCAGCTCGGACCTGATCTCCTCCTCCCAGCCGCGCTCGGTGGCGACCGGGGCGGCGGTCGCCATCTCCGACGCGGCCAGCGCGGTGGGCGAGAGCGGCTTCTGCACGGTGACGATGTGGAGCACGGCCTCGGGCTGGGTGGCGGCCAGCTCGGCGGCGGCGAGCACCGCCTTCGACGCGCCCGCCGATCCGTCGGTCCCCACCACGATCGCCTTGAACATCGCCGCCTCCGTCGCCGTCGACCCGTGCCCGTCGGGGCCCGTGCGGCCCGACGCTACCCGCGGGCGGTCCGGGAGCGGAGGAGCGCCCGGATCTCGGCTTCGTGGTACGCGACGCGTACGGGGAGCGTGACGGTGCCGAGGTACTGGTCGCCGAAGTCCAGCCCCCACGCCGGCGCCGACGTGTGGGAGAGGCCGGCCCATACGACGTAGAGCACCACGTCGTAGTCGCCGCGGCGCCGGTACTCGGTCTGGGCCGGTGCGTCCGCCGAGCCGGGTCCGGCGTCGACCGTGGTGGTGCCGTCGCCGAAGGACCACGCGTAGGCCACCGGGTGCGCGACGACGGTCACCACGTACCCGCGCAGCTCCACCGTCGCCCGCGCGTCCGGGAGCGCGGTGCCCCAGAACCGGCTCTCCAGGTGCACGATGCCGGGCCAGTCGCGCGTGCCCGGAGGGTTCGCGTGCACGGTCGCGCGCGGGAGCGGCGTCTGTTGCCAGATCTCCGCCGCGCTCGGTGGGGTCGGGAGCAACGGCTCACCGGGCTGAACGCAGCGCGGCACGATCAGCAGATCGGTGCCGACGCGCGGCGTCGCCACGTCCACCACGAAGTCCCCCACCGGGACGACGCCGGGCGGGAGCGCCGGGTTGCCGTCGACCCGCACGGCGCCGGGCGGCGCGCCGAGGAGCGCGCCCACGTGGATCGACACGTACGGGAACGTCACGATCCCCGGGAGGGGGCTGACCGCGCCGGCCAGCTCGGCGGGGATGGGGCCGGGGAACACGAGGCAGCGACCACCGGTCAGCGCCCGGCTCCAGTCGTAGGGAGATTCCACCGCCGGGCGCATGCTCGGGAGCCCACTCCCGGGGAACGTCCCCGCGCCCAGGTCGCCCGCCGACGCCCGGACGTAGTCGCGTCCCAGCTCGCCGCCGCCGCTGGTCTGCGCCCCGGCCGGTGCGGTCAGCCCGAGCAGCACGACGGCCCCGACGATCGCGACGAGACCACGACGGCCGTTCATCCGGACCGCCGAGGGGTCGCGGTGGCCGTGACCCGGATCTCGAAGGCACCCGGCTGGAGGACGCCGAGCAGCGTGAACCCCACCTCGCCGCGCACCACGACGGTGACCGCCGCGTCGTCGGCCTGCACCGAGACCGAGCGCAGGGCGGTGCGGTCCAGCTGCCGCGCGACGTGGGCACGGGCTCTCGATTCCGCGAGCGCGGGCACCAACACCACCGTGCCCGACGTGCGGTACCGCGCCTCGTCGATAGCCGACGCACCGGCCAGCGCGGCGGCATCGGCGGTGGCGGCGAGCGAGCGACGCTCGGAGAACGCCCGCCACAGATCGAGGCTGATCCCGCCGAGCGCGAACAGCATGACGCACACGCCGAGCACCCAGAGCGTCACCGTGCCCGACGCGCCGCGGACCCTCACGGTGCTGCCCCGTAGCGATCGACCGGCTCGCGGTGACGCGCCGTCCACGACCACGAACCCACCGCGCCGATGCCGGGGATCTCGACGGCCGGCATGCGCACCGTCACGCGCGCCTCGACATCGGCGCCGGGCGTCAGCACTGCTCCGCCGGGGCAGACGACCTCCACGTCGATGCCGTCGGGCGGCACTCCGAGGTTGTGCGCCATGGTCACGCCCAACGCCCGCGCCGCGTCGCGGTCGCACGCACCGTCGCGAGCGATGCGTCGGGCGACTTCACGGGTGATCGCGCGCGCCGTGACCTGGCGCTCCGACCACCCGGGCAAGGTGAGCACGAGCAGCGCGACCGGGAAGACGAGGAGCCCGATCCCCATCGCGAGCTCGGCCGCGATGAAGCCGCGCTCCGAGCCGCGGGTCATGGCAGGTGCTCCTTCGTGACCGTGGCGTCGATCCGGAACGACCACGTCGGCACCGCCGGGAGCCATCCGGGGAGGGCCACGTCGGCACGGGCGCGCATCACGCCGTCGACCTCACGACACGACACGCGCACGGATCGGCCGGCCCCACCGCCGAGCAGGGCCGCGAGCACGTCGTGGGCCCGCCGCGTGCAGTCGGCCGCTGACCCGTCGATCGTCGCGCCGGCCCGGGCGGCTTCGTCGACCGCGGACCGGACCACCCCTCGGGCGTAGAGGTCCACGACGAAGTTGGCCATGCCCACGAACACCACCAACGAAAGGGCCGTGGCCGCGACGTACTGGATCGTCGTCATCCCCGCCTCGGGCCCCGATCGGGTCAGACCCGGAGCTGGCCGCGGATCCAGTTGACGACGTCGAGGCCGAGCGTCTGCATGACCGCCCAGATCGCGACGAGCGCAGCGATCCCGAGCGCGGCGTTGCCGAGCAGCTCGGCGGTCGTCATCCCCGCTTCGGGCGCCGACCGAGCCCGGCCGCGCCCAGCCCACGAGTCGAGCGTCCGGAGCACGAGCGTCATCACGTTCTTCATGGCATCTCCTCACTGTCGTGGTCGGGCCAGTGCGCCGACCGCGGTTTCGCTCGACGACGTGGCGCATCATCGGCTCCCGAACACGATCGAGGGCAACGGCGCGGCGATGAAGAGCAACATCACCGGCGCGAGCACCGCGATCGTCGGCACGAGCATGGCGGCGCGACGCTTCGTCGCGGACTTCTTGATCTCCTCGCGGCGCGAGTCCCTGAGGTCCTCGCTCAGTGCGCGCAACCCATCGGCGAGATCGACGCCGCGTTCGGCGCCGGCGGCGAACAGCTCGTAGGTGCGCGCGGCCGACGGTTCGGACGTGAGCTCCGCGGCCCGGCGGAACGCCGCCGCCTCGGCGACGCCGCTGTTCATCGCCAGCAGCACGGCCTGCAGCTCTTCGACGACGGCACCGTTGCCGCGATCGACGATGCGCTGGGTCGCTTGCACTGGGCCGGCACCCGTCCGCACGTGCATGGCGAGGAGCTGGTTCACGGTGTAGAGCTCGAGCCTGAGTCGTTCGCGGTGTTCCTCCACGCCACGGCCGAGCCGGCCGCGGAGACGCGACCCTCCGAACACGACGCCGCAGACCGTCAACCCGAGGGTCGCGAGCGTGGAACGCACGACCAGTGCGCCGCTCACAGCACCGGCGGCGCCGAACACCAGCACGTGGACGGCGACCCGGGCGCGGTACTCGTCCGGGGCCACGTCGGGATACCCCGCCTGGAGCAATTGCCGCGCCAGCGCGGGATCACTCCGACGTTCGAACGCCCGGCCCACGTTCGCGACCAGCGCGCGCAGCGGCGGACCGAAGAGGCGACCCACCGTCGACGGGTTCGCAGTGGGCGGCGCGACATCCGTGACCGCGGCGCCCCGTCCCAGTTGCGTGCGGGCGGTCACCGTGTACGGGCGGACCCGCGGGCCCAACCGTCGGGTCGGTGGCACGACCGCCCCCGCCGCGCCGGCCGCGGCGACACCCGCCGCGACGCAGCCCAACGCGAGCGCGGTGGCGGTCATGACCGCACCTCGACCGCCGGCGCGCCGCCGAACACCCGCCGCTCCCGACCGGCGCGCCCGAGCCGGCTGATCCACCAGGACCCGAGGCCGCTGAGCACGGCGCCGGCGAGCACGACGAGCACACCCGCGGGCGAGCGGTAGAAGTCACGGAACGGGCCCGCTCGCAGCGTGAGGGCCACCAGCACGAACCAGGGCATCACGAGGACGGCTCGGGCGTTGATCTTCATCTCCAACCCTTCGGACTCGATCTCCTCGAGGACCTTCACGTCCTTGGACGTCGCCACGACGAGGTCCTCGAGGATCTGCTTGACGATCGGGCCGCCCCGTTCGTAGGCGAGGATCAGGACTTCGATGACCCGGTCGCTGGTCGGGTCGGCCAGCTCCTCCTCGAGCACCTCGAGCGCGGGCACCGTGCCCAGCATCCGGGCGAGCGTCGGGAAGCGGGCGAACGCCTCGCGCAACGGCGCCGGACCGGTCTCGGCGAGTGCGGTGAGCGCGTGCGTGAGCGAGCGCCCGGCGGCGATCGACGCGCCGAGGTCGCGCAACCCGTCGGGCCACGCGAGCTGGAGCGCCCGCATGCGCGCCGCACGGCGACGCCCGAAGTACGCCCTTGGGATCGATGCCGCGGCGATCGCCGGCAGGAAGGCGACCAGCGCGGTGCCGGTGACGAAGAACGCGGCCGCGAACGCAACCGCACCCACCGCCACCGAACCGATCACGAACTGCCGCACCGACACGGTCAGCCCGGCCTGTGCCAACCAGACCTCCACCGCTCGCGGCGCGCCGTGCCGTCTCCCCCAGCGCCGGAGCTGCAGGGGCTCCCCCATCAGGTGGCCGGCGAGCAGCGCGCAGCAACCACCGATCGAGAGCGCCGCGAGCAGGCTCAGCGACGCGCCGGTCACGCGAGCTCCTCCGCGCCGGCCAGGACGCCGTGCACGGAGCCGACCTCAGCCCGCGCGCTCCAGCCGGGCGGCAAGCGTCGCCGGCAGCGCGCCGGTCCACCGTCAGGGGCGCGCCGATGCTCTCCCGCACGAACAGCGGCTCGACGGTGAAGTCGTCACGCAGCGCCGGAACGACGGCGGCGATCTCCATCACGCGCCGACGGATCGCATCGGCGTCCGCGCTCACCCGGTCGTCGCGGTCCAGGTGCACGACGACATCGAGCGATCCGGAGAAGACCTTCCGCACGATGCGTTCGGTCACGTTTTCGCCCGCCATCAACGCGGCGTTGACGAGCGCGTCGAGCGCCTCCTCCGCGCTGTTCGCGTGGACGGTGCAGAGGAACCCGCACCCTGCGTTCACCGCCCGGCTGAGCTCGAACGCCTCGGCGCCGCGCACCTCGCCGACGACGATCCGGTCGGGCCTCATCGCCAGGACGAACTTCACCAGGTCGCGCAGGCTGATCTCGCCGGTTCCGTCGAGTGACGGCGGTCGCACTTCGTAGTACGACCCGTGCGTGATCGGAACCGCGAGCTCACGTATCTCCTCACACGCTCGTACACAGTGTCCCGCAGGCGCCGCCGCGAGAAGCGCCGCGGCCAGTGTGGTCTTTCCTGCACCCGGCTCGCCCGACACGGCCACCCGGCTGCGGAACTGCATGAGGAGCCGCAGCAGGCCCGCGGCCTCACGCGTCAGCGAATCGCGCTGCACGAGGTCGTCGAGAGTGACGTTGCGTACCACGTAGCGCCGGAGCGTCGCCGACAGCCGATCGCCCACCGGTGGGATGGCCGCGGTCAGACGCGCCGTGCCCCCGAGCACGCGCGCCTGCACGAGGGGGTGCTTCGTGTTGAGCTGGCGCTCCGTCGGGGCGAGCAGCCGCTCGATGATCTGGCGATTCTCTTCCTCGCTCGTCGGGAGGGTCAGCCCGCGCAGACGACCGGACCCGTCGAGGTAGGAGACCCGCGCGCCCTCGATGAAGATCTCTTCGACGTCGTGGCGGGCGACGAGCTCGGTGAGCGCCCCGTAGTCGGTGATCGACCGGAGGACCAGGTCACCCATCTCGACCGGGTCCGCGAGCGGGATCTCCTCACCGAGCAGGGCCAACCGCTGGTACGCAGCGACCGCGCGCTCCACTTCGGCGCGCACCTCGTCGAGGTCGGCCTCCGGGCGCAACCGCCGGCGTTCGACGCGCGCCAGCACGTCGTGACGTATCGCGTCGTACACGTCGGGGTTCATCGCCACCGCCGCGTCCCCCGCGTCCGCTGTCGACCCGGCGGGTCCGGCACCACGACGTTCGCGAGCTCATCCATCGCGTGACGGAACGGCCCACGCCCGGGAAGGCGACCGTCCCACGCGGCGCCCTCGACGGCGCGGTCGGCGGGGACCCAGGTGATCGACGCGGGGTCCAGGGTCCGGGTGATCTCGACCCGGATCTCCTCCCGCCGGTAGCGGGCGCCCGGTGCCCGATTCACCACCAGGTGGATGGGCGTCGTGTGCACGGTCCCGCGGATGTCGGCGGCCCAGCCGAGGGCGCGCACGACGCCGACGGGGCAGGCGGCCAGCACGCCCACGATCGCGCTGCATTCGGCGATGAGGGCCCGGCTGGTCGGGGATCCCTCGTCGGCGTCGACCACCACGACCGGGTGGCGGTCACACAACGACAGCACCACCTCGACGACTTCGGTCGCGGTGACCTGCGCCGCGGCGATCGGGCTCGGGTATCCCGGCACGACACCGAATGCCGCGGGCGCCGGGGCGGCCACGACCGAACGGCCGAGATCGCCGAGTCCGTAGTTGAAGGCGTCGACCGCGCTCCGCAGGTTGGGCTCGATGCCGAGACCCAGGCGACCCGCGACCGCAGGCGCGGGTCCGTGCGTGTCGACGAGCACCGCGCTCCTCGATCGGGCACCGAACGCATCGGCCAGCCCGACCGCGGTTTCCGTGACGCCGCTCCCCCGTGGCCCCGAGACGACGACCAGCCGCCCGCGGTCCGCCCGAACACCGGGCGGTTCGGCGCCGGAGCGCCGCGGCCACCCGCGAGACGTGCTCGGAGACGCGAGTGGCCCGAGGTCGACCAGCACGTCGACGAACTCCGCCATCTTGGCGTCGCCGGGGAGCGTTGCGTCGACGCCGAGCGCGAGCAGGTGGTCCTTCCCCGCCGGCTCCTCGGGATCGAACACGCCGAGGACACGGCGCCCCTGCTCGTGCACCGCGCCGACCAATCGGCTCGTGAGCGCGGGCCACCGATCGCTCACGACCAGGGCGTCGTACTCCTCTTCGAGCGCCACCGAGGGCTCCACCACGATCTGGCGCACTCGTGCGCCGCCATGATGGACGAGGTGGCGGTGCAGGTCCTCGACCCACGGCTCCGGTGAGAAGACGAGGGCAACCGTGGGCTCCACGACCGTCACCGCGCCGTCGGGTCGAGGTCGCCGACCCGATCCAACGATTCCGGTGCGGTCCCCTTCGACGACTCCGAGCCGGTCGTGCGCGCCAACGAGATGTTGCCGTCGGCGACCGCGGCCGCGACCAGCTGCGATTGCCGCGCCGAGACCGCGATGGTCACCGTGAAAGGGCTCGCGGTTTCCCCGATGCCACCGCGCCCCCGTGCATCGACCGCGACGACCTCCGCGTCCGCGACGATGATCGACACCGCCTGTTGCCCGGCGAAGAGCACGTCGACCCGATCCCCGGCTTCGAGGCGCCCGCCGACCGCGCGTGCAGGATCGATCGGAATGCTCATGGCCCGCAGGCCGTGCCGAGCCGCGCGGGGCCTCAGCACCCGCTTCGACACGAGCTCGCCCTCGGCGACGGTCGTGCCCGCGATCCGCCCGACGACCGCGTCGACGTCGCGCGCCGCGCACGACGGTGGCGAGCACCGGTGCGCTCATCGTCACCGCCACGCTGCGGAAGTCCTCGGCCACGACCCGTTCGCCGGCGTGGATCTCGCGGGCCGCGACGACGACCCGCGCGGTGCCGTCGTGCTGGCGCAACGCCGCGAACGAGAGCACGACACCGACCACGCCGGTCACCACCATCACCAGGTGGCCCCGGGAGACGCGTCCGGCGAGCCTCCGGGCGGCCGACCCCGGCCTCACGACCGCCACCCCGGCGGCGGGAGCGGCAGTCACCGGCGGCGCGGACGGGACGCTTGGGTGAGCCATGGGACGACCCCCGGGAAGAAGACGCGGACTCGTGTCGTTGATATCCGGTATGAGCTGATCCGCGCAGTATGAACGTTTAGAGCAACTCGGTCAACCCGCTCGAATCGGACAGCACGGTCCCGTATACGCCGGCACGCCGTGCGACAGGGTGTGAGCAACCGGACCAACGCCACGCCAGACGGCGTCGTCCTTCCCCGCGGCCCGGACGCCGGGTACGCTCCAGCACCGATGACGACCGCCGAAGGCACCGGACCGGTGGGGCCAGGGGCGGCGGCCTTCCCGCCGGTGCTCACGACCGCGATGGCAGCCGACCTGCTCCAGGTGCACGTGGAGTACCTGCGGCGCATGGTCCGCGAGGGCCGGATCCCCTGCCACCGCTTCCCGGGCGGTCGCGAGATGCGCTTCCTGCGCGACGAGCTGCTCGACTGGCTCGCCGCCCTCCCGGGCGAGGATCAGTCGACGTCGAGCGGACGCACCCAGGTCACCGACTCGATCGGCACGTAGCGGCGAACACCGTCGCGGTCGAGCACGCTCACATGGTCGCGGCCCACCCGCAGCTCGCCGGAACACGCGTCGTCGCGCACCCGGGTGCCCAGTTGCACGAACGTCCCCTCGAGGTGGAGGAGACGGGCGCGGAAGGTCGTGATGCTCGGGTCGCCGCGCCCGCCGCCCGCACGCGCCGGCGTGACCACGCGCAGGGAGAGCACCGCGGCCGGGCCGAGGTGCGCGTCGACGCTCCCGTCGGGAGTCGCCAGACGCGCCAGGTCGACACCCACGGCGCTGACCACGCCGATGAATGTGCGGCCCGGGAAGTCGAGGGCGACGGTGTCGCCGCGGTGCATGCACGTGTGGAGCACGTCGAGGAGCGTGCGGTCGTGCTCCCACTGCTCGAGCGCGGCTCGGGTCCAGGCGTCTTCGTCGGCCCGCCACTCGGCGCGCAGCGCGGCGGCGGCCGCGAGGTCGGCGGCGTCGAACCCTTCGAGCATGTCGCGCTATTTGAGCAGATTGTCGGCACCGGCGCCCGATCCCGTGCTGGTCACCGACGTCGGCGGGCTGATCAGGCGGTCGTCGCCGCCTCGTCGGTGCCGAGATAGCTCGCGATGACGAGGGGATCGCCGCGTACTGCGGCCGGCGTGCCCTCGGCGATCACCACCCCCGCTTCGAGGCAGTACACGCGGTCGCTCACCGACATCACCAGCGGCATGTCGTGCTCGATGAGCAGCACGGCGGCGCCGAGCGCGGTGCGGATCTCCCCGATGCGCGGCGCGAACGCCTCGGTCTCGCGCTGGGAGAGCCCCGCGGTCGGCTCGTCGAGCAGGATCATGCGCGCACCGAGCGCCACCTGGCCCGCGAGCTCCACCATGCGCCGCGTCCCCGTCGACAGCGAGGCCACCGGCTGGTCGGCAGTGGCCCCGAGACCGAGGGCACCCAGGATGTCGTCGGCCTCGGCTCGCTTGGCCCGTTCCACGCGGGGCGACGGCGGGACGTGCAGCATCGACGGCACGAGCCACGATCGCGCCCGTCCTTCGAGCGCGACCATCACCGTCTCGCGCACGGTGAGGTCGTCGTAGAGGCGGGCAGCCTGGAACCCACGGCCGAGCCCCATCCGGTGCCGGCGGTACGCGGGGAGGCGGCTCACGTCATGGCCGAGCACCTCGACCCGGCCATCGGCGGGCACGAACCCGCCGATGGCGTTCATCAACGTGCTCTTGCCGGCACCGTTGGTGCCGATCAGGCCGACCAACTCCCCCGCGCCGACCCGCAGGTCGACCCGGTCGACCGCGACCCGGCCGCCGAAGCGCACGGTCATCCCCGTCGCCACCAGCCAGTCCCCCACCCACTCCGAACCGGCGTCGCCAGCCTGCGCTCTGACACCCGCGAACGCCGCCGGTTCGGGCCCGGGGCGGACGTCGGCCTTCGCGGCGCAGCCGCAGCACGCGGTCTTCGACGGCCCGGAGGAGCCCGGCGAAGCCACCGGGGAAGAACAGGAGGATGGCGAGGATGCCGACACCCGAGACGAGGAACGGCACGATCGGCTCGTCCGGCCAGATGGCGGGCACGCCGATCACCCACAGTGCGCCGAGCACCGGGCCGACGAGCGCGCCGAGCCCGCCGATCACCACGATGGCGACCACCCGCACCGACTCCTCCGGCGCGAACGTGGCCGCCGGGGTGTTGCTCGGCAGCAGGGTGACGAGCAGGCAGCCCGCGAGCGCGGCCATCCCGCCCGACACCGCGAAGGCCAGCAGCTTCATGCGCGTGGTCGAGATGGTCATCGCCGCGGCCGACGCGGGGTTGTCGCTCACCGCGATCGTCGACCGGCCGATGCCGGTGCGGCGCAGCTGCGCGACGATCGCGACGCACGCGATCAGGAACGCCAGGCACAGAAAGTAGTACGAACGTCGCGACGCGAAGTCGACGACGCCGGCGTCGGGCTTCGCCAGCGTGGGCAACAGGCCACTGAGGTCGACGAACGAGTCCTGGCCCACCAGCCACGTCGACACGAAAACCGCGAACGCCAACGTGGTGACCGCAAGGTAGAGGCCGGGGATGCGCAACGCGGGGAGACCGATCAGCACCGCGACCGCGGCGCCGACGAGGACGCCGAGCGCGACCGCGGCTCCCCACGGCAGGTCGTGCAGGCCGAGTACGCCGTCGCCCCCGACGAGCTTGACCGTCGTGAGCCCACCGATCGCGGCGAACCCGAACTGACCGAGCGACAGCTGCCCGGCCCACCCGGTGAGAATGGTGAGGGAGCACCCCGCGATCGCGAAGACGAGCACGCGCGTCCAGAGGAACGACTCCGATGCCCGCGAGAACACGACCGGCACCAGCACCAGGCCGGCGAACAGCGCGACCACCGCGGCACGCGAGAGGTGGCGTGACCACCACGGCGCGCCCGGGTCGGCGACCCGCGTGGATGCGCCGGCCACGAGCTTCCAGCCGCCGTCGTCGGGCGCGCGGGTCAGACGCGAGAACACCAGCACGATCACCAGGGTGGCGACGAACAGCCACAGCTCGGTCACGCCCAGGTCACCGGGATCGACGTTCTGCTGGAGGATCACCTCGACGATGCCGACGCCGATCCCCGCCACCAAGGTGACCGGCAGGCTGCGCATGCGGGCGATCAGCGCGACCACGAGCGCACGCAGCAGCAGCTGGTAGCTCAACGCGCCCCCCGCCGTGGCCGCGCCGGCGATGCTGATGCCGCGGACGGGCGCCAGCGCGATGGCGGCGACCGCGGCGAACGCGGCCGAGATGCCCCACACCACCGCCGACGTGCGGAACACCCGGATGCCCGCCAAGCGCGCCTTGTCCGGGTTGGCCGCCGCCGCCCGCACCATGAGCCCGGTGCGGGTGCGGGTGAGGAACACCGCGAGGGCGAGGACGAGCACGGGCACGATCACGATCACGCTGAGCTCGCGGCCCTGGATCAGCAGCTCCGGGCTGACGGTCCACGTCCAGTCCAGCAGCGGCGGGAAGAAACCGCCCTCGCCCACCGCCGGCAGCAGCAGCGCGAGCAGCAGCAGCACCTGGGCGATGCCGATCGTCGCCACCAGCAACACCAGCCGGGGGGCGTCGGCGAGGCGGCGGATCACCGACCACTCCACCAGCACCCCGACCGCGCCGGCCGCGATCGTCGCCAGCACGAACGCGAGCCAGAACGGGGAGTGCCAGCCTCCGATCCCGCCGCCGAGCAGCACCCCCATCAACGCGACGGCGGTCGTCCCGAACGCGGCCACCGCGAAGTTGATGACCCCGCTGGCGCGGTACACCAGCACGATCCCCGCCGCCAGCACCGCGTAGGCCAAGCCCTGCACCACTCCGCTCAGCACCATCTGCTGGCTGACGTCCCAGCCGTGCACGGTGATCATGGCGCGCCACCCAGGAAGACCGCCCGCGAACTCGTCGCGCGCGGTGAGGTCGGCGATCGGGCCGTCGAAGCGGACGGTGCCCTTCTCGAGGAACACGACGCGCTCGGCGAGCTGCGCGGCCACGGTCAGGGACTGCTCGACCACGAGCATCGCCTGCCCCGCGGCGCCCAGCTCCACGAGCACGTCGAGGAGACGTTGCACGACGAGCGGCGCGAGCCCGAGCGAGAGCTCGTCGACGAGGAGGAGCTCCGGCTCGAACAGCAGCGCACCGGCGAGCGCCACCATCTGCTGCTCCCCGCCGGACAGCGACGCCGCGTCCTGGTTGCGGTGCGCCCGCAACGCGGGGAACACGTCGTAGACCCGGTCGATGCGCCGGGCCGCGTCCTCCCGCAACGCCGGATGGGCGACGAGCGCGGCGCGCAGGTTCTCGTCGACGGTCAAACCCGGGAACACGTCCGCACCGCGCACCTGCACGACCCCGCGGCGCGCGCGCTCCTCCGCCCCGACCCGCGTCAGGTCGGTGTCTCCGAGCACCACCGAGCCGCGCGCCGGTGCGACCAGCCCGCTGATGGCCCGCAGCAACGTCGTCTTGCCTGCACCGTTCGTGCCGAGCATCGCCACCGTCTCACCCGCGCCGACGTCGAGATCGAGGCCGAAGAGGATCTGGACGCGGCCGTAGAAGACGTCGAGGTCCCGCACCCGCAGGGCCGTGTCTGGCGTCTCGATCAGGACGTTCCCCTCACCACGACGTCGCCGTCTCGAAACCCGAGGGCGGTGCTAGGGCAGTTTCGCGAACTCCAGCGCCTGGGCCGGCGCACCCGGCCGGTGGAGCCAGATCTCGCCGGTGTGATCGGACGCGAGCAGCTCCACGACGGTCGCGGCGAGATCTTCCGGCTCGAGCGCCGTGATGCCCCGCTCCCCGAACCATCCGTGCGGATCGTCGCCCATGAGCGGCGTCGCCACCGCGCCCGGGCACAGCGCGTTGATGCGGATGCCGCGCCGTTCGAGCTCCCCGTGGATGCTCCGGACCAGACCGACCAGGCCGTACTTCGTCACCGCGTACAGAGGGTTCGACGGCAGCGGCATCACGCCGGCCATCGACGACGTGACCACGACCGCGCCGCGCGCCTGCTCCAGGAGCGGGATCGCGGCCCGCAGCCCGAAGAACACCCCGTCGACGTTGACACCCAGGTAGCGCCGGTACTTCTCGTCGGAGATGGTGGTGATGTCCTCGAGCGCGGTGTCGTAGATCCCCGCGTTGAGGTGCAGCAGATCGAGCCGGTCGAACCGGCCGAGCAGCTCGGCCCACGCGTCCGGTTGCGACACGTCGAGGTGCACGTAGGTGCCCCGCGCTTCCTCCGCCGCTCGCGCGCCGAGCTCGTCGGACACGTCGAGGAGCGTCACGGATGCGCCGGCGTCGGCAAGCGCACTCGCGGTGGCGCGTCCGATCCCGGACGCCGCGCCGGTGACGATGGCGGTCTTGCCCTGGAAGTCGGTCACGACGCGGCACCTTACCGGTCTCCGCGACACCCGGGTTGCAGTCGTGGGGCACGTCGGTTACGAAGGGGACATGCGCCTCACGGGTACCGGCATCTGGAGTGGTCAGCTGCGCTACGGCGAGGCGGGCGAGAAGCGCGACGCCGCCGCCGAGCTCGAGGGGCTCGGGTACTCGGCCCTCTGGATCCCGGACGTCGGCGGCGACGTGTTCGGCGCGTTGCGCGACCTCCTCGAAGCGACCTCGACCCTCACCGCGGCCACCGGCATCCTCAACCTCTGGATGCACGCCGCGTCCGAGGTGGGCGAGGGCCTCGCCGCGCTGGACGCCGACCACCCCGGCCGGACCCTCCTCGGGATCGGGGTCAGCCACTCGCTGCTCATCGACCAGACCCAGCCCGGCGCCTACGCCAAGCCGTTGAGCGTGACCCGCAGCTACCTCGACGAGCTGGACCGCACCTCGCCGACGGTCCCCCCCGACCGGCGCGTGCTCGCCGCACTCGGGCCGAAGATGCTCGAGCTGTCGCGTGACCGCGCCAGCGGCGCGCACCCCTACCTGGTCACGCCCGAGCACACGCAGATCGCCCGGGAGGCGCTCGGCGACGGACCGATGCTGCTGCCCGAGCAGCACGTCGTCCTCGAGACCGAGGCCGGGCGGGCGCGATCCGTCGCCCGCGAGGGCCTCAGCGTCTACCTGCAGCTCCCCAACTACGTGAACAACTGGCGCCGGCTCGGCTTCACCGAGGACGACTTCGCCGACGGCGGGAGCGACCGGCTCGTCGACCACATCGTGGTCTGGGGCGACGAGGCCACGATCGCCGCCCGTGTCCAGGCCCACTTCGACGCCGGGGCCGACCACGTGTGCGTCCAGGCGTACACCGGAGCCGAGGCCGGCGACTTCCCCCGGGCAGAATGGCGGGCACTCGCACCAGCCCTGGTGGGACTCACACGAAGGTGACCATGGACATCGAACAATTCTACGACGCCGACCCGCGCCGACGCGAGTCCACCGAGACCGAGTTCGGGCGCGAGTGGTCCGACGCCAAGGGCGTCCGCACCGAGCTCTCGTGGGTGGCCGACACCGGTGAGCTCTACGCGATGGCCGAGCCGGTCGAAGCGGTCTACATGGACCCGGTCGGCGACACCCGCGTCGGGGAGCTCCCGACCGAATTGGTGACGGTCGAGATCCTCGGCGTGGTGCCCGATCGCGCGACGCTCGACCAGCTGCTCGAGGGCTGGGAGCAGGCGATGAGCCGGCCGAACAGCATCCAGTGGGTCCGCGACCGCCTGAGCCGGTCGACCTGACGCCCCGTCCCTGCAACCGGGTCCGCGGTGAGAGTCCGCGCGCCCGAGCGCCTGAGCTGCCACGAGGTCGTGACGCCCATGAGTGAAGCCCCCGCCAGCGCCGGCCGTTTCGTCGGCCAGGCCGTCCTGCGCAAGGAAGACCCCCGTCTCCTCACCGGACGGGGCCGCTACACCGACGACGTCACCCTCCCGAACATGCTCCACGCGCACTTCGTGCGCAGCGACGTCGCCCGGGCGAAGATCCGGGTCGACGCCTCGGCGGCACGCGACGCCGAGGGTGTCGTGGCGCTCTTCACCGGCGCCGAGCTCAACGACAAGGTCGTCGGCACGATGTACCCGTCGATGTTCGTCGGCGCCGAGGAGTTCATGTCGCCGATGTATCCGCTCGCGGTGGACGACGTGCGGTTCGTCGGTGATCCCATCGTGCTGATCGTCGCCGAGAACCGCTATCTCGCCGAGGACGCCGCCGAGCTGGTCGAGATCGACTACTCCGACGCCGTCGACCCGATCATGGACTACGACGCCGCGCTCGCGGGCGACGGCAACGACGTGCACCCGAACCGTCCCGGGAACGTGTTGATGCAGATGGCCGTCCCGATGGGCGACGACGGTCGCGCCGCGCTCGAGTCAGCGCCGCACGTGATCTCACAGACCTTCGTGCAGCACCGCTACTCGATGGTTCCGATGGAGTGTCGCGGCATCGTCGCGCGGTGGGAGCCGTTCGACCAGCGGTTCGACGTGTGGCTCTCGAGCCAGAACCCGCACGAGGCGCGCCAGGTCTTCGCCCGAGCCACGGGCGTGCACGAGAACCAGATCCGGGTGCAGATCGGCGACGTGGGCGGCGGCTTCGGCCTGAAGTCGTTCCTCGGTCGCGAGGAGATCGTCGTCGCGCTTGCCGCCCATGAGCTGGGCGCCGCGGTCAAGTGGTCGGAGGACCGGCGCGAGAACCTCATCGCGTCGGCCCACGCCCGGCAGGAGAAGTGCGACACGACCCTGGCCGTCGACGAGGACGGCGCCATCGTCGCGGCCGAGGTGAAGCACTTCGACGACGCCGGCTCCTACGCGATGCCCGGCGGGAGCGCCGGCCCGCTCGTCGGCATGCTGTTCACCGGGGCCTACCGCGTGCCCCACCTCGGGTGGGAGAGCACCGCGGTCTACACCAACACCTGCGGCTCGGCCTCGTACCGCGGTCCGTGGATGATGGAGACCACGGCGCGCGAGCAGATGATCGAGTACACCGCCCGCCAGATCGGCCTCGACCCGCTCGAGTTCCGGCGCCGGAACGTCCTGCACCGGGCGGATCTGCCGTACGCATCACCCGGCGGCATGGTCATCGAGAACGTGACCCCGGAGGAGACGCTCGAGCAGGCCGCCGCCGAGATCGACTACGACGGGTTCCGGGCCGCGCAGGCGCGCGCCACCACCGAGGGCCGGTATCTCGGCATCGGCTTCGCGGTCTACGTGGAACCACAGCCGGGAGTGGCCGCCTACGCCAACGAGGCGGCCCACGTCCGGATGCACCCGGACGGGCGCGTCGACGTCTTCCTCGGCTCGGGCGCGCACGGTCAGGGCCTCGAGACCACGACCGCCCAGCTTGCCGCCGAGCACCTCGGGATCGACTTCGCCGACGTCACCGTCCACCAGGGCGACACCGACAACACGCCCTTCGGCCCCGGCACGGGCGGGAGCCGCAGCGGCCCGATGATCGGCCAGGCGGTCACGGAGGCGTCGCTGATGTTGCGCGACAAGGTCGTCGCGATCGCGGCCCACCTGCTCGAGGCCGCACCCGAAGACCTCGAGATCGCCGACGGCGTCGTCTCGGTGCAGGGAACCCCCACGAAGTCGGTGCCGGTCCAGCAGGTCGCGAACGCCGCGTACCACCAGTCGGCGACGCTGCCGCCCGAGCTCGACGCGATGCTCGAGGTCGTGCACCGCTCCATGGCACCGCCCACCATGTGGTCGAACGCGACCCACGCGGCGACGGTGGAGATCGACCCGACGACCGGCAAGGTCGCGATCCTCCGGTTCGTCGTGTCGGAGGACTGCGGGCGGATGATCAACCCGAACATCGTCGAAGGACAGGTGCACGGCGGGGTCGCCCAGGGCATCGGCGGCGTGCTGTACGAGCACAACGTCTACGACCGCGACGGCAACCCCCTCGCGTCCACGTTCATGGACTACCTCGTGCCGACCGCGCACGAGATCCCGGAGATCGAGACGTTCCACATCGAGTCGCCGGCGTCGACCGTCGGGGGCTACAAGGGCGTCGGCGAGGGTGGCGCCATCGGTGCCCCGGCCGCGGTGTTCAACGCGGTGGCCGACGCGCTCGCCCAGCACGGCGTGACCGCGCTCGACCAGCCGCTCGATCCCGACACCGTGCTGCGGATGATCCGGGAAGTAGGCGCGTAGGTCGTCCACCCGGTTCGCGTACGCTCCGGGGATGACCGCCACCGGGCTGTACTACGACCCCTACGACTACGCGATCGACGCCGACCCGTATCCGATCTGGAAACGGCTCCGCGACGAAGCACCGCTCTACTGGAACGAGCGGCACGGGTTCTACGCGCTGAGCCGATACGACGACGTCCTGAACGGGCTCCTCGACGCCCAGACGTTCGTCTCGAGCCACGGCATCGTCCTCGAGATGATCACCGACGAGCCCTACGAGAACGTCCCCATGATGATCATGATGGACGCTCCCGAGCACACGAAGCTGCGCAAGCTCGTGAGCCGCGCGTTCACCCCGCGTCGCATCGCCGATCTCGAGGAGAAGGTCGCCGTCATCTGCCGCGACTTCCTCGACACCGTCGACGGCCAGGACGAGTTCGACTACGTCGAGACGTTCGCCGGACTCCTCCCACCGACCGTGATCCTCGCCCTGGTCGGCTATCCGGAGGGCCATGCGGCCGAGTTCCGTGAGCTCGCCAACGCTTCGCTGCACGTCGAGGAGGGCACCACCGCGCAGGGTGGCATCGACAAGTTGAACACGCTGGTGTCCGAGAGCGGCGAGATCGACAACGAAGCGTTCGCGCTGCTCCCCGAGCTCATGGAGATGCGGCGCAAGGATCCCCGGGACGACCTGATCACCGGGCTCGTCCACGCGGAGATCGAGGAGGACGGCGAGACGCGCACCCTCACCCTCGAGGAGATCGTCGGGTTCGTCCAGCTGCTGTCGCTCGCGGGCACCGAGACCGTCGCCCGCCTGCTCGGGTTCGCGGCGGTGACGCTGGCGCAGCACCCGGATCAGCGTGCGCTCCTCGTCGACGATCCTTCGCTCATCCCCAACGGCATCGAGGAGCTGCTGCGCTACGAGGCGCCGTCACCGGTGCAGTCGCGTTGGGTCGCACGCGACATCGAGCTGCACGGCACGGTGGTGAAGCGGGGCTCGAAGATCTCGCTGCTCAACGGGTGCGCCGACCGCGACGAACGCCACTTCGAGAACCCCGACACCTTCGACGTCCGGCGGGTGATCGACCGTCACCTCGCGTTCGGCTACGGGACGCACTTCTGCATCGGGGCCGCACTGGCCCGACTCGAAGGCAAGGTCGCGCTGCGGGAGACGCTCCGGCGCTACCCGACGTGGGACGTCGACGAGAGCCGGCTCGAACGCGTGCACACGAGCACGGTGCGCGGCTACACCTCGGTTCCCATGCGGGTGCGCTGAATGCCGGCGGAGCGGGCACCGGGCGCGCTGTCACACCTCCGCATCTGCGACCTGAGCGGTCAGCTCGCAGGCGCCGGCGCCACGCGGTTCCTCGCCGCCTTCGGCGCGCAGGTGATCCGCGTCGAGGATCCGGTCCGCCAGGGCTCGTGGGACATCGTGCGGGGGGCACCGCCGTTCGTCGACGACCGCCGCGGGATCGACATGGGCGGTGGCTTCAACAACCACAACGTCGAGAAGCTCGGCATCACGCTGAACCTCCGGACCGACCGGGGCCGGCAACTCCTCCGCGAGCTGGTCGCCATCTCCGACGTCGTCACCGAGAACTTCGCCGCGGGCGTCATGGCGCGTATGGGCTTCCCCTACGAGGAGCTCCGGTCGATCAAGCCGGACATCGTGTACGTGTCGAACTCGGGCTTCGGCGGCTGGGGCCCGAACGCGGCGTTCAAGACCTGGGGCCCCATCGTGCAGGCGGTGTCGGGTCTCACCTTCAGCTCCGGCCTGGCCGGCGAGCCACCGGCCGGGTGGGGGTTCTCCTACATGGACCACATGGGCGCCAACACGATGGCGGTCGCCATCCTCGCCGGCCTGATCCACCGCAACCGCACCGGTGAGGGCCAGTGGATCGACATGGCGTGCACCGAGGCCGGCACCACGCTGGTGGGCCCCGACCTCCTCGACTACACGGTCAACGGCCGCCCGCTGCGGCGGGACGGCCAGCCCGACTCGAACCGCAGCCACGCCCCCGCTCGCCGCGCCTCACGGCATCTATCCCGCCGCCGGCGACGACAACTGGGTCGCGATCGCGTGCCGCGACGACACCGACTGGGCCCGGCTCGCGGCGGTGATCGACGAGCCGTGGGCAACCGATCCGCGCAACGACACCCTCGCCGAGCGGCTGGCGGTGCAGGACGCGCTCGACACCCGGCTCGCCGGGTGGACCGCGGCGCGCGACCGGTTCCAGGCCGCGGCCGCCATCCGGGCCGCGGGCGTGCCCGCGAGCGTGGTGGCGCGGCCCGAGGACCGCATCGACCACGATCCGGCCACCGGCGAGTGGGGGCTCTGGCCGACCGTCCACCACCGGGAGATGGGCGACGTGCGCGTCGACGGCATCCCCGTCCACCTGTCCGAGACCGACTGGGTGATCGCGCACGGTGGCCCGTGCCTCGGCGAGCACACGCACCGCGTGCTGTCGGAGATCCTCGGTCTCGACGACGCCGAGATCGAGCTCCTGGCACAGGAGGGCGTCACGTGAGCGGGCCGCTGGAGGGGATCCGGGTCGTCGAGCTGGCCAGTGAGCACGCCGCGTTCGCGGGTAAGCAGCTCGGTGACCTCGGGGCCGACGTCGTCGTGGTCGAGCCCCCGGGCGGACACCCCAGCCGCGGCTACGGGCCGTTCGCTGACGATGTCGCCGACCCCGAGCGCAGCCTCTGGTGGTGGCACTACAACACGTCGAAGCGTGGGGTGGTGCTCGACCTCGACTCCCCCGCCGGCGCCGAGCAGCTCCGCACGCTGGTGGCCGCGGCCGACCTCGTGCTCGAGGGCGAGGCGCCCGGCGCGCTGGCGGCGCGCGGACTCGATCATCCCGACCTGCGGGCCGGTCACGAGGCACTCGTCTGGGTGTCGGTGACCCCCTTCGGCCGTACGGGCACGCGCGCCCGCGAGCCGGCGACCGACCTGACCCTGCTCGCCGGTGGCGGTCCGGTCTGGAGCTGCGGATACGACGACCACTCCGTGCCTCCCGTCCGCGGTGGCGGCAACCAGGCCTTCCACGTCGGGAGCACGTTCGCGGTCATGGCCGCGTTGACCGCGTTGTTGGCGCGTGAGGTGTCCGGCCGCGGTCAGCACGTCGACGTGAGCATGCACGCGGCGGCCAACGTCACCACCGAATCCGGGAGCTACGAGTGGCTGGTGGCCCGGAGCACGGTGCAGCGCCAGACCGGCCGCCACGCGCTGCCCGTGATCACCATGCCCAGCCAGATGCTGTGCGCCGACGGTCGCTACGTCACGACCGGCTTCCCCCCACGCAGCCAACGCGACTTCGAGGCTCTCGTCGACTGGCTGGTGGGTCTCGGGCTGCGCGACGAGTTCCCCGACATCGTGCTGCTCGATCTGGCCGTCGATCGGGGCGGCGTCACCATGGCCGAGATCACCAGCGACGCGGTCGCGTCCGAGATCTTCGGCGCGGGTCGCGAGGCGCTGTGCTTCATCGCCGAACGGATCACCGCGGAGGAATTCTTCGTGGGTGGTCAGACCCGTGGGCTCGCCTGCGGGGTGGTCGCGTCACCGGAGGAGGCGTTCGAATCGGAGCACTTCGTGGCCCGCGGCTTCCAGGTGGAGGTCGAACACGAAGAGCTCGGCCGCACGATCCGGTACGCGGGCGCGCCGTTCCTGATGTCGGCGTCGCCGTGGCGCATCTCGCGGCGCGCACCACACGTCGGCGAGCACGACGGCGAGATCCTCGGGAGCTGACCGCATGGACGAACAGAGCATCACGGTGTTCCGGTCACGGCTGCGTGACGACGCGCCCGACGACTACGGGCGTCTCGCCGACGATCTCGAAGCCCGGGCCGCGACCTTTCCCGGCTTCGTCGAGTTCAAGATGTTCTTCGCCGAGGACGGCGAGCGCCTGGCGCTGGTGACCTTCGCCTCGACCGAGGCCGAGGCGGCCTGGCGCGACGACCCACGACATCGAGACGCGCAGGCCCGCGGTCGCGAACGCTTCTACAGCCACTACGACGTCGCGGTCTGCGGGCTGCAGCGGCGCCGCACCTGGACTCGGCCGGAGGCCTAGCCGTGCTCTTCCTCCACGAGACCCACCGCGTCGCCGGGTACCACGAAGACGACTTCGAGGCTGCGTTCCACGACGGCTGGATGCCGACGCTCGCGGCGGGCGACGACGCCCGGCTGCTCTGGTACCTGAACCTCGCCCACGGCAGCGGCTGGTCCTACCAGGTGGTCACCATCACCGCGGTGCGCGACGGCGCGGCATGGGAACGCCTGGCCCGGCGCATCCAGTGCGGTGACCTGCAGGACTGGATGCGCGAGCTCGACACGTTCCGCCACGACGTCGCCGGGAAGATCCTCCTCTCCCTGCCGTGGTCGCCGCTCGCCGACATCGACCTCGCGTCGGTGCCGACCGACGGCGCCGCCCACGAGCCGGGCATGTACATGGAGGACACCATGTGGCCGTTCGAGGGCAAGCTCCTCGACTACATCGACGCATCGGGCAGCATCTACGCGAATTCCCTCCAGCACCGCGACTCTGGCGCACCGCCGTTCCTCGAGATCGAAGCCGGGTTCCAGCCCGCGTTCGGGTCCCACCGGAAACGGGAGGTCACGCTCATGCAGCGGATCCTCGACCCCGATCGTCTGCTCGGCCTGCTCACCACCGACATCCCCGCCGAGATGCGCGCCCCGGGCACCTGGATGCACGACGCCTTGCAGCTCCGCGACCGGTGGGAGAGCAAGCTGCTCCGCACCACGACGTGGTCGCCATTCCCCGCGGCGGTCGCGTGATGCTGTTCGTGCACGAGGTGCACGAGGTCGCGGGGGCCAAGGAAGACGAGTTCGAGACCGCCTACCGCGAGGGCTGGATGCCGATGCTCGCGGAAGGTGACGACGCCCGCCTGCTCTGGTACATGAACCACGCCCACGGCAGCGGCGCGTCCTACAACGTGGTCACCATCACCGGCGTGCGCGACGGCGACGCGTGGGAACGCCTGGCCCGGCGGATCCAGACCGGGGACCTGCGCGACTGGTCACGCGAGGTCGACTCGTACCGCCACGACGTCACCGCCAAGACGCTCCTCCCGGTGCACTGGTCACCGATCCAGGAGGTCGACTTCGCCACCGTGCCCACCGACGGACGCGAACACGAGCTGCACCTCTTCATGGAGGACACCGGCTGGCCGACGTCGTCACTGGACGAGTACATCCAGGCGTGGGACGACATCTACCGCCGACCGCTCCTCGCCTACGCCGACGACATGCGCGCCATCCCGATCGACATCCAGGCGTGCTTCCAGATCGCCCACGGCTCGCACCTGCGGCGCGAGGCGATCCTCTGGCAGTACATCCCGGATCCGGAGACGGTTGCGCACCTGATCACGACCGACCTCCCGGTCGAGCGGCGGTTGCCCGGCACGTACATGTACGACGCCCTGGCATTCCGCGACCAGTGGAAGAGCCGGCTGCTCCGCACCGCGCGTTGGTCGCCTCTCTCCTGACCCGCTCCGATCCGGGAGGTCAGGTGACCTTGCGGTAGCGGTGCACGGCGATCGGCGCGCACACCGCCACGATGCCGACGATCCACGCGACCGCCGCGAGCACGTCGTGCGCCGCGGGGCCCCCGATGGTGAGCACACGCGCCGCGTTGACGACGACCGACACCGGCTGGTGCTCGGCCCAGCCCTGCAACCACGACGGCATGGTGGCGACCGGCACGAACGCCGACGAGGCGAACACGAGTGGGGCCATGATCGGGAACGACACGGCCTGCGCGGTCTCGGCGTCCTTCACCGACAGCCCGACGATCGCGAACACCCACGACAGCGCGTACGAGAACGCGATGATGATCCCGAGGGCGCCGAGGAGGCCGAGGAGGTCGGTCCCGATCGTCCACCCGACGATGAACCCCACCACGCACATGAGAATCACCACGAAGAAGTTGCGGACCAGGTCGGCCAGGGTGCGACCGACGAGCACCGCCGAGCGCGCCATCGGCAACGACCGGAACCGGTCGATGAGTCCCTTGTTCAGGTCGTCGGCGAGCCCGACGCCGGTGGTGAGCGCGCCGAACACGATGGTCTGCACGAAGATTCCGGGCATGAGGTAGTTCACGTACGTCTGCCCCGGCGGAAGGCTCCCCTGGATTGCACCACCGAACACGTAGCGGAACATCACGACGAAGATCACGGGCTGGATGGTGGCGAACACCAGCAGCTGCGGGTTCCGGCGGATGTTCAGCAAGTTGCGCCACGCCATCGTGCGCGCATCGCCGACCACGTGGGCGCGATTCGTCCGGGGCCGGACCGCCACTGCCGTCATGCTTCTGCTCCTTCTCCGTCGTCGACGGCGGTGTGTCCGGTCAGCTCCAGGAACACGTCGTCGAGCGTCGGCTCGCGCACCACCATGGTCGCGGGGTCGAGGTGCGCACCGTCGAGGAGCCGGACGGCCTCGAGCATCGAGCGCGGTCCGTCACCGCCGGGGACGCTGATCCGCACGAGCGTGTCGTCGCGCGACACGCCACCGACCGGGCTGAGGATGTCGGCGGCGCGCACGGTCGCGTCGCCGTCACGGAAGCCGATCTCGACGACCGTCGCACCCAGGCGCTCCTTGAGCTGCGTGGCCGTGCCCTCGGCGATCACCGAGCCGTGGTCGATGACGACGATGTTGTCGGCCAGCAGGTCGGCCTCTTCGAGGTACTGGGTGGTGAGCAGCACGGTGGTGCCACCGCCGACGAGCTTCTGGATGACGCCCCACAGCTCGTTACGGCCTTGCGGGTCGAGACCGGTGGTCGGTTCGTCGAGGAAGAGGACCGGCGGCCGGTGCACGAGCGCGGCGGCGAGGTCGAGCCGCCTGCGCATACCGCCCGAGTAGGTACGACACACCCGGTCGGCCGCGTGACTCAGCGCGAATTGCTCGAGCAGCTCCCGGGACCGTGCCTCGATCTCGCCGGCGTCGAGATGGGTCAGACGGCCGACCAGGGCGAGGTTCTCACGCCCGGTCAGGTTCTCGTCGACGGCCGCGTACTGCCCGGCGAGGCCGATCGACGCCCGCACCCGCTGCGGATCTCTGCGTACGTCGACGCCGAGGACCCGGGCGCTGCCGGCATCGGGGCGCAACAGCGTCGTGAGCATCCGCACCGCGGTGGTCTTGCCCGCGCCGTTCGGCCCCAACAGGCCGAGCACCTGACCCTCGGGGACCTCGAGGGACACACCCTTCACTGCCTCGAGGGCGCCGAAGCGCTTCACCAAGCCGTCGGCGACGATCGCAGGTTCTGCCACGGCGAGCATGCTACGCGTGCGCGTCCGCGCGACCGTCCGGATTCAGGGAGGCGGCAACAGCTTTCGGTACTCACGCACGGAGAACGCGACGCCGGTCGGCGGTCCGAGCGCATCGATCGTCCGCGCCCACGTCGACACGATCGTAGCGTAGGGCGGCGCGTCGGGATTGAGCGCCTGCATCACCCGGTGTTCGACGACATCGGTGGCGTCGGGTCGCGGCTCCGGCACGGCCTCTCCCGCGAGGTAACACGCCATCCGCTTGACCGCCGGGGTGATGCCGCTCTCCCGCACGAGGCGCTCCTCGACCGCGTAGGTGTCGTACGGGCCGATGAACGAGTCGTGGTCGGCCATGAGCTCGGCGGCGGCCTCGGGTGAGGCGAACGACTTGGCCGGGTCGAAGAAGTCGGCCATCGACGCGGTCCAGATCTCGGTGATCGCGTCGGGCGCGTCATCGCCTTCGGTGTCGACCAGGTTCACGCTGTAGCCGGCCATGGTCTGCGTGAGCCGCAGGCCCAGTGACGCGTGGACATCGAGGTAGTGGGCGAAGAACTCCTCACGTGTGAGGCCGTCCTTGCGATGGAAGAGGAAGACCAGCTTGTCCATTCCCCGAGCACCGTATCGTGTGGGAGATGGAGCTGCTCTCAGGTCTGCGTGTGGTCGAAGGTTCCGCGTTCGTCGCGGCCCCGCTCGGGGGCTTGACCCTCGCCCAGATGGGGGCGGACGTCATCCGGTTCGACACCATCGGCGGAGGCCTCGACTACCGCCGGTGGCCGGTCACCGAGGAGGGCGTGAGCCTCTACTGGGCCGGGCTCAACAAGGGCAAGCGCTCGATCGCCATCGACCTCTCGAAGCCCGAGGGCCGGGAGCTGGCCACGGCGCTCATCACCGCGCCCGGCGACGACGCCGGCGTGTTCCTCTCGAACTTCCCCGAGTCGGGTTGGCTGGCGGACGCCCGCCTGCGCGAGCGACGGGCCGACCTGGTCTACCTGAACATCGTGGGCAACCCCGACGAGTCCACCGCAGTCGACTACACGGTCAACGCGGCGTCGGGCATCGCGTCGGCCACCGGGCCGGTCGGTTCGCTGTTCCCGGTGAACAACGCGCTTCCGGCGTGGGACATCGCCACCGGGCTCAACGCGGTGATCGGGGTCCTCGCGGCCGAACGGCATCGCCGGACCACCGGTGAGGGCCAACTCGTGAAGCTGTCACTCGCCGACGTCGCGTTCACCATGGTCGCCAACCTCGGATTCCTCGCCCAGGCGCAGGTCAGCCACGAGAACCGGCCCCCGCTGGGGAACGACATGTACGGCGCCTTCGGCCGTGACTTCGCAACCCGCGACGGGCGGCGCGTGATGGTCGTCGCCATCAGCCTCAACCAGTGGCACACGCTCGTGCGTGCCACCGGGATCGAGGAGCACCTCCCCCCGATGGAGCGCGCGTTCGACGCCGACTTCCGCAAGGAGGAAGACCGCTACCGCGCCCGCGACGGCATCGCCGCGCTGCTCAAGCCGTGGTTCGACGCCCGCACGCTCGACGAGGTGCGCAAGGCGCTCGACGAGCACGGCGTCTGTTGGGGCCCGTACCAGACGTTCACCCAACTCCTCGACGACGACTGGCGGGCGTCGCCGCAGAACCCGGTGTTCGGCGAGGTCGACCACCCGGGCATCGGCTCGCTGCTCACCCCGGCGTCGCCGTTGCGCTTCCCGACGGCGCCCCCACTCCCGCCCGCACCGGCGCCTTTGCTCGGGATGCACACCGACGAAGTGCTCGAGTCGGTGCTCGGCCTGTCGACGGCCGAAGTCGGCCGCCTGCACGACGAGGGCATCGTGGCCGGCGCGGTCGCGCCCGGCTCGTCGAGCGCGCCCGAGCCCACGCTCGCCGACGCCGGGTTCGCCCCGTCCGCGCACGCGGACATGACCGGCGAGCACGCGGCACGTGTCGCGGCGTGCATCGACGCCGACCCCGCGGTGCTCGACGGCGGCACGCTCCCACTGCTCTGGCACTGGGCTGCGTTCCTCCCGTCCGCGCCGACCGCGCAGCTCGGCCTCGACGGTCACCCCCGGCGCCGCCCCGAGATGGAGCGCTTCCCGCAACGCATGTGGGTCGGCGGCCGGGTCCTGGTCGAACGGCCGGTGCGGCTCGGCGCCGCCGCGGCCCGCTCGTCGCGCATCGTCCGGGTCGACATGAAAGACGGCGGCGCGGGTCGCTTCTGGCTCGTCACCGTCGGCCACGTCGTCAGCCAGGACGACGAGGTCTGCATCGACGAGGAGCAGGACCTGGTGTTCCGGGAGGCTTCGCCGGTGGTGCCGCCCGGCCGCGACCGCGACGACGCCCCCGAAGCCGAGTGGCTCGAGGAGCTCGTCGCCGATCCGGTGCTGTTGTTCCGCTTCAGCGCGGTCACCGCGAACTCCCACCGCATCCACTACGACCATCCGTACGCGACGAAGGTCGAGGGCTACCCCGATCTCGTGGTGCACGGTCCGCTCACTGCGATCCTGCTCGCCGAGCTCGCACGCCGCCGCAGCCATCGCGAGTTCCACTCGGTCTCGTATCGCGCCCGCGCCCCGCACTTCGCCAACCACCCCTTCTGGATCACCGGGACCCCGACACCCGACGGGGCGGACCTCGCGGCGATCCGGGCCGACCACGCGGTCGCGATGACGCTCGAGGTGCGCTGACCTCAGGCGTCGAGGATCGCCAGCAGCTCCTGGCGCGACGGCCCGGGCAGCGTCGCGGCCGCCGCGTCGCCGCCGAGCTCGAGCGCACGTTCGGCGAGACCGGGACGTGCGAACACGTGGTTGGTGTGGTCGAACAGGGAGGCGAGGTCGAGCATCGCCCGGAAGAGGTCCGGGTCCTTCCCGGATGCGGCGGCCAGCGCGTTGCCCAGCACCCAGCTGCGGTCGTCGCTCTCGTAGCTCTCGCCCACCAGCTGCGCGTCGATCTGGGCCAGGCGGTGGCGGTCGGACGCCAGCGTGTCACGGTAGAAGGGTTCGACGGTCCCCATCGTCTGGTCGTGCCATGCCCGCGCGAACCCGACCGGATCGTCGACCGGCGCGTCGCGCAGCAGGTCGCGCAATGCGACCGCGTGGACGAACCCGATGCTGGCGCCGCGGCCGACGGACGGATTGGTGCACGCCCAGGCGTCGCCGAGCGCGACGACTCCCGTCGCCACCGGCTCGCCGTCCACGACGAACGTACGGTGCCGATCCTCGATCCCCGCCATGACCGCGACATCGCTGATCGGTTCCCCCTCGAGCCAGTGCGCGACCAGCGGGTAGGCCGCGACGACCTTCGCCCAGCGCTCAGGGTCGCGGGCTGCGCGCAGCACCGGGTCCCGGGCGCTGGTGATGAGGCCGACGCCCCACGCGCCGTTGTCGGCGGGCAGCGTGAGCACCGAGACCGAGTCGTACGCCTGGAGCGGAGGCCCGAACGGCGCCGGCAGCGACCCGTCACCGGACCGGAAGTGGCGGGCGTAGTAGACGAACCCGCACTCCTCCCGCTCCTCGGCCGGTGGTCGCGCGCCGAGGGCCACGAGCCACCCGGCGATCGGCGAGCGACGACCGCCGGCGTCGACCACGAGATCGGCGAGCAGCTCATCGCCGCCCTCGGTGAGGACGCCGGTGACGTGCGGGGCCCGCGAGCCCTCGCCGGCGGTCAGCAACCCCCGGACCGCGACGCCGCGCCGCACGGTGACCCCGGGCGTCGATGCCGTCACCCGTGACACCACGCCTTCGACCATCGGGCGGCGGCCGGTGAGCGCGTCGAACCGTTCGTCGCCGTCGCGCAGTCCCCCCGACATCTCGGCCGGCATGAGCCGGAGCGGGTTGACCCGCAACGCCCCATCGGCCTCGAGCGCGGTGGCGACCTGCGGCAGCTCACGCTCGACGATGTCCCGGAAGCGCGGCAGGAAGTAGTGGATCATGCGGAACTGGTTGACGCCGCGGCGCTCCCAGCCGTTCCACGCGTCGTCCGCCGTCGCCGGCGGCGGCGCAGGATCGCGTTCGACCACCGTGACGCGATGACCGTCGGCGGCGAGCAGCATCGCCGTTCCCTGACCGACGAGCCCTCCCCCGACTACCAGCACCGATGCCACCGGATGCTCCTCCTTCAGCCCGCGGTCGCGCCGGGGATGGCGCTCTCGCCGTGCATCATCACGACGACCTCGCCGTAGTCCGGCCCGCTGCGCAACGAGTTGCCGCCGTCGATGTTGACGATCTGCCCGGTGACCCACCGCGACTCCGGCCCGAGGAAGAAGCGCACCACATGAGCGACATCTTCCGGCGCGCCGACGTCGCCGAGCGGCGTGTTCTCCATGTAGCTGGCGTACGTCGAGCCCTCGCGGGAGATGCCCTCCATGATCTCGGTGGTGATGAAGCCCGGACGCACTGCGTTGAAGCGCACGCCGAGCACTCCGTACTCGTCGGCGGCGTTGCGCACCACCTGTTCGAGCGCGCCCTTCCCCGCGGTGTAGCCGGTGAAGTAGCGGTGGGTGGTCGCGCCGGCGAACGACGACATCCCGACGAACGACCCCTTCGACTCGATGAGCAGAGGGATCGAGTGCTTGGCGGTGAGGAACGTGCCGGTGGCATTGAGGAGCAGGACCCGCTCGAAGTCGGCGAGGCTCTGCAGGGCCAGGGGCGCGAGGCCGCCGCCGCCGCCGGCGTTCGCGACGACGCCGTCGAGGGTTCCGGTCGCCTCTGCGGCCGTGGCCGTGATGCGCTGCACGTCGTCCTCGTCGGTGACGTCACCGACCACGTAGTGGACGCGGCCGCCGTGGTCGGCGACCCGGGCGATCTTCTCGGCCGACGCCTGGAGCGACGCCTCGGTGCGGCCGCAGATGGTGACCGCGGCGCCGTCGGCGGCGGCGATCCGGGCGCAGGCCGCGCCGATCCCGGTCCCGCCGCCGGTGACGAGGACGCCGCAGCCTTCCAGACCACCCGTGGGCTTCAACTGTGCAGGCATCGGCGCATCCCCCGTGTCGGCGTTGTCCGCGGCATCAGGGCGACGCGCCGGTGACGCCAAAAAGTAGTGGACTCTCCGGACCCGGCGGTAGGTTCCCGAGGCCGTCGAGATCGAGGAGACACCGTGGCCGAGTCAACCGGGCGCATGCTGCCGCAGATCAGCGAGAGCAACGAGTTCTTCTGGAAGTCGGGGGAAGACGGCAAGCTCCGGTTCCAGCGTTGTTCCTCGTGCGGCGAGCTGCGCCACCCGCCGGTACCGGTGTGCGCGTCCTGCCACTCGACCGAATGGGCACCTGCCGAGGTGTCGGGGAAGGCAGTGATCGCCGGGTTCACCATCAACGAGCACACGTGGATGCCCAGCTTCCCGCCGCCCTACGTGATCGCCATCGTGGCCATCGAGGAGGACGACCGTGTCCGCCTCACCACCAACATCGTCAACTGCGACCCCGCCGACGTGCACGTCGGCATGAAGGTACAGGTCACGTTCGAGCACGACGACGACGTGTGGATCCCGCTGTTCGAGCCGACCGGCGAGGCCGGGAAGGGCCCGTTCCCCGCGCAGGACCCGAAGATCCACGACTTCCGCCCGATGCCGAGGAACGCCGACAAGTTCGAGGACCACGTCGCCATCACCGGTATCGGCATGTCTCAGGTCGGTCGGCGCCTCGGGCGCGAGCCGCTCGACCTGGCGGTCGAGGCGGCGAAGCTGGCGATCGCCGACGCAGGCCTCGAGCCGGGCGACATCGACGGCATGTCGACGTATCCCGGCCCGGGCGTGGGCGCCGGGATGTCCGAAGGGGGGATCACCGCACTCGAAGACATCCTCCGGTTGCGGCCGTCGTGGATCAACAGCGGGCTCGAGCTCCCGGGCCAGGCCGGTTCCGTGATCGCGGCGATGCTCGCGGTGGCCGGCGGCCTGTGCAACCACGTGCTGTGCTTCCGCACGGTGTGGGAGGCGACGTTCGCCCAGAAGGAGCGCGAGGCCTTCGGTCGGTCGTCGAGCAACATGATGGCGCAGAGCAGCTCGCCGCGCATCGGCGGCGACATGCAGTGGCGCTTCCCGTACGGCGCGCAGTCGGCCGGCAACTGGATCGCCATGCACGCCTCGGCGCACTTCGACAAGTACGGCACGACCCGCGAGACGCTCGGCTGGATCGCGTTGAACGCGCGCAAGAACGCCGCGCTCACGCCGTACGCGATCTACAAGGAACCGCTCACGATGGACGATTACCTGAGCGCGCGCATGATCACGACGCCGTTCGGGCTCTACGACTGCGACGTGCCGTGCGACGGTTCCGTCGCCGTGATCGTGTCCCGCAGGGACCTCGCGGCCGACATGAAGCAGAAGCCCGTGCACCTCGAGGCCGTCGGCACGCAGGTGAGCGAACGGATGTCGTGGGATCAGGGCGTGCTCGACCACGAGCCACTCGTGACCGGTCCCGCCGGCCACATGTGGACCCGCACCGACCTGACGCCGGCCGACGTCGACATGGCGCAGCTCTACGACGGCTTCTCGTTCAACTGCCTGTCGTGGATGGAGGCGCTCGGCTTCTGCGGTGAAGGTGAAGCCAAGGACTTCCTCGACGGCGGCAAGAACATCGCCCGCGACGGGATCCTGCCGCTCAACACGCACGGCGGCCAGCTCTCCTCGGGCCGGCTCCACGGCTTCGGCTTCGTGCACGAGGCAGTGACCCAGCTGCGGGGCGACGCGGGCGCGCGCCAGATCGAGAACGCCGAGACCGCGGTCGTCAGCAACGGCGGCGGCGCCCCCGGCGGCTGCTTCCTGTTCACCGCGGCACGGTGACCACCAGCCCGTGCTCCGGCCCCGACCCTGAGGGCGAACGGCGGTACGCTGACCGCTGAATGACTTCGCTCTCGTTGGGGCCCGCCGGCCCAGGTGACCTCGGGCACCGCGGAACCGGTGTGACTGAACTTCGCGCGAGTCACTGGAGCACGCTCCGCCGGTACCGCTGGATGATCGCGTGGATCGTCGGCCTCGTGGCGTTCTTCGTCACTTCGGGCGTTCCGACCACGCACACGCAGATCTTCCTCCTCGTCGGGACGGGACTCATCGCGTCGCTGACGACGGCGGAATCGGAGACCACCTGGAAGCGTGTCGTCATCGACTGGCTCCCCTTCTACGGGCTGCTCACGCTCTACGACGTGCTGCGGGGATCGGCCGACTCGTGGCTGATGCCGCACGTGATTCCCCAGATCCAGATCGACGAATGGCTCTTCGGCGGCACCGCCCCGACGGTCTCGCTCCAACACGCGCTCTACACGCCGGGCGTGGCCCATCTCTGGGACTACGCCGCGTTCTGCGTCTACATGACGCACTTCATCGTGCCGTTCGCCGTCGCCGCGCTGCTCTGGAGGTTCTCCTACGATCGGTTCCGTCGCTACGCGTTCCTGTTCGTGATGCTGACGTTCGCCGCGCTCGTCACGTACGCGATCTACCCGGCCGTCCCTCCCTGGCTCGCGAGCCAGAACGACTACCTGTCGCCCACCGCGAAGATCATCGACGAGATGTGGACCCACGTGCACCTCGGCGGCGGTTCACGCGTCTTCTCCGGCGCGGGCCACTTCGCCGACCCGGTGGCCGCGGTGCCGTCGCTGCACTCGGCGTACCCGATGCTGCTCGCACTGTTCTTCTGGCCGACCGCACGCCGTTGGCGTTTGCTGCTGGTGTGCTACCCGCTCGCGATGGGACTCACCCTGGTGTACACGGGAGAGCATTTCGTGATCGACGTGCTGCTCGGCTGGCTGTACGCCGTCACGGTCTTCGTCATCGGCAACCGGGTGTACGTGCGCTGGGATCGGCGTCTCACACACCGGCGGGCGACCAACGCGGACGAGTCACGGGACATCCCGGTCAAGATGTCGGCGTGAGTGCCGGCTCAGCACTCGGGGTTGTCGACCGTGCCGTCGGGCATCGTGGTGCGGCAGAGCCTGGCCTGGGCGAGTTGGGCGGGGGTCACGATCGCGCCGGTGAGGTCGGCGGCGGTGAGATCGGCGTTCGCGAGCTTCGCCCGGCGGAGGTCAGCACCCGCGAGGTTCGCGTAGCTGAGGGTGGCGTCGGTCAGATCGGCGTCGACCAGTCGGGCTCCCTCCATGCTGGCGCCGCTGAGGTCGGACGCGCGCAGGACCACGCTGCTGAGATCGGCGTGGTCGAAGTCGCCGTCGAACAGTCCTGACCCTGTGAGGTCGACGCCGCGGATGTAGTTGCCCGCGGACGGTGCACCGGGGCGGATGGCGCAGGCCCCGATCTTGGAGGTCTCGGACGAGTCGCAGCCGACCAGCGCCAGGGCAAGGACCATCGCGAGGGCCACGGCGGCGGCGACGGACCCGCCCCTGCGCACCGAACGCTCGGCATTCACGGGCCGACGTTACCCACGGGCTGCGCTCGTCGCCCGGGCGCGAGGATCGCGACGCCATCTACGGTGGCGACCCGATGCCAGTGTCCGGAGCGCAGGAACCGCGCGAACTGCGGGTAGTCCCGAGGCGGGTATTCCCCGGCGTGGCGCTGGTTGGCGGTCGACATGTTCGCGATCAGCACGGGCGGTGTGCGCCGGAGGTCGGCGAGCACGTCGTCCCACGCTCCCGGAACGGCGTACTGCTCGCCCACGTGGCTCGCCGGTCGCCCTCCGCTCGTTCCGGTGACGAAGCCGGTCGTCGCGAAACGAATCGCCGGATGACGACGCGACGCCCAGTACACCTCCGGCGACTGACCCCATACGAGGACCCGAGCTTTCGGATCCGTGTGCGATCGGAAGTACCGGGCGACGTCGAGCGCGATACGGGTGTCCTTCGTGTTCTCGTACGAGAACGCGGGCACGACGAAGTAGGCGGTCGTCGCCACCGCGACCGCGGCCACGACGGCGACGGCGGCCCGATGCGCGCGAAGCGGGCGGGCGTCGAGGCCGCGCACTCCCAAGAGGGTCAGCGGCGGGATGAGTTGCACGTAGTAGTGCGGGAAGAACCGCAGGCCCGCGACCACCGCCACGACCCCCGAGAGCAACCACAGCCACAGGTCGAGATCCTCGCTGCGGTGCTTCCACGAGAAGGGCAGCAGGAGCACGAGGGCCCCGCTCCCGAGCAGGAACCATTCGGTTCGGCGGGCGCCGAGGCGCAGTGCGTATCCCATCACGCCCTGTGCGTCGAGGTAGCCCCCGTTGCTGGTGAAGACCCAGTAGAAGAAGTCGTGGACGCCGAAGAGGGCTGCCGCGGCAAGAATCGGAACGAGGAACGCCACACCGAGGGCTGCGAGTCCGCGCCAGCGCCGCGCCCGCCATGCCAGCAGGGCAAGAGGCAGCAACGCCGCGGCCGCCGTCTGTTTCGTGAGGGTGGCGAACCCGAGCACCAGGCCGGATGCCGCCGAGCGCCGACGGATGCCCAGGAGCATCGCACCCGTCATGAACGGGAGCATGAACACCTCGAAGTTCGCAGCCTGGGCGTCGGTCGGGAAGAACCCGCTCGCCGCGCAGAGGTACAGCAGACCGGCGGCAAGGGCCGCATGGCGCCAGCGGAATCGTCGCCGGGCTTCCGCCGCGAGCAGCAACGCGGTCACCGCGTGCGCGAGCACCGCGAGCACGCGCACAGGCCCGAGGTGGTCGCTGCCCGTGAGCCAGAACACGGCGGCGTAGAGGTAGGGCACGACCGGCGGCTTGCGGTCGACGGTGTCCACGTAGAGGTGGCCGCCGTCGACGAGCACTTGCGCCTGAGTCGCCAGGTAGGTCTCGTCGGTGTTGAACACCCGGTCGGAGAACGTCGGGATGCGCATGATCGCCGCCACGCCGAGGAACAGGAGGAACAGGAAGACGAGCGAAAGCCCGACGCGACGCCGCGGCCCGGTACGTTCACGCGCAGGCGTGACCGGCGCGGGGCCCTCGACTACCTCCACCGGGCGGCTCCCGGGACCGGAGCTCGCGAGGGTGACGGCGGTGGCCGCACGACGTGGCGTTCGCGGAATATCTTGGGCACCCTGTGACCACCGGCGGCATCAGGAGCGATCCGCATCCGTCGTCGCGCCGGAAGCTCGCAGGCGCCGGACGCTGGTCGATTGCAGCCGGCCTCGCCGTCCTCACCGTGGGCCTGCTCCCGGTCGCCACCACACCGGCCGTCGCCTCGCCGCCCGAGCCCGCCTACTCCCCGCCTCCCCGTGAGGCGTCTCCGTTCACACCGAGAGACTCCTTCTGCAGCGCGACCGACAACTCCTTCGCCGACGTGCAACCGGGAGATCCCAGACTCGCCCGCCGGATCACCGTGGTGATGCTCACGCCGAAGGCGGCGCCGGCGGGTGCCGGGTCGCACCTCGGGGACCCGATCGACGAAGCGCGGACCTTCGCGACACTGATCAACCGGTGCGGCGGCGTCGGCGGTCGCAAGCTCGACTTCCACGTCGTCGTGGAGAGCGGGAACCCGCTCGCTGATTGCCTCACCGCGACCCGCGTGCTGCAGCCCGTCGTGGTAGTGGCATGGACCGCCTCCGAGGCACAATCGTGCATCGTTCGTCAATCGCGGACGGTGATGATCACCGGGGCGGACGCGGCGAACGCCGACCTCGTCGGCACGCAAGGCCGGTTGGCGGCGACGGGCTCGTCTGAAGGCACGCTGCAGGCGAAAGTGCTGGCTCTGGTAGACAGCGGTCGCCTCGACGGCAGGCACGTCGCGCTGGACGTGAACCCCAACGATCCGGCCGGCGCCGAGCTCTCCCGGCTGGCGAGGATCTTGCTCAAGGCGCAGACGATCCCGGTGGTGCCAAGAGCGCACGCGGACGTGGTGTTGACGAGTGCGATCGACCCGCGGGCACTCGGGCTGGGGCAACAGGGTGGCTCTCCGATCGAGATCTACGGGTTCTCCGACACGCCCGGGCTGCCGATCGACGTGGTGCGCACGAGCGGTGAGGTCCCGGTGTCGTCGCTCGACACTACGACCGCGCTCTACTCCTGGACGCCCATCACCGACGAACAGGTGCTCACCGGGAAGGAAGACGGGCAGTTCGTACGGATGTGCAACGCGGCATACAACGCCAACCACGGGAAGGCGGTGACCGCGGCCGAGCTTCCTGAGCCGTCCCCGCTTGACGGGTCGAACGCTCCTTACCTCCAAGTCGCCAAGGTGTGCCTGGTGATGCGCATCCTCGCACGTTCGCTCTACAACGCCGGCGTCGACCCGTCACAGCAGGCACTGGTCACGGCACTCCACAAGCTCGCCTACATCGAGAACGTGCTGCCCGACGGAACCCCGAAGCCCCGGCCGAACCAGATCGTGAACGAGCCGGTCACGAGGCTGGCCCAGGTCATCGTCCTCAGCCAAGCGCGGTATCCCTGCGAGCGACGTTCAGCACCGGACACAACGGTGGCGCCCACCAGCTCACTCCCGCCCGTCGTCTGTTGGGCCCCGGTTTCGGGTTGGGAGAATGGGCGTGCCGTGAACGCGCCGCTGCTCTCGACCTCGGCTCATCCGACGCGATCGATCAGTCGGGCAACCGGTCGTTGACCTCGGCTCGCCTCCGCACGGCTCTGCAGTAGCGCGCCGTCTCCGCGGCGAAGCCCGAGACGGACAGGGCGTGGCGCGAATCGACCGTCCGCAAGAGATGGGCGATGGTGCGCCGCATCCGTGCGGCATCGGGGTCGGACGCCGACCGGCCCGAAAGGTGCCGTTCCATCTCGCCGAGCAGTCCGCGCACGCGCGCCCGGTCGTGTGCCCACGAACGCTCGACCTCCTCCGCGAGGAGGACGATCGGAGCGGTCTGCGGCGGTCGACCCGGGCGATACGTCGTGGTCATGGACAACAGAGTGAGGCACCCAAGATGTGAGCGGGATGAGATGGGCGGGCTCATACCCCCGGCGGGGCGTCGAGCGCGTCGGGTACCCACCGTGACGACACCACCGGCAGCGCGTATCGCGCTCCTCGGCCACCGATACTGGCGGATCGCCGCCACGACGAACGCCACCAGCAACGCCGGCGGCGCCACGTAGGTCAAGATGACCCGGAGGGTCGAGTGCGCCAGGCTCCCGGTCACGGCGATGGGCAGCTTCAGCGCCGCGACGAGCACGATCGACTCCATCCACACCACCCAGGCGACCGGCGTGAGCCGACGTGCGGCGAACAGTGGGAGCGCCCACACCGCGTACCACGGGAACGCGTACTCGGCACCGATCGGATAGACGGCGAGCGTCACGCCGACGGCCGCGTCGGGACGCCGTTCGCGGCGGCCAACCAGCCCAGGCCGCAGGCCAGGGCGAGCACCAGCGCGGCCGACGCGTAGAACACAGCGGTGAGCGTCGTGTTCGGAGCGAGGGGATGCGCCACGTTCCGCCAGGCGTCGTGGTGCAGGAGCTGGTCGACGAGCGGGTTCCACGGCGATGCGTCGGTGACCGTCTTGTCGGACGCGCCCAACACGTGTGACGCGCCGGCCACGACCGGGAGATACCCCACGGCCACGACTGCGACCGCGGTCCCTGCGGCCGCCACGCCGACCCGGCTCCGGTGGTGTCGCCACGCCCACAGGAGCAGGCCGATGAGGGCGAGACCCGCGGTGAGCTTGATCAACGCGCTGACGCCGATGACGGCCCCCGCCGTACGCCACCGTCCCTTCGCCGCCAGGAGCATCGCGACCAGCAGACCGAGCCCGACCAACGCATCGTTGTGACCGCCGTTGACGACGATCACCGAGAGCAGGGGATTGAGCCCGAGGAACGCGAACCGCGGCGACGCTCCGTGTCGTGCGCCACACCACGATCAGGATCGCGAGCAGGGCGAGCGCGGCCAGGATCTGGAAGAACAATCGAGACAGCAGCACGGAGTCACCGGCCACGAACGTGCCCGCCGCCGCGAGGCCCACGAACACGGTTCCGTACACCGAACCACGGTGTCGCCAGCGTGGGCTCACCCGGTTGAGAAACAGATCCGAGCGGAAGTGGGCCGGCACCGTGTCGTACGGGCTCGTGCCGTGGGCCGACAACGCCCGGCCGTACATCGTGTAGGACCACAGGTCGTTCGACGTGCGGGGCGGCGTCACGACCGACGCGATGACGATCGCGCCGACCGCCACCGCGACCGGGAACAGCCCGAGACGCGGCGCGCGGTGTTCGAGGTACACGAAGGCTCCCGCCGCGGTGGCCGCGAGCAGAACGACCAGGACCGAAGCAACCGCGTGACGCGGGAGGCGCAGGATCGTGTACGACGCCACGACGGTCGTCGCCAAGAGCGCGTAGCGCACCCGCGTGCGTCGATGACCGGAGACGAGTGGGTGCCGTGGAGAGCCTTCGTCAGGCCGTGTCATCGGGCGCGGGCCGGCAACGACCGCGAGACGTCCACGAAGAATCATGGTACGGCGTGTTTGTGAGCCTGAGATGAGTGTCAGGACTTCGGCGCGTACCTGGCGTACGCTCCACGCGTGCCGACGAGTCGGATCCTCGGATCATCGCGTGCGACCTCGATCTGCGTCGCCCTCGTGCTCTCCATCGCATTTTTCGGAGCGGCCGAGTCGTCGACCGCGCGACCGGCGTCGGGAAGCACGACGACGGTGCCATCGGGCAACGCGACACCGAAGCCGCTACCGACCCCTCGCCCGGCCGACTTCGACGCGAGCGGCACGGTCAGCGCGTTCCCGGCGCCGGGCACGCCCACGGCGTCGCCGACGAGCACCATCGCCTTCCGGGGCACGGGCGCGGCGGCGCTCCAGACGGTGCAGGTCACCGGCGCGAAGACCGGCGCTCACACCGGCCACTTCCAGCCGCACCCCGACGGGATGGGTACGACGTTCGTCCCGGACCAGCCGTTCACGCCCGGTGAGCAGGTGACGGTGACCACGACGCTCGCGGTCCGCGGCGCCACCGGCGGGAAGTACACCTTCACCGTGGCACAGCCTTCTCCCTTCCCGGATCAGCCGCTTCCCGTGGTCAAGCCGGTGTCGAAGAAGAGCCCCAAGAGCGATCTGCTCCACTTCGTGACCCGCCCCGACCTGACACCACCGAACCTCCAGGTGACGACGCCCTCGACCGGCGCGGGACCCGGTGACGTCTTCCTCACGCCGGCGGGTGGCGACTCGCAGCAGGCCTTGCTCATCGTCGATGCCGAAGGCCAACCGGTGTGGGAATCTCCCCGCCCCGGCACCCGTGCCATCAACCTCGAGGAGCAGGAGTACAAGGGCCAACCCGTGCTCACGTGGTACGAGGGCTCGGTGGTCAACCCGGGCGTCGGCCAGGGGACCTACGTGATCGCGGACTCCAGCTACCACCAGATCGCGCGCATCTTCGCGGTCAACGGATACTCGGCGGACATCCACGACATGACCATCACTCCAGAGGGCACCGCGTTGCTCCAGATCTACAACCCGGTCGTCGTCGACTCATCGTCCGTGGGGGGGAGCAAGCACCAGGCCGTGCTCGAACCGGTCATCCAGGAGATCGACATCGCGACGGGCACCTTGCTGTTCGAGTGGCACGGCCTGTCCTCGATACCGCTCGGGGACTCGTACCAGCCGGTCCCGAAGAAGGCGGGTGACATGTACGACTACGTCCACCCGAACTCGATCGCGCTCGATCTCGACGGCAACCTGCTGCTGTCGGGGCGTCACACGTGGTCTGTCTACAAGATCGATCGCCTGAGTGGCACGCTCGACTGGCGTCTCGGTGGGAAGCTCGACAGCTTCACGATCCGCAAGGCCGCCGAGTCGGCGTGGCAGCACGACGTACGACGCAACCCGGACGGCACGCTGACCATCTTCGACAACGGCAGCGCGGGCAGCACGCTCACGCACAAGACACGGGGCCTCGTGTTGTCGCTCGATGAAGGCGCGATGACGGCCGCGCTCGTCCACCAGTACCGGGCGCCCGGGAAGCTCCAGGCGTCGAGCCAGGGCAGCTTTCGGCTGCTCGCCGACGGGACCTACTTCGCCGGCTGGGGAAGCGAGCCGGAGTACACGGAATACGCGGCGGACGGGACCATCGTCTACGACGTCAAGCTCCCGTCGTCCTCGGCCGGCACGATCACGTCGTACCGCACGCTCGCGTACAACTGGAACGGTCACCCGACCGATCTCCCCGCGGTCGCGGCGAAGCGCGCGGCCGGTGACGACATGAAAGTGTTCGCCAGCTGGAACGGCGCGACCGACGTCGCTTCCTGGACGGTGCTCGCCGGTCCGGACCGGGTGCACCTGACCCCCGTCACCACGGTGGCGAGGCACGGGTTCGAGACCGCGATCCACACCACCAGCAACCAGCCGTACTTCGCGGTCGAGGCGCTGGACGCCGGCGGAGGCGTGTTGGCGACCTCGCCCGTAGTGACGCCGCGGTCTTGATCGCTCGCGTCGGAACCCTCCTGCTGGCGCTGCTGGTTCCGCTGCTCGCGAGCTCGCCCGCCCGGGCGGCGGCTCCCGAAGCGAAGCCGAAGCGCCCGAACATCGTGTTCATCCTCACGGACGATCTCGACGCGGCGACCTTCGACCCGGCTCGCTTCCCCGTGTTGCACGATCTGCTGACGAGCCAGGGCGTGACGTTCTCCAACTTCTTCGTCGACGACTCGCTGTGTTGCCCCTCCCGGGCGTCGATCCTTCGGGGCCAGTACATCCACAACACCGGCGTGCTCAACAACGGACCGCCGACGGGCGGGTTCGGGAAGTTCCACGCAGACGGTCGCGAGGCGTCGACCGTGGGCACCTGGCTCCACGCCCACGGCTACCGCACCGCGTTGTTCGGGAAGTATCTGAACGGCTACCCCGACACCATGCCGCCGCAGTACGTGCCCCCGGGCTGGGACGCGTGGGCGAGCCCCAGCGGCGGGAATCCGTACGGTGAGTACCGCTACGAGATGAACGAGAACGGGAAGCTGGTGCAGTACGGGCACCAGCCCGCGGACTATCTCGTCGACGTGCTGGCGAAGAAGACGACGGCCTTCATCCGCCATGCCGCGGGCAAGCAACCGTTCTTCGCGTACGTCGCACCGTACGTCCCGCACCAGCCGGCCATCCCTGCACCCCGCTACGCCAACGCGTTCCCGGGCGTGCACGCCCCGCGGACACCCTCGTTCGACCAGGCGACGTTCCACGACGAGCCGTTGTGGCTCCGCGACCGGCCACCCCTCTCCCCGGTGGTGCTCGACTACATCGACACGCTGTACCGGCGGCGCCTGCAGGACATGCTCGGAGTCGAGGACATGCTCCGCCAGGTGGTCGCCACGCTCCAACAGACCGGTCAGCTCGACAACACCTACATCTTCCTGGGGTCGGACAACGGGTTCCACCTCGGGCAACACCGCCTGCCGCCCGGGAAGGAGACCGCGTTCGACGAGGACGTCCGCGTACCGCTCTTCGTCCGCGGGCCCGGCGTCCCGCACGGCACGACGGTCGACCAGTTCGCGATGAACGTCGACCTGGCGACGACGTTCGCTGCGCTCGCGGGCGCGACCACGCCGAAGTTCGTCGACGGACGATCACTCGTGCCACTGCTGCGGTCCAACCCGGCGCCGAGCAGGTGGCGCCAGGCCGCCCTGGTCGAGCACTACGGGCCCTATCGGGTCCACGCTCGGTCGTCGTCACCGACGACGACCGAGCCGCCGAACGTGTTCCAGCCGAACTCGCCCCGGGCGCCGAGCGAACCCGACGACGACGAGGGATACAACCGCGCGGCTACCGGCGCGCCGCGCGAGGAACGGCTCCCGCTGCGCTCCCTCAACCCCTACGGCGTGGGAGTGCCGTCGTACCACGCGATGCGAACCAGTCGCTACCTCTACGTGGAGTACCTGGACGGGGCACGCCAGCTCTACGACACCCGGGCCGACCCGTACGAGATCCGCGACATCATCCGCCACGCGCCCCGGTCGTTGGTGCAAACCTTGGCCCAGCAACTCCACGCGCTCGCGCGGTGCCGCGGTCGAACGTGTCGGACGACCGAGGACCGTTCACCGCCCGGATGAGCGGCCTGGACGGTTCACTGGCCGGGCGCGCCGGAACTTCGACTCGCGCCGGTGGTAGGCATTCGGGCATGTCCGGTCCGGGGCCCGCGCCTACTGCAGGCCCCGTGGACGCGACGCCTGACCGCTGGCACCGCCCCCGCATGATCCTGGCCGGGATCTACCTCCTCGCCCTTGTCGTGGTCGTGGCCGCGTGGGGGTTCCCCGCCTCGCGCGACCGTCTCCTCCCCTGGGTGTTCGGCGCGCTGCTCATCGCCGTGGTCGGGCGCCCGCACGCACTGGCCCGGCTCGCGGTCGACTTCCTGCCGGTCTTCGTGTTCCTCTTCGCGTACGACCTGTTCCGCGGAACCGCAGACGGTCTGGTCGGTCACATCTTCACGCTCCCGCAGCTGCGGGTGGACGAATGGCTTTTCGGCGGCAACGCGCCCACCGTGACGCTGCAGCGGGCGATGTGGACGCCCGGCGATCCGCAACCCTGGGACTACCTCGCCTTCGTCGTCTACCTGACGTACTTCGTGCTGCCGATCAGCGTGGCTGCCGCACTCTGGCGGTACTCGCGTTCGGCGTTCCGCCGCTTCGTCGGGCTCTGGCTCGGCTTGTCGTTCGCCGCGCTGGCCACCTACTCGCTGTATCCCGCGACGCCGCCGTGGCTCGCGAGCCGCGAAGGCTTCCTTCCGCACGTTGCTCGACTCACGCCGATCATGTCTCGCACGATGGGCGTCGAGCTCACGCGCGTCATGGAATCACAGCGCTTCGTGAACAAGGTGGCTGCCGTCCCGTCGTTACACGCCGGTACCGCGTTGTTGATCACCTTGTTCTTCTGGTCGTGGACGAGACGATGGCGCTGGGCGCTTGCCCTCTATCCCCTCGCCATGGGCTTCGCCCTGGTCTACCTCGGCGAGCACTACGTGTCCGACGTCCTGCTGGGCTGGTGCTACGCGATCGTCGTGTTCGTCGTCGGGAACCGGTTGTACGACGGGTGGGTCGCGCGGTCCGCAGCGAAACGCGGCCAAGGGAGCCTCGACACGCCGGCACCCCGGCCTTCGGACACGTGAGCGCCGCGGCGGCGCGGCGGGAAGTCCCGCGACGCCACGCGCGGAGGACACTCGCGCGGCGCACGCGCAACCGTGCTCGCGCTCGTCGCGATCGTGTTCGGGTTCACCGGTGCTCAGCGGGCCCTCGCGGGCGTCCCGACCGCGAACGCACCGACCCGCCGGCCCCGAAGAGTGTTGATCCTGTCGTTGCCGACATTGACCTGGAGCGATCTGTCCACCGCCGAGACCCCCTCGTTGCTCCGCCTGCTGGACTCCGCTGCCATCGCCGACCTCTCGACTCGGGCCGATCGTCAACCCGCCCAGCTCGGCGCCGCCTATGTGACCATCGGAGCCGGCACCCGGGCGGCCGGTGATGCGACCACCGACGGCGAGGGGCTCTCCACCACTGAGGGGTTCGGCGACCAACCTGCCGGCCACGTGTACCGCCAGCGCACCGGCAGCGCACCGGGTACCGGTCTCGTCGACCTCGCGATCTCGCGCATCGACGCTGCCAATGCGAAGCTCCTCTACGACGCGCAGCCGGGAGCGCTCGGCGACGCACTCGCTCGAGCCGGAGTCTCCCGCTCGGTCGTGGCGAACGGCGACGGCACGCAGCCGGACGCGCCGGGCTCGACGGTTCATCCGTACTTCCGCGCCGCGGTCGGCGCCGTCATCGGCGGCGACGGCCAGGTCCCCGGCGGCGCCGTCGGCCCGCAGCTGCTGGCACCGCGAGCTCGGCACCGTTCGGCGTCCGTCTCGATCAGCACGCCGTCGAGCGCGCGTTCCTCGCCGGCTGGAAGGACCGCTCCGTCGTCGTGGTGGAGGCATCCGACCTGGTGCGGGCGGACCGGTTCGCAGCGTACGCATCACCTCGACAGCAGTCGCGACAGCGCAACGACGCGCTCCGATGGACCGACCAGCTCGTCGCGCGGCTGCTTCACCACGTCGACTTCTCGCGCGACACCGTGCTCGTGGTCGCGCCGGTACCGCGGTCAGGCGACCGCTCCGTCACCATCGCGGGGATGCGCGGGCCCGGGATCTCGCCGGGACTCTTGCGGTCGGCCACGACCCGGCGGTCGGGTTTCGTGACCCTCGCCGACATCGCACCGACCGTGCTCGACCAGCTGGCCGTTCCCCGTCCCGAGTCGATGGAGGGACGACCGATGCTCGTCGATAGCGGGCACGGGACCCCACCCGAGCGACTCGCGGCGCTCGAACGGGCGAACGCCGGTGGCTTGTTTCGTGACGACCTGGTCAATCCGGTGACCGCAGCGGTGATCTGGACGGCGATCGCGCTCCTCGCCGCCTGCATCGTGCTGCTCGTGCGCTTCCCCTGGGCCCGGAACACAGTGCAATGGGCCGGTCTCGCCCTGATCGGCCTCATGGTCGCGACGAAAGCCGCGACCGCCGTCGACTTCGGCGAGCACGGCGGGAAGGCCGCCTACTGGCTGTTCGTCACGCTCTTCGCGCTCGGGTTCGCAGCCACGTGTCGCATGACGCGCCGGCGGGGAACACTCGACCCCTTGCTCTGGGCGCTCGGGGCCCTGCTCATCGTGCTCGTCGCGGACCAGTTCACCGGCGGTCACCTCGAGTTCAACTCGGTGTTCGGGTACTCGGCGACCGTCGGCATCAGGTTCTCCGGGATCGGCAACCAGTCATCCGGATTGCTCGCCGCGTCCGCGATCCTGGTCGCCTCGTTGCTCGCGTGGCGGATCGCTTCGCCGCGCGGCACCGCGCTCGCGATCGCCGTCCTGGCGATCTCGTTCGTCGCCATCACTCCCCCACTCTTCGGCCAGGACTTCGGAGGGACACTGGCTGCGGCGCCCGCCTTCTCCCTCCTCGCATGGATGCTGCTCGGACGGCGGGTGACGCTGAAGGCGGTCTCCGGATTGCTCGGGATCCTCCTGGCCAGCGGTCTGGTCGTGGGCTTCCTCGACCTGCTGCGACCTGCCGACCAACGAACCCACGTCGGGCGGTTCTTCGAGAAGGTGGGGAACGACGGCTTCTCCGGCTTCGCGACCGTGATCGAGCGCAAGGGCGGCGAGAACGTGGCGACGCTCTCGCGTCCCATCTACTTCCTCGTGATCGCGGCGGTCGTCGCCGCCGGGATCTACCTCTGGCGACAGCCACCGAGACCACTCGCGACCGCGGTCTCGCGGGTACCCACCCTGCCACCCGCCGCGGTCTGCCTCGTTGTCCTGGCCGTGTTGTCCTACGGATTGAACGACTCCGGTCTCGCGATTCCGGCGGTCATGCTCTCGCTCGTCGCCGCGGCCGGTGCATATCTCGTCGCCGACGCGACCGACGCTCCGGCTCCCGGTCCTCGATCGACGAGCGCGGTCAGTCCGGGACGCGGACGGCCCGGCCCCAGTGGTCGAGGTACGTGAGTTCCTCGACCGGCCGGCGTCGCACGGGCGCGAAATCGTCGCCGGTGTAGTACGCGACCGGCAGCAGGCAGGTCTGGACGAACCCGGTCGGGACGCCGAGCAGTTCCGCCGCCTCCTCGCGCCGGAACAGGTGCGCCGTCGTCATCACCGATCCGAGCCCGCGACTTCGAAGCGCGAGCATGAGGCTCCACACCGCCGGATAGATCGACGGCGCCCAACCGGCGGCGCCACCCCGGTCCTCGACGCACGGCACGACGAGGACTGGCACCTCGTGGATGTGCGCGATGAGGTGTTTCACGGAGTCCGACACCCGTCGCTGCTGCGCGGTGTCGGCCACGGCTGGTGGCTTGCCGCTCCCGGTCCCGCTGGCGCCACCTGCCGCGTCCTGGTACAGCCGGGCGAGCCGGCCCCGCACGCCGGGATCGGTGATCACCAGCCACCGCCACGTCTGCAGGTTCGTGCCCGTCGGCGCCTGGATCGCGAGGCGCAGGCACTCCAGGATGATGTCCAGCTCGACCGGGCGGGTGAGATCCAGACGTTTGCGGACCGCCCGGGTGGTGCTCAGCAGCTTGTCGACCGTGTCGAGGTCGAACCCGGACGCGCCGGGCCGGCTGCGGTCAGCCAATGCCGTACAACGCGAGCGCGCTCTCGCTCGTGATCACCTGCTGCTGCGCGAAGTCGAGTGGCTCGAGCGCCTCGGCCAGCTCCTCGGTCACGCCGGGGAACTTGGCGTCCGGGTGCGGGTAGTCCGACGCCCAGACGATGCGCTCCGCCCCGCACAGCGGCGAGTTGGCGGTGAAGGCCAGCATCGACTCGTCGGGGTCGAAGCTGATCCAGCACTGGCGGCGGAAGTACTCCGACGGCAGCATCTTCAGCCAGGGCACGTCCCACTCGAACTTCTTGGAATGGTGATCGAGCCGCTCCAACCAGGGCACCAGCCAGCCGCCGTTGGCCTCGAGGAACAGGAACTTCGTGTCGGGGAAGCGCTCGGCGACCCCCCCGGCGGTGACGTAGCAGATCGAGTGCATCACGTCGACCGGGTTCGCGATCGCCTGGGTGAAGAGGATGTTGCCCATCTCCCAGCCACCGGCCGGCTCTTCGGACGACGGCGCGTAGCTCCAGTCCGCGAACGGACGTGCGAGCTTCAACCCGCGGCACGCGCCCGGCAGGTCGGGCATGAGGAAAGGGTGGAACGCGAGCACCAGACCGGTGTCGGCCGCCGCCTGCCAGACCGGGTCGTAGACCTTGTCGTTGAACGGACGCCAATCGACCGACGGGTTCGGGCGCAGGAACACCGACACCATGCCCGGCTTCTCGGCCACGCGCCGGATCTCCTCGGCGACGGCCCGTACCCCGTCCTCGTCGTTCATCGGCGGCACCGCACCGGCCGCGAACAACCGGCCCTCGCCCTCCAGGGTGTGGTCCGACGCCCAGTCGTTGTACGCGCGCGCCTGCACGCGCGCGAACTCCTCGTCGGCGACGGACTGCAGCCCCAGCATCGACGTCGGGTACAGGACCGCGAGGTCGATGCCGTCGGTGTCCATGTCCTGCAGGCGGGCCTTGGCGTTGTACGCCGCCGGGCGTACCTCCGTGTAGCGCATGTTCCCGCTGCGTGCCCGGTCGACCTCCTCGTCGGGGAAGCCGGCCGTCCCGGCCAACGACAACCCGTTCGACGGCATGACGGCGCCGTTGTAGTGGAGCCACTCGACGCCGTCGCCGTCGGTCTCGATGTGCCACACCCGGTCGCGGAACGCGGCCGGCGCGTAGTCGGGCATGGCAGTCGGGTGTTCGAGGATGTGACCGTCGGAGTCGATGTAGCGCAGGCCGTCGATCGTGGTCATCGGTATCCCCCCGGGGAAGCGTGTGGACTCCCGAAGAGCGTCCACCCTGGCGACCGGGTTCCGCAAATTGCACGGCGCCGAATTTCGCCTCCGGTTCGAGGGTGCGATAAGCAACCTCCCACACCGACCTCTCGCAAAGGACATCCCATGCAGCTCCAGGGCGTAGGCGCCATCGTCACCGGCGGGGCCTCCGGGCTCGGCGAAGGCACCGTGCGGCGGCTCGCCGCGGCGGGAGCCAACGTCGTGATCGCCGACCTCAACGAGGAACGCGGCACGGAGATCGCGGCCGAGCTCGGCGGCGGCACCGAATTCGTGCGGGCCGACGTCACCTCCGAGGAAGAGGTCCAGGAGGTCGTGCGGGTGGCGTCGAGCCGTGGGCCGCTCCGGGTCGCGGTCAACTGCGGCGGCAAGGCGGGAGCCGGCGGCCGCACCGTCGGGCGTGACGGCGCGCCGGCATCGCTCGAGGGCTTCGAGTTCACCGTGAAGACCTTCCTGAGTGGCACGTTCAACGTCTCCCGTCTGGCGGCCGCCCAGATGGCCAAGGAAGAAGCGCTGGAAGACAACGAGCGCGGGGTCATCGTGATGACGTCCTCGATCGCGGGCATCGAAGGCCAGATCGGTCAGGCCGCGTACTCGGCGGCGAAGGGCGGCATCATCGGCCTGACGCTGCCGATGGCGCGTGACCTCTCCGCGATCGGCGTTCGCGTCGTCACCATCGCGCCGGGGACGTTCAAGACTCCCGCCTACGCGATGATGCCCGACGAGATGGTCGACCACCTCGAGTCGCTCACCCCGTTCCCGAAGCGGATGGGCCGCCCCGACGAGTACGCCGCGCTGGTCGAGCACGTCTGCACCAACGTCATGCTCAACGGCGAGGTCATCCGGATCGACGGCGCGGTGCGCTTCGGGCCGAAGTAGCGCGCCTCAACGCGACTGCACGAGCGCGGTGGCGCGCCGTGCGAAGTCGGCGAACTCGCGGGGGTGCGTGCGGTGCGCGGTGTGACCGGCATCTTCGAACGACACGAGCTCGGCACCGAGGATCGCAGACAGGCGCCCCCCGGTCTCGAAGTCCCACGGCGTCGTGTCGACACTGCCCCCGACGACACACGGCACCGAAACGTCGTCGAACGAGAACGGCGCGTCGGCAACGAACGACAAATCCCGGGCGGCCGACTGCTGGTTCGCGGCACGTTCCTCGGGCGCCGGCCTCGCCAGGCCTTCGCGCCACCGACGGAAGAGAGGTTGCAGGCCGGCGGACCGGTCCGCCAGGGTCTCCGGATCGGGCCACCAGTCGGTCCACGCGACCGTCGGCTCGAACACCCCGATCGATGCGACCCGGTCGGGACGCCGCGCAGCCGCCATGAGCGCCACCGCACCGCCGTAGCTGTGGCCGACGACGGTGACCCGCCGTTCCCCTGCCACCACGAGCAGGTCGTCCGCGTGGTCGGCCAGCGAATCGGCCGGGGTCAAGTCACGTGATCGCCCCCAGCCGCGGCGGTCGTAGACGACCACGGTGAACTCCGGTGCCAGCTCACGGACCACGCCCTCGAAGCTGACGCACGAGTCGAGCAGCCCGTGCACGAGCACGATCACCGGCGCGCCCGGATCCTCGGCGCGGTGCTCGACGACGTGCATCAGGCCCGGGACCGGCCGAGCGCGACGGCCCGACGGGCGAAGTCGGCGAACGCCCCCGGTTGCGTGCGGTGCGCGGTGTGACCGGCCTCCTCGATGACGACGAGGTCGGACGCGAAGATCTCGGCGAGCCGGGTGGTCGAATCCACGTGCCAGGGCGTCGTCAACGCGCTGCGCCCGATGAGGCACGGCACCGCGACGTCGTCGAACGAGAACGCCGCCTCCTCGACGAGCGTGAGGTCGTGCGCCATGAGCGCCTGGTCGCGGGCACGATCCTCGGGCGACGGCCTGGGTCGACCCTCCAAACCGGCGCGGAAGTGGTGCTGCACGTGGACGGCCTGCTCGGCGATGGTCTCCGAATCCGGCCACCAGTCGGCCCATGCCACCGTGGGCTCGAACACGGCCAGCGCGGCGACGAGGTCCGGGCGCAGGCTGGCCGCGAGGAGCCCGACCGCGCCGCCGTAGCTGTGGGCGACGACGGTCGCACGCCGGCCACCCATCGCCACGATCACGTCGTGCGCGTGCTCGGCGAGGGTCTCCGCCGCCGAGACGTGCCGCGAGCGGCCCCAGCCCCGCCGGTCGTAGGTGACCACGGTGAACTCGGGCACCAGCTCGTCGACCACGCCCTCGAAGCTGAGGCTGGAGTCGAGCACGCCGTGCACCAGCACGATCACCGGCGCGTTGGGGTCCTCGGCGGGGTGTTCGGCGACGTGCAGGGCCTCGTCGTTCATCGGGAGCGGAGCCTAAGCAGCGAGTGCGCCTCCAGCCCACCGGAAACGAGGCATCCTGCACCTAGGGTGAGGCCATGAGCGACCCGACTCAGGAGACCGTCGACTACGTCGCCGTGAACCGGTTGCAGCACGCGTACGCCGACATCGCGACGCGCCGGGCATGGGGCGAGCTCGACGAGATCTTCGTGCCCGACATCCCGATCGTGATCAACCTGCGCGACCGTGAACCCCTCGAGTTCGACAGTTGCGAGGGATTCCGCGGCTTCGTCAGCGCGGCGGTCGATCGCTTCGAGTTCTTCGAGTTCGTGCTCCTCAACACCCGCGTGTACCTGAACCACGAGGGTGATCCCGACGCGGCCGTCGCCCGCATGTACATGAGCGAGCTGCGTCAGGACCATGCGGAGCACAACTGGTCGGTCGTCTACGGCGTGTACCACGACGGCTTCCGCCGCATCGACGGTGCCTGGTGGTTCACCTCGCGCAACTACTCGTCGCTGGCCCGTCCGGCGCGCGCCGTCGAAGCCTTCGACTTCCCCGCCCCCGAACCCTTCTGACCCGGAAAGCACTCGCCCACGGCGGCGTGCACCGCGGGCAGGACCCGATCGGCGAGCTCCCGGTTCGCGACCCCGACCCACGACACCGGCGTCGTCGTGTCGAGCGGGACGTCGAGGCGGTCGCCCCACGGCGTGACCAGCACACAGCCTGCTTCCTCGAGGATCAGCGCGGTGCAGCAGTCGTACGGGTGGCACACGAGATCCGGTGCGAAGCCGAGCGCGGCGAGCGCGAGCGGCCGCACGTCGCCGAGCAGCCGATCCCGGCCCGTGAGCAGCTCGTGGAACTGCCCGCCCGTCGCGAGGTACTGGTCCTCGAAGATCGGGAGATCCGCGGGCACGGGGATGCCGTACAGCTCCTCCCAGACCCGTTCCTCGAAGCGTGCCAGCAGGGCCTTCCCCTGTGGCAGGAAGCGGGCGAACGACGCGAACCCGTGACGCAGGTCGACCGCCGTCGACGGCACGGGCACGAGCGGCTCGCGGCGTAGCCCCGGAGCGCGCACGTCGAAGCGCTCCCCGACGATCCCGCGCCGACCCGCGCCGCGCACCACGCTGTACCGATCGCTCGCCCAGTGCTTGGTGGTCGGCAGCTCCGTCATCACCGCGACGGAGACGTCGGCGAGCGTGCCTCCGGCCGGGGCGAGGCCTGCCAACGTCCACGCCGAGCGCTTGTCGAACATCAGGCCGCGTGTGCCGTCGACGGTGTCGACGATGCACGTCCACTGCGGTTCGCCCGCGCCGACGAGCACCGGCTCGTCGAGCCCTTCCGACACCACCGTGACAGCCTCGGTCGCGGGCCACTCGCGCTCGAACCACGGCAGCAGCACCGCGTCGGCGATGCGGTCGAGGCGGTAGGTCACGTCGGCCACCGTCCGTCCCACGACGTCGGTCAGCGGGCCTCCCGCTGCCGCACGCGACTCGACCAACGCCCCGAGGACGTGCTCCTGCAACCCGCACAGCCGGTGGCGGAGCACCTCGAGATCGGACATCGCCGTATCTTCGCAGGGCCGGGTGGCTGTCCAACATCCGTGTGCTATCCACTACACCATGACGACTCACGAGCGTGATCTCCTCGTCCGCGGCGGCACCGTGGTGGACGGCACCGGGAGCTCCGGCTTCATGGCCGACGTGCGGGTGCGAGGCGGCCGGATCGTCGAGCTCGGACCCGGTCTCGCGGCGGAGTCCGAGACGGAGATCGACGCCGCCGGCGCGGTGGTCGCCCCGGGGTTCCTCGACCTGCACACCCACCTCGACCCCCAGGTGTTCTGGGACCCGGCCTGCGATCCGAACCCGCAACACGGGGTCACGACGGCACTGGTCGGGAACTGCTCGCTCTCGCTGTTCCCGGTGACCGACGAGCAGCGCGGCCCGATCGCCGACATGTTCTCGTTCGTGGAAGACGTGCCGCCCGACGCGCTCGTCAACCACGTGCCGTGGACGTGGCACGACTACGCCGGCTACCGCGACACCGTCGACGCTCGCGGTGCGGGGTTGAACATCGCGGCCCTCATGGGCCACTCGCCGCTCCGCCTCGTCGTCATGGGTGACGATGCGTGGGATCGGGCCGCGACCCCCGAGGAGTGTGCCCGCATGGCCGACATCCTCGATGCCGCGATGGCTGCGGGCGCATGGGGGTTGTCGACGTCGTTCTTCGACGAAGACCGTCGCGGCCGGCCCGTGCCGTCGCGCAACGCCGACGACGCCGAGTTCGACGTGCTGCTCGACGTGCTCGCCCGACGCGGGTCGCGGCCTGGTCGAGTTCGTGCCCGATCTCACCGGTCCGGAACCCGAGGTGGGGATGGACCGGTTGGCGAGTCGCTGCGGCCCACGCGGCATCCCGCTCACCTGGACCGGATTCACCGCCACCGACGGCAGCACGCGCATGCAGGAGTGGCTCACCCTGACGCAGCGGTACCACGACCAGGGGGTGAAGATCTGGCCGCAGCTCTCACCCCGGACGGTGGACTTCCGGGTCAACTGGGACAGCAGCATGATGTTCATGCGCTTCGTCGAGGGCTGGCACCGGGTGATCCAGGCCGAAGGCGCCGACGCCAAGCGCGCGCTGCTCGGCGACCCCGGATGGCGGGCCCGCGCCCGCACCGAGTGGGATGCGATCGACAAGTCGATGTTCCCGAACACCCGGATCGAGCGGGTGCGCATCGTCGAGGTCACCAATCCCGAAGACGAGAAGTGGCTGGGCAGGTCGCTCGCCGACCTTGTCGCCGCGCGTGGCGGTCACCCCTCGGACGTGCTCGCCGACCTCGCGCTCGCCAACGACTGCGCGCCGGGCATCGTCGCGGTCGGCGTCGCCAACGCCAACCCCGACCGGGTGGCGAGCGGTCTCGTCGACGACAACGTGCTCATCAGCTCCTCCGACGCCGGTGCCCACGTGCAGATGCTCTGCGCCTCGGGCGACACCACACTGCTGCTCACGCGCGACGTACGCGAGCGTGGCGACCTCACCCTCGAGCGGGCCATCTACGAGCTCACCGGCCGCCAGGCCGACGCGTTCGGGTTCCACGACCGGGGCGTGGTCGCCGAGGGCGCGGCAGCCGACCTCGTCGTGTTCGCGCTCGATGAGCTGCACTGGGACGACGACGTGTTCGTCGCCGACCTGCCGGATGGCGCCAAGCGGTTCCGGCGACCGGAGGGCGGCTACCGCGCCACGATCGTCGACGGCGTGCCGGTGCAGCAAGGTGGCGAGCTCACCGGGGCGCTGCCCGGCCGCATGCTCGACGTCAACGACTGACCCAGCAGAGGCGGCGCTCCCCCGCTTCCCCCTACGATCCCGGTCATGCCTGACCAGACGACTGCCGGATCCGCCTACGCCTTCGACCCCGAGCTGTCCGAGTTCGCCGCGCTCACCGTGCAACCGGCGCCGACGGACGCGGTCACCGCCCGGGAGCGTTCACGCGAGTATCTCGACGCCCTCAGCGCGAACGTCGACGTGTCCACCCTGACGATCGACGACCGGTCGGTTCCGGGGCCCCAAGGGGAGCCCGATGTCACCGTGCGGGTGTACTCGCCCCGGGGGGCGACCGGAACCGTGCCCGCGGTGCTCTACATCCACGGGGGCGGGTTCTTCGTCGGCAGCATCGATTCGGAGCACAGCGGTTCCGCCGCGCTCGCCCGCGAGCTCGGCGTCGTCGTCGTGTCGGTCGACTACCGGCTTGCGCCCGAGCACCCGTTCCCGGCCGGGCTCGAAGACTGCTACGCCGCGCTGGTGTGGCTCCACGAGCAGGCCGACGCGCTCGGGGTCGACGCCGGCGCGCGTCGCGGTCACCGGCAGCAGCGCCGGGGGTGGCCTCGCCGCCGGGCTCGCGCTCCTCGCCCGCGACCGGGGCGGCCCCGCGCTGTGCTTCCAGTACCTCGGCGTGCCCGAGCTCGACGACCGGCTCGAGACCACCAGCATGCGGCGCTTCACCGACACGCCAATGTGGTCACGACCGGCTGCGGAGAAGAGCTGGGAGTGGTACCTCGGCGATGCCCACGGCGGCGACGTGTCGCCCTACGCGTCACCCGCGCGGGCGGAGGATCTCACCGGGCTCCCGCCTGCGTACGTGTCGACGATGGAGTACGACCCGCTGCGCGACGAGGGCATCGGCTACGCGCTCCGGCTGCTCGAAGCCGGAGTCTCCGTCGAGCTGCACTCGTTCCCGGGCACGTTCCACGGTTCGGGCATCGTCACCGGTGCTGCCGTCACCCGCAGGGAGTCTGCCGAGCGTTTCACCGTCATGCGTCGCGCGCTGGGACTCGATCTGGCCTGAGCCGGGATGGCGATGGAGATCAGCGGGCGAACTCGACCTGGTCCGGTGCCCGCCAGCGGTGGAGCGTCCATTCCTCGGGCAGCCCCTTGAGTCGGGTCGTGCCGACGTCGTCGAAGCGGTGGCCGGAGCCGAGCATGGCTTGGCGAGTCGCCTCGGAGACGAGTGTTTCGCCCGGCTCGGCATGGCTCAGGATCCTCGCCGCGATGTTGACCGCCAACCCGGACACGTCGTCACCACGCACGTCGACATCCCCCACGTGGATCCCCACACGGACCCGTAGTCCCTGCTCCGCCAGATGAGCCTCGATGGCCTGGGCCGTCTCCAAGGCGCCCGTCGCCGAAGGCATGAGCGCCAGGACTCCGTCTCCGGTGTACTTCACGACCCGTCCACCGTGGTGGCGCACACATTGCTGGACCGTCCGATCGTGGATGTCGAGGAGATCGCGCCGACTGCGCGTCGCCCTCGTCGACGGCCCGCTGGGTCGAGTCGACAAGATCAGTGAACAGCACCGCCGAGATGTGGCGCAGTGGCGTCAACGCCGACGGCGCGCCGGTCACGAACTCGGCGATCTCTCTGGTCAACAGGTCGACATCGCCGGCGACCGGGTAGACGTCAACGCCCCCGACCTGCACCAACGTGGCCCCCGGGATCGCCGCGGCGACTGCCGCGAACCGCCACTTCCGGTTCCATGCAGTCGGCGTTGTGGAGCACCAGCGTGCGCGTCGCGATCCCCGCGGGCGTCAGGGAACCCGGATAGTCGAGCAGGTGCGGCCAGATGCGCGACGCCGACATCGGGCTCGCCCCGGCTCGACCGGACCGCGACAGCCACGCGACGAAGTCTTCGTCCTTGATCCGACTCGGGAACGCGAGCTCTTCCATCGATCGGGTCGGCACGGCCTCGCCACCGGTCGCCGTCAACAACTCCAGGAAGCGGCGGGTGTACTGCGCCGGGTTCACCAGGACCATCGCCGAGAAGAGGTCGGGGCGCGCCGCTGCCGCGAATCGAGCGACGCCCATCGGCTCCCACGACACGACGACCGGGTGGTGGAGGCCCGCGGCGTCGACGACAGCAAGAAGATCCTCGGCCCATTGGTCCTGCGCGCCGCGTGTCCAGTCCGTCATCGGGTCGGACAACCCCACGCCCCGCTTGTCGAACACCACCAGACGACCGAGAGCTGCGAGGCCGGCAATGAATCGAGAGGCGACACGATCTTCGGCGAGCAACTCGAGCGGGAAGAGCGCTCCGGTCACCATGACCACGTCGACCCGTCCGGGTTCGCCGATCACCCGGTACGCGACGTGCGTCTGGTCCGCCCGGGCGTACGCGATCTGGTCCATGTCGAGGTTCCCCCGCGTCATCGATCGGTACGGTACAGCTCGTCGTGATGGTGGTATTCCGGTTGACCGTCGATCACCTCGATGAGGCGCGCCGCCCACGCCTGGGTTTCGGGCCGCGCGTTGTTGCGTACGGCTTCGTCGGCTGCCGACACGTCGGGATCGACGACGCCGAAATCGGCGACGATGAGGTAGCAGCCCGGGTGCTCACGATCGGCGAGCAGGCGCGTCCCCATGTAGCCCATGATGTCGCTGGTCGCCTGATCGACATCCCACTGTGCGAGCAACGCGACAAGCGGTGCGGGGTCGGCGCAGCGCACGGTGATCGTCTGGGTGAAGTTCTGGTTCACGTGCTCTCTCCTCGACGTTGCGCAACGACCCGGCGTTGGGTCTCGGACATGCCTGCGAGGTCGAAGGGGCCGACGGAACCCGCGCTCGATCGCCGCGGACGACTTGGGCGGGACGCCGAGCACCTCGCGGACCTCGTCGACGGGCCGGTCGGCGAAGCCGTAGAAATCGACCTCGAAGAGATCGACTCCGTATCGCTCGCACACGACCTTGCCCCGCCGGATCCCGTCGGCGACCCGCAGCTGCATTCCGGGCGCTTGCATGACTGGTTGGCGCACGTCGCGATCGAAGAAGCCGGTGCTGGTGATGTAGCCCGTCTCGAAGAGGCCGGTCAACGTGGCCAACCATGCGAAGCCCTTCGGGTCCGGATCGGCACGCCCGATGAACGCGAAGACCTCCAGCTCGCCCTTCAGGTTCGTGCCGTACTCGCCGAGCACGTGCACGAAGTCGTGCTGCGCGAGGTACTTCGGGGCACCGCCGGACGTCCCGGGCAACTCGAAGCCTCGGCCGTCGTACATCTCCCAGACGCAACGCCCGAGCGTCTCCGCGGGAAGGTCCTCGAAGGCGCGCCACCGTGCCGCGAGCTCGGGGTCGAGCTGCGCCGGCTCGAACGGTGCCGGCGCAGGAACTGCCCGGGACTCCTCCTCCGCCGCATCGCGCACGTGCTCGACGAAGCCGCTGCGCTGGAGATCCATCCACGCCAGCCCGTACGCGCCCTGCGCGTACCGGCGCGCCACGCGCACGAAGTCGTCCTTCACGCCCAGCGCCTCCGCGTACACGGCAACACGGTGCGCGACCACCGTCGGGATCGGCCGCAAGACGAGCTCGCCGAGCACCATGTGATGGACGATCCGCTGCCGGTAGCCGAGATCACGCCCGGCCAAAACGCCCGCGAGCTCGTCGGGTCCGAGCGGGTCGAGCGACCGGTAGTCGAGCGAGAATCCGGTGAGGGCGCTCGCGATCGCTTCCAGCAGCTGCGCCTGGACGTCGGTCACACCGGTTTCGGGTGCCACGGCCGTGGCGATCCCCCGGGCGACCAGCGTCACCTCCTCCACATCGTGGCCGCCGAGGCCGGGCGCCGGATCGGAGGTCATCGGTCGAGCCCCCGGGTCACGGAAGTCCCGCGTGGGGCACGTCGACCCGCAGCGTCCGGATGGTGCCGGTGGCTGTCCCCACGGTGTCCTTGTCGCGTGCGCTCTCGGCGGCGACCACGTAGAGGGTGCGACCGTCGTCGCCGCCGAGCGCGCACGCGAACGTCCGTTGACCCACTTCGACCCGGTCGGTGATCTCGCCGCCTTCGCGCACTCGCACCACCTCCGTCCCGTCCGCGTCGGCGAACCAGATCGCACCTTCTGCGTCCAGGCTGCACCCGTCCGGGAGCACGTCGCCGAGGTCGGCCCAGAGGCGCCGACCACGTAGGCTTCCGTCGGCCGCGATCGTAAACGCGGTCGCGCGCTTCCCGAACGTCTCGCCGACGATCAACGTGGCGCCGTCGGGGGTGATCACGGAGCCGTTGGGGAACTCGAGACCGTCGGCGGCAACGTCGACCTCACCGGTGGGCCGCACCCTCGCCAACGCCGCCGGTTGCCTGGGCGAGCCGAGCTCGAAGCCGAAGTTGCCGACGTAGGCGGTCCCATCGACGGCGACGACCATGTCGTTGCAGCGGCCGGTCGCGACAGCAGAGAGGTCGGCATGGACGGCGACCGTGCCGTCGGGCTCGACCCGCAACACGCGGCGGGACTGCATGGCCACCGCGAGGAGGCGACCGTCCGGCAACCAACCGAGACCGCTCGGGAAGTCGGCGAGCTCGAGCTCGACCCGCCGCACACCGTCGGGCCCGACCGACGACACGGTGTGCTGGTGGAAGTCCGAGAACCAGAGCCGGCCGTCGTGCCAGCGCGGTCCTTCACCGAAGTCGATGCCGTCGACGAACACGGGGAGCCCGGCCATCTCCGGAGCCTACGGCTCTAGCATCGTGGCATGCGTGCTGCTGTGCTGAACGAGAGCAACGACCTCGAGGTGGCGGACCTGCCCGATCCCTCACCGGGCCCGGGCGAGCTCGTCCTGCGGGTCGCCGCGTGCGGCATCTGCGGCTCCGACCTCAAGCTGCGGCCTTCGATGCCCGCCGGGCTGGTGATGGGCCACGAGTTCTGTGGCGAGGTCGTGGCGGCCGGCGCGGACGCGGCGCCTGAGTGGCACGTCGGCCGGCACGTCACCGCCCTGCCCATCATCGGGTGCGGGCACTGCGCGCCGTGCGTCAACGGTGAGCCGGCGCATTGCGCCGAGGCGGATCTGGTCGGTGTGGGCGGCAGCCCCGGCGCCTTCGCCGAATTCGTGCGGGTCGATGCCCGCGAGACCGTCGCGCTGCCCGAGTCGCTCGATCCCTCGCTGGGCGCGCTGGTCGAGCCGCTCGCCGTCGGGCTCCATGCCGTCGAACGCGCGCGGCCACGCGCCGGCGACCGCGTGCTCGTGGTCGGCGCCGGCCCTGTGGGCCTCTCGGTCATCAGCTGGGTGGCCCAGGCGGGCGTCGCCGAACTGGTCGTCTCCGATCCATCGGCGGTACGTCGCGCCGCGGCGGAGTCGTTCGGCGCGACGCGCACACTCGACCCGACGACGGAGCCGATCGAGCGACGCTACGACGTCGTGTTCGAGTGCGTCGGCCTGCCCGGCATGACCGACGTGTGTGTACGCGCCGCCGCGTTGCACGGGCGGGTCGTGATCGCCGGGGTGTGCACCAAGCCCGATCCCTACGTGCCGATCATGGCGGTGCTCCACGAGCTGTCGATGGACTTCGTCGTCTACTACACGCGACGCGAGTTCGCGTATGTGGTCGACGCGTTGGGCCGCGGCACCGTCGACGCCGAACCGTTCGTCACCCGACGGATCGGGCTCGACGGCGTCAACGACGCCTTCCGCGAGCTCACCGAGGCCAAGGACCAGCGCAAGGTCCTCGTGCTGCCGTAGGTGCAGACGCGCCGGTCAGGGCAACGCCACGGTCGCGGTGGCGGGCACCAACACGGTGTCGGGCGCGTCGTGGTCGACCACCGCCAGCTCGACGTCGACCAGCGTGTTGCCGTCCTCCTCGCGCACACCGACCACCGTCCCCCGGGCCTCGATCGTCATCCCCCGGTTGTTGGGGGCGCGGAAGCTGCAGGACATCGACAGGATGCGGCCGTCGTCGCCCATCCACTCGCGCAGCATGTCGTGCAGGTAGGACCACAAGAGGTTGCCCATGCCGAACGCGCCGGCAAAGCCCTGGGCGCGCCCGGCTTCGTCGTCCATGTGGATGGGCACGAACTCGTCGTTCACCGCGGCATACCGGTTCCAGTTGTGGAAGTCGGTGGTGCGCACGAACGGCGGGAGCTCGGTGCCCACGGTGACGGTTCCCGAGTCGACGGCCATGTCAGTACCGGATCAGCGTGCTGCGCGACGTCTTGACCGTCTCGTCCCGCTGATTGGTCCAGGTGTCTTCACTGGTGGTGAACAGCATGAGACCGAGACGTCCCTCTCGTTCGGAGTAGCCGGCCAGGCGTGACACCGAGGTGATGACGTCGCCCGGGCGCATGCGCACGCCGTAGTCGACCTCGGTCCCACCGTTGATCAACGACGTGGTCTCGGGCCGCGGCAGCCCGAGCGTCTCCTCGGGCGACACGAACCCGAGCGGCACCCGCGGCTTCGCGGGCTCGTCGGGGTCGGGCTGCGTCATCCACGCGAAGGGATTGAACTCCTCCGGGGCGACGATGCCGCCGTGGGAGGTGCCCGCCGCGTACGCGGCGTCCCAGAACAACCGTGGAGCGGGCTCGGGGTAGTAGACGGCGAGCGCCCAACGCCGGATGTCGGAGTCGGTGATGGGGAACGACGTGCCCCGCCGCAGCTCGAGGCCGACGACGTCGCGCATCGCAGGGGTGATGTAGGTGCGATCCGGTGCCATTGGCGGCGTACCTTACGCGGTGCGGAGGGGTCAGATCCGATACCCGCCGTCGACGCTGATCACCTGACCGGTGATGCCGGCACCCTCGTCGGAGACCAACAGCGTGGCCATCCCGGCCAGCTCCTCGGGTTCGAGGACCCGGTGCTGCGCGTTGTCCCGCTCCGCGGTCGCCACCGCCTCATCGACGGTCGAGCCCGCCCGCCGTGCGACCTGCTCGAAGTCGAGCAGCGACGTGTTCGTCCAGCCCGGGCACAGGCAGTTGACGGTGATGCCCTCGGTGCCCGTCGCCATCGCCAGCTGGCGGGTGAACCCGATGAGCGCGTGCTTGGCGGTGGTGTAGGCCAAGCTGCCGGCCACGCGCTTGGAGGCGCCGGACCCGATGTTGACGATGCGCCCCCACTGTTGTTCCCGCATGACGGGGAGCGCGGCGCGCGTCGTCCACCACGCCGACGTGAGGTTCAAGGCGAGCGTGCGCTCGAAGCTCTCGTCGTCACCCGTGAACGGATCATGGTTGCGACCAACCGATCCACCCACGTTGTTCACCAGGATGTCGACCCGGCCGAACCGCCCGAGCGCCTCGGTCACGGGACGGCGGGCGTCGGCGCGGTCGGCACGCGTCGGCGACCACCGCGAGCCCGGTTGCTCCGCCGTTCGCCGCCACCCGTTCGACCACCGCGTCGAGGTCGGCCGCCGTACGGGACGACACCACGACCGTCGCGCCCTCACGCGCGAAACGGAGCGCGAGGGCCCGGCCGATACCCCGGCCGCCGCCCGTGATCACGGCCACTCGGCCGAGGAGCTGCCCCACGGGCCGACCTTATACTCCGCCTCATGGCCTGGGATTTCTCGACCGACCCGGAATTCGCGGCGCAACTGGAATGGATGCGGCGATTGGTCGACGAGGAGATCGAGCCGCTGTCGCTGTTCTACGACGACATGACCGACGCGAGCTGGAAGCGCGCCATCGCGCCGCTCCAAGAGCAGGTCAAGGTCCGCGGGCTCTGGGCGTGCCACCTCGATCCCGAGCTCGGAGGCCAGGGCTACGGCCAGGTGAAGCTCGCCTTGATGCACGAGATCCTCGGGCGCTGTGGGCCGGCGCCGGTGGTGTTCGGCAACCAGGCACCCGACTCCGGCAACAGTGAGCTCATCGCCATCGGCGGCACCGACGAGCAGAAGAAGCAGTGGCTCGAGCCCCTGCTCCGCGGCGAGATCACGTCGTGCTTCTCGCTCACCGAGCCGCACTTCTCGGGCAGCGACCCGACCATGATCGCGACGCACGCCGAGCGCGACGGCGACGAGTACGTGATCAACGGCCACAAGTGGTTCGCGTCGAACGCGTCCAAGGCCGACTTCATCCTCCTGATGGCGGTCACCAACCCCGACAACCCGCCGCACAAGGCGGCGTCGTTCTTCATCATCCCGAAGGGCACGCCCGGGCTCGAGATCGCGCGCGACGTGTTCAACATGCACCACCCGTACCCGGGTCACTTCCGGTCGGGAGGGCACGCCGAGATCTTCCTCCGCGACTGCCGGGTGCCGGTGGCCAATCGCGTCGGCGACGAGGGCGACGGGTTCGTGCTCGCCCAGAAGCGCCTGAACGGCGGCCGCATCCACCATGCGATGCGGTGGGTCGGCCAGTGCAACGCGGCCTTCGACATGATGTGCGAACGGGCGATCAGCCGGAGCACGAAGGGTGAGCTGCTCATCGAGAAGCAGATGATCCAGGAGATGATCGCCGAGTCGTCGGGCGACATCCGGGCCTTGCGGCTCATGGCGTTGCACAGCGCGTGGGTGTGGGACAACGAGGGCGCGTCGAAGGCTCGGGTCGAGATCGCCGAGCTCAAGTTCTGGGGCGCCCGGGTGCTCCACGACGTGATCGACCGGGCCATCCAGGTCCACGGCGCGCTCGGCTGGTCGACCGACCTGCCCCTCGCCACCATGTACGTGTCCGCCCGCCAGTTCCGCATCGCCGACGGCGCCGACGAGGTTCACAAGTCGTTCGTCGCCAACAAGCGGGCCAAGGCGTACAAGCCGGTCGAAGGCTGGCCCAGCCGGCACGTGCCCAGCCGCAAGGCGGAGCTGCGCGCCCGGTTCGCCGAGTACCTCGACAACGAGGCGGCCAACTTCTGATGGCCGCCGAGCAGACCACCCCGGTCGACGTTGCCGCTGCCGTCCCGCCCGACCGGCTCGGCGCGTGGATCGCCGAGCAGGTGCCCGGGACGAGCGGACGGGTCGAGGTCACGCAACTCGCGGGCGGTTCCTCGAACCTCACGTTCCGCGTGCGCGACGGCAGACACGACTGGGTGTTGCGCCGACCTCCCACGAGCCATGTGCTCGCGACCGCTCACGACATGGGCCGTGAGCACCGGGTGCAGGCGGCGCTGGAGGCGACCGACGTGCCCGTGGCGCCGCAGGTCGCCGAGTGCACCGACACCGCGGTGATCGGCGCTCCCTTCTACCTGATGCAGCGCCTCGACGGCGTGGTCTACGACGACGTCGACGCGGTGGCCGATCTCGCCGAGGATCAGGGACTGCGCGCGTCGTACGAGCTGGTCGACGTGCTGGCACGACTCCACGCGGTGGATCCCGAGACCGTCGGTCTGGGCGACTTCGGCCGGCCGGCCGGATATCTCACCCGACAGGTGGCGCGCTGGCAGACGCAGTGGGAGAAGTCCAAGACCGTCGAGATGCCCGCCATCGACGAGGTCGGTGCGCGACTCGCTCGGTCGGTCCCCGCCGAGCGCCGCCACGGGATCGTGCACGGCGACTACAGCTTCAACAACACGATGTGGCGCACCGACGACCCGACGCGCATGCAGGCGATCCTCGACTGGGAGATGTCGACCCTCGGTGATCCGCTCACCGACGTCGGCATGGTGGCGGTCTACTGGGGTGACGTCGGCGAGATCATGTGGCGCTCACGCCGCCCGCAGGCGCACCGGGCCAACCCCGGGTTCCCCGACGTGGACACGCTGCTCGACCGGTACGCGACCACCAGCGGCACCGATCTCGGCCGGATCGACTTCTACCGAGCGCTCGCGACCTACAAGCTCGCCGTGATCTCGCAGGGCGCGGTGAAGCGGATGGCGGCGGCGGATCCCGTTCGTGCCGCCCGAACCACCGAGACCGTCTCGACTCTCGCCGCGATGGCCCTCGAGCTCACGGGCGGTTGACCGCCCGCCCGTCATGACGGGCGCAGCGAAGCTCAGCTCGTGGCCGTCGGGATCGCGCAGGTGGAAGTAGCGCTCACCCCAGGGCGCGTCCGCCGGCACGGTCTCGGGTTCGTACCCGTGCTCACGCGCTTGTGCGTACAGCGCGTCGACGTCGACCACCCAGAAGATCACCCTGCCCCAGATGGACCTGACCGGCGCGTGCTGCGGGTCGTACTGGACGTTCAGGAAGCCTGCACCGGCGGAGTAGGTCGTGAAGGCGGTATCGGGTCCACCCGCCACCACGACGAACCCGAGCGCATCGTAGAACGCGAACGACGTGCCCATGTCCGCGGTCACCAGCGTGACCGCGTTGATCATCTCGATCGGGTTCAACCACTCACCCACGTCTTGGCCGCCTCGAGATCCGCGACCGCGAACACCCGCATCCCCCCCGGGATCAACCAGCTGAACGCGTGCGTGAGGTGGCGCATCCAGTCGACGTCGGTGACCAGGGCCACTCGTCCCCAACCCCTGAGGTGCGAGAAGCCGTACTTCGTGTCGTCCCAGAGCGCGCCGGCGGCGAATCCCTCGAACCGCTCGCCGGCGACGAACACGACCCGCACGTGCTCGTGCCCTGTGCGCGCCGCCTCGAACGCGGGGATCAGCACGGTCTCGTAGTCGTGCGCGCTGACCTCGCCGACGGCTTCGATCCCGACAACTCCTTCAGGCATGCCCTCCAGCAGTTCGATCATGACGTGACCCCCTCGGTTCTTTCCGGACGCTCGGGCCAGTCTCGCGTGAGACCGTGGTGCGACGCGCCGCGGGCCGGCACGGCCGGCGCGGCCAGCACCGCCCCGGTCTGCGCCTCGTCCTGCGCCGGCTCGCCCGCGACCATGTCGATGGGCACCTCGCCCGCCCACACCGGCAGGTCGAGGTCGTCAGCGTCGTCGATCGGTCCGCCGCGGCGGACCTTCGCCGAGCCCTCGTCGATGGGGAGGCGCAGCACGAGCGTTGCCCGCACCTCGGCGGCGTTGGCGGGCCGGGCCAGCGCGCTGCGGCCCGGGATCGAGTGGTCGACGATGACGTCGAAGGCGCGCCGCTTCTCGGCGGCGTCGGTGACCTTGGTCGCCACCCCGAAGAGGACCACGCACCGGTAGTTCATCGAGTGGTGCATCGCCGCGCGTGCCAGCACGAGGCCATCGAGCAGGGTGATGGTCACGCAGATCTCGGTGTCGGCCGATGCCCGCAGCATCTCGTTGGCCACCGCTCCGTGCAGGTAGAGCACGTCGCCGTCGCGCCCGTAGGTCATCGGCAGCACGCGTGGCAGCCCGTCGACGACGAAGCCGACGTGCGCGACGTATGCCTCGTCGACGATGGCGTCGACGAGGGTGCGGTCGAGGAGCGCGCGCTCCGCCTGGCGGCGCAGCGTCGTCCGGTCGGTGGTCCTGAGCGCGTCCGGCATCGCATCATCGTGCCAGCCGACCGCGTGTTCAGGCGCGGGATTTCTCGTGCCGCCTCACCCACATCTGCTGGATCTCGTCGAGCGTGCGGCCCTTCGTCTCGGGGAGCACCCTCCACACGAACACGAACGCGACCGCGCACATGAAGGCGAAGAGCCCGAAGGTCCCCGACTCGCCGAGCAAATCGGTGAGGCTCAGGAAGAACTGGGTGACCAACCACGCGGCACCCCAATTCGCGGCGGTGGCCACCGCGACCCCCCGACCACGGACGCTGCTCGGGTAGATCTCGTTGATCACCGTCCACACCACGGGTCCGAGCGAGAACGCGAAGCTTCCGATGAACAGCATCATGGCTCCGAGCATGATCACGCCGGTGTCGCTCGGCGTGTTCGTCGCCGCCGCGGAGTTGACGGTGACATGGTGCAGGTCGGCGAAGCAGATCGCGATCGTCGAGAGCGCGATCCCCATCCCGACCAGGCCGGTGAGCAGCAATGGTCGCCGACCGAGCTTGTCGACCCACGCCACCGCCACGAACGTGAGCAACACGTTCACCGCACCGATGGTCCAGGTCGTCGCCGCGGTCTGCGACCCGGCGCTGGAGAACCCGGCGGCCGCGAAGATGTTGTCGGCGTAGTAGATCACGGCATTGATCCCGGTGAGCTGCTGGAAGAGCGCCAGACCAACACCGATCACGAGCGGAGCGCGCCACTGCGGCGAGAACACCTCGCGCCACGACGCCTGGCTCTCCGCGAGGTTCGCGTCGATGGTCGCGAGGTTCTCGGCGACGTCTTCGTCGGGTCGCACCTTCGTGAGCGCGTCGGTCGCGTCGCCGCGTCGACCCTTCCTCTCGTACCAGACGGGCGAGTCGGGCAGCGGCCACATCGCGAGGAGGAGGAGAGCGCCCGGCACCGCCGACAGACCGAGCATGAGCCGCCACCAGTCACCCGACGACAGGAACTGGTCGACGAGGTACGCGACGAAGATCCCGATGGTGATGGCGAGCTGGTACATCGAGACGAACCGGCCGCGCAGGTGCGCCGGCGCCATCTCAGCCGCGTAGAGCGGTGCCGCGACAGAAGCCACGCCGACGCCGAAGCCGACGATCAGTCGACCTGCGACGAGCACGGCCAGGCCCGGGGCCAGCGCCTCGATCGCCGCGCCGACGATGAACAGCAGCGCAGCCCACAAGACTGCCTTCCGCCGGCCGAGCCGATCGGCGAGCACGCCGGCGACGAGCGCGCCCGCGAGCGCGCCGAGCGTCACCCAGCTCGTGATGATCTCGATGGCCAGCGTGCCGACGCTGAAGTCCTTCTTGATGCCGGTGAGCGCGCCGCTGATGACACCCTGGTCGTAGCCGAACAGCAGCCCCGCCAGCATGATGACGACCGCGACCAGCTTCAGCCACCTCGTCATCGGCGATGCAGCCCGTTCCCCGCGACCTTCCGCCACCCCGGTCATCTCCGCCCCCCGGTGCACGTCGTGCTGCGGCCTCATCGCCGAATCGGACGGGACGCTATCCCGCCCACGCGTTCGGCCGGCGGACTCTGCCAGACTCCGGGAATGAGCGGACTTCTCCTCACCGGGCTCGACGACAAGGTCGCGGTCGTCACGGGAGCCGGGCGCATGCGCTCCATCGGACGGCCGATCGCCGTCGAGTTGGCGCGCGCCGGATGCGACGTGGTGCTCACCGGCACCGGGCGCGCTCCCGAGCGCTACCCCGACGACGAGAAGGCGGCAGGCTGGCGGGACATCGACTCCGTGGCCGACGAGGTACGGGCGCTCGGCCGGCGCGCGCTTCCGGTCGTGAGCGACGTCTCGACGCGGACGCGGTCGATGCGCTCGCGCGACACGTGGTCGACGAGCTCGGCCGCGTCGACATCATCGTCAACAACGCAGGCGCCGCACGCGGCGACGACCGCGTCCCCGTCGTCGACCTCGCCGTCGACCAGTGGCGCACGGTGATCGACGTGAACCTCAACGGCACCTTCTACATGAGCCGGGCGTTCGGCCGGCGGTTGGTCGAGCAGGGCGAGGGCGGGAGCATCGTGAACATCTCGTCCATCGGCGGGAAGATGATGGCGGCGCGCACCGCCGCATACGCCGCGTCGAAGGCCGGGATCCACGCGTTGACGTGCGCGATGTCCGGTGAGCTCGGGGCCGACGGCATCCGGGTGAACGCCATCTGTCCGGGAATCATCGACACCTACCGGCTCGACGACATCCCGCGCGGCGAGGTGTTCGACGAACTGGTCGCCCGCCGGATCCCGCTGGGACGCGCCGGCCGCGGTGAGGACGTCGCCTGGATGACCGTCTACCTCTGCTCGGAGCAGGGGTCGTGGATCACTGGCCAGCTCTATACCGTCGACGGCGGGACGCTTCCCGGGCGTTGAACGACGAGGGCGCGATCGAGCTCCGAGACGTCCCGCGCGCCGAGGAGCGCCATGATGCGCCGGATGTCGGCATCGAACATCGAGAGCACGTGGTCGACGCCCTGCTCCCCCGCCGCCCCCAGGCCGTAGAGGTCAGCGCGCCCGGCCATGCACGCACGGGCGCCGAGTGCGACCGCCTTCACGATGTCGCTGCCGCGGCGCACCCCCCCGTCGCAGATGATCTCGATGCGGTCCCCGACCGCGTCGGCGACGGGAGCGACCAGCTCGGCGATCGCGGGCGCGGAGTCGAGTTGGCGCCCGCCGTGGTTGGACAGCGCGATGGCGTCGATCCCCTCGTCGGCGGCGATGCACGCGTCCTCGACGGTCTGGATCCCCTTGACCACGATGGGACCGTCCCAGATCGACCGCAGCCACTCGGCGTCGCGCCAGGTGAGCCCCGGATCCATCTGCTCGTGGATGTACTCGGCGAGCGAGATCGCGGTCGAGCCGTCGCCGACGTGCTGCCCGGCGACGTTGGCGAACCGGATGGGCTCGCCCCGCACGAAGCTCCACGTCCAGCCCGGGTGGATCGCGCCGTCGAGCAGGGTCTCCAGCCCGATCTTGGGCGGGAGCTCGAAGCCCCGGCGCACGTCGCGCTCGCGTCGCCCGTGCACGGTGAGGTCGACGGTGAAGACGAGCGCTTCGAACCCCGCACCGGCGGCGCGCTTCACCATCTCCTCGACCAGGCCACGATCGCGGAACATGTAGAGCTGGAACCACTTGCGGCCGTCGCTCACCTCGGCGACCTCTTCGATGGACCGGGTCCCCAGGGTGCTGAGGGTGTACGGGAGCCCGGCGCGCGCGGCGGCGCGGGCGACGGCGAGCTCGCCCTCCGGGTCCGCGATCCGGGTGAACCCCGTGGGCGCGAGGACGAGGGGGATCGGGAGCGGCCGGCCGAGCAGGGTGGTGGACGGGTCGGGCTCCCCCACTCCACGGAGCACGCGAGGGCGGAACTGGATGCGGGCGAAGGCCGCCGAGTTGTCGGCCATCGTGCGTTCGTCCTCGGCGCCGCCGTCGATGTAGTCGAAGACCCCACGCGGGAGCCGTCGACGCGCCATGCGCCGGAGGTCGGCGACGTTCGCCGCCTTGGCGAGCCGGCGCGTCACCGGGTCCATGGCGAAACGGCGGAACCTCATCACCGACCGCAGGGTCTCGATCATCCGGTGAATGCTAGAAGAGGGTTCGACGAATCCGGAGGTCTTCGTGGGAAAGCTGCAGGATCGGGTCGCCGTCATCACCGGCGCGGGCGACGGCATCGGGCGCGGCATGGCCCGGCGCTTCGCGAGCGAGGGCGCGAAAGTCGTGGTCGCGGAGCTCAGCGAGTCGTCCGGTCCGGCCGTCGTCGAGGAGCTGACCACCGACTTCGGCGCCGACGCCCACTACGTCCAGACCGACGTGGGCGCGAAGGAAGACAACCTCGCGATGATCGCGGCGGCGGTCGATCGCTTCGGCACCGTCGACATCCTCGTGAACAACGCGTGGGGCGGCGGCAGCCTCGGACGCGTCGAGTACAAGACGGACGGCGCGATGGACCACGCGTTGCGGGTCGGGTTCCTCGGCCCGATGTGGGCGATGCAGACCGCCTTCCCGATCATGAAAGCCCAGGGGTACGGGCGCATCATCAACATCTGTTCGCTCAACGGCGTGAACGCGCACATGGGCACCGCGGACTACAACACCGCCAAGGAAGCGCTCCGCACCTTGACGCGCTCGGCGGCGCGTGAGTGGGCACCCACCGGGGTCGTCGCGAACGTGATCTGCCCCGGCGCGCTCACCGGCGCAGCGCGTGCGGTGTTCGCCGAGCATCCCGAGCTGGAAGCCCAGGCGAAGGCCTCGATCCCCATGGGGCGACTCGGCGACCCGGAGCACGACATCGCGCCGGTCGCGCGTGTTCCTCGCCAGCGAGGACTGCCGCTGGATGACCGGCAACACGCTGTTCGTCGGCGGTGGCACCCACATCAACGGCTCGGCGTGGGCCCCCGAGCTCCCCGACGACGCCTAGGCCCTGTTCGAACCGACCGAGGAGAAGCAGTGGAACGATTCCAGGACCGCCGAGTCATCGTCACCGGTGGTAGCTCCGGCATCGGCCGCGCCACCGTGTTGCGCCTGCTCCGGGAGGCGGCCACGGTGCACACGGTCGACGTCGACGAGATGGGGCTGGTGGGCACAGCCGAGCTGGCCGACGCCGAGGGGATCGGCAACCGGCTCACCACCGGCGTGCTCGACATCTCCGACGAGGCCGCGGTGCGCACATCGGTCGACGCCACCGTCGGCCGGCTCGGCGGGCTCGACGTGCTCGTCAACGCGGCCGGCATCCTGCGTGCCGCGCACACCCACCAGTGCACGCTCGACGTGTGGAACCAGGTGATCACCGTCAACCTCACGGGCACGTTCCTCATGTGCCGGGCCGCCATCCCCGCGTTGCTGGAGTCGGACCATGCGGCCATCGTGAACTTCAGCTCCACGTCGGCCACGTTCGGTCACCCCTACATGGCCGCATACTCGGCGAGCAAGGGCGGGATCGACGCCATGACCCACTCGCTCGCGCTCGAGTACGGCAAGCACGGCATCCGCGTCACCGCGGTCGCGCCCGGCAGCATCCAGAGTGGCATCACCGAGACGACCGGCGGGATGATCCCCGCCGACGCCGACTGGTCGCTGTTCTCGAAGATGGCGCCGATCGTGTCCGAGGGGTTCGCGCCACCCGACGTGGTGGCCTCGGTCATCGCCATGCTCGCCTCCGACGACGGCCGCTTCGTGACCGGCACCGCCCTCCGCATCGACGGCGGCGCCCACGCCTGACCGGCCCGAAGCCACCGCGACCCCGACGCGGTCGGAGGGACCCACCGGACGCCACGCGAGTGGCGGGAGCCACGAAGCGTCACTTAGAGTGACCAAGACTGCCGATATTCGCGGGACGAGACGCATCACGGAGGGCGGGATGCATCGGTCACCGGGGCGCGCGACGGAAAAGTCCAGGATGAGCGTGCTCGGGGTGCTCTCGAGTGCGATCGCGCTGGTTCTCACCGCCGTGTGCATCGTGCTCGCCCCGGGAGTGGTTCTCCTGTGCGGCGCCGCGGCAGCGGTCTTCCTTCCGCTCGAGCACCTTCGCCGACGAGACGAGCTGAGGGTCCGGCGCCGGGGTTCCGCCACCGACCTCGTGCACTTCGCCTGCGCCGGTCCGTTGACAGCCGCGGGCGTGTTCGTGACGACGGCAACCCTCGGGACGTTGTTGAGCGTTCCCCTGAGTCCGGCCCGCGACGCGGTGGAGGGCCAAGCTCCGTGGGCCCGATCGCTGCTCGCCGTCGCCATCGTGCTCATCGGAGGCTACTGGGGTCACCGGCTGGCGCATGCGCTCCCGGTGCTCTGGCGTCTCCACGCGCTACACCACGCGATGACGGAGCTGGACTGGCTCACCGGCGTGCGAACCCATCCGCTCGATCAGGTGTGGAACAGCTCGTGTTACGCGGTGCCCCTCGTTGCCCTGGGCCTCGTCGGCTGGCGTGGGGCGGGTGTGGTGGGGACCGTCCTCTTGGCTGCCGGCCTGTTCGGGCACGCCAACATCCGGAGCGGGAAGCGTGTGCCGTTGCTGCACTTGTTCCTGCCGAGTCCCTCGTGGCACGGATGGCACCACGCGCTCGATGCCGACGCCTGGGACACGAACTACTCGGCGTTTCCGTTCGTGGACTTTCTCTTCGGTACGGCATTCGTCCCGGAGGACGGGCGGCAGCCGACCGGATATGGCGGCCCCCGCATGCCCGACGCCGGCTACCTCGCCCAGATGGTCGCGCCCTTCCAGCGCAACCCCAGCATCTGAAGGGCCCGGGGGACGTGAGGGAGTGACGACCGAAGCGGCTGGTCGGCCGTCCCCGTGCGGGTCCGCCGCGCCAGCAGCCCGGACTTCAGGGCGTCGTGAGGTCGGCCTGGAACGTGTAGCGGTTCGAGGTCGTGCAGTCGAAGGTCCCCTTCTTCGACGGGTACACCCGGCTGAACTTGTTCTTGTTCCACTGCACGAGCATGAAGCAGCTCGACGGCACCTTCTCGCCGATGTTCACGGTGCCGACCATGCCGCCGGCGTTGAAGCTGGTGATGCCCTCGAGCGCGGTGAGCAGTGACGCCCGCGTGAGCCCGTCGGCGCTCTTGTTCGCGCTCGCCGCGGCCGCCTTGAACGCGAGCACTGCCTCGAAGCCGTAGACCGCGAACGCGTTCGCGTTGTCCTTGCCGACGTACTTCAGGAAGCTCGCAAGCGTCTTGTTGGAGCTCGACTCCGCGAACGGCAGGAACCCAAGGTCGACGTATTCGCCGTTCATCGCGTCGCCGGCCGCCGACATCGCCTGCTGGTCGTAGCACGCGCTGGTGCACTGCCACACGATCTTGGGATCGGTGAGGCCCTGTACGGCCGCCTCCTGACGGAAGAGGACGGCGCCGGGCGCGGCCAGACCGTTGTCGGACCAGTTCGAGCCGTCCTGCTTCATCTGGGCGATGACCGTCGTGAACGCGCTCTGCTGGTCACGGTTGGAGAGGACCGGCATGCTCGTGACGTCGACGCCCGCATGCTGGGCGGACTTGCTGAGCACGTCGGTCGACCGCTCCGCGTCGGGTGAGTCGTTGGTCTTGATGAACGGCCCGTTGAGCTTCGAGTGCTTCTTCGCGAGGTACTTGAAGGGTCCCTGGTTGCCCCGGTAGGTCTGGGGCGTCTGGCCAACGCTCGAGCAGTCGATCTGGGACGGCGTGACCGGGAACGAGACCGGCGAGCACGCCTCGGGGGTACCGAGCACGATGGCGCCGATGTCGGGCAGACCGGTCGCCGCGCCGGCCTTGTCCTTGCAGCCGGTCATGTCGTCGAGACCGCTGAACAGCGCGGTCGCGGTACCCACCATGGCGAGGTCCTGCGAGCACGCGGTGATGATCGCGTTGCGGGTCTGGTTGGGGTTCAGCTTCGAGTCGATGAAGTCGACCGCGAGCTTCCGGCCGGCGACGCCACCAGTGGCGTTCACGTACTTGGCCGCGGCCTGGGCCCCGTCCACGACCCCCTTGAAGACGTTGGGCGCGATCGGGTTGTCGACGTCGGCGACGACCGCGATGCTGATCGTCGACGCCGTCACCCCCGTCTCGGTCGCGCCGGAGGCCGCGTGACGGACCTTCGCGCCGGCGGGCGCCAGCCCGACGACGGCAAGGGTGACGATCGCGACGAGCGCGAGAACACTGCGACGAACGTTGAGCACGGTTCCCCCCGGAGCCCGAAAGCACCGACCGTATTAACCACCTATGCTTATGTCAAGCAGGGGCCCACGCCGACACGGCGGCCGCCACCATCGCCACCAGGTTCTCCACGAAGGTCTCGTCGTCCAGCTGCGGCCGTGCCGGACGCCGGTGCCGTTCGAGCGCGCGAGCCCGGTCGGCGACCGCCCGCAGGATGAACGACGTGATGAGACCGAACCGCTCGGCCGTCACGTCGGGGCCCACGTCGGGCATCCGCGCCGCGAGCAACGCGTAGACCTCGTTCCCGCCGGTGCGGGCCAGCACGGAGTCGAGCTCGGGGCTGAACCGGGCCGGGTCCTCGCCCGCGAGCTCGGCCACGATCAGGAGGCATGCCCGCCCCCGCCATCCGCTCGCCGCCAGCTCGGCCGCGGGTCGCACGATCGCCTCGACCACCGCGCCCACGTCGTCGTCGGCGGTCGCCAGCGCCTTGGCGAGCAACTCGCCCTCTCGTTGCGCCAGGAACTCGACGTGACGCTCGAGCACCGCGCACAGGACGGCCTCCCTCGACCCGAAGTGATACCGCAGGGCCGCCCGGTTCCGTTGTCCCGCACGGCGCGTCACCTCGATCAGGGACGCGTTCCACACGCCGTGCTCGGCGAACTCGCGCGCGGCGGCGTCGAGCAGTCGCTGGCGGGTCGCCGACGCGTCCGGAGGCACGCGCCGATCGTAGGGGCCACGTCCCCCGGCGGTCCGGGAGACGACCGGCCGAATTCGCATCGGCGCGGCGAATCTGACAGTGTGTCAGATTCCAGTTGCCGCACCTCCGGGGGGACGTGATGGAGTTCGGGATCTTCGTGCAGGGGTACACGCCACAGTTCCGTCGTGACGTGGATCCCGAGGCAGAGCACCACGCATTGATGAACGAGCTCGAGCTCGTGCAGGCCGCCGACCGCGCCGGGTTCAAGTACGTGTGGGCCACCGAGCACCACTTCCTCGACGAGTACTCGCACCTCTCGGCCAACGAGGTGTTCCTCGGCTACCTGGCGAGCTGCACCGAGCGCATCCACCTCGGCTCCGGCATCTTCAACCCGCTCCCGCAGGTGAACCACCCGGTCAAGGTCGCGGAGAAGGTCGCGATGCTCGACCACCTCTCCGGGGGAAGGGTCGAGTTCGGCACCGGACGCGGCGCGGGGAGCCACGAGATCCTCGGTTTCCTCCCGGGCATGGAAGACCTCACCGGCACCCGCGAGATCTGGGAAGACGTGATCCGCGAGTTCCCGAAGATGTGGATGCAGGACACCTACGAGGGCTACGCGGGCAAGTTCTGGTCGTTGCCGCCGCGCAAGATCCTGCCCAAGCCCTACGTGAAGCCGCACCCGCCGATGTGGTACGCCGCCGGCAACACGTCGAGCTACGCGATGGCCGCACGCTACGGCCTCGGTGTGCTCGGCTTCTCGGTGGGCAGCATCGACGAGCTCGCTCCGGTGCTCGAGGCCTACAAGCGCGACATCGTGAACGCCGAACCCATCGGTGCGTACGTGAACGACAACGTCATGGTCACGAGCGCGGCGTACGTCGCCGAGGACCGCGAGGACGCGATCAAGTCGATGGTCAACGGGCGGCCGTCGTACCTGCAGAGCAACGTGTTCCGCTACCACGACACGTTCCCCCACCCCGACTGGGCGCCCAAGTGGCCCGAGCTGCTCCCCGATGTGACCCTCGAGGACGTCGCGCGCGGGTCTGGGCGCACCCGGGATGATCATGGGAACCCCCGACGACGCGCTCAAGGCCTGCCAGGAGTGGGCCGACGCCGGCGCCGACCAGATCTCCTTCGGCCAGGGCATGGCCACCCAGGAGGAGGCCCTCGAGACCATCCGCCTCCTCGGCGAGCACGTGATCCCCAAGCTCGACAAGGACCCCGAACACCGCACCAGCCGTTTCCGCCGCGAAGCCGCCACCCAGGCCTGAACGTCAGACGAGAAGGATGTCCATGAGCACCCTGTTCAGCTACGAGGGCAAGCGCGTCGTCGTCACCGGTGCGGCCACCGGGGTGGGCGCCGGTCTGCTCGACGTCCTCGCCGAGCTGGGCGCCGCCCACGTCACCGTGCTCGACGTGAAGGCGCCGACCGGCCCGCACCAGACGTTCCTGGCCACCGACCTCTCCGACCCGGCAGCGGTCGACGCGGCCATCGCCGCGATCGACGGGCCGGTCGACGCGCTGTTCAACAACGCGGGCGTCGCCGACACCCTGCCGTCGGAGACCGTGTTCAGGGTGAACTTCCTCGCGCTCCGGACGCTGTCGGAGGGCTTGCTCGACCGCATCCCCGACGGCGGCGCCATCGTGAACACCGCGTCGACCGCCGGAGGCCAGTGGCCGACCCGTGTCGACATGATCAACGAGCTGCTCGACCTCGAAGGCTGGGACGAGGCGCTCGCCTGGTACGAGGACCGTGAGCTCGGGGTCGCGCCGTACTTCTTCTCGAAGGAGCTGGTGCAGGTGTACACGATGCGGTCGTCGCGCCGCACGATGCAACGGGGCGTCCGCACCAACAGCGTGTGCCCGTCGCCCATCGACACGCCGCTGCTCGACGACTTCCGCAAGACCATGACCGACCAGGTCATCGACTGGAGCGTGGCGCAGGGCAACGGCCGCCTGGTCACGGCCCGTGAGGTGGCGTCGGTCCTCGCGTTCCTCGGCACCGAGGCCGCCGCGTTCGTGAACGGCGTGAACCTCCTCGTGGACGCGGGCTTCACCGCGGCGATGACGACCAACCAGGTCGACTTCGCCGGCCTCGCCTGAGCACGGGAACGACCCCGTCGTGACCACGGTACGGATCGAGCAGCCGAGTGAAGCCGTCCGCATCGTCCGGCTCGATCGCCCGGACCGGCTGAACGCGATCACCTTCGAGCTCGTCGCCGACCTCCACGACGCGCTCGACGCGGTGGCGGCCGACGCGTCCTGCAAGGTGGCGGTGCTGACCGGCGCCGGCCGTGGGTTCTGCGCCGGCCTGGACCTGAAGGACTTCGGCACACCGCCGGAACCCGGTGAACACCCCCACTACCCCGTCGGGACCACGGGCCAGTCGTTCATGTCGAACCTCACCCAGCACATCCGGGCGACGCCGCAGATCGTCGTCGCGGCGGTCAACGGCCCCGCGTTCGGCGGCGGCCTCTCGCTGTCCCTGGCGTGCGACCTCCGGGTGGCGGCGCGCTCGGCGACGTTCTGCTCGGCGTTCATCAAGACCGGCCTGACCGGCACCGACATCGGCGTCACCTACCTGTTGCCGCGCCTCATCGGCGCGTCGCGTGCCTTCGATCTCATCGTGACCGGCCGCACCGTCGACGCGGACGCCGCCGAACGGCTCGGCATCGTGTCGCAGGTGTTCGACGACGAGGGCTTCCTCGACGCCGCGCTCGGCGTCGCCGACGGTATCGCCGACTACACGGGGATCGGTCTCCGCATGACCAAGGAGGTCATGTGGGCGAACCTCGACACACCGAGCATGGCCGCGTGCATCGCGCTCGAGAACCGCAACCAGGACATCGCCGGACGCACCGCGGAGGTGCAGGAGTACATGGGCTCCTACCGCGGGCGGGTCACCGGGTAGCTACCGGCCGGCCTGCTGCTCGATCAACTCGATCAGGTAGCCGTCCGGATCGCGCACCAGCGCGATCCGGATCTTCATCTTCTCGATGAGCCATGGCGCCTTCTCCGGCGTCCCCCCGCTCGCGACGACCCGCTCGTAGAGCGCATCGACGTCGTCGGTGACCAGCACGATCTTCTCGAAGCCGGTGCCGGGCGCCGGCGCCTCGCGGCGGTCGGCGTGCTTCACCAACAGGATCGAGTGGCGGTCGTCGGCGCCCCCGACGAGCACCTCGTGCATCTCGCCCAGATCGATCTTGGTCTTCTCGTCGAGGCCGAGCACGGTCGTGTAGAACTCGACCGACCGGTCGAGATCGTCGACGTTGATCCCGAACCCCGAGACGTGCATGCTGTTCGTCATCGGGGCGGGACTGTACTCGCCGCGAGGGGCGCACGGAGCGGGGTACGTTGCGCGCATGACGACCGCCGGCCCGCTCGCGGGCATCCGCATCCTCGACCTCTCGATCGCCGCCACCGGGCCGTACGCAGTGGCGCTGCTCGCCGACCAGGGCGCCGACGTGGTGAAGGTCGAGCGCCCGGGTTTCGGCGAGATCGGTCGGTGGATCGGCGTGCAGGTCGACGGCATCAGCGCGCTCTATCAGATGTGCAACCGGGGCAAGCGCTGCATCTCGGTGAACCTCGACGATCCGACCGGACGCGAGATCGTGCGCGAGTTGGCGGCGCGCAGCGACGTCGTCGTCCAGAACTGGAGGCCCGGCGTCGCCGAGAAGTTGGGCGTCGGCCACGACGACCTACGGCGCGACGACCTCGTCTACGTGTCGATCTCGGGATTCGGCGACGAGGGCCCCTACGCGCACAAGGGCGCGTACGACACCGTCATCCAGGCGTACGGCGGCATCGGGTGGAGCCAGGGCGGTACCGGCGAACCCCAATTCGTGCGCCAGGTGCTCGCCGACAAGGTCACCGCGTTCGAGCGCGTCGCAGGCCATCACCGCGGCGCTCCTGGCCCGCGAGCGCGGGCACGGCGGGCAGCACGTGCGCCTGTCGATGCTCGACGCGGTCGTGTCGTTCCTGTGGGTCGACGGCGCGGGCAACGACACGCTGCTCGACGGCGACGGATCGCAGCCCGCGAGCTTCTCGGCCGGCGCCCGCCCGTTCCGCTTCACGGATGGATGGGCGGTGGCCACGCCGACGGCCAACTCCGACTTCTTCGGCATGTGCACGGCGTTCGGCGTCGACGGCTGGGACGACCCACGCGTCGCGTCACCGTCGCTCCGCCAGCAGAACCCGGACGTGAGCCGCGCGCTCACCGAGCGTTGTCACGAAGCGGCCGCCGCCATGACGACGGCCGAGGGCATGGCGCGCATGGAGGCCGAGCGCGTCCCGTGCGGGATCGTCTACGACCCCACCCAGCTCGCCGATGATCCCCACGCACGGGCGATCGGGCTCCTCGTCGACGACGTGCACCCGATCGCCGGGCGGATCCGCCAGCCCCGCCACCCGGCGCTCTTCGACGAGACGCCCGCCACCGTCGGAGGGCCGGCCCCGGCCATCGGCGCCGACACCGACGCGGTGCTCGCAGAGCTCGGCTTCGGCGACCGAACCGCCGACCTGCGGGCCGCCGGCGTCGTGGCCTGAGCACCCGTGCCTACGATGATCCCACCCATGGACACGCCCCTGCTCGGCTTCTCCCATGTGCAGCTCCGGGTGCACGACGTCGCCGCCAGTCAGCACTGGTACACGACCGTGCTCGGTCTCGAGCTGCTCACGGAGGCTGCGGACGGCTCCTACGTCGCGTTGCAGCACCGCCCGGGTCACCTGGCGATCGTGCTGAGCCGGCGCGAGGACCCGGCCACGGCGCGCGGCCCGACCGACTCGCTCGACCATCTCGCCTTCGCCGTGCGCGACGGCGCGACGTTGCAGCGGTGGGCGGATCACCTCACCGCGGCCGGGGTCGACCATGAGGGCGTCGTGCTCGAGCTCGGCAAGCCGTCGCTCCAACTGCGTGATCCCGACGGCGTCGCCATCGAGTTGGTCGCCCCCGCACCGACCTGAACCCGCGGCGGGTCCCGAGTCGAAGGAGCAGCGATGTTCGCAGTGGACGAGTTCGTGGCCGAGTGCCGCGAAGCGCTCGAAGAGACACAGCCGACCCTCGCGGTGAGGGAAGTGGTCGAGCGGGCCGTCTCGGACCCGGCCGCGATCGACGCCGCGCTCGGGCCGGCGCGCACCGGTGACCTGCGTTGTCTCCACCGATCGGCCGAGCTCACCGTCCTGCAGATCGTCTGGCCCCCACGCGTCGCGCTCTTTCCCCACGACCACCGAATGTGGGCCGTGAACGGGATCTACGGCGGCGCCGAGGACAACGTCTTCTTCCGTCGGCACCGTTCGACGATCGAACAGGTCGGAGCGAAGCGGCTCGACGCGGGCGACGTGGGTGTCCTGGGAGCGGAGGCGATCCATTCCGTGACGAACCCGCGCGACCGGTACACCGCCGCGATCCACGTCTACGGCGGCGACTACTTCGACGCTCCGCGCAGCCAGTGGGACCCGGCCACGCTCGTCGAGGGCGCCTTCGACGTCGACGCCGTGCGGCACCTGCTCGACGCGGCCGATCGTCGCGCCCGGGACCCTGACCACGGGTCGAGAGGCATTCTCGGACCCTGAAGGCGTACGGTGTGGCTCTCATGGCCGACAAGACCAAGCGCGCGAAGACAAAAGACCCGAAAGGGGCGGCGAAGGCGGCCCCGCGCGAGGCCACGAAGCCCGCGCCGACGCCGGCCGTCGACTCCAAGGAAGCCCAGGCGGCCCGCAACCGCGCCCGGGAGCGATCGGGCTCCGAGGACTGACCGGACGCCTCGCCGAGGAAAACAGGAACACGCCGGCGTGGGCAGGGGTGGCACCCACGTGCTCCCGTCGCGGTCAGGTGCAAGGATGGCGACGTGACCGGTTTCGACCCGTTGAGCGCACCGGGCGACTCGACCGGGCTCGAGGAGCTGCGGACGGGCTGCCCGGTCTTCCGGACGCCCGCCGGACCGTGGTACCTCGCCCGCCACGACGACGTGCTCCACGCGACCCAGGACGTCGACGTCTTCCAGGCGAGCTTCCGCGAGCCGGGCATCGTGGTACCCCCCGAAGAGCAGCTCATCAACGAGATCCCCGAGCCGCGCCACGGCCAGGTGCGGCGCGTGATCAACTCGGCGATCGCGGTCCACCGGCTGGTGAACATCGAACCGTTCTGCGAACAGCTCTGCCACGACCTGCTCGGCGACCTCCTGGCGCGTCCGGGACCGGTCGACCTCGTGCACGGCTACGTGATGCCCGTGCCCAACAACGTGATCGCCCACCTGCTCGGCGCGCCCCCGGAGGACTTCCAGCTGTGGGCCGGGTGGTCGGACGAGGTCGTGCAGGGCACCTGGCCCGCCACCAACCGCAACGAGCGGGGCGTCGGCCTCCCGGGCGCGCACCCCGAGTTCACGGCCTACGTCGACGCGCTCATCGCCGAGCGGCGCGCCGATCCACGTGACGACTTCGTCACCCGGCTCCTGGAGAGCGAGATCGACGGGCGCGTCCTCACCGACGTCGAAGCCCGCACCCAACTCGTGTTCCTGTTCATCTCGGGCAACGAGACCACCCGCCACCTCATCGCGAACCTGTTGTGGACGGTCGCCAACGATCCGGCGCTGTTCGAGCGCCTGCGCACCGAACCCGACCTCGTGCCGGCCGCGGTCGAGGAATCGCTCCGCCACGATCCACCCATCCGCTTCCTCCTGCGCAACTGCACGCAACACCGGGAGCTGCACGGCGAACAGCTGGGTCCGGGCGACAAGGTCGCCTTCGGCCTCCTCTCGGCCAACCGCGACGAGACGGTCTTCGACGATCCGCACGCCTTCCGTCTCGACCGGCCCGACCCGCGCGGCCACCTCGCGTTCGGCGGCGGTCCCCACGTCTGCCCCGGCGCCAGCCTCGCCCGCCTCGAAGGGCGCGTCGCGCTCCGCGTGTTCCTCGACCGGGTGGCGGAGATCCGCCTGGAGCACCCCGGCCGCTACGACGAGGTGCCGGTGGCGTGGGCACACGGCCCGCGTGCGCTGTCGGCCTGGATCAGCCCCGCGACTTGAGGTCGGCGACCACCCCGGCCCAGTGGTGGGGGTCGGGGGCACGGTTGTTGGTGAGACTCACGGCATCGGCGATGCCGTCGAGCCGGGCGTGCAGCGCCGCCGCGATCGACCCGGGCGGGCCCACCACCGCGACCGCTTCGAGCACGGAGTCGTCGACGAGTCCGGCCATCTCGTCCCACCGGCCCTGCTTGGACAGCGCGTTGAGCTCGGGGTGCAGCGCGCCCCAGCCGTGGCACTCGAGGGTCGACGCGTAGGCGGGCGTCGACCCGTAGAACGCGAGCTGGCGGCGCGCCACGCCCTTCAGGCGCTCGAGCTCATCCTCCCGCTCTGCGCTGACCACGAGGGTCGCGCACGTCACCTGCACGTTCGCACGGGATCGTCCCGACGCGGCCAGGCCCCGCTCCAAGGCGGGCATCGTGACCGTCTCGAGCGAGTGCCGGGTGGTGAAGGGATGGGTGATCAGGCCGTCGGCCACCTCTCCGGCGATTTCGACCATCCGCGGGCCGAAGCCGCCGACGTGCACCGGCGGTCGCCCGAACGGGTTCGGGCCGGGATCGAACGCCGGGATCATCAGGGTGTGGCGGTAGAAGTCGCCGGTGAACGCGAGCGGCGTGCCCTGCTCCCACGACGTGAAGATCGCGTCGAGGGCCACGATCATCTCGCGCATGCGCCGCGCCGGCTCCGACCAGGCCGAGCCGAACCGGTTCACCACGTGCGGGCGCACCTGTGAGCCCAGCCCGAGGAGGAACCGCCCGCCGGTGACCAACTGGAGATCGTTGCCGAGGTACGCCAGGCTCATCGGGTTGCGGGCGAACGCGATGGCGATGGCGGTGCCGAGCCGGACCCGGGTCGTGTGCTCGGCCGCCACCGCGAGCGCGACGAACGGGTCGTGCTTCGCCTCGAAGCTGAACACGCCGTCGTAGCCGATCTCCTCGAGGCGCGGGTACAGCTCGCGCACGTCGCGCGGGTCTTCCAGCGGGCTCGTGGTGAAGACCTGCATCGAGGCGCTCAGGTCGCGTCGCGTGGGTGCAGCGTGGCGTCGATCTCCGGGAAGGGCGACGGCATGATCTGCTCGCGGACACCGCTGGGTGCGCTGAGGTCCCCGCCGGTGTGGCCGACGCTGAACGTCCGCTCCACCCGGTTGCGGCCACCCATCCACCGGATCCAGCGCACGAGGGTGGTGAGGCGGTTGCCGAACCCGTTGAGGAACGCGAGGTGCACGAACGCCCACACCACCCACGCCGGCGACCCGCTCAGGCGGATCCCGCGCCAGCTGAAGATGGCGCGGAAGCGCCCGATGGTGGCGACGCTGCCGAGATCGCGATAGGTGAACGCCGTGGCCTCCTCGTGTCCGCGGAGGCGCCGCCCGATGGTGTGCGCGGCGTGCAGACTCCCCTGCATGGCGACCTCGGCGACGCCGGGCAGGTCGTCGAGGCTGGTCATGTCGCCGACCGCGAACACCTCGGGGTGCCCGGGCAGGGTGAGATCGGGGAGCACCTTGATCCGCCCGACCGAGTCGACGTCGGCCCCGCACGCGTCGGCCAGCTTGCCCGCGAGCGGTGACGCCTGGACGCCGGCGGCCCAGATCACGGTACGGGCGGCGATGCGCTCGGTGCTGCCGTCGCGGCCGGTGACGTCGGCGCCCAGCACGTCGACGCCGGTGACCCGGGCACCCATGCGCAGCTCGACACCGAGACGTGCGAGCTCGCGTGCCGCCGCGCGGGAGAGGTGGTGGCCGAACGTCGCGAGCGGCTCGTCGCCGCCGTCGACGATGACGACCCGCACGGTCGACGGGTCGAAGGTGCGGAAGTCGCCCGCGAGCGCGCGTGACGCCAGCTCACGGATCTGGCCGGCGACCTCGACCCCGGTGGGGCCTGCGCCGACGACCAGGATCGTGAGCCACTGGCGCTGTTCCTGCGCGTCGATCGCGATCTCCGCCATCTCGAACGCGCCGAAGATCCGACGGCGCAGCTCGAGCGCGTCGTCGATCGTCTTCATCCCGGGTGCGAAGATCGCGAACTCGTCGTGCCCGAAGTAGGACTGGTTGGCGCCCGCCGCGACGATGAGGCTGTCGTATGGGACCTCCATCTCGTGGAACCCGAGCCGGTTGGCGATCACCACCCGGCGATCGAGCTCGAAGCGGTCGACCTCGGCCAGCTCCACCTTCACGTTCTTGTGCTTGCGCAGCACGTGGCGCAGCGGGGGCGCGATCTGACCCGGCGACAGGATCCCCGTGGCGACCTGGTAGAGCAGCGGTTGGAAGAGGTGATGGTTGCGCCGGTCGATCAGCGTCACCTCGACCGGCAGGTTCCCGAGGAACCGGCAGGCCGGGAGGCCGCCGAACCCGCCCCCGACCACCACCACCCGGTGGGTCACCGCTCCTCCAGCTCCAGGGCGATGAGGCGCCGCCCGGCGTCGATCAGCGACAGGTGGGTGAACGCCTGCGGGAAGTTCCCGAGATGCTGGCCGGTGGTCACGTCGATCTCCTCGGCGTAGAGGTGCAGAGGGCTCGCGAACGAGAGCAGCTTCTCGAACAGGGCGCGGGCGCGGTCCACCTCACCGATGATGGCGAGCGCCGAGACCAGCCAGAACGAGCAGATTGTGAACGTGCCCTCCTCGCCGGAGAGGCCGTCGTCGGTGGTGTCGACGCGGTACCGCAGCACCAGGCCGTCCTTGGTGAGCTCGTCGGCGATGGCGAGGACGGTGGCACGCACGCGCTCGTCGTCGGGGGGCAGGAAGCCCACGATCGGGATGAGCAGGTTGGACGCGTCGAGGTCCTTGGTGTCGTAGTGCTGGGTGAACACGTTGCGCCCGTCGACGCCCTTGTCGAGGATCTCGTCGCGCATCCGGTCGGCGGCGGCCTGCCACCGCTCGACGTGCTCCTCGTCGTCGCGCACGCCGCGCGATCTGCAGCCCGCGGTCGACGGCGACCCAGCACATCACCTTCGATGCCACGAAGTGTTGGGGGTCGCCCCGCATCTCCCAGATCCCCTGGTCGGGTTCCGGGAACCGCTCGATCGCCTGTTCGACGAGGTAGCAGATGCCCTCCCACACCGCGGCGGGTATCTGGCCACCCCGCCGCTGGTGCACCGAGATCGCGTCGAGGAGCATGCCCCACACGTCGTGCTGGTGCTGGTCGAACGCGCCGTTCCCGACGCGCACCGGTCGCGAGTTCCGGTAGCCGGACAGGTGGTCGAGGGTGTGTTCGGTGAGATCGGTCTCACCCCCGATCCCGTACATGATCTGGAGGTCCCACGAGCCCGCCTGGCCGCCCGCGCCCAGTGCCTCGATCAGGAAGGCGAAGTACTCGAACGCCTCCCACTCGAAGCCGAGGTCGTGCAGCGCCCGGAGCATGAACGCGGTGTCGCGGATCCAGGTGTAGCGGTAGTCCCAGTTGCGCTCGCCGCCCGGCGTCTCCGGGAGCGAGGTCGTCCCGGCGGCCATGATCGCCCCGGTCGGCGCGTAGCTCAGCGCCTTCAACGCGAGCGCGCTCCGCTCGATGTAGGGGCGCCAGGGGTGGTCGGCGATGGTGGCCAGTGCGAGCCAGTCGCGCCAGTACTTCTCGGTGGCGGCGAGCTGCTCCAGGGCCTCGGCCTCGGTGGTCGGGCTGTCGCCCTCCCACGAGAGCGCGAGCCAGGCCGTCTCGCCCTGCTCGAGCGTGGTGCGACCGTAGGTGCGCGGCCCGAGGATCCCGAGTCGGAGGCTCCCCGTGAGGTCGAGGGCGAGGTCGCCCGAGCGAACGGTGACCCGCTCGTACCCGCCGTCGTCGTAGGTCCACTCGCCGGCAGTGGTGCCGTAGTCGAACTGGGGGATGCAGTTCGTCTGCACCTCGACCCGTCCGCTGCAACACGTGGCGATGCGCAGCAGCGTGCCCTGGCCCATCGAGTCGCCGGGAACCCGCCGATAGCGCTCACGGCGCTCGTCGGTCGGCGCGGGCCCCACGACGAGCAGGTCGTGCACGATCAGCCACCCGGTCGGCGTGTGCCAGGTGGTCTCGAGCACGTTCGTGCCGGGCACGTACCGGCGCTGGTTGGGGACGTCGATGCCGGTGGGCCCGAACCGGAACAGGCCGGCCGAGCGATCGAGCAGCGCCCCGAAGAGGCTCGGCGAGTCGGGGCGGGGCAGGCAGAGCCACTCCACCGCCCCGTTGGGGGCGATGAGCGTGCTCACCTCGCAGTCGGACAGGAACGCGTAGTCGGCGATGTTCGGGAACGTGCTCATGGTCGAAGAGTCTGGCACGATGCGCCCGGGTCCTCGTGCAGGTCCCACCGTCACTGCCCGGCAGAACGACGGACAGGACGCGACCCGGGTCGTTCGACGTCGAGCACAGGAGCGGATCGATGAGCCTCGCAGGAAAAGTCGCGATCGTCACCGGCGGGAACAGCGGCATCGGCAAGGCGATCGCGGTCTCGCTCGCGGGACACGGCGCCGACATCGTCATCGACTACGTCGCGAATCCGCAGGCCACCGAGGAACTGGAGCAGCGCCTGCACGGACTCGGCGTGCAGGCGATCGGCGTCGAGGCCGACGTGAGCAAGCTCACCGACCTGCAACGCCTGGTCGACACCGCCGTGCAGCAGTTCGGACGCGTCGACATCATGGTCAACAACGCCGGGGTCGAGACGCGCACGTCGATTCTCGACACGTCGGAGGCCGACTACGAGAAGGTCTTGTCGATCAACCTGAAGAGCGCGTTCTTCGGCACCCAGATCGCGGCCAAGCAGATGATCGCCCAGGGCGGCGGCGGGCGCATCGTCAACATCACGTCGGTGCACGAGGACTGGCCCATGCCGGGCAACACCGCGTACTGCCTCTCGAAGGGTGGCATGCGCATGCTCACCCGTACGGCCGGGGTGGAGCTCGGTCCCCACGGGATTTTGGTGATCGGTGTGGGCCCCGGCGCCGTCGAGACGCCCATCAACACCGCCACCATGAACGACCCGACCAAGATGAAGACGCTCGACGCGGCGATCCCGGTGGGTCGCATGGCCAAGCCGGAGGAGATCGCCGAGGTGGTCGCGTTCGCCGCCGGCGACGGCGCCGCGTACCTCACCGCCACCACGATCTTCGCGGACGGCGGGATCATGCATTCCAGCCCGGGGCTCTGATCCCGCGCGTCATCGGCTCCGGGTAGTGTGCCGACGTCCCGGACGTCTCCAGGAGGTCGGCAATGGCGAATCTCTTCAGCTACGAAGGCAAGCGGGTGGTCGTGAGCGGCGGTGGCGGCGCCGGCATGGGGGCCGCCGCGGTCGAAGGGCTCGCCGAGCTCGGCGCCGAGATCCACGTCCTGGACCTCAAGGACGCCCCGATCAAGGTCGCCAGCCAGCAGGTCGTCGACCTGCGCGAGCCCGACGCGGTCGCCACCGCGATCGAGAACATCGGCGGGCGCATCGACGCTCTGTTCAACTGCGCCGGGCTGCCCGGACCGCCGTTCTCGGACGTCGACACCATGCTGGTGAACTTCGCCGCACCCCGCCACCTCGCCGCGCTCGTCGCGCCGCACATGACCGACGGCGGCGCGATCTGCAGCATCTCGTCGACCGCGGGCAGCGGGTACCTGATGAACATCGCCAAATGGCTGCCGCTGGCGACCACGGCCGATTACGCCGCGGCCAAGGCGTGGATCGAGGCGAACCCCGAGGAGATCGCCGGCGGCTACTCGCCGTCGAAGGAGGCGCTCATCATCTGGACGATGAACGCCGCGATGGACTACGCCGCGCAGGGGATCCGCCTCAACTGCATCAGCCCCGGCCCGACCGACACACCGATGATGCCCGCGTTCGAGGACTTCGCCGGCGGGGGTGCGGTCATCGATCTCTTCGCGCAGGGACTCGGACGGCGCTCGACACCGGCCGAGCAGGGTTGGCCGATGATCTTCCTCAACAGCGACGCCGCGTCCTACATCGCGGGCGAGAACCTCAACACCGACGGTGGGACGGTCTCGGCGATGACGACCGGTCGCCTCGTGCTCGACTTCGACCCGGAGACGCTGCTCAACCAGTAGCGGCGTCGACGCGTCACGACACTGCGAGCGTGAAGCGGGCGCTGAACGCGTCACCCGGTTCCACCAGGGGCGGGTTTCCGCCTGCCAGCGCGTTGGTGGCCTGGGCCATCGGTTCGAGCGCAGCGAAGGGGCGGCCCGGCGGCACCCAGACCTGGGCGTAGGGGTAACCCGCGCCGGGGCGCAGCTCGACCGACGCGCCGTCGTCGCCGACGAACGCGAGCCGACGGTCGCGGCCGAGCGTGTACAGGTCGTCGAGCAGGCGCCGGCCGACGGCCCCGTGCTCCGCCGGTTCCCTCCGTTCCTCACCCGTCGGGATCCCCCGCTCGTCGAGGACGAGGTGCCGGCGGGCCGGCAGGTCGAGCTGCCACCGCGCGCGTGGCGAGCCCGGTACCCGGAGGTACGGGTGCCACCCGAACGCGATCGGGACACGTCGGCGGCCGGTGGGCACGATGGTGGTGTCGATCACGAGGCGCTCGTCGTGGGCGGTGACCGCGACCTCGATGCGGTGCGGGAACGGGAAGGCGGGCGAGTCGACCGCGACCTCGGCCTGGATCCGCGCCGAGCCACCGTGTGCCCGCCGGGTACCCACCTTCCAGCCGGGCGCCCCGACGAGCAGGCCGTGGATGGGCAGGCCGTGGTCGTCGGTGTGCAGGGGCTGGCCGGCGAGGTCGACCGTGACCCCCGCGGCGCGGTAGCGCCAGGACGCGAGCCGGTTGGCCCAGGGCGCGAGGAGCGGCAGGCCCGCGGTGTGCCCGGCGCGCAGCGCGTCGACCCCTCCTGGGAGTGCGAGGTACTCGCGGCCCCGGAAGCGCAGCGACACGCCCGTCATCCCGACGGCGGGCAGGAAGGTGGCGCGCAGCTCGCCCGAGCGCAGCTCGATCGCCGGTTCGCCGTGGAATCGGCGCTCCTCGACCGTTGGGCTCAGCGGGCCGGCCAGACCAGCTCCAGGTTCTCGACCAGCCGGAGCCCGGGTGCGTACCGGAGCTCGAGGCCGGGCTTCAGGCCGTAGTCCGGGATCCGCCGGTGCCATTCCCGCAGCGTGACCCGGAGCTCGCGACGCGCGAGGTGCGAGCCGAGGCAGCGGTGCACCCCGCCGCCGAAGGTGAGGTGCCGGTTCACGTCCCGGTCGAAGCGAACGTCCATCGCGTCGGGGTACTCCGCGGGATCGACGTTGGCCGCACCCACGTTCACCAGCACGAAGCTGCCCTCGGGGATGGAGTGACCGGCGACCGGGCACTCCGATCTCGCCTGACGCGGCACGTTCGGCACCGGCGTCTCCCAGCGCAGCAGCTCTTCGACCGCGCTCGGGATGATCCCGGGGTCGTCGACCAGCTGTTGCCGGTGCCCGGGGTGCTTGGCGAGGTACGCGAAGAAGCACGACAACGAATCGGTCACCGTGTCGAGCCCGGCGATGAAGAAGAGGTAGCAGATGTCGAGGATCTCGTCGCGGCGTCAGGCGCTCGCCGTCGATCTCGGCGCAGTTGAAGCGCGTGAGGATGTCGTCGCGCGGCTCTTCGAGGCGCTCGTCGAGGATGTTGTCGAAGTACGCGTAGAGCTCCTGGCCGATGTCACGCTGGATCTGGAGGCGTTCCTCCGGATCCATGTCGATCGTGCCGGGTCGCAGGATCCCGTCACGCAGCCGCTGGAACGTGCCGAGCTCCTCCCACGGCAGGCCCATCAGTCCGAGGAACACCGACGACGGGAACGGTTCCGCGAACTCGTGGGTGAAGTGGCACTCGCCCCGATCGATGAACATGTCGATGAAGTGGTTCACGCGTTCGGTGACGTCGCCCTCGATGGCGTCCATCTGCTTCGGCGCGAAGATCGGATCGAGGATCTTGCGGTACTTGAGGTGGCGCGGCGGGTCGACGCTCAACGGGATGAGCGGCCGCACGTTGCCGAGCTCGAGGAACCCTTCGGAGGAGAAGACCTCGCTGTTCTTGAGGGTCGACTCCACCGCCTCGCGGCTCGCGACCATGTAGACGCCGGGCATCGGCTCCACGACCTCGGCCTCCACCAGGAGCTGGTAGCGCGGTTGGGGATCGACGGAGTCGGAGAGCGCCTCGTTGGCGAGGATGAGCAGCGATCCGTCGACCGCTTCCTCGTCGGGCGTCTCGATGCTGGTCACGGGGTCCACGGACTGCGCTTTCGGCGAGAAGTCGAACCAGGTGCAAGTTCTCGCCGAGGGTACTCGGGCGTCGCCGGCACGCCGTCGGGCGCTGGACATGTCTGATGCCATCAGTCATACTCCGAAGGGCATCAGTCGAGGAGACGCCGGCATGACCACCTACGCCCCCGAGTCCATGGAGATCGACGACGACTCCCCCGAGGCCCTGGCCGCGCTCTTCGAGGCCCGGGGTTGGGGTGACGGCCTCCCGCTCGTCGCGCCGACGCCGGAGCGGGTCGACGCCATGCTCACCGCGGCCGAAGGCGACCCCGACGAGGTGATCGCCACCCTCCTCCCTCGCGCCGGCATCGTCACCCGCCGGGTCGTCGCCATCAACGCCGTGCTCGCCGGGTGTGCGCCCGCGGTCTTCCCGGTCGTCCTCACCGCCATCCGCGCGCTGGCGCAACCCGAGATGAACCTCCGCGGGGTCAACGCGACGACGCACCTGGTCGCGCCCATGGTGCTCGTGCACGGCGAGATCGCGCAGGCCGCGGGCTTCAACGCGGGTGTCGGCGCGTTCGGTCCCGGGAACCGCGCCAACGCGACCGTCGGGCGCGCGGTCCGCCTGCTCCTGCTCCACGTCGCGGGCGCGCGCCCCGGGTTCGGTGACGCCGCCACCCACGGCCAGCCGGCCAAGTACACGTTCTGCGCGGCCGAGAACCTGGCCGAGTCGCCATGGGAGGGCTACGCGACGAGCCGCGGGGTCGATGCTCCCAGCGCGGTCACGGTGCACTGCGGCGAGGGGCCCCACAACGTGCACGACATGGAGGCCGACGGTGACCCGCGGCTCATCCTCGACAAGATCGCGTCGGCGATGACGTCCCTCGGCATGAACAACGCACCGATCAGCCAGGGCGAGTTCTTCGTGATCCTCGGTCCCGAGCACGCGTACAGCCTGGCGGGCGGGGGCTTCGCGCGCGAAGACGTCGCGCGCTACCTCTACGACCGGGCGCGCCTCCCCGCGGCCGAATTCCGCCGGCACTTCGAGGAGCTCGCCTGGACCCAGTGGATGAAGACCGTGCCCGACGACCACGCGCTCCCGATGACCGGTGATCCCGACAACATCCGGGTGCTCGTCGCGGGTGGCCCGGGCAAGCACACCCTGCTCGTGCCGTCGTGGGGCATGACCCGCAGCGTCACCCGGCCCGTCGCCGGCTGAAGGAGAGGGACGTCATGACCGTCACCGTCTACCGGCCCGACAGCGAACCGGGCCCCGAGCTCGCCCGCCTCGCGCCGTCGCCGCCGTCGCTCGCAGGCCTGCGCATCGGTGTGCTCGACAACGGGAAACCCAACGCGGCAGTCGTGATGACGCGCGCCGCCGACACGCTCGCCGCCCGCACCGGCGCTCGCGTCTCGGTGGTCACCAAGAAGGGCCCACGGGGCCTGTCGGCCAACGCCGCCATCCCGTGCGCCCCCGACATCTTCGAGCTGCTCCTCGCGCAGTCCGACATCGTGATCACCGGCAGCGCCGACTGCGGCAGCTGCACCGCGTACAGCGTCTACGACGCCATCGAGCTGGAGAAGGCCGGTCGTCCGGCGGTGGTGGTCACCACCACGCGTTTTGAGCCCATCGCCGCCACCATGGCCGCGAATTTCGGCCTTTCCGAGCTCCGGACGTTGGTGCTCGACCACCCGATCGGCGGGACCCGTCAAGCGACCCTCGATCAGTGGGCCGACGCGGCGTGCGACCGTCTCGTCGAGCTGTTCACGACGACCCCGTAGGCGCGCGCTTCCAGTTCGCGAACGTGCGCATGCCCGAGGACTGACTCCCGATCGCCAGCAGGCGGCCGTCGGGCGCCCAGAGGTGGACGGTGCCGTGGCCGTAGCCCCCGTCACCCAGCTCGGGAAGACATTCGAGCAGCACCCAGTCGTGCTCGGCCCGAGGTCCGACGCGCAGCGTGTTGTCGAGGCTCGCACCCGCGCCGTCGAGGCCGGCCAGCCGTGCGAGGGTCAACGGCAGGTGGTCGGCGACCATCGCCATCATCGCCGGCAGGCTGGTGCGATACCCGGGCGTCGAGGTCCAGATCAGCAGGGCAGGAGGTCGGCCGTCGGCGGACCCGCCGTCGCCCGACCCGATGGCACCGGCCTCGCCCGCGGCCCGAATGTCGGTCACGGTCTTGTAGCCGCGCTCCTTCCCGACGGCCGGAGCCAACAGTGGCGGGCAGTCGTGCGGGGCCGGGACGCGGGGCATGCCGAGGTAGGACGCGACGAAGCCGTCGTCGCGTCCTACGCCCGTCGCGCCGAGCGCCGTGAACATCGGGCCGTCCGTCGTCGACGCCCGCACGAGCACCTGGGAGCTCCGCCCACCCCGCGCCAACTCCTCGACCTCGACCTCTATGCGCGCCCCGTGCGGCGCGGACGCCACGAACTGGGTCGTGGCCCAGACCACCCGCCGCATCGTGGCGGTCTCCATCGCGGCCACCGCGACCCCGAGCATCGCGCCGCCGTACAGACGACCGTCCGGTGTCCTGACGCGCTCCGACACCGGGAGCGTGCCGCGGGTCACGCCGTCGTCCATCCCGAGCCCGAGAAAGGTGCGTTCGGCGGCGCGTGCCGCGGCGTCTGACTCCACCTGTGCCATCGGGGTCGGCATCGTAGGCTGTCCCCATGCCCTTCTGGACCGACGAAGTCGTGCCCCGCATGACCGACAAGATGCTCGGCAGCCGTGAGGTGTCCCGGCACCGCAAGCGGGCGGTCGAGGGTCTCCACGGGGAAGTGGTCGAGATCGGCTTCGGTTCCGGCCTGAACGTGCCCCACTACCCCGCCGGCGTGACCGCCGTCCACGCGGTCGACCCCTCGACGGTGGGCCGCAAGCTGTCGGCCGAGCGGGTCGCGGCATCCGAGGTGCGGATCGACTTCGTGGGGCTCGACGGCGAGTCGTTGCCCCTCGACGACGAGTCGGTCGACGGCGCGCTGAGCACCTTCACGCTGTGCACGATCCCCGACGCCGCCCGCGCTGTGGGCGAGGTCCACCGGGTGCTACGCCCCGATGGGCAGTTCCACTTCCTCGAGCACGGCCTGTGCCCCGATCCGGGGGTCGCCAGATGGCAGCACCGGATCAACCCCGTCCAACGACGCGTCGCCGGTGGGTGCACCCTCGACCGGCCGATCGCGAACCTCATCCGCGACGCCGGGTTCGAGATCACGCAGTTGCAGCACGACCAGCTCGCCGGACCCGACTTCATGCGGCCGTGGTCGTACCTCTACGAGGGTGTGGCGACGAAGGTGGTCTGACGGGCCGCTCAGGCCGCGGGCTGGAGCACGGCCTCGATCTCGAGCGTGATCTTGATCGCGTTGCCGAGCACGACGCCCCCGCCCTCGAGCGGTGCGTTGAACGTGATCCCGAAGTCGGCGCGGTCGATCTCCGTCGTGGCGGTGAAGCCGGCTCGAGTGTCGCCGAAGGGCGTCGCCGCCTGGAACCCGTTGATCTCGAGCTGGAGCGACACCGGTCGGGTGACCTCACGCAGCGACAGCTCACCGTCGACGACGAATCCGTCACCCTCGACCCGCACCCCGGTCGACCGGTACGACATGGTCGTGTGCGACTCGACGTCGAAGAAGTCGGCGGAGCGGACGTGCGCGTCGCGGTCGGCGTTGCCGGTGTCGATCGACGAGAGGTCGATGGTGGCCTCGACCGAGGAGTCGAGGGGGTGCTCGCCGGTGACGAGGGTTCCCGAGAAGCCGGCGAACCGGCCCTTCACCTTGCTGACCATCAGGTGCCGGATGCTGAACCCGATCTCGGAGTGGGTCGGGTCGATGATCCAGGTGCCGGGCACGTACCCGGTGACGGGGGGTGCGGTCTGGACTGTGGTCATGTTCGTGCTCCTCGTTCCTGGTGCTTCTTGGTTCCTGGTGCTTCTTGTTTTCTCAACTATTGAACACTCTACTACTTTCTAGTTGAACCGTCAACTGTCTGCGCGGCCTAGAGTGCCCGCCCATGGCGGACGAGGTGCGATGGCTCTCCGACGAGGAGCGCAGAGCCTGGTTGGGCTGGGTGTTCGCCAGCCGCCTCCTCTGGGAAGAGGTCGAGCGCGACCTCCAACACGATTCCGGCATCCCGTTCGGGTACTACGAGATCCTGGTGATGCTCTCCGAGAACTCCGGACGGTCCCGGCGCATGAGCGAGCTCGCCGACGCCACCCAGTCGTCGCGTAGCCGTCTCTCACACGCGGTGGCGCGGCTCGAGGAGCTCGGCTGGGTCCGCAGGGAGGCGTGCCCCGACGACCGGCGGGGTTCGTTGGCGGTGCTCACCGACGAGGGCTTCGCCGCGCTCGAACGGGCCGCGCCGATGCACGTCGAGAGCGCGCGCCGGCACCTGTTCGACCTGCTCTCCCCCGAGCAGCTCGCGCAGCTCCAGGCCATCGACGACACCCTGCTGGAGCACCTCCTGCCGCTGGCCAGCTCGCGCGGCGACGTGCGCTCGAAGCTGATCGAGGAAGCGCGCGCTCGTCTGGGACCGGCGCCCGGCGACCCGTAGCGGGGTACGACACTTCGCCGTAGGCTGCGGTGGTGGCGCTGCACCCTGCAACGGTCGTGCTCATCCACGGCGCGTGGCACGGCGCGTGGTGCTTCGACCGCGTCGTACCCTTGCTGCACGCCGCCGGCGTCGACGCCGTCGCCGTCGATCTCCCAGGGCACGGTGACGACGCCGGACCGCTCGGCGAACACGCCGACGACGTGGCTCGTGTCGTTGCGACCGTCGGCGCGGTCGATGGCGACGTGGTGCTGCTCGGGCACTCCTACGGCGGCTCGGTGATCACCCAGGCCGGCGTCCACCCGTCGGTGCGAAGGCTCGTGTACCTCTGCGCCTTCGCGCTGGCGGACGGCGAGTCGTGCGTCACGGCCGCCGCCGACGAGCCGGGGGTCGAGAAGATCTCGCACGACGGACGACCGAATCTCGGGCACGCGATGGTGCACCACGACGACGGTACGACGACGCTCACGCGCGACGGCGCGCGCATGTGCCTCTACGCCGATGTCGACGACGCGACCTTCGAGTGGGCCTACGCGCGGCTCTGCCCACAACCGATGACCACGCTCCTCGCCGTGCCCACCACCATCGCGTGGCGCACCGTGCCGTCGACCTACGTCGTGTGCACCGATGACCTCGGCGTACATCCCGACCTCCAACGGCTCATGGCCGCGCGCTGCACCGAGCAGGCCGAGTGGCCGGTCGGACATTCCGCGTTCGCCAACCGTCCGGAGCTGGTCGCCGACCTGCTCGTCGACCTCGCGCGCCGCCCCGCCTGACCCACGGATGGCGCGTCGACCCCGGAGCTTCCTCCCGTACTTCGTGCTCAGTGGCAGCGTTTCGTTGGGATACGGCTCGATCTACACGTTGCTGGCCGACCTGCGCGACCGTTACGGCTTCACCGAGGCCCAGCTCGGCGTCATCGTCGCCGCCGGCTTCTTCGCCGGGTTCGTCGCGCAGCTCGGCCTCGCCCGACTCGCCGACCGTGGGCAGGCACCACTGCTGATCCGCGGCGGGCTGGTGCTCGCCATGCTCGCCATGATCGGCAGCGCCGTCGCGACACAGTTCTGGGCCTTCCTCGTGGCGCGCCTGCTGCTCGGACTCGGGAGCGGCGCGGTGGGGCCTGCGGTTCGGCGCCTCGTGATCACGCGCGACCCCGACGCGGTCGGCGCCAACCTCGGACGCCTCGCATCGTTCGACGTCGCCGGCTTCTTGCTCGGCCCACTCGTCGCCGCCGTGGCCGCGCAACTCCTCGGGATCCGCGCCCCCTTCATCTTCCTCGCCGGGGTGTTCGTGGGGGTCCTCGTGCTCGCGGTGCGCCTCGACCTCACGGCGGGCGCCGGCGGCGAGCAGAAGCGTGCGCTACGCGGGCTCCTCCGGAGGACCGCGATGCGTGCGACGCTCGCCGCGGCCGCCGCGTTCTACATGACGGTCGGGATGTTCGAGGCGATCTGGGCGGTGTTGCTGCGCGACCACGGCGCCGAGACCTGGCTCATCGGTCTCACCCTGTCGTTGTTCACGCTGCCGATGATCTTCCTTGCACCGATCGGCGGTCGCCAGGCGCAGGCCCGCGGACCGCTACGTGTGGTGTCGGTCAGCTTGACCGTGGCGACGATCTGCACCTTCTCCTACGGCGTGCTCCCGAGCCTCTGGATGCTGCTCGCGGTGTCGCTCGTGCACGCGGTGGCGGACTCGTTCACGATGCCCGGCAACCAGGTCGCAGCCGCCCTGGCCAGCCCACCCGAGCACCTTTCGTCGGCGCAGGGGTTGCTGGGCGCCACCGGGTTGGCCGCGGCCGGGCTCACCGGCCTGGTCGCGGGATTCGTCTACGAGCACGCGGGTCGGATCGCGGTGTGCGCCGGCACCGCGGCGGTCATGTCCTGCTTCCTGCTCGTCACCGTCACCCTCGGCCGGCGCGACCTCGCCGACACGCCCGAGATGCTGGGTGGTGTTGCGACGCCCGCCGAGACCGTCGGCAGCGGCGTCCCCGATCTTCCCTAGCCAACGGCCTCCACCGGCTCTGCGCGATCCATGAGATGCACGAGCCCTGAGGAGGTCGGCGTCAGCCGGTCGCCTTCTTCGCCGTCGCCTTCTTCGCCGTCGCCTTCTTCGCCGTCGCCTTCTTCGCCGTCGCCTTCTTCGCCGTCGCCTTCTTCGCCGTCGCCTTCTTCGCCGTCGCCTTCTTCGCCGTCGCCTTCTTCGCCGTCGCCTTCTTCGCCGTCGCCTTCTTCGCCGGAGCGCGTTTGGCGACCTGGCCGACCCGGGTCAGCAGTTGTTCGATGTCCTCCTTCAAGTCGGCGATCTGCTTGCGCAGTTCCCGATCGACGGTGTCGATCAGGCGCTCCGTCGCAGCCTCGGCCCGATCCGCGAGTGCCTTGGTCCGCTGCTCGAACTGGCGGACCTGTTCCTCGCTCGCCCGGGCGAGTCGTTCGGAGGCCTTGCTCACTCGGTCGGTCATCTGGTCGATCGCGTCGAACGCCTGCTTGTCGCCGGTCATGCTGTCTCCTGGGTCAGGGTCACTTCACACGCTAGAGATTTCCCGAGGGTCGCACCAGGTACGAAAGTCCCTCCCCACGCAACGCCTGGAACTGCGCGAACATCGACCCGAGCGCGGGGGATCGTTCCATGCGGCTAGGCCCGGTCGACATGCTGGAGGTGCTGGTCCACGACGGCATCCCGAAATCGTTACCCGGACCGGACGGCAGGCCGCGACCACCCATTCCGCTCGGGCGGCGAGTGTCGCTGCCGGGGCGGGGCACGACGTTCGTGCGGGAGGTGGCCGGCCCACCCGGCGCTCCGACGTTGCTCCTGCTCCACGGTTGGGTGGCGAGTGGGGGCCTCAACTGGTTCCGTGCGTTCGAGACGCTCGGAACCGAGTTCCACATTCTCGCCCCCGATCTGCGGGGTCACGCGCGGGGTCCGCTCGACGGGCGCGTTCCAACTCACCGACTGCGCCGACGACCTCGCGGCCCTCCTCGACACGCTGGCCGTCGGTCCCGTGCTCGTCGCCGGCTACTCGATGGGCGGCTCGGTGGCCCAACTGCTCGCTCGTCGGCGCCCCGAGCTGGTCGCAGGGCTCGTGCTCTGCGCGACCGCGCCCCGGTTCTCCCCCAGGCTTGCCCCGGCGCCGCCGATCGACAGCCTGCTCGGCGCGGTCGCGAGCGGGGCGCGCCTCGGCGGACGCATCATGCACGTTCCTTCGGCACCGCTACGAGCCCTGCGGTCACGACGACCCTCACGCCCGCGGGACTTCATGCAATGGACAGTCGACGAGTTCCGCCGCCACGACGTGCGACACCTCTGCGAGGCGGCCCGGGCTGCCAGCACGTTCGACTCGCGTTCCTGGCTTCGAGAGGTCGACACGCCCGCTGCCGTCGTGGTGACCACACGTGACCGACTGGTCCCTCCGGGCCTGCAGCTCGAGTCGGCCGCGTTGATCGAACGCGTGTCCGTGTACGAGGTCGACGGTGGTCATGCAGCGTGCGCGCGCCTGCACTTCGTCGAGCCGCTCCACCGCGCTTGTCGGGACGTCGCCGCCCGCGCGGCACGCAAGTAGCGAACGCTTCGGGCGTTCTCAGCTGCCGTTGGCGAGCATGAGGTCGCGCCACCGCGACGCCGACACCGAGGCAGCGCTGGTCGTGGTCATGAAGTCGACGAGCACGTCGACGAACAGCTCCGGACGCTCACAGTGCGGATAGTGCCCGACGCCCGGAAAGATCTCGAGCCGGCTGCCGGGGAGCGCTTCGTGGGTTGCGTAGGCCTGAGCCACCGGAATGAACTGGTCGCGGTCGCCCCACACGATCAGCGTCGGGACCTCGGATGCGAGGTAGAGGCGGTTCGTGGCGCTCACGCGTTGACCCGCGTGGTCCACCACCGATCGCAATGTGTGCACGAAGCTCATACGCGCCGCGGCGTCGGCCAGCGATCCGTAGCTCCCCCAGATCTCCTGGAGGTGCGGACCCGGCCGAAGGCCGAGGTTGTCGAGCCATCCGCCGATCTTCACGCCCGTGTCGTGCACCAAGTGCGTGCAGGCAATCGGGAGCACATACTCGACCCCGGGAAGGCTGAGCGAGCGGAGCAACAGGCTGACTTCCTCACCGAGCCCGCCACTCGACACCAGGACGAGCCGGTCGCAACGTTCCGGGAACTGGTAGGCGAACTGCAGCGCGACGCCGCCACCCAGCGACTGACCGACGAGCGTGGCGCGGTCGTGCCCGAGAGCCACGAGCAAATCGCGCACGAACGTCGCGAACGCTGCCGATCGAGTAGTCGGTGCGCGGCTTCGCGGACTGGCCGTGACCGATCAGATCGGGTGCGATGACGGTGAAGCGCTCGGAGAGCGCCGGCATGACATGGCGCCACGTCTGCGAACTCCCGGCCATTCCGTGAACCAGCATGATCACGGGGCCGGCACCGGCGATGCGGTAGGCGATGTCGTGACCGTGGATCGCCACGTGTTCGAGATCGAAGCGCGACATCACGATTCCTCATGGTAGGAGCGGCCAGAGGCTGCGAGGGCCCACCACCCAGGCCGGCGAGTCAGCCTGGCGCGGTGGCGTCGACGAGCTCGACGAGCGCCGGTGCCATCGCGTCGGCGATCTCCCAGGGGTCGTCGACGATGTCGGGACAGATCACGATCCCGATATCGATAGCGTCGACGTAGCTGATCACCGTGATGTTGAGGCCCCCGCCGGCGACGAGCGGACCGAGCAAGTAGGCGTGCGTGAGTGGCGCACCACCGCAATACAGCCGTATGGGCGGACCCGGCACGTTCGACACGATGGCGTTGAAGATCGGGGGCAAGCGCACGTCGAGGTGGAGCCATTCGTAGGCTCGCACCAGGGCGGAGAGCACGACGGGTGGCGGAACGGCGACCAGGTCGGCGAGCAGGTCGTCGCCGAGCGCGTGGTGAAGCGTTCGCGCCGCCTGAGTGGAGGCGCGCACCGCTCGTAGCCGGTCGGCGGCCCCGTCGAGGTGGACCGGCAGCGCCGCGCCAATCGCCGAGAGGAGGTTCCCGGGCACGGCGTCGGGATCGATGTGGCGATCGGTGCGGCGGATGGCCATGGGCACCTGGGCGACCATCGTGCGGTCCGGCAGCACACCGCGTGCCGCGAGGTACCGTCGGAACGCGCCGCTGCACATCGCGAGCACAACGTCGTTCACGGATGCTCCCGACGCCTCACGTACCGCGTCCACGTCGGCGCGGGACACGGAACACGACGCGAACCCCCGGCGGGACGTGATGATCCCATTGAACGGGCTCGGCGGAGCCTCGAAGGGCAGCACCGCCACCGACTTGTCGCGCGAGAACGCGAAGCCGGTGAGCGCCGGAGCGGCCAGCACCGCGTCGATCGCGACTCGCGCGGGCGCGCAAGGGTGTTGTCGCGACCGCCAGCGTGGTCTCGCCGAGGCGTCTCAGTTGCGAGCTGTGTCGGGGGTCGCCGCCGTGCGCGAGGTCAGGTCGTTCCAGCGGGGCGTCGGGATCGAGGTCGAAGATCACCGACGCGAACTCCACGCCATGGAGCCCATCGATGCACGCGTGGTGAACCTTCAGCAGGAGGGCCACGCCGCCATCCCGCAGGCCGTCGATGCGCCACAGCTCCCAGAGGGGCCGCGCTCGGTCGAGTGGGCGTTCGAAGATCTCGCCGACGAGCCGATCGAGCTCGCGCTTCCCAGCTGGGGGCTCGACAGTCGCGTGGTGCAGGTGCGCGTCGACGTCGAGTTCGGAGGTGTCCTCCCACACCGGACGGTCGAGCCGCCCCGGCATCTCGACGACCCGCCGGCGAAACAGCGCGAGGTGGGCGAGCCGGCCGCCCACCAGGCTCCGGACCCGCTCGCGCCCCAGACACGCCGCGGCAGCAGGATCGAACGTCGCGAGCAAGCCCACGTGCATGAGCCATTCGGGCGTCTCCGCCGCCAGGAAGCCGGCGTCGGTCCTGCTCAGTCGCTGCATACACCCGATTGTGGCCATCCGGCCGTAGACGGTCCAGAGTCAAACGGCCCGAGCGGGATCCCGCGCCGGTCCATCGGCGCGGGCGTGGACCTCGGGCGCACCCTTTCCGGTCCAGGGGAGCAGCGGCGGCAGGATCACGAGCGCGCACACCAGCGCGGTCATCACGTTGACCGACACGACGATCCCGAAATCAGAGAGCAACGGGAAGCCCGACAACGCGAGCACCCCGAAGCCTGCCGCGGTCGTGAGCCCAGACGCGACAAAGGCACGTCCGATGCGCGTCGATGCGGTCTCGACCGCCTGGGTCGCGCCGCGCCCCTCGCGTCGCTCCTCGAGGTAACGCTCCATGATCAGGACCGTGAACTCGGTGCACGTCGCGATCACCAGCGGTCCCGAGATCGCGGCGAGCGCGTTCACAGAGATGCCGAACAGGTAGATGACGGCAGAGCTCAGCGCGAGCGCGGTGACGACGGGAAACAGGACCAGCAGCGCGCGCCGGATGCTCCGGAACGCGACCAGCAACCAGAGGAACACGGCTACCAGCGCGAAGTACGACATCTGCTCACGGTTCGCCGTGAGCGACGTGACCGCCTCGGTGCCGACCACCGCGAGTCCCGATGGGGTCACCAGAACACCGGGAGGTGCGTGCAAGCCATCGACCAGCTGGGAGACGAGCTGCTTGCGCTGGTCGAGCGAGATGGGTCCGACCGCGAAGAGAATCTGCGCGCGCGTGCGGTCAGTACTGAGAAACGAGCGTCGGATGGCCGCCGGTGCGACGGAGAGGACCGTGCGCACATCGTCGGCGGTCGGCTCGGAGCCGGTGATCTCCGACGTGATCGAAGCCACGCTCGTGACGCTCACCAGCTGGCGCCCGAACCGCTTCGCCGCTCGCGCCTCGAAGTCCGCCATCCAGCGCAGCACCTCGGGCCGGAGCACATCGCGCGCCTCGATCATCAGCCCGAGTTCGGCCGACGAGCCGGCGACGCTGCGCAGGGCACGAAGGTCCTGCAACACCGGGCTGTCCTGCGGGACCCAGCGTTCGGGGTCGGACTCCACGGACACGCGGCCCATCGCGAACGGACCGAGCACGACGATCACCAGCGAAACGACGAGCAGCCCGGCGGGCCGGCGCCGACCGACCGTGGCCAGCGCCCGCGTCGCCTGCTCGACCCGGCGGCCGCGCCGAGCGCGACCGTTCATGCGGTGATGACGGTCGCGCCACGCGAGGACGGCCGGCATCGGCACGAGGGCGGCGACGAACACCGCGGCGGTGCCGATCGAGAGCAGCACGCCGAAATCACGCACCATGGGGACCTTCGAGGTGCGCAACGCGAGGAATCCGACCACCGCTGCGAGCGCGGCGACCGTGACGGCGGGGCCGAGACGCAGGAACGTCCGGCCGAGCGCGTCGGGCACGTTGGTGTGCGGATCCTGCGTGAACTCTTCCTCGTAGCGACTGTGAACCTGCACCGCGAAGTCGACACCGAGGCCGATGAGGATCGGGAGCCCGGAGATGGTCACCATCGTGAGTGGTATCCCGAGGTAGCCGACCGTGCCGAAGGCCCAGATCACCCCGAGCACCATGACGGCGAGTGACAACAGCCGCCACCGGGCCCGGAAGACGAGGAGCAGCACGACGGCCATGGCCAGCGCGGCCAGGACGCCGAGCAAGACCATGTCGCCCCGCATCCGGTCGTTGATCTGCTTGACGAGGAGCGGGGTTCCCGTGGCGATTGCGTGAACGCTCTCGAAGTGCCGCGCGTCCACGAGGGAGACGACACGGTCGGCCGCCGCGCCCTGTTGGTCGATGGAGAGATCGCCGCCGAGTCGCACCACCATGATCGCGTGGCGACGGTCGGGAAAGACGCTGCGGAGCGCCGGGCGCACCGCACCGGTCGCGTCGTGGACGAGAAAGTCCACGAACGCCGGATTGTCGAGCGAGTGGGCCCCGACCACGGCGAGTCGCGCGGCGTCCGCGTCGGTGCGTCGGCGAAACGCCGCCGCCAGTTCCTCTCGCTCGGCCGGCGTCGTCGCACGAGCCTGATCACGCTCGAGGGCGCCGAGTGCGAGCTCTGGTGCCACCGACAGCTGGTCGGCCGCGAAGCGGAGCGCGGTCAGAGGACCGAGTACGGCGTGGTAGTCGCCGGAGCCCTCGATTCGCCGCTGCAGCGCGCGCAATGCGCGGAGATCGTGACCCGCGAGCAACTGTTCGGTGTCGCCGGTGAACACGATCACCATCGGGTCGCTCCCGAACTGGTGCTGGTACCTGACGTTGTCGGTGTAGACGGTGGATCCCGACGGGATCATCGTGTCTTCGCTCGACTTGAACTCGAGGCCTGCGAGCCCACCTGCGAGCACCACGGTCAGTGCGAGCGCACCGAGAACCACCCACGCGGGATGGCGCCAGACGAGTCTCGTCCACCACATGGTCAGCCGGTCCACGGCCAATCCTCGCGCCGTCCGGGAGCCCTCAGCTAGGGCCCGAAGTCCCCTTGCCGGGACCGGTGCACCAACTCGAGGAAACGGTGCACGGCTTCGACCACGACCTCGCTGCGGATCGAGTGGAGGATCTCGAAGGCATGCTGGGTCCCCGGCAGCTCGAGGAAGACCGTCGGGCCCGGCGACCGCGTGCGCAGACGCTCGGCGAAGGCACGTGCCTCCTCGATCGGGACCAGCGAGTCGTCGGTGCCGTGGACGACCATGAACGGCGGGGCGCCGCTGTGGACCTGGTCGAGTGGTGAAGCGCGCGAGAAGGCCGCCGGGTCTTCGGCGAGCGTGCGCTTGAGCACCATGCGCTCGACGAGGCCGCCCATCCCGTCGGCGCCGCGGCCTCCGAAGCGACCGGTGAGGTCATAGGCCCCGTAGAAGGGGACACAGGCGTCGACCGACGTGTCGACGGCCTCGAACCCTGGCTGGTAGCCGGGGTCATTGGCGGTGAAGGCGGCGAGCGCGGCGAGGTGACCTCCTGCCGAGCCGCCGGTGATCGCCACGAAGTCGGGGTCGCCGCCGTGCTCCGCGACGTGTTCGCGGATCCAACGCAGCACGAGCTTCACGTCGACGAGGTGATCCGGAAACGTCGCTCGCGGGCTGAGCCGGTAGTTCGGTGCGACACACACCCACCCGTGTGACGAGAGGTGGTGCATCAACGGGAGCGCCTGCTGGCGCTTGTTCCCGATGATCCAGGCCCCGCCATGGACCTGCAGCAGCACCGGGGCGCCCGTGACCGGCACCCTCGGCCGGTAGACGTCGAGCCGGTGCCGGCGACCTGCGCCCGGCGCGTACGTGATGTCGCGCATCACCTCGATCCGGGAGTCGGGGAGCGGGAGCGCGACCGCGAGGCGGACGATCGAGAGCGGCCGCCTCGACGCCGGGGTATCGACGCCGCCGAGCGTCTCGGCGTAGTCGCCACCGAGTCCCTCTGCGAGCGCGCGCTCGACCACTTTGCCGGCCCGCCGGGCGCGGCGCGCGATCGCGACCAGCCCCACCCACGACACGAGTGCGAGCGCGAGCGCGAAGCCGCCGGCCGGCTCGTCGAGTGCACCCCTCCACACGAAGACGACGGTTCCCGCCACCTGGACCACGAGGAACTGTGGGGCGAGCTCGGTCGTGGGCCAGGCCGCGAAGAAGCTGGGTACCGCGAACACGCTGCGGCGGCCGCGGGGCAGCAGCGCGTTCAACGTCAGGGCCGCCCCCAGCATGCTCAGCAGCAGGAACGTCATGGGCCCACGATCGTGTCGAAGGTTGCCCCCACCAACATGTCCGGTCAGCGCATGTCCGGTGAGCGCCGGATGAGACCGCCGAGCGGTTCGATCCCGGACATTGCCTCACCTGTCCCTCATCGATCGGAACTGCCGGGAGCATAGCTCCCTGCCCGTCTCGGCAATGCGCGAAGGTGTGCGCCCCGGCAACGGTGGTACACAACACCCGGAGTGACCCAGAGGAAGGCTCATGATCGAACTGGCGACCGAGGTCCGTTGGCAGGAGACGAGGTTCTCGCTGCCGATGGAGAGGATCCTCCTCTCCGAGGAACTCGGCTACGACGCCGTATTCACCGCTGAGGTTTCGGATCGGAGGGTCTGGTTCCGCTCGGTTACGTCGCCGCTCACACCGAGCATCTCGCGCTCGGTACCCGGATCGCCGAGGTCACCGGCCGTATCCCATCGATGACGGCGATGGCCTTCCAGACGCTCAACCACCTCACCGGCGGCGACCGGGTGATCGCCGGGCTGGGGAGCGCGAGCCCCATGGCGTCCGAGGCCCTCCAGGGGCGCCCGTGGGGAAACCCGGTCCGTCGCATGCGTGACTTCGTCGCGGTCATGCGCCAGGCCCTGGCGGGCCGGCCGCTCGACTACCAAGGGACGGAGTTGTCCGCGCCGTATCGCGGACCCGACGCCATCGGTTTCGAGCCCACCGCGCTCGCCCTCGAGCCGATCTCGGACGTGCCGATCATGGTCGCGGCTGCGGGCCCCCAGATGACCGCACTCGCGGCCGAGATCGGCGACGGATGGATGCCGCCGCTCTTCGCGCCCGGAATGATGCCGGCGTTCCTCCCCTTGCTCGAGCGGGGCTTCGCCCGCGCATCGGGCACCAAGACCATCGAGGACCTCAAGATCTGGTGCCAGGTCGACGTGATGGTCGACGACGACGTGCACGCGGCCATGCGTCCGTTCAAGGAGTACGTGGTGACCTGGGCCAAGATGCAAGCGCCCTTCATGCAGGCGCGGGGCTACTCGGACATGGCCGCCCGGCTCGTCGAGATGATCGACGAACACGCCGGGGCCGACGCCGAGGCTCGGGTCCAGGCCGGCCAGCCCCTCCTCGAGGGGAAGCGCTGGGAGGAGGCTCTCGACGCCGTACCCGACGAGTACATCGACGAGGGCTGGCTGGTCGGCCCAGTGGAGCGGATCAGGAAGCACGTGGAGCCGTGGCTGGACTGCGGCCTCACCGGCCTGGTCATCCGCTACGGCCCGCAGATCTCGCACGAGCCGATCGTGGAGAATCTCGACGTCTTCGCGGCGATCGCCGAGGCAGCCGGCAAGGAGCCGCGGAGGTCCTCGTCGCACGTCGGTTGATCGCGCGTAGCGTGAGCTGTCACCCCGTCGACCACCCGCCTCCGCGACGAGCGGCCGCGCGCAGAGAAGGAGCGAGATGGCCAAGCAGCTGGGCGGGGAACGCGTGGTGCAGATGCTCGAGGCCGAGGGCGTCGACACGGTCTTCGGCATCATCGACGGCTCCTACTTCGGCCTCTACTCGCGGTTGCGCGACCACGGCGTCCGCCTCGTCACCCCGCGACACGAGACCACCGCCGTCCACATGGCCGGCGCGTACCGCGCGGCTCACCGGTCGCCTCGGCGTGTGCATCGCCAGCAACGGACCCGGCGTCGCGAACGCGCTGCCCGGCGTCGCGGTCGAGAACGGCGAGGGCAACCGCGTGCTGCTCCTGACCAGTTGGCGGCGCTCCCCGATCGTGGGCCCCGATCGGGGAGGCACGTATCAGTACTTCGACCAGGTGGCGGTGACGCGACCGATGACGAAGTGGAGCGGCGCGGCGACGAGCTACGAACGCGTCCCGGAGCTGCTCAGGCGCGCGCTGCGCATCTCGTGGCAGGGTCGACCCGGCGTGGTCCACCTGTGCATCCCCGAAGACGTGGTGAACGGCGAGTTCGAGGCACCGGCCACGCCCGACCCGGCACCGGCGCGCTCCCGGCGCCAGTCGCCCGTCGCGCCCGATCCGGCCTCGGTGCGCGAGGCCGCGGACATGCTCGCCGACGCCCAGCTCCCCATGATCCACGCGGGCAGCGGCGTACTGCACGCGGCTGCATCGGCAGAGCTGCGCGCGGTTGCCGAACGGCTGCGCGCACCCGTGACCACGAGCTGGGGCGCGCGCGACGTGATCGACGAGCGCTGCCTGCCCGCCGTACCCATGCCGTACGTCGACCTCACGAAGCAGGTCCGCAACGACGCCGACGTCGTGCTCGCGTTGGGGACCCGCTTCGGTGAGACCGACTGGTGGGGCAAGCCGCCGTACTGGCGCGCCCCACAGGACCAGCAGGTGATCCAGGTCGACCTCGACGAGCAGATGCTCGGCCTCAACAAGCCCATCGACGTCGGCATCGTCGCCGACGTGCGCGTGTTCCTGGCCGCCCTGCTCGACGAGCTGGCCGAGCGGGATCTCTCGCATCGCGCCGGGCACCGTGACGCCAAGTTGCGTGAGTACGAGGCGGCGCGACAGGTGGCCCGGCTCGCGCTCGACGCGGCTCACGACGCCGCGGGGCCACCGATGCACTCGTCGCATGTCGCGCCCATCTGTCAGGAGGTGTTCGACGACGACGCGGTGTTGGTGATCGACGGCGGCAACACCGCGGTATGGGCGAACATGTACCACGAGGCCCGCGTCCCGCACACGCTACTGTCCACCTGGAAGTTCGGGATGCTCGGCGCGGGCCTGGGGCAGGCGCTCGGCGCGCAGGTGGCGTTCCCCGGCCGGCAGGTCTACTGCATCACCGGCGATGGCGCGATGGGCTTCCACCCGCAGGAGATCGAGACGGCGGTACGCAACCACCTTCCTGTCGTGTTCCTCGTGCTGTGTGATCGGGCATGGGGCATGGTGAAGGTCAACCAGGAGTTCGCCATTGACGCCGACCGGCTCCTCACCGACGGTGAGCTCCCCGACGAAGCCCACGTCAACACCGATCTCGGAGAGATCCGCTGGGACCTCCTGGCGCAGAGCATGGGCGCGCACGGCGAGCGGGTTGCGACCCCGGGCGAGCTCCGGCCGGCGCTCGAACGGTGCCTCGCGGCGGGGGGCTGTGCGGTGGTGCACGTGGACGTCGACCCGATCGCGCACAAGTTCGCGCCCAACCTGATGACGTTCAAGGAGATGCACGCGGAGCCGGCCGGATGAACCGCCGCCATGACGACTGACCCGAGCACCGATCGATCGGTGCTCGTCACCGGCGCCGGGGGCTACATCGGCCGGCAGCTCGTCGCGGCGCTGTCGGCGGCGGGTGTCGAGCGTGTCGTGGCCGTCGACGTGCGCGACGAACCGCTCGCGGACCGGGTCGGCGGTGTCGTCTACCGCGTCGGCGACGTCCGTGATTCCGAGCTCGTCGACGTGGTGCGGGAGCACGCGGTCGACTCGGTGGTCCACCTCGCGGCCATCGTCACGCCGGGGAAGCGAAGCTCCCGCGCGCTCGAGCACTCGATCGACGTGCTGGGCACCGCGAACGTGCTGGCGGCCTGCGTCGACGCGGGCGTGGGCCAGCTCGTCGTCACCAGCAGCGGCGCGGCGTACGGCTACCACGCCGACAACCCGATACCGCTCTCGGAAGACGACGCGCTGCGCGGCAACCCCGAGTTCGCGTACTCGGACCACAAGCGGCAGGTCGAGGAGTTGCTCGCGCAGGCACGGGTCGAGCATCCGGAGCTGCGCCAGCTCGTGTTCCGGCCCGGCGCCATCCTCGGCGACACGACCCACAATCAGATCACCGACCTCTTCGAAAAGCAGGTCGTGCTCGGTGTCACCGGTTCCGACGCGCCCTTCACGTTCATCTGGGACCACGACGTCGTCGCCTGCATCGTCAAGGGCGTGCTCGAGGGCGCGGCGGGCACCTACAACCTGGCCGGCGACGGCATGACCACGATGCCCGAGATCGCCCGCCGGCTCGGCAAACGCTACGTACCGGTACCCGCCTGGCTCATCCGGGCCGCGCTCAGCGTGCTCCAGCCGCTGCGGCTGAGCCAGTACGGCCCCGAGCAGGTCGACTTCCTCCGCTACCGGCCGGTGCTGTCGAACACGCGACTGAAGGAGGAGTTCGGCTACGTGCCCCAGCTGTCCAGCACCGAGGTGTTCGAGCGCTACCGACGCGCCCGGTGACGCGGCTCGACACCGGAGCTTCGGTCAAGACGCTTCACGCCTCCGGTCGGAAGCTCGCGCGTCGGTCGCCTTCTTGGGATCGAAGATCTGTCCGCCGACCAACAGGCCCACGGCGAGAGTGGCGGTGACGATGCCGGACACGACGAACGGGAGGTGTCCCGTGCCGTGCCATGCGAGTCCTGCCCAGACGCCCGCGATGAGCAGTCCCAGACCGCTGACCGCGGCGTGGATTCCCAGAGCGGTCCCTCGTTCGTCGGCGGGAACGAGATCGGCGACCCAGGCGCGGCTGACACCATCGGTCAGCGCGGTGTACACCCCATAGAGCGGGAGGAGCAACCACATCCACGCGGGGGTGGTCGTGAGCCCGAAGCCGAGGTAGGCGAACGCGAACACCAGCAGCCCGACGGCGAACACGACGCGCCGGTTGAGCAGGTCGGACACGGCGCCCGCCGGGTAGCTCAGCAGCGCGTACGTCAGGTTGTAGAGCACATATGCGAAGACCACCCCGGCAAAGCCCAGCCCGAGGTCCTTGGCGCGCAGCAACAGCAAGGTGTCGGGGAAGTTCACGAGCCCGAACACGGCGATCACGCCGATGAATCGCCAATAGCGGCGCGGCAGGTGACGGGCCGACCACGGGCGCTCGCCACGGGGGCGCGGATGGATTCCCTCGCGGATCAGGAAGACGAGCAGGACGCTGAGCACTGCTGGTATGACCGCGATCCACAACAGCGGACGGAATCGCTGGCCGACGAGTTCGTAGATGCCGAGCCCGATGAGAGGACCGACAACCGCGCCGGCGGTGTCCGCCGCGCGATGGAAACCGAATGCTCGGCCGCGGTCCGCGGGGGCCGTGTCATCGGCGATGATCGCGTCGCGGGGCGGGCCACGCACGCCCTTCCCGACACGATCCGTCACCCGCGCCGCGAGCACCATCGGCCAGGCACCCGCAGTCGCGAGCAAGAACTTCCCGAATGCCGACGCGCTGTAGCCGGCGGCAACGAGCGGTCGACGATGGCGCAGGTCGGCCAGGCGCCCCGAGAGAGCCTTGATCGCCGATGCGGTCCCATCGGCGAGACCCTCGATGAGCCCGAGCACGGCCGGTGGAGCACCCAGGACACCGGTCACGAAGAACGGCAGCACCGGGTACAGCAACTCCGACGCGGTGTCCTGGAAGAACGACACCAGCGACACGACATAGATGTTCCGACTCAGCCGCCCGTGTCGCCCGGTAATCGGCGACTCGGTCGATTCGGCGATCGGTGCCTTCTTGCGCCGGGAGAACATGGTGGGGGAAGTCTCCCAAACGACAGCCGACCGGCGCGAACGCCAGCTCGGCCGCGGACCTGGGGTCGAGCGGGCGTCGGCGACCGACGCGCAGGATGGTCAGTGGTGCTTCAGGAGCTTGCGCAGGGTCAGGATCGCGAGTGCGCCGAGGATCTGGCTCCCGAGCACGATGCGCGTCACGTCGATGCTGGGCTGCCACGTCACCTCACCGTCGCGGATGACGTAGACGCCGACCGGGCGCGCGTGCACCCCGAAGCCCATCCCTCCGCCCGCGCCGCTGCCTTCCTGCCCGCCCCCGGGACCGACACCCTCACCACCACCTCCGCCGCCGCCGCCGCGCACCGTCGCCACGGGGACGATGGTGACATCGCCCACCACCGTGGGCTCGCCGAACACCCGGCGGACCGTCAGGACGTCCTTGACGCCGTCGAGGGTGGCGACGAGCTTGTCGAGGGGATCGTTCGTCATCGTGACTCCCGGGTCGAGACGTCGGAGACCGAACCTGCGAGTGGGGCTCCGCTGGGGTCAAGTCTGGTGGGGCGCCCCGAGGTACCGCAAGCAGTCCGCGCATTCTCCGAGGGCGGCCGAGCGAGTCACGTGCCCGCGCTCACGGAGCCGTCGTGATCGATTTCGAGGAAGACTCGACCATGGCGTCGCGCCGGCCCGCACCGCACTTCCTGCCCCCGCTCCCGCCGGAGCCGCCATCGGCGCCGCAGGTGGTCAGGCATTCCGCGATCTCCGCGCACGAGGCGTGGGACGACGAGCAAGTGTTCGACGCAGATCTCGCTGGTCACGTCGCGGAGCACGCTCGCCTCACGCGTTGCGAGCTGCATCGGGTCGTGTTGACCGGCGCGCAGCTCCGGGGGCTCACGCTCGTCGACGTGCTCGCGGTCGACTGCGAGTTCTCGGGCGCGTATCTCCACGAAGCTTCGCTTCGGCGCGTCGAGCTCCGGAACTGTCGAATGACGGGCGTCGTGATCTCGCAATCGACCATGAACCACGTCCGATTCGTCGACTGCAAGCTGGATGAGGCGAACGTGCGGCTCGCCCGGTCCGACCACGTGCAGATGATCGACTGCTCCCTGCTCGGGGCGGACTTCCACGAAGCGGTCCTCGCCGAGAGCATGCTTGACGGCTGCGACCTGCGCGGCAGCGACTTCTCGAAGACATCGGTACAGGGGCTTCGTCTGGTCCGCTCGAGGCTCGATGGGGTACGCGGCGCGATGAGCATGGGCGGAGTCGTGATCGCGGGCGATCAGGTGCTGCCACTGGCGCTGAGTCTCTTCGCCGAGCTGCGTATCGAGATTCAGAACGGCGAGGAGGCAGGGAGCCGGCGTCGCGGTGACAGCCGCCCGGCGATCCGACGTAGCGTCCGGGACGTGGACGAACGCTACGTCGCAGTCATCGGACCGAGTGAGGCCGCGGCCGAGGAGCTCGCGCGCGCCGACGCCGTCGGTCGGCTGCTGGCACAAGCCGGCGCCGTGGTGTTCTGCGGTGGTCTCGGCGGCGTGATGGAGGCCGTCGCGCGCGGCGCGGCCGCCGCCGGCGGAACCGTCATCGGAGTGCTCCCCGGACGGGCGCGCGTCGACGCGAATCCACACGTGACGGTGGCGATCACGACGGGGATGGGGGAGATGCGGAACGCGTTGATCGTTCGCGCGGTCGACGTCGTGATCGCTCTCGGCGGTGCCTACGGCACGCTGTCGGAGATCGCGTTCGCGTTGCGAACCGGCGTGCCGGTCGTCGGTCTGAACACCTGGGACCTCGACGACGTCATCGACGCCCCGGACCCCGAAGCAGCGGTTGCACTCGCATTGGAGCTGGCGGCGACCTGATCCAGCCCGACGTACCGGACTGATCTCTCGCGCGCCGTCGGCATGCGAGACAGGACGTCATCCTTCGCCCGATCGCCGTGGGCTTCGCGGGTGGGAACTCCCCTGCCCCGATGAGCGCCATGCACACGTTCAGCCGAGGCGACGAAAGAGCCGTGCCCCGTGATGGACGCCTCGCTCTGCACTGATCGCCGCGGCAGCGAAGAGCAGACCGAAGAGAACCAGCGCAGCGGAGAGAAAGAACAGCAGATCGTTCACGTCGAACCTCCCAGGCTCATCGGAGGTATCGGAACGCTTCGGGCGCGACCTGAGCCCGGTTCTCGCGCGCCGCCTCGCACGCGTCGAGCTCTGATCTCGACGTCAGCCGACCTCAGCAGAGATCAGAAGAGCGGGGTCAGATCGAGCAGCGGCAGGGCCGGCGGGGGCGGAGGCGGGGGCGCCTCGGTCGTCGGCGGGGGCGGCGGGGGCGGAGGCGCCTCGGTCGTCGGCGGGGGCGGCGGCGGAGGCGGAGGCGCCTCGGTCGTCGGCGGGGGCGGGGGAGGCGGAGGCGGAGGCGGAGGCGGAGGCGCCTCGGTCGTCGGCGGGGGCGGCGGGGGCGGAGGCGCCTCGGTCGTCGGCGGGGGCGGCGGGGCCGTGGTCGACGGGGCCGTGGTCGACGGCGGTTTGGTCGACGGCGGCTTGGTCGACGACGGCTTCTTCGTCGACGGCGGCTTGGACGGCGGTTTGGTGCTCGACGGCGGTTTGGTCGCAGTGATCACGTCGAGCCCTCCGACGGCGGCCGCCGTGAAGTTGCTGGCGACCGCGCCCACCTTTGCCTTCGACACGCCGCGGCGCCGCACCGACGAGCCTTCGACCTTCACAGGTGGTGGCGACGACGTCGACGGCTCCGCAGCGGAACCGGCCGGGGTCGTCACCGTCGTGGTGACGTGACCGGTCGTCGACGGAGCGTTCCTGGGCAGGGCGACGCGGATCCCGGAACCGCCGCCGTTCACCAGGAGCACCGCAGCCGCCACGAGCTCGGCGGCGACAAGCATCACGAAGAAGATGCGCGCGCCTCGACGGACGTTCACCGCTCGTGCATCGCGCGGTCGCGGCGCCACGAACTTCGTGGGGGACTCGTCGCGCACGCCAGTCGGTTCGGGCCAGAGCCGCATCGCTCGCCTTCCCGGACAGGTTGGAGGTGGGGGCCAGGGGTCGCGACGGAAGCGCTCATCCGTGCGCGACTTCGCGACCATACATCGACGAGCGGCACCGCGACACTCGAGCTACGGCCTCGTCGCCGACGAACCACGCGACCTCGCTCTCCGTGGTCGTCGACCACGCGAATTCGGCCTGCGTCCTCGGGAGGTGGATCCGTGCGCGCATCCCCGCTCGGTCGACTCGAGCGCTCGCGCCTCGTGCATCCTCTTGGACCGAAATGCCTGCCGTCCCGGAGGAGGCGGCGGCAGCCTCGCACTCGCGACGGCCGTCACCCGGCAGCTCAGGCGACGCGCCTTTTCACGTGCAGACGGTCCGGCGCGTCCGAAGGCGTCTCGGGGCGAATGCTGCAACCGTTGGAGGCGGCGGCGGGAATCGAACCCGCGTCGAGGGTTTTGCAGACCCTTGCCTGAGCCACTCGGCTACGCCGCCGCAGTCGTGCTCACGCACGACGGGGGCTGAGGTTACCCCTTCACCCGGCCGGTCCCGCCGCCGAAACACCCGTATGCCACCGGACAGCGGCCCTGCCGTCGCGCTCTCAGCCGTCCGCCGATCCTTCGGGGCGGTGCTGGCGGTCGACGACCTGACCCTCGAGGTCCCCCGGGGCACGGTGACCGTGTTGCTCGGCCCCAACGGGGCGGGCAAGACCACGGTCGTGCGCCTCGTCACCGGTGCGCTGCACGCTCAGGGCGGCGCAGTCCGCACGCTCGGCTTCGACCCCGAAGTCGACGCCGAGGGCACCGAGATCCGCCGCCGCTGTGGCGTGGTGCCGGCGCGGCCCGCGCTCTACGACCGTCTCTCGGGCAGCGACAACCTCCAGTACGCGGCGTCGCTCTTCCAGGTCGATCCTCAACAGGTCGACGCCCGCATCGCGGAGGCCGCGGCCCGGTTCGGGATCTCCGACGCGCTGCACCTCAAGGTCGGCGGGTACTCGACCGGGATGCGCGCTCGGCTCGCGTTGGCGCGCGCCGTCCTCCACGAACCGGATCTCCTCCTGCTCGACGAGCCGACCGCCGGTCTCGACCCGGAGTCGGCCCGGACCGTGCTCGGCTTGATCGACGAGATGGCCGAGGGCGGCAAGACGGTCCTGATGTGCACGCACCTGCTCCTGGAGGCCGAGGGGCTCGCGGATCAGGTGGTGGTCATGGACCACGGGCAGGCCATCGTGTCCGGCTCACCGCGTGAGCTCACCCGCCAGTACTGGCCCGCAGTCCGCGTCGTGCTCGACGCGGACGACCCTGCCGTGCTCGACGCGGCCCGCACCCTGCCCTTCGTGCGCGCCTACGAGCGCAACGGGGTTGCCATGGTCGACCTCGAGCACGAGACCGACGTCCCCGACCTCGTCGACGCGCTGGTGGGTGCCGGCGCGCGCCTCACCCGAGTGGAGCCCCAGGCCCCGAGCCTCGAAGAGCTGTACTTCGCGATCCGCAAGGAGAACCAGTGAGCCGCGCCGGGAAGCACTCGCGCCCCTCGTGGGTGATCGCCCGCACCGACCTGCGCCAGCTCATGCAGGCGCGCGACTTCTGGCTGCCGCTCATGATCGTCGCGCTGCTCTTCTTCGTGATCATCCCCACGTTCCTGCTCCTCATCCTCGGGTCGGTGAAGGACGCCAACCTCGCCAAGAAGCTGAGCGACGTCGTCGGCAGCCTGCCCAAGGACCTCCAGGCCAAGGTCCACGGCGAGAAGGGCCCGGCGAGCGCGTCGTACGCACTGGCCGTCTACCTCTTCGCGCCGCTCGCGATCATCGTGCCGCTCACGGTGTCGTCGGCCGTGGGCGCGCACACGATCGTGGGCGAGCGTGAGCGCGGCAGCGGCGAGTTCCTGGCGCACTCCCCCGCCACGGAGCGCCAGATCTACATGGGCAAGCTGATGGCCAGCCTCATCCCCGGCTACTTCACCGCCGCCATGGGCTTTCTCCTCTACTCGCTCGTCGTGAACCTCATCGTCGGCCCCAAACTCGGCGGGTGGTTCTTCCCGACGTCGAACTGGTGGGTCCTCATGCTGTGGGTGCTGCCCCCGTTCATCGCGCTTCGCGTTGGCGGTGATCCTCGCGATCTCGGCCCGGGTGTCGAGCGCGGCGGCGGCTCAGCAGGCCTCTGCCCTGGCGACGTTGCCGTTGATCGTCATCGCCTACGGGGTGTCGAGCGGCACGCTGTTCAGGGGGGCCGGCGCCGCCTTCGGCATCGGCGCGCTCGCCTGGTGCGTCGCGATCTTCGCGTTGTGGCGCGCCTCGAAGGCCGTCTCCCGTGAACGCCTCCTGGGCATGGGCGCCGCCTGACGCCCGGGCCCCTCGGCGTCGTTCGCGGTCCGCTCTGCCGCGCCGGCACCGCCAAAACATAGAGTCCGGGCGGTGTACGAGAGCTTTGCCACCGTCTGGGAGTTGGTCGCCGATGCCATTCCCGACGCACCCGCGGTCGTGCAGGGTGAGCGTCGGGTGTCGTACCGCGAGGTCGAGGACCGCGCCGCACGCCTCGCGGGCGCGCTCGCGGCGGCGGGCGTCGGGCGCGATGCGCACGTCGCGCTGTACCTCCACAACTGCCCCGAGTACATGGAGTGCCTGTTCGCGCTTTCGAAGCTGCGGGCGGTGCCGGCCAACGTCAACTTCCGCTACCTGGGTGACGAGCTGGCGTCCCTGGTCGCCAACGCCGACGCCGAGGTCCTCGTGTACCACGCGTCGCTGCGCGACCGGGTACTCGAAGCGCGCGGTCGCATGCCCGAGGTGCGCCACGTCATCGAGGTGGACGACGACCACGGTGACTCCGACTACGAACGGCTCGTCCGTGACCACGAACCGGCCCCGCGGGTCGAGCGGTCGGGCGACGACTTCATGCTCTGGTACACGGGCGGGACGACCGGACTCCCGAAGGGCGTGCTCTGGCACCAGGGCACCCTCATGGGCTACGGCCTCATCGCCGCGTACGCGCTGCAGGACGAGGCCCCGACCGAGTCGGTCGCGCAGCTGATCGACGACGTGCGCCGGTGGCGCGGGCGCGGCACTCCCCTCGTGTCACTCCTCACGACGCCCCTCGTCCACGCCACCGCAGTGCACCAGGCCAACACCGCCTTCGTCGTCGGCGGGACGATCGTGTTGCTGGAACGTGGGCACATCGACGGCGACACCATCTGCGCCACCATCGCGCGCGAGCGCCCGAGCGTGCTCGAGATCGTGGGCGACGTGTTGATGCGACGCGTCGCGCGTGCGCTCGAGGCGGCCGACGCGCGTGGCGAGCCCTACGACCTGTCGTCGCTGAAGCGCATCCACAACTCGGGGGCGATGGTGAGCGCGCCACTGAAGGACGCGCTGCTCTCCCGCGGCACGATGCACGTGTACGACTCGTTGGGATCGAGTGAGGCGGTCGGCTTCGGCGTCGCCCTCACCACCGGCCCCGGCCAGAGCGAGACCGCCCGATTCAAGCTCGGGCCCAACGCGCGCCTCCTCGACGACGACGACCGCGACGTCGTACCGGGTTCCGGGGAGGTCGGTGTGCTCGCGGTCCGCACGTCGTGCGCGATCGGGTACTACAAGGATCCGGAGCGCACTGCGACGACGTTCCGCGAGATCGACGGCGTGCTGCACGCCATGCCCGGTGACCACGCGACCGTCGACACGGACGGCACCCTCACCCTGCTCGGACGCGGCTCGAACTGCATCAACTCGGGCGGCGAGAAGATCTGGCCCGAAGAGGTCGAGGAGGTGCTGAAGGAACACCCCGGCGTCACCGACGCGGTCGTGATGGGCGTTCCCGACGACGACTGGGGCGAGATCGTCGCGGCTGCGGTCGCGACCACCGGCGAGGATCCGCCCGACGCCGACGTGCTCGGCCACTGGGTCGGGACCCGGCTCGCGGGCTACAAGCGCCCGCGCCGCTTCGTGTTCACCGACGAGGTGGGCCGCAACACGGTGGGCAAGCTCGACTACGAGTGGGCTCGCAACGCGCTTCGGTGACCTACCGGGGCAGGTGCTCGCGCACGAGGGCCGCGGCGCGGGCGGAGTCCTCCTGCACGAAGAAGTGCGTGCCGTGCACCGTGCGCAGCTCCACCCCGGCGCGCGCGGCCTGGGCTTCGAACATGCCCGCCGGCAGGTCCGTGCCGTCGGCGCTCACGATGGCGACGCCGGCGGTGAGCGATGCCAGGTGGTCGAACGAGGCCGGCGCGCCGTCGGGGCGCGTCCCGCACTCGAAGAACCACGCCTCGACCTCGGGCGGGCACGAGAGCTCGACCTGCCCGTCCGGGCGGTCACGGAAGCCCCAGCGCACGTAGCCGTCGAGCGCCGCCGGCTCCATGACGTCGAGCGGCGGGCGGCTGCCGTAGGACGCCCGAACGGTGGCCCGATCCGCCCACACCGCCCGCCGGCGGCGCGCCATCGCCGACATGTGGTTCTCGCCCTCCGCGCCCGGCAACGAGGGAGCGCCCGGCCGCTCGCCCGGCCCGGCCATCGCGATCGGCTCGCAGAGGAGCAGGTGGCGCACGAGGCCCGGGCGCAGCCGGTCGACGAGGATTCCCGTCCCGCCGCCGAGCGATTCGCCGAGGATCAGGACGTCGGTGAACCCGAGGTCGTCGAGGACGGCCACGACGTCGCCGGCGGCGGCCACGAACCCGCAATCCTCGTACGTCGTGGGCGCGTCACTCGTCCCGTGACCCCGCAGGTCGATGCCCACGGTGCGGTAGTCGGCGCGGACCCGCTGCGCGAGGGGGTCGAACACGCCGGCACAGAAGCCGTTCGGGTGCAGGAGCACGAGGGGTGGACCGTCGCCACCCCAGTCCAGGGCGCCGATGGTGCGGCCGTCGTGCTCGACGGTGATCAGCTGCGGTTCCACCCGCCCCGATCCACCGCCCCGCGCCATGGGGCGCACGCTACCGGACCCGCGCGTCCACTCCGACTGGCCGACAGGCATCGGTCATTGGGTAACCTGCCGGGCATGCCGACCGCAGCAGGAACCAGATTGCGCTGTGACCAGTGCGAGACCGAGATCATCGTGGTGAAGGGCACCGACGGCGAAGTGTCGTGTTGCGGGCAGCCGATGGCTGCTCGCGAGGGGTGACGAGATGCCGAACCAGATGGGCAAGCGATACACGTGCGCCGTGTGCGAGGCGACGGTGCTGGTCACCAAGGCCGGTAACGGTGAGCTGAGCTGCCACGACGTGGCGATGGAGATCGCCCAGGCCAAGCCGCTCCCCTCTTCCGACTAACCGCACCACGCCAGACCGGCCAGGGGGCACTCGTGAACATCGCCATGATCCTCGAGATGGCGGCCGACGCCCTCGGAGACCGCATCGCCATCGGCACCAAGGCCGATGGGCTCTCCTACGTACAACTCCGCGCCGCGGCCCGGGGCATCGCGCACCGGATCGGCGAGGAGCACGAGCACGTCGACACCCTGGCCCTCATCGAGCCCCTGTCGCCGGTGGTGCCCGCCGCCCTGTTCGGCGCGGCCTGGGCGGGGGTGAGCTACGCCCCGCTCAACTACCGCCTCCCGGACGCCCAACTCCGCGAGCTCATCCAGCGGCTCGAGCCCGTCGTGGTGGTCGGCCCCAACTGGATCGATCCCGGGTCGGACCCCGGATCCGAGTTCGCCCCCGCGCCCGAACGCCCTGCGGTGCTGCTGTTCACGAGCGGCACGTCGGCCGCCCCCAAGGCCGCGCTGCTGCGCCACGACCAGCTCCTCGCCTACGTCTTCAACACCCTCGAGTTCGGCTCGGCCGACGAGGGCGAGGCGGCGATCGTCTCGGTGCCGCCCTTCCACATCGCCGGGGTCGCCGCGGTGCTGAGCTCCGCCTACATCGGTCGCCGGATCGTGCCCCTCCCCCGCTTCACCGCCGAGGACTGGATCACCACCGCCCGCGACGAGGGCATCACCCACGCCACGGTCGTGCCGACCATGCTCGCCCGCATCGTGCAGGTGATGGAGTCCGACCCGTCGGCTCGGGTACCCACACTGCGCCACCTCGCCTACGGCGGGGCCCGCATGCACACCTCGGTGCTCGAGCGGGCGCTCCAGCTCATGCCCGAGACCGACTTCGTGAACGCGTACGGCCTCACCGAGACGAGCAGCACGGTGGCGCTCCTCGGCCCCGACGACCACCGCCTGGGGCTCTACAGCGACGAGCCCCTCTACAAGAATCGGCTGGCGTCGGTCGGACGCCCGGTCCCGGGCATCGAGATCCACATCGTCGATGCGGAGGGCAAGGAACAGCCGCCCGACGAGCCCGGCGAGATCCTGATCCGGGGCGAGCAGGTGAGCGGCGCCTACGTCGGCACCGAGTCCAAGGTCGACGCCGACGGCTGGCTCCACACCGGCGACCGCGGCTGGCTCGACATCGAGGGCTACCTCTTCTGCGAGGGCCGGGCCGACGACACGATCATCCGCGGCGGCGAGAACATCAGTCCCGCCGAGATCGAGGACGCGTTCCTCCAGCACGACGCGGTCGCCATGGCCGCCGTCGTCGGCCTGCCCGACGAGGAATGGGGCGAGAAGGTCGCCGCCATGATCACCCTGCGCCCCGACGCGGTGGAGGTCGAGATCGACCACGTCCTCGACTGGGTGCGCACCCGGGTCGGATCGTTGAAGACGCCCGAGATCATCGAGCTCGCCGACGACCTGCCCCAGACCGCCACCGGCAAGGTGCTGCGCCGCCAGGTGCGCGACGAGCTGCTGGCGAAGCACCCCGGCGCGTAGTCACCGCTCCAACGTGCCGACTCCCGGCGCGGACGCCAGGTCGCCGGTGACCGCGTCGAGCCGCTCGGGCCGGCCCTCGAGGGTGCCGTCGAGGAAGTCGACGGTGATGCGGCTCACCAGCTCGAACGCGGGATCGCCCGGCTGGGTGTAGGGCGGCACGTGGCTCGAGTCGAGGCTGACCATCCACCGCGGCGCGGTGAGATTCTCGCGGTCCCACTCGATCGAGTGCTGGTACGGGTCGTACTCGTCGGCGGTCTCCATGATGTGGAGGATCGGCGTTCCCGTGTCGCGCACGTGCGGGTTGTTGGCGTTGGACAGGTCGCCGGCCATGGCGATCACCGACTTCACGCGAGCGTCCCGGCAGCACGACAGGAACCCCACCCCGAAGGCGATCACCTCGCCGTCGGAGTGACCGGCCGCGGCGATCCGATCGGGATCGACCAGCCCGGCCAGCAGATCGTCGGAGCTGAGCCCCAGCATCCGCGTGATCACGAACGAGGTGTCGCCGAAGGTCTGCTCGTAGTCGACGTGGCTCGCGCCACCGGGCGCACCGCTCAGGATCGGGAACGTGGGTGCAGCGACGACGTAGCCCGCCGCGGCCCACCGTTGGAGCAGGGCCGCGTAGAAGTCGGGCGTCACGTCGTAGCCGTGGGCGAAGAGCACGAGCGGGTACGGACCATGACCAGAATCGGGCGTCGCATCGGCGAGGGGGCCCCCGCCGGCCGCGCCGACAGCTGGATACCAGACCTCCGTGGGAAGCGTGCGGGTCGTGGCGCCGGGAAAGGACCCGTTCGGCGACGTGGAACGCGTGGGGTCGACGAAGGTGAGCGTACGGGTGCCGACGGCGTAGGTCCGCCCGACGGACGGGGCCGGAGTCGTCGCCGTCGTGGTCGTGCGTCGGGTCGGTGCGTCGTGCTCGAGGTCGGCGACGTCGTGCTCGAGGTCGACGCCGGACTCGCCCGCTGCTCACCGCCACCGCTCGACAGCGCCAGGCCCGCCACCGCGGTGGCCACGCCGACGGTCACGACCGCAGCACCGATCACCACCACGCGCCGCCGACGCGTGCCGTGACGCCGCGCCGCGCGTGGGAGAGGTCATGCGTAGGCACGGTAGCGACGCGCACGCCTTCGGCTCGCGCGCCGCGCGCCGGCGCGCCCGGCGCGATCCGCGTCAGCTCTCGTCGATGCTGATCGCCTGCTTCGGGCACTGACGGACCGCCTGGTCGACCTTCTCCCGCAGCTCGTCGGGAGGGTTCTCCTGGAGCACGTAGAGGAAGTTGTCGTCACGGACCTCGAACACTTCCGGGACGATGCCCATGCAGATGGCGTTGCTCTCACAGAGGTCGAAGTCGACCACGACCTTCCAGGCCATTGTTCCTCCTCGTCGCTGAGAGACCAGATGCTAACGCCCGCGGTTCACCGCGAGCGGCCTCGAACCGCCGTGCCCCGGATTGTGCGCCAGCCCGCATGCGGGCTCGCCCGAGTGACTAGGAGGCGTGGGAACGCTGCCGGGCGGCGATCACGAACACCGCGCCGAGGACCAGTGCGGCGAGACCGATCAGCACGAAGGACGGCGTGTCCGACGAGCCGGTGAACGCCAGCGACTGAGCGGTGACCGAAGCCGCCTCCACGTCGACCTTCGTCACCGACGCACCACCTGGATCGGCGCATCCCGCGGTGTAGGCGTTCTGGTCGCCGTACGTGTAGCTGGCCGAGACGTCCGAAGCCGCGGTGAGGTGGGCGGTCAGCGAGAAGGTTCCGCTGGTGACGTCCTGCTCGGCGGCCGGTACCACCGGTCCGGTGGCCGGCGGCGTCTGGGTGTAGAGGACCAGGTGCACGCCGGTGGGCGCGGTCCCCTCGACCGTGACGTCCGCCGGGAAGGCCGTCACGGGGTTCGGCGTCATCGAGGTGATCTCGCAGTCGCCGGACTGCCCCGCCGCCGGGGTCTGCGCGCCCGCCGATGCCAAGGGAACCACGAAGAGCGCGCCGATCGCGCCCAGAGCCACCACGCCCATGATCTTCCGCACGATCTGCCTCCTCCGTAGCCGGCACCGATGCGCCGCCACCTTCCGCGACACCAGTATGCCACAGAAGATCCCATGCTCGCCACTCTCCGTGGCAACAAGCGCTTCTTCGTGCCGAACGCTACCCGCCAACCGCCGAGCCGTCGAGGATACGGAGCGGCCGGAAGAAGCTGCGTACGTCTTCCACCAGCAATCCGCCTTCCTCGAACGCGGCGAAATGCCCGCCGCGGGGCATTTCGGTCCACTGGTGGATGTCGTACAGCGGCTCCGCCCAATGACGGGGCGAGCGGATGATCTCCTTGGGGAACGCCGCGACACCGATCGGCACCTCGACGCGCTGGCCGGGGACGAACCCCCCGGTCTGCTCCGACTCGTAGTAGAGGCGCCCGGCCGAGTGGGCCGTGCCGGTGAGCCAGTACAACATGATGTTGTCGAGGAGCTGGTCCTTCGTGAAGCGCCGCTCGACGTCGCCGTCGCAGTCGCTCCAGGTACGGAACTTCTCCACGATCCAGGCCGCGAGCCCCGCCGGCGAGTCGTCCAGCGCATAGCCGATGGTCTGGGGCTTGGTGCCCTGGATCTTCGAGTACCCGGAGTCGACGCGCGCGTAGTAGTCGAACGAGGCCAACGCCGCCTGCTCGTCGTCCCGGAGGTTGTCGAAGTCCAGGTCGGCCGGCGGCGGGGCCACGATCATGTTGAGGTGCACGCCGGCGACGTGCTCGGGATCGGCGAGGGCGAGCTGCGTCGAGATCATCGAGCCCCAGTCGCCACCCTGCGCGCCGTAGCGGTCGTATCCCAGGCCCGCCATGAGCGTCGCCCAGGCCTCGGCGATCCGGCGCGGACCCCACCCGCGCTCGCGCGTCGGCCCCGAGAAGGCGTAGCCGGGGATCGAGGGGCACACGATGTGGAAGGCGTCCGCCGGATCGCCCCCGTACGCCCGGGGATCCGAGAGCGGGCGGATCACCTCGAGGAATTCCACGATCGACCCGGGCCAGCCGTGCGTGACCACGAGCGGCAACGCGTCGGGCTCCGGGGACGGCGCGTGCACGAAGTGCACGCGCGTGCCGTCGATCTCGGTGAGGCGATGCTCGAAGGAGTTGAGGTGCGCCTCGGCGCGCCGCCAGTCGTAGTCGTCACGCCAGTACGCGACGAGCTCGGCGAGGTAGCCGCGCTCGGTGCCGTAGTCCCAGCCCGCATCAGGGAGCTGCTCGGACAGGCGCGTGCGTGCGAGGCGTTCCCGGAGGTCGACCAGGTCCGCGTCGGGGATGTCGATCGTGAAGGGCTCGATGGCAAGCGGCATGGCGCGACGCTATCGTGCGACGGCCGAACGGATCGGAGTGCCAGGTGGACCACACGTACAAGATCACCGAGATCGTGGGATCGTCCTCCGAAGGGATCGACGACGCGATCAAGAACGGCATCGGGCGCGCCGCCAAGACCCTGCGCAACCTCGACTGGTTCGAAGTGACCGACGTACGCGGCGCGATGAACGACGGTGAGATCGCGTGGTACCAAGTCACCATGAAGGTCGGCTTCCGCCTCGAGGACGACGACTAGGCCCCGCTGCCGGGCTACTTCACGCGGACGACGGCGCCGCAGGTGTACGGCACGTTCACCGCGTACGCGGTGCCGTTGCTGGTCACCAGCGCGCCGCACGGCGTCGGCTCGGAGTGCGCGGCCGGGAACGTGGTCGGACCCACGGTGTTCGCGACCTTGTAGGTGAACCCGGAGTTCGCCACCTTCAGCAGCTTGGCGGTGGTGAGGTGCTTGCCCGCCCTCTTCACGGCCGCGAGGAAGAGGTCGGCCGACCAGTAGCCGGCCATCACCGACTGGGTGATGGGCTGGCCGGGCGCCACCTTCTGCACGTCGGCGACCATCCGGGCGATCGCCGGGTTCGTCGCCGCGCTCTCGGTCGGCGCGGTCTGCACCATTACGAACGCGCCGACCGACGGGGCGACGAGCTCGGGCGCGTACTCGAGCTGGTTGGTGAACACCCCGAGGAACCCCGCGGCCCGCAGTGCCTGCTGGGTCCCCAGCACGTTCGAGATGTTGCCGACGACGAACACGGAGTCGGGCGACGTGCCGCCGTTGCCGGCGAGGACCTCCTGCAGCACCGCTCCGTAGTCGGCCGTGGCGGGGACGGTGAGGGAGGTCTTGCCGTAGACGACGTCGAGGTTCGCGCTCCGCAGGGCCGCGGTGAGCGACCTGAGCTGGTACCGGCCCGACGGCGTGTTCTCGGTCAGGATCGCCGCCGACTTCCCGCCGTTCGGCGCGCCGAACGCCCGCGCGACGAGGACACCCCACGCGTTGCTCGTGACGCCCTTCGACACGAGGCAGCCGTCGAAGCCGAAGCCGTAGTCGTTGCCGCAGAAGTTCGACGAGAGCGCCCACCCGAAGTACGGGACCTTCTGGTGCACGAGGTACTCCGCGCTCGACAGGTCGGGGGTGATCGTGGGAACGACCGCGAACACCTGGTCCTGGCCGACCAGCGCGGCAGCCGCCTGCGCGCCGAGATCGGGGTCGCCGCCGTCGTCGGTGAGGCCCAAGTAGTCGATGGTGCGGCCGTTCACACCGCCTGCGTCGTTGGCCCGCCGGAAGCGCGCCCGGGCACCGATGTCAGCGTCGCCGTAGAGGAACGAGTAGCCCAACCCGCCGACCTTGATCGACGTCGCGGTGACGCCGCGGGTGCCCACGGCCGGCGCGCGCGTCGCCGTCGGGACCGTGGTCGTGCTGTCGGTGCCGTCGGTCGCTGCGCCCGCGGTGACCACACTCGTCGCCAGTGCGACGGCCAACGTGAGGGAGGCGACCGCCAGGAGGCGACGCGTCATTCGGGCAACGCCTCGAGCACCGGGCGCAGGGTCGTGAGCAGTCCGTGGATCTCGACCGCGCACTGGTGGAACACCTCGGGCTCTCCGCCGGCCGGGTCCTCGACGTCTTCCCACGGTTCCAGCGCGATCTCGCCGAGCCGCAGCGCGGCGATCCGCTCCGCCAGCGTCCCGGTGGTTCCCGGGAGGTCGCGGGCCAGGCGCTTCAGCGTGCCGGTGCGCGCCGCGACCTCGGGGTGACGCCGCCGCACGTACTCGACGTGCTCACGAGCCATCGCCAGCACGAGGTCGACGTCGGCGAGATCGGTGCTTCCGAGCTGACGACTCCGGTGGCCCTCGGTCTTGGCCCCGACCGCGACGATCGCGTCGCGGGTCCGCCAGCTCATCGGCATTCCCTCGACGACGTGGGTCCCGCGCGTGGACACGACCATGGCGGGGACGTGCTCGGCGAGGATGGCACCGGCCATCACCGAGCGGGCCGCGTTGCCCGTGCACAACGTGATCACGTGAGGCATCCGGCGGAGTCTAGAGATCGAGGTTCGCCCTCCTGCGCGCGTCGGATCGACCGGTCATACTGGCGGGAATGACCGTCGACGTACGTCCCGCCGCCAGTCGTTTCCACACGAGCATCGACTGGCTCGACTCCTGGCACAGCTTCAGCTTCGGGCCCCACCACGATCCGTCGAACACCAGGCACGGTCTGCTGCTCGTGAACAACGACGATGTCGTGCGGGGAGCTGGCGGCTTCGCGACGCACGGACATCGCGACATGGAGATCGTCACCTGGGTGCTCGACGGGGAGCTCGCGCACCGTGACAGCACGGGCACCGATGGTGTGATCTACCCCGGCCTCGCGCAGCGCATGAGCGCGGGCTCCGGCATCCGTCACTCGGAGATGAACGCGAGCGCGACCGCCGACGTGCACCTCGTCCAGATGTGGGTGCTCCCGGACACCGACGGCATCGAACCCGGGTACGAGCAACGCGACCTCAGCGACGCGCTGGCGAGCGACCGGTTGATCGCGGTCGCGTCCGGCCAGGGACACGAGGGCGCGGTCACGATCCACCGAGCGCGACGCGGTGTTGTATGCCGGGCGGGTCGCGTCCGGGGTCGAGGTCGCGGTGCCCGACGCGCCGCACGCCCACGTGTTCGTCGCGGTCGGTGCCGCGAGCCTCGACGGCATGCCGCTCGGGACCGGCGACGCGGCGCGGCTCACCGACGCGGGCGCACCCACGCTCGTCGCGGGCCCCGACGGCACCGAGGTCCTCATCTGGGCCACTGCGTGACGCCGGCCGGACGGTGGGAGTCATCGCGGTCGACTGGTCGGGCCGTCGGACGAGCGAGCGCCGGTACCTCTGGATCGCGGAGGCCGCCGCCGGGGAGCTGACCGGCCTCGAGTGCGGTCGCAGCCGGGCCCAGTTGGGCGACGACCTCGTGGCCCGCGTCGACGCCGATCCCGGGCTCGTGGTCGGCTTCGACTTCTCGTTCTCCCTGCCGGCCTGGTTCCTCGACCAACGCGGGTTCGCGGAGGCCCCCGACCTGTGGGACGCCGCGGCACGCCACGGCGAGGACTGGTTGCGGACCTGCGCACCACCGTTCTGGGGGCGCCCCGGCCACCGTCGCCCGGAACTCCCGGGGCACCTGCGCGTGACCGAGGCCGGGATCGCATCCGTCGGCGGCGTCCGCCCGAAGTCGACGTTCCAGATCGGCGGGCCCGGCAGCGTGGGCACCGGCTCGCTGCGCGGCTTCCCCGTGCTCGCACGGTTGCGACGCGCCGGGTTCGCGATCTGGCCCTTCGACGCGCCTGCCACGCCACCGGTCGCGATCGAGATCTACCCGCGGCTCCTCACCGGTGCGGTCGTGAAGTCGGACCCCGCAGCCCGACGAGCGCACCTCGAGCACCGGCATCCCGGGCTCCGGCCGTCGCTGCGCGAGCTCGCAGTGCGCAGCGAGGACGCGTTCGACGCCGCGGTGTCGGCGCTCGTGATGTCCGCGCACGAGGCGGACCTGCGCGCGCTGCCAACCATGGACGACCCCGTCGCGCGGCGCGAGGGGTGGGTGTGGGCACCCCCACCGGGTCGGGGTTCGCTCAGCTCGACGAGGTCGCGTGCCGCAGGCGGCTGACCGACGAGACGATCGCCGGTTGCAGCGCGCCCGAGATGTCGGCGTCGGTGGAGTAGGCGTAGCCGGCGAGCACATCGTCCACGCGCACGCTGATCGCGCCGAGCCCGATCGTCTTCGCGGTGCCGTCCTCGAGCCCGACCGCCACCGTGCCCTCGTAGGCAACGGCATCGTCGCCGATCGCGACACCGGCGAGGCGGCGCATGTGGGCCTTCACCGACACGAGCTGCTTCGCCACGTTCTGGTCCTTGCGCAGTTGGACCTCGAACACTGCACGGAACAGCTTGTCGAGACAGGCCGGGTACCGCGCGTCAGCGAACGTCTTCATCGCCGCCCTCGCCTTCGCGGTCGACGGGAAGACGCTCACCGTGTCGGTCACGTTCGACTGTGCGAGGTCGAAGTTCGGTGACTTGGCGCGCGGGTTGCGGCGGTTCACCTCGCTGAACGCGAGGAACGGCGTGCAGGCGTCGATCCTCGCCGCGGCCGCGTCCATCTCCTTGTCGGTCGTCGACCCGCGCGGCCTCTGCTGCCAACCCGTCGGGAAGTCGGCGAGGCGCAACACGCCGGCCTGCGCGATCTCGCGGTCACTTCCGCCCGCCGTCTCGGCGACCGCCCGGCTCACGTGCTCTTGAAGCCCGCGAGCGCGTCGCGCAGGCGCACCACCGACGCGTCGATCGCCGGTGTGAGGATCTCGGTGAGTGGCGCACTGGTGGTGAGGTACGTGACGTCGTCGACCGCCCGCCCCACCTGGACCGCCGCGTTCCCCACGCCGAGCTGCGTGGTGGTTCCGTCGGTGCCGGTGAGCACCATGGTCCCCTCGTAGACGACGCTGTCGTCTCCGAGGCCCGCGATGTCCTGGCGGTCGAGGGTGACCGACACCGACGCGAGCTTGCCCTTCGTCGACGGGTCCTGCGCGAGCTGCTTCTTGAAGAGCGCCTGGAGGCAGCTGACCATGCTGGGCTTGGCGTACAGCGCGAGCGCGCCGCTCGCGGCACGCACCGACTTGAACACGTCGACCTCGTTGCTCACCCTCCGGGAGTCGTCCTCGAAGTCCTTCGACTTCGCCTGCGGCTGCGCGTCCGTCAGCTTCTGCAGGGAGATGTAGGGCGCACAGCCCCGCACCCCCTTCGCCAGCTTGATGTTCTTGGAGCTCGACGACGGCGTCGACGCCTTGGCCGCGAAGCCGGTCGGGAAGTCGGCGAGCACGAAGACGCCTGCCTTGGCGATCCGTTTGTCACTGCTGCCCTTGCTCGCGGCGGTCGCCGGTGCGGCGAGCCCCGTGAGGGCGGCGCCCACCAGGAGCGTGCCGGCCAGGAGCGTGCCGACCCGGCCGTGACGAAGTCGGACGTTTCGGTTGCCGAGTCTGATGCCCATGGGAACCAATCTACGGGCTCCGCGCGCCCATACTTGAGCACTTGGCCGTGCTCGAACCCCCGATGGCCTCGCTCCGGCGGGCCGCGACCGGCGGCGGGGCCGCGATCGGGTTCCTCGTGCTGGTGCAGGTGCTGTGGGGACCGCCGGCGGGGATCGTCGTGCAGGGCGCGTTGCTCGGCGGTCTCAGTGCCCTCCTCGCGCTCGGTCTGGCGCTCGTCTACCGCGCCAACCGCATCCTCAACTTCGCGCAGGGAGACCTCGGTGCGGCTCCGGCATCGCTGGCCGTCCTCCTGGTGGTCAGCAGCGGCACGAGCTGGCTCGTCGCGTTCGTCACCGGCATCGCCGCCGCGGTCGTCCTGGGTGCCGCGGTCGAGCTCCTCGTGGTCCGACGATTCTTCCGCTCGCCTCGTCTGATCCTCACCGTCGCCACGATCGGGCTCGCGCAGGTCCTGGCCGGCCTGGGGCTCCTGCTGCCGCGATGGTTCGACGTCGGGCTCCCCCCGCAGAGCTTCCCCGCACCGTTCGACGTGTCGTTCACCGTCGACCCGCTGCGTTTCAGCGGGAACGACGTCGTCGCGTTGCTCACGATCCCCCTCGCCTTCGCCGGACTGGCCGTCTTCCTGCGAACGCGCTTCGGCGTGGCGATGCGCGCATGCGCCGACGATGCCGACCGCGCCGCGCTCGTGGGCATCCCGGTGCGCCGCGTGCACAGCGTCGTGTGGATGATCGCCGCCGTGCTGGCGTTCCTCGCCGTCTTCCTGCGCGCCGGCATCGTCGGCCTGTCGATCGGCACGGTCCTCGGACCATCGCTCCTGCTCCCCGCGCTGGCCGCCGCGGTCATCGGCCGCATGGAGCGGCTGCCGACGATCGCGCTGGCCGCCATCGCGCTCGGCGTCGTCGAGCAGTCGGTGGTCTGGGGCTGGAACCAGCCCTCCGACGTCCAGCCCGTGCTGTTCGTGGTCGTGCTGGTCGCGGTGTGGCTCACGCCCGCAGGCTCGGGGCTGCGCGGCCGGATCGAGCCGTCGACGTGGCGGGCCATCCGCGAGCCGCGGCCGGTGCCGCGTGAACTGGCGCGCCTGCCGGAGGTCCGCGTCGCCGGCGCCGCGCTGCTCGTGCTGGTTGCGCTCACCCTCGCGCTGGTGCCGTTCGTGTTCACCGAGAGCCGCACCAACCTGGCCGCGGTCGCGCTGATCTACGGCGTGATCGCCCTGTCGCTGGTCGTCCTCACCGGTTGGGCGGGTGAGATCAGCCTCGGGCAGATGGCGTTCGTCGCCATCGGGGCCGCGGCCGGAGCGTCGATGACGTCACGGCTCGGGTGGGATCTTGCGTTCGGTCTGATCGGAGCGGGGCTCGTGGGCGCCGCGGTCGCCGCGCTCATCGGTCTCCCGGTGCTGCGGCGGCGCGGGCTCACGCTCGCGGTGATCACCCTCGCATTCTCACTCGCCGCCACCGCCTGGCTCCTGAACCCACGGATCTTCGGGGACGGGACACGCTTCGATTGGCTGCCGCCGCCGCGGGTCGAGCGGCCCGACTTGTTCGGCGTCGTGAGCGTCAGCTCCGAGACGGGCTACTACTTCCTGTGCCTCGCGGCCCTCGCTCTCGTCGCGTTCGCGGTGCTCGGCATCCGCCGGAGTCGCACCGGCCGGGTACTCGTCGCGATCCGGGAGAACGAACTGGCCGCGAGCGCATACGGCGTGAACCCTCGCCGCACGACGCTCGGCGCCTTCGCCATCTCGGGGTTCCTCGCCGCGTTCGCCGGCGCGCTGTTCGTGCACCACCAGAACGGCCTGCAGCTCGGCTCCTACACCGCGGGCGAGAGCCTCGTGGTGTTCGCGATGGTCGTGATCGGCGGACTGGGTTCGATCCCCGGCGCGTTGCTCGGCGCGCTGTTCGTACGGGGCGTGACGTGGTGGTTGCCCGTCGAGTGGCAGATCCTCGCGACCGGTGCGGGGATGCTGGTGGTGCTCCTCGTATTCCGTGGCGGCTTCGGTGCCGCCTTCGCCGACCTGCGGGACGTCGGACTCCGACGGATCGCGACACGACGCGGCATCGTCGCCCCCAGCCTCGTCGCGGAGCCACCGGCTCGACGACCGTCGGCCCCGCGGGCCGCGGACACCCGAGGGGGCGACGCGGCGGGCCGCGCGCCCGCGCTGCTGCAGGTGCGCGGGCTCGACGTCGAATACGACGGCGTACAGGTGCTGTTCGACGTCGACTTCGACGTGTCGCCCGGTGAGATCGTCGCGCTGCTCGGGACGAACGGCTCGGGGAAGTCGACGCTGCTGAAGGCGGTGTCGGGCCTGTTGGATCCCGAACACGGCTCGGTCACCTTCGACGGCCGGACCACGACCCACGCGCGTCCGGAGCACATCGTCGCCCTCGGTGTGGTGCAGGCGCCCGGCGGTCACGGGGTGTTCCCGTCGCTCACGGTCGCCGAGAACCTGCGCCTCGCCGCGTGGAGCACGTACGACCGCGCCGCGACCCGCCGGGCCACGGCCGACGCGCTCGCGCTCTTCCCGATCCTCGCCGACCGCTCGCAGCAGGTGGCGGGGAACCTGTCGGGCGGGGAGCAGCAGATGGTGACCCTGGCCATGGCGCTCGTGGCGCGGCCGCGACTCCTCCTGATCGACGAGCTCTCGCTCGGCCTCTCCCCGACGGTGCTGGCGCGCCTCCGCGAGCACCTCCAGCGCGCTCCGGGCCGCCGGCACGACGATCGTGCTCGTGGAGCAGTCGGTCGATCTCGCGCTGCAGCTCGCCGACCGGGCCTACTTCCTCGAGAAGGGCACCGTGCGGTTCGCGGGTCCCGCCGGCGACCTGCTCGGCCGTCCCGACCTGGTGCGGGCCGTGTTCCTCGGTCAGCACGTGGGCGCGACCGCTCGACCCCCTGTCGCCGTCGAGCCGCGCGAACCACGTCTCGAGGTCGCGGGCGTGCGCCGCCACTTCGGCGGTGTGACCGCGCTCGACGACGTGTCGTTCCGGATCGACGCCGGCGAGATCGTCGGCGTGCTCGGACCGAACGGTGCGGGCAAGACCACCCTCTTCGACGTGATCTCGGGCTTCGTCGTGCCCGACGCAGGGTGCGTCGCGCTCCACGACGGCCTCCGCCACGACCTCACGGAGCTCGCGCCGCACGCCCGAGCGCGACACGGGCTCGGCCGCTCGTTCCAGGACGGGCGCCTGTTCCCGGCCCTCACGGTGCGCGAGACGGTCGCGGTGGCACGCGAACACGCGGTACGCGTCCGCGATCCGATCGCGGCCGCGCTGCACCTCCCGATGGTGACGCGTTCGGAAGCCGCGGTCCGCGCGCGCGTCGACGAGCTGCTCGACCTGCTCGCGTTGGGCGCCTTCGCCGACAAGTTCGTCCACGAGCTGTCCACCGGAACGCGGCGGATCGTCGACCTCGCGTGTGTACTCGCCCACGAGCCGACTCTGCTCCTCCTCGACGAGCCTTCGAGCGGCATCGCGCAACGCGAAGCCGAGGCATTGGCACCGATGTTGCGCGACGTGCGTGACTCGTTGTCCGCCACGCTGCTCGTGATCGAACACGATCTCACCCTGCTCGAGCGCGATCTCCGATCGGCTGCTCGCGCTCGATCGCGGTCGACTCATCGCCTCGGGGCGCCCGCGCGACGTGCTGGAGCATCCCGCGGTCGTGCGCGCCTACCTGGGCGGCTGACGCCCTGACCGGGCCGACGCTCCCCCACGCGCGACGATCTCCTCCTGTGCGCGCATCCCGCTGGTCCGTCGTCGTGGTCGCGCTCGTCCTCGGAGGCGCGCTGGTCGCGCCGGCGACCGTCGTGGGCGCAACGCCGACGGGCCGCGGGTCGGCGCCGCTCACGTTCGACGAGGCCAAGGCAGAGGGCAAGCAGGTGCACTGGGGGCCGGGGTGTGACACCACGACCGGTCGGCTCGCGGTGCCGAGCGGGTATGCGCCCCCGTGCGTCGAACCATGGGTGAAGGGCGACAACGGCGGTGCGACCGCCCCGGGGGTGACCGCGGACACGATCACGATCGCGCTCTACCAGGCACAGCCCGACCTCCTCCAGCAGGCGTTCTTCGAGAACTCCGGCAGCGACGAGAGCCTCGCCAAGGAACGGCAGACGACCCAGGAGTACGTCGACTACTTCTCCGCGCACTACGAGCTCTACGGCCGCAAGATCAAGCTGGTGACGGTCAAGGCGAGCGGCGCGCCCGACGACGACGTCGCCGCCAAAGCCGACGCGATCAAGGTCGCCACCGAGGTGCACGCGTTCGCGTCGTTCGGCGGACCCGGGCAGACCACGGCGTACGCCGACGAGCTCGCGGCACGCGGGGTGCTGTGCGTGGGCGACTGCGTCATCGCCGAGCCGCAGTCGTTCCTCGACAGCCACACGCCCTACGTGTGGCCCACCGTGGCGTCGCCGGAACAGGCGAGCGAGCACTGGGCCGCCTTCGTCGGGAAGCAACTCGCGGGCGGCCGGGCCACGCACGCGGGCGACAAAGCACTCCGATCCGAGCGACGCGTGTTCGGCGTCGTGCACTACGACGACGACGCGGGCACGTTCGCCAGGAGCGTCGCGCACTTCGAACGCCGCCTGGCCGCGTACCACGTGAAGCCGGCAGCGACGGTGCCGTACGCGCTCGACCTCACGACCGCCCAGCAGGATGCGCGCAACGTGATCGCCAAGCTCAAGAGCGCAGGCGTCACGAGCGTCATCCTCGCTGGCGATCCGGTGTTCCCGACGTTCCTTACCAAGGAAGCGACTGCGCAGCAGTACTTCCCCGAGTGGGTCGTCCTCGGGTACGCCTTCACCGACACCGCGGTGTTCGGGCGTCAATACGACCAGAAGCAGTGGGCTCACGCGTTCGGCGTGTCGCTCCTGCCCGCCCGCACCACCGACGCCGTGGACGAGCTCGGCAACCTGATCACGTGGCAGACCGGGCACCCGCCCGCGGCGAAGACCTTCCGCGAACTCGTGCAGGCGCCGCTCGTGTTCTTCACCGGTGTGCACCTCGCCGGGCCACACCTCACGGCCAAGACGTTCCGGGCCGGGTTGTTCCGGTTCCCCTCCACGACGACCACGACGCCCACCCGCCTGCACCTGTCGTGGGGTCAGCACGGTGTCTGGCAGGGCGTCGACCTCACGGGTGGTGACGACGCCACCGTGATCTGGTGGGACCCGAACGCGACCGGCGCCGACGAGGTCGGGCGGGTCGGCAAGGGTCTCTACAGGTACGCCGACGACGGCACGCGCTACCTCCCGGGCCAATGGCCCCGCGACGCCCATCCGGCTCTTCGATCCCAAGACCTCGACCGGCGTGATCTCAAAACTGCCCCCGGTCGACCAGCCCCCGAGCTACCCCTCGCCCGCCGGCTGATCGGCTCCGCGGCCGCGCTCGACGGGAACCCACCCCTCGCCCTCCACGAAGCGCCGGATCACGCGCGCCGGGTTCCCCACCGCCACGCTGAAATCGGGCAGGGCACCGGTGACCACGGAGCCCGCTCCCACCGTGACGTTGCGACCGATGTCGGCGCCGGGGAGCACGACCGTGCCGTGGCCGAGCCACGAGCCGCTCCCGATGCGCACCGGTCGGGGTGCGGCGAATTGCTTGCCGATCGGCAGCGACGTGTCCTCGTATCCGTGGTTGGCGTCGGTGATGTAGACGTGATGGCCGGTGAACACGTCGTCGCCGATCTCGACCGTGTGGTGGCCGACGATCCCGCTGCCCTTGCCGATGAGCACTCGGTCGCCGATGGTGACCACCGGCGAGTGATCGATCACGTGGCCCGGCATCACTCCGGCGGAGAGCGAGCAGTACGGGCCGATGATGCAGCCTTCCCCCAGCTCGATGTACTCCTCGCCGTAGAGCGCGGCCACCGGGAAGCAGATGGCCGAACCGTCACCGAACCTGCGGAACGGCCGCGCGCGTGCGCTGCGCGGGCCGATCGTCGCCTGGTGGGAGAGTCGCTCCCACACCGTCTGGAGCAGGTCGCCGGTCCGTCTACCCATCGAGAGGTCTCCGGTCGGGTCGCGCGGCCTCCCGGGCACGCCGCAGGAACACGATCGCCGCGAACAGGCCGACGACGACGACCACGAGCACGCAGAACACGAGCACGGGCGGCCAGCCCGAGTCCGTGCCGTGGATCCGCACGGGCACGATCTCGGTGATGGGCGGCCCGGTGTCGACCGTCGCCGCGAGGAGGCCGACGGCCGGATACGGGAGCATCGCCCCAACTGTACGATCCGAGGATCCCCCGGAAAGGCGGATCCATGGGCGCTGGCCTCATCGTCATCATCGTCGTCGTGGCGCTCGTCGCCGTGATCGCCTGGAAGTCGTTCCACTCGGTCGGCGCCACCGAGGTCGGACTGGTCGGGAAGCGGTTCGCGCTCCGCAAGCTCGGTCAGGACAACCCGATCGCGTTCCGGGGGGAAGCCGGTTACCAGGCCACGCTGCTCATGCCGGGACTGCGCTTCAAGCTCTGGCCACTGTTCGGGGTGAAGAAGTACCCCTGGGTGCAGGTGCCCGCAGGCGAGATCGGTGTGGTGATCGCCCAGGTCGGGTCGCCACTCCCGATCGGCGCCAAGAGCGCGGTCTACAAGCCCGAGCTCGCGAACTTCTCCGATCTGCACAGCTTCGTGGAGCACGGGGGCCAGAAGGGCGTGCAGCGTCCGGTGCTTCCTCCGGGCACCCTGGTGCCGATCCACCCGGTGGCCTTCCTCGTCATCACCGCGCAGAGCGTCTACGGCCTCCCGGTGACGCCCGACCTCGCCGACCAGTCGAAGGACAAGACGCTCTCGCCGGCATCGTTCGGGCTGTCGCCCGATCAGCTCCGGGTCGTCGTGATCACGCCCGACGCGGGTGGGATCGACCTCGTCGGGGTCGTGACGGCGCTCGAAGGCGAGCCACTGCCGTCGGGCGACATCGCGAGCCGCCTGGGCGGGTTCGCCGACGTCGCCGCCATCGAGGCATCGAACGAAGGTGGGAGCACCACGACGACCGACGCCCAGCTCATCGACCTGCTGCTCGGTAGCAAGAACACCCTGCACAACAACTACCAGGACTTCCAGCGGTTCCTCGACGCCGGCGGGAAGATCGGTCTCCAGCACGACCCGCTGCTCTACGGCGCATACCTGTTGAACCCGTTCCTGATTCGCGTCGACCTGGTGCCGATGCTGGTTGTCAACCAGGGTGAGGTCGCGGTCATCAAGGGGTTCGTGGGGCTGCCCACGGCAGACACCTCGGGAGCCGAGTTCAAGTTCGGCTCGATCGTGCGACCGGGGCACCGCGGCATCTGGCAGGAGCCGCTGCGCACCGGGAAGTACGCGATCAACCCGCGCGTCTACGCGGCGGAGATCGTGCCGACGTTCATCCTCACCCTCAACTGGGCCGACGCGACTTCCGAAGCCCACGACCTCGACGCGCAGCTGTCGTCGATCGTGGGGAAGAGCCGCGAGGGCTTCATCTTCCAGATCGACCTCCAGGTGCAGATCCACGTGCCCGACACCAAGGCCCCCAAGGTGATCTCGATGGTCGGCACCATGCGCAACCTCGTGAGCGAGGTGCTCCAGAGCGCGGTCGGCAACCACTTCCGCAACACGTTGCAGGCGTTGGAGGCCGTGAAGTTCATCGAGACCCGCCGCGAGGTGCAGGCGGCGGCGTTCGAGGCCATCACCCGCTACCTGAGCCAGTACGAGGTCGAGACGAAGGGCGTCTACATCCAGGACGTCGTGTTCCCCCAGGAGCTGGTGGTCGTGCTCACCCAGCGCGAGATCGCCAACCAGGAGAAGGCGACGTTCGAGGAGCAACAGCGCGCCGAGACGTCACGCATCGAGATGGAGAAGGCCAAGGGCACGGCCAACATGCAGTCGCAGCTGGCCGGCGCGCAGGTCGGCGTGCAGATCAAGACCAGCGAAGCGCAGGCACGCGAGGCCGAAGCCAAGGGCGAGGCCGCGTACGTGCAGCTCACGGGCGAGGCGGAAGGAGCCCGCCGCCAGGCCATCGGCCTGGGCGAGGCCAAGGCCGCCGAGGCGCTGGGGTTGGCCCGCGCCATCGGGTTCGAAGCGCAGAAGGACGCCCTCGGTGGGCCGGCCACCGCGGTGGTCGCGGTGGCGAACGCGGTCGCCGACGGTCACATCACCGTGGTGCCCGAGGTGCTGGTGACCGGGGGCGGCGGGTCGTTCGACGGCCTCGCGGCCACCCTCATGCGGTATCTCGGCAACTACGGCGCCGGGAACCCCAGGGCCGCCACCGAACCGGCCGCCACCGAAGCGGCCGCCGCGGAACCGAACGGGCCCGTCACCTCGACGGCGCTCGAAGCCGCGGAACCGCCCGAGGACGAGCGCCACCCCGACACGCCGCTCACACCGACGACGTGATGTAGTCGAGGAGCTCGCGTCCGTGGTCCGACGCGAGCGCGATGTCGCTCACGTCGAGCTCGAGCCCGTCGAGATACTGGTAGCGCAACGCGTCGCAGTCATGGATCCGGTTCGGGAAGATCCCGCCGAACGCGAAACCCAGCTCGCGCATGCCGTCGCCGAGCGTCTGGGTGGCTGGGGCGGCGAGAGGAAGATCCACGTAGACGCAGTCGAGGGCGCGCGCGAGCGCGTCGTCTCGCGCGGTGGCGAGGGCGCTGAGCAGGTCGTCGCCGACGACGCGGGCGGTGACGATGCAGTGGTTGTGTTCGACGCGATCCTCGACGTGGAGGGCGCTGCGCGACGTCCGCGGCGCGTCGGCGGGCGCATCGGTCACCCTCCCACGCAAACCGGCGTTGGCGACGATGCGGGTCACCATCGCGCGGTCACTCGCCGGTGCGTACACCGGCCGGTCGTGCCCGTCGTTGGTCTTGAGGTAGTAGAGGACGACCGACTGGCGGCGCGCCCGCGCGTCGATGGCGGTGTACTCCACTGACGCCGGGATGTAGCCGAGCAGCACGCCCGTCTCCACCGCGCCGAGCGCGACGTTGGCGCGCTGGCTGTAAGGGTGCGCGGCGGTCGCCTCGCTGAAGAGACCGAAGAGCCCGGCGCGGTGGGCGCGGGCGGCGGCCCGTTGCTTGAGCACGGTGAAGAGGTGGCGGCCGCGGAACTCGGGATCGACGACGGCCTGGCCGGCCTCGGCCACGTCGTCGTCCAGGCGGGTGCGCACGAGGCCGAGGTGCGCGACCAGCTCGCCGTCGTCCGCGACCCCCACCGTCGACTGCAGGATCCCCGAGCGGAGCCGGTCGGCGATCTCCGACGGGTCGTAGACCCAGGCTGCGTCGTAGGAGTCGCCGTAGCAGCGGCGCACCAGGCGGGTGAAGCCCTCGGCCCCTTCGGGCGTGAGCGACCGGACCTCGATGCCGGGTTCGACGTGCGCACTCGGGTCGTCCATGGGTGTCATACCTCGGCGCGATCGTCCACGGAGTGGAGTTCCACCGGCTCGTGCACCACAGCCGTTACATTGCACCACAGGAGTTACACGCGTGTGATTCGAGCCGAACGTCCGCGTTCGACGGACCCACATCGATGGAGCCACATCGATGGAGCCACATCGATGTGGCCCCATCATTGGAGGAGGTGTCGCCATGAACACCAGGCTGAGCCGGATCGAAGCCAGGGTGTTCCGGGCCGACTCGGTCCGCTTCGAGCCCTGTCCCGCATTCCGCGCCGGCGCCGATGGCGCCTTGTGCGCGTGCGGATGGCTGGAGGAAGACCACGACCGGGCGGCGGGTCGCCCGGTCAGCCGGATCCGGCGCTTCCCGCGTCGGCGTGCGGCGCCGGTCCCGCAGCGCCGGGCGTCGTAGGCCGCGCGGCGAGGGCCGCGACGACGCCCTCGGGATCCTCCACCGAGACCCGCAGGACGCGAACCCGCAACGGCACCGGGCCCATCCACGCCCGAACCGAGGGTTCCAGCTCGATCCGCACGATGCCGGACGACGAGCCGTTCACCAGCCACTGGTCACGCCAGCCGTGCACTCCCCACCCGAGCACCCGTCCGGGGTCCGGCGCGGCCGACCGGACGACGGTGCGATCGGTGTCGAGCTCGAACCACATGCCCATGCGGACCCGCAGGTGGGTGTCGTCGACCTCCACGTAGCAGCGTGACGGCACCATGCCGGCGAACCCCATCAACACGTTGGCGCCGGTGAAGCGGATCGGGAACCGGGTCGCGGGCCCGACGGCCACGATCAGGCCGATCTTCGGGCGCGTTTGGCGGGCGCCGCCTTCTTCGCCGGCGACTTCTTGGCCGCGGTCTTCGTCGCGGCGGTCTTCGTCGCGCCCGCCTTCTTGGTCGGGGCCTTCTGCGCCGTGCGCGGCGGCCGCTCGGTCGCCTGCTTGGCTCCGGTACGGGCCAGGCTCGCCTCGAGCGCGGCCATCAGGTCGAGCACCTTCGCCGGTTCCTCGGGTGCCGCCGGCGCCACGATCTCCTCGCCGGCCGCCTTGCGGTCGATGAGGGCGAGCACCTCCTCGCGGTACTCGTCGCGGTACTTCTCGGGGTCGAAGGTCCCCGCGAGCGACTGCACGAGCTGGCGTGCCATCTCGAGCTCGCGCTCGGTGGGCTCCGCGGCCGGTTCCGCGATGGGCTGCTCGCGGTCGGCGGCCAGGACCTCGTCCGCGTAGCGCATCGTCTCGAGGCACAGCACGCCGTCGACGGGACGGATCGCCACCAGTGCCTCCTTCGAGCGGAGCACGAAACGGCCCACCGCGACCTTGGCCTCGTCCTCCATCACGTCGGTGAGGAGGCGGTAGGCCTTGGCCGCGTCCTTGTCGGGGACGAGGTAGTAGGGCTGCTCGAAGTAGATCGGGTCGATCTCGGAGAGGTCGACGAAGTCCTCGATCTCGATCTGGCGGCTGGCCTTGGGCTTGAGCGCGGCCAGCTCGTCGGCCTCGAGCACCACGTAGCGGCCGGGTTCGAGCTCGTAGCCCTTCACGATCTGGTCGTTGGGCACCTCTTCACCGGTCTGCTCCGACACTCGCCGGTAGCGGATGCGGGCTCCGGTCTCGGCTTCGAGCTGGTGGAAGCGGACGTCTTGGGAACGGGTGGCCGACACGAGCCGGACGGGCACGGTCACCAGTCCGAAGCTGATCGATCCGGTCCAAATGGCGCTGGGCATCGCGGGAGTCTCCCGATCTCGTGGGCCTACTACCTTCGCAGGTCGTGGCGCCTGATTCCAAGAACCGGCCCGAGCGGCGGTCCGGGAGGTCGACGGGGGGCACGGCCACCGAGGTCCGGATCGAGGGCCGCAGGCTGCGCGTCACCAACCTCGACAAGGTGTTGTACCCCGCCACGGGGTTCACGAAGGGTCAGGTCGTCGACTACTACGCGCGCGTCGCGGAGGTGATGCTCCCCCATCTCCGGGGCCGGCCGGTCACCATGCTGCGCCTGCCCGACGGCGTGACCGGGGAGCGTTTCTTCGAGAAGCGCTGCCCCGGTCACCGGCCGGAATGGCTGGACACCGTGGCGCTCGACGCCGATTCCGACGTCGCCGCGTGCGCGCTCGACTCGGTGCCCGCGCTGGTGTGGACGGCCAACCTGGCCGCCCTCGAGCTGCACACGCCCCAGGCGCGGGCCGCCGATCCCTGGCGTCCGACGGCGATCGTGTTCGATCTCGACCCCGGCCCCGGCAGCGACCTCGTCGACTGCGCGCGCGTCGCCCTCGAGCTGCACGACCTGCTCGGGCAGCTCGGTCTCCGTGCCGTCGCCAAGACGTCGGGATCGAAGGGCCTGCACCTGTCGGTCGGTCTCCGACCGTCGGTCGACGCCGAGACCACCAAGGCCTTCGCGCTCGCGCTCGGGAAGGTGCTCGAGTCGCGCGATCCCGAGCGGGTCACCGTCACGATGGCGCGCGACCAACGCCGTGGGCGCGTGTTCGTCGACTGGAGCCAGAACGACCGCCACAAGACGACGGTCTGCGCGTACTCCCTGCGCGCCACGGACCGCCCCCGCGTGTCGACGCCGGTGTCCTGGGACGAGCTCGGCGCCATCGCGGAGGCCGGCAACGCGGATGCGCTGGCCTTCGACCCGGCCGCGGCGCTCGCGCGCGTCGAGGCGTTCGGCGACCTCTACGCGGCGAGCCTCGCCGAGGATCAGGACCTCCCCGATCTGGGTTGAGCTCGTTCCCCGTCGTCTCAGCTCAGGATGTCCTTCCGCCGGAACCACCAGAGCCCGATCAGCGCGAAGAGCAGCACGTAACCGAGCTGGAGCCCGACGCCCCGCCACATGTCGGAGTGCCACACGCCGCGCGTGACGAGGTCGACCCACGCATCGAAGTAGTGCGTCGGGAGGGCGTAGCGGATGTTGCCGAGCGACGAGATCGAATCGAGGATCAGCGAGGTGAAGTAGAGCCCGACCCCGGCGAAGATCGCGCCGAACGGCGCGTCGGTCATGCACGACACCATGAACGAGAAGGCGACGACACCCGTGAGGCTCCACGCGACGTAGGCGGTCGCCACGCCGAGGTGGGCGATGATGTCGCCGGTCGACTGCGTGAACGAGAAAAACCCGAGGGAGAGCTGGATCGGGTCGGACCCGAAGAAGATGATCCCGACCACGAGGCCGGTGACCACGACCACGATCACCGCCATCCAGGCGTAGAACACCGCGACCAGGAACTTGGCCACAACGAGTCGAGCGCGCCCGATGGGTCGCATCAACAGGTAGCGGAGGTTCCCCCACGCCGCCTCGCCGGCGATGGCATCGCCGCCGAACAACGCGACCACGATCACGAGCAGGAACGCGCTCGTGACGCGCAGCGCGAAGGCCGGGAGGATGAGCCCGGTCTGCGACGCCAGGAACAGCAGCCGCCCCTCGCCGTTCGCGTCGGGAGGGTTGAGCTCGATGGCGACGGCCATGACCACCGGGATCAGGACCAGGATCCCGAACGCGACGTACGTGCGAGTGCGGCGGAGGTTCTTCACCAGCTCGGTGCGGATCACCGCCAGCGTGGACATCAACGCTCCAGCTCGGCTGCTTCGACCAATCCCAGGAACGCCTCTTCGAGCCGGCGGCGGGCCTGGACGGTCTCCACCGCGATGCCGGCCTGCACGAGCGCAGTCACGATCTCCGAGCGCTTCCCACCGTCGATCGCCACCGCCAGGCCCGGCTGTTCGGGCTCGATGCGCTTCACCATCGGGAGACCCTCGAGCACCCGGCGCGCCGCGGCCTCGTCGTCGACCTCGAGGTAGACGGAGCCGGCATCGCCGATGAGGTCGGCGACCGATCCGGTGGCGACGAGCTTGCCCTTGTCCATGACGACCGCGTGGGTGCAGATCTGCTCGACCTCGGCGAGGACATGGCTGGAGAAGAGGACGGTGGAGCCGGACTCGGCGACCCGGTGCACGAGCCGACGGACCTCCCGCATCTCCTGGGGATCGAGCCCGTTCGTCGGCTCGTCGAGCACCAGGACCTCCGGCTTGCCGAGCAGCACGCGGGCGAGCCCCAACCGTTGGCGCATGCCCTGCGAGTACGTCTTGACCCTGCGGTCGATGGCGGTGCCGAGGTCGGCGATGGCGAGTGCGGGCTCGAGATCGGCGTCGGACCACCGGGCGCCTCCCGCCTCCCACCAGAGCCGCAGGTTTCGCATCCCCGAGAGATGGGGGACGAACGCCGACGACTCGATCAACGCGCCGACCCGCCGCAACTGCTCCGTGCCGGGCCTCACCCGCTCGCCGAACAACCGCGTCTCGCCCTGCGAGGGTCGGATCAGCCCGAGCAGCATGCGCAGGCACGTGGTCTTCCCGGCGCCGTTCGGGCCGAGCAGCCCGCACACCTGGCCATGCTCGACCGCGAACGTCAAGTCGTCGACCGCGAGGACCCCCGCGCCGAAGCGCTTGGAGAGACCGACGATCTCGACGACGGATTCGGTCATCGTCCGCGAAGGCGAGACGAGAGGCGCGGTGGGAGCACGACGGCGAGCGTAGCGTGGCCCAAGATGGATCCCTCTTCGTCGCCTGTCACGCCACCGCCCGTCACGCGCCGGCACCCGCGCGACGCGCAGCGGCGTCGCGTCTACCTGGCCGAGACGCCGCTCCCGTCGAGCCCGCTCCCGGGGCTCGACGCGTGCGCCCGCTTCGTCGACCGTGTCGTCGGCACGCTCTGGTGGCACGAGCGCTTCCCGGAACGCGACCTGGGCGGGGTGCCCCGCTTGCGCCCCGGGCAGGGCGCGCGTCAGGCCTTCTACCGGGAAGAGGACTCCGGCCCCACCATCACGCTCCCCCGCCGGTACCGCACGAAGGCCGTGGTGCTCCACGAGCTCACCCACTGGGCGCTCGGCATCGACTCGGGGCTTCCCCACCACGGACGCACCTTCGCCCGGGTGCTCCTCGACGCGATCGGCGAGTTCTGCGGGGCCGAGCGCGCCGTCGAGCTCGCAGCCTCCTACAAGGAGCACGGAGTGCATGTGGCACGACCGCCGCGCGCCGGACCGGACGGCCGTCTCCACTACGGGTGGGACGAGCGGCTCCGGCTGGGGAAGGGGCGGGTGCTGGCGGTGTCGTCGTCGGTCGATGGTGAGATCGCCGAGCTCGTCGCCCGGTTCGACGGCTACGACCGTGGCTCCTCCGTGCTGCGGTTCACCGACGTCGACGGCCGCGAGACACGGATGGCCACCAACACGGTGTGGTCGGTACGCAATGTCGGCTGAGGGAACCCGGAAGGCGATCATCGCGGCCTTCCTCGCCAACCTCGGGATCGCGCTGTCGAAGTTCGTCGCGTTCGCGGTCACGGGCTCGGCGTCGTTGCTGGCGGAGGCGATCCACTCGGTCGCCGACACCGGGAACCAGGGCCTGCTGTTCCTCGGGGGGAAGCGCAGTCGCAGAGCACCGACCGACGAGCATCCTTTCGGGTTCGGCACCGAGCGCTACTTCTGGGCCTTCGTCGTCGCCCTGGTGCTGTTCACCCTCGGGTCGTTGTTCGCGCTCTACGAGGGCATCCAGAAGCTGGTGAACCCTCACGAGTTGGACTCGCCGATCTGGGCGTTCACCGTGCTCGGCCTGGCGATCGTGGCCGAAGGGCTCTCACTACGCACCGCGCATCACCAAGCGGATCCCAGCCGTCACGGGCGGACGTGGTGGCGTTTCATCCGCACGACGAAGAGCCCCGAACTGCCGGTGGTGCTGCTCGAGGACACCGGCGCGCTCGTCGGGCTCACGTTCGCGTTGGTCGGGATCAGCCTGGCGGAGATCACCGGCGACGCGCGGTGGGACGCGATGGGCAGCATCGGCATCGGTCTCCTCCTCGGGGTGATCGCAGTGGTGCTCGCCATCGAGATGAAGAGCCTCCTGATCGGCGAGGGGGTCGCGCCGCGGTCGAAGCCCGGATCCGCGACGCGATCCTCGACGGTTCCGAGGTCAAGCGCATCATCCATCTCCGCACGCTGCACCTCGGTCCCGACGACGTGCTGCTCGCGACGAAGCTCGAGTTCACGTGCGACACGATCCCCGCGCTCGCCCGCGCGATCGACAAGGTCGAGGCCCGCGTGCGAACCTCGACCCCGATCACCCGACTCATCTACATCGAGCCCGACCTGTACGACACGGGGCGATCGAGCAGTGGGGAGCTTCCGATGGCCAACACCAACCCGACCACCGACTCCACCATCGCCGCGGTGGACCGGTTCAACGAGGCGTTCAACCGGCACGACGTCGACGCGGTGATGTCGGCGATGACCGACGACTGCGTGTTCGAGAACACGTCGCCACCGAACGGAGAGCGGTTCGAGGGCCAGGAGCAGGTGCGGGCCGCGTGGGAGGCGTTCTTCGCCGCGTCACCCACCGCGCACTTCGACGGGGAAGAGGTCATCGCGACGGGTGACCGGTGCGTGGTGCGATGGAACTACGTGTGGACCAACGACGACGGCACGACCGGGGCGATCCGCGGCGTCGACGTCATTCGAGTACGCGACGGGAAGATCGCCGAGAAGCTCGCGTACGTCAAGGGCTGACGCGCGTCAGTCGATCCGGCGCAGCTCACGGCGGTACCGTTCACCGTTGGCGACGTACTGCGCCGCCATGCGCGCGATCTCGTCCAGGTCCACCGTGTCGAGGCGGAGCTTGGCCGGCACGCCGAGCGCCATCGCGCCGCTCGGCACGACCATCCCGTTGGGCACGACGGCGCCGGCACCCACCAGCGCGCCGGCTTCGACCACCGCGCGGTGCAGGATGATGGAGCCGGTCCCGACGAGCGATCCGTCGTGGACAGTGCAGCACTCGAGGTGCGCAAGGTGTCCGACCACGCAGTCGTCGCCGACGCGCGTGGGCAGCACCGGGGTCGTGTGGAGCACCGCGCCGTCCTGCACCGAGGTGCGGGCCCCGACGACGATGGACCCGTAGTCGCCCCGGATGACGGTCTGTGCCCAGACCGTCGTTCCGGGTCCCAGGGTGACGTCGCCGATCACGGTGGCGTCCGGGTGGACGTAGGCCTCGGGGTCGATCCGCGGCACGACTGCCCCGAGCGCGTAGATGGCCATCGACTGACCCTACAGGCGAGGCCCTCAACGGCCGATAGGAAAGGGCATGGCCGAGGCGTCACTTCAACTCACCGTCACGCCGAAGCAGCTGGGCACGCACCTCCGCGACGTTCGTCGCAAGAAGGGCCTCTCGCTGTCGGAAGTGGCTCGGGGTGCCGGGTTGAGCCGGCGTGAGCTCGTCGCGTACGAGCGGGGCAAGGTCCCGATCCCGGAGAGCGACCTCTGGGTGCTGGCAGGCTCGTGCGGCGTCGACGTCGCGGAGCTGATGCCTCGGACCTCGCCTGGCGAGCTGGCCGACCCCAGCACGACCACGATGGGTGACACCATCGCCCAGCTCCGGCGCACCCAAGACGACGCGGGCCTGGCGCCGTACCTCAGGACCCTGACCAAGCTGCGGGAGCTGCCTCCAGGCAAGCGGATCCCGGTGAAGGACCGCGAGCTCGCGGCCATGGCCGACGCCCTCGGGCGCGATCCCGTCGCCCTCGAGCAGCGCCTCCAGACCGGGATGCACGTCTCGCCCGAGGATGCCACCCGCCTCCGCGAGATCATCCTCCCGCCGGTCCAGAGCATGACCAAGCCCCTCGCCCTCGAAGCCGCCGTCGCCGAGGCCCCCGAGATCCCCGCGTTGCAGACCATGCCGCCCGCGTTCCTCGACCCCCCGCTCGACCCCGCCACCGCCAACAACGTCGACGTCTTCGAAGAACTGGCACGGCTCCCCGAGCCGGTGCCGCTGGGTGACCCCGGCGCACCCCTGCCCGACATGCTCGCCACTCCGCCGACGCCGGAATCCACCGTCGAGCTCGTCGAGGGCGTCCCGCTACCGGTCAACGCCACCAACGGCTTCGACACCGAGGGTGCGGACGGCGACACCGTGACCCCCGAGCCGGTGCTCGTGGACACGGCCGCCGCGTGGAACGCGGCCGATGCACCCCCGATCGACGTGGCCCAGCGCCAGGGCTCCGACACGTGGGACTGGGCCGAGCCGTCGACGCCGCCGTTGAGCGCCCGCCCCACGGAGCCCGAGGTCTGGGACCCGACACCGTGGCAGCCGCCGGCGCCGCCCGGCTCGGGATCCGACGCGCCCCCCGCTTTCTGGGAGGGCACCGACGACTGGACGCCCGCGTCCGAGGAGCCCGAGGCCGACCAGGAGACCCTCGCGGAGACCTGGGCCGCGCCCGACGCCTGGACTCCGGCCGACCCGCTCCCGGCGGACGACTCGCGCTCGGTCGACGATCCGGGCGGCCCCGGCGAAGCGTGGGAGAACACCGGCTGGGAGCAGGCCCAGTGGGGCGCGGACGTATCGGGCCCGGACGCATCGGCGTCGGAAGCGTGGAGCCCGGACGCGTGGAGCCCTGCGCCGGCCGAGCCCGCGCCGGCCGCGAGCACCAACGGGCCGTGGGCCGCCGACGACCCGTGGACCGCCAACGAGTGGCCCGAGGACCTCACGCGCGACGCCGAACCCATGGATGCCGCGGTCGACGCCGGGCCGTGGGACCACCAACCGGACCCCGCGGCCGTGAGCACCGGCTTCTACGTCGACTGGGGGACGCCCGAGACCGCGGGCGCACCCCCCGCCTGGGAGCCCATCACGAGCGCCGAACCCGACGATCTCGTCACCTCGACCGTCGACGACACCCCGATGGACCCGGACGCGCCCGCTGCCTGGGAGCCCATCACGAGCGCCGAACCCGACGATCTCGTCACCTCGACCGTCGACGACACCCCGATGGACCCGGACGCGCCCGCTGCCTGGGAGCCCATCACGAGCGCCGAACCCGACGATCCCGTCACCTCGACCGTCGACGACACCCCGATGGACCCGGACGCGCCCGCTGCCTGGGAGTCCGCACCGGACGAGACGATCGACGACGACGCGCTGCCCCCCATCATGTGGCGGGCCGAACCGGTGATCCCGGCGCTCGACCGGGCGCCCGAGCCCGAGGTCGCACCGGAACCCGAGCCCGGACCGACCGCCGAAGAATTCGTCACCGCGGGTGACGACTGGCAACTCGGCAACGCGCTCCCGCTCGTCGAGGTCCGCGGCCAGGGCGCGCTGCGTGATGCGGCGCGCCGACGAACGGTGGGCCCTCGCCGACGTGACGACCCCGCCGGACTTCGTGGTCGAGGTCGACGTGGACCTCCGGTCCGGCCCCGGCCTGGGCGTGCTGTTCCGCGCGAGCGTCGACGAGAGCGGCCGCATGTCGGGATACTCGTTCGACATCGATCCCATCTACGACGGGGGCGGCTACCTCGTGCGGCAGTGGCAGGCCGACCGCGAGTTGTGGAACCCGATCGCCCGAGCGACCACCGGCGACCCCGCCTCCATGTACGGCTCGCTCACCGTGCGCCTCGTCGTGGTGGACGACCGCCTGGTCGCCCTGGTCAACGGCGTCGAGGTGTTGCAGGTCGAGAGCCTGAAGCAGGCTTCGACCGACCGGGGCCGCGACGCCGCCGGCGGCGACCGCGTCGGGGTGCAGGCATGGTCGTCGTCCGACCTGGTCATCGACACGCTGCGGGTGGCCGAGCACTGAGCCGTCGTGACCCGCGTGAAAGCGCGCGGCACCGACGCCCGAAGCCGACCGGTACCCTCGCCCGGTGGAGGTCGAGGAGTACGCCCGCATCGCTGCGGTCGAGGACGACCACTGGTGGTACCGAAACACCCGCTCGCTCGCGGCCGATCTGCTCGGGCCCTGGCTCGGCGACCGCTCACGGATCCTCGATGCCGGGTGCGGACCGGGGGGAAACGGCGCGAGCTTCGCCGCCCACGGCCAGGTGATCGGTGTCGACGTGTCTCCCGACGCGCTGGCGTTCGTGCAGGCGCGCCGACCCGAGACGTTGCCGGCCCGTGCACGCGTCGAGGCACTCCCGTTCGCCACCGGGGGCTTCGACGTCGCCATCGCCATCACCGTGCTCTACAGCGTCCCGGACGACGCGGGCGCGCTGGCCGAACTGGCGCGCGTCGTACGGCCCGGGGGTGCGGTGCTGCTCGTGGAGCCGGCCTTCGAGAGCCTCGGACGGGCCCACGACGCGACGGTCCACGGTCAGCGCCGGTACCGCCGGACCGAGCTCACCGACCTCGCCCACCGAGCCGGGCTCACCGTCGAACGGGCGACCTACGCGTACTCGTTCCTGGCACCGGCGGCTGCCGCGCTGGGCGCATCGGACCGTCTGCGCCGCCGTCGCCACACGCCCGAGAGCTCGGACCTCGACAAGCGCGCGCTCGACCACGTGTTCGCGCCGCTCGCGTCCCTCGAACGCCGGTGGCTCACGCGTCATGGCGTGCCGTGGGGGACTTCCGTGGTGGTGCTCGCTACGCGCCGCGTGACCGGCGCCGTCTGTCGACCCCGGCGGAGCACCACGAGCTGCACCCACAGTCCGGCGAGCCCCCAGAGCGTGCGCGCGATCGCGCCGACGCGGAAGAACTCGGACTTGCCGTGGACACGCCGGTAGTGGTGGACGCCGACCTCCGTGAACCGTGCCCCGGCATCCTGGAGCTTGCGCACCAGCTCGACGCAGATCACGCCGGTCGTGTGCACCAACTCGACCCGGTCGAGCGTCGCGTGGCGGATCAGGCGGAAGTCGCAGTCGGTGTCGCGGATCTGGAGCCCGAAGAAGAACGAGACGAACCGGTGGTAGACACGCCCGATCACCGCGCGCAGGGGACCGTCGGCGCGGCGCAGCTTGAAGCCCTGGACGACGTCGACGTCGTCGGCGGCACATTGCACGAGCAACTCGAGCTCCCCGGGATCGAACTGACCGTCCCCGTCCGTGTAGAAGACCCACTGGCGCGTCGCGGCCCCGAACCCCGACAGGAGCGCCCCCCCGTAGCCACGGTTCCGGTCGTGGGTGACGACACGGAGGAGGGGCTCGCGCGCCTCCAGCTCGGCGAGCACCCCGGCGGAGCCGTCGGTGGAGCCGTCGTTCACGACGATGACCTCGGCGTCGCTCACCCCGACGCGCGCGAGGGTTGCCACCGCGATCTCGACCATGTGCCCGATGCTGGCCTCGTCGTTGAAACAGGGGAAGAACACGGAGATGGCTTCGACTGCCGGGTTCACCGGATCGCTCGGCACACCACCTCGATCTCGTCGTCGGTCATCTCGGGGAAGCACGGGAACGATACGCACTCCGCGGCCCACGACTCCGCTTCCGGGCAGGGGGCGCGGACGAATCGCCGGTACGCGGGCTGCTCGGTGAGCGCGAGTGGGTAGTGCACACCTGTCCGAAACGGGACCCGATCCCGAAAGGCGGCACGGTCCGACACTCGGGCGACGCAGAGGTGGAACACGTGACGCACGTGGTCGGCCTGCCAGCGGAGTCCCGGGGCGGCGACTCGGTACCGCGATGCGATCTCACGCCGGCGAGCGTTGTCGGCTGCGAGCCGGGGCAGCCCGACCCGCAGCGCCGCCGCCGCGACGTCGGACAATCGCGCGTTCGTCGAGATCCGGGTGTGCACATACCCGTCGGTCACCCCGTGGGCCCGGAGCAACCGCAGCGACGCTGCGAGGTCGTCGTCGTCGGTGACGACCGCGCCGCCGTCGGTGATCCCCCCGAGGTTCTTCGTCGGGTAGAAGCTGTAGGCGGCCGTCGACGAACCGGAAGCGGGATCCGGCGCGCCGTGCGCCTGTGCGGCGTCCTCGACGACGGGCACCCCGAGGTCGGGCGCCAGGGCGGGTCGTCCGTAGAGGTGCACGGGGATCACGGCGCGCGTGCGGTCGGTCCGCGCCGCACGCGCGGCATCGACGTCCAACGTCGCGGTTTCGGGATCGACGTCGACGAACACCGGGGTCGCGCCGGCGGCGCAGACTGCCGCCGCCGTGGGCACCGCCGTGAATGCGGGCACGATCACCTCGTCACCCGCGCCGATCCCGAGTGCGACCAACGAGAGGCGTCAGCGCGTCGGTACCCGACGACACGCCGACCGCGTGGCGGCGGCCGGTGAACGCGGCGAACTCCGCCTCGAACGCCTCGAGCTCGGGGCCGAACAGGTACTTGCCCGACCGCACCACCCGCGCCACCGCATCGGAGAGCTCCGGTTCGAGGGACCGGGCGCGGCGCGCGAGGTCGACGACGGGGATGGCGCGCTCGTCCCCGCTCACAAGTACCACTGGGGGCGCGCCCGGTAGAACGCGAGCGTCCGCCGCGATGCCCTCGGAGAAGGCGGTGCACGGTTCCCATCCGAGCATTCGCTTCGCCTTCGAGGAGTCCCCGAAGTAGGAGCCGATGTCGATGGCGTCGCGGTCCGGCGGCCAGGGCACGTGCTCGACCCGCCCGGCACCCGCCGCGAGCACGACCGCGCCGGCGATCGCCCCGAGCGAGAGGCGCTCGTCGTTCCCGACGTTGAAGATCTCCCCGCGCGCCTCGGGCGTGAGCGCGGCGCGCTCGAGGCAGTCGACGACGTCGTCGACGTAGAGGCAGTCGCGCTCCTGCGCTCCGTCGCCGAACACGGTGATGGCGTCGTCGGTGAGCGCGCGGCGCACGAAGATCGGCAGGAACCCCTGCAGGTCGTCGCGGAGACGCTGACGCGGACCGAACACGTTGGTGAGTCGCACTGCCGACGCCCCCAGGCCGTACACCTCGTGATACAGCAGGTGGAGCTGCTCGGTCGCGTACTTGGTGATCCCGTTCACGTCGACCGGCGCGACGGGGTGGTCCTCGTCGACCGGCAGGTAGCGCGGTTTCCCGAAGATCTGACGGGTCGACGTGTACACGACCGTCGCCGCGACGTTCTCCCGCCGCAATAGCTCGAGGAAACGGAACTGGCTCGTCGTGTTGACGCTGAGGTCGAACAGCGGGTCTTCCATGGAGTCCACGTGGCTCACCTGCCCCGCGAGGTTGAAGACGAACTCGGCCGTGGTCGTGGCCTCGCGCACGTCGGGCCGTTCCACGTCACCCAGGTCGGCCTCGATGACACGGATGCGGGCGTCGGGTGCGGGCTCGGAGGACGGCGCGAGCACGGTGCCGTCGGGCATCAGGTTGGCGGGGTTGGCGCCGTGGCGAGGCACTCGGGCGTCGAGGACGGTGACGTCGGCACCGTCACGCGCGAGGGCCAGCGCGAGGTTGGATCCGATGAAGCCGAGTCCGCCGGTGACGAGGCACCGACGCCCGGCAAAGGGTTGAACAGACATGGGATCCAGAGCGCCGGTCAGTGTACGCGACCACGCGTTCAGCCCCGGCGACGGTCGGCGGGGGCGAGCACCGTGATCCGGGCCGACATGCGCACCTCACCGCCGACCACCATCCAGACCGCGAGCTCCGGTTCGCCCGCGGCGGAGCGGACCTCGCCCGCGAGCGCCACCGTGTCGCCCCGCTCCACGGCACCCCGGTACTCGATGCTCGCGCACGGGGACGTGACCGGGGAGCCGGGTCGCCAGCTCGTCCTCGACGGCCTCGAGGTAGCGGGCGTTGTTGACGTGGCCGAGCACGTCGAAATCGCTTTCGCGCAACGACCACGGCCGGGGCTCGACCCCGACCGACGGGCGGTCGTGGCGCAGACGGCCCCGGACCTTCCGCCCCCCCGCGGCCTCGCCGTAGATGGCGAAGAAGTCGTCGTCGAGCGGGAGCGGCCGACCGCGCTCGCGGTCGACGAACACCCACAACGCGACCACCTCGATCACGTCCCCCCGCGCGCCACGGAGGGTGGTGCGCCGTTCCGCCCACCGGGGCCCGCTGCCGCTGCAGAACGTCGCGAGGTCGACTCGGTCGTGGTACCAGGGCCGTCCCCGCAACACGGCGTCGACGCTACGGACGACCCACACGCCCTTGCGTTCTGACAGTTGGGCGTCGTCGGCGTCGTCGGTGGCGACGTCCTGGAGGTAGCGGGCCAGCGCCTCGAGGCGGAGCCGGGCCGAGCCGTCGACGTCGCCGAGGTGCACGCGCCGGCGCGACGAGTACACGCGGCCCCGCTCGGGTGGGGCGACGAACTCGACGGACACGGCGTCATCGTCGCGCGGACCGGTGCGCCGGTTTGGTATCAAGCAGGGCCGACCATGCGCCGACAACCTGGGAATCGGTGGCAGGCTTGCCACCGGCGAAGGGGCAAATGTGTCGGGAATGCTCGAACGTCTGGGGAGGCGCGCCGTACGGCACCGTTGGTGGTTCATCAGCGGTTGGCTCGTGGTCGCGCTCGTGCTCGTCGGCCTGGCGGTCGGCGTCGACGCGAAGTTGAGCGACAACTTCCGCATCCCCGGCGCCGAGTCGCAGCGGGCGCTCGATCTCCTCGAGTCGGACTTCCCGACGCAGGCGGGCGACAACGCGCTCGTGGTGTTCCAGACCGCGGACGGCATCCGCAGCGCATCGGTCGAACCGGCCATCAGCGAGAGCGTCGCCGCGCTCGAGAAGCTCCCGAACGTCACCAGCGTCACCGACCCCTTCGGCCCGCTCGGGAGCGCGAGCATCTCCAAGAACGGTCAGATCGCGGTCGTGACCGCACAATTCGACACGCAGGCCCAGAATCTTCCCAAGGGCCTGTTCACGCAGATCGAACAGGCCACCGCGCCGGCGGTGGCGGCGGGTGTGAAGGTCGCGTACGGCGGCGCGGTCATCGACTACATCGACCAGCCTCCGGCGAGCAACGCCGACCTCATCGGACTGCTGGCTGCAGTGGTGATCCTGCTGTTCGCGTTCGGCTCGGTCGTCGCCATGGGTCTCCCGATCCTCACCGCGCTGCTCGGGCTCGGCGTCGGCCTCGCGAGCATCCAGGTGATCGCTTCCTTCACGGAGATCGGCACCGTCGCGCCGGTCCTCGCGACGATGATCGGGCTCGGCGTCGGCATCGACTATTCCCTGTTCATCGTCACGCGCTACCGCGAGAACCGTGCCGTCGGCATGGACATCGAAGCCGCGGTCGGGCGTTCCGTCGCGACGGCCGGCTCCGCGGTGCTGTTCGCGGGGACCACGGTCGTCATCGCGATCTGCGGACTCGCGATCGCGGGTATCCCCTACGTGGCCAAGCTCGGGTACATGTCGGGTGTCGTCGTCGCGGTGATGATGGTCGCCGCGCTCACACTGTTGCCGGCGATCCTCGGAGTCGTCGGCAACGGGATCGACCGTTGGAAGGTCCCGAGCCTCATCCACCATCCCGACCGTGTCGCCACCGGCAACGGCCCCGTGTCGACGCGCTCGAGCGTCTGGGCGCGCTGGGCGACGTTGGTCGCCAAGCACGCGTGGCCCTTCGCGATCGCCGGCGTCATCATCCTGCTCGTGATCGCGTGGCCGGTGCTGTCGATGCGCCTCGGTGAGACCGACGACGGCAACCTGCCCACCTCGGCCACCCAACGGCAGGCCTACGACCTCGTCGCGGCCGGCTTCGGCCCGGGAACGAACGGCCCGTTGCTCGTCGTGGTCTCGTTCCCCTCGCCGGGCGACGACGCGGTCCTCGCCGACATCGCCGCCGCGCTCGACAAGACCCCGGGAGTCAAGACCGTGATCCCGCCCCAGGTGAGCCCGAACCGGGCGGTGGCGGAGATCGGCGTGCTGCCGGAGAGCTCACCTGACAGCGCACAGACGGCCGATCTCGTCGCCAACCTGCGCTCCTCGGTGTTGCCACAGGCGATCGGCGCCAGCGGCGCGCAGGCGTACGTCGGGGGTGTCACCGCCAGCTTCATCGACATCGGCAACCGCATCAGCGATCGGCTTCCCTACTTCATCGGTGCGGTGGTGATCCTCTCGTTCCTCCTGCTGATGCTGGTGTTCCACTCGATTCTCGTCCCCCTCACCGCGGCCGTGATGAACCTGCTGTCGGTGGCGGCCGCCTACGGCGCCACCGTCGCCGTGTTCCAGTGGGGGTGGCTCAAGGGACTCGTCGGGCTCCAGAGCACCGTGCCCATCGTCGCCTTCGTGCCGATGATGATGTTCGCGGTGCTCTTCGGCCTGTCGATGGACTACCAGGTGTTCCTGCTCACACGGGTGCGTGAGGAATACGACAAGTCAGGCGACACCCGCCAGGGGGTGGTGCTCGGGCTGACCCGTACGGCGCGGGTCATCACGTCGGCCGCCTTGATCATGATCTTCGTGTTCGGGGCGTTCGTCTTGAACTACTCGCCCGAGATCAAGATGTTCGGGCTCGGTCTCGCGTTCGCGGTGCTCGTGGACGCGACGATCGTGCGCATGATGTTGGTGCCGTCGATCATGGAAATACTGGGCGATGCCAACTGGTGGTTCCCGAAGTGGTTGAGCTTCCTGCCGCGCATCGACATCGAGGGTGACGGCAGCGCGGCGAACGCGAACGAGCCGGAGTCCGTACGCGAACCGGTCGGCAGCGGGGTCTGAACGACGACCTCGCCGGGCGCGCTCCCGCCTCAGTCGAACAGCTCGAGCACCTTCTCGCTCGGGCGCGCGATGACGGCGCGCTCACCAAGGAACACGACCGGGCGCTCCATGAGCTCCGGGTGTTCGAGCAAGAGCGCGACGACCTGCCCCTTCGTCTGGTAGTCGTCTTCGGCGAGACCGAGCTCGGCGAAGCGCTTGTCCTTGCGCACGAGCGCGCCCGGAGGGTCGGGAATCGCGTCCACGATGCGTTCGAGCTCGGTGCGCGTCGGAGGCGCCTTCAGATACTCGATCACGTCGAGCTCGACGCCTCGTTCGCCGAGGATCTCGAGCGCGCCGCGGGACTTGCTGCACACCGGGTTGTGGTACACCCGCATCGTCAGGTCGGAGGTCGTCGCCATGAGGCCGCACACTACTGCGGCGACGGGTCCGGGAACGTCGAGGGCTGCGGCCGCGCGACCGCGTCGGTGACGAGCTCGAGATAGCGGGCGCGGGGCACGTCGACCGCGCCCAGCGAGGCGAGGTGCGGGGTCGTCCACTGCACGTCGAGCAGGGTGCCTCCGCCCTCCCGCAACAGGTCGACGAGCGCGACGACCGCGACCTTCGACGCATCGCGAACCCGGTGGAACTTCGACTCGGCGGCGAAGAGCCCACCGATGCACACGCCGTACAGACCCCCCGCGAGCTCGGAGCGCCCGTCGACGTCCTCGTGCCAGGTCTCCACGCTGTGCGCCCACCCGAGGCGATACAGCTCGCTGTACGCGGCGACAAACTTCTTGTCGATCCAACCGTGGGGGCGCCCGGGATCGGCACAGCCGCGCACGACGGCTTCGAACGCGGTGTCGACACGCACCTCGAACCGTTGGCACGAACGGCGCAACGACCGGCTGATCGACAACCCGTCGAGCGGGATGATCCCGCGGGGATCGGGCGACCACCACGCGAGAGGTCCGAGGCCGATCGGACCGCGGGCCCGGAGGCGCATCGGGAACAGGCCCTGGCGGTAGGCCGCGAGCAGCGTCCCCGGCGCGAGGTCGGCCCCGACGCCGGCGATCTCGGTGTCACCGGCGACTGCGGCGGACGGCAACGCCCAGCGGCTCGGGGGCGGCTCGACGGGCACCGCGTGCACGCTACCGAACCCGCCCCTGACCTGGGGCTTCAGCCCGGCGAACCCCCACTTCGTGCGTCCGACGGGTGCTCCCGCTAGCGTGAACGGATGCCGCTCGTCCGCTCTGCTTGTTCGCGCACGCTCCGCGTCGTCGCGTTCGCCGCGTCGCTCACGGCCGTCGCCGTGCTGCAGGCGCCGGTCGCGGCCGCCCAGACGACGAACACCAGCGCGGCGTCGTTCCGCGCCGAGGCCGACAGCTTCTCCGGTCGGTACTTCTCCACGCTCGAGCGCGTGCAGTCGCTGGACGCCGACATCACGCGCAACCAACAAGCCGTCGCCGATCTCGCCGAGCGTGCGAAGAAGGCGCGCGACGACACGCGCGAGCCCGCGCGTTGATCGCGTACACCACCTCGGGCACACAACTGTCGGCGTTGATCGACGGAGCCGATTCACTCGACACCGCGCGACACGCGCACCTGATCGATCGCGTCAACGCGCACGACCAGGCTGTGTACACGAAGCTGCGTGCGGCGACGCTCGAGCTGCACCAGCAGCAACGCAGACTGCGCGAGACCCGCCAGGCCCAGGCCGACGCGCTGAACAAGCTGCGCGACCAGGCCGCGGCCATCAACGCCAAGCTCGCCCAGGCCGAGCAGCAGGAGCAGGCCGCGCGGGCGGTCGCCGCCCTCGCCGCCCAGGACGCGGCCACCACCACGACTGCGCCGTCCGGCGGCGCGGCTGCGCCCACGACGACCACCACCACCGCGCCACCGCCGGCGGCGCCCGCTCCCCCGCCCGACTACAGCGGCACACCGGGCTCCAGTCCGCACCACGACGACCCCTTCCTCAGGTGTGTGCGCCAGCGGGAGAGCAGCGGCAACTACGGCGTCGTCAATTCGGCCGGCCCGTACCTCGGCGCCTACCAGTTCCTCCAGGCGACGTGGAACGTGACCGCCAGCCACGCCGGCCGGTCCGACCTCGTGGGCGTGCCCGCCAACATCGCTTCACCGTACGACCAGGACGAGATGGCGTGGACGCTGTACCAGTGGCAGGGCGCCGGTCCCTGGGGCGGCGGGTGCGGGTGACCGGCCCCGACTGGCTCGACGTCAGCGCCCGCCGAGGTCGAGCTCGGCGCCGCTCGGCGAGATGGCGCGGGTGAGCGCCACGGTCTCGAGCAGCCGGCGGTCGTGGCTCACCACGAGCAGCGTGCCGTCGTAAACGCCCAGCGCCTGCTCGAGCTGCTCGATCGCGGGCAGGTCGAGATGATTGGTGGGCTCGTCGAGCACCAGGCAGTTGACGCCCAGCGCAGAGAATCGGGCCAGCACGGCGCGCGTGCGTTCGCCCGGGGAAAGGCTCTCGCTGGCGCGGGTCACGTGTTCAGCGCCGAGCCCGAACTTCGCCAGCAAGGAGCGGGCCTCGGGCACGAGGAGGCCCGTCTCGTCGATGAACGCGTCGAGCAGCGAAACCGCGTCCGAGAATCCTCCCCGGGACTGGTCCATCTCCCCGATCACCACCCCGGGCCCGGTCCAGCGTTCGCCGGACGCGAGCGGCAGACGGCCGAGCAACGCGAGGAGCAGCGTGGTCTTGCCGCTGCCGTTGGGTCCCACGATCGCCACGCGCTCCCCCCAGCCGATCTCGAGGTCCACGGGACCGAGGGTGAAGCTGGCGCGTTCGACCACCGCGCCCTGCATCCGCATGACCACGTCGCCGCTTCGGGGTGCGCTCGCCAGCTGGAACCGCAGGTCCCAGCCCTCCCATGGCTTCTCGACCGCTTCGAGACGCGCCAACGCGCGCTCGGTCGTCTTGGCCTTCGCGGCCTGCTTCTCCGACGTCGCCACCTTGAACCGGCGGACGAGCTTGTCCTTCTCGTTCGGGTCCCGCTTCGCCCTGCGCACACCCTGCACCGACCACTCGCGCTGGGTGGATGCCCGTTGTTCGAGACGCGACCGCTCCGACCGGTAGGTCGCGTAGTCCTCCTCGGCGTGCCGACGGGCGGTGCTGCGAGCGTCGAGATATCCGGCCCATCCTCCGCCGAACTCGGTCGCGGAGCGCGTGTGCTCGTCGAGCTCCAGGACGCGTGCGACCGTGCGCTCGAGGAACGCCCGGTCGTGGCTCACGACCACGACACCACCCGGAAGGTCGTCGAGGAACCGCTCGAGGCGCTGGAGTCCGGCGAAGTCGAGGTCGTTGGTCGGTTCGTCGAGCAGGAACACGTCGAACCGGCTCAGGAGGATCGCCGCCAACGACGCCCGCGCCGCCTGGCCACCCGAGAGCGCCGCGGTGGGGACATCGAGCAGGCGTTCGGGCATTCCGAGGTCGGCGAGCACGCTCCGGGCTCGGGCGTCGAGATCGGGTCCACCGGCGCCGAGGTAGGCGTCGAGCGCTGCGCTGTACGCATCGTCGGCGTGGTCCCGGTCGTCGGCGTGGTCCCGGTCGTCGGCGGTGGCCAGGGCGGCGGCGGCCCGCTCCAGCTCCGTCTCGGCCGCCGCGACACCCGTCCTGCGGGCGAGGAACGCCGACAGGGTCTCCCCCGATCGCTCCGCCTCCTGGGGGAGGTACCCGACCCGCAACGAAGGCGGCGCCGCGACGATCGACCCGCGATCGGGCCGCTCCAGACCCGCCAGGAGCCGCAGGAGCGTCGTCTTGCCGACGCCGTTGGGCCCGACGACGCCGAGGCGGGTCCGGGGCCCGACGGAGACGTCGACGGCATCGAGGACCGTCACACCGCCCATGGACCGGCACAGGTCACGGGCGACGAGCGAGAAGGAGGAAGGTGAACCGGCGGGCGGCATGGCGGGATCCCATGGGTGCGCGGAGCGGGCAGCGGACGGGGCGGGATCGACCGGCTACATCACGTGCACGGTAGTCGGATCCCCGACGCCGCGCCCCCGGATTCTCCGGGGCTCGCGACGAAGTGGGCGAGCGAGCGGGCTCCTATTCTCGCCCCGATGCCCGCGAATGGGAAGCCACGCGATCCCGGGCTCCGCGAGGAGCTGTTGGCGATGGCCGACGGCTCAGACGGCGACGGCTCGGAAGAGCACGCCGAGCGGCTCTGGGCGATCCTCGACGACTACGAGACGTGGCCGGGGCGGAGCCTGGTCGGTGACGACGGCGCGCGCGCGGCCTGGCTGGTCGCACAGGTGGCGATCGAGGACGTCGGTCTGCAGCGGCGCTGCCTCGAGATGCTCGAGCTCGCGGTCGCGTGTGGCGATGCCGACCCCGTGCACCTCGCCTACCTGCTCGACCGGGTACGCATGAACGACGGGCTCGACCAGCTCTACGGATCGCAGTTCGTGATCGGTGAGCACGGGGAGCTCGAACCGTGGCCGGTCGACGATCCCGGCGCGGTGGACGCGCGTCGCGTCCGGCTCGGACTCTCCCCGTTCGCGGAACATGCGGCCACCATGTGCGCGCACTGGCGCGCTCACCACGAAGGCGGACCGGAGCCGACCTGAACCAACTCCTCAGATGCGCGTGTCGGCGGCACGCCAGCAGTACCACGCCGCGACCGACCGGTACGGCCGGAGCGGCTCGCCGAGCGGTTGCAACTCACGCGCGGTGGGCGCGCTCGTGAGACGGAAGATCACGCCGTACCCCTTGCGCACGCCGAGATCGTCGACCGGCCAGACGTCGAGGCGACCGAGCTGGAACATCAAGAACATCTCGGCCGTCCAGCGACCGATCCCGCGCACCAGCGTGAGCTCCTCGACGATCTCGTCGTCCGACAGCCGAGCCACCCGATCGAGCTCCACGTCGCCGGCGAGCACCTTCTCGGCCAGGTCCCGGATCGATGCCGCCTTGTTCGCGGACAACCCGGCCGCCCGCAACGCTGCGACGGGCGTCGCCAGCACCGCCTCGGGCGTCGTCTCACCGAGCGCAACCTCGAGGCGACCGTGGATCGTGCTCGCCGCCGCGCCCGCCAGCTGCTGGTAGCAGATCGCCCTGACCAGCTCGGCGAAGTGGGTGCGGCGCGCGCGACCGCGCCGCAGGTCGGCGGGCCCGATCCGCTCCACCACGGCGCGGAAGTTCGGCTCGCGGCGCGCCAGCTCGTCGCTCGCTTCGATGACCGCCCTTCGCGCCACGTGGGGCACCGTAGCCGGGTGCTGCCGGTAGTCTCCGCGGCGTGTTCCGCGGAGGTTCCCGCCTGTTCCTGGGTATGGTCGCGCTCGCGCTCGTCCTCGGCAGTTGCGGCGGCGGCGGCGGTGCGACCCTCGGCAAGAAGCCGGTCGCGACCGCCGCGGGCGGGAGTGCGACCGCCGCCTACGTCTCGTACGTCGCGACCGCCAAGAGCACGGTCACGACGGTGCTGGTCTACGACTCGCCCGCTGCGGCCGCGCCGTCCTGGGCGCTGGAGAACCCCTGGCTGGTCGATCCCACCGTACCGACGTCGAAGGTCACCCAGGTGTTCCTGGTGAAGGACCAGAGCACCAGCGGCTGGGTCGAGATCCTGCTCCCCGTCCGCCCCAACGGCAGCACCGGGTGGGTGAAGGCCGCCGACGTGACCGTCACGCCCAACACCTATGCGATCACGATCGAGCTCGGTGCGCACACGATCACGGTGACGAACGCCGACAAGGTCGTGTACACCGGTCTGGTCGCGGTCGGCGCCACGGACCCCCCGCTGCCCGACGTGGGCAGACCCACCCCCACTCCCACCGGCGAGTACTACCTGCGCGTGCTCCTGCAGGCGCCGGATCCGAACACGGTCTACGGGCCGTTCGCCTACGGGCTGTCGAGCCACTCCAACAGCCTCGAAGCGTTCGCCGGGGGTGACGCCGAGATCGGCATCCACGGCAACGACGACGCCTCGGTGCTGGGGACGAACGCGACCCACGGCTGCGTGCGCATGGACAACGCCGCGATCACCATGCTCTCGCGCCGACTGCCGCTCGGCACCCCGGTCGACATCGTCGCCTGAGTCGTGGCGCCACCCGAGTGCAGAACGCCCCGGCCTACGCTTCCACCGTCGGTGACCCGACCGCCGGTGACGTCGTCGGCCACCACCACGTCGGCCCACGACTGACCTGAGGAACCCCGGAAAGGACCGCTCGATGCAGATCGCCGGCTCCACCATCATCGTCACCGGCGCGTCGTCCGGGATCGGCGCCGCGCTCGCGCCCATGCTCGCGGCACACGGCGCGACGGTCGGGCTCGTCGCCCGGCGCACCGACCGACTCGCCGAAGTCCTCGATGCCTGCCGCGAGCATGCACCGGCCTCGCGCGCGTGGACCGTCGACCTCGCCGACCTTGATGCCGCCGAGCAGCTGATCCGTGACGCCACCACCGAGTTCGGCGACGTCGACGCGCTGGTGAACAATGCGGCGATCCCGGCCCGCATCCCCGTGGCGCGCCTCACGGCCGACGACGTCGCGCGCGTCATGGACGTGAACTTCCACGCTCCCGTGCGTATGACGCTCGCGCTGCTCCCGCGTTGGTTGGCGCGCGGGTCGGGTTGCGTCGTCAACGTGTCGAGCCTCGGAGGTCGCATCCCCATCGCGCAGGAAGCGGCCTACTGCGCGAGCAAGTACGCGTTGTGCGGCTGGACCGAGGTGCTGGCGGTCGATCTCCGCGGCACCGGTGTCGAGGTGAAGCTCGTGCTCCCGGGGCCGATCGACACCGAGATCTGGGACCAGCCCGGCAATGCTCCCGCCCACTACGACGGGCCCTTGATCCCGGCGTCCGAGTCGGCGGCGTCGGTCGTCGACGCCATCGAGGGCAGCGGATTCGAGTACTACGCGCCGCCCGAGTTCCCCGGCGGCGTCGGCTTGCAGCACGACGTCGTGGTGAACAAGTCCGCCGATCCCGGGGCCTTCGTCGACCTGATGGGCGCTCTCCGCCCGAGCGGAGACCGCTGATGAGCGACGCCACGCGGCTCTACTTCCGTCAGTTGCTCTCGGTCGCGACTTCGCACGCGACGATCCGATCGCGCGGCAGATGGTGAACTTCGTCTATCTGATCGGTGACCGGGAGACCGGTGACGCCGTCGCGGTCGACCCGGCGTACGGCGTCACCGAGCTCGTCGACACGTTGGCCGCGGATGGCATGCGCCTCAGCGGAGTGCTCGCGACCCACTACCACGCCGACCACTGCGGCGGCGACATCATGGGGTACTCGATCGAAGGGTTGCGCGAGCTGCTCGCGCTCGAGCAGGGCGCCGTGCCGGTGCACGTGCAGCGCGACGAGTCCGAGTGGGTGAAGCGCAGCACCGGGCTGTCCGACTCCGACCTCACGCTGCACGACAGCGGCGACGTCGTACGCGTCGGCGACATCCCCATCACGCTCATGCACACGCCGGGCCACACGCCCGGGAGTCAGTGCTTCGTGGTCGATCAGAAGCTCGTCGCCGGCGACACGCTCTTCCTCGAGGGATGCGGGCGCACCGACCTGCCCGGTTCGGATCCCGACGCGATGTACGAGAGCCTGACCCGGCGACTGGCGACGGTGCCCGACTCCACCATGCTGTATCCGGGCCACCTCTACTCGCGGGAGCCGTACGCCACGATGGGCGAGACCCGCGAGCGGAACTACGTCTTCCGGGTCCGCAGCCTCGACCAGTGGCGCGCGTTCATGGGCGGCTAGGCGCACCCGTGATCGAGGTCTCCGACGATCGCATCGACAGCGATACCGGAGGCGCGCTGGTGCGCGCGCTCCTCGACGACCTCGCCGAGCGCTACGGCGGCCACGACGTGTTCCACCCCGACCCCGACGAGCTGGCCGCGCCGTCGGGCGCGTTCCTGGTGGCCCGCCTCGACGGCGTTCCCGTCGGTTGCGGGGGCATCCGTGCCCACACCGAAGCCGTCGCCGAGGTCAAGCGCATGTACGTGACCCCGGCCGGGCGCCGGCGCGGCGTGGCCCGCGCCCTGCTCCGGAGCCTCGAGGACCGGGCCGCCGCGCTCGGCTACGCGCGCGTCCGGCTCGAGACCGGCACCGCGCAACCGGAGGCGATGGCGCTCTACGCGTCGTCGGGCTACGTGCCCATCACGCCCTACGGCCACTACCGCGACTCCGCGGTGAGCCGCTGCTTCGAGAAGCATCTGAGCATCTGATCGTTTTGTCAGATGATTTCCTACGCACTTCGTTGGGGATTCGGTGCCTGACCGGGCGGGACCGGGCCCGGAGCTCTCTCCCGGCCTCAGCGCACCCATCTCCGAGATCAAGGCCGAGCTGTTCAAGGCGCTGGCCCACCCAGCGAGGACCCGGGTGCTCGAGCTGCTCGCCGAGGGTGAGCACACCGTCGGCGAGATGCAGCCGCTGGTCGGGCTCGAGTCGTCGCATCTCTCACAGCAACTCGGCGTGTTGCGGGGGCCCGCCTGGTCACGACCCGCAAGGCCGGAGCGGCGGTCATCTACTCGATCCGCGATCCCGAGCTCGTCGAGCTCCTCGCCTCGCCAAACGGATCCTCATCACCTCGTTGAGCGAGACCGAAGACCTCCTCGCGGACCTGCGCGCCGGGTGAGCGGCACGACCCCGGGGGCCCTGGGCCCTCTCCCGGCTGTTGCCGCGGCGGGCGGACTACGCCGGCCTCCGCCGCTCGCGGAAGGGCGACGTGCTCGCCGGCGTGACGGTGGGGGTCGTCGCCCTCCCCCTCGCGCTCGCCTTCGGGATCACCACCGGCCTCGGCGCGCGCGCCGGGCTGACGACCGCGATCGTCGCCGGGCTCGTAGCCGCGGTCTTCGGCGGTTCGAACGTCCAGGTGTCGGGACCGACCGGGGCCATGGCAGTGGTGCTCGTGCCCATCGTCGCCCGGTACGGCGCCTCGGCGGTGTACGTCGTCGGACTCATGGCGGGGGTCCTCGTCGTGGTCGCGGCGATCGCCCGCCTCGGCCGCCTGCTCGCGTTCATCCCGTGGCCCGTGATCGAGGGCTTCACCGTCGGGATCGCGGTCATCATCTTCCTCCGGCAGGTGCCCAACGCGCTCGGCGTCACCAAGCCTGCCGGGGAGAACGCGGCCGCGTTCGCGTTCCGCGCCCTCGAGGGCGCCGCCCACGAGGTGAACGCCGCGGCCATCGTGCTCGGCGTGCTCACCGTGCTCGTGATGGTGGTCGCGCCCCGGATCCATCGCGCGCTTCCGGGATCGTTGCTCGCGGTCGTGCTCGCGACCGCGGTCGCGGAGATCGCCCACCTGCAGGTGCCTCGCATCGGAGCGCTGCCCGGTTCGCTCCCGGCGCCGTCGATCCCGGGGGTCTCGGTGTCCCAGGCACGCGACCTCCTGGGGGCCGCGTTCGCCGTCGCCGCGCTGGCGGCGATCGAGAGCCTCCTCTCCGCCAAGGTCGCCGACGGCATGAGCGACACCCGGCGCCACAACCCCGACCGCGAGCTCTTCGGTCAGGGGCTCGCCAACCTCGCGACCCCGTTGTTCGGCGGCATGCCGGCGACCGGCGCCATCGCCCGCACTGTGGCCGAGCTCGAGGCGCGCCACATCACGGTGCTGCTCAAGGGCCCGAGCGCCGAGCACCTGCGCATCTTCGGGGCGGTCGGCGCGCTCGACCAGCTCGCTCACGAGCGTCACGTGTTCACCGACCTCGACGACGCGGTGGCCCACGCCCGCGTCCACGCCGGTCGCGCACCGCGCCAAACCGACCTCGCTCGGTGACCGATCGGCCCTACGGGACGAGCTCGTAGTGCATGGCGACGTATCCGAACACGACCATCCCGAGGGTCGACAGCGCGAACGCCGCGCAGCGCGCCCGCACCGGCCAGCGTTCCAGAATCTGGCCGGCGGCGACGAACGGTGGGAAGCACTCGTTGGCGTAGCGCCCGACGCCGACCATGCCGAGCTGCAGCGAGGGGATGAGATAGAGCGCGCCGAACACCAGCCAGGCCAACGGCAACCGCTTGCGTTGGAGGACGAGCACGGTGAGCGCGGCCAGGGCGAGCACGACGTGCGGGAGCACCGACCACTTCACATGGCCCTCGAACAGACCCACGAAGGTGATCTCCTGCCAGCGCGACTTGCTGGTGAGGAACACCAGCGGATCCCCGGTGCGGTCCGCGCAGTACACGCACCACCCGATCACGGCCACGACGGCGGGGCCCGCCACCAGGAGCGCCCGCCGCCACGAGTGCGCCGCGATCACCAGCGCCAGCGCCACGACGATGCCGTTCGGCCGGACCATCGCGACCCCGGCTGCGAGCACCCCCGCGGCCAGATCGTGACGGTCCTCGACCAGCACGAACCCCCAGACCGACGCGGCCAGGAAGATCGCCGAGGGGTAGGTCATCGAGAACACGAACGACGCCGGGAACAGTGCCAGCGCCCAGACCGACAGGCCCGCCACCGTGCGGCCGCCGTGGCGGTCGGCGATCCGGTACACGCCGGCCAGCGCGACGAGGAACACGAGTTGGTTCACCACGAAGGTCGCGACCTTCGGGTCGGCGACCTCGCTCACCGCGCGGATCAGCCCGGGGAACGCCGGGAAGAACGGCCACTTCGGGAACGGCACGTGGACGGGTCCGTAGCCGTTGCGCGCGATGTCGAGGTAGAACGCGCCGTCCCATCGTGTCGCCAGCTGCGTGAATCGCGAGCCGCGCGCCGGGTCGTTCGCGGCGAGGAGCAGCACCGTGATCGACACGACGCGGGAGAACAGCCACGGCGCGACGACGCCCGACCATGGCAACGCCGGCGCTCGGGTCGTCAGGTCGCGTTCAGCCACCGCCACCGCGACACCGTAGGCGAGCCCTCCCGACCGGAAGTGCCTCCGGTGCCGGGGGGTACGATGGTGCGCCGGACCAGGAGGGACACCGAATGAGCGCACCAGCATGAGCGGGCCGCCCGCCGTACTCCGCATCGGCACGCAGGAGACCGAGTTGCCCGTCGTCGTGGGCTCCGAGGGCGAGCGCGGGGTCGACATCTCCAAGCTGCGCGCCCAGACCGGCGTCGTCACCCTCGACAACGGTTTCGTGAACACCGCGTCGTGCGAGTCGGCGATCACCTTCATCGACGGCGAGGCCGGCATCCTCCGCTACCGCGGCATCCCGATCGAGGAGCTGGTTTCGGTACCGGTGCCCTCGTTCCTCGAGACGTCCTATCTGCTCATCTACGGCGAGCTGCCGAACCGCACGCAGCTCGACGAGTTCCGCTACGGCATCCGCAAGCACACCCTGTTGCACGAAGACGCCAAGCGCTTCTTCGACGCGTTCCCCAAGGACGCGCACCCGATGGGCACCCTGTCGTCGGCGGTCAGCGCGCTGTCGACCTTCTACCAGGACAGCAACGACCCCCACGATCCCGAACAGGTCCACCTGTCGATCCTCCGGCTGATGGCCAAGCTGCCGACGATCGCGGCGTACGCCTACAAGAAGTCGATCGGCCAGCCGTTCCTCTACCCCGACAACTCCCTCGACCTCATCGAGAACTTCCTCACCATGATGTTCGCGGTGCCGTCGGAGCGCTACGAGGTGAGCCACAACACCGTGGTCACTCTCAAGCAGCTGCTGATCCTGCACGCCGACCACGAGCAGAACTGCTCCACCAGCACCGTCCGGCTCGTGGGCTCCAGCGAGGCGAACCTCTTCGCCGTCGATCGCCGCTGGCATCAACGCGCTGTGGGGACCGCTCCACGGCGGCGCCAACCAGGCGGTGGTCGAGATGCTCGACCGCATCCACGCCGACGGCGGCGACGTCGCCAAGTACGTGAACATGGCGAAGGATCCCGACGACCCCTTCCGGCTCTCGGGGTTCGGTCACCGGGTCTACAAGAACTACGACCCGCGGGCGCGCATCCTCAAGGACGCCTGCCACCGGGTCATCGCCGACCTCGGCACCATGGACAGCCAGCTCGACCTCGCACTGCGGCTCGAGGAGGTCGCGCTCAACGACGAGTTCTTCATCGAGCGCAAGCTCTACCCCAACGTCGACTTCTACTCGGGCCTCATCTACCGCGCCATGGGCTTCCCGACACAGATGTTCCCGGTGTTGTTCGCGATGGGGCGGCTCCCCGGCTGGATCGCCCACTGGGTCGAGATGATGGAGAGCCCGGCCACGAAGATCGGCCGGCCGCGCCAGATCTACACCGGCGCCACCAAGCGTCCCTACGTCCCGGTCGACGAGCGGGGCTGACGCGCCGGTCCGGGTCGTCGCTCAGGCGACGGTCCGGCCCGACAAGCCGAGCAGTCGCGTCTGCGCGTCGGCGTCCGCGGTGGTGGGCACGATCTGACCGTAGAACCCCGGCCCGCGGGCGTTGTCGTCCACCATCGCCATCGCCTCGGTCGCGGCGGACACCAGGTCGTCGGGCAGGCGCTCGTCGCCGCCGACGGCGCGGGCGAAGTCCCAGGTGTGGATCACCAGGTCGCGCATCAGGCTGTCGACGATGACGGCCAGCGGCACCTGGTTCCCCCGGATCGTCACCGCCTCCAGCTCGCTGCCGCCGACGAGCCCGACGAGCTCGTCGCGCTCGGTGTCCCAGGCCACCGCCAGGTCGCCCTCGACCGGCTTGTCGAAGCCGTCGAAGAAATCGCCGCCCTCGAGCGCGAGGTGCAGCGATCGGAGGTTGGCGACGAGATGCGCGACCACGTCGCGGGCGGCCCAGCCCTCGCACGGCGACGCCGCCGACCACCGGTCCGGCGGTGCCGCCTGGACACGACTGTCGAAAAGCCTGACCGACTCGGTGAAGTTGTCACGGCACTGCTGGTTCAAGGACATGGCGACAGGCTTAGCACGCCGGCCGCGGGCGACGCGTCGGGTGGCGTCACCCTCCGATGCGGGTGTTGTAGTCGTCGATCGCCGTGGTCGAGTTCTTCGAGGCCGCGGTCAGGGCGCTCTTCGGGTTCTTGCCCTCGAGGAACATGCTGTTCTCGGCGTCGCGCACCGCGTCACGGACGCCGGTGTAGTTGCCGATCACCGAGCCGGACGTCGCCGCGTTGGTGGGTCCGTCGAGCAGCTGGTCGTAGGCGACCTTGTACTCCGGGTTCTGCGCCCAGTACGCGGTCATCTCCGGGCTGTCCGCCGATGCCTTGAGGATCGGGAGGTACCCGGTGCCGATCGCCCACTTGGTCATCGTCGCCGGCTCGTCGAGGAACCGGAGGAACTTCCACGCCGCCGCCTGCTTCTCGGGCGCCGACTTGTTGACCATGTAGAGCGCGCCGCCGCTGACGAGGACGCCCCCCTTGTGGCTCGGTCCCGGGAACGGCGCCACGCCGAGCTCGACGTTCGGTGCGGCGCCGCCGGCGAGCACCGCGCTGATGGTCCCGAGGGCGGCGCTGGTGTCGAACGCCATCGCGTGCGAGCCGCTCTGGATGCCGAGCAAGTTGTCGAAGTTGCCGGTGCCGAGGTCCGGGTTGGTGGTGGCCAGCCCGTCCTTCACCATCCCCGACAGCCAGGTGAAGATCTGGCGCCCGGTGGCGTCGTCGAACACCGTCTTGGTGGCGTGGGCCTTGCGCCCGTTGCTGTTGTTCACGTAGAGCTTGTTGGCCATCGCGCGCCAGTGCTCGAAGTAGCCGGGCTCGGTCTTCAGCCCGAGCGGCGCCTCGACGCCCGCGGCCTTGAGCTTCTCGGCGTCGGCGCGGACCTCGTCGAGCGTGGTCGGCGGCGCGTTCGGGTCGAGGTCGGCCGCGGTGAACGCCTTCTTGTTGTAGAAGAGCACCGGACCGGACGTGTTGAACGGCATCGCGTACTGCGTGCCCTGCACCGTGAAGTAGCTGACCACCCGGGGCAGGAAATCCGAGAAGCTGAACTTGTCCGCCTTGGCGCACGCGCTCGCGGGCAGGACGGTTCCGGTGTCGATCATCTGCTGCTGCTCGGTCTCCTGCAGCTGCACGATGTCGGGGAGGTCACCGCTCGAGAGCCCCGCCTTGTACTTGGTGAACGTCTGCACGTAGTCGATCTGGTTGACCAGGTTGACCTTCACGTCGCTCTGAGAGGCGTTGAACTCGTCGGTGAGCGTCTGGAGCGTCGTGCCCAGCGCCCGGTTCATCGAGTGCCACATGGTGATCTCGACCGGCTTCGTCGCCTTCTTCAAGGCCGCCAACGGGCAGGTCGTGCTCGTCGCCGCACCCGCGCCGGGCGCCGCGGAGACCGCCGAGAGGCCCGTCGCCAACACGACCACCGCGAGCCCCGAGCCCGCCCACTGCTTCCACGGTCGCATGTCCGCTCCCCCGTCGATCACCCTGATCCGGGCTACAGCATGGCCGATGGCGCGACACCCGCGGCGTCAGCCGCCCGCGCCTACCCGCCGATGCGGCTGTTGTAGTCCTCGATCGCGGCGGTGGCGCTCTTCGCCGCTTCCGCGAGCGCTGTGCTCGGGGCAGCGCCCTCGAGGAACATCCGGTTCTCGGCGTCGCGGACGGCTTGACGCACCTCGATGTTGGGACCGATCACCGAGCCCGACGTCGCGACGTTGTTGACCCCGGCGACCAGCTGGTCGTAGGCGACCTTGAAGTCGGGGTTCTTCGCCCAGTAGTCCTGCATCGCCGTGCTGTCGGCCGACGACTTGCGGATCGGGAGGTACCCGGTGCCGATCGCCCAGGTGGTCATGTTCTCGGGCGTGTCGAGGAACTTGAGGAACTGCCACGCCGCCGCCTGCTTCGCGGGTGCCGACTTGTTCACCATGAACAGCTCACCGCCCTGCACGAAGACGCCACCACGGGCCGCGCCGGCGCCGGGGCCGGGCATGGGGGCGACACCGATCTCGATGTTGGGGTCGTTGCCAGCACCCAGGATCGCGGTGACCGTGCCGAGCGCGGCACTGCTGTCGATGGTCATGGCGTGCGAGCCGCTCCGGATGCCGAGGAAGTTGTCGGAGGATCCCGTGCCGATGTCGGAGTTGGTCTCGGCGAGCCCGTCCTTCACCATGCCCTGCATCCAGCTGAAGACCTGCCGGCCGGTCGACGAGTCGAACACCGCCTTCGTGGTGCGCGCCTTTTGCCCGTTGCTGTGGTTGGCGAACAGCCGATTGCCCATGGCCGTCCACTGCTCGACGAAGATCGGGTCGGTCTTGAGGCCCATGGGCGTCGCGACGCCGTTCGCCTTGAGCTTCTCCGCCGCCGCCCGGAGCTCGGTGAGGTTGGTGGGCGGCTTCTCGGGGTCGAGCCCGGCCGCCGAGAACGCCTTCTTGTTGTAGTAGAGGACCGGCCCCGATGTGTTGAACGGCATGGCGTACTGCCTGCCCTGCACCGTGAAGTAGCTGATCACCCGGGGCAGGAAATCCGAGAAGCTGTAGTTGTCCGCCTTCGCGCACAGACCCGCCGGGACCACCGTCCCGGTGTCGATCATCTGCTGCTGATCCGTCTCCTGGAGCTGCACGATGTCGGGCAGATCACCGGTGGCGAGACCGGCCTTGTACTTCGCCAGCGTCTCCTCCCAGCCCACCTGGTTCACCAGCGACACCTTCACCGCCGACTGCGAGCCGTTGAACTCGTCGACGAGCTTCTGCAGCACGTCACCGTTGGCGCGGAGCATCCAGTGCCACATGGTGATCTCGACCGGCTTCGACGCCTTCTTCAACGCGCCGAGCGGGCAGCTGGTGCTGTTCGCGGCACCCGCCGTCGACGCGGGCAACAAGCCGAGCGTCGTCACCGCGAGGACAGCCACCATCGTGAGACGCACTCGTCGGTTCTTCATCCCTTCACCGCCCCTGCTGTGAGCCCGCGCACGAGCTGCTTCTGGAAGAACAGGAGCAGGATCACGAGTGGGATCACCGCGATGATCGCCCCTGCGAACACGATGTTGAGCTGGTCGATACTCGACTGCTTGAGCTGGTTCAGCCCGATCTGCACGGTGCGCAGCTTCTCGTCCTTGGTGATGAGCAACGGCCAGAGGTACTGGTTCCACGCGGCGAGGAACGCGAACACGGTGAGCGCGGCGACGGCGGGGCGCGCCAGCGGCACCGCCACCCGCCACAGGAAGCGCCAGTGCCCGTAGCCGTCGAGCGCGGCCGCGTCGCGCAGCTCGTTCGGGAGGGTGAGGAACGACTGGCGCATCAGGAAGGCGCCGAAGCCGGTGGCGAGGAACGGGACCGCGAGGCCGGCGTAGGTGTTGTACCAACCGAGGTCGCTGATGGTCGCCACGTTGGTCACGATGGTGACCTCGAACGGCACCATCAGTGTCGCCAGGAACACGACGAACAGCAGGCGCTTGAACGGGAACTCGAGGAAGGCGAAGGCGTAGCCCGCGAGGATCGCGGTGAGCACCTGGCCGACGGTGATGAGGAAGGTGACGATGAAGCTGTTCTTCAGGTAGGTGCCCATGTGCCCCGCGTTCCACGCGTCGGCGTAGCTGCCGAACTGCGGATTGGCAGGGAAGAGCTTGGGCGGTTGCGACAGAATCTCCCGGGACGGGAGCAGTGAGTTCACGATCGTGATGTAGATCGGGAACAGCACGATGATCGAGAGCACGGTGAGCAGGGTGTAGCTGCCGACCTTGCCCCACACCTTTCGTCGGTGCAGGGCACGCGCGTCAACGCTCATAGGAGACCCTCCGCTCGAGCAGACGGATCTGGGCCAACGCGAGGATCAGCGTGAGGAAGAACAGCGCGACCGCGAGCACCGCGGCCTTGCCCGGGTCGCTCTGGCGCTGGAGCGTGTTGTAGATGAAGTAGGTGAGCACGTTGGTCTTCTCCAACGGGCCACCCTGGGTGAGGATGTCGATCTGGCCGAACGACTGGAACGCGAGGATCGTGCCGATCACCACCGCGAAGAAGATGGTGGGCGACATCATCGGCAGCGTGACGTGCCAGAAGCGCGACCACGCGCCCGCGCCGTCGACCCGAGCTGCTTCGAACAGGTCGTCGGGCACGCTCTGCAGTCCCGCGGCCATGAGGATGAACGTGAGGCCGAGGGTCTGCCAGACGGTGGTGATCGCGACCGCGATGAGCGCCCATTGGGGATTCTGGAGGATCGGTGGGATTCGTGGTGAGCCCGAGCCACGGGAGCAGACCGACCTGCGGGTTCATCAGCGTGCCGAAGATCACCGCCGCGACCGCGACCGACGTGGCGACGGTCGACGAGAAGAACGTGCGGTAGACGCCGATGCCGCGGAGCTTCTGGTGCGCCAGCACCGCCAGCCCGAGGCCGAGCGCGATGCCGACCGGCACGGTCATGAACGCGAACAGGAACGTGGTCTTGACGCTGTCGAGGAACTGCTGCGACGTGAGGACGTCGCGGTACTGGTCGAAGCCGACGTACTTGCTCGGCAGACCGGGGAACGGCGGGTTGCGGAAGAAGCCCAGGTACACGTTGTGCACGAGCGGCCAGAACACGAAGACGCCGAAGATCAGGAGCGACGGGATCAGCAGGAGGTAGGCGAGGCGCCGCTCGCGGCGCCGGATTCGGCGCCGGGCCGGCGAGACCGTGGCCGCCACGACGTCAGGCCCCGACCCGGGCGCCGCTCTCGGGATGGAACACGTGCAACGCATGGGGGTCGGCGACGAGGAAGGTGGTGCTCTCCGCCGCCGGGGCCGCTTCGTGGGCGTCCTGGCGCACGATCACGAGCTGCTGGTCGGCGAGACGGCAGATGACGTGGCGCTCGTGCCCGAGCGACTCGACCACGCTCACCAGCGCCGGGATCCCGTCGGCGGTGTCGAAGCGCAGGTCCTCCGGTCGCACGCCGATCACGACCTCGTGCAGGCCGGACGCCTCGACCGCACTCGCCAGGGCGGGATCCAGCGGGATGTGCCCACCCGGGATCTCGGCGACGAGCGTCTCGTTCGCCCGGCTGATGGCGCCGGTGACCGTGTTCATCGGCGGGCTGCCGATGAAGCGGGCGACGAAGAGGTTCGCGGGTCTGGCGTAGACGTCCTGCGGCGCGCCCGACCTGCTGCAGCACGCCCGCATCGAGCACCGCGATGCGGTGACCCATCGTCATGGCCTCGACCTGGTCGTGGGTCACGTAGATGATGGTCGCCGCCAACCGGCGTTGCAGCTCCACCAGCTCGGCGCGGGTCTGCACCCGCAGCTTGGCGTCGAGGTTCGACAGCGGCTCGTCCATCAGGAACGCCTGCGGTCGCCGCACGATGGCGCGGCGCCAGCGCCACGCGTTGGCGTTGGCCGCCGGAGAGCTGCGCGGGCTTCCGGTCGAGCAACGCGCCGAGGTCGAGGCTCTCGGCCGCATCGTGCACGAGCCGACCGCGCTCGGCGGCCGGCACCTTGCGTGACCGGAGCGGGAATTCGATGTTGCGCCGCACGGTCATGTGCGGGTAGAGCGCGTAGCTCTGGAACACCATCGCGATGTCGCGGTCCTTCGCCTCGACGTCGTTCACCACCCGATCACCGATGGTGATCGTGCCCAAGGTCGGATCCTCAAGACCGGCGATCATGCGGAGCGCGGTCGACTTCCCGCAGCCCGACGGCCCGAGGAGCACGAGGAACTCCTCGTCGGTCACCTCGAGGGAGAGGTCGTCCACCGCGGCGACATCGTCGAACCGCTTCGAGACGTGCTCCAGCGCGACCCGACCCATCCTGGCGACGCCCTTTCCGCCCGTCCCGCGGTCAGGCGGCGGACTGGTCCTTCTTCGGCGGACGCCAGAAGGCGAGCAGGAAGAGTGCGGCCCCGCCGATCCCGACCGCGGCGGTGACGATGAGCGCCTTCTTGGGCTCGAACGGGAACGTGAGGTCGAACGCGTTGTCCAGCGACCACTTGCCCGGACCCAGCGTGCCGAGCGTGATGGAGACGACGGCGACGGTGGCGACGTACTCGTAGCCCTCCTTGGCCGAGGTCAGGAAGAACCCGTTCTTGACGTGGTTGGTCAAGAGCGCCACGACCATCAGCGCGCAGACGCCCCCGTACGCGAGTGGTGTGAGCAGGCCCGCCAGGAGGAGGAACGGGATCGCGATCTCGGTGAGCGTGACCGCCCACGCGTGGAGCGGACCGGGCTTGAGCCCCAGGCTCTCGAACCAGTTCGCCATCCCCGGGCCGGACCGGATCGACTTCACGTGCCTCCACCCGTGGGCGAAGATCATGATCGCGATCCAGACCCGTGCGAGCAGCACCGCGAAATTCGCAGCGGAGCCGTGATACATGGACGCCTCCCGGACCCTGACTCGTCGAGCCTCGTCGTCGAGGCCCGTCGCCAGGACGCTACCCCGCGACGTGACGCAGCCGCGGCACCAACCCGGCCCGGGCGAGCATCCGCACGGCCCGCTCGGCCTCCACGTCGATCACCAGCGCCTCGCCCGGCTCCCGGTTCACCACGAAGCTCACGACGCAGTCCTCGCACGCCGTCGTGTGCCGCATCACGCACTCTTCACAGTCGATGGTGATCATGGGGGCAGGATCGCAGAGGGGTGTGACACTCATCCTGCTAGCGGCGCAGGACGCTCAGCAGCACCGACGACTGCACCACGGCGGCCCCCACCGCTTCGGCGCGGGCCCTGAGCTCGGCGTCGCTCGACGCGACGACGACGGGGATGGTGGTGGCGGGCTCGGTGGCTTCGCGCACGACGACGTCGTCGGCCGTCTCCGCGGCATCAGAGAACACGACCCGCACCCCCGGTCGGCGCGGCAGGGGCACGCCCCGGATGCCGGCGCCGTCGAAGACCACGACGACGTCGCACCGGATGCGGAGGTGCAACTCCGCCAGGGCCGAGACCAGACGCCCGCGCTGATCTTCGAGTGACGCCTCGGCCCAGGCCGTCTTCGACACGTTGTAGCCGTCGACCACCAGCAGCACGCCACGGGTGCGCAGCATGCCGTCGAGTCCGACCCGGGAGTTGGCGATGACCCCGGGCGGGCACACGGGCCGGACCCGTCGAGGCCGCGGACGCGGGCGCGACGCCGCCGAGAGCACCGGGGCGCGGACGGGGGGCGTGGGAAGCGGGGTACGGATCGGCTCGGGGGCGGGGGCCAGGGCCTCGAGCCGGTCGGCGATCTCCCGGACGTCGCTCACCGCGTCGCGCAGCGCCCCGGTGTCGACCGCGGGCCGCGGCTGCCGGGCCTCGGCCAGCTCGGCCTCGAGCTCGACCACCCGGGCTTCGAGCCGACTCGCTCGTGCGTCGGTGGCGGCGGTGGCCGCGCGGGCCGCGTCGAGGGCATCGCCGGCGTCCGCCGCTTCCTGGAGGGCGTCGTCGCGCTCCCGTTCGGCTCGGACCAGCGCGTCACGCCGCGACTGGCGCTCGGCCCGCAACGCCTGCTCGGCGCGCTCGCATCGTTCGTCGGCCCGGGCCCGCGTCGCGTCGGCGCGCCGGAGCGCTTCGGCGGCGCCGGCCAATTCGGCGGCACGCCCGCGGGCCTCCGCCCGCAGTTGCGCGTCCTCGACGTCGCGGGCGGCGGCGGCACAGGCCACTCCGAAGCCGAACGTCCACCCGTCGGGCCGGGCCGCGTACAGCGTGGAAGCGAGCAGCGCGAGCTTGCCCTCACGCGCGACCTCGTCGGTGAACGCGAGCGCGTCGCGCGCGGACCAGTGCTCCAACAAGTCGGTGACGTCGTCTCGCGCCAGGAACCGCTCCGCGACCCGCGAGCGGAACAGGTCGTCGGCTTCGAGCGCGCGCTGCAGCTGACGCCGCGCCGCGCCACTCGTCAGCCCGCGCGTCGAATCCGGCGAGGGAGCGTACGGGCGCCGGGACCTCGCGCGCTTCCAACGAGCGCAGCACGAGGCCGGCATCGTCCAGCAATGGCGCCAGCAACGCCTCCGGGATCGGTGCGAGGTCGCTCGTCACGCCTCGGGCGCACGGGCGACCGGCACGTCGTCGACGGCGATCTCCTCGATGCTCTCACCCGACGCACCGCACCAGCGGCAGGTGACCAGCTCGGTCTGCGACTCGAGCACCTCTTCGTCCTCGACGCTCAGCTCACCGCCGACGCTGAAGTGGTGGAACGCGCGCGTTCGACGCGAGGAGACGACGTCGAAGCGGGTCAGGTTGCCGCACGCGGAGCAGCGGAAGCGCGTCATGCGGTCGCGGCCCTGACCCGGCGTCGCGCCACCCAGGCGCGTCCGCCCTCGACGAACAACTGCACGAGCAGCGCGGTGACGAGCGCCCACACCAGGGTCCCGATGGCGAGGCGTACGTATCGGCCCGTACCCGTGCCCACGAAGATGTTGAGGACGTCGTCCTTCTTGATGAAGCCGAGCGAGTAGGCGGGCCACGCGGTGATCACGAACCCGAGGGGCACGGCGAGGATCCACGCGACGGCCCTCCAGTACCACGAGACCTTGCTGCCCTTGGCCGGTGCCGTCGGGGCCCGCCGGCCGCGTCCGGTCGGTTGCGAAGAGTCGCCCCCGGCGTCGACCGCCCCGACCGTGGCCGACACGCCGGCGACCTGGCGGGTCGACGGTTCCCTCCCCGCGGTCGCCGTGGCGGGCTCGGCTCCGGCGGGCGCACCGCCCGCCGCCCGGCGCCGGGGCGGCGGAACGACCGGTGCGGCCCCGGGCGATCGGGCCGGCGGTGGCGGTCCGCCGGTGGTCACCGGCGGGGGCATCTTCAGCACCTGGCCGCAGCGGTCGCACCGGAACGTGGGCGAGTCGGGCAGGTTGTCGATGCGGTGCTTGGCCCCGCAGGCCGGGCACTCGAGGGCACGGGCCATCAGCCGACACCCCCTTCGCGCGCCGCGACGCCGACCCGCACGAACGCTTCGAGCGTGGCCGCGGCCCTCCCGTCGTCGATCACGGCTCGAGCTTGCTCGACGCCGGCCGCGAGATCGGGCGACCGCGTCGGCGACGAACAGGGCCGCAGCCGAGTTCAGGGTGACGATGTCGCGGATGGGCCCGGACGCGCCGGCAAACACCTGGTGGACGGCCTGCGCGTTCCCGGAGGCATCGCCCCCGGCGAGCGCGCCGAGCTCGGCCCGTGGGATCCCGAGGTCGACCGGGTCGACGTCGTAGATCCGCACCTCGCCCTGCTCGAGCTCGTAGACGGTCGAGGTGGTGGTGACGGTCAACTCGTCGAGACCGTCGTGCCCGAAGAACACGAGCGCCCGCTCCACGCCGAGGCTCGCCAGCGTGCGGACCACCCGTTCGGCCATCACCGGATCCGAGACCCCGATGGTCCGGCGGTCGGCTCCCGCCGGGATTGGCGAGCGGGCCGAGGAAGTTGAACGTGGTCGGCGTACCGAGCTCGCGACGCACGGGCGCCGCGAACCGCATCGCCGGGTGGAAGCGCTGCGAGAAGCAGAATCCGATCCCGACCTCTCGCACGCAACGGCCGACCCCTTCCGGGCCCAGGTCGATCACGACGCCGAGCGCTTCGAGCACGTCGACCGAACCGCACTTGGACGACGCGGCGCGTCCGCCGTGCTTGGCGACCCGCACCCCGGCGGCGGCGACGACGATGGCGGCCATGGTCGACACGTTGACGGTGCCGGCGCCGTCGCCTCCCGTCCCGCAGGTGTCGACGACCGGCCCGTCGAGATCGGAGAGGTCGACGTGCTCGGCGAATCGCAGCATCGTGCGGACCAGCGTGGCGAGCTCGGCCGCGTCTCGCCCTTGGCACGGAGACCCGACGGCGAACGCCGCGATCTGGGCGTCGGTGGCGTCACCGGCCAGGATCGTCGACATCGCCTGCTCGACCAGGTCGTCGGGGAGGTCCTCACGCCGGAGCAGACGCCCGATGACGTCGGGCCACAGCGCTGCGTTCATCAGCCGGATGCTACCGGCGGCGGTGCGGGCAACACCCGCACCGAAGACCCGGAACGGGACCGCTCAGGCGGTCTTGCGGCGCTGGCGCACGAGCCGACGCCGCTCCCGCTCGTCGAGACCGCCCCAGACGCCCTGCTTCTCGCGCGCGTTGAGCGCGTGATCGAGGCACGGCTCCCGCACCGGGCAGACCGCGCAGATCGCCTTGGCCGCGTGGGCTCCTTCGTCGGAGTCCGGCGGCGGATAGAACAGCTCGGGGTCGGCCCCGAGACAGCGGGCGTACTGGCGCCAGTGATTCGTCATCCTTCAGTGCCTTTTCCATTCCGGCGGGTCCGGGGCATTCCCCCGAACCGCTGTCCAACGAAGAGAACTTCGGCCGGTCTTCCCCCTTGCCTGAGTGTTCATTCGTCGTTTTCGTACCCGGTGGACGGCCGGCGGCGAAGGAGCCGCCCGTAGAATGGATCCGGTGATGCCGGTCGCCCCCGAGAGCACGCCCTCCCGCCTGCAGGGGGCCCGGGGCCAGGTTCTCGCGCTCTCCGTGGCCTTCCTGCTCACGGCTCCCGGCGCGATCACCCGACTCGCCGGATCCGGCCTCGGCGAGGTGGTGGCCCCGTTCGTGTTCGGGTTCGCCATCCTCGGCTCGGCCTTCCTGCTGGCGTGGGCCGCGGAGGTGCTGCAGCTCGACGTGTCGCAGGGCCTCGCGCTCACGGTGCTGGCGCTCATCGCGGTGCTGCCCGAGTACGCCGTCGACTTCACGTTCGCCTACAAGGCCGGCGAGAACCCCGACAAGTTCGCACCGCTCGCGCTCGCCAACATGACCGGCGGCAACCGGTTGCTGATCGGCATCGGCTGGTCGATGGTGGTCCTGCTCGCCGCCTGGCGGATGAAGAGCATCGCCCGCAAGCGCGGCTACGAGGGCGAGATCGACACCGATGTCGCGCTGGAGCGACCGCATGCCATCGAGATCACGTTCCTCGCGATCGCGACGCTCTATTCGCTGACGCTCCCGCTCAAGCGGACGCTGACGATCTACGACTCGGTGATCCTGATCGGGATCTTCGCGCTGTTCGTCGCCCGGATCTGGCGGGCGCCGTCGGAAGAGCCTCACCTCGTGGGCCCGGCGCGGCTCATCGGCCGCCTCCCCACGAAGCAGCGACGGATGGTGGTGGGCGCACTGCTCACCTACGCGGCCGGAGTCATCTTCCTCTGCGCGGAACCGTTCGCGGAATCGCTCGTGCACCTCGGGGAGCAGGCCGGGGTCAGCACGTTCCTGCTCGTGCAGTGGGTCGCGCCGTTGGCGTCAGAGGCCCCCGAACTGCTCGTCGCGGCGTTGTTCGCGTGGCGGCTCAACACCAACGCCGGTCTCGGCACCTTGCTGTCGTCGAAGGTCAACCAGTGGACGTTGCTCGTCGGGTCGCTCCCGATCGTCTACGCGATCTCGGCCGGCCACCTCTCCGGGCTCCCGCTCGACTCGTTGCAACGGGAGGAGCTGTTCCTCACCGCCGCGCAGTCGGTCTTCGCGATCGCCATCCTCGCCAACCGGAAGATGAGCGTGCGCGAGGCCTGGGCGCTGTTCACCCTGTTCATCTCGCAGTTCGTGTTGGGCGGGGTGCTCCCCGACCACCTGCGCGAGCTCGAACGGATCGGTGTCGGTGTGGTCTACCTGGTGCTCGCCGCGGGCATCCTGGTGCAGCAACGCAGCTACCTCCGGCCCCTCGTGCACGACGGGCTGATCGAGCCGGTGGACGAGCTGTTCCACGAAGCGACACCCGACGAGGCAAGATCGTGAGCATGGACACACCCGCGCAGCCCCCTCCCGTCGACCGGGGTGCCGTCGACGAGGGGCCGCTCGTCGACTGGCGCGCCGTGTCGCGCGGCGCGCTGCTCGGACTGTGCGTGCTCGTCGCCGCGAGCGTGGTCGAGGCGATCCTGGACCGGAACCTCGACGGCTTCAAGGACAGCGGCTGGATCTACCCCCTCTTCGTCGCCATCCTCTTCGGGTACGCGCTCGGGGGTTGGCAGGCGGGGCGAGCGGCCCCGCAAGGCGCGCTCACCAACGGCACGCTCGCGGGCGTCGGCGCGTTCCTGCTCTGGGTCCCGGTCCGCATCGGGATCTGGCTCGTGCGCGACGAGCACAAGGCCCTCTTCACCGGCCACAGCCCCGCGCTGCGCCCGGGCCAGCTGTTCGGGCAGGTCGTGATCGCCGCGGGACTCGGCATGCTCGGTGGCTTCGTCGGTTCGCGTGCGGCCGCGCGTGCGTGCGGCACGACCTCGTAGGGCGGATCACCGCCGGCGGATTCCCGTACGCTGGTCGGCGGTAGCGAGTCGGCCGGGTGGCCGCGGACCGGGCCGTCTCACGACGGGACCGGCTCCGAGGAACGTCCGGACTCCACAGGGCACGGTGCTGGGTAACACCCAGTCGGGGCGACCCGCAGGAAAGTGCAACAGAGAGCAGACCGCCGATGGCACACCGGCCTCCGGACCGGTGGGCACAGGCAAGGGTGAAACGGTGCGGTAAGAGCGCACCAGCACCCGGGGCGACCCGGGTGGCTCGGCAAACCCCACCGGGAGCAAGGCCGAACAGGGGGAGGGCGGCCCGTCCTTCGACCCCCGGGTAGGCCGCACGAGCCGTCGGGTGACCGGCGGCCCAGATGGATGGTCACCACGGACCTCGGTCCGTACAGAATCCGGCGTACAGGCCGACTCGCTGCCACCAACTGCCTGGAGCTACCACGACGTGAGGGACACCTAATACCGAGGGTTGGCCCCTGCAGGGAGGAGACCCGTCGTGGGTCGTCCCCACACTTGCGGCGGTGCACGAGAGAGCTCTGAGGGCGGTCGGATACGACTCAAGCAGGACCTCCCGCGAGTCGATGAATTTGAGAGACGCGAGCGCTCGTCGCACGGAAGACCGTCTGATGCGCCGGCCCGGTTGCCGATCCTCGGTGACCCCTCGGGAACCTCGACACGAGGCCCTCAACGCTCCCTGGATTCCGAGGGGTGTTGAACATGAACGCATCGGGCACATCGCCCACGCATGCACGCCGTCACGACCGCTTCCGGCTCCTCGTTGTCTCCCTGGGTGCGACCTGCCTGGCCGCCGGACTGGCGGTCGGCGTCGCGGCGCCGGTGTCGGCTCTTCCTGGTGACACCACCGCGACCATCACCCTGACGGGTGGGGCTCTGGCGATCACGGTGCCGGTTGCTGCCGGCAATCTCGGCACGGCCGCCAACACGGTCGAGGGAGAGACGATTAGTGGCCCGCTCGGTGAGGTGCAAGTCCTCGACGCACGGAGCCCCGCGGCAGGATCGGGATGGGTCGCCAGTGTCATCTCCACCGCCTTCACCCCACCGGCGGGCCCGGCGATCGCCGCCAGCGCCGTGAGCTACACCGCCGGAGCCATCACGAAAGTCGGAACCGCCACGTACACGGCGAACGACCCGCCCGCCCTCACCGGCGTATCACCGGCCGTCACCGCGACCGGGATCACCGGCGACAATTCCGCTACCTGGAACCCGACGATCAGCGTCGCGGTGCCCGGCGGACTGGCCGCCGGCGTGTACTCGGCCACCATCACCCATTCCGTCTTGTAGTGATGTTCGGGTCATACGGTCGCCGCGGCACGGAGGCGCGATCGGCCTTCCGGCGCGCACGGATCCTGCCCTGCCTGCTGGTGTGCCTCGGCGCCGTCATGTACGGCGCCGGCGTTGCGGACGCCGCCACCCGAAAGGCTCAGCCGGCCAGCGTCGGCAGCATCGGCGTCCGTCTGGTCGGCGTACCCGCGAGGAACGCCGACGAGCCGCGGGCGGCGATCTACGTCGTCGACCACCTCGCCCCCGGTGCGGTGGTACAGCGCCGCATCGAGATCTCGAATTCGGTGGCCACGCCGGAGCACGTCGCGCTCTACGCGGCTGCCGCGTCGATCGCGAACGGCACGTTCGCGCCGGCCGCGGGCCACACGCAGAACGCCGCCTCGTCGTGGACTTCCGTGCTCCCGGGTGCAGTCGACGTCCCGGGTGCAGGCACCGCGACCGCGGTCGTCACGATCAGTGTGCCGAGTGATGCCGCGCCCGGGGAGCACTACGGAGCGGTCTGGGCCGAAGTGCGCTCGGCACCCGAAGGGTCGCGAGGCCTCGTCCAGGTCAACCGCGTCGGGATCCGGCTCTACCTCTCCATCGGAGAAGGTGGTCCGCCACCATCCGACTTCACGATCACCCGCGTCACCGCCACCCGCTCCCGGTCGGGCGATCCCGTCGTGATCGCGACGGTGCACAACACGGGCGGTCGAGCCCTCGACCTGACCGGCAGCCTGCGGCTCACGGCGGGACCGGGCGATCTCAACGCCGGGCCCTTCCCCGCCACGCTCGGTACGACGCTCGGGGTCGACGACGCCGAACCGGTGACGATCGTGCTCGACCCGCAGGTACCCACTGGTTCGTGGACCGCGCGGATCACGTTGCGGAGCGGACTGATCGAGCGCAGCAACGTCTCCCGCATCACCTTCCCGAACGGCGTTGCGTCGGCGACCGGATCCGACACGACGGGTCGCACGACGCTCGCGGTGATTCTCTCGGCAATCATGCTGCTCCTGGTGACGCTCGTGGTCGTCGTCGCTCTCCGTCGCCGACGCAGGCAACGGTCCACCTCGTCGGCGACGGCCGAGCGTTCCTGACCACTCCGGATGGGCGAGACCCCGTGCGGCCTCCAGATCGGTGTCACAACCGCGCTTCGGAGTCGTCACGGGGTCGCACCGGGGACACGGTCTCGTTCCTGCCCTGGGGTGATGAGGTCCGTCAGGGTCTACTTCTTGACGGTGAAGCTGGTGAAACTCGTTTGGGGTGTACCGACGGAGTCGGCATCGAGGACGACGTACGCGCCTGGCTCGGTGATCAGCCCGTACGCGACCGCCTCTTGTCCTGGAGACGTTTGGGCTTGCGTGATCAACAGGGGCCGGAGTTGATCCAACGGAGTGGCGACCAACTGGGCAACCGTCTGCCCCGCGGCGAGCGGCACAACACCGTAATAGCGTCCCGTCGTGCCGTTGTTCGTCAAGTCGAACGCGACAAACCCTGGCTTCAGCGTCTTTGGCATCTTGACCGAGGAGTCATCGGCTGCGACCTTCACCACCTCGAACTTGCAGTGCGCGAGCACCCAGGCATCAATCGCCTTTTCCGCGGCGGTGATCGCGGTGAGATCGGTCGGCGGGTCGGCGGTGACGACGTCGTACTCGTCCGCGATCGCAGCGGGGACGACGGCCTTCGCGGCAGTGATGCCGGCGCCGATCTTGGCGTTCAGTGCCGCCACGTCGCTTCCCGGGTCGGCCAAGAATGCTTGCTGCCCCAAGATCGAGTTGTGCTTGGCGAGGTCGCAGAACTTCTTGGCAGCCGAAGCTTTGGAATGCGCTCCGGCGGCAGCGCCGCTCGAGCCCAAGGTCAACGCAGCGACAGCTGCAGCGACCACAACGCAACGCCGCGTCCTCATCGGACTCATGTTGTCCTCCCTCGCGATCCGCCCGAGGCGGGCGCCCGGGGAGGAAACGTCCCGGAACCCTACTCCGGCCTGAAACGAAGAAATGGGCGGGAATTCGCCGCCTCGACCGCCAACGCGTCCGCGTCACGTTCCGAAGGACTGGCGTGGCCGATGCGGCTCGCGTCGGCGATGACCGGGAGCGTGGTGAGGCGGTTCACGTACCCGCCGGTCTGGGACTCCTCGCGGCCCGTACCACTCTCGGACACGGCCGACGCGTGGCGAGCGTCGATGGACGGACTCAACGCCTTCGAGGACGTCACCCGTATCCCACCACGCTGGTCGTGATCGCGCCCTTCGAGGGGCGAGCGACGCCGGCGCGACCGGAGTAGCCTTTCCGCAGCTTCGATCCCGAGAGGAGCCGGCATGGACTACGTGGCCCGCCTTACCTTCCGTTCATCGGTGAGTGGCGCAGAGCGCGACGCGGCGTTGATGCGGCGAGCGTCGTGGGAGTACCCGGCCGGCATCGAGGTCATCGCCGAGTACTGGCCGTTGGCGGCCGACCTCCAGGTCGTCTCCATCTTCTCGTCCGACGACATCGGTGCGGTCTGGGAGCTCGTGGCCGAATGGAACGACGTCTTCGACATCGACGTCTGCCCGGCGGTCTCGGCCGATGACGGTCTGCGCATCGGACCTGACGTGTTCGGACGGCTGAGCCGCCTCCAGCAGTAGGCCCCAGCGCGGCACCTGCCGGTCAGGCGAGCGTGACCGGCCTGACGTGATCGTCGAGGTGCAGGTCGTCGGCGTCGGTCGACGCGAACACCGACGACTCCAGCAGCTCCACGTCGCCTCGCAGGGTCGTCGCGAACGCGGTGTCGGCGGCGTCACGGCCGGTCGCGATGCGCACGAGCGTGTCGCGCGGCGCGAGCCGGGTCGCGTCGACGACATGCCAGCCTCGCGGGGTGAGCACCTCCACGACCGCGTGGAAGTCCATGGGCGACAGCCCGGGCGCGTAGACCGCCACCAGCCGGGCCGGGATGCCCAGCGCCCGGCACAGCGTGATGGTGAGGTGGGCGAAGTCCCGGCAGACGCCGTGACCCGAGAGCAGCGTCTGGATCGCGGTGTCGAGCGGGCCGCTCGACCCGCCGACGTACTCGATGCGCTCGAACACCCACGACGCAACCTCGTCGGCCAGGGTGCCGGGGTCGGCGTCGAGGTGTTCGGCGAACTCCCGCGCCGCGTAGGCCGCGAGCGCGTCCGACGGGCAGTAGCGGCTCTGGCGGAGCGCGACGATGGCTTCCTGGCGCTCGAGCACGTCGTCGGTCACCGCTGCCGGCCCGGTCAGTGACGGCGCTCGGACGACCGCCGCGTACACCACCGTGAACCGGCCCGGCTGGGCTCGGACCAGGTGGACCCGTCCACCGTGCTCGGCGGCGATCCCCTCACCGAGGAGCTCGAAAGGCTCCTCCACGATCACACCGGCAGTCGCCGCCGGCGCGATCTGTAATGCGAGCAGCGACGGCTCGAGCACGTCGAAGGTGAGCTCACATCCGACCCGACGCAGCGTTCCGGTCTCCGTCGCACCGACCACGGTCCAGTGTCGCGCGCGACACGACACGCGCCCTCGCCGCACGCCAGTGATCGATCGATCCGCTACGCCGTGGTGCCGGGGTCCTCGGTGCCCTTGGACTCGGCGGGCGCGGTCGTCGGCGGATCCTCGTCGTGCATGCCGTTGCGGAACTCCTTGGCGGCCTGGCCCATGCCCTTGGCCAACTCCGGCAGCTTCTTCGAGCCGAAGAGGAGGAGCACGACGGCCAGCACGATGAGCAGTTCGACGGGTCCTACGTCCATACGCCGATGGTAGCGCCGCCCACTCGAGCTCAAAGGGTCGGGTTTCGATGCTTCGGGTGAGAGCGAGCTCCTCCCCCGACGACGTCGGAGACGGCCTGGCTGACACGAATCCCCCCGATCTCGGGGGACTCGACGAACGGCGAGCGTCTACGCGTGGCGTGCGGCGCGCCGGGCCCTGCGCCAGACGTCGCCGTAGGCGGCGAGGCCCTCGACCGAGAGCCAACCGTCTGGCCCCGAGGCGATGGTGACCCGCTCCGGCACCGCACCCCAGACCGGCACCCCGGCCTCGGTCCACATCGTCACCGTGTCCTGGTAGTCGCGGGTGAACGTGCGCGCCGACGCGATCACCAGACCGGCCGGCAGCCGCTTCGGCAACATGTCGAGGACCGCTTCGACCCGGGCGGTCTCCACGCCACCGACCCGGGTGGGGATCACCACGGCGTCGGCCCGTTCGAGCGCCTTGCCCAGGAGCCGCTCGTGGCCCGGCGGGGTGTCGACCACGGCCACCGCGTCGTCGGGGATCTTGTCGAGGACCTTGGCCAGGAGCCGCTCGGTGGGCGCCTCGACCACGCTGAGCGCTTCGAGGACCTCGTCGGCGGCGTGCTCGACCCAGTCGGCCGCGCTGGCCTGTGGGTCAGCGTCGATCAACGTCACCGAGCGCTTCTGCGGGTCCGCGACCGCGGCCAGGTACACGGCGGTGGTGGTCTTGCCCACCCCTCCCTTGAGCGCTGCCACGACCACGATCACGGACAGCAGAGTACTCACTGGTCCGTCCCGGTCGACGGGCCGGTCGGGAACCGGGCGCTTCAGAGGGCCGGGCGGTTCCTGGCCAGCCGGGCGCCGTTGTCGCCGAACACCAGCTGGCCGGTGACGCTCCGGCCGAGGTCGGAGGCCAGGGCCACCACGAGGCGGCCGAGATCCTCGGGCTCCCCGAGGCGCCCCAGCGGGTGGGCCGCGACCAGGAGCTCCACCGTCTCGTCGGACAGCGCGGCGCGCACGACCGGTGTGAGCGTCGTGCCGGGCGCCACCGCCAGCACACGGATCCCGGACGAGGCGAGCTCCACCGCCAAGGTCTCGGTGAGGTGGTTGATCGCGGCCTTGGCCGCCCCGTACGGCGCCATCCGTAGGGAGGGGCGAGTGCTCTCACCGGAGCTCACGTTCACGATCACGCCCGCGGTGGCGGCGTCGACCATCGCCCGCGCCTCGGCCTGGCAGCACCACATGGTGACGAACAGGTTCTGCTCGACGATGTCGCGCAGCGCGTCGTCGTCGAATTCGAGGAACGCGGCGGGCCCCCGCCCGCCGAGCGACCCCACGTTGTTCACCGCGACATCGAGGCCTCCCAACTGGGCGAGGACCCGGGCGACGAGGTCACGTACCGCTGCGGGATCACGCACGTCGGTCTCGATCCCGACGACGCGTGGACCGACCGTCGCGACTTCGGCGACCGCGTCGGCGAGGCCGACGGGGTCCTTGTCGGCGATCGCGACCTCGCAGCCGGCGCGCGCCAACCACAGTGCGATACCCCGGCCGATCCCCACTCCCCCGCCGGTGACGAGCGCCCGCTTGCCGTCGAGCCCGAGGTCGATGGACATGGCGATCGCGCTCCCGGTGCGTCGGAGGGCCACGAACGTAACATCCGTGCACCATCGAGCTCGACCGGAATCCCTTCGACACCGAGCTCCCGGCCGTCCCCGAGCAAGTCACCCCGCTCAGGGACCTCTCAGGCGATCCACACCACGATGGTGGTGGGAGAGTCGAACCCGGGAGGATCCCGATCATGAGCAACGAGACACCCCAAGCCGACGGCGAACCGACCCCGTCGGTGCCCGAAGCCCCTGTTCCGGAGGTCCCGGCGGCGGCCACACCCCAGGAGCCCCAGGAAGCGCCCACCGCCGAGACCACCCCGAACACCTACGACGACGCCGTGAAGTCGGCGGGCGACGAGGACGACGTGGCCGAGTCCCCGGCAGCGGCGGCCACCACGCCGACCCCCGCGCCGGCGCCGGTCACGGCCGCCGCGACCGCCCCGGTCGCCGCCGCACCCGAGCGGCCCGCCGGCATCTTCATCCCGAAGTGGGCCGGCCTGGTCGTCGCGGCCATCGTCGCGGCCCTCGTGTTCGGGGGGATCGGCTACGCGATCGGCGACTCGTCGGGCGGCTCCGACTCGCGCAACGCCAGCGTCTTCCCGGGGAACGGCCAGGCCAACGGCAACGGTCCCTTCGCCAACGGCGGAGGCAACGGCAACGGCAACGGCCAGCTTCCCGGGAACGGCAACGGCAACGGCAACGGCAACGGCCAGCTGCCGGGCAACGGCAACGGCAACGGCACCGCGACAGGGACCGCGTTCCTCGGCGTGGCGGTCCAGACCGGCACCGGCGGGGTCGAGATCACCGACGTGCAGTCGGGCAGCGCGGCGGCCGACGCGGGCCTCAAGACCGGTGACGTCGTCACCGCGATCGACGGTACCGACGTCACCACGGCGGCGGCACTGCAGTCCGCCGTGCAGTCACACTCGAGCGGCGACCAGATCACCGTCACCTACACGCGTGACGGCCAGTCGACCACCGCGAAGGTGACGCTCGGCAGCCGCACCACCGGCCAGTCGAGCTGACACGCTCGGGCCGACACGACCCCCGCGTACGGGGCGGTCAGCCGTCGAGGACCTGGGTGACCAGCGCCGCGATGGCCGACCGCTCCGAGCGCGTCAGCGTGACGTGCGCGAACAGCGGGTGCCCCTTCAACGACTCGATGACGCTCACGATGCCGTCGTGACGCCCGACCCGCAGGTTGTCGCGCTGGGCGACGTCGTGGGTGAGCACCACCCTGCTGCCCCGACCCAAGCGGCTGAGCGCGGTGAGCAACACCGAGCGTTCGAGGTTCTGCGCCTCGTCGATGATGACGAAGCTGTCGGTGAGGCTGCGGCCCCGGATGTGCGTGAGCGGGAGGATCTCGAGCAGCCCCCGGTCGAACACCTCTTCGATGACCTCGCGGCCCACCATCGCCTCGAGTGCGTCGGTGACCGCTGCCCCCCACGGCGACATCTTCTCGGTCTCGGATCCCGGGAGGTAGCCGAGGTCCTGCCCGCCGACCGCGTAGATCGGCCGGAACACCACGACGCGGTGGTGCGTACGGCGCTCGAGCACCGCTTCGAGACCGGCGGCCAACGCGAGGACGCTCTTGCCGGTGCCCGCGGTTCCGCCCAGGCTCACGATGCCGACCTGCTCGTCGAGGAGCAGGTCGATGGCGATGTGCTGCTCGGCCGAACGGCCGCGCAGATCGAACATGGACTGATCGGCGCGCACGAGGTGCAACCGCTTGTCGGGATGCACGCGGGCGAGGGCCGACTGAGAACCCGAGTGCAACGCGACCCCCGAATGGCACGGCAGGTCGCGCGCTTCCGCGAGGTCGACGACCCGGTGTTCGAACAGGTCGTCGATCACCGAACCCCACACGTCGAGCTCGACGAACCCGGTCCATCCCGAGTCGGAGGCGAGCTCGTTCCGATACTCGTCGGCCGCGAGACCCACGACCGCCGCCTTCAGCCGCAACGGAAGGTCCTTGGTGACCACGACGACGTCGCGGCCTTCGCTCATCAGGCTCAGCGCCACGGAGAGGATGCGGTGGTCGTTGGACTCGGACCGCAGCGGCTGGGGCAACGCCCCGAGATCCTGGTGATTCAGCTCGACCCGCAGGGTGCCGCCCTCGTCGTTCACCGGCATGGGATCGAGCAGCGAACCGTGGCGGGTGCGGAAGTCCTCGAGGAGTCGGAGGCTCCGGCGAGCCGCCCACCCCAGCTCGGGGTGGTGCCGCTTGCCCTCGAGCTCGGTGAGCACCACGACCGGGAGCACCACCTCGTGCTCCGCGAACCGCGTCACCGCCAGCGGGTCGGCCAGGAGTACCGAGGTGTCGACGACGTAGACGGTGCTGGTGATCAAGGCACGGGGGACGCTAGCGCCCGGAGCGATGCACGACGCGGACGGTCGCGCCCGCCACTCAACGTGGCGCACGCCTGCGTCGCGGGTTGGTTGCCTAGGGTGGGCAGTTCATCACGGGTCCGCCTCGGGAGGGCGATGCCAGTGGCAGAGGGCCGAACCGACGTCATCATCGCCGGAGTCAACAAGGCAGGGACGACCTCGCTCTTCGTCTCGCTCTCGGCCCACCCCGACGTCGCGGCCTCGTCGATCAAGGAGACGCGCTACTTCCTCCCCGCGCGCTACGGCGAACCGCTCGCGCCCGAGTCGGTCTGGGACGGCTACTTCACCGGCGGAGGTGATCGCCCGGTGCGCCTCGAGGCCACGCCTTCGTACTTCTACGGCGCCGAGCGCGTCGCCGAGGCGATGCGAGCGCGCGGCTGGTGAACCCACACGTGCTCCTCGTGTTCCGCGAACCGGTGAGCCGCGCCATCTCGTTCTTCACCTACCAGAAGGTGCGACTGCGGTTCCCCGACGGCTACCCGATCGAGGAGTACCTCGCGGTTGCCGATCAGCTGACCGACGCCGACTTCGTCGACCCCGACAACGAGCGCTACATGGCGTTCCGGGGGGGTTGCTACGCGGACTTCCTGCCCGGCTGGCTCGACACCCTCGGACCCGAGCGCGTGCGCGTGCTCGACTTCGGCCGGCTGGTCGAAGACCAGGTGGACACCCTGCGCACGACGGCCGAGTGGATCGGACTCGACCCGTCCAGATTCCCGGCCGACGCGCTGAGTTCGGAGAACCGCACCACCGGGTTCAAGAGCAAGGGGTTCCAGCGGGTTGCGTTGGCCGGCAACGACCGGCTCGAGCGCGTGCTCCGCCGCCACCCCGAGGCGAAGCGCAAGCTCCGCGCGTTCTACTACCGGCTGAACGGACGCGCGGCCGGCGAAGCCGTCCCCGACCGGGTCAAGGCCGACCTCGCGGCGCGCTACGCGGCACCCAACGCGCGCCTGGCGCGCCAACTCGACGATGCCGGGCTCGACCGCCCGGCCTGGCTCGACAGCTCGACGGATCAGACCAGCTCGGGCGAGCGCACGTAGACCACGTCGTCATCGGCCGGTGCGCTGGGCTCCACCGACGGAGGATCGTCGACGGGCTCTCGTTCGGGCACCAGTGCGACGTACACCACCGCGCACTCGAACACGACGGCCATGATCGCCGGGATCGCAACACCGGAATCGTTGAGCGCGTAGCCGAGGAACGCGACGACGGCGAGAGCCAGCATCGTCTGGCGGATCACCGGGACGTCGGCGAAGAGCCGGCGCAGCCGTCCGTTCGGACTGCGCCAGAGGTACCAGACCACGAGCGCGACGATCGGCAGGATCCAGAGCAGCTTCGTGCCCGTGAAGGAGGCAAAATTCTCCATCAACTTCCGCCGTAACGTGAGGGTGAACCCGCCGAGCCCGTCGTTGGCGACCTTGTCGAAGAACCGTCCGACGTGCGTCTGCTGATCCTTCGGCCGCATCAGGTCGGCGAAGCCCACGAGCAGGCCCGCCACCACCAGCAGGGCCCCGAGAATCGCGACCGTCCGCAGGCGGATCCGGCGCCCGAGCAGCAGCCACGCGAAGAGCCCGAAGCCCGGAGCACCGGCGATGGCCGCGCCGAAGTCGCCGCCCCACGGCGGCGCGGCCATCACGAGCAGGGTCACGCCGAGCATCCCGATGACGGCGTACACGGTCACGCGCCCGGGGCGCCGCCAGACCGCGAGACCCCCGAGCAGCAGGACCGCCGCGCTGAGCTGCGAGAACGTGAGGTTGCCCTGACCCGAGACCCGGATCCCGATGGTCGCCGAGTAGCCGAACACGGAATTGAGCTCGAGCCGCGCCCCGGCGAGCAGGTCGCCGACGTGGAGCACCACCGTCGCCGCCAGCGCGATCCCCAACGGCAGATAGCGACGGTGCACGCCCACCACGCGACACACGACCGCGAACCCGAACGCGAACGCGAAGAGGAACCCGAAGTACGCGGCCGAGCTCTCGGTGCGACCGAAGTGCAACGGCGAGGCGGCGTAGGTCGCGAACAGGAATCCCAACACCGCGAGGGCGAAGAATTGCACGAGTCGCGTCCGGCGGCGCGCCCACGACACCACGAGGAACGCGCCCGACGCGAGGAGCGCGACGAGCGCGATCAGGATGTTGTTGGCCGTGGCCACCTTCGAATCACGGAAGACACCGTCCTCGTTCGCGTGGATGAGGGTGGCGATGCGGTCGCCGTGCGCGACGTTGGCGCCGACCACCTCCATCGGCCGGCCTTCCATCTTCGCAGGGGCAGGCAGGCCGAGCAGCTGGAGGATGGTGGGCGCGATGTCGACGACGTAGACGAAGCCGTCGCGTCGGCTCGTCGCCGATCGCATGAGCTCCGGGCGCACCCCAGGGGCCCGCAGACCGGTGACCGCCAACCCGGGACCGCGTCGAGGTGAGGCGGGACTCACGACGAACACCGCGTCGCGCGTCGGATCGACGTCGGCCAGCATGCGCCCGACCAGCGCGTCCGTCCGGCGCAACGCGGCCTGCTTCTGGACCCGGAGCTCGTCGGCGGTCAGGAAGTCGCTGTAGAGGTCGGCGCGCAAGAGGTCGGAGCCCTCGACCAGCACCACCCCGCCGTCGTTCCAGGCACTGCTGAACGCGCGGTAGGCGGCGTCGTTGTCCATGCGCAGCCCGAACGGCGCGTGCGGGTCCGGGGTCAGCAGCTCGTCGCCGACCGCACCGTTGGGCACCCGGCCCCGACCGTCCATGAGCGCGTTCACGGCCGACCGCTCGTAGTCGGGGAGCGGATCGTCGACGACGGGCTGCGCGCCGTCGCCGTTGGCGATCACCGCCCGCGGAACGTGCGCCCGTTCGAGCGTGTCCCCGAGTGCGCCGATCTGGGGGTCGTAGAGTCCGTTGGCGTTCTCCTGGACCAGCGCGTCGATCCCGAGGTGCACGAGGCCGCCGGTGGCGCTGATCCCCGTCCGTTGCCGGTAGACGTCGCCCGCGGTGGTCTCGCCATAGGGCTCGCTCGGTTCGAACGCCTGGCTCGCGAGGGGCGTCACCGCCGACGCGCGGCCGCCGGCGCCGAAGGCGGTGTACCCACCCTCGATCGAGCTCCGGCGCCCCGCCGCTCGGGTGACCATGTCGGCGATGGCCGAGTCGGCGAGCAACTGGCGGAGATTCGGGTCGTCACCGTTCTTGATGTCGGCCCACGACGTGGCGGGCAACGAGATGACCAACACCCGGCCGACGTCGCGTGACGCGGGCGCGCCGGCGACCGCGACACCGGCGCTATCCCCCACCACCGCGAGGGCGACGAGGAGCACCGCGAGCAGGCCGGTCGCGCGGCGCATCACGGCTCGACCGCCAGGTCGGGATCATCCGGCTCGAACGCGGCTTCGAGCCGGGGCCCGCGCTTGGGCAGGATCCGCAGCATCAGCGCGTACATGCCTGCCCCGATCGCCCCGATCACGACGAGCACCAGGATGTCGGCCACCCGCGCGGTCGGCGCCATCACGTCCTCGGCCAGCCACGCCAACCCGCCGAGCGCACCCGAGACCATGAGTGCCGGAAGGAACGCGTGGGGGAAGAACCCGTGACCAACCCGGCGGCGCAGGATGAGCCCGAGCACGAGGGTGCCGACGAGATACGCGGCGCTGTGCCCCAATCCGAGCGCCGCGACCTTGGCGGTGTCGCTCCCGAAGGTGAGGCCGCCGACCACCATCACCCCCGCGCCGACGAGCGCGCTCGCGCCGGCCACGATCGCCGGCGTGCGGCTGTCGCCCAGCGCATAGGACGCGCGTGCGAAGAACAGGAACGTCCCGTAGGTGAAGAGTCCCACACCGAGGGACGCCAACGCGGCGGCGAAGAGACCCGCCTCGTGGCTGCTGTTCCCCACCGCGAGCACTCGCATGGCGGGAAGCGCGAGCGCGACGAACGCGGCTGACACGGGGAGGAGCAGTTGTGACATGCCGTCGAGGCCCCAACGCAACCGACCCGCGAACGACGCCATGTCACCGTTGCCCGCGTCGACCGTGAGCTCCGGCAGGATCGTCGTCTGGATGGGCAGCGCCAGGATCGCGTACGGCGCGAGGAAGGCGACGAAGCAGAACTGGTAGGCGACCACGCCCCCGGCGACCTGGTTCCCCATCACCAGCGCGGCGCCGAGCAACAGCGCGACGTCGGGCTGGAGCGCCACCCACGCCGACAACCACAGGAGGCGCCGGAGCTTGCGGTCGACGGTACCTAAGGTCGCCCGGAGGCGGAAGCCGCTCCGGAGCAGCGCGATTGTGGGCACACCGACGAACCCGACGACCCCGAGCGTGCCGCCGATCGCGAGCACGAGCTGTTCGGGAGTGGTGAGGTCGAGGTTCGGGGTGGGCCCGTGCATGATCCGGAACACGGCCATGGTGGTGACGAGCACCACGGTGTTGGCGATCGGCGCCACCGCGACGATCACGAACCGCCGCTTGGCGAACAGCACCGCGGTGGCCACGGTGCCGATCGCGTACAGCATCACCTGTGGGATGAAGAAGCGGAGGAAGAACGTCGACAGCGCCACCTGCTGCGACTCCACGTGCGCGTTCGGCGCGCCGCTCGAGAGCAGGCGGGCGATCGAGGGCGCCGCCACGATCCCGATCGCCGACACCACGGCCATCACCACGAGCGCCAGCCCGAGCACACCCGAAGCGAGCCGTTCCGCCTCCTGGTCGTCTCCGGCCCGGAAGGCGTCGACGAACGTCGGCACCAGCACCGCCGACAGGGCCCCGGCGGCGAGGAGCTCGAACATCACGTTGGACACCGAGCTCGAGGCCTGGAACGTGTTCCCGAGGTAGGTCGCGCCGAGCACGGCGGCGATCACCCAGACCTTGACGAAGCCCACGCCGCGTGACGCGAACGTGGCGACGCTCATCCGCGCCGCGGCCCGCGCCGGTTGATCGCTGTCCACCACCGGAAGAGAGCCTACGGGGGCGCGCACATTTCCCAGCGGCGACCAGGCATGCTGGACGGGAGGGTCGCCCACCCGGCCGCCGTCGTCCAGTGTTTGGGGGGACCGGACGGCCGGCGGCGGGTGGGCGTTCCTCTCGGGCGCGGGACGGCGGAGCGGAATCGATCGTCCAAGTCCCGAGATGCAGCGGAGCCGTGCGCGGAGCGCGGGACGGCGGAGCGGAATCGACCGTCCAAGTCCCGAGATGCAGCGGAGCCGTGCGCGGAGCGCGGGACGGCGGAGCGGAATCGACCGTCCAATAGGCTGCGCACCCATGACTGCCCCCACCGGCGCGATCGCCCAGGCCGAGGCCGCGCTCCTCGAGGAGCGTCGGCCCCTCACCCGCGGCGAGGTGCTCGCGGTCGCGCAGCTCCCGCTCGACGGGCTCCCGGACCTCATCGCGCTGGCCCACCGGGTCCGGCTCGAGTACTGCGGTGCCGAAGTCGAGCTCGAGAGCCTCATCAACGCCAAGTCGGGCGCCTGCCCCGAAGACTGCGCCTTCTGCTCGCAGTCGAGCCGCTACTCCACCGACATCGACGTGTACCCGCTCCTGCAGCTCGACGAGGTGCTCGAGGCTGCCCGGGCGACCCGGGACGCGGGCGCGACCCAATTCTGCATCGTGGTCGCCGTGCGCGGACCGTCGGAACGCATGCTCACCCGGGTCATCGAGGCGGTCGACGCCGTGCAGGCCGAGACCGGGCTCGAGGTCGCGTGCTCGCTCGGGCTGCTCGAACCCGAGCAAGCCCGGCGCCTGGCGGCGGCCGGCGTGCGTCGCTACAACCACAACCTCGAAGCACCGCGCGCGCTCTTCCCGTCGATCGTCACGACCCACACCTACGACGACCGAGTCGCCACCGCCCGCCTCGCCATCGACGCGGGCATGGAGCTGTGCTGCGGCGGGATCCTCGGTATGGGCGAGACCCTGGAGCAACGCATCGACTTCGCGTTCGAGCTCGCCGAGCTCGATCCGTGCGAGGTACCGATCAACTTCCTGCTGCCCACGGGCACGCCGCTCGGCGACCAGCGCCTGATCACACCGCGCGAGGCGCTCCAGGCCATCGCCCTGTTCCGCCTCGTCCTCCCGAGCGCGTGGCTGCGCCTCGCGGGCGGACGCGAGTACGTGCTCGGCGAGCTCCAGGCCATGGGCCTGCTCGCGGGCGCCAACGCGTTGATCGTCGGCAACTACCTGACGTCGAGCGGGCGGCCGCCCGAGGAAGACCACGCGCTGCTCGAGGCCCTGGGCATGCCGGTCGCCGACGGACCCGGCGAGGGCCGGTTCGTGGTCGACGCCGACGGCGCCCACGCCGCGCCCGGCCCAGGCGGTGCGCGTGGGCATCCCCGTCCGCGCCGAGTAGCAGCCGCCCGTGGTCATTCGGTCGTCTTGAGCCGGCCGGTCCGGACGAACTCCGCGCGCGGACCCGGCAGGTAGAGGTCGTACTGGCCGACGAGCACCCAGCACACGAACAGGCCGACCACCTCCTCGATCACCACGACCCACCACGCGGGAAGCAGCGCGTCGTGCGGGAACGAGGTGCCGAGGAACGGCCACCAGAAGAGATGGTCGTTGGTGAACGCACCCGAGAGGATCAGCCCACAGAACACGCCGATGGGCAGGCAGAGGAGCCGGCGCCGCGCCAGGCGCGACCGGCCGACGGTGCCGAGCATCACCAGCACGAGCAGCACCACCGCGAACAGGAGCGTGTACCCGTAGGCGCGGTACCCGAAGGGCAGGTCCACGACGAGCGGCACCAGCGAACCGACGGCGATGAGCCGGTAGTCGATCCCCGAGCTGCGGAAGACCATCGCCACGCCGAACACCGACAGCCCGATGTACCAGAAGAACACGGGCTCAGGGCAGATCGAGCGCGGCGTTCACCAACGCGTCGGCCTCGACGTTCTGCTCCCGGCGCACGTGCCGCGAGGTCGATCTCGTCGTAGCCGTCGAGCAGCGCGCGCGCTTGCGCGTGCAGGGGCTTCAAGTGCGGTTGGCGGACCTTCCAGCGCCCCGCCAGCTGCTCGATGACGAGCTTGGAGTCGCCGCGCACCGTGGCGGCCCGCGCCGGTGTTGCCGACGCGGCCTCCAGGCCGGCGATGAGCGCGCGGTACTCGGCGACGTTGTTGGTGGCCACTCCGATGCATTCGCTGACGGTGGCCAACCGGTGCGGCGGCGCGGTCGAGGGGTCGACCACCAGGGCGCCGATCGCCGCGGGACCGGGGTTGCCGCGCGAGCCACCGTCGAAGTAGATCAACACCGAGTCGAGCATCAGGGGACCAGGATCGCGCCGCAGTTGTCGCAGTACGCGAGTGGCTTGCCGGCCGACCGCTTGATGCGCTCGACCTCGGTGGCGGGGATCGAGAGGTGACAACCCTGGCAGGTGGTGCCGACGAGCCGGGCGACGCCCACGCCCTGCGCCTGGTTCCGGCAGCGCTCGTACTCCTTCACCAGCGCGGGATCGATCCCGGCCGCGATCTCGTCGCGCGCCTCGCGCTCCTGCTTCGCCTCCGCCGCGATCACCGCTTCGGCGTCGGCCAGCGACCGCCGGATCCGGTCGAGCTCCGCCGCGAGCATCGAGCCGTGCTCCGCCAGCTCGGCCACGGTGACGTCGAGGGGCTCGCGGGTCTCCATCAGCTCGAGCTCCCGGTTCTCGAGACCCCGCTGGTGACGCCGGAGCTGCTCCACGTCGGACTGCATCGCCTGCAGCTCCTTCGGTGAGGTGACCTCACCCGAGTACATCTTGGTCTCGACCTCGGTGGCCTTCGCGGCGAGCGACCGGACTTCGTCGTCGAGACGCTGCTCCTCGCGCGCGACCTCGTCGCGCTCCAGCGCGGGCAGTTGCCGCGCCGCGTCGAGCGCCGCGACGTCGGCTTCGCCACGCGCCAGCGCATCGCGCTCGGGCAGGGTCTGGTGGCGGTGGCGGAGCCGATCGAGGGCCCCGTCGCGCTGCTGGAGCGCGAGCAGGGCGTCGAGGTCGGTGGCCATCAACCGCTCGGCTGGTTCGCCGCAGGCGCCGCCGCGGGCGCCGTCGCGGGGGTCGTCGCGGGCGGGGTGGTCGGCGTGGTGGGCGCCGGCGCGGTCGGGACCTGCTGCACCTGCGGCTCCGGCGCGACCACGGGCGGGTTGGGGTTGCGGGCGTCACGACCGCCGTCGGGGTTCACGTACTCTCCTGAGCGCGCGCGCACACCGGGCCCGGATCGGGCAACCCGGCGTCGGGCACGCCGGCGAGGGCCTGGCTCATGAACGACGCGAAGATCGGCGCGGCGGAATCACCGCCGTACCCGGCACCGTCCACGTTCCCGAACTGGTTGCCGAACCACACCGACGTCGCCAGCGAGGGCACCGCCCCGATGAACCACGCGTTCGCCCGGTTGTCGCTGGTGCCGGTCTTGCCGTAGATGGTCTGGCCGGCCACCGCGGCGTTGGCACCGGTACCGCCGGTGACCACGCCGCGCAACACGTTCTGCTCGCACCGGGCGACGTCGGGGTCGAGAACCTTCTGACCGGCGTTGTTGGTCTCGTCGATCAGAACGGTGCCGTCGGGGTTGAGCGCCTTGGCCACCACGTATGGCGTGTGGTGCACGCCGTTGTTGGCGATGGTGGCCATCACGGTGGCCATCTCGAGCGGCGTGGCCTCGATGGTGCCGATCGAGAGGTTGAGGAGGCGCTGCAGGGTCTGCTGCTCGATGCCCATCTGGTGCGCGAGCGTGATGAGGTAGTCCTGACCCACGCTGGTGGAGATGCGCACGAACGCGCAGTTCACCGAGCCGGAGGTGGCCTCCTGGATCGACATGTTTCCGCCCTCGTGGGGTTCCGCGTTCACCGGGAGCTGGTCGGCGGGAACGTTGGGGAACTTGCTGGGAACCGCGCACGGGGCGGTGCCGTCGACGGTGTCGTTGGGCGAGTAGCCGGCCTGCAAGGCGCCCCCGAGGGTGATGACCTTCCACGTGGACCCGGGTTGACGGCCGGGCGTGTGGGTGGCGACGTTGTACTGGTTGGTGGCGAAGTCCGTGCCGCCGACCATGGCCTTCACCGCGCCGGTCGACGGCTCGATGGCCACCAGCGACGAGATCCAGTCAGCACCGCTCGGCGAGGAGGGCTTCGCGTTGTTGGTGGCGTCGACGGCTTCGGTCTGGAGTCTGTGGTCGAAGGTCGTGTACACCTTCAGGCCGCCCTTGAGCACCTTGTCGAGCCGCTCTTTGGGTGTGTTGCCGAGGCGGGTGTCGGCGAGCAGGCGGTCCTGCACCTCGGCCACCAGGAAGTTCCGGGGCCGTTGCTCCGCCGGGGGCGGGACGGTCGGCAGTGGCTCGTTGTTGGCGGCGTCGGCCTGGGCCTGGGTGATGTACTTCTCCGCCACCTCGCCGCGCAGCACGTCGGCCCGACGCCTGATGGCGCGGGACTGGGCCGTGAACGGGTTGCTGCCCTCCGGATTGGAGATGAGACCGGCGAGCAGCGCCGCCTCGCCGATGGTGAGCTCGTCGAGCCGCTTGCCCCGCGGGTAGACGCACGGGTAGTCACAGGTGAGGAAGTACCGCGATGCCGCCGCCTTGATGCCGTAGGACCCGGAACCGAAGTAGACGGTGTTGAGGTACTCGGTGAGGATCTTCGCCTTCGAGAACTTCTCGTTGAGGCGGAGCGCGTCCTCGATCTCCTTGATCTTGCGGTTCACGTCACGCTTGGGCGTGAGGACGCGGTTCTTCACCAGCTGTTGGGTGATGGTCGAACCGCCCTGCTCGATCTTCCCCGACGTGACGTTGGTCAGGAAGGCCCGGAACACGGCACCCAGGTCGATGCCGTCGTTGGTCCAAAAGGTGCGGTCCTCGGTGGCGATCACCGCGTCGAGGACCCGCTTCGGCACCTCGTTGATCGACTTGATCGGGTCGCGGACCTGCAGACCGAGGGTCCCCATCACCGTGCCGTCGGCCCAGTAGATGGTCGTGGGCTCGGCGAGCGCCCTGAGCTTGCCGACCTGCGTGGCGGTGTAGTGGTGGCCGGTCGCGATCTCGACCGTGCCCGGGATCAGCGCGGCGAGGCAGGCGCCCACCGCGATGCCGCCGATGACGATGGTCAGGAGAAAGGTCGTGAGGGTGCGGTAGGCAGGGCGCATGAGGGCTTCCCAGCTTGGCACACGCGGCCAGTCGGGAAGGGGTCAGGCCGCCCCGGTCACGGCGACCCCGGGCCCAGCGCCTGGGCCACGAACTGGGCGTAGGCGGCCGCCCCGTCGGGCCGCAGGTGGACGCCGTCGTCGTAGAAGAACTCGGGATGCTGGCTGGCGTAGCCGTGCCAGTCGAGCAGCACCGCGTTCTTGTACTTCTTCACCCCGGCAGCCAGCGTGTCGTTGACCTGGCCCTCCCAGGCACGGGGCACCTTGGCGTTGATGATGACGACCTTGGTGCGGTCGCTCAGGATGCCCATCATGCGGTCGAACTCGGCGGGATCGATCGCGCCGTTGGTGCCCAGCTGGACGATGACGTCCTGGCCGAGCTGTCCCGTGTTCTTGAGGTTGGCGATCGTGTCGACGCCGGCGGAGAACTGGCGGCTCTCCGCCGCGTCCATCCCGGTCACCGGGGCCCCGAACATCGTGTCGATCGCCCCGATCAGCTGGGTGTAGGCGCCCAGCATGACCGAGTCGCCGATGGCGGTGACCGTCGGCGGCGAGCTCGTCGCCGGAGCCGTTGTCGCCGTCGGATCGCCGGCGACCGTACTGGTCGTCACCTCACCGGGACGGAGGTTGACCGACGCCTGCGCCGGGAAGCCCTGAGGCGTGAGCGTCGTGCCGCCGCCGGCCAAGCCCACGACGATCACTGCCGTCCCGACCGTCAGCGCGACGGCCGCCAGCGCGAAGCCGGTGGCGAGCTTCTTACGGGTCTCGCCCGTCGATGTGCGGAAGAGGGCCCAGCGCCGTTCGATGGCGCCGTGGCGGATCGGTTCCTCGATGTACTTGTAGGAGGCGGCCGCGGCGGCGAACGTGAGCACCAGCCGCAGCGTCAGGAGCGGCAGCCCGGTGAGGGGGACGTCGGAGTGCGGCCGGGTCACCATGTAGATCGGCCAGTGCCACAGGTAGATCCCGTACGACCGCACGCCGATCCACCGGAACACCGCGAACCCGAGCACCCACGGCGTGAGGCGCGACGCGGGGTGCACCGTCGCCGCGATCAGCAGCGCCGACACCAGCGCCGCGACGAGGAAACCACCCCGGTAGAGCCCGGGATCGAACTCGCCCACGTTCAGGAACATCCAGCACAACGCGAAGGCGCTGAACACGGCGACGACGTCGAGCAGCACCGCGGCGTTGCGACCGGTCCGGCCCACCAAGCGCCACGGGGCCCACACGAACGCGAGCGCGGCGCCGAGGAGCAGCGCGGCCACGCGCGTGTCGGTGCCGTAGTAGACCGCGCGACGGGTCGGTGTAGGGGTGGTAGAGGATCGCCATCTCGAGCGTCGAGACCGCGACGCCGGCGAGGATGCCGATGAGCAGGGCACGGCGGCTCTTCCCCCACCGCGACAGCGCGAACACCAGGATGAGCGGCCACAGGAGATAGAACTGCTCCTCCACCGCGAGCGACCACACGTGCTGGAGGAGTGGCGGCCGGCCCGCGCTCTGGAAGTACGAGAGGTCCCGGAAGATGAGGAACCAGTTCTCCACGTAGAAGATCGCGGCGACGACCTCGTCCCGCAATTGGTTGATGACGTCGGGGAGGAAGGCGATCGCGTAGAGCGACACCACGAAGAGCATGGCGAAGAGGGCCGGGAGGAGACGGCGCGCCCGCCGGAACCAGAACCGCTTCAAGCCGACGCGGCCGTGCTGCTGCCAGTCGGAGAGGAGGAGACACGTGATCAGGTAGCCGCTGATCACGAAGAACACGTCGACGCCGAGGAACCCGCCGGGGATCCAGCCCTGGTCGCCGTGGTAGAGCAGCACCGCGATGACGGCAACGGCGCGGAGGCCGTCGAGCGCGGGGATGTACCCGAGACGCGGGGGGTGTTCGGGCGCGACCCGGTCCGACACTGCCACTTCGGACATCCTCCCATCATGGCACGCGAGACTGCCCGTCGTGGTGCAAGAACTCGCGGGAAAGGTTGCGGTCGTCACCGGCGCGTCGAAGGGCATCGGCCGCGCGATCGCGGCGTCGTTCGCCGAGGCCGGCGCCAGCGTGATGCTCTCCTCCCGCAAGCAGGAAGGGCTCGACCAGGCCGCTGCGGCCATCCGTGCGGCCGGCCCCGGCATACAGGTCGCCACGTTCGCCGCCAATGCCGGCGACCCGGAACAGGCCGCGGCCTGCGTCGGCGCGACGATCGAACGCTTCGGTGCACTCGACATCCTGGTGAACAACGCCGCCACGAACCCGTCGATGGGCGCCACCATCGACACCGAGCTCTCGGCCTGGGACAAGACCTTTCAGGTGAACGTGCGGGGCACGTTCGTGTGGACCCAGCTGGCGTGGCGGGCGTGGATGCGCGACCACGGCGGGTCCGTCATCAACCTCTCGTCAATCGGTGGATTACGTGGCGATGCCGCCATCGGCGTCTACAACACCACCAAGGCCGCGATCGTCCACCTCACCAGGATTCTGGCCATCGAGCTCGGCCCCCAGGTGCGGGTGAACTGCATCGCTCCCGGCCTGGTGAAGACGGACTTCGCCCGGGCCCTCTGGGAGCCCGGAGGGGACGCCGTCGCCGCCGGCCTCCCGCTGCGTCGGCTCGGCGAGCCCGAGGACATCGCGCACGCGGCCCGGTTCCTCGCCGGCGACGGGGCATCGTGGATCACCGGCCACACCCTCGTGGTCGATGGTGGCGCGATGGCGGGCGCGAGCCCCATCACTACCAAGGGCGGTTGAGCGAGAACTCGAAGTCGGCGAAGCGCGCCGCCTCCGCCTGCAGCTCCGCGAGCGTCCAGCGGTGGTCGGCGTGGATCGAGTCGACGATGGCGAAAGGCTGGAAGAGCCCCACGTCGCCGCCCGCCACCCAGAACACCCGACCCTTGATCGGGCAGTCGGGTGTCGCCAGGTACGCGACGAAGGGCGAGATGTTCGCCGGATCGCGCGGGTCCCACCCGTCGGTGCTCACGGGCGGCCGGTCTTCGGCGCCGGGCACCGTCATGATGAGGCGCGTCATCGCCGACGGCGCGATCGCATTGCAGCGCACCCCGTAGCGGTCGAGCTCCATCTGGGCGATGATCGTCATCGTCGCGATACCGGTCTTGGCCGCGCCGTAGTTCGTCTGGCCCGCATTGCCGAAGAGGCCCGACGTCGACGACGTGTTGATCACCGACGCGTTCACCTCCTTCCCCGCCTTCGCCTGGTCGCGCCAGTACGCCGCTGCGTGGTGGAGCGGCGCGAAGTGGCCCTTCAGGTGCACCCGCACGACGTCGTCGAACTCGGCCTCCGACATGTTGGCCAGCATGCGGTCGCGCAGGATGCCGGCGTTGTTGACGAGCACGTGAAGATCGCCGAAGGTGTCGAGCGCGGTCTGTACCAGGCGCCCGGCCCCCTCCCAGTCGGCGACGCTGTCGGTGTTGGCGACCGCCTCGCCGCCGAGGGCCCGGATCTCGTCGACCACCTGCTGCGCGGGCCCGGCGTCCGCCCCGCTGCCGTCGGTACCGCCGCCGAGGTCGTTGACGACGACACGCGCCCCCTCACCGGCGAAGAGCAGGGCGTGCTCACGCCCGATGCCGCGACCCGCGCCCGTGATGATGGCGATCCTGCCGTCGAGTGCTCCCATGGCCGGAAGGGTATCCCGACGCGCGTCGCGTTACCTTTCCCCGTCATGGCCACCTTCGACAGCTTCGACGGGCTGACCCTGTACTACGACGACCAGGGCGACGGGCCCACCGTCGTCCTCCTCCACGGGTTCGCCGCCGACACCAACGTCAACTACGTGCGCTCGGGCATCCTCGATCTCCTGCTCGACGAGGGGTACCGGGTTGTCGCGCTCGACGCGCGCGGGCACGGACTGTCGTCGAAGCCCACCGATCCCGACGCCTACGCCGACGACGCGATGAAGCGTGACGTCGTCGCCCTGTTGGACCACCTCGGCCTCGACCGCGTGGTGCTCGTCGGCTACTCGATGGGCGCGCACCTCGCATTGCGTCTCGCCCCCGACGAGGCGCGCGTGAAGGCGCTCGTGCTGCTGGGGATCGGCGAGGGCGCGAGCGGCGATGAGCGCGGTCCCGACCGACGCGATCAGCTCGTGGCCGTGCTCGAAGCCGACTCCCCCGACGACGTCGACGACGCTTCACTGCGCCAGTTCCGGGTGATGGCCGGCCTCGACCGTGAACCGTTGCTCGCCTATGTCAAGGCGCCGGGCACGAACGTAGACGCGCGCCTCGACGCCATCGAGGTGCCCGTCCTCCTGGTCGTGGGCGAGGACGACGAGAACGCCGGTGACCCGACCGGCCTCGCGGGGCAGCTCGGCGCGACCCTCGTGCGCGTGCCGGGCGATCACTTCACCGCGAACGCGCGGCCCGAGCTCCACCGTGCGCTGCTCGGTTTCGTGGCCGAGCAGCAGTAGGCGGGGTCCTCAAAGGCGCTCGGCGCGCACCATGGAGACGTGCAGGACCGCGATGTGGTCGGCCGGGTTGGCCGGCAGCGCGGCCCGCTCCGGCGAGGCGTAGTACTCCTGCTCGGCGGCGGCGAAGTCGCCGTCGTGCGTGACGGACCAGACGAACTCGTCGTGCTCGTCGTCGACGAGTGCGAACGCGACCGAGAAGCCGTACTGCTCCCTCACCACGAACGCGGCCCGGATCGCAGCCAGGAAGGGCTCCATCTCTCCCGGCTTGATCTCGTAGCGCCGTAGCTGCACCGACCGCATGCGCCGTACGCTACCGGGCGCCAGCGGGTAGACCGGTGCCCATGAAGATCGAGTACCACTGTCCCACCCACGGGAGGGTCGAGCCCGACAACGAGGCCGCGCCGGTGCCGACGTGTCCGATGATCATCCGCCGAGAGGTCGACGGGAAGGTCGTGCCCGAGACCTGCGGACAACCACTCACGGCCTACATGGGGTGACCTGACACATGAGAGATTTCAACGGCAAGGTCGCAGTCGTCACCGGCGGCGGACAGGGCATCGGTCGCGCGCTCGTCGAGCGCTTCACCGCCGAAGGGATGAAGGTCGTGCTCGCCGACGTCGTGCCCGAGCTCGTGGAGCGCACCACCGCCGACTTCCGCGACCAGGGCCTCGAGGTCACCGGGGTGGTGACCGACGTCACCTCGCTCGAATCGGTCGAGGCCCTGCGTGACGCCACGCTCGACGCGTACGGCGCGGTGCACGTGGTCTGCAACAACGCCGGCATCGGCTCAGGCTCCGAGGGCCAGATCTGGGAGCACCACGTCAATGACTGGCGGTGGTCGCTCGACGTCAACGTCATGGGCGTCGTGAACGGGATCAACGCGTTCGTCCCCACCATGCTCGAACGCGGTGAGGAAGGCCACGTGGTGAACACGACCTCGGGTAACGGCGGCTTCACACCGTTGATCAACAGCGCGGTGTACGCGACCACGAAGGCCGCCGTCACCACGATCACCGAGTGTCTCTGGGGTCAGCTCAAAGAGGTCGGTGCGAAGGTGGGCGCGTCGCTGCTCTACCCGTCGACACGCTCTCCCGGCATGCTCAACACCGGCATCTGGCGGCCGGGCGCCAATCGCCCTGATCGCTACGATCGGCCCGGCGCGCCGCCGCGCGAGGGGCGCGACGCGCTCGGCGAGTACCAACGCCGCATGGACGAGGCCGGGCTGCCGGTCGTGTTCGCGCCGCTGTCGGAGGTGGCCGACCTCTGCTTCGAGGGCATCCGCGACGACGTGTTCTGGATCACCGCGCCGAACGAGGTCCAGCAGGCGAAGATCCGGGCCCGCGCCGAGTCGCAGATCGCCATGACCGCGCCCGACTACCTGCTCGAGGCCAACCTGATGACTTCGAAGCCCTCAGCGGAGTGACGGCCGGCGTCCCTCGTGGTTCTGCACGAATTCGATGAGGTAGCCGTCCGGGTCCTTGATGAACGCGACGGTGACCGGCCACCGGTCGAGCTGCTGGGGTGGAGTCACGGACTCGCACCCCGCGGCCATCGCCTTGTCGTAGACGGCCTGGCAGTCGTCGGTGTCGACGTAGAGCTTCCACACCGCGGTGCCCATGTCGACCGGACCGGTGATGTCGTCGTGCTGCGCCAGCTGGATGCGCGACCCGCCGACCTCGGCCTGGAGCACCACCTCGCGGGCACCGGGGATCTCGGTGCGGCTCTGGACGGGGATCCCCACGACGTCCTGCCAAAAGGCGACCGAACGTTCGAGGTCGGCGACGTTGATGCAGTACTGACCGAGGCTGTTCTCCATGTCCGAGACGGTAACCCGTGCAGCGGGTTGCCGCCCGCACAGGACCGGCATACCGTGGCTGGTCCGACCCGGGGGTTGCACGTGACGACGACGTTGGCCGACGACCGCTACATCGTCATCTCGTCCGACGGCCACGCCGGCGGCCAGATGCAGGAGTACCGCGACCACCTGGAGTCGAGGTACCACCCCGAGTTCGACGAGTGGGTCAAGACCTACGTCAACCCGTTCGAGGATCTCCGGTCCGAGAACGCGTACCGGAACTGGGACTCGGCGGCGCGCCTGCGCGAGCTCGAGGACGACGGCGTCGTCGCCGAGGTGCTCTTCCCGAACACGATCCCCCCGTTCTTCCCGTCGGGGAACCTGCTGGCCCGGCCACCCAGCGCCGAGGCGTACGAGCTCCGATGGGCGGGCCTGCGGGCGCACAACCGGTGGCTGGCCGACTTCTGCGCGGACGCCCCCGGCCGCCGGGCGGGCATGGCGCAGATCTTCCTCAACGACGTCGACGACGCGGTGGCCGAGATCGGCTGGGCCCGCGAGCACGGCCTGACCGGCGGGATCCTGCTGCCCGGCGTGCCGCCCGACTCGGGGCTCCCGCCGCTGTTCGCCCCGCACTACGACCCGATCTGGGCCGCGTGCCAGGACCTCGACATGCCGGTGAACAACCACTCGGGCGCGTCGGGCCCCGAGCCGGGCACGTACGTCGCGTCGCTGGCCGTGTTCATGGTGGAGCTGGGGTGGTTCTCCCATCGAGTCTTCTGGCACCTCGCGTTCGGTGGCGCGTTTCGCGCGGTTCCCGCGCCTGAAGCTCGTGCTCACCGAGCAGTCAGCCGGCTGGGTGCCGAGCGTGCTCGCGATGCTCGACCACCAGTACGCGCGGTTCCTCGATCCGGGGACCGCGGAGTCGCACTTCGGCGCCGACCTGGTCCGTGAGGTGACGGAACCACCGAGCTGGTACTGGGAGCACAACTGTTACGTCGGGGCGAGCTTCCTCCGACCGAGCGAGGTGCCGCTGCGTCACGAGATCGGCGTCGATCGGATCATGTGGGGCCAGGACTACCCGCACATCGAGGGCACCTACCCGTACACCACCGAAGCGCTGCGCAACACGTTCGCCGGGATCGACGCGGTGGAGGTGGCCCCGATGGTCGGACTCACCGCGGCCGACGTCTACGGCTTCGACCTCGAGGTGCTCGGACCGGTCGCGGCCCGCGTCGGCCCGCGCGTGACCGAGGTCGCGGTGCCGCTCGAGCATGCGCCCGAGGATTCCCGGTCCATCGCCTTCGCCGGGGAAGACGTCAAGCCCTGGTGAAGCCCGGCAACGGTGCCGGCGTGATCAGCCGGCGCCGGGGGTGACGACGCCGGACTCGTAGGCGATCATGACGAGTTGCGCGCGGTCCCGGGCGAGCAGCTTCGTGAGCAGACGGCTCACGTGGGTCTTCGCCGTCGCGTGCGAGATGAACATGGTCTCGGCGATCTCCGCGTTCGACATGCCGCTCGCCACCGCCAACAGGATCTCCCGCTCGCGCTCGGTCAACTCGGCGATACCCGGGTTCTCCTCGACCACCGGGACCGGCGCCGCGGCCGCGAACTCCTCGATCAGGCGCCGGGTCACCTTCGGTGCGAGCAACGCGTCGCCGTCGGCCACGACGCGGATCGCGGCCAGGAGGTCGGCGGGGAGGGTGTCCTTGAGCAGGAACCCGCTGGCCCCGGCCCGCAGCGCCTCGAACACGTACTCGTCGTGGTCGAACGTGGTGAGGATGAGCACCCTGGTCGACGCGGTCGCCGGGGACCCGGCGATCCGGCGTGTCGCCTCCAGGCCGTTCATCTCGGGCATGCGGATGTCCATCAGGACGACGTCGGGGTGCTCCCGCTCCACGAGCGCAACCGCTTCCACGCCGTCGGCCGCCTCCCCGACCACTTCGAGGTCTGCCGCGGAACCGAGCAACACGACGAAGCCGCTACGAACGAGCGCCTGGTCGTCGGCCACCGCGACGCGGATCACACCGGCTCCTCGTACGGAATCCGCACCGCGACCCGGAAGCCGCCGCCGACGTTCGGACCGGTCTCGAGCGTGCCGCCGTACACCGCGACACGCTCGCGCATGCCGACCAAGCCGTGACCGCCGCGCCCGTCGGCATGCCCGTTGACGCCGCGACCGTCGTCGACGATCTCCAACCCGAGCGCACCCGGTTCGTAACGCACGAGGACGCTCGCCTTCGCCGGCCCCGCGTGCTTGAGCACGTTGGTCAGCGCCTCCTGCACGATCCGGAACGCGGTGAGGTCGACGCCCCGGGGCAGCTCCTGGCGCTCGCCGCCGTACGACAGCGTGGCAGGGATGCCGGCGCGGTCGAACTCGCCGATCAGCCGGTCGAGCTCCGACAGCCCGGGTGCGGGTGCGTACTCGGGGCCACCGGCGCCGGTATCGTCGTCGGTCTCGCGCAGCACTCCGAGCATCCGGCGGATCTCGGCGAGCGTCGACCGGCTCACACCGGAGATGGCCGCGAGCGCACGCTTCGCCTCCGCGGGGTCGTCGTCGATGAGGTGTTCCCCGACCGACGCCTGCACCGCGATCACACCCATCGAGTGCGCGACCACGTCGTGCAGCTCGCGTGCGATGTGGAGGCGCTCGTCGGCGACGGCGCGGCGCGCCTCCTCCTCCTTCTCGCGCTCGACCGCCTCGGCCCGGTCTTCGAGCGCGGCGATCCTCGCCTTGCGGGTCCGGAGGTTGATCCCGAACATGAACATGGCCGCGAGGAGCGCGGCATTGACGACGAAGGACTCGGCGTCGAACCCGTAGCCGTCGCTGACGAGCAGCGTCAACAGGCCGGCGAGCACGGCGATCGCGCCGGTGACCGTCTTCCTCGGTGGGCACATCGCCCCGACGGTGACGACGGCGACCCAGATGAAGAACGGGGTGAGTCCCTCGTTGTGACCGAGCAACATGTTGGCGACGACTGCGGTCGTGGCTACGAGCAGCACCGCCAACGGCGCGTGCTGTCGGAAGACGAAGGGCACGCTCGCTGCGAGCACCAGCACGATGCCGAGCGCGTCCATGGGCTCGTAGAAGGAACGGGGCACCTGGCCCCGACCGGTCGTGCTGGCCAGGCCGAGGATCACGAAGGCGACGGCGATGATGCTGTCGACCACCCAGGGGTTCGCGTGGCCGAACCATTCCCGGACTCGGTGCTGGCGCGCTGACGTCGTCACCACCTCACGGTACCGATTGCCCGGCTCGGCCGCATCGGTCTGGCGGATGACTGTCTCGTACGCCTCCGGACGTACGAGGCCGGCCCAGAGGTTCGGGGGGAAGTCCCTCGCGCGGCGCGCCGAACGCACCTCGCGGCCGACGACTTCGGGGACGGATTCCCGCATCCTGCGATGGAGCCCGATCGGCGGGCCCCGAACACCGGCACGACGCCGGGCCGAGGAACAGGAGCGAACCATGACCGCAACCATCGAACCCACCGGGGCACCCGGGTACGCCCCGACCGACACCCTCCGCGTAGCGCGGACCGCCGCTCGCGCGGTCGACGCGGTCAAGGTGTACGGCTCCGGCGAAGCCGAGGTCCGCGCCCTCGACGGCGTGAACGTCGAGTTCGCCGCCGGCAGGTTCACCGCCATCATGGGGCCCTCCGGCTCGGGCAAGTCGACGCTGATGCACTGCCTCGCCGGGCTCGACACCCTCACCGAGGGTTCGGTGTCGATCGGCGACGTCGAGCTCGGGTCGCTGAACGACAAGCGCCTCACCCGGCTGCGCCGCGACCACATCGGGTTCGTGTTCCAGGCGTTCAACCTGATTCCCACGCTCACGGCGGCGGAGAACATCACCCTTCCGATCCGACTCGCCGGGCGCCGGCCCGACCGCGCGTGGGTCGATCGGGTCGTCGCCACCGTGGGCCTCGGTGCCCGGCTCACCCACCGGCCGTCGGAGCTCTCCGGTGGGCAGCAGCAGCGCGTGGCGGTGGCGCGCGCGCTCGCCAACCGCCCCGAGATCGTCTTCGCCGACGAGCCCACCGGGAACCTCGACTCGCGCACCGGAGGCGAGATCCTCGCCTTCATGCGCCAGGCCGTGCGCGAGCTCGGCCAGACCATCGTGATGGTCACCCACGACCCCGTCGCCTCGTCGTACGCGGACCGCGCGGTGTTCCTCGCCGACGGCCACGTCGTCGGTGACCTGTCCGACCCGACGTCCGATTCCGTCTTCGACTTCATGCGCACCCTGGGGGGCTGACCACCATGTTCCGACTCACGATCGAGACCATCCGGGCCCGCAAGGCTCGCTTCCTGCTCACCGCCATCGCCGTGATGCTCGGCGTGGCCTTCGTCGCGGGCACGTTCGTGCTCACCGACACCATCGGTAGGGCGTACGACGGCATCGCCGCCACCAAGTACGACGGCACCGACGTCCTCGCTCGTTCGCAGCGCGTCGTCGACGACGGCATCGGTGGCACGACCCGCGGCTCGATCCCGGCCGCAGTCCTCGACGACGTGCGTCATGTCGACGGCGTCGCCGCCGCGGACGCGAGCATCGAGGGAGTCGCCCGGCTCGTCGGCCACGACGGCCGACTGCTCGAGGACGGTCAGGACCAGGCGACGCCGATCGGGCTGGCCTGGCAGTCGACGCCGCGGCTCAACCCCTTGTACCTGGTGGCGGGGCACGCGCCCGTGGCCGCCCGCGACATCGTCATCGATCGCGCTTCCGCGGAGGCGGCGCGGTTCGGCGTCGGTGACACGGTGCAGGTCTCGACCCGGTCGGGCTCCGCGCCGTACACGGTCGCGGGCATCGCCACCTACGGCAGTGCCGACGACGCGGGAGGCGCCGCGGTCGTGGCGTTCACCCCGAACACCGCGATGACCGTGCTCGGCGAGCCCGGCCGGATCGACGGCGTGCAAGCCGTCGCCGACACCGGCGTCTCACAGCCGGAGCTGGTGGCGCGGGTGAGGACGGCCCTGGCCGACCCGACCGTCGAAGTGATGACGGGCACCGCCGCGCTCGAAGAGGCACGCGCCGAGAGCCGCTCGCACATGTCGTTCATGAGCACGTTCCTGCTCACGTTCGCCATCGTCGCCGTGATCGTCGGCGGGTTCGTGATCTTCAACGCCTTCTCGATCACCGTCGCGCAACGCACGAAGGAGACTGCCATGCTGCGGGCGATCGGCGCGAGCCGACGCCAGGTCGTGCGCATGGTCGTCCTCGAGTCGGTCGCGGTGGGCGTCGTCGCCTCGGCGATCGGCACCGTGCTCGGGATCGGCCTCGCGACGGCGCTGCGCGCACTCCTCGAGACCTTCGGCCTGGAGCTGCCGTCGGGACCGACGGTGGTGTCCGGCCGCACGATCGTGGTCTCGATGATCGTCGGGACCGTCGTGACCGTCTCCGCCGCGTTCATGCCGGCCCGCAAGGCCTCGAAGGTGGCGCCGATCGCCGCCCTTCGGACTGTCGCCGTCGACTCGTCGGGCCACTCGGTGCGCCGGGTGGTGATCGGCGCCGTCACCGCGGTGGTCGGGACGCTGCTCCTGGTCGCCGGCCTCGGCGGCTCCGCGCCGGCGTTCGGTGCGGGCGCACTCGCGGTCTTCGCCGCGGTCGTCGTGCTGGGCCCGGTCGTCGCGTCACGGTTCACCCGGCTCGCGGGGGCACCCATCGCGTCGCTGCGGGGGATGACCGGCGTGCTGGCCCGCGACAACGCCTCACGCAATCCCAAGCGCACCGCGGCCACCTCGTCGGCGCTGATGATCGGTGTGGCGCTCGTCGTGTTGATCTCGGTGTTCGCCGCCTCGGCGCGCACTTCGATCCAAGCGTCGGTCGACACCGCGCTGCGGAGCGACTGGGTCGTCACCGGTGTGCAACGGCAGGACGGCCTCAGCCCGACAGTTGCCCGCGAGATCGACGCCCTACCCGAGACCGGTTCGGTCACCAGCCTGCGCTCAAGCGGCGCGCGGCTCGGTCAGACCGCGATCAGCGTCGCCGGCGTTGATCCGGCCCACGTCTCCGAGCACCTCGACGCGAACGTCCGCCAGGGCAGCTTCGCCGACCTGGGTGACCACGGCCTGGCCGTGCAGGAGAGCGCAGCCGAGCAACACGGATGGCACCTCGGCGACGAGGTGGTGCTGACCTTCGCCGAGACCGGCCCGCGATCCTTCACGATCGCGGCGGTGTACTCGACCAGGGAGCCCTTCGGCGAGTACGTCCTGTCACAGCGTGCGTTCGACGCCAACGTGGCGCACCCGCACGACGACTACGTGATGGCGAGCAACGCAACCGGGGTCACCGCACGCGACACCCGAGTCGCCATCGAGCGGGTGCTGGCGGACTCTCCGGCCGCGACGCTGCACACACCGGCCGACTTCAAGCAGAGCATCTCGGGCGAGATCGACCGGATGTTGAACCTGATCTACGTGCTGCTGTTCCTGGCGGTCGTGATCGCGCTGTTCGGCATCGCCAACACGTTGGCGCTGTCGGTGGTCGAGCGGAAGCGCGAATTGGGCCTGCTGCGCGCCGTGGGGATGCAGCGCAGCCAGGTGCGCGCGGGCGTGCGGTGGGAGGCGGCGCTGATCGCGCTCCTCGGCACGGCGCTGGGCACGCTGCTCGGCGTGGGCTTCGGGTGGGTCCTCGTCACCGCCCTTGCCGGCGACGGGATCGATCACCTCGCGATCCCGGTCGTGCGCATCGCCGTCGTCGTGGTCGTCGCAGCGCTCGCGGCGGTCGGCGCTGCGGCACTGCCGGCCCGGCGGGCGGCACGGCTCGACGTGCTGGAGTCGATCGCCGGCTAGGAGCCGACCGGATGCCGGCGGCCGTTCAGGTGGAGGGGCGGGTCCTGCGGGGCCCGCCCCTCCAGTTGCGTCCGCGGCGCGCGGCGGCGCCGTATTCACGCCATGAGGTACCTCGTTCCCGCGCTCCTGCTCCTCGTCTCCGCCTGTGGCACGGACCCCGGCCACGATCGTGCCGTCGACGCGACCGTCGCGAGTGCGCGGCTGGAGCAGATCGCCGAAGCCATCGACGAATGGGCACCGGACAACAACACGTTCCCGTCACTGCCGTCGCACCCGATGCGTATCGTCGGCTGGGCGACGCTGGCCCAGTCCGCGACCTTCGCCGAAGCGATCGAGTACTCCGGCCACGCCGACATCCACGTCGACGCGACCCGCGACGCGCTGTCTCGGTGCTGACCCCACCTCCGCGGTTCCGCGGGTTACCCAGCTCCGAGGATGACGCCATGCCGAGCGACCCGTAACATCACCGCCACGACGCCGCGCACGGTCGCGGCCGCATTCGCGACCCGGAATGGACAGGAGACCGGTCATGGCACCTCAGTTCAAGGGAAAGATCGCAGTCGACATCCGCGAGTCGACACCCGATTGGGCGCCATATCTGCCGCCGAAGGCCGCTGACGGCGCACCCAACGTGCTGGTCATCGTGTGGGACGACTTGGGCTATGCGACGATGGACATGTACGGCGGACCGGTGGAGTGTCCGACGATGCGTGGCATCGCGGAGCGGGGTGTGGTGTTCGGCAACTTCCACACCACGGCCTTGTGCTCCCCGACGCGTGCGTCCTTGCTCACCGGACGCAACGCCACGACGAACGGGATGGCCACCATCGCCGAGTTCTCGTCGGGATTCCCCGGCATCTCGACCCGTATCCCATTCGAGAACGGATTCGTCTCCGAGGTGCTGGCGGAGCACGGGTACAACACCTACTGCGTGGGCAAGTGGCACCTCACGCCCGGCGAGGAGATCAACCTCGCCGCGTACAAGGGCCGCTGGCCGCTCGGCCGGGGCTTCGAACGCTTCTACGGCTACCTCGGCGGAGAAGCGAACTCGTGGTACCCCGACCTGGCTCACGACAACCACATGGTCGAACCACCCGGACGGCCCGAGGACGGCTACCACCTCGCCGACGACCTCGCCGACCGGGCAATCGAGTTCATCCGCGACGCGAAGGTGATCGACCCCGAGAAGCCGTTCTTCATGTACTTCGCGCCGTGCGCCGGCCACGCTCCGCACCTGGCGCCCACCGAGTGGGCCGACAAGTACAAGGGCAAGTTCGACATGGGCTACGAGGCGATCAGAGACGGGATCCTGGCCCGCCAGAAGGAGCTCGGCCTGCTACCGGACGGCACCGAGCTGTCGCCGATCAACCCCCACGGTGAGCCGGAGTACCCGAACGACGAGGGCCGGGTGTGGCCCGGGGTCGACTCCGTGCGCCCGTGGGACTCGTTGTCCGACGACGAGCGGCGTCTCTTCACCCGGATGGCAGAGGTGTTCGCCGGCTACGTCGCCTACTACGACGACCGGATGGGGCGGATCATCTCCTACCTCGAGGAATCGGGCCAGCTCGACAACACCCTGATCGTCGTGGTTTCCGACAATGGGGCGAGCGCAGAGGGCGGGCCCAACGGCACGTTCAACGAGTGGGAGTTCTTCAACGGGATCCCCTCCACGACGGAGCGGAATCTGCCCCACATCGACGAGCTCGGTACCCCGGCGTCGAACAACCACTACTGCACCGGCTGGGCGTGGGCGCTCGACACCCCGTTCCCGTACTGGAAGCGCTGGGCCGGCTACGAAGGTGGCTGCGCCGACATGATGTTCGTGTCGTGGCCGGCGAAGGTCGCGGCGTCGAAGGAGATCCGGCACCAGTACACGCACGCGGTCGACGTGGTCCCCACCATCTACGACCTCCTCGGCATCGAGCCCCCCGAGATGATCAAGGGCTATCTCCAGAGCCCGATCGAAGGCGAGAGCTTCGCGGCCGCGCTCACCGACGCGTCCGTACCCGGCAAGAAGACCCAGTTCTACGCGATGCTCGGGCAGCGCTCGATCTACCACGAGGGCTGGCTCGCCTCGACGGTGCACCCGCCGCTGGCGGGCTGGGGCAACTTCCACAAGGACGAGTGGGAGCTGTACAACCTCGACACCGATCGCTCGCAGTCGAAGAACCTCGCCGCCGGCGAGCCCGAACGCCTCGAGCTCATGAAGAGCCTCTGGTTCTACTACGCCGGCATCTACAACGGGCTCCCGCTCGACGACCGGTCCGCGCTCGAACAGGTGCTGGCCGACCGGCCCCGGGCCGCGCCACCGCGCGACCAGTACGTCTTCTACCCGAACTGCGCCGACGTGCCCGAGAGTGCCGGGCCGATGATCCCGGGGCGCTCGTACACGCTTTCGGCGGGAGTCGACCTCGAGTCCGCCGGCGCCGAAGGCGTGGTCTGGGCCGCGGGGGGCGTGGCCGGCGGCCACGCGCTCTACGTCAAGGACAAGAAGCTCCGATACACGTTCAACTGGGTCGGCAGCCACTTCCAGGACGTCGTGGGGAGCGACGACCTCACGGCCGGTCGACACGTGGTCACGGCCGAATTCTCGGCCACCGGCCAGAACACCGATCCGGAGATGCCGGGTACCGCGGGCACCCTCACGCTCTACGTCGACGAACAGCAGGTCGGCCAGGGGCAGATCGTCACCCAGCCCGGGTACTTCTGCATCACGGGCGACGGGATCTCGGTCGGCAGGGACAGCGGATCCGCGGTCACACCCGAGTACGAGGCACCGTTCGCGTTCACCGGCGGCACGATCGAGAAGGTCGTGATGGATCTCTCCGGTGAGCACTACGTCGACCACGAGGCACAGGTGATCGGCTGGTTCATGAAGGACTGAGCGCGCTCCACCCGAGAGCGGGTTCGATGCGCGCGATGCACCTGACGGAACCGTTCCGGCAACAGATCATCGACCGAGCGGCCCGACAACTCGCGACGGTCCCGGCCCCCGCGTCCGGTGACGGGCCATGGCCCGTCACCGAGCGGGTCGAGAGGCGTGCGGGATGGCGGTGACTCGAGAGGTGCTGCTGAAGGGCCTGACGTCGCAGGAAGCACTCCGACGCTTCGAGGCGGAGGGGCCGAACGAACTGCCCTCCGCCAAGCAACGCAACCTTCTCCGGCAGGCGCGGGACGTCGTGCGCCAGCCGATGCTGCTCCTGCTGCTCGGTGCAGGGACCGTCAATTTCCTGCTCTCGGAGCCGCTCGATGGCGCGATCCTGATGTCGTTCGTCGTCGTCGTGATCACGATCTCGATCTCTCAGGAGCACAGGACCGAGAACGCCCTCGCTGCGTTGCGTGATCTCTCGTCCCCGCGTGCACTCGTCGTGCGGGATGGCAAGCAGGTGCGAATCGCCGGACGCGATGTCGTCCGCGGCGACGTCGTCCTGCTCGCCGAGGGTGATCGGGTGCCGGCGGACGCCGCGATGATGGACTGCGTGAACCTCTCGGTCGACGAGGCGGCGCTCACGGGCGAGTCCGTCCCCGTCCGCAAGGCCGCCACCGACCCCAAGTCGGCCGCTGCGGGAACCGGTCGGCCGGGCGGGGACGGGACGCCGTGGGTGTTCTCGGGAACCCTGGTCGTGAAGGGGCACGGGATCGCGCTGGTGACCGCGACCGGCAGCGCCACCGAGCTCGGCCGGATCGGTACGGCGCTCCACACGATCGAGCCCGAGCGCACCCCCCTCCAGCACGAGTTCGACCGGCTCGTCCGGGTGATCGCCGCCGTGGGCCTCGTCGCGGCCGCGGTGGTCGTCGTCGTCTTCGGCCTGACGCGTGATCGCTGGCTGGAAGGCCTCCTGGCCGGCATCGCGACCGCGATGGCGATGCTCCCCGAGGAGTTCCCGGTCGTGCTGACCGTCTTCCTCGCGCTCGGCGCCTGGCGCATGTCGCAACGGCACGTCCTGACCCGGCGTCCGCCCGCCATCGAGACCCTCGGCTCGGCGACGGCCGTATGCGTCGACAAGACCGGGACGCTGACCATGAACAGCATGACGGTCCGCCAGCTCGTCGTCGACGGGTCGGTCCACGTGCTCGACGACCGGCCACTTCCGGAGCCGTTCCACGAGATCGCCGAGTTCGCCGTGCTCGCGTCTCCCGTCGATCCGTTCGACCCGATGGACCGGGCGTTCAAGGACCTCGGCGCGAGGTACCTCGCCGATACGGAGCACGTCCACGGAAGTTGGGACTTGGTGCGTGAGTACCCGCTGTCGGAACAGCTCCTGGCGCTCTCCCACGTGTGGCGCTCGCCGGACTCGAGTCGCTACGTCATCGCGGCCAAGGGCGCCCCCGAAGCGATCGCCGACCTGTGCCACCTGGACGTCGAGGAGCGTGTGGCGGTCACCGAGCAGGTCGAGGCAGCCACCGCCGGCGGGCAGCGGGTCGTCGCCGTCGCCCGGGCCCGGTTCAGCCAGGCGCAGGGTCTCCCCGCCGGTCAGCACGACTTCGAGTTCGAATGGCTGGGCCTGGCGGGTCTCCAGGACCCGGTGCGACCGGGCGTCGCCGACGCGGTCGCCGAGTGCGCACGAGCCGGCGTGCGCATCGTGATGATCACCGGTGACTACCCCGGCACCGCGCTGGCAATCGCCCGGGAGGTGGGGTTGGAGCATGCCAATGGATGCGTCACCGGGCCGGAGCTCGACGCCATGAGCGACGACGAGCTCGCGCGCCGGATCCGAACGGTGAACGTGTTCGCACGCATCGTCCCCGAGCAGAAGCTCCAACTCGTTCGCACGCTGCAAGCCAAAGGCGAGGTCGTCGCCATGACGGGCGACGGCGTCAACGACGCCCCCGCGCTGCGGGCCGCCGACATCGGGATCGCGATGGGCGCCCGCGGGACCGACGTCGCACGTGAGTCCGCCGCGCTGGTCATCACCGACGACGACTTCACCTCGATCGCGGGCGGCATCCGACGCGGCCGAGGCATCTTCGACAACCTGCGCAAAGCGATGGCGTACATCATCGCCGTCCACGTGCCGATCTTCGGGATGGCGGTGATCCCGGTGTTCGTCGCGGACTGGCCGCTGGTCCTCCTCCCCGTGCAGATCGCGTTCCTCCAGCTCATCATCGACCCCGCCTGCTCGATCGTCTTCGAGTCCGAGGAGATCGACCCGCGGATCATGGACCAACCGCCGAGACGGCCCGGCGCACCGATATTCAGCCGGCGGGTACTCACGATTGCTGCCCTCCAGGGGTTGTCGGCACTCGCAGCCGTGTTCGGCGTCTATCTCTGGAGCGTGCTCGACAACCGACCCGACGACGTCGTGCGGTCGATCACCTTCACCACACTCCTCGTCGGGAACCTCGCACTCATCCTCGTGAACCGCTCCTGGCGACTCTCAATCTGGCAGTCGTTTCGGGAGCGCACGAACCCCACGCTCAAGTGGCTTCTCGCCGGGGCGGCGCTCATCGTCGTGCTCCTGACCGTTCCCTCGCTCAGAAGCGCGTTCCATTTCGGCCCCATGAAGCCCGCCGACTGGGTCGTCGCGGTCGTCGCAGGTTTCATCGGCGTGGCATGGTTCGAGATCTACAAGGCGCGGGTGCGTCGGTGAGCGGTACGCGTCGCGCACACGCCAGCGTTGCGACGACCCGGCCTGGCGCTGCCCTCTACTCGGAAGTGCTCGACGACCCGGTGCGGCCCCCCAACGTCGCACGCTCATGTTCCTGAACCAACGCGGCACCCCCGGTTCTTCCTCGAGTGGGAAGCGTCGCCAACGATGCCGTCCCGATCCTGCGCGCCGAAGCCGGCCGCGACCCGTACTCCTATGATCTGTCGTGCGAGATGCTCGCGGGATCAGCCCAGCGAGCCATCACCGCCTGTGACCTGCGGGTTCGCGGTGGGCGTTGAGGTCTCGAACCCCCGACCTCCGCCTTGTAAGCCCTTTCGGTGGCCGCGCGTCGCTCCTGGTCAGCGACTCGACATCGGCTGCGACCAGCGGAAACGCTGTTCCTCGGCTGCCCTCGGCTTCCCTCGTTTTTCGACGTCGCGCGGACTTTTCGCGGACTCGAGTGACGCGCTCAACTCGCGCGGGCGACGAGCCTGACGTCGGCGTCGAGCGCTTCGGCGATGCGTCCGAGAGTTCGCGCGGTGGGGCTGGTAGCGCCACGCTCGATCCGGCTCAGGTCTCCTTGGTTGATACCTGCACGTTCCGCGAGCTGCGCCTGCGTGAGGCCATGGTCCTCGCGCAGCGCCACGATCTGCATCGCGATGTCGTACGCCTCGACGAAGATCTCGCGTTGCGCCTCGGCCTGCGCGCCGCTGCGAGCGCGACGCTTCGAAGCGACGTCGCTGTACTTGTGGGTCCCGGCCATCGCGCTACCTCCTCGTCCCCGATATTATGGGCTATTCCCCATACGCCGTCAACCCCGCTTCCGGCCACCCCGTGGCGACTTCGAACCCCTCTTGATCGCCGCACGCTCACGGCGTCGACGCTCCTGGAACTGGGTCAAGAGCTTCCGGGCCCGTTCGATCTCGCGTTGTTGGCGCTTCTCCTTCGGATCGGCGCCTTTGTCATACCCACCCAGCAGCAGCACGACCTTGCTTCCGTAGAAGTGCACGAACACCCGCAGCAGCACAGGCTCGGACGGTGCCGTCACCTTCGGCGGATCACCGCCGAACATGTGCGCGACTTCGTTGGCGTCGTAGCCATTCGATGTCTCCGTCACCGGGTTCAACCACCATGGAGGCCCCGTTGCGGCCGGAGCATCACCTGACGACCTCACCGCGCTCGGTGCCCGAGACGGTCGTCGACGCAGTCACCAACAACTACTGACCGGGCGCACTGGACGGACAGCGAGATCGGGACCAGCGACTCGCTACTCCCGCACACTTCGACTGTCGGTCAGACGTTGGGCAGTCGCTGTCAACGCGACGCGCCATAGCTGCCCGGCGCATAAGACGCTCTCCGGTTGTTTCCGTGGGTCATGTTCGGCCTGGGAGTCGGGGTGGGTGTGCGCCGAGGGCGAGCATGGCGAGGGCGACGAGTGGTTGGTAGCCGTGGAAGCCGAACGCGATGCGGGTGAGTAGTCGGATCTTGGTGTTGGTGGATTCGACGAGGCCTTGGGAGAGGCCGGTGTCGAGTGCGGCGTCGATCGCGGCGCGGTGGGTGACGATGCGGCGTTGGAGTTGGATGAACGCGGGCATGCGGGAGCGGCGCGCCCATTCGATCCATCGGTCGAGCGCGATCTTGCCTTCTTCGCCTTTGACCGCGAACACGTAGCGAAGTGCTTCTTTGAGGAGGTACGCGCGCCACAGGCGCGGGTCGGTCTTCGCGATCCAGTCGAGTTGGTGGCGTTGGCGGCGGGTGAGGTCACCGGGGTTCTTCCAGAGCGCGTAGCGAGCTTGGGAGATGTGTTGTGCGTCGCCGGTGGAACGTCCTTGTCGTGCGAGACCGACGGTGGGGCGACGACCTTTGGCGTGGTTCCAGGCTCGGCGTCGTTCGATGTCGAGTGCTTCGATCGCCCACGCGACGACGTGGAACGGATCGGCGCTGCGGGTCGCGTTCGGAGCTCGTCGGGCGACGACGCGGGCGATCCAGTCCGCCATGTCTGCCGAAACGTGCGTCAACAACGCTGAGCGTTCGGGTCCGAGCTGGTCGAAGAACACGTTGAGGGCGGCGTCGTTGCGGCCGGGGCCGGCCCACACCAGGCGGCCGGTGTCGTGGTCGACGACGACGATGAGGTAGCGGTGCCCGCGTTTGTAGGAGATCTCGTCGATCCCGATCCGCCGCAATCCCTCGAGCCGGTCAAAGCCCGCTTCGACGTCGGCGTTGACACGGGTCACGATCGCGCCGACGGTGCGCCACGCCACCCGCAAGAGTTCCATCACCGCACTCTTCGATGTGCGAACCGCGAGCCACGCCGCGAGGTCATCGAAGTCGCGGGTGTGGCCGGCACGATGACGTGCCCACGGCACCGCCGCGACGATCACGCCATGGTCACGGCACTGGACTCGAGGAGCTCGCGCTTCGAGGAACACGCGTGTCGTGCCGAGATCCAACGCTCGCCACCGACGTCGACCTTCACCGTTGTCATAGCGCGGTGACCGTCGCCGACATTCACCACACCGACCACGAGCACGCGCCGTCGGGCGCACCGACACGACGATCGCGTCCGCGTCGTCGTCGAACTCGACGTCCTCTACGACGGTCTCAGTGAGCCCGCACGCGCGTTCCCATACGCTCTTGTTTCGCACCCCGCTTGCCTCCAGGATCGAAGTCGTCAGACAACTCCGAACCTAGGAATCGAGCGGGGTGCGGCCGCGGACCGACACCAACACCACCCACGGAAACAGCAGTAGAGCGGCATAAGAGCGCCACTATTCGGGCGTCGCACCCAGGTAGGTGTGGAGCACATCGGCGTCACGTAGCTCGTCGGGAGTTCCGGCCACCACGATTTCGCCTCGGCTCAGGACGGCAGCGTGGTCGGCCATCTCGAGCGCGCGGGTGACGTACTGCTCGACGAGAAGGAGTGATGAACCTCCCACGACTAGGCGGTGAAGGAATTCGAAGATCTGGTCGACGATCATTGGCGCGAGCCCCATCGACGGTTCATCGACGAGAACGATGCTCGGTTTGCGGATGTACGCGCGCATGAGCGCCAGCATCTGCTGCTCACCGCCGCTGAGTTTCCCGGCGTGCACCTTCATCCGCTCGCGCAGGATCGGGAAGGTCTCCTCGGCGAGCGCTATCGCTTCGTCGTGCTGGCCTCGCGGCGCATTCAGCACGAGGTTCTCCCGCACGCTCAGTGTCGGGAAGACTCCGCGCCCTTCGGGAATGTGGCACAAGCCCCGCCGTGCCACGCGGTTGGCCCGCGCGTGGGTCATGTCCTCACCGCCGAGCACGACCCTTCCTGCCGAAGGTGCCAGCAATCCCGACGCGGCACGCAAGAGCGTCGTCTTTCCCGCACCGTTTGGACCGAGCAGTGCAACGACCGCGCCATCTGGCACGCTCAGGCTGATGTTTCGCAGTACCAGACTGTCGCCGTATCCAGCGTCAATCGCCTCGATCTCGAGCACGACGTCTCAGGTCCCCGTGAGCATGGGTTCGCCTTCGCCGAGGTACGCGGCGCGAACGATCGGGCTACTCGCGACCGCTGCAGGTTCGCCGTCGAAAATCAGGCGGCCAAAGTCGAGCACATAGATGTAGTCACAGATCTCCATCACCAATGTCATGTCGTGCTCTACGAGCAGGATGCCGACGCCGCGCTCCGCCACGACGCGGGTCAGGACGTGCCCGAAGTGTTCCGACTCGCCATGATCGAGGCCGGACGACGGTTCGTCGAGGAGGAGCATGTCGAAATCCCCAGCAAGGCAGCGTGCGAGCTCAACCAGGCGTCGTTGCCCTGTGGACAGGCTGCCGGCTTGCAGTTGCGCAAGGTGCTGGATGCCGCACAGGGTGAGTGCAGCGTCGGCTGCCTGCGCGACTTCGTCAAGCTGGCTCGGCAGCGCGACGACTTGGCCGAAGATTCGGGCACCCGCCATCCCCGCTTCCCGTCCCATGGTCGTGTTCTCACGTACGGTCAGCGAGTCGAACAGATCCATCCTCTGGAACGTTCGCCCTAAGCCGGCGCGCGCTCGTGCTGCAGCGCTCCGGCGCGTGATGTCCTCGCCGTGAAGCACAACGCGACCGGACGTTGGTCGAGGCAGACCGCAACACGCATTGAAGGTCGTCGTCTTGCCCGCGCCGTTCGGGCCGATCAAGGCGGTGATGCGGCCAGTCGGAGCCTTGAGGTCCAGGGCATCGACGGCAACGACCCCGCCGAAGCGGACGGAGACCCCAGCGATCTCGAGCCCACGACGCGGCTCTTCGAGGACCCCCGGCGTACCCAAATGGGGAACGACCTCGCGACCGGTTGCTACGACCGCGGGCGCTAGGACCTTTGTGGTGCGCTCCTCACCGGGTTCTGAAGTCGTCGCGGCGCGGGTCGGACGCCTCCCGAGGCGAGCGACGATTTCCATGGCCCTTCGCCCGGGATCGCGGACCCACGTCGCCGACACCGCAACGAATATTGCGGAGCACCCAAACAGGATTTGGAGATACAACGAAGTGTCGTCCCCGCTGACGTAGGAGGGCACGAGCACCAACGCGAATGCTGCGAAGAACGCGTACCACGGCTCGCCGCCGACGGCGATCACCAGAAGAGTGAACAGCGTCAAAGACGTGAACGACGAATACGTCGTGCCATTGACCTCCGGGAAGATCGAGCCGTAGAGCGCGCCAGAGACACCGGCAATGAACGCGGAGATGCAGAACACCAACACACGCGTGGTGTTGATACTCGCGCCTTGGGTCGACAACGCGGTCGGTGAATCGCCCAGTGCACGGAGCAGTCGCCCCAGCCGGCTGTGATGCAGCGCGATGACGATCGCCGCGATCACCACGACGAACGCGAGAACCACGTAGTAATAGCCCTCGTCCCCCTTCACGTCGAGCCAGGACAATGACGGACGTCGCATGAAGAGCGAGTTGTTGATTCCGGTGCCGAACATCCAACTGGTAGTGAAGAGCATGCGTTCGACGAAGATCCCAAATCCGAGCGTTGCAAGTGCCAGGTAGGTCCCCGACAAACGGATCGCCGGGATCGAGACGATCGCACCAACCGGCACGCACACCAGTCCGGCGAAGAGGACACCAACCAGCCACGGAACGCTGCCGCCGTGGGTCAGGTGGCTGAACCCGCTTGCACCGATCGCTGCGAACGTCACGTGGCACAGGGACACTTGGCCGGATGTCTTTACCAGCAGACCCAACGAGAGAAACAAGACCACATACGTGAGTGCGTCGGTGTACGTGATGAGCCGGGTACCAGCGAACTGCGGCACGAGCACCAGCACCGTCAGCAGCACGACTCCGAGCGAGATCTGAACCGGAGCCGCGGCCCGCGCGCTCGCCGCGGCCTTGGCCGAATGCTGCGTCGGTCAACGAGTAGCGCACGTGGCATCAACACGAGCACCAGGAAGAGCGCGATGAAGGGCACACTGGCCGGCAATCCGGTCAGCCACGTGTAGTCGATCGAGTACTTCGTGGCCAGTGCGGCGACCACACCGATCATCAACCCCCCCGTATACGTGAGTGGAAGGTTGGAGAAGTAGCCAATGGCGGCGGCCCCGAACGATTGGACCACCAGCAGCGTGAGCACGAACGCATCGAGGTTCAGACTCGGTGCGATGAGCGCGCCACTCAGGACCGCAAACGAACAACCAATCACACAGGCCCATCGCCGTACGGTGACCGGGCTGATCCCGCCGAGATCCAGCAGGTCTGCATTGTCGACCACAGCCCTCATCGCTGCACCCGCGCGAGATCGCTTGAAGAACAGGTACAAGACCATCGTCGTCGACAGGGCCACCAACGCGACGATGATCTGATCCCATCCGACATACACGCCACCGAGCTTGATCGTGGTTGTCGGGAAGTACGAGGGGAACAGATCGCCAGAGCGGCCGTACCACAGAGCGGCGACGGCCGTGACGATGAGGATGATGCCGACCGTGGCTGCGATCTGGAGCACCACAGAAACGCGGATCAGTTTTCGCGCGAGCAGCTCGTACAGAAGTCCGAGGAGCGGACCAACAACCAATACCGTCAACGCGAGCGCGTACGGCCACGCCAACCCCTGGTCGACGTACAGCCAGTAGTAGATGTACGCGCCGATGGTCGCGAACGCTCCGTAGCCGAAATTCAGGACTCCGGTCGTCTTGTAGGTGACAACCAGGCCGACACCCGCGAGCCCATACACCGAGCCCGCCGCGAGTCCAGCGACGATGAATGGGAGAAATTCGTTCAACGAATCAAGTCCGACTCTCGCAGGTCGTCGAGAGCGCGACTGTGGCGGGAGAGGCTGCCGACCTCGCCCGCCACAGGTCGCACTGCGCTACGACTTGGGCGGCTGACAGCTGGGCTTGCCGCCATTCATCGCCACGAGCTTCGCTCCCTTAAGCTTCGCCTGGAAGAAGCACATGAGATGGGTCGGCTCGCCCTTGGTGTACGTGATCGGCTGGGGCGCCAGCCCGTCGAGTGTCTCGCCGTTGAGGGCGTAGAGGCCGGTGAGGACATCCTCGTTCGTGACCGTGTCACCGAAGGCCTTGCCCGCGGCTGCGAACATCTGCCCGGACATCCAACTCGATGCTGCGGGCGGCCCTACCGAGCTGCCTTTGGCGTACTTCTTCATCGCCGTCTGGAAGTCCTTGTACGACTGAGACTTCTTCGTTCCCGGGTTGTCGAACCACAGGAAGGTGTCACTGGCGACAACCATCTTTTTGAGCGTGCCCGCCTTAGCCAGTTTGAGGAGCACGTCTGTGTATCCCGATGCAGTCTCGACGTAGGTCGGGTTGTACCCCTGACGCGCACACGACTGGATGATCCTCGTCGCTTGAGACGCGCCGGCGGCAACCACGATCGAGTCCGCGTTCGCCGACTTCGCGGCGAGGCAGTTCGCCGTGAAGTCGGATGCGGAATCGTCGATCTTCTGGTCGAAGGCGAGGGTCATGCCCGCTTCCTCGGCATCACCCTTGTACAGCGGCACCGAGGCGGAGCACGCCGGATTCGAACTACACCAGAACAAGCCGAGGTTCTTCGCTCCAACCTGCGACACCGTTTTGGTTCCCATCCAGACCGAGGTGAAGACCCACGCTGTCACCGGAAAGTAGAGAGCGTTCGCTGCCATCGCCGAGCTGTAGCCCTGGCCACCAATGTCGGGGATGTTCTTCGAGTCGAGGTAATCCTTGAACGCTGCGTCGGTGCTGCTCGATGCGTTCCCGACGAACGCGACGATCCCTTTGTTCTCTACGAGATCCTTGACGGCCTGCAACGCCATCGCAGGGTCATTGGCGTCGTCTTTGGCGATCAGGTCGACTGGGTGGCCCGCGATCCCCCCGTTGGCGTTGACCCACTTGGCCCAGGCGAGGATGCCTGCGCGCGACGACTGACCTGAGTCAGCGTTGACGCCTGATGTCGTGCCAATCCAACCGATCTTGATCGGCGACTTCGTCGCCTTCGCGATCGGGCCACCTGCCACGGCGCTCGTCATACCTGAGATCGCGATCGCAACGACCAGCGCCGTGCCGAGACCTAGTTGCCAAACGCTCCGACGCATTCGTCCCCCTGCATGCCGAATCGGCAACCCGGTTCCGGGTGCCGGATGAGTTCGTAGCGGCACACGCTACAACAATCTGCGGATTGATGCTAGTGAGTGCTCACCCTCTGATACCCGTACTTCATCGGAGCGGAGCCGGCGACAGTTCCCGTGGGTGGGCTACGCCCGACATGTGCAACAACCCCCCGCAGAACTCCAACGCCACCGTCCGCTCCCCGAGAGCCGGCGCCGCTCGTCAGTGGTCGCGGCACAGGATGCTTCTCTAGCAGCCGACGTCTATGGAGCGCGACCGTTCAGTTCGCCGTCGGCGCCCAGAGGTCGACCTGATGTTGGGCGCGCACGTCGCCGCTCAGCTCACGCGTCACCATGCTGCGCGGCGCGGTGTCGACATGCGTCGCAGTCGCTCGAAGCGCCCCGACAGTGCAGTCTTCGCGCGAGAAGCATGAGAACGGGTCGTAGTGGAAATGCCTCATCGCGTTCAGATGCGTCATCTTGTCGATCTCCTCGTCGGAAACGCCACCGACGATTTTCATCACGCTCTCGGGTGCATAGGGCCACTCACTGTCGGAATGCGGGTAGTCGCACTCCCATGTGATGTTGTCGATGCCGATCTGGTCGCGAAGTTCGATACCCGGTCGATCGTCGATGAAACAGGTGATGATCTGCTCACGAAAGACATCGCTCGGGAGGCGGTCGCCGTAGTCTTGGCCCGTCCACGCTCGCTGCTTCCGGTAGACGTTGTCGACCTTGTCGAGGAAGTACGGAAGCCAGCCGATCCCGCCCTCCGAGAGCGCGATCTTGAGCTTCGGAAACTTGCGCAGTACCGGCGACCACACGAGGTCGGCTGCTGCCTGCACGATGTTGAGAGGCTGTAGCGTCGCCATCACATCGAATGGCGCGTCGTCGGCCGTCACCACGAGCGACGATGAGGAACCGATGTGCATGCACACGACCGTCTCGAGGTCTGCACAGATCTGCCAGAACGGATCCCAATGGTCGCTGTGAAGACTCGGGTACCCGAGCTTCGCCGGGTTCTCGGAAAAGGAGATTGCGTGGCATCCCTTCTCCGCCAGCCGTCGAACCTCGGCCACGAGGAGATCGGTGTCCCACAGGACTGGGAGCCCAAGTGGGATGAAGCGCCCAGGAAACGCGCCACACCATTCGTCGATGTGCCAGTTGTTGTAGGCCTGGAGAAGCGTCAGTGCGTAGTCCTTGTCCTGCGATCGGCTGAAGAGCTGTCCGCAGAACTGCGGGAAGGACGGGAAGCACATGGACCCAAGGACACCGTCGGCGTTCATGTCGTCGATGCGGGCTTTGATGTCGTAACAACCGGGGCGCATCTCCTCGAACGAGGTGGGATCGAGACCGAATTCGTGTGGCAACCGACCAGCCACGGCGTTGAGACCGATGTTCGGAACCTCGACCCCTTCGTACACCCACACGTCGGAGCCGTCGGCCCGACGCACGACCTTCGGTGCCTGCTCGAGCAGGTCACGCGGAAGCTGGTTTTCGAAGACGGTGGGGGGTTCGACGACGTGATCGTCCACGCTGACCAAGATCAGTTCTTCGGTCTTCACCCTGAACCTCCACGTGCGGGGGGACTTCGGCTCCGGGACGCGACGCCGAAGCTCGTCACGCTGACGCTAGTGCTTGCTACGCTTTTGAAGCAAGCGAGCACCCACTATCCAGACGGCCGGGCGCATCCCGCCGTCAATCGGTCCCTCGTCGACGCAGAACGCATGACTGAGCTGCTCAGCCACATGGTTAAGCTCACAAAACTTGTACCGGTGATGGAGGAACCCAACCTTGGCGACGATCAAACAACCCGCCCGGAAACTTGCAGCGGGTTCGGCCAACACCAAGAGCGCACCGCGTCGGGCGCAAGGAGAACCCCGCCGACTTGTCCTCGAGGCCGCCCGCGATCTGTTCTCGAGCCAGGGCTTCAGCGGTACGAGTACCCGCGAGATCTCCGAGCGAGCCGGGGTCTCCGAAGCGCTCATGTATCGCTACTTCAGCTCGAAGGTCGATCTCTTCCGCGAGGCACTCGTCAGCCCATTTGTCGAGTTCGTAGAAAACTTCAACGCGAAATGGACGTCCGGCGCGGCCGCGAAACTCGACGAAGAAACGCTGACACGCCAGTTCATCGGGGAGCTCTTCGACCTCTTCCGTCGGAACCGGGGCCTCGTGGCCATGCTCTTGTCTGCAGACGCTCAGAGCGGCAGCGAACTCGCCGAAAGTGGGGTCTTCGACGAAATCAGCCGAGAGCTCCGAGTGCTCGTCGACATCGGCACCGCCGAGGCCATCCGACGTCAGGGCAAGCCACTCGCGGGCAAGACCTCGCGACCCGCTCGACCCTCGCCATGACCGCCGGCATGGCAGTGTTCGGCGAATCCTTCTACGGGAAGCGACGACCCCCGCGGAAGGAGATCGTGGAAGAACTCACCCAAGCCGTGCTTCACGGTCGCTTGCACCGCCCCGGATAGGGCGCTGCGCGGATCATCTCTCCGAGCGGATCGCCTCCGCCGCCTTCTCCGCGATCATCACTGTTGGCGCGTTGGTGTTGCCGGTCGTCACCGTGGGCATCACGGAAGCGTCTACCACTCGGAGGCCCTGAACCCCGCGAACTCGGAGCTGCGGATCGACGACCGCTCCTTCGTCCACCCCCATCCTGCACGTGCCGACCGGGTGCTGGGCCCCCCAGGCAACCTGGCGCAGGAATCCGTCCCATTCCTCATCAGTCTCGATCGCCGAACCCGGCAAGGCCTCGCTGACGACGAAGCTCGCGAACGGCTCGGTCGCGAGAACTTCGCGGATGGCGCGACAGCCCGCGACGAGTTCTCGAACGTCATCGTCGGAGCCGAGCAGCGTGTGTCGGATCACCGGTGGGTCCGCCGGGTTGTCTGATCGCAGCTCGATCTGCCCACGCGACGCGGGTGCACCATCTGCACGATCACCGTGCACGTCGGGCGACCCATGAGCTGCATGTTCTCCACGTCGTGGCGCCCTGCCGATTCGAGCACTTCCTTGGTGGTGTCGCCGGCGTCGGAACCCACCATTCCCAGTGGAGCGAAGCCCGCCTCAACGGTCGGTCGCTTTCCGTCGCCACCCGCCTTGATGAAGAGCAGAACGTGACATACGCCGGCGGACGCCGGACCGGTGCCGTGCACGACGTATTCGAACCCGTGCTTG
>CAVVPD010000007.1:0-856264 GCA_963750045.1 uncultured Actinomycetes bacterium | reverse complement strand
TCTGGTCAGAGCGCTCGGAAATGTGGAGACGATGGGACTCGAACCCACGACCCCCTGCTTGCAAAGCAGTCACGGCCTTGCGCGTCAGTGCTGGTCGGAGCGCGAACGCCCAGGTCAGAGGCTAGATCGGGTACTCGTCGGTGCCCGCCCGTACCCGTTGGTACACGCTCGTTCGCGGAGTTTCCGCGGAGTCACCGATGCTCCATCCGGCTGCTCCAGGCTGCCCCGTGGGCCTGTTGGGCCGCAGGGCTCTCGCCAAGAGCTACTCTCAGGCACTCTCAATAGTTTAGAGTAGAGCTATGTCGACGGTGCTGGTCGAACGGGCGCTCCAACTTCCGCCCGAGGAGATCGCAGAGGCCCTCCTCGAGCTGCCCGAGTCGCAGTGGTTCGAGCGCAAGAGCGGGCTCGTCACCGCCAAGAAGGCCGCCGAGACGGTCATCGCGTTCGCGAACGCAGAGGGAGGGGTGCTCGTCATCGGCGTCTCCAACGGCATCGTCGACGGTGTGACTCCGAGCCGGCTCAACGATCTCCAGCAGATGGCCCTCGATCACACCGAACCGGCTGCGACAACCCGAGTCGATGTCGTCGAAGCCATCCATGAGAACGTACGACACGAGGTGGCCGTCATCCGGGTCGCCGTCGGCGATCACGTCGTTCACGCGACGAAGTCGGACAAGGTCTTCCTTCGTGTCGGCGACGAGAACCGAGAGCTGTCGTACGTGCAACGGCGGGAGTTGACGTTCGACCGCGGTCAGGCCGCCTACGAGCGGACCCCGATGGACGGCGAGCTCGACGCTGAACTGACCGAGAGCTATGCCGAAGCGGTGGGCGCTCCCGACGCGCATCGCCTGCTGAAGAGCCGGGGACTCGTCCTCGATGACGACCGCACCACAGTCGGATGCCTCCTCCTCTTCGGCGAACACCCCCAGACCCAACTCCCTCACGCGCACGTACGCGTCGTCCGCCACCGAGGCACCACGGCAGAGACCGGAATCCGCCAGCAGCTCCTCGCGGACGTGCGTATCGAAGGCCCGATCCCGCACCAACTTGTCGAGGCTCGCCGCGTCATCAAAGAGCAGCTCCCCGTGCGTCAAGCGCTCGGCTCGGACGGGCGCTTCGGCCCGGTCGGCATCGTTCCCGAAGACGCATGGATGGAAGGCCTCGTCAACGCCGTCGTCCACCGCTCGTACTCCATCGCCGGCGACCACATCCGGGTAGCGGTGTTCGACGACCGCATCGAGATCGAGAGCCCTGGACGTTTCCCTGGCATCGTGGACCTCTCAGACCCCCCGACGCTCACGCGCTTCGCTCGCAACCCGCGCATCGCCCGAGTGTGCGCCGACCTTCGCTTCGGCCAAGAGCTCGGAGAAGGGATCCGGCGCATGTTCGAGGAGATGCGCCTGGCCGGTCTTGCCGATCCCGAGTACCACCAAACGGCGGGAAGCGTTCGTCTCACGCTCCTCGCGTCGCCAGTCGACCGAGCGCTCGACGCACGACTTCCGGCTCGTTGGCGGCACGCGATGCAGATCGTCCGCGACAGCGGTCGAGCCAGCACCGGGGATGTCCAAGAAGCTCTCGACGTATCGCGCCCGGTGACGATCAAGCTCCTTCGCGCGATGGAGGAGGCCGGGCTCATCACCTGGGTTGGCAAGTCGGAGAGAGACCCACGCGCGTACTGGCAACCCCGCGTTGAATGACATAAATGTCATTTGGCGGCAAGTCTCCGCGGAACCAGCACGGGCGGGCCGAAGCTGCTCTCAACGAGCGTTGAGAGCAGCTTTAGAGCTTCGACTTCATAGCGAACCGCGCATGAGCGACGCCTGCGTCCCGAGCAACGCCACCGGCGCGTCCCCGACGCCGCGCACCCGGCGTCGGGGACATGGAGGGGTGTCGTCCTAAGCCCGGTGATCTTGATGGCCGGGCGAGCGCATCGCAGGGCATCATGTACCGGTGGCGGAGTTGCTAGACGAGACAGAGCGGCGGGCACGTCGCCGCCGGTTGGTCATCATTCTTGTGATTGGTGGTCTCATCGTGGTCGCATTCTTCGCATTCGGCCGCCTCAGGAACAGCGCACTCGCAGACAAGGCGGACGCGGCGAAGGCCGACCTCTTACCCCAGTGGCGAGAAGCCGACCTGGGCCAGTTGGCGCAGGCGTACAACGACGCAACCTTCGACGGGAACGAGTCAGGTGACTACTCCGCAGCCTTCAAGGTCTTCCCGACCACGAACGATGCGGCCTTCGTTACTGCGGACTTGAACCACCCTGGAGTAGTGCGCGCTGCGTACTCCCTAGAGACGTGGGCAGGGGACGAATGCCTACTCGTTGTCGCACGGAGCTCGTCGCCGAATCGGGTGACGTTCTCAACAAGCCAAGGGCTGCTGACGAAGCGTCCGCCCGGTGCATGCAGGGTCACGTCGAGTTGAAGACCCCTGACGACGGCCCCGAGACATCTGCCTCGATCGGCCCGGGTCCACACTTCGACTGCCGCGCCAGAGCGCGCGAGTAGATCGTGCTGTCCTGAAGCCGGCGATCGGGGACAGTTCACGCGCGAGACTCCAGTGCGTGTCGGAACAATGGTTCACGCGACCCTGGAGGCGCAGTCCAGTCGGAACCCGCGCCGTTGTCGCCGCGTGCTGCTACTTGTCAGTTGGAGCGGCGGGTATCGCTCTAGCGATCTTGACGCAAGGCAGTCTGGGGCAACTCGTGTGGGCGGTCTTCGGCATTACGTTCCTCACGCTCGGAACCACGCTCTCGGCGACGCTCATTCACCGCCGGCGGTCCTGAGTCCCGCCACGAGCCGGCGATCGGGGACATCCGCTTGCGCCCACCAAGGCCGAGCACTTGTGGTGGCCGTGCGAGCGCGTTGCGGGCAAGATGCGGGCTGTTCCAGCCCCGCCGGCCGGTCCCATGGGAGGCCTGTTGACGTACTCGATCGTCGCCCGGGACGACGCGACCGGTGAACTCGGTGTTGGCGTCCAGTCGTGCATGTTCGGGGTCGGTCCGGTCGTCGCGTGGGCTCGGCCTGGCGTCGGCGCGGTGGCGACCCAGGCCATCGCCGAACCTGCGTACGGGCCGCGCTGTCTGGATCAGCTCGCGGCCAGATGCACGGCATCCGAGGCTCTGGCCGAGGCGCAGTGGAGAGACCCCATGGTGGGACTGCGCCAGGTCGGCGTGGTGAGCGCCGATCGTTCGGTTGCGGCCGCGACCGGCGATCTGTGCATCGATCATGCGGGTCACTTCGTCGGCGACGGGTTCGTGGCGTTGGCGAACATGGCTGGGACCACCGATGTGTGGCCGGCGATGGCATCAGCATTCGCGGAGTCTTCAGGACCACTCGCTCGCCGACTCCTCGCGGCGCTTGCCGCGGGTGAGGCAGCAGGGGGGGACGCCCGCGGACGGATGTCGGCGGCGTTGGTTGTGGTCGAGGGCAGCGTGCCGCGGGAGCCGAGCACCGGGACCGTCGTCGACCTGCGCGTCGACCGGAGCGAGGACCCGATCGGCGACCTCGCCAAGCTCCTGGACGCGTCCGATGCCTATGCGGCGTTCGATCGCGCCGTCGACCAGCTCAGTACCGGCGAACCCGGTGCCGCACTCGATCGACTCGACGACGCGCTGCGCATCTTGCCCGACGACGCCAACCTGCGGTTCGCGCGGTCAGGCGCCTTGCTCAGCCTCGGAGCCCTCGACGACGCGATCTCCGAGTTGCACGCACTCGTCGCCGAGCGCTCGACGTGGAGCGTGATCGTTCGGAGCTTCATAGCGAAGGGCCTCATCGATCTTCCCACGGGAGTATCGATAGACGCTCTCATCGACCCCAATGCGTAGCCGCCGCACTACCCCCATGTGCCGCTCGGAGCCGGCGATCTGGGGCACCCCTGCACGTCGTTATGGCGCGCCATTCGAAAGTGAGGCCGCTCGCGTATCCGGGCCGGATCGAAGCTCCTATGTGTTGTCAAGGGTTGTTTCGGCGGTGCTGGCAGACCAGTGATCGGCCACTCGGGTGAGGGCAAGCTCTTATGAGGCCATGCGGTGCCGAAGGTGTTCGGGAGTGACGGGCCGGCGGTTCGTTCGAAGGACAGCCGGTGGCGTCGGGGCATTCGCGGGCCAGGCCCGTTACTCCTGATCTGGTCAGTCGCGCACGAGATGGGGGTAGAGCTCGCGGACGACGTATCGCTTCAGAGCGCGCATGATCTCGCGGGTGGTGCGTCCTTCGGCGAGTCGGCGCGCGACGTATTTGCGGGTGCGTTCGTCGCTGCTCATGCGGGTGAACACGATCCGCCAGAGGGCATGGTTCGCTTGACGGTTGCCGCCGGGGTTGAGCCGGAAGCGTTGCTGGGTCTTCCCCGATGACGCGGGGAGGGGTGCGACACCACACAGATGCGCGAACGCGGCTTCGTTGTGCAGCCGGTGCGGGTTGTCGCCCGCGGCGACCAACAGGATCGCGGCGGTGTGCGTGCCAACGCCGTAGACGTCGAGCAGGCTCGGCGCGCGCCGGCGCACCAGGGTGTCGAGCACATCGTCGAGACGCTTGGCGTCGGCGTCGAGCGCGACGACGCGACGTCCCAGTGTCGCGATCCGCGAGTTTCGTTGCGTACACGACGGTGTCGCTCCCCGCGGTGGGACGCAACGCCGCCGCGGTGACCGCCAACTGGTCGGCCGACACGTCCCGCAGCCGTTCGCGTAGCTCGTCAGGAGCGGTGAACCCGAGGTGGCGGATCTGATTCAAGTACTTGATACGAACGTTGCGGCCGGAGCGGCGCGCCACCAGCAACGCGCGGATCGCCTCGACGTCTCCATCGGCGGACTTCGCGATCCCCGACGCGCGACCCGACAACGCCGCCCGCGCCGCTTCGATCGCGTCGAGCTCGTCGGACTTGCCGTTCCGCCGCCGCTCCTGACGGTTCGGACGATCAACCTCGATCACCACCACACCCCGACCGCGCAGATGGCGTGCCAGTCCGGCGCCGTACGCGCCGGTGCCTTCCACCCCCACCCGCGTCAGGGTCCCGAACGTCGTCAGCCACGAAGACAACTCGCGGTAGCCAGCCGGTGTCGTCGCGAACGACTCGACACCCAACACGCCACCATTCGCGTCGACCGCCGCCGCGACATGCACATCCAGATGCGTATCGACACCACCCGTGACCGGGCGCGTCGTCTCTACGATGGTCATCGCCATCCCTTCTCTGCTTCAACGGTTCAAGGGGTGGCACGCACGTCCCGGGAAGGAGACCGTGACGATCAACCTGTTACTGCAGGAAGATCGATCACCCTCCGGAACGGGGCGTGCCAAATTCCGAACCCGCGACAACGAGCAACGCGCGTCCAACCGGAACGTACAAGGCGCCACCAACGCGACGGTGGACCCACGAACTGGCACCCACCCATCCTCACTGGGCAATCTGTCGCGGCCCCGTGGGGTGAAAGGATTCGTAGGGCCGCGGACTCTTGTTGCTGTGTGGGGCTCATGCTGTCGGATGCTGGGGACGAGGACAGAGGCTTCGAACAGCTACTGGCCGTTGACGGTCTCCGCGTTCGCCGAGCGTTGAGGGCGAGATACGGCGCTGAACTCGGAACCGAAGCATGGGCCGACACCGTGGCGTGGGCGTGGGAGCACCGCGACGAGGTTGCGTCCATGTCGAACCCGGCTGGCTACCTCTACCGAGTCGGCCAGAGCGCGGCGAAGGTCTACACACGCTGGCGACGGCGACCGCCCTTCATCGCCGGTGAGCCGGTGCATGACGCCGAGGTCAGGTTCGACGCCGAACTCTTCGACGCGCTCGCACATCTGAACGTGAATCAGCGGGTCGCTGTGTTGATGGTCCACGGGTACGGCGCGTCCTATGCCGACGTGGCGGAGTTGCTCAACATCAGCGTCGCCGCCGTGACAAACCACGTCCACCGTGGACTCAACCGTCTACGGAATCAGTTGCGGGAGGACACATGACCGACCTCGACAGTCGCCTGAGATCTGCGGCCGCGGTTCTCGAAGACACCGGCGACCGGATGAACCCCGCAGCCGGGCTCGCTCGCACACCGCCTCGCGGGCCGCGCCGCACACGGACCGCCACGGCGCTCATTTCGATCTGCGCGGTTCTTGTAGTCGGGGCTCTCGGATACGCCGTCGTAACGTCGGTCGGGAGCGACTCGCCCGGCCGCTCGGTGCGGGCTGGCGACGACTCCGCCAACGTGACCACTGCACCCCTACCGACTTCGACGAACCCCCCGGCGCCCAACCCCGACGCACCAATCGTCAACACACCTCCGTCGCGGGACGGGTGCACGAACATCGTTGATCACTCCGGCACGGTCCGAGGCTGCGTCCTGAACGCCGACCTGCACCGATTGGAGGGCGGTCCAGCGGACAAGCTCAACGTCTACGACGCCGATGGGAACCTCGTCGGCTACTTCCTAGCGGGCAGCGTGGGATACGTCGACCGCGCCGAAGGTGACGACCCGGCAACACTCGCCGACATCCAATATTGCTTCGACGCATCCACCCCGAGCGCCCCCGTCACCCCACACTGCGCCTCGGTGCTCACAGCCCACGGAGTCCAAGGCGTCGTGCCTCCCACGACCACGCCATAACTGTCGTTACGCGGCTCGCCGGCAGACCTGGCGATCGCGCCAGAACGCGTGCACAGATCATCAGCCTCGGACCCGGCGATTCGGGGCGCTTCAGGATCGTGCGATCAGTTCGATGAGTTCTTGTTTGCCGTAGCCGAGTTGGCGTGCGGTGAGGACTAGCTCGCGGACCTTGCCGTCGATGACGCTGCGTCGGGGTGCGTCGGCAGCGACGGTGACGCCGCGTCCTCGCCTGAACTCGAGGACACCTTCGTCTCGAAGGTCACGCAGCGCTCTGAGCACGGTGTTGTGGTTGACCTTCAACACGGCGGCGAGATCACGGGCTGGGGGAGTCGCTCGCCGGGCCCGACCTCGCCGTTCGCGATGGCCTTCCGTATCTCTGCAGCGACCTGTTCGTAGAGCGGAACCTTGTCGTCGAGGTCGAGTTGCACATCCACCATGATGCTAGTTAGTGTAGCACCATTGTCTATGTGAGGTGCGGCCGTTGTGGTGCTGACAGAGACCCCGGAGTCAACCGCTACCGACCCGGTAGAGCTGTTGATCGAAGAGGCTCGACGGCGTCAGCGTCGCCGTCGCCTCCTGATCCTTCTGGTGATTCTTGTGGTCACCGCCGCCGCGGTCGTGACGCTGCATGGTGGCTCGAACGGAGGGCACACCGCACCAAGACATGAAGCGTCACCTGTCGGGGAGTTCCAGCCGCCGTGGCATCTGGAAGGCGACAACTTGGTTGTCCGAGTCACGTTCCTCACCGGCGGCCACGCCGAGGTGGTCCTGCCGCAAGGTTCACTCGACGCCCACGAGCTGTCGTTCGTTCCTGGCGGCGCGATCGCCTGGACGGGGCGACACGAGCTTGGCCGAACGGTGACGATCTCGCGTGGAACCATCGCAGCGGAGTTCCCGGACCAGGAGCCCATCGCCGAGTATCACGATGCCACCGGCGGGCCCGTGCCGTTCTACAAGGGGCACGATCGCATGGAAGTGAACTACCTCGTCTTCCAGTTCGGTGATTGGGTCGTCAAGGTGTGGGACTACCCACGAGGAGATCCACGTGGACCAGCGATGACCGAACGGCAGCGACGATTCTGGGCCGCGCATCTCGCAGGCCATGTCACGTCGAAGGGATTCCTCGTCCTGGATCCCAAGGCACCACTGGTGAACAGCATGACCGACGCACCGGACGCACGACTCGACGCCGGCCGCAACAGCATGGGCATCATCATGAATCAGGGCTGCTCGGCGTCCCAAGAACGCGGCGAGCGAACCGCGCACGGCTACTTCATGACCGGTGGAGGCGTTTGCGACCCCAACGGCGCATTTCGCCTCTGGATGGGAGGCGATCCGACCTTCACACAAGCCGCCGCGACTCTTCAGATCCGCAACATCACCGGGCCACTCCCAACCGCCCCGCCTCTCTGACGACACCACCGTCCCGCCCACTCGCCATCACGACCAGGCAACACCGATCCACCCGCAGCGCCCTCGCGGATCGTCGCGGCACACCAAACGCGCGTGCAGGCCGGCGCGGCGTCGACCCGGCGATCGGGGATGGTCGGAACTTGCCTCGTCGTGCGTTCGAAGACTCGAAGAGGGGTGGCGTCTAGGGCTAGGGACGTGCCCCGAACGATGCGAGCACTCTGACCTGCTCGGGCGGTCCGTGGACGAGGCGGGTGATCTCATCAGCGGTGTGCGCCCAGGTGAGCACTGCCGCCGTCTGCTGGGCGGAGCCCAGATCGACTGCACCAAGGAACCAATGACCGTCGGGATTGGCTGGGACTTCCGCGGCGAGACCGGTGACGGTGGCAGCGATTTCGACGCCCACATCCAACAGCGGGCGACCCGCCAGCGATGGTCGTCCCAACGCGTGGCGAATCTGCGAATGGTGGATCCATCGCTCGTAGTACTCGCGAGCGATGGATTGCCAGTACGGCGAACTGTCGTTGGTCCCGCCGAAGAAGCCGACGTGTTCACCCGGCGCGCCAGGATCGACCTGCTCGTAGTACGTCGCGGTCCACTCCCCACTCAAGGCGAGCAACTCCAACAGCAACTCCACACTGAAGTACCCCGCCGCAGTGACCCACCGCTCGTTGAAGACGGCCAGCAGCTCGCGGATATCGGCGCCCGGGTGATCGCTCGCGATACCCACAAGTCCACTTACTGCACCATCGCGCTGTCGACTCAACAAGCTGAGGTCATCGCCCAGCAGGTGCGTCGCGATGCCCTTGACCGTGAACTCTGGGCACTCCGTCGGTACACCCCACTGGACGACGTCCAACTCACTCAGCAGATCGAGCAGCGCTTTCCTCTCCGGGCGCAACACATCGACCACCAGGCCGATGGAGTCAACACCGATCATGGATCCAGTCTGACCGAGGTCGGTCGACTCCTACAGCGCAACTGGCCGCTCGCCAATGTCTGCGGGGTCATTCACCCGGCGATCGGGGGCAGGCGTGCTGCGCTGAATCCGTAGCGCCTGATGTCGAGGCGAGACGGCGGGCATCATGGGCGCGTGCTGCAGCTGATCACGTCAACTGAACGATCCGGCTCGCCCCGACGGTGCCTGGCTGTGGTCGCGCTCATGGCTCTCGTGTTGGTCGTTGTCGCCGGGGCCGGTCCTGTCGCCGTCGCGGAGTCGAAGCCTGCGAGCGTGACGAGCTCGCTCAAGGCCGCCGCGGAAGCGAACGCGAAAGCGTGGCTTAGTGGAACTCCGGACGAGATCAAGAAGTTTCAGGGACCGGAGTGCACGTCGAAGAAGTCGGTGGATGTGACGTCGGCTGAGAAGGCGGTGAGCTGATCCCCTTGTAGTGGTCCAGTGGTTGTGCGGGTCCGTTGCTCCAGACTGGAGCGAGGAGGACCGCACCATGACCCGACGTCGTCGGCATACGCCCGACCAGATCATCCGCAAGCTCGCCGAGGGCAACAAGCTCTTGGCGGGCGGCGCCGAGCTCGACGAGGTGTGCCGGCATCTCGAGATTGCCGAGTCGACCTGGCATCGCTGGCTCGCCCAGTACGGCGGCATGAAGGCCAGCGACGCGAAGCGATTGAAGGAGCTCGAGGTGGAGAACACCCGGTTGAAGAAGTTGCTCGCCGAAGCTGAACTCGACAAGGCGATGCTCAAGGAGTTGGCGGAGGGAAACTTCTGACCCCGAACCGTCGCCGTGATGCAGCCGGGATGCTGCAGCAGCGGTTCGGGGTCTCCGAACGTCGAGCGTGTCGCGTGGTCGGCCAGCACCGCTCCACGCAGCGTCTCGCGGCACCGACACGGCCGGACGACGAGGAGGCGTTGCGGGCGTTCCTGCGGGCGTTCTCGACGCGTCGACCGCGCTGGGGGTGGCGTCGCGCGGCCAACGCGGCACGGCGAGACGGATGGCGGGTCAACAACAAGCGGATCCAGCGTCTATGGCGCGAGGAAGGCCTGCGAGTGCCGAATCGGAAACGGAAGTAGCCCCACCGCGGGATCGGCACCGCGTTGGCCTGTCCATCGCGCCAACGTGTGGGCGCTCGACTTCCAGTTCGACACCACCGACGACAATCGCACCTTGAAGCTCTTGAACATCGTCGACGAGTTCACCCGCGAGTGTCCGGCGATCGTGGTCGAACGTTCCATCGACGCGGACCGGGTCGTCGCGACGTTGGATCGCCTTGCGTGTGAACGCGGTGCACCGGCGTTCGTGCGTTTCGACAACGGACCCGAGTTCATCGCGCTCGCGGTAGCGGACTGGTGTCGCTTCAACGGCGTCGGGTCGATCTTCATCGACCCCGGATCTGGGCTTCCCCCGTAACCGTGGAGGGTTTCTGATTCGGGTGTGAGCTTCGCAGCCGACGTGGTGATCGCGCCAGCGGTTGAAGCTGGTGGTCATGCTGCTCGGTCTTGTTCGTGGTCGGCGGCTCGCTCGGCGAGCAGTGCTTCGTAAGCGACTGGCGGCAGCATCTCGCAGCTGCTGTGGCGACGGCGGTGGTTGTACGCGTCGATGAACCGCGCGACTGCGCGGCGGGCATCGGCCTTGGTGGCGAAGCGGTGTCGTGAGAGCACCTCGTGTTCGAGCGTCGAGTTGAAGCTCTCCGCCGCGGCGTTGTCGAGCGCGGAGCCGACCCGGCCCATCGACTGGATCACGCCGAGCGCGTCGCATGCCTGGGCGAAGAGATCGCCGGTGTATTCGCCGCCCTTGTCGCTGTGGAACACCACGCCGGTGACGTCACCGCCGCGCACCGCGGCCGCCATGCACAACGCCGCCTTCGCGAGGGCAGCGTCGTGATGGTCGCTCATGGCGAAGCCCGGCAGCCGGCGAGACGCGAGGTCCTCGACCGTGGCCAGGTAGAGCTTGCCCTCGTCGCAGGGGATCTCGGTCAGGTCCCCACACCACCGCTGGTTGATCTCGGTGGCGGTGAAATCGCGTCGCACCAGGTCCGGGATCGGCGCCGCGGCCTTGTCGGGACGGGTCAGAGAACGCCGCTTGCGTTTCGGGGACCGGCCCACAAGACCCTGACGGGCCATCGACGCGGCCACCGTCTTCTTCGACACCCGCCAGCCCACCTCGATGAGGTCCTCCCAGATGCGCGGCGACCCGTAGGTGCCCGGTGTCCCACCGGAGTCGTCGAACAATGCGCGCACCGCCGCGTCGAGCTCGACGCGCCGCTGCTCGCGACGCGTCGGTTCACGGTCGAGCCACTTGTAGAACCACGACTCCGACACTCCGAGCCACCGGCAGCACTTCGCGTGGGACACCCCATGGTCGGCCCTCTGGGAGGCGATGAACGACGCCACGCTCATCGCGTCGCCTCCTTGACCCACAGGACCACGGATCGCTTGAGGACATCACGCGCCATCCGCAGCTCGGCGTTCTCCCGCTCGAGCTGGGCGAGCCTGGCTCGGTCGTCGACGCTGAGACCTTCGGTCTCGCCGCGCGCGGCACGATCCTTGTTCACCCAGTTCCCGAGCGTGCCCTCATGGATCCCGAGATCCCGAGCCACCTGCGCGACCGGCTTACCCGTCTCCCGGACGATCCGCACCGCCCCCTCACGGAACTCCGGGTCGTACTTCCTGCGCTTCTCTGGCATGAGAACTCCTCATAGTGGAGTCCTCCACGCTTCGGGGGGATGCCCGATCACCCTGGCAGAACGCCTGGATCGAGAGCTTCAACGGTCGGCTGCGCGACGAACTGCTCAACGGCTGGCGCTTCGACAGCCTGCTCGAAGCGCAAGTCATCATCGAGGACTGGAGGATCGACTACAACATCAACCGGCCACACTCGGCTCACCGCGATCTCACCCCAAGCGAGTTCGCCCAGGCCTGGCAGCACCAACACCAACCAGCACTCGCATAACCGCTGGACCAGTCATCGGGGCCCGCTCAGCGGCGGCACTCAAGAAGTTCCGGGCGCCATTGCGACGGCGACTGGGTCGGCCTCTCAAGGCTGTCAAGATTGAGGGTGTCGCGGTGCGCAACGTCACTCGTACGAGCGGCGAGACGGAAGTGAAGTACAACCTTCCTGCCGCCGTGGTCGGCAACTACAACTGGGTCACCTTCAAGCGGCACTGCGGCAGGTGGTTGGTCTCGGACTGCCGTCCACCGATCGGAGGCAACGTCCAAAGTGCTGTGCCTGCGACGTCTACGACTTAACCGGCCTGCCGGAATGCGGCCGCACGCTTGAGCCTTCCGCTCGCCAGGACACGCGCAGAGAGGTCGTGCGCTCTACTCAAGACCTTCTCATCGAAGCACCGCTACGTGTGGCCGTCCGAACTCGACCTCATGGCCACCATGGCCCGCATGACGCTTCACGAACGCTGAGCGACTGGTACCGAAGACCTTTCACGAGCGAGAGCCGGAATCACATCTCGGTCTGGCGGACAAGCTCCTAGAGCCGGCGATCGGGGACACCCGGCACGTCGTTATGGCGCCGGCGTGTGGATGGCCCGGCGAGCGCACCCTCGTTCAGGGCATCATGCGTGCTTGATGGGCGTGGTCTGGGCTGTAGTTGCTTTGCTCGCAGTTGGCGGTCTTGCGTTCCTCATCGTGCGCCAGCGCACACATGAGTCTCAGGTCGTTGCTCAACTCCGCGGGGTTGTCGGACGACCGCTCACCATCGGTATCAACCTGGGAACGTCGCGGTTCAACGTGCTCAGGTTCGACGCCATTCTCGACGGCGTCGATGTCCGTACTCGTTGGGTCACGTTCGACCGGCTCGACCCGGCGGTCGCCTCGACTTGGCCCGACAACGCCGAGGCGATGGCGGCAACGTTCCGCAGCGACGGAGTGCTCGCCGATCGGATCGCCTGGATTCAGGAAGAGAACTCGGAGCGCAAAGACCTCAACTAGTCCGGCGCTGCCATGACTGCACTGTCCGGCCGATGAGGCAGTCTGTAGGTCATGGGAACCAACGACGAGACGCTGGCCGTCGACGGGCCGGACGGCGAGGGTGAACTGATCTTTGAGGCCGAGTACGTCCTTCGGTCGGATGGTGCTGGTGTCCGCACCAAGTTCTTTCAATTCTCCGGTGAGCACGACCGGGAAGCCGAGGCCGCGCTCGTTCAACAGGCAGCGGACGCATTGACTGAGCACGCTCAGAACCTGCGTCACCATCCGGATCCTCGAGGGCGACGGCCGGAGTAGCGCGCCAGAACTGCTTCGAGCTGCGCGGGCCGGGAACGTCGTTTGCGCGCCAGAACGCGCGAGCAGATCGACGCGGCGCCGAGCCGGCGTTTGGAGACATTGCGGCAGGTCAATCTGCAGCGACGAACTTCAACAACTCCTCCAGCGGTTCTGGCCGACCAATCTCCCCGGCATTCCAGAGCCTCGATGCGGCCTGCTCAAGAAACGTCGTGCCGGCGAGTCCGAGGTCCCGGGGCATGGCGGCCAAGATCTGCTTTCCCAGGCACAACCGCCAGATATCGGCGGTGCTCCGGATGTTTGCGTACTCCTCGATAGCGGCTCGCAACGCTGGTTCTGCAACCGCGTGGTCATCTGAGTTGCGACCAACATCGGCTGCGAACCGTTCGCGGTCACCGCTGATGCTCGTCCAGTTGGCGCCGCCGCCCCCCCGGCGCATCTCGGGCGTCAGATCGAACTTCGCCGCGCTGGCTGCCTTCTGCATGATCCAGAGACCAGCAAGGCGATCGGACGCGCCCGTCAACGCGGCTAGCGGGTCGATGCCGACACCGTTGCGTTCACCCAACGCAGAGAGAAGAGGCGGATGCAAGAACACGTTCTCGATCTCATGGCATCCGAGTACGTGCACGCCTTCATCTGCCTCAAGCAGTGCGACCTCCTCATTGCTGCGGAAGTCGCGGTCAATGACGGCTCGGACGCGGAGCGGGTAGCCGACGTCCTCGCTGAGTTCTCGGATCATTCGCAGTCTGCGAAGGACCTCTGCACAACTCCCCGATTCAAGAAATCTGACCGAGGGCGCGTTGCTCAGTTCGTGGAATCGGGTCCGCTCCCGCGCAGCTCCGGCGCCTTCGATCAGCACGAACTCAAGGTCATTGAGTGAGAAGGCCGGTGAGCCGACTGCTCTGGACAAGACTTGCAACAGCGGTTGATCGGCGACAGGTCGAACGGAACGAACGATGCGCGTACCAGGCTGGCGCTCGGCAACGAGCGTCGCCTCCGCTCCGGCGACTTCGACGGCTTCCAGTGAGTGGGTCGCAATCCAGATCTGGCCGGATGTGATCGTCTGCGACAGGAAGTGGAGCCAGACCCGCAGTAGGTCCGGATTGAGATGGAGCTCAGGCTCGTCAATGAGGAGAAGCCCTCGCCGAAGGCCGAACCTTTCGATCTGCCCAACGAGGAAGGCAACCTCCTTTTCGCCGCCGCTGAGACGCGAGAAGTTAAGCGGTAGGCCGGACGTATCGAATGAGACCTCTCGCTTGGATGAGTCGACACCGGCGAATCGAAGGTGCGGCAGTACCTCCGAGATTGACTTCGTGTACCCGTCGAATGGGTCGACAAAGACCGGATCTGGTTCCCCGCTCGCTCGAGCCTCTCGGATCGCGCGTGTATGAGCGGTAGAAGCCTGTTGTTCGACGGCCAGCATGTACTTGAGCCATTCACCGAAGAGCGTTCGCGTCGGGCGGTACGACCACTGACGCTCGAATTCCACGGCTCCATATGGTTGCTCGACCGCTGAGGCCCATTCGTGGGCCGCGACGGCTTGGGGCGGATATGCGCGGTCAGCGTCGACATAGACATGCGAGATCTCCTGCCGCTGGCGATACGCATTGACGACCCTGGTAGCGAGTGCGGGAGCCCCGTCTTCGAAGGCAGGCAAATACACCCGTCCCGTGGCGCCTTCAGCGGTTCGCGTGGACTCGACGCGGATTCGGCCGTCCCACTCAGCAGCTTCAGGATGGGTCTTGAACGCGTCTCCGAGGAACTCGGCGATGTCCTCACCGATGATTCCATCGACCTGGACGTCGTGGTCCTCGGAAAATGGGTTGCCTCGTGGAAATTTCAACGCCGGGAGCGAGGCCGAGGCGTTCGGCGGACGCAGCGAGCAGCTCCAACAGGTGGCTCTTGCCTGTGCCGTTCTCTCCCACGACGCACACCAGCGAAGCCTGATCAGGAACCTCGACGTCGATCTCTCGGAGGTTCCTCCAATGCTTAACCGCGACTCGGACAATGCGCATTCGCACATCATGCCGAACGAGGACGACGAGCGATGTGACGCCCCTGAGCGCATGCCCCCGAAGTGTTGTTACACGGGTGATCCATGCCTGGGCTGAGGGACGTCATGGAAGCACGGTTCAGCTGGTGTTGTCGATGTCGTCGAGCAGCCGGGTGTAGAGCTCGGCGCGGTCATGCTGTTCGCTGCTGGCGGCGTGGTCGCGTTGTCGTTGGATGATCTCGACGAATTGCGGGCCGGTTTCGAAGAAGCCGCAGCGTTCGCAGATCGTCTCGAAGTTGCAGTCGAGCGCGACTGGTCGGGTGCAGTGTCCGTTGCCGAGGAGCCGGCGGTGGTCGGCGGCGAGGCGTCGCATGTTCGGCCCGTCGACGTCGGCGGGCATCGGCGTGGCGTTGCGGTAGTGGTCCTCGACGGCTTCGGTGACGCGGAAGTACTCGTCCGCGACGGTGCGGTCGGAGATCCGCGCGTAGGTGAGCGTCATCCGCATCGACCGGTGTCCGAGCAGCGCCGCGATCGCTTCGAGGCTCATGCCTCGGTTGATCGCTTGGGTGGCGAGCGTGTGCCGGAGCTGATGCGGGTGCACGGGACCGACACCGGCTCGCTTGGCCACCGCCGCGACGTAGCGATGGATCGTGCGCCGATCGAACGGTTGGCCATCGTCACGCTCGACGAGGTGACCCGACCGCGACGATGGACGCGTTGCGAGCCAGTCGTTGATCAAGTCGACGAGGACTGGGTGCAGCGGGACGTAGCGGTCGTTGTGCAGCTTCCCGACGGGGATGCGCAGCCAGAAGGTGTCGCCGATGTGGACCATCGCGTCGGACTCGAGCGCGGCGAGTTCTCCTGAACGCATCCCGGTGCGGGCGAGCAGCTCGACCATGAGCCGTCGTCGCTGGTTCGGATCGACGGCGAGCGTGGCCATGAACTTCGCGGCGGTGGGGTCGTCGAGGAACTTCGGGAGTGGTTCGTCTCGCTGGGGGAAGTCACCGGCGTAGACCGGCGAACGGCGGGGCGCGTCGTCGTAGTCCCAGTCGATGATCCGTTCGAAGAACGTGCGCAGCAAACCGAGCCGATTGCTGATCGTCGTCGCTGAGAGCTTCCCGCGGCCGTTGCGTCCCGGGCGACTCGCCATCCAGATCTTGTGTGCCTCGACGTGACGATGCTCGATCGCCGACACTGATCGACACGCTGGGTCCACGGTGGTGATGTGCCCGGCGAACATGCGCAGCGCGTCGTCGTAGGCGCGGCAGCGTGGCCGGACGGGCCGAGACCTGCAGCTGGTCGAGATAACGGCCCATCGTGGCCGCCATCAGCGGTGCCCGCACGAAGATATCGTCCCAGGTGAACAGCTTCTGCTGCACCCCACCCGACGATGCCGGCGCCGCCGCGGCGACGGCTTCGTGCGCGTTCATCGGGCCGTTCCGATCGCAGCTTGGGCTTCGATCGCTTCGGCGGCGCGGCGGTATTCGCCGGCGAGCCACTCGGCGCCGAGATGCAGATAGATCCGCGTCGAGGCGATGGAGCGATGCCCGGCCTGGGCCTGGAGCGCCTCGATGGGCATGCCGCCCTCGCGCAAGCCGGGTGAAGCACGTGTGGCGCAGCTCGTGGCACGTCCCGTGCACCAGACCAGCGCGGGCCCGCGCGTTGGCGAGCATCTCGTCGAGCCCTTCCGCCGAGAACGCAGCCCCGCGGGTGGGTCCCTTCAACGCCACGAACAGCCGGTCCGTCTCCGCGTCCGCTGGCCGTTCCAGGTCGAGATAGCGGGCCACCGTCGCGAAGAACGTCTGCGACACCGGCACCAGCCGCTGGTGGCCGCCCTTGCCGTCGGCGATGAACACCCGCCACTCACCGAGGCGGAGGTCTTCGAGGCGCAAGCCGAGCACCTCGCAGCGACGCAGCCCACCCAGCAGCATCGCCTGCACGATCGCCCGGTCCCGCTCGGTGTGCAGCGCGTCGAGCAACGCTTGCACCTCGGCCGGCGCCAAGATCCGCGGCAGTCGTCGCACCCCGCGCACCAACGGCACAACACCCCGTCCGCCGCGATGACGGCTCTTGCGCGTCGGCAACCCCCGCGGCACCGGATTCACCCCGACATCGCCCCGGGCGACGAGATAGCCGTAGAAGCTCGACACCGCGGCGAGGCGCCGCTTGATCGTCGACGCCGACAACCCCGCACTCCCGTCGGAGATCCGCACCACGTTCTCCGCGCCCGACGCGGGCCCTGCTGCACGGCGACGAACTCCAACACGTCGCGCGGCGTCACCTCCACCGGCTCCTTGGTGACGATCGAGAAGAAGACCGTCAGGTCGTGCGCGTACGCGCGTACCGTGTTCGGCCGCACACGTCCGTGCGTGAACTCCAAGAACTCGTCGACCAAGTCGTGGCCGACACGCCACGACCGAACACCGTCAGCACGGGTCACGCACTGAAACGACGGAGACCACACCACCAGACACCTCCCGCTCGGGCCAACACCAGCCGGAGGAGAGTCCCCCGACAGTCAGCCCAGGAGGTGGATCACCCGTATAAGTGCCGTTCGGAGGCACTCCCAGGACATCGAACGGGAGGTCCAGCGGGAGGTCGCGCGGGAGGTCTGGCGGGAGGTGACGCTTCCGTCGGGAGGGCTCGCGAGAGGTGCCGCCGGCGCTGTCTGGGGCCTCGGGCGCGTCCTTCCCAGCAGACGGCCGCCTGGCCAGGGCTGATACCAGGGTGACCTTGCGTTGGGCATCGTGGTGGGCGCCTGTCGAACTCGCTTGAAGGCGCGACTCGGGTCGATGGTCGCAAGGCCCAAGGCCCCCTGCCGTCGCACTGTCGGACCTGCACGACAGACGGCCGTCGTACCCACGGCGTGACGCAACTCCAGCGGACTCCGCGCCGTCACGACAACGTCTCGCCGCCCCCGCTCGTCGTGGCCGATTCACGGAAAGCGCCAAACGCAACGGCCTTCTCAGCTCTGGCGCGAAGTCGAGGACCGCTGAGCGGCCTACGTCTTCGTGGAGCAACAGACGAGTGCATTCGCGGCGGCGAGAGGTCTCGAGGGAGGTCGGTGTGGAGTGTGGTCGTCGTGATGCGGGTCACGACGTTGAAGGCCACGGCGGCCAAGCTTCCAGGGTTGCTCGCCTACTACGCGGGGCTTGCCGAGGACAGCGAGCGTCCGGGTCCGGGCCGGGGACCAGTCGACTACTACCTCGATCCTGACGAGCCGCCGGGACGCTGGCGCGGCAACGGTCGCCACGCCCTGGGTTTGGAGGGCGCGGTCGCGGGCGCCGACCTGCGCGCGCTGTTGGAGGGCCAACGTCCCGGCTCGACTGTCGCGTTGGGCCGGCGCTTCGGTGACGCGTCGGCGCGAGGGTTCGACGCGACGTTCTCGGCGCCGAAGTCGGTGTCGGTGCTGTGGGCCTTGTCCCCCGACCCGTGGGTGCGGGCCGAGGTGCTCGCGGCGCATGACACGGCAGTCGACGCGGCGCTGGGTTGGTTCGAGTCCCACGGTGCAGTCACCCGCCGGGGGACCGACGGAATCCTGCAGGTGGACACCGCAGGGATCACCACCGCGGTGTTCCGTCAGCACACCTCACGGACGATGGACCCGCAGCTGCACTCACACGCCATCATCTCCGCCAAGGTCCAGGACCCGACCGGCCGTTGGCTGTCGTTGGATGCCCGGTTCCTGAAGTACCAGCAGCGCAGCATCGGTTGGATCTACGACGCCGCACTGCGCGCCGAACTGACCGCACGCCTCGGGGTGGCCTGGGTCGACCAGAGCGAGGGCGTGTTCGACCTCGACTGTGTCCCCGCAGCGGTGCTCGAGACGTTCTCGAGCCGAACGCCGCAGGTAGAGGCCAAGCTCGCCGAACTCGTGCGCGGCTGGTCCGACGACCACGACGGCGCCGACCCGGACGTGCGCACCATCGCCCGGCTCCAACGAGATGCCGTCCTCGATTCCCGTCCCGACAAGGTGCACGGCATCGACGCCGCCGAGCTCCACGTGCATTGGGCGACCGAGTCCCGCGCCGCCGGGTTCAACCCCGGCCGGCTCGTCCCCGATCGGATCCGAGCCGACCAGCCCGCAGACCGAGTGGTCGACGACGACCTGATCGACGAGGTGCTGCTGCGCGCGTCCGAGGAGTCGGCGACCTGGCTACGCGCCGACCTCGCCCGCCACGCCACCACCCTTGTCACACCGCAGCGAGCCCGCGGCGCCATCGAGTTGGTCGACGAGGTCGACCGGCTCGCCGCACTCGCCGAACAGCGCTGCGTGCCTCTCGGCCCTGAACACTCCGGGACGACGCAGCACCGCAAGGACGGCAGGCCCGTCACCGAGCACGTGACCGACCGCCTGTTCACGAGCCCCTCGCTGCTACGTCAGGAACACGACCTCCAGACCTGGGCTGCCACCCATGCTCAGCCGGTAAGTCCAGTCGACGATCCGCAGGCCGCCGCGTCCGCGCGATCGCAGGGCACGATCGGCTGGTGCTGGTGGTGGGACCGGCTGGGACGGGCAAGACCCGTGCCACCGCCCACGCCGTCGCAGGCCTACAAGACCAGGGGAGACCGGTGATCGGCTTGGCACCGTCGGGCAAGGCCGCCGATGTCCTCGCCCGCGAAGCCCGGTGCGCGACGGACACGCTCGCCGGGTTCCTGACTCGCCACCAGGGGCGTCCATCGCCCTGGCCGGCCGGGACGACGGTGGTCCTCGACGAAGCCGGCATGACCGCCAGCTCGGATCTGGCGCGTCTCGTCGAGCTCGTCGAACAGAACCGGTGGAGACTCGCCGCGGTCGGTGACCCCCAGCAGCTGCCCTCGGTCGGCCGGGGAGGTGTGTTCGCGCACTGGTGCGACACGCTCCCCCATCACACCCTCGAGCAGCCCCGACGGTTCACCCAAACATGGGAAGCCGTCGCCAGCCTCGGGCTGCGCGCCGGTGAGGTCGACGCCGTCGACGACTACGTCGACCACGGTCGGGTCACCACGGCGCATCCCGCGCTCGTCGCCAGCTATGTCGCACGTGCTCACCATCGCCACGTCACGGCAGGGCGATCCGTCGCCGTCACGACCACCAACACCGAGACCGCCCGAACCATCAACCGCGAGATCCAACACCTCCGACGCCACGACCCCGATGGTGGTGTCGCGCTGCGCGACGGAACGAGCGTGCACGTCGGCGATCAGATCGCGACCCGCCGCAACGATCCCGCCTTGCGAACCACGACCGGCGAACAGGTCCGCAACCGACACACCTGGACCGTCACCGCAACCCACCGCGACGGTGCGCTCACCGTCGAGCACCCGCAGCGGGGAAACGTCACGCTGCCCGCCGGCTACGTCGGCGAGCACGTCGAGCTCGGCTGGGCGGTCACCGGCTACGGCACCCAAGGGGACACCGTCGACGTCGGCATCGCCGTCCTCGACCACACCGCCAGCCGCAACCACGCGTACGTCGCCATGACCCGAGGCCGCGACACCAACCATGCGCTGCTCCTCGACGCCACCGGCGTCCAAGACCCCGGAGAGGCACTCACCCGCATCATCACCCGCCCCGCCCACGGCGAGTCCGCGCTCGCCGTCCAACAGCGCCTCCACCGCGGCGCCGGCCTCGAAGCGCCCACCCATCACCACCATCCGGCCCCCGAAGCTCCGGATCGGGACCAGCCGAAATGGACTGAGCCAACGCTCGAGCAGTCGATCCACACCCTGCGTCGCCGCCTCGACCAGCTGCAGCACCGCGCAGTCGAACACGGCAGCGATCCTTCCCGCGGCCTGTAGTCGAGCGTTACCCTGAACCCCGCGTCGCCCGGCCGCACACGACGGGCCTCTCCATCCGGACCTCAATGGTCCGCTCCGTGGAAGGCCCCGCCGATGGCGATCAAGAAGCTCCCGAACGGACGCTGGGAGGCGTCGTACCGCGACCCGACCGGGCGCGAGCGCGTCAAGCATCACCGCACGCGCACCGAAGCCGACCGGTGGCTCACCGAGGTCAAGAACCAACTCCACCGCGGCGACTTCGCCGATCCCCGTCTCGGCCGACGACCCTTCGCTGCTTGGGCTGCCGAATGGATCGCAACCACCGCTCACGTGCGGCCCAAGACCCACGCCCACTACGAGTCGATCCTCCGGGTCCATGTCCTGCCGGCATTCGCCGACACGCCCGTCGGCGCCATCACGTCGTCGGACGTGCGCCGCTTCATCGCCGACCGGATCGAGCGCGGCGCCGCACCGGGCACCGTCCGCTCCGCCCGCAAGGTCCTGCGGCTCGTGCTCGCCACCGCGGTCGCCGAGGGCGCGATCCGCGCCAACCCCTGCAATGGCGTCCGCGTCCCCGCGTCGCCTCGAGCGGAGATGGTGTTCCTGACCGCAGAACAGGTCGAGACCCTCGCGTCGAGCGTCGACGACCGGTACGCCACGCTCGTGCGCCTCGCCGCCTACACCGGCATGCGCGCCGGTGAGATCTGCGCCCTGCGGGTCGGTCGTGTCGACCTCGCGGCCGGACGGATCACCGTCGCCGAATCCGTCACCGAGGTGCCGGGCCTCGGGCTCCACTTCAGCGAACCGAAGACCTACGAACGACGCTCGGTCACCCTCCCGGCGTTCCTCGGGGAGGAGTTGGCCAAGCACCTCGTCATGCGGCCCGACGACCCGGGCGCGCTGGTGTTCACCTCACCCGAAGGATCGACGCTCAACCACAAGAACTTCTACCGGCGACACTTCAAGCCCGCCGTCGCTGCCGCCGGGCTGCCAGCCGAGATGAGGTTCCACGACCTGCGCCACACGTGCGCCGCGCTCTGCATCGCGCTCGGTGCTCACCCCAAGGCCATCCAGGAGCGGCTCGGCCACTCTTCGATCACCGTCACCCTCGACCGGTACGGCCATCTCTTCCCCAAGCTCGACGAGACTCTGACCTCACGGCTGGACGAACTCCACCGAGGCGCCACCACGGTCCATTGACTGCTGCGCTGTACCGCCCTGTGCCCGCTCGTCACGTTGAGTCTCGCGGAGTATTCGCGGAGTGCTGCGCGACGCACACCCGAGCCTGGTCGCCAGCAGGCCCGTGACCAGGACTTTCGCGGTGGAGACGATGGGACTCGAACCCACGACCCCCTGCTTGCAAAGCAGGTGCTCTAGCCAACTGAGCTACGTCCCCGAGATGTGGCCCTGACCTGCACCATGGTGCGGGATCATCGCTGACGGGCGGCAACGGTGCGCTCCTAGGAGCGTACGACGACCCCTCCGTTCAGCGTCAGGACGAGGAAAGCGTAGCGGGCGACCTCGCACTGCTCATGCGGTCGGGCCGCCGGCCCGGCGGCACGCGTGGGTGGGCAGCGCCCGGGGCCGGCGGGCCACGCCTTCCACGAGGCGGGCGATCGTCGTGATCCGGAGGTGCCGGCCGGTCGTCGGGTCCGCGGTGAAGCAGCCGGTCACCCGCACGACTGCTCGGCGGTAGCTGCTGGCCGACGCGGCGGGCTCGAGTTGCACGCGGTCGTGATGCGTGTCCTCGAGCACGAAGTACTCCCCGCCGTCGGCGTCCACGAAGAGGCGGACGTGCCCCTCGACCCGCACCCGATTGCCGTCGTACCGATCCTGGTGCGCGACGAGCGACGCGAGGGACACCACGGGGAGACCGCTCCCACCACTGCACCCAGCCAGCGCCAACACCACCGCGCTCACGAGGAGCGCGACGACACCCGCTCGCGCCCGGGACGCGTTCCGCCGCCCGTGCCCCGCTCAACCCGGATAGGTGGGCCCGTCGACCGCGTTGCTGTCGATGTTCATGGTGATGCCACCGTAGGCCTCGTTGTGGCCACCGACGTACTGGTGCACGCGCTGGTGGTTCGCCCACCAGCTGTCGGACAGCGCACACGGCGCGCCAAACCCGAAGATGCTCGGAGTGTTGTTCCACGCCGCGATCCACACCGCGTTCAGCGGGTAGTAGTACGCGTTCCCCCACGTGGCGGCCTGGTCCAGGATGCCCGAGCAGAGGCTGCTGTACATACCGGCGCGGTAGCCGCGCTGGTTGAGGGTGTACACCCAACCGTTGGTGAAGATCTGCACCGCCGACGTGCAGTCGCCGCCGCGTGGGTAGGCCTCCATGTCGTAGTAGATGGGCGTCAGCCAGGTGAAGCCCAGCGCATCGGCGGCGTCGGCCGCGGCGGAGGCCTGCGCCGCGCCCTGGCCATACGCCTGGCCGGGGTCCGACGTGATCTTGGTCGTGCTCCCGAGCGTGGTGCACGACGCCTGTGGACCGACCCAGATCGGGAGCAGCTTCCATCCCTGACCCGTCACCGTGCTCACCCACGATGACGTGAGGTTGGGCTGCGCACACCCACGGTTGGCGCCGCCGATGTACACGCCGACGCTGGTGTACGGCGACGACCGCCACGCCGACATCGTCGACGTCTTCGGTGCCGCGCACGCGTCGAAGCCCTTGGCGACGGAGGCCGAGGTCGGCGCGGGCGAAGGAGGGGGCGGGGGCGGCGGAGGAGCGCACGCGGCGAGGAGCAGCGCGCCGCCCACCGCGAGGACGACCAACGCGCGCTTCACTTCGCCACCGCCGCGGGCGTAGCGGGTCGGAACGACGCGAGGATCTGCTGCGCGGTCGCGTCGCCGGCCTGGTAGGTGATGGTGGCGGTGATCCCGGTCGACGGGAAGGTCGCGTCCAGCTGGTTCGTGACGTCGCCGCCCGACACCACCTCGGCGCTCAGGCCGTTGACGCTCTGCGCCGACACGCTGTCGGTCGAGCTCGGGCGGTGGTCGTCGACTGCGGCCGCCGGTTCCACGAGGACCGCTTCGGCGCGGCCGACCAGGCCCGTGGGGCACTGCATGTCGGGGCCCGGCTGCCCGAGGTACACCGCGTGCACGTCGAACCGAACGCACGTGGTCGGGTCGGCGCTGAGGTCGTAGACCGGCCAGTCGGCCGGCACGTCGAACTCGACACCCTGATAGGCCACGGTGCGGAGACCGGAGGCGTCGACTGAGCCGTCGGCGGCGCTGACGCTCGTGCGGGCACGCTGGGTGCCGCTCCTCACACTCGTGTCGGACGTGCTCGACCCGCACCCGTAGGCGGCGAGGAGCGCGGCGGCCAGCACGGCGACACTGATGGTTCTGCGGGACAACGGTTCGTCCTTCCGGGGTGTCGTGAACGGCTTCGACCGTTCACAGAACGGCGCCGGCGCCGGCATCGGCGTCGGGAGTCTGGGAGCCCCACCTCAGAGTTCGGCAGCTTGCCGGGAGTTCTTGACGCTCGTTGTGTTCGGAAGGTCTCGTCGCCCGCGGACCTTTGGGGTCAGGACGCGAACGCCGGTGCGACGACCGCGCGCACGTCGGCGGCCATGGTAACCGGCTCGGGCCGGCGAGTGTCGAGCGCGTGGCCCGAAGCCGTCAGCCGACCCCGACGCCTTCGAAAGTGGCCGCCTTCACACCCCGGCGGGCGAGCTCGGCCAGGAACGGGACGGTCTCGACGACCGTGCCGAGCCCGAAGGCGCCGAGGGCGCCGCCCGCCGCGACGGCGGGGAGTGCACCCGACAGCCAGGCCGCGGTGACGCCGAGCACGGTGCCGGCCGCCACCCCGGTCCGCTCGATCACGCCGTAGACCACCGACGTCCGGACGTTGCCCTGCCACCCCCAGGCCTCCGACCTCACCGCCCCCCAGGCCGCGCCGGGGTCACGCCGGCCCGGTGGCGTGAACCGACGGCTCGCGGGGATCCCCAGACGGGCGGTGACCCGGCCTGCCCCTGGGTTGGCTTCGACGAGCAGCTCGACCCCCGTCGCCACGAGCTCGCACTCCCTCCCCCCCACCGGATCGGGAAACCAGATCAGTTCCGCGTGGCGGTGCTTGTCGTGCACCATCTCACCGTCGCGCCATTCCAGGGCCGGTTCCCGGGCCGCGTGGCGCGCTTCGGACGCCGACGCCGGGCCCGCCACTCCCCACCGCGCGACGTGCAACTCGTCCACCGAGTCGAGCACGCCCACCGCGTGGCGCGCCAGCACGTCGGACAGCCCCGGCGCGAGCCCGCAGCCGACGACGACCCGCGCGCCGGTGGCGCGGGCGTCGGTGTCGAGCGTCAGCAGGGCACGGATCGTCGCGTCCCGGTCCGCGCTGGAGGCGTAGGCGATCCCGGCGGCCACCGCCCGGCGAGCGTAGGACGCGTCGACGTCGCTCGGGAGCGCCGATGCGATCGCGTCGATCCCGCCAGGCAGCGGATCCTCACGACCGAGCTTCATCGGCTCGGCGCCGTCGTGGAGCGCGCTCGCCACCTCGCGGGCGTGCTCGAGGTGGCGCGCCGCCACCACGACCCGGTCGACCCCGGGCGTGTCGATCAGCTGGCGGGCGGCACGGATTCCGACCTCGCCGAGACCGACGACCATGACGGCGCTCACGCAGACGGGCTCACCGGTAGTCGGGACCCTCCAGCTCGCGCCACCCACCGCTCGTGGGAGGCACCCGGCCCTTGCCTCGTACGCGCACCACCACGGACACCAAGACGGCGATCGCCGCGACGAGCAACCCACGCTGGAAGGCCTTCATGCGCTCCGGAGTCTAACGACGGTGCGCCCAGACGGCCCAGAGGGGGTCCCCGGGATGGTCGGGCGGCGTGCGCCGGGAGACCACCGGCTCGCCCCACTCCCCCGCCTGGCGGAAGTAGCCGGCGACGATCTCCCCGTGCTCCGCGTCCGTGGCGTACAGCCAGCCCCGGATGGCCTTGGTCGGGAAGCAGCGGTTCGAGAACGTGCACACGAACGGCCCGCCGGGGCGCACGACCCTGGCCAGGTCGACGAACACCTCGATCGGGCGGACGAGATAGTCCACCGAGACGCAGCACACCGCGGCGTCGAACGAGCCGTCGGAGAACGGCAGCCCGGGTTGGGCGTTGAGGTCGTGCACGACCGCGGCCGCGGCCTGGGGGTTGCGCGCCAACTCCGCCGCGTTCATCCCGAGCACGGTCAGCCGCCGCGGCGGGTCGCGGAAGTGTGAGACCCACGAGCTCATCAGGTCCAGCACGTCGCCGTCGAGGCCCAGTTCGTCGTACAGCGCGCCGACCGCGGCGATGGCGTCGTCGTCGATGTGGGTGACGATGCGAGGGACCCGGTAGAACGCGGCGTCCGCGCCGGGGTCGGCGCGGTCGAAGAACCCGGGTTGATCGCTCCCGCGGCTCAGCCCGCGACCTCCGGTCGGTGGTCGGCCTCCCACCAAGGGATCACGGCGGGAACGGCACCGACTGGGCCGGTTGCTCCTGGGCGGTGACCCCGGCGCCGCCGGGCGCGTACTGGGCGTCCATGCCGGCGCGCAGCGCGTCGCGGCTCAGCTGGCCGGGCGGTACGGGAATCAACCGGTAGACGATCGTACCGGGGAACGTCACCGAGAAGTGGCGTGCCCCGCCGACACTCTCGGTGCCGAGGTCGGTTCCGCCCCAGCCGATGGCCCAGTCGCCGATTCCGAGCTTCCGCGCGCTGCCACAGCAGGCGGAGGCGGCGACGTCGGGATCGGTGACCGATTCGACGAGCGTGGCGGTGTGGGCGCCCTCGTCGATCGCGTAGCGAACGACGCGAGGCGGGCGGCCGAGGTTCGTCCCGTCGTCGAACAGGCTCACGGTGCCGTCGCCGAGGAGCCGTGCGTCGTGCTGGCCGCCGAAGTGGCTCCCACCGCTGAAGGCGGGATCGTTGTTCACGGTGAGGCTCTGGGGCAGGGCGGACCCGCCGAGCTTCCAGACGATGTCGCCGCTCGCCTGGTCGATCTTGTAGACGGCGTCGAGGTGACGGAACGACACGACGAACCCGCTGCCGGTGGCTTCGATCGAGTTCCAGTGGTACACGTCGTAGGGCGCGGGGCCGTTCACGACGTACTGGGCACGCCACTGCGGATCCATCTCGGTCACCGGGATGTGGTCGGCGACGTCCCACGACCACACCACGTGCCCGTCGGACGGCGCGATCTCCTCGATCACGTGGTCGCGCAGCGTGGCGCTGGCGGGACCGCCGATCGCGCTCAGATCGACACCCGGACGATCGACGTCGGCGACCATCACGAAGTCGCCGTTGGGGAGCAGGAGCGCGTCGTGTCCGTCGACGGGCCCACTCACGGTCTTCACCGTCCGTATGAGGGAGCCGTCGAGGCGACGCTCTTCGACGCCGCCGTTGACCACCGTCCCCAGGTTGCCGTCAGGGAGCAACGTGGTGAAGTACCCCGGTTGCTTCGGCCCCCACCACACCGGCACGCCGTTGGTGTCGAGGATCATCGGGTAGACGGCCGCGAACGATGCGATCGGGTTGGTGATGTACCACTGGGCGCCGGTGGAGCCCGTATGGGTGGTGCTCCAGTCCGGGAAGTCGCTCGGCAGGCAACGAACGTTGTAGACCGTGGTCGTGTCGTGCGCGGCGTCGGTGGTGACCGCGATCGTGAAGCGCTGCCCGATGCCCTGGGACACCGACTCCCCGAAGATGCCGCTCCGCGGGTACCTCCCGTCAACCGAGACGAAGGTGCCGTTAGGCGTCGCCACGTGCACCGCGGTCGGGGTGTTCGGGTCGCAGCGAATCACGTAGTCGGACACGCCCGCCTGGAAGGCGGGGAACAACGCCGGATCGGTCGTGATCGCCGTCGGCGTTCCCGGCGGTGGCGGCAGACAGGCACTGAGCCCGAGCGCGAGAAGCGCCATGCTCACCGCCACCACCAGGACGGATCTGCTTCGGGGGCGGCGGCTGCCCTGGCTCATGTCAGCGATTCGTCCTCTTCGGCGTATCCCCCCGGATGCGGGCGCAAGTCTGGCACAGCCATCCGGCCGTGTCGGGACGCGCACACGTGCCCGGGTTCGAGCGACGGGCTCACCGACTGCCGGGCACGGCGGCTCCGGGCGGCTCGGAAGCCGGCCGCCGGGGGCGGGTCACGATGATCTGCACCGTGGCGATGAGCAGCACGACGATGGTGAAGATCCGCTCGCTGCGGGGCACCTCGTAGAAGAGCGCGTACACCTGGAGCGACAGCGCGAGCATCTGCGCGGCGACCGGCAGTGCGATCGCGCGCCATCCCGTCACGGTCACCGGCTCGAGCTGGCCGGGGTGGGGCAACCACGCGGCATAGGCGATGAGCGCGATCCCCGCGAGCCACAGGGCATCGAACGTGGTCTCGGAGCTGTAGCTGTGGCCGAGTGCGTCGACTGAGTAGACGGCGTCCGCGATCGCCAACGCGACGAAGCCCGCGCCCAGGGCGATCCACATGCGACCAGGGCGCCAACCCATCAGCGCCATCACCCCCAGAGTCGCACCGACCAGGATCGCGTCGCCGAGCGGGTATGCGAAGTCCACGAAGTCGGCGATGGCGGACGCTTTGGAGTTCTGCGCGGCGGGCTGCAGGAACAGCGCGACCCAGGGCGTGGCCACGAGGAGCATCACCACCACGCCGTCGATCCAACGGTGGAGCTCGAACTTCGGCACCCGGTCGCGCACGAGCAACACCAACGCGGCGATGAGGAGCGGATACCAGGCGAGCCAGAACACGTCGGAGATGCTCGCCAGGTCCGACGGGTTCCCGCGCAAGCTCCAGATCGTGTCGCCGATCGCCCAAGCCACGAGGGCCGCGCCGATAAGGAACCAGGCGGACCGGCTGCGTTCGGCGCGTGCCGCGCCCGCGAGGCAGACGAGCGCGACGATCCACACGGCCACCCCGCTCAGCCAGTTGTCGAGGAAGTCGTGGGTGGCTTCGCCGCCGAAGCCGGTCAAACCGTGGAGCGCGAGGACCAAGGCCGCCACCGCCAGGCCGATCCATGTGACCTTCAACCACGCGGGTTGTCGACGGACGGGCCGGGTCGATTGCACACTCCGTTCTAGCTGCTCCGGTCCGCTCGTACGTCGAACTCGCGGGCACACCCGTCGCGATCGGACTCTCGTCAGACCGAGCGACGTCCCGCTCCTCTGCTAGAGGCCACTGGGCACATCGAGGGTCACGGGGTCACCGGCTTGGATCAGACGCTGCTCCCGTTGAATGCTCACCTCGGGCGGCGGAGGAAGGGTGCGCCACAACGCTCCCAGGCCGTGGGCGGTCCAAGTTGACGCACGGGTGGAACCGTCGAGGGTGAAGTGCACGAGATCGGACGTGCGCACATCGTGGAGAGCACCGCCGTAGTACAAGTGGGTTTGGTAGCGATAGTTGGTGTCGGTCACCGCCGCGAACCAGTCGACCACCCCGGTCGACGCGGACGGAGCGAGGTCGGCTTTGGTCATCCAGGACAACGCGAGAGTTTCGTTGACCCTGACCTGGGATCCTGATGCTGCGGTGGTCGAGTCGACGCCCATGGGGGGTGACTCGACCCAGACCACGGTGACGTGCTGCGCATGCAGGAAGTCGATGATCGAATGTGCCATGGCCGCCCAATCGTCGTAGAACTGCGGGGAGCCATATTTGGGATATCCGGGCGTGCCGCACACGGCGCACGCACCCGCCCACTCGATCAACACCGTGTCGGCCTGGGGGTACGCGCCCACCGTTTCCTGGACGTAGGCCAGTGCATCGGAGGAATGGCCGACCGGTCCGATGAGGCCGGAGCCGTTCTTGTGCGCATCGATGACCGTGGTGTGAAGACCCTTGCTGGCCAACACGTCGGGGAGGGTGACATCGGTCTGACCGGCGAGCGAGTCACCGACTACGAGCAAAGTGTGATGCACCGCGCTGAGTTGTGGATTGCTCGGCCAAGGGTTGGCGATCCCACACGCACCCAACAACGCTGCCATCAAGACAAAGAGCGGAAGAGACCGTTTCACATAATTCCATGCTTCTCGAGGCGTTCGTCGAGTTTCAATTTGTCATCGGTTCCTTCCGACGCTTCTTGAGGTAAAAGGGTGCTCCCCGATGCCGGTATTTGTTTCACCCGCGGCGATCGGTGGCGCCGGCACGGCACGGCATGGGCTCGACGCGACCTCCCGGCGAGGGTCCCGCGGCTCGGCCCCGGCGCCTGCGACGCCCGCCCGGCTGGACTGGTGGGGCTAGCTGGAATCGAACCAGCGACCTCATCCTTATCAGGGATGCGCTCTAACCGACTGAGCTATAGCCCCCGGGAGCGGCCGAGCGTAGCAAAGCGACCGGACGGTCCTACAGAGCGGACTCGTCCTCGGAGATGGTGATCTCGACACCGCCGAACAGCTCGGCGAAGACGTTGTAGAACGCGGCGGCGATGACCGTGATGACGATCTGGAGCACGACCAGCACCGCGGACACGAGCAGCGCGCCGCGGAGGATCGCGCCGTCGAGGAACGTGAAGTTCTTCGTCTGCAGCAGGTCGCCGAAGAACTTCTCGACGCTGTGGATCACACCGGCCGCGTCGGCGATGGCCCAGAGCGCGACGAGCGCCACCATGGTGACGGCCATGCCGCAGATGTAGAAGCACACCGCGATCTTCAGGACCGACCAGAGATCCACCCGGTGGATGGTCTGGCGGTACCTGCGCTCGGTGACGACGGGCGCCGCCGGGCGCGGCGCCGGCGTTCTCGCCGGTTCGGCCTGGCGGGAAGCCGTCGTCGACGGCGGTACCGCAGGATTCCGCGCCGGCGGCCGGACGGCCGTCTCCGGCCCGATGTCGTCGGCCACGCTCCCCATCGGTCTCAGGTGTCCTCTCCGGCCGTTGCCTCGGCTTCGAGCACCGGTGCGACGGCACTCACCGTCTCACCGGCCTCCAGACGGGCGACCCGTACCCCGGTGGCATCCCGGCCCTGTGCCGAGATCTCCTTGGCGTCCATCCGGATGATATTTCCACCCGAAGAGAACACGAGTATTTCATCCGTGGGCGTCACCGTGAACGCGGCCACCACTTCGCCCCGCGATGCGGTGATCTTCATACCTCGGACCCCCTGGCCACCACGCCCTTGGCGGTTGAAGGCATCGAGCTTGGTTCGCTTCCCATGGCCGCTCGAGCTCACGAACAGCATGACGGCACCCTCCCGGGCGATGGCGCAGCCGACCACGGCATCGTCGCCGTTCTTGAGCTTCATGCCCCGCACGCCGGCGGTGGCCCGGCCCATGGACCGGACGTCGGCCTCCGAGAAGCGGATGGTCATGCCGCCCCGCGAGACCATGAAGATGTCGTCCTCGCCGTTGGTCTGGATCACCTTCACCAGCTCGTCGCCGGACTGCAGGTTCAGCGCGATCAGGCCGTTGCGGGCGAGGGGCGAGTCGTACTCCTGCATCTTCGTCTTCTTGACGATGCCCTTCCTCGTCGCGAAGAACAGGAACGAGCCGTCCTCGTAGGTACGGGTGTCGATCACCGCCTGGATCCGCTCGTCGGCCTCGAGCGGCAGCAGGTTGACCAGCGCGGTACCGCGAGCCGTGCGCTCCTTCATCGGGATCTCGTGAGCCCGCAGCCGGTACGACTTCCCGCGGTTCGAGAAGAACAACAGGTACGAATGCGCGGTGGTCGTGAGGAGGTGTGCGACGAAGTCCTCGTCGCGTAGGTTCCCGCCCCGCACACCGCGGCCGCCGCGGCCTTGACGATGGAACGCGTCGGATGCCACCGTCTTCACGTAGCCCTTGCTCGACAGCACGACGACGACCTCTTCGTCGTCGATGAGATCGAGCACGTCGATGTCGCCGGTGTCGACGGTCAGCTGCGTACGACGCTCGTCGGCGTACTTGTCCCGTACCTCGGCCAACTCGTCCCTGATCACCGCCGCGAGCTTCGCCGAACTGTCGAGGATCGACTGCAGCTCCGCGATCGTCGCGCGCAGCTCCTCGAGCTCGTCGCGCAGCTTCTGACCCTCGAGCTGGGCCAGCCGGCGCAGCTGCATGTCGAGGATGTGGTTGGCCTGGATCTCGGAGAACTCGAAGGGTGCGACCATGAGCCCGGCCCGGGCCGCTTCGACGTCTTCGGCGCCACGGATCAGGGCGATGATGGCGTCGATCATGTCGAGCGCCTTCACCAGACCTTCGACGATGTGCTCGCGCTCCTTCGCCTTCTTCAGCCGGTGCTCGGTGCGCCGCTGGATGACTTCCTTCTGGTGCTCGACGTAGACGGTGAGCGCGTGGCGCAGGTCCAGTAGGCGCGGCACGTTGTCGACCAACGCGAGCATGTGCACCGGGAAGTTCGTCTGCATCGGCGTGTGCTTGTAGAGCAGGTTCAGCACCACCTGCGCGTTCGCGTCGCGCTTGAGCTCGATGATCAGGCGCACGGTGTCGCCCGACGACTCGTTGCGCACGTCGCGGATGCCCTCGATCTTCCGGTCGTTCACCAGCTCGGCGATCTTCTGGCCGATCACCTCGACCGACGTCTGGTAGGGCACCTGGGTGACCGCGATCCGCAGGTCGCCCTTGCGGCCCTCCTCGATCTCGGCGACGGCGCGCATCTTGATCGAGCCGCGGCCGGTGGTGTAGGCGTCGTGGATCCCGCTGCGACCCAGGATGAGCGCACCCGACGGGAAGTCGGGTCCCTTGACGAACTGCATGAGGTCGAGGTTGGTGGCGTCGGGGTGCTCGAGCAGGTGCTGGACCGCGTCGATCACCTCCCCGAGGTTGTGCGGCGGGATGTTCGTCGCCATACCGACGGCGATCCCGCCCCCGCCGTTTACCAGCAGGTTGGGGAAGCGTGCCGGGAGGACCACCGGCTCGACCGTGTTGCCGTCGTAGGTGGGGACGAAGTCGACGGTGTCCTCGTCGATCTCCCCGAGCAACTGCATCGCGAGCGGCGCGAGCCGGGATTCCGTGTACCTCATCGCCGCAGGCCGGTCGTTCGGGTCCGGGGTGCCGAAGTTGCCGTGGCCGTCCACGAGCGGGTAGCGCAACGAGAAGTCCTGGGCCATGCGGGCCAGCGCGTCGTAGATGGACTGGTCGCCGTGCGGGTGGAACTTGCCCATCACGTCGCCCACCGCCGCGGCGCTCTTCTGGTGCTTGCGGTCCGGGCGGAGGCCGCCCGCGTACATCCCGTAGAGGATCCGCCGGTGGACCGGCTTCAGGCCGTCGCGCGCGTCGGGGAGCGCGCCGCGGTGATGACCGACATCGCGTAGTCGAGGAAGGAGCGTTCCATCTCCTCCTGGATCTCGATCGGTTCGATGTTCGGTTCGAGCGTCGGCTGAGTGCCGTCGGGCACGCAACCACCTCCTCGTCAGCGTTCGGGTGAGCAGCGAGATGACCGGGCCGGTCAGATGTCGATGAAGCGGACGTCCTTCGCGTTCTCCTGGATGAAGCCCTTGCGCGAGTCGACGTCGTCGCCCATGAGCCGGGAGAACACGTTGTCGGCGATGGCGGCCTCGCCCTCGGACACGCGCAGCAACGAGCGGGTCATGCGGTCCATCGTGGTGGCGCCGAGCTCCTGCCAGTCCATCTCACCGAGACCCTTGAACCGACTGACCTCGATCTTGCGGTTGGGGTGCTCGGCCTCGAAGGCGACCAGCGCGGCTTCGTCCTTCAGGTAGTTGCGCTCCTTGCCGACGTCGGCTCGGAACAGCGGTGGTTGCGCGATGTACACGAAGCCCCCTCGCACGATCTCGGGGAACTGCCGGTAGAAGAACGTGAGCAACAGCGTGCGGATGTGCGAGCCGTCGACGTCGGCGTCGGTCATCAGCACGATCTTGTGATACCGGAGCTTGGCGAGGTCGAACTCCTCGCCGATGCCGGTGCCGACCGCGGTGATGAGGGCCTGGATCTCCTCGTTCTTCAGCGTGCGGTCGAGCCGGGCCCGCTCGATGTTGAGGATCTTCCCCCGGATCGGAAGGATGGCCTGGAACTCGGGATTGCGGGCTCGCTTGGCGGGACCGCCCGCGCTGTCGCCCTCGACGATGAACAGCTCGCACTGGGCGGAATCTTTCGACGAGCAGTCGGCGAGCTTGCCCGGCATGGCCGACGACTCGAGCAGCGACTTGCGCCGGGTCAGGTCGCGGGCCTGGCGGGCGGCCACCCGGGCCTTGGCCGCCTGGGTGGCCTTGTTGAGCGCCTGGCGGGCTTCCGACGGGTGTTCCTCCAACCAGTCGGCGAACTTCTCGTTGGTGGCCTTCTCGACCAGGGACCGCATCTCGGTGTTGCCGAGCTTGGCCTTGGTCTGGCCCTCGAACTGGGGGTTGCGCAGCTTCACCGAGAGGATGGCGGTGAGGCCCTCACGGATGTCCTCGCCCAGGAGGTTCGGGTCCTTCTCCTTGAGCAGGTTCTTGGCGCGCGCGTAGCGGTTCACCACGTTGGTCAAGGCCTTCTTGAAGCCCTCCTCGTGCATGCCGCCCTCGGTGGTCGCGATGTTGTTGGCGAACGAGTGGATGCCCTCGTAGAAGCCGGTGTTCCACTGCATGGCGACGTCGACCTCGTAGTCGTCACCCGTCTCCGTGTACGCCACGACCCGCTTGAACAGCGGCTCTTTCGACGAGTTGAGGTGCCGGACGAAGTCGCTGATCCCCCCGTTGAACTTGAACTCCTGCGCGAGCACGGGGTCGACCCGCTCGTCGCGGAACCGGATCTCGAGGCCCTTGCTGAGGAACGCCATCTCGCGCAGACGTTCGACGAGCGTCTGAGCCCGAAACTCGGTCTCCTCGAAGATGGTCTCGTCGGGCCAGAACGTGATGATCGTGCCGTGCTTCTTCGACGGGCCGGCCTTGGTCAGCTTGTCCTGCGGCTTCCCGCCCTTGGCGAAGTGCTGGACCCACTTCCCGCCGTCGCGATGGATCTCGACGTCGAGGCGACTCGACAGCGCGTTGACAACCGACGCGCCCACGCCGTGCAGGCCGCCGGAGATCTTGTAGCCCTCGCCGCCGAACTTCCCGCCCGCGTGCAGCACGGTCATGATGACCTCCGCCGCCGACGTGTTCTTGTACTCGGGGTGGTTGTCGACGGGCATGCCCCGGCCGTCGTCGGAGACCCGACAGCCGCCGTCGGCCAACAGGGTCACGTCGATACGCGTGCAGTAGCCCGCCATCGCCTCGTCGACCGAGTTGTCGACGATCTCGTAGACCAGGTGGTGCAGGCCGGTGGGGCCGGTGGATCCGATGTACATCCCGGGCCGCTGGCGGACCGGGTCGAGACCTTTGAGGACCGTGATGTCCTTGGCGCCGTACGCCACGCGCGCGCACCTCACTCACTACTCGGCAGACCGTCGGGGGGAACGGGCGCTCGACCGGGGGCGGAATCGGTAAAACCGCAGGTCAGAGCACTCAAAATCGGTTCTTCCAGTGTACCAGACGGGACTCCCGATCGCGGCCTGTTGGGGCGGATTTCGCGCCTTATCCCGGGACCGGCGGCGGGCCCACCCGGACGCGCAACGACACGACCACCCCCGGGCCGACGACCGACGCCGCGCGCTCCAGCACCGCGGTCTCGAGGTACCGCATCTGCGTCGCCCAGATCGGGCCGTCGACGGTCACGGTGAGCACTCCGTCGCGGAGTGACACCAGGTGCGCGTGCGCCGCGACATCGTCACCCATGACCTGCGCCCAGTGCGCCTCGAGGTTGCCGTGCGCGTTCCCGGCCGCCAGACCCAGCTCCGCTCCGACCGCGGCGAGCGCGTCCGACAGCGGCACCGGCTCGTCGCCCCCGTACCTCACGCCGCTTCCTCGATCCGGCCCTCGTCGACCCGCAACGTCCGGTCGGCGGAGATGCCCTGCGGCACCACGCCCGCGGTCGTGACGAGCGTCTGGCCGGCATCCAGATGCGCAACGAGCGCCACCGCGCGCTGTTCGTCGAGCTCGCTGAACACGTCGTCGAGCAACAGCAGCGGCGTGCCCCCGGTCAGTTGACCACAGAGACGATGACCGCCCAGGCGCAGCGCGAGCGCGAGCGTGCGCTGCTCGCCCTGCGACGCGTGGGTCCGGCTCTCGAGCCCACCGATGAGGAGACGCCACTCGTCGCGGTGCGGGCCCACCAGCGTGACCCCGCGTTCCACCTCCGCCTTCCGGCGGGCCCTGAACGCATCGAGGAGCGCGGCGTCGAGATCGGTCTCGAGGCCGGCGGTCGCCCATTCCGCCTCGTATGCCGCCGAGACCGGTGTCCGCGCCCCGGCCAGCTCGCCGTAGGCCTCGGCCACCGCGGGGACCAGCCGATCGAGCATCTTGACCCGGCCGCGTGCCAGCTCGGCCCCCGCGCCTGCCAGCTGGAGATCGAAGACGTCCAGGGTCCCGACGGCGTCCTCGCCCCGCAGGCCGCCACGGAGCAGCGCGTTGCGCTGCTTGAGCACCCGCTCGTAGTCGGCCCGGGCCGCCTCGTAGCGCGGCGAGATGGCCACCAACAGGTCGTCGAGGTAGTCGCGACGGCCCGCGGGCCCACCCTTCACCAGCTGCAGGTCATCGGGCGCGAACACCGTCACCCGCATCAACCCGAGAAGATCCCGCGTGCGTTGCAAGGGGTGGCGGTTGAGCTGCACCCGGTTCCGACCGCTCGCCCGGATCTCCGCCTCGAGCAACTGCACGCGTGCACCGTCGACGACCTCGGCCCGCAGGATCGCGGCCTCCGCTCCCATGCGCACCAGTGCTGAGTCGCCGACGCCCCGGAACGACTTTCCCGTCGCGGCCCAGCCGACCGCCTCGAGCAGACTCGTCTTGCCCTGGGCGTTGGCCCCACAGATCACCGTCACGCCCGGGGGGAGGCGCAACTCGGCTTCTGCGTAACACCGGAAGTCGGTCAGCCAGAGCCCAGCCAGGTACATGTCGCTCAGCGCGGCACCGTCACGCGGCGCGCGTCATGCGATCCGCACCGGCATGAGCAGGTAGAGGAAGTCGCCGGAATCGGTCGCCTTCATCACCGCCGGCTTCAGTGGGTCGATCGACTCGATCACGACCTCGTCGGACGCGGCCGCGTCGATCCCGTCGAGGAGGAACTGCGAGTTGAACGCCACCGTCAGGTCGGTGCCCTCGTACTTCGCCTCCACCGACTCGTGCGCCTCGCCGACGTCCTGCGCGATCGCCGACAGCTCGAGCCCGTCCGACGTCATCCCGAGCCGAATCGGCGCGGTGTCCTTGCTCTGGCCCACCAGCCGCACGCGATTGACCGCCGACTGCAGCGCCTCACGCGACACCGTCAGCCGGTTCGGGTAGCCGCTCGGGATGAGCTGCTGGTAGTTCGGGAAGTCGCCCTCGATCAACCGGGTCGTGACCTCGGTCGTACCGACCCGGAACACCACTTCCCGCTCGCCGAGCACGACCTCGATCTCGCCGGTTTCGCTCGAGAGCAACCGTTGCACCTCGCCCAATCCTTTGGCCGCGACGAGCACCTTCTGGCCCTCTTCCAGCATGCTCACGCCTTGCAGGTCCCGTAACGCGAGCCGGTAGGAGTCGGTCGCGACGAGACGCAGTCCGCCGGCCGACGCCGTGAGCAAGACGCCGGTCAGGATCGGGCGGGCGTCGTCTCGCGACGCTCCGGGCACGACCTGGCGCAACGCCTCCGCGAACGCGACAGCCTCGACCCGCACCCCACCTTCACTCGGTTCCGAGAGCCGGGGAAACTCCGCGGCCGACAAGGTGCGCAGCGTCGTGGCAAACCGGGCTGCCTCGATCTTGGCGTCGTCGTCGTCGAGCTCCACCGAGACCGTGTCGCCATCCAGTTGCCGCACGATCTCGGAGAACAGGCGAGCCGGCACCACCGCGCTGCCCTCGCCCTCGGTGTCGGCCGGGATCCGCGCCCTGATGGTGAGCTCGAGGTCGGTCCCGACCAGCTCGAGCGCACCATCGGTCAGCGTCACCCGCAGACCTGAGAGCACGGGCATCGCACCGGTCCGAGAGGCGACCGCCCGCTGGGCGGTGGCAACGGCATCGGCGAGGGTGTCACGCTCGCAACGGAACTTCACTCGGGCCTCCCTACGAAGAACAAGAGATCTTCGTACTGTTGTAGTAGGGCTTGTGGATTGGGGACAGTGGTCCATCCGGGCTGGTGGGGTGGCACGTCTTCATCCCCCGGTTCTCCACCGTCGTCCACATCGTGGGGTGTGGTCATGCGGCGTCGTGTGATTGTCCCCAGTTTCGGGGGTGGCTGTCCCCAGGGTTCCACAGCATTATCCACTGCTCCCGAGGCGGATGCGCGCGATCAACTCGTTGACCTGGTCGAAGATGACGTGACGTTCGGTCATCTGCTGCTTGATCTTGTCGACCGCGTACATCACGGTGGTGTGATCACGGCCACCGAAGGCCTCGGCGATGCGCGGATAGCTCAGGTCGGTGAGCTCCCGCATCACGTACATGCCGGTCTGACGAGCGGTGACGAGCGGTCTGCGCCTGCTCTTGCCGCAGATGTCGTCGATGGTCCAGCCGAACATCTTCGCGGTTTCGTCCAGGATGAGATCGGGGGTGATGACCCGAGGCGTCGTGGGTGGCAGCAGGTCGGCGAGCACCTTCTGGGCGATCTCCTCGGAGAGCTCGGCCCGGTTGAGGCTGGAGTAGGCCGCCACCCGGATGAGCGCTCCCTCGAGCTCGCGGATGTTGTCACTGATGTTGGTGGCGATGAACGCCAGCACCTCGGGGGGGATGCCGCCCAGGTGCTCGGACTCGGCCTTCTTGCGCAGGATGGCGAGACGGGTCTCGAACTCGGGGGCTGGACGTCGGTGATGAGCCCCCATTCGAAGCGGGTGCGGAGGCGGTCTTCGAGGCTGGCGATGGACTTCGGTGCGCGGTCCGAAGAGATCACGATCTGCCCACCTTCACCGTGCAGCTGGTTGAAGGTGTGGAAGAACTCCTCCTGGAGCTCCTGGGTGCGTTCCAGGAACTGGATGTCGTCGATGAGCAGGACGTCCAGGTCGCGGTAGCGACGCTTGAAGCTCGGCATGGCCTTGGCCCGGATGGCGTCCACGAACTCGTTCATGAACGCCTCGGTGGACACGTAGCGCACCCGCTTGTTGCGGAACACGGTGCGCACATGGTGGCCGATGGCGTGGAGGAGGTGCGTCTTGCCTAGCCCGGCAGGGCCGTAGATGAACAGCGGGTTGTACGAACGGCCCGGGCTTTCGGCGACGGAGAGCGCGGCGGCGTGCGCGAAGCGGTTCGACGAGCCGATGACGAACTGGTCGAACGTGTAGCGGGCGTTCAGAGTGCCCGAAGCCCACGTGGCGGCGGCCCGGTCGTCGTTCCCGTTTCCGACCACTCCGTTCACGTGGACCTCGAGGTCGTGGTCCTCGTTCGTCACCGCCGCCGGCGGCGGGGCGAGCGCCAGGGACTCACGCACCTTCGGGTCGGTCTCCACCAGGAGGTCGACCCGGACGGTGACGCCGGTGGAGTCGTGGATGGCGTCGGTCAGCATGCCCGAGTAGCTCGACCGGATCCGCTCGGCGGCGAGGGAGCTCGGGACGCTGAGGAGCAGGACCGTGCCGTCGTAGGTGAGCGGGCGCACGCCGTGGAACCAGGCAGCCCAGGTGGCGGGCGCGAGCTGGTCCCGTAGGGTCGCCGAGCCTTGATCCCAGATGTCGTCGGCCGTCACGCTCGCGGTCTCTCTTCGTTGTCCACAGGAGCGTCCACAGGTGTGGAGATCGCCAGGAACGGGCCCAAACCCGTGCCGGCCAGGTCGAGCCGAAGCTCACCGGGGAAGTCCGAACGGCTGGCCGTCGCCGAGCGAGGCGCGCAACGTAGCACCGGCGGCCTTGCGCCACAAGGGGTTGGGAGGGTTTTCCCCAGACCGGGCTCCGCATTGCGTGCGAGGCGCCCGAGCCGTACACTTGTTGGTTTCCGCCTCCCGCGCGGTCCCCGACCTCGGGCTGCGCGCGGTCGCCTCGAGGAGGCTCTTCGTTGAAGCGTACGTACCAACCGAACAACCGCAAACGCGCCAAGACCCACGGCTTTCGTCTCCGCATGCGCACCAAGGGAGGGCGGGCAGTGCTGCGCGCCCGCCGGTCTCGCGGGCGGAAGCGTCTCTCGGCCTGATCTGGCGCGTTCGCGACCGTGCGACGTTCGAGGCCCTCGCAGGGGCCCGCCGGTGGCGAGCCGGCCCGGTCTCGCTGCGCTTTGTCTCCGACGGTTCTGACGACCCGCCGCGGGTGGCGTATGCCATCGGCCGGCGGGTGGGCTCCGCGGTCACGAGGAACCGTGTGCGTCGGCGCCTCCGGGCGGCGATCGATCACCACGCGGCGGAGCTCCTACCGGGCGGCGCATATCTCTTCGCCGCCGACGGAGCGACCGTGAGTACGCCATTTCCCACCCTGAGTGGTCACGTGCTCACGCTGTTGCGCGGCGCTCGCGAGGACCGGGAGCGCCCGGCGTGACCATGACCACCCAGCTCCCCAGGCCCGGCCTCGTGGCGCGCGTCGATCATGGTGCCCATCCGTGCCTGGCGTCTGATCAGCGTGCGCCTCCCGCCCCGCTGTCGATTCCATCCGTCGTGCTCCCAGTACGCCATCGAGGCGCTGACCCTGCACGGCGCACGGCGGGGCTCGTGGTTGGCGATCCGCCGCGTCGGTCGCTGTCACCCCTGGCACGACGGCGGGATCGACCCGGTGCCTCGACCAAACATACGTTCGTCACTGGCCGCGCCGACCGGCGCGGCGGAAGAAGGCTGACCCCGATGATCTTCGCTGCTGGCTCGCCGTTCGACCCCGTCTACAACTTCTTCGGGGGGATCCTGGCCTTCTTCTACAGCATCATCCCGAACCTCGGGGTGGCCATCATCCTGCTCACCGTGCTGGTGATGCTGGTGCTCTTCCCGCTCACGGCCAAGCAGGCCAAGGCGATGATGGCGATGCAGCGGGCGCAGCCGGAGATCAAGAAGCTCCAGGCGAAGTACAAGAACGACCGCGCCAAGCTCAACGAAGAGATGATGAAGTTCTACCAGGAGAACAAGATCAACCCGCTCGCGGGTTGTCTGCCCCTCCTGGTGCAGATGCCGATCTTCCTCGCGTTGTACCGGGTCATGCGCGAGCCGTACAAGCACATCCCGAAGTCGTCGGATCTGTACGCCGCGTTCTGTACCGGTGGTCCGAAGAACACGCTGCACACCGTCCAGTGCGACCTGCCGAAGCTCGGACTGCCGAAAGCGCAGTACTTCCTCGGGATGGACCTGTCGCAGCACGCCACCGCGGTCACGGGTGGGATCCTCGACGCACTCCCCTACTTCATCCTCGTCGGCCTCGTGATCGTGACCGGCTTCCTCCAGGCTCGCCAGAGCCGGCGCAACGCGCCGAACATGAACTCGCAGATGGCGATCATCACGAACATCATGCCGATCGGCTTTGGGCTCTTCTCGTTGCAGTTCCCCGCCGGCCTGGTGCTCTACTTCCTGGTGAGCAACCTGTGGCGGCTGGGCCAGCAAGAGCTCATCATGCACAAGATCACCCGACCAGGGCAGGCGGCGATCGCCGCCGCCGCGGGTGACGCCATCGACGTGAAGAGCGAGGAGAAGGACACCACCGCTCCCTCGCCGCGGCGGGGGGACTGCGCAAGCTCTTCCAGTTGCCGGCCGCGGCGAGCGGCGGCGGGAACGGTGAGGTCACCGGCGACACGAAGGCAGCCGGAACCAACGGGGCCACCAAGCCGAAGGCGGGACAGCCCTCGGACGGCGCCAAGGCGCCGGGCTCGGGAGGCAAGGGATCGACTGGCGGTGCGCAGACCGGTGGGTCGGGGAGCGGCGGATCGGGCAGCAGTGCCCGTCGCCGGAACAGCAAGAAGCGCAAGCGACGCTGACAGTCCTGTCGCGTCATTCCGAGCACCCGGCGGCGAGCATGTGCCGCCGGAACGACGAAAGCGATCACCATGGAGTGGGTGGAGACGACCGGGCGCACCATCGCCGAGGCGCTCGATGCAGCGTTGGACGAGCTGGGTGTCGACGAGGACGACGTTGAGTACGAGGTGCTGGAGGAGCCCAAGAGCGGCTTTCTCGGGCGCCTCGGGAGCAGTGAGGGGAGGATCCGGGCACGCGTGAAGCCGATCTCGCGGGAGAAGCCCGGGGAGCGTCAGCGACGGAAGGGGCGCGGCTCATCGCGGCCGCGCAGCGACACGGCGCGAGGCGGGAATGGCGGGAACGCCAACGGCGGGAGTGGCGGCCGCAAGGGGGGCTCCGCCGGTCACCGCCCGGAGGGCGAGAGCGCCACGGCGTCGTCGAGCCGCCGTCGTCGAGGCGGGAGAGGCGGCGGGAACGGTGGCCGCGGGCATGACGGCGGGTCCGGGAGCAACTCGGGTTCGGGAAGTTCGCGCAACAACGAGCAACAGAGGAGCACCGTGGAAACCACCGAGCGAGAGGTACCGATCGAGGAGCAGGCCGAGGCGGCCGAGGTCTTCACCCAGGGACTCGTCGACACTTTCGAGCTGGGCGCCAGCGCGAAGAGCGTGATCGACGACGACGTGGTCGTGGTCGAGGTCACCGGCGAGAACCTGGGCCTGCTCGTCGGGCCGAAGGGCGCAACCCTCCACGCGATCGAGGAGCTCGTCCGCACCGTCGTGCAACGCCAGACCGACGGCCACGGCGTTCGCATCCACGTCGACGTGGCCGGCTACCGGGCCAAGCGTCGCGAAGCGCTTGCCGAGTTCACCCGTTCCCTCGCGGAAAAGGTGATCGAGACCGGACGGGTGCAGGCGCTCGAGCCGATGTCCGCGAGCGACCGGAAGGTCGTCCACGACACCGCCGCGGAGATCGCTGGGGTGGCGACGGAGTCAGAAGGCGAAGACCCCCGACGCCGCGTGGTGTTGCGCCCGGCCTGATCCGACGCCCGGTCGAGGTCCTGGCGATTCCCACACCGGCCCGGTGCCTCTGATGGACCGAGCCGAGCTGCTCTCGGTGCTGGAGGAGTCCCGGGGGCTCGGGCTCCTCGGGCCGGGACCCGTCACACGCCACCACGCGCACGCCCAGGATCTCGCGTCCGCGATCGGGTCGTTCGGTGGGCAGTTCCTGGATCTCGGCGCTGGCGGGGGAGTCCCCGGTCTCGTGCTCGCCGAGCAGTGGCCCGATGCGTTCGGGACGCTGCTCGACTCGCAGCAGCGTCGCTGCGCGTTCCTGGAGCACGCGGTGGAACGCCTGGGTCTCCGTGATCGCCTTGTCGTCGTCTGTGGCCGGGCCGAGCGGCTCGCCCGAGAACCGGTACTACGAGGTGGGTTCGATCTGGTCGTCGCGCGCTCGTTCGCGGCCCCCGCGGTGACCGCGGAGTGCGCCGTCGGCTTCCTCCGGGCGTCCGGGCGGCTCGTGGTGACCGAGCCGCCCGATGCGGCGGGCGAGCAACGCTGGCCGGTCGAAGGGATGGCCGAGCTCGGGTTCGGATCCCCGCGCTTCATTCGGCGTGCCGAGACGGGCGCGATGAGCGCACGGTTGGACGTTGAGACGTCCGATCGGTGGCCGCGGCGTGAAGGAGTTCCCGGAAAGCGTCCTCTCTGGCGCTGAGGCGAGTACTGTTCCACGTGGAACGGTCTCGCCTCTGGATCGAGACTTTCCCGGTGTTTCACGTGGAACATCCTTGACCCGGCAGCGCTGGTGGTCGAGGATGAGCATTCGGTCCTGACGCTCTCTTGGACGGTCAATGACGGACGAATTCAGTGATCAACGACCGCGCCGGCGCCTGTTCGGCCGCCGCCGTCCGGACGAGGACTTCTCGGAACCTGCTGCACTGGGAGCACGGCCCCCGGCTCCGACCGATGATTCCGACGCTCCCCCCGAGCAGGAATCCGAGCCCGTGGTGACGGCACGGGTTCCCTGGAGTGCCGCCCCGTCGTCGACGGTTGAACCACCGAGCCCCGCCCCTGGGCCGGCGGGCGCCGAGCGACCGCTCCCCGACCCGGAGCCGGCGCCTGCGCCACCCGACCCGATCCCACCGGCGCCCGTACCCCAACCGCGACCCGTGCCCAGTCCGGATCCCGAGCCGGCCCCCGTGCCCAGCCCCGAGCCGATCCGTACCGTTGTGGAGCCGGCTGCCGCTGCCCCAGCGCCGGAGGTGCCAGCTCCACCGGAGCCGGAGGCGGAGGCGGACGAGCAGGTCGGGCAGGACGCGGCCGCCGACGGGGAGCCCGTCCCGCTCGAGATACCGCGCGTCATCGCCATCGCCAACCAGAAGGGCGGCGTGGGCAAGACGACCACCGCGGTGAACCTCGGCGCGGCCCTGGCGGAGTCGGGGCTGCGAGTCCTGGTGGTCGACCTCGATCCCCAGGGCAACGCCTCGACGGGACTCGGGATCAACCCTCGCGACGTAGGCGCCTCGATCTACGACGTCCTCATGCAGGACACGCCCGCACTCGACGCGGTCGAACCGACCAGCTTGAAGAACCTCTTCGTCATCCCGGCGACCCTCGATCTCGCGGGCGCCGAGATCGAGCTGGTGCCGGCGTTCAGCCGGGAGCTGAAGCTGAAGCGGGCGCTCGACGTGGTGCGATCCGAGTACGACGTGGTGCTCATCGACTGTCCCCCGTCGCTGGGCCTGCTCACGGTCAACGGGCTGGCTGCCGCCGACGACGTCATCGTGCCGATCCAGTGCGAGTACTACGCGCTCGAAGGCCTCGGCCAACTGCTCCGCAACGTGGCCCTGGTGCGGTCGAGCCTCAACGCCTCGCTCGACGTGCGCGGGATCATCCTCACCATGTACGACGCACGCACCCGTCTGGCCGAGCAGGTGGAGACCGAGGTCCGCGAGCACTTCGGGAACAAGGTCTACAAGACCGTCGTGCCCCGGACCGTCCGCCTGGCGGAGGCCCCGTCCTTCGGGCAGCCGGTGATCGTGTTCGACTCGACCTCGCGGGGCGCGACGGCATATCGGAACTTGGCGAAAGAGGTGAGTGGTGGCGCGACGCGGCGGACTGGGTAAGGGACTCGGGGCGCTCATCCCGCCGGGTGGGACCGAGGGTGGCACCGAGCTCGGCGGGCTCGACGAGTTGCCCCTGGCGTCGATCCGGCCGAACCGGTTCCAACCGCGCGACCACTTCGACGAGGAGGCGCTGGCGCTGCTGGCGGACTCGATCCGCGAGGTGGGTGTGCTGCAACCGGTGCTCGTGCGGCCCACCATGGGTGGCGAGGGCGGCGAGACGTACGAGCTGATCGCGGGGGAGCGCCGTTGGCGTGCTGCACGGCGGGTCGGTCTGCAGACGATTCCCGCGTTGGTCCGCGAGACCGACGATGCCGCGGCGCTCGAGCAGGCGTTGGTGGAGAACCTCCACCGTGACAGCCTCAACCCCCTCGAGGAGGCCGCGGCCTACCAGCAGCTCATCGAGGACTTCGGTCTGACCCACGACGACGTCGCGGCGCGGGTCGGGCGGAGCCGCACGACGGTCACCAACACGCTGCGGCTCATGCAGCTCCCGCCGGCCATCCAGAAGCTGCTCCAGCAGGGCAAGCTGTCGATGGGACACGCGCGGGCGCTGCTCGGGAGCCCCGACCGCAGCTTCCAGGAGGTCCTGGCCAAGCGGATCGTCACGGAGGACCTCTCGGTGCGTGCCGTGGAGGAGGCGGTGCGCGAGCACCAGGGCGAGAACGGCGCCGCAGGTGCGGCCGACGCGTCCGGCGGTGGGGCCGAAGCGACCCGCCGGCCGCTTCGGCCCCCCGGCCTGCTCGAGCTCGAGGAGCTGTTGGGGGACCACCTCGAGACGCGGGTCAAGATCTCCATGGGGAGCGCGCGCGGGAAGGTCGTGATCGAGTTCTCGACGCTCGAAGACCTCGAGCGGATCTACCGGGTCATGACCGACGGGGTCGTGACGGCGAGCTGAGCGCGGCAGATAGTTGCGCGCACAAATAAATAGGGATGCTCGGGGCTACCCGGCGTCGCCCGCGGCCGGTGGTTGCTCGACGCCGCGACGCACGCCCCGCACGACGGCCCGGGCCACGTCGGCACCCCTGCTCACCAGCGCGCGCATGCCGTCGACGTCTACCTGGGCGACCGGCTCGCAGATCACCGCGGCCATGCGGGTCTCGCGCAGCACGGCGTAGGCGCGGCCGGCCACGCAGGCGTCACCCCCGAGCACCGGCGCCAGCTCGGCGCTCACCGCCTGCGCCACCGCGTGCCCGGCCTCCGACCGGAAGCGACCCGATTCGAAGTAGCTGCACCGGCACCCCGGGGTGTCGCCCGGCCGGAAGGCCAGGAAGAGGTCGGCGGTGTAGCGGTTGGCCTCCGCCGCCAACTCGGAGTCCGCGGCGCCGGAAGTGTCGAGGGCCGCGGCGGCGCCGACCTCGAGCAATTCGTGCACGACCGCGCCGGCGAGTGCCTCGAAGCCGGGGGACGCGGCCACGAAGACCCGGCGCCCCGACAGGCGGTGCGGACCGCGCCGCAGGGCCTCGCGTTCTCGCACGCTGGCGACCGATCCTTCGGAGAGGGTGCCGACCTGGTCGAGGACCGCGATCGTCGCCGGCCCGCAGATGCCGTCGGTGACCAGGTTCATGTTGCGCTGGAACTCGGTCAGCGCCGTCGTCGTGTCGTCCCCGAGGATGCCGTCTTCGCGGCCGGCGTCGAACCCGAGTCCGTTGAGGCGGCGCTGGAGCTCGGCGACGTCGTCACCGCGCAGCATCGGCCGGGTGCGGTAGAGCAGGCGATCACCGATGCGGTAGCCGCTCTCCACGACCGCGGCCCAGGTCTGGGGACCACAGAGCCCGTCGACCCGCAGGCCGCGCGCGCCTCCTGGAAGGTGCGCACGATCTGCTCGGTCGAGGGGCCGTACTCACCGAACTCGACGCTCGGGAACTCGTGACCCAGCGCGCCCAGCCGGAGTTGGAGGTCGCGGACTGCTTCGCCGCGGCTGCCCGGCCGCAGCACGGCCGGTTCGTTCAAGCGATGAACTCGGCGAGGTCCTGCAGCAGTTGCCCCTTGCCCTTGGCGCCGACGAGGCGCTTCACCTGCTTGCCGTCCTTGAACACCAGCAGCGTCGGGATGCTCATGACGTCGAACCGGCGCGCGGTGTCGGGGTTGTCATCGACGTTGAGCTTGCCGATGGTGAGCTTGCCCCGCTGCTCCGTCGCGATCTCGGCGAGGGTGGGGGCGATCATCTTGCACGGCCCGCACCACTCGGCCCAGAAGTCGACCAGCACGGGGGTGTCGGAGCCGCCCACGGCCTCGTCGAACGTCGCGTCGGAGAGATTGAGGATGTCGTCGGCCACGGGGGGTCCTTTCCTGAGGTCGGTCGAGTCTACCGACCGGCTAGTGGCCACCAACGCTCGGGAGGGTGCCGGCATTCCGGGAGGTTGCGTCGGCGTTCAGCCCGCGGCGGCCGCGTGCGCGTGCTCGCCCAGCCAGCGCTCGGCCTCGATGGCGGCCATGCAGCCCGACCCCGATGCGGTGATCGCCTGGCGGAACACGTGGTCCTGCACGTCGCCCGCGGCGAACACGCCGTCGACCGAGGTGCGCGTCGAGTCGGGCTCGGTGACGATGTACCCGTTGTCGTCCAGGTCGAGTTGACCCTCGAACAACGCGGTGTTCGGGTCGTGGCCGATAGCGACGAAGAGACCCTGCACCTCGAGATCCGATTCCGCGCCGGTGACGGTGTCCTGGAGGCGCACCGCTTCCACCGACCCGTTGCCCATGACGTCGCTCACCGCGGAGTTCCACTTGAACTCGATCTTGGGGTTGGCGAACGCCCGGTCCTGCATGATCTTCGAGGCGCGCAGCTCGTCGCGCCGGTGGATGATGGTGACGGTCGTCGCGAACTTGGTGAGGAAGATCGCCTCCTCGATTGCGCTGTCACCACCGCCGATGACCGCGATCGGCTTTTCCCGGAAGAAGAACCCGTCACAGGTGGCACACGTGGACACACCGTGTCCGAGCAGTCGCTGCTCCGACGGCAAGCCGAGCATGCGGGCCGACGCGCCCGTGGTGATGATCATCGAGCGGGCGCGGACTTCCCGCTCCCCGATCCACACGCGGAACGGCTCGCCGGAGAGGTCGACCCGGTCAGCGTCGGCGGTGACGAACTCGGCGCCGAAGCGCTCTGCCTGCTCCCGGAACTTCATCATGAGCTCGGGGCCGAGGATGCCGTCGGGGAAGCCGGGGTAATTCTCGACGTCGGTGGTGAGCATCAGCTGGCCGCCGGCGCCGATGCCCTCGACGACGATGGGTCGGAGGTTGGCCCGCCCGGCGTAGACCGCGGCGGTCAGGCCGGCGGGACCGGAGCCGACGATGACCAGCTCGTGGGGATCAGGCATTCGCGTCCTCGTTTCGCGATGAGCGCAGCATCCACGCGAACGCCCCCGCGAGGACGAAGATTCCGCCCAGGATCAGGTACGAGGCCCAGACCTCACCGGTGAGCACCACCAGCACCCGGAAGAGCGCGATGGCGAGCATGAACGCCGCGGTCAGCCCGAAGAAGGCGACCAGCAAGCCGAAGACGACCGCCTTGGTGGCCTTCTGGGCGGGGACGACGGTCTTGTCGCGTACCGCGGCGACGACGTTCTCGAGGGTGTCGACGGCATCGGTTGTCCAGTCGGCCACGGCGCGCTCCCTTCCCAGGCGTCCGGCGCTTGCGGACACCGGAGCGTACCCCGTGTCCGCCGCCGCGGAACGGGTCACGAGAGGGGGCGCACCTCGCACGGAGCGCTGAGCAGCGCATCGACGGAACGGCTGCCGTCGGCAAGCGTGGTGAGCACCGCGACCGCGGGGCGACCGTCGAGCGTCCCGGTGGCCAGCGCCGTGACCGTGCCGTCGGGGAGTCGACCCCGGCAATTCGACGCGTCGAATCCGAAGGTCGCGCGGGCGCCGTCCGCGGCCAGGCTCGACGAGGGGACGCCCGACTCCAACGCGACCCGGAGCCGGTCGAGGTTGGCGGCGACGGAGAGATCGCCGAAGTCGCCGACGTCGACCGGCGGGGTCGTCGCGTTCGTCGGTGCGGAGTCGGCGGAGCCGGCCGGGGGGACGGACGGTCGCGTCGATTGCCGGTCGAGCGCGGAGGTGCCGGCCGGGGTGGACGCCTGCTGGTCGTCGTGCCCGCCCGGCGCGGTGAGCAACGCGAGGCCGAGCACGAGGACGACCACGATGGCTGCGGCTGCCACGATCCAGCGCGCCGCGTGTGCCGGCGTGCGCCGCCGTGGTCCGCTCGACGCGAGGGCGGTCGACACCAGACGACGGCGCGTCACGTCGTCGAGCGGGGCGACCTCGAGCCATGCCCCGAGGCGATCGTCGCGCGGATCGTCGTCAGCCATCGTCGTTCTGACGTCGGGGCACGGGGTCGGGGTTCCCGGCCGCCTTCGGCTCGAGGTGTTCCACGAGGAGCGCCCGGCCCCGGGAGATGCGGGAGCGGACCGTGCCGGGGGGGATGTCGAGGGCATCGGCGATCTCGGCGTAGTCGAGGTCGCACAGGTCCCGCAGCACCACCGCGACCCGGAACTCGTCGGGCAGCATCGCCAACGCGGCGTCGACGTCGAGGCGAGTCCCGACACGTTCCTCGAGCGAGGGCCCGTGCCTCGCGGGTTCGGCTGCGGTCGGACGGGTGGGATCCGCGGGGAGCGGGCGCCGTCGCTTGCGGCGGAGCTCGTCGAGCGCGGCGTTGGTTGCGACCCGGTAGCACCAGGTGCTGAACGCGGCGCGACCGTCGAAGCGGGCGATGCCACGCGCGATCGCGATCATCGCCTCCTGGGTGGCGTCGAGCGCGTCCTCCGGATGGCCGACGATGCGCCGGCAGACCGCGTGGATGCGGTCGGCGTGCAGGTCGAGCAGTCGTTCGAGGGCACGACGGTCACCACGCGCGCCGCGCGATCGACGAGCTCCGTGTCGTCGTCACGCAACCGTCACCTCGGTGACGTCCACGAAGTGCCGGCCGTTCGGGCCGGCAGGCAGCTGGGTGAGCCAGAGCAGCACCGAACGGCCCTTCGCCGCGCCGGTGTCGAAGATGGCCGAACGATTGAGGTTGCGGCCTTCGGCGCGCACGGGGCCCCAGTCGCCCAGCGAGGTGAGCTCGCCCACCGGCCGGTCGCTGACGTAGATCGCAGCGCCCCAGCCGCTCTCCTGGGTCTCGACCATCACCCGGTGGACGTCGTAGGTGCCGTCGAGGTCGAACGCGAGGCCGACGCCGTTCTTCGCGCCGTCGGGGAACTGGTTGTACTGGTCGGTGCTCCAGGCGGTGGCCGGGTTGCCGTCGACGGCCTTGCCCACGCCCCCGGGGTCCTCGCTGAGGTCGCCCAGGGGATCGAACGAGCTGGGGGTGAGAGTGGGCGGGCTCGCGGGAGAGGCGGACGCCGCCGCGCCGCCGTTCGAGTTCCCCGGGTTCGACGAGCTGTCGCTCACCAGGAGATAGGCGGCCACCCCACCCGCGACCGCGACGATCAGCACGAGCACGAACCAGAGCCAGCCCAGGCGACGCCTGCGCCGCCGCGCCGGCCGTGGCGCGGGCGCGGCCGGTCGGGTAAGGGCGGGCGCGGCCGGCACGGGCCGTGGCCCCGGCCGGGGCGCGACCGGGCTGCGGATCGCTCCGGTGGGATCGATCCGCGCGTGGTCGAGGGCGTCGCGTACGTCGGCCGCGGTCGAGAAGCGCGCCGACGGCTGGCGCGCCATGCAGCGGTGGATCACGTCGTCCAGCGCGCTCGACACCTCGGGCCGCTCGACGCGGATGGCCGGCGCCGAGGTCGTGAGGCGGGCCATCGCCGTGGCGATGTCGGTGTCGCCCCCGAACGGGGGATGACCGCACAGCGCCTCGAAGAGGAGCAGGCCGAGGGCGTAGACGTCGGTGCGGGCGTCGGTGGGGCGCCCGTTGACCTGTTCCGGCGAGAGATAGCGGGCGGTGCCCATCACGGTGCCGGTGCGGGTGAGATCGTCGCCCCCGGCCGCCTTGGCGATGCCGAAGTCGGTGACCTTGACCGGACCGCTCGGCGGCACCAGCACGTTGGCCGGCTTCACGTCGCGGTGGACGAGGCCGGCGCGGTGGGCGGCGTCGAGCGCGTCGGCCACCTGCTTGCCGACGCGGATCACCTCGGCGACCGGGAGGCCGCCGCGCTGGTCGATGAGGTGGCGCAGGGTGGGGCCGTCGACCAGCTCCATCACGATGTAGGCGATGCCGTCGTCGTCGCCGGTGTCATAGGTCGAGACGATGTTGGGGTGCGAGAGACGTGCCGCGGCGATCGCTTCGTGGCGGAAACGGGCGCGGGTGTCCTCGTCGAGGGCGAGGTCGGCCCGCAGGATCTTGATCGCGACGCGCCGGGACAGCACGGGATCGTCGGCGATCCAGACCGTCGCCATGCCGCCGCGCGAGCGGCTGCACGAGTCGGTATCTGCCTCCGAGGATCCGCCCCGGGGTGGTCAGCTCCACGACTGCATTGTGGCGCTCAGCGGACGACCTGGAAGGTCACTCCGATGACCCGCGGCCCCGCGTGGGTCCCGATGACCGGCCCGACCACGCCGGTGATGATGTCGTCGCGAGGGAAGATCGGGTCGAGCAACGCGAGCAGCTCGTCGAGGTCGGGCGCGTTGCCCTGGAGCACCGCGAGGTGCTCGATCTTCCCTTCGGCGGCTTTCGCCGCGAGCAGCTTCAAGGCTTTGGATCGGGTCCGCACCTTGCCGGCCTCCTCCACGACGCCCTCGCGGATCTCGATGACGGGCTTGATGGAGAGCACCGTGCCGAACAGCGCGCGGGCGTTGCCCACCCGGCCGCCCCGCTTCAGGAACTCGAGCGTGTCGAGGGTGGCGAAGAGCTTGGTCCGGTCGCGCCGGTTGACGACCTCGGTGACGATCGACTCGAGCGAATCGCCGTCGGCGGCGCGCCGGGCGGCGGTCAGGCAGAGGTTGCCGAGACCCATCGACGCGCTCTGCGAGTCGATGACCTGCACCGGGACATCGCCCGACACCGCGGCGGCGGCGACCTGCGCCGCCTGCATCGTGGCCGAGAGGTGTGACGAGAGGTTGATGCAGACGATCCCGGTGGCGCCGCGCGCCTGGAGCTCGCGGAACCTCGTCTCGAACGCGCCCGCCGACGGTGCGGCCGTCTCGGGCAGGACCTTGGAGTGCTCGAGACGCGACCAGAACTCGTCGGTGCTGAGCTCGTCGCGGTCGACGAGCTCCTCGTCGCCGAAGCGGATGGTGAGCGGCACGATCTCGATGCGCAGCGCGTCGACCAGTGACTGGGGCAGGTCGCAGCTGCTGTCGGTGACGACTCTGATGCTCACGTCGGTCTGATGCTCACGTCGGCCTCTCGTCCGGTGGGTGCGATCGTTACACGCGCTGCGCTCGGGCTCGCGCCCCGGCGGCGCCCCGGGAGCAGCGCGGTGAGCGCCGCCAGTTCCTCGACCCGCAAGAGCGCCAACAGCACAAGGTAGGCGACGGCACCCAGGATCCCGCCCACGGCGACGGAGGCGAACGCGGCGACCGAGCTCGACCAACCGATGAGCTCGCCCACGGCCCACGCCACCCCGGCCACGGCGGCACCCGCGGTCAGCACCTTGGCGATGGTGACCGCGAGACGACGACCGTCGATCCCGTCGAGGCGTTCGCTCAACACGAACAGCGCGAGGGCGGCGGCCGCGAAGTAGGCGAGCGAGAACGCCAGCGCGAGGCCGGGGATCCCCAACCACGCGTACAGGGGGAACGCCAGCGCGATGTTCAGCCCGTTCTCGATGCAGTTGATCCAGAACGGCGTGAACGTGTCGTGGCGGGCGTAGAACGCGCGCATTGCGAAGAGATAGATCGAGAACGGGAGGAGCCCGACCGCGAACATGACGAGGGTGTCGGCGACCATCGACGCGTCACCACCGGAGAACGCTCCGCGTTGGAGCAACGCGACGATGATCGGTCGCGCCAGCCCGAGGTAGAGCGCCGCCGCCGGGACCACGACGACCGCAGCGAGGCGCAAGCCGCGCGACAACTGGGCGCGGAGCGCCACGAGGTCGTCGCGGGCCGCGGCGCTGGCCATCTCGGGCGTGAAGGTCGTCATGAGCGACACCGCGAAGAGCCCGTGGGGCAACTGGAAGAACGCGTACGCACTGATGTAGATGAACGGACCGCCGTCGGTCCCGTTGGCGAGCACCGTCACCACCAGCAGCGCGATCTGGTTGGCGACGACGTAGCCGACGGTCCACCCGGACAGTCGCAACATGGCCGCCACCGCTGGATGACGCCACGCGGGCAGGAATCGCAGTTGGAGGTGGAGGCGAGCGAGCGGGGGGAGCAGCGCGAGCGCCATCACGACGACGCCTGCCGTCGTACCGAGGCCGATGAGCAGCACCAGCGCGTCGTCGTCCAGCACGCTGCGGACGGTGAGCGTGTTGTCGGCGATGTGGGGGAGCGCGAGGAACACCGCGATGACCACCACGTTGTTGAGCACGGGCGCGAAGGCAGCAGCGAGGAAGCGCCGGCGCGCGTTGAGCACGGCGGTGGCGAGGGTGACGATGCCGTAGAACAGCATCTGTGGCATGAAGAGACGGAGCAGTGACGTCGCCAGCTCCTGTTGCGCGGCGACGTTCCCACCGTGCACGTTCAGGGTGTAGAGGTCGACGATCCACGGCGCGGCCACGACGCCGACGATGGTGATCGCGGCGAGCGCGAGCATGGCGACGGTGAAGATCGCGCTCGCCGCGTCGTCGTCGCGGGACTCGAAGTGCTTGACGAAGAGCGGGACGAGCGTCGCGGTGAGCACGCCACCGAGCAGCAACTCGTAGACGATGTTCGGCGCTTCGTTCGCGTAGCTGTAGGTACCGGCGAGGGTGGTCGCGCCGAGCGCGTAGGCGATGGCGGCGATCCGCACGAACCCGGTGACGCGCGAGAGCGCGGTGCCCACCGCAACGACTGCGCTCGACCGCACGAGCGACGTTTCCACCTCGATGGGATTGCTCCCGGGCTCGTTGAGGCCGACCTCGTCGGGATCGAGGTCTCCCTGCCCGGACGGAGAACCGGCTCCGTGCCCGGACGGAGAACCGGCTCCGTGCCCGGACGGAGATTCGGTCACGCCGGTTGCCCGGACGGCGTCGCGAGCGACCGCGGGCTGCGGGGCTTGGGGCCGCGGCGCTTGCGCCGCCGGTGGATGTCCCAGCCCCACCAGAGCGCGAGGAACACGATGGCGCCCACGGTCAGGAAGATCCCGACCCCGCTCACGAACGACGAACGGACCTTGATCGTCGTCGGGTTGCCGATGGTCAGGCCGTCGGCGGTCGTCACCGACATCTGCACCGGCGACGTCCCCGACCCCCGGGTCTCGACTGTGACCCGCACCGTCGTGCTGCGGTTCTTGGGGAGGACGACGGTGCGCTCGGCGCCGTCGGGGAACAGGAGCCGGTCGCTCTCGAGCTTCAGGTGCACGGTGACGTCCTGGTCACTCGTGTTCTGGAACCCGATGGGGATCTCGGCCTTGCTGGAGGTGATGGTGATCGTGCCGCGCGGTTGCACCTTGATCTGGCGGAGGAAGCCGTTCACGGAGTCGCCGATGCTGGCGAGCAGGGCTCGCGCGGCGACCCCTACCGTCGGCGTTCTGCCAGTCGGCGGCGACCGATGTCGCGAGCGCACGCTCGTCCCGGGTCGTCCGCGGGTCGTCTGCGCCCACGAGCGTTGCCACCGCTTGCGTGTCGCTCTCCCCCCGCTGGTACTGGACCAGGCTGACCGGTGTCGCCGGCGCCGCGTACGGGGAGACCTGCCGGTACACGGGGGCGCCGTCGGCGGCGTCGTCGACCGTCGCGGTCGGGACCGCGTCGAGCAGGCTCGCCACGGTGTCGGGCTCGAGCAGCGGGTTGCCCCGCAGGCCGGCCAGCGCTGCCGTCACGAACGTCGGGTCGGCGTCCCAGCGGTCGGGGTTGGCGATGGCGATCCCGCGGTTGAGGCTGGGTTGTTCGAGGGCGACGAGGGCGAGGCCTGCGAGCAGGTGTGCGGCGCGCAGCGCGGGTGGGTCGTCACCCGAGAGGAACTTCTCGAACCCGGGGTCGGTCGCCAGCACGGTCACCGCGGTGGCGTCGTCGCCGGCCACCGCCTGCATCTTGTAGGGGTGCGCGGGCGTGTATCGCTCGCTCACGGGTGTGAGCGCGTCGCCCTCGACGACGAGTTGCCGGGCGCTGGCGTTCTGGAGCAGGCGCAGCGACGCGTCGTCGAGCGGGCCCGGCAGGGCCGTGCTCGGGTCGAGGTGGGTACCGAAGAAGCTCTCGAGGGTGACGATGCCGCGGGCCAGCTCGGAGTTCACGACCCCGGCGAGCCCGTTGCCGAGCACCGAGGGCAGGTCGAGCGGCACGAACGGGCCGGCCAGCACCTGGTTGCGAGCGGCGGTGAGTTGCAGTGCCGCCGCTCCCGGCGCGAGCTCGGGCAGCTTGGCGCCGAGGTCGCGCCACGCGTCGAGGGTCTCGGGGCTCGGGGCGAGGGTGAGGGGTACGTCGGTGTTCGCCGCGAGCTGTTGCGCCTGGCGACCGAGCCTTCCCGTGGGCCGCAGGTCCCCGAGCGTGGTCGGGTTGATCGGGTACTTCCCGGCGACGTACGCGGGATCTGCCCGTAGGGGCCAGATCCACGCGACGTGCAGCGGAGCGCCCACCGTGAGCTTGCCGTCGGTACCGACGTCGGCGATGACCACGTGGGTCACGAAGTGTGCGATCGACTCGTCGGCGGGACTGCGCAGGTCGACCTCGAGTGGGTATACGCCCCCACCGGTGAGCGTCGCGGTGGGGTAGACGAGCACCCGGTCGCCGGTGGCGGGATCGGTGTGCAAGCTGTCGAACGACACGTCGGACAGCCCGCGGGTGGGAGGCAGGCGGCCGCCGTTCACGCTGTCGTCGAACGCCGTTCGTGACCGCAGCGCGTCGTGCACCGTGAGCGAGACCTCGGAGCCGGCCGGGACGTTGGTCGCGTGGAGCCGGAAGAGGATCAGGCCACCCGGTTGGGTCCACGGGCTCTGGCCGGTGAGGACGAAGCTCGGCCCGGGAGTCGTCTGGGCCCTCGCGGGTCCCCCGTTCAGGGTTGCGACGAGCGCGACCAGGGTCGCGAGCACGAGGCCCGCGACCGCTTTGCGGCTGTTCACAACGCCCGGCCGAGGACGCTGAGGCCGGCCGGGAGGATCGTGAACCCGAACGACTCGTACAGCGCGAGCGCTCGGCGGTTCTCGAGCTGCGTGTTCACGTAGACGCGGTCGGTGCCGTGCTTCCACAGCCAACCGAGCGCGTCGGCGACGAGCGCGTGGCCCCAACCGCGGCCGCGCGCGTCGGGATGCACCGCGATGCGCTGGAGATATCCGTGGTGGCCGGCCAAGCCGGTGATCGCGTAGGCGACGACGCGTTCGTCGGCGTCGTCCCCCACGCGGAATCGGCTCGTGGGTGTCGCGCCGACGGCATCCTTGAGCCCGACCACGCCGAGGCGCCAGAAGTCGTCGAAGGACAGGTCGTCGAGCGCGAGCACCGCGGGCCGGTCGTGGCGCGTCGCCTTGCGCAGGGGGAGCGACACGGCGCGCGGCGCGTCGCGGAGGTCGAGGGCGAGGAGGTGGAGACGCTCGCGTACCGAGAAGCCGGCGTCGACGAACACGCCCGATTCGGCCGGGCTGACGGCGCTCGTGAGCACCGAGTCGTATCCCGAGGCCCGGGCCCGGTCCACACAGCGCCGGACCACGGTGGGCGACACGGTCGCATCCGGTCCCACCACGAGGTGCGCCGCTCCGCCCCCGCCGCGCCAGGGCGCGATGCGTGCCCAGGTGTCGCCGAAACGCAGGGTCTGCTGCCGCACAGAAGCAGGGTAATGGTCGGCATGTGACCTGCGGCGGGCACGCGCCGGAGCTCTACAGACGGCCGCGCCGGGCGCCGATACAAGGGCCTCGGAGGCACCCACGTTGTTGGATCTGGACGGACTGCTGCGCTTTGCCGTGGAACAAGGGGCCTCTGACGTCCACGTGAAGGTCGGATCGCGGCCCCGCCTCCGGGTCGACGGCCGACTGCGCGAGGGCCCGTTCGACACCGTCGAGCCCAGCGACACCGAGCGCGTGGCCGCGGGGATCATCCCGAGCGGCCGGGCTGAGACGTTCCAGGCCACCGGTGAGTGTGACTTCACGTACGGCATCGCCGGCCTCGGACGCTTCCGGGTGAGTGCCTTCCGCCAGCGCGGTTGGGTGGGTCTCGTGCTGCGGCGTGTGCTGCCCGGCATCCCGAGCTTCGAGGCCCTCGGCTTGCCGCCCGCGGTCCCCACGTTGGCCGAGGGACAGCACGGGCTCGTGCTCGTGACCGGCCTCGCGGGGTCGGGAAAGACGGCGACCCTGGCCGCGATGGTGGACCACGTCAACAGCCAGCGCGAAGGCCACATCGTCACGGTCGAGGATCCGGTCGAGGTCCTCCACCCCGACAAGCGGTCGATCGTCGACCAGCGCGAGGTCGGGGTCGACACGCCCAGCGCGGTCTCGGGACTCGAGCACGCGCTGCGCCAGGATCCCGACGTGGTCGTGCTCGGTGACCTGCGCGACGCCGAAGCCGCGTGGGCGTTGCTCCAGGCCGCGGAGATCGGGCACCTCGTGTTCGCGGGGATGTCGACCGTGAGCGCGATCGACACCGTCGACCGGTTTGTGGAGCTCTTCCCGCCGCACCGGCAACGCCAGGCGCGCTCGTCGCTCGCGGTCACGTTGCGCGGAATCGTCTCGCAACGGCTGCTCCCGCGAGCGGGTGGACGTGGGCGCGTTCCCGCGCTCGAGGTGCTGGTGGTGAACGCGCGGGTGGCGGAACGGATCGCGGATCCCGAGCGTCTGGGCGAGCTCGACGACGAGATGACCCACGGTGACCTGTACGGCATGCAGACCTTCGACCAGAGCCTCGTGCAGCTCTATCGCAACAGCCTCGTCGCGCGTGAGGACGCGGTCGCCCACGCGAACGTGCCGAGCGAGATGCGCTTCGCCCTCGACCGCGCCGATCTCGAGCGGACCCAGGAGACGCCTCCGCCGCCGCCCGATCACCAGTCCGGGCCGGTCGTCAGCTCGAGCCGGCCGACCTGACGCGGTTCGACGGTCAGGCGCCGTCGGTCGGCCGCGCCGAGTCGAAGGCACGGGCGAGCATCGGCGTACGGGCGTCGAGCACGCGTTCGAATTCGGGGCCCGGTCGATCGCGGGGCGACCAGGTGCGGGGGGTCGTGTCGCCGGCGGACACGGCCGCCACCGGCTCCGGCATCGCGTCGAAGGGCAGGCGGAGTCCCGGGGGCGCACACGGTCGGGATCGGGCCGGCCGCTCGCGACGGGCGGTGTGGGCGGGGGTCGGGGCGGTGGCCGCCGCAGGCCGGCCCGTCCACAGCCGGGCCTCTGGGGCGCGGCGGTCGAGAAGGTTCCAGCCGCGGGGCGGCGAGAGCCGTTCGGCGTGGCGTTCGCACAGCACACCGGCGCCGCGACCGGGAGTGGAGATGGGATCGAGCCACACGAGGGACTCGCGAGCGTCGAACGCGAAGACCGCGACGGCCGACTCGTCGCACCCCAGACGTGAGCAAGCAGGTGCGTCTTCCACGAGCCGAACGTAGTGGAGCGCGGTCGGTGCGGTTGGGATACGCGGGGATGTTTCGCCGCTTCGACGCCCCGGCGGACGACAATGGTGGGAATGGCCGTGATCCCGCCCCGTCTCCAACCGCTGCTCGACCCTGCGAGCCCGACGCAGCAGCTCGCGCGCCTGATCACCGGAGCGGGGTACGAGTGCTACCTCGTGGGTGGGAGCGTACGGGACGCGTTCCTCGACCGGGTGACGCGGGACGGCGAGGCGCCCGACGTGGACCTCACCACCGACGCGCGTCCCGACGCCGTGGAGCAGATCGTCCGCGGCTGGGCCGATGCGGTGTGGCTCCAGGGACAGCGGTTCGGCACGATCGGATGTCGCAAGGGCGACACCGTGATCGAGATCACGACGTTCCGCGCCGAGGTGTACCGACCGGAGAGTCGCAAACCCGAGGTGCGGTACTCCGACGACGTCGCGACCGACCTCTCGCGCCGCGACTTCACCGTGAACGCGATGGCGTTGCGTCTTCCGGTGCCCGAGCTGGTCGATCCGTTCGACGGTGCGGCCGACCTCGCGGCCCGACGGCTGCGCACGCCGCTCGCACCCGAGGTGTCGTTCCTCGACGACCCGCTGCGCATGTTGCGGGCGGCGCGATTCGTCGCGCAGTTCGGCTTCGAGCCCGACGCGGCGATGACCGGGGCGGTCGGGGAGCTGCGCCACCGGCTCGAGATCGTGAGCGCGGAGCGCATCCGCGACGAGCTGTCGAAGCTCCTGCTCGTCGACGATCCGAGCGCCGGCCTCTGGTTCCTCGCCGAGACCCTCCTCTCCGACGAGTTCCTGCCCGAGCTCAACCAGATGCGTCTGGAGCAGGACCCGATCCACACGCACAAGGACGTGCTCGCGCACACGATCGCGGTGGTGCGCAACACCCGTCCCGAGCTGGTCGTGCGGCTCGCAGCGCTGTTCCACGACGTCGGGAAGCCGAAGACGCGCTCGTTCGCGGGTGGTGGGGTGAGCTTCCACCACCACGAGGTGGTCGGAGCGCGGATGACCGAGGAGCGCATGCGGGCACTGAAGTACCCGAACGACGTCGTGGATCAGGTGGTGAAGCTGGTGTACCTCCACCTCCGCATCCACACCTACGCCATGGGGTGGACCGACAAGGCGGTGCGGCGCTACGTGCGCGACGCCGGCGACCTGCTCGACGAGCTCAACCACCTCCAGCGCTGCGACTGCACGACTCGCAACCAGAACCGCGCGCGTGCCTTGCAGCGCCGGATGGACGATCTCGAGACCCGCATCGCCGAGCTGCGCGAGCAGGAGGAGCTCGACTCGATCCGTCCGCCGCTCGACGGCCGTCAGGTGATGGAGTACCTCGGGGTGTCGCCCGGTCGGGTCGTGGGCGAGGCGCTCGAGTTCCTGCTCGAGGCCCGCCTCGACGAGGGGCCGATCGGCGAGGAGGAGGCGCGTCGCCGCCTCGCGGCGTGGGCGTGTGAACGGGGTGTCGAACCCGCCGCGAACTGACCGTCAGGCGCCTTCCTTGCGGGCGCGCCAGACGATGGTGACGGGGACCGTGGCGCCCTGCGCCTCGGGGCGCGGTTCGAGGATGGTGTCGACCCGGAAGCCGGCCCGACCGAGCTCCGTGAACACGTCGCCGATCGTGCGTGCGTAGACCTCGACGGAGTTCCCGTTGCGTTCGACGGTGACCGGGCCCGGCTCGAAGTAGGAGCGCTCGACCGCCCCCGAGGCTCCGATGCACAGACCCATCGGGTGCTCGTAGGAGAACACGAACGGCGCGTTGGGCTTGAGCACGCGTTGGACCTGACGGAAGAGGCGCGACGCGTCGTCGACCTCCGCGATCTCGTCGGCGCTGAAGGCCATGTCGATCGACTCGGCCCTCAGGAACGCGAGGTCGGCGAGATCACCCTTGCGCCACTCGACCTTCACCTCCGCCCGCTCGGACCGGGCGCGGGCCTCGGCGAGGCGCCCGTCCGACCCGTCGAGGGCGATGACCATCGCCCCGTGGCGGGCGAAGGTGATCGCGGCGGAACCGGTGCCACAACCGAGGTCGAGCACCCGTTTCCCCTGCAGATCGCCGAGGAGGCGCAATTCGCGTTCGGAAGGAGTGTCAGCGTTCACGTGTCGATCATCGCACGGCGCGGGCGTCCGTGCGCACTGACGAGTGGCGGCTACTCGCCGTCGGCGAACCGCTCCACGAGCTCGCGGGCCTCGTCGTCGTGGTACTGCACGGCCGGTGACTTCATGAAGTAGGCCGAAGGGCCGGCGAGCGGGCCACCGACGCCACGGTCGAGCGCGAGCTTGCAGCACCGCACCGCGTCGATGATCACGCCGGCCGAGTTCGGGGAGTCCCACACCTCGAGCTTGAGCTCGATGTTGAGCGGGACGTCACCGAAATTTCGGCCCTCGAGGCGGATGTAGGCCCACTTCCGGTCGTCGAGCCACGGCACGTGGTCCGACGGGCCGATGTGCACGTTGTCGGACTCGATGCCCTGTTCGATCTGGCTGGTGACCGACTGGGTCTTCGAGATCTTCTTCGACTCGAGCCGGCTGCGCTCCAACATGTTCTTGAAGTCCATGTTGCCGCCGAAGTTGAGCTGGTAGGTGCGGTCGATGCTGGTGCCGCGGTCCTCCATGAGGCGGGCGAGCACGCGGTGGGTGATGGTGGCGCCCACCTGGCTCTTGATGTCGTCGCCGACGATCGGGAGGTTGGCCGCCGCGAACTTCGCCGCCCACTCGGGGTCGCTGGCGATGAACACCGGGATGGCGTTGACGAAGCCCACCCCGGCGTCGAGGCACGCCTGCGCGTAGTAGCGCTGCGCCTCCTCCGATCCGACGGGGAGGTAGCTCACGAGCACGTCGGCCTTGGCGTCGCGCAAAGCCTGCGCGACGTCGACCGGCGCGGCCGGCGACTCCTCGACCGTCTCGCGGTAGTACTTGCCGAGGCCGTCGAAGGTCGGACCGCGCCGGACTTCGACCTCGAGCTGGCCCACGTTGGCGAACTTGATGGTGTTGTTCTGGCCGGCGGAGATCGCCTTGCCGAGGTCGAGCCCGACCTTGTCGGCGTCCACGTCGAACGCGGCGACGAAGTCGACGTCGCCCACGTGATATCCGCCGAGGACGACGTGCATGAGACCCGGCACGTCTTCCGCGGGGTCGGCGTTGCGGTAGTACTCGACGCCCTGGACGAGGCTGCTGGCGCAGTTCCCGACTCCGGCGATGGCGACACGGACGCGTCCACTCATGATGTGGTGGCTCCTTCTTGTTCGGAGAACTGTTGGTGGGAAGGGTCGGGGTTGGTCGGATCGGCGACGTCGTCCGGGCCCTCGGCCGCGATCAGCGTGTCGATCCATTCGAGATCTCGTTGGGTGGTGTCGGCGCGGTGCTCGAAGAGCGAGCGCGTGTAGCGGTCGCCGCGACCCGGTGAGGTGCGGCGCGCCCGGGAAAGGCGGTCGGCGAGCGCGGCCCGGCGGCGCTCGAGCAGCTCGAGGCGCGACTGGGGATCGAGGTGACGGCAGAACGCGAGCTTCAACGCGAACGTGCGCTCGTCATCGCCGCTCACGTCGTCGTCGAGGAGCAGTTGCGAGAGGCGGGCGTCACCGCGCTCCGTGAGGCGGTACGCCTTCCGGGTGCGGCGAGTGGCTTTGGCGGGTCGACGGATCCGGGCCGCCGCGAGGTCGCCGTCGAGCGAACCGGTGGCCGGCATCGGCGCGGCGGCGGTGTCGGGCTCCACGATCTCGATGGAGCCGTCGTGCTCCAGGCGACGCAACGCCGGATAGAGCGAGCCGTAGGAGATCCCCCACAGCGAGCCCAGCGTCTCGCCCAGACGCTTCTTCAACTCGTAGCCGTGGAGCGGTTGCTCCTTCAGCAGTCCGAGGATGGCGAGCTCGAGCACGTGGGCGACGTCCTGTCCGGGGGTTGCGGTGTGAGTGTCTCTCGATATATCGCTCCGATATATCGAGTCGGAGTATACACAGAAACCCGAGCACGTGTCGAGGGACACGCGGGGCAGATCGCCGGGAGCTGCCGGGCGGGGCGCCGGCCGCTTGTACAGTGGCCCGGTGCGCCGGCACACCGACTACGCGCTGGCCCGAAAGGCCGTCCTGCGCGACCTGCATCGCGGCAGCGTCGCACGCCTCGACGTGTGCGACGCCCATCCGGAGCTGATCAGGGCCGCCCGCCACGTCGGCGAGCCCGCCGCGCACGAGTGCCCGGTCTGCTCGGCTCGGCACGTGCGCTACGTCTCCTACGTCTACGGCGAGCACCTGCGCCAGGCCAACGGGCGTTGCATCGTGCATCCCAGCGAGCTCGAGCGTCTCGGGGCCGCCCACGACGAGTTCGCCCGCTACGTCGTGGAGGTGTGCCCTGACTGCGGGTGGAACTTCCTCACCCGACGCGAGCTCCACGGCCGCCGTCACGGCGGGCAGGCTCCCGTGCCGAAGCCCGGCGCGACCGGCACGCGGGCCGGACGGGCAGCGGAATCGACCTTGCAGTAGTGTTCGCGGTGCCGCCGGGAGCCGAGGGTGCCCTGGACGGTGGAGGAAACGAGATGGCCGACGCCCCGCAGGGCGGCCCACGCGCACTCGGTGTGCCCGACGTGGTCGCGCGCAAAGGTTCTGGAGCTCCGCTCGTGATGGTCACCGCGTACGACGCGCCGTCGGCGCGTGCGGTCGACGCCGCGGGGGTCGATGTGATCCTCGTCGGCGACTCGGTGGCGATGGTCGTGCTCGGGTACGACGACACGCTTCACGTCACGATCGACGACATGGCGCACCACACCGGTGCGGTCGCGCGCACCAAGCCGCGCGCGTTGGTCGTCGCCGACCTCCCGTGGATGAGCTACCACCGGTCGCGTGACGAGACCGTCGGCAATGCCGCGCGGCTCGTGCGGGCAGGTGCCAGCGCGGTCAAGCTCGAGGGTGGTCGCAAGCGGGTCGACGCGGTGGGCGCGATCCTCGACGCGGAGATCCCCGTGATGGGCCATCTCGGGCTCACGCCCCAGTCGGTCCACCAATTCGGCGGTTACCGGGTGCAGGGCAAGACCCTCGACGCGGCCCGAGTCATCGTCGACGACGCGGTCGCGCTCGCGGAGGCGGGTTGCTTCGCCATCGTGCTGGAGTGCGTGCCCGACGCGGTCGCACGGATGGTCACCGACTCGGTGCCGGTACCGACCATCGGCATCGGCGCCGGTCGACACTGCGACGGCCAGGTGCTCGTGTTCCACGACATCCTCGGGTTCGAGGACCGCGTGCGCCCGAAGTTCGTCCGCCGGTACGCGGATCTGCAGAACGACGCCACGCGCGGCATCGAGCGGTTCGCCGACGACGTGCGCGCCGGCCGGTTCCCCGCGAGCGGCGAGACGTACCACGCGGCCGACACCGTCTCGGAGGCCCTCGGTCTCTACGGCTCCGTCGAGCACGCGCCCGCCTGACCGGCTGCGCCGCCGCTGCGACCGATCGGTTCCGCGACGCGGGATCCCGTAGCCTCACGCGAAATGTCGAGTCGCCGTGCCGTCACCATCTCCCTGCTCACGTTCGGCGCCATCGTGTTGGCGGTCGGGGTCGTGAAGGTGCTCGACACCGTGGCCGACCCCGAGCCTCACGCCGGCGGGCTCCCGCTGTCCGCGGTGCTGAACCGGGCCACGCCCGCGATGGCGCCGTTCGAGGGGTTGGGTGCGCTCCATGCGGCGGTGGGCTACGACCACTGCCTGAACCTCGTGGTGGCCGACACGCTCGACCAGCGGGTCGCCGGCCTTCGCGATCGCACCGATCTCGGTCCCTACGACGGCATGCTGTTCGTGTTCCAGGGCCCGAGTGATTCGGCGTTCACGATGTCGGGGGTCACCGTCCCGCTCGACATCGGCTTCTTCGCCAACGACGGGAAGCGCACCTCGACCCGTCTCATGAAGCCCTGCCCGAGAGCCGAGAAGCAGTGTCCCGTCTACCGGGCCGACGGTCCGTACGTCTACGCGATCGAGACGCTGAAGGGCCAGCTTCCGGCGGGCCCGGTCACGGCGTGCAGCCCTGCGTGACGCGCTCACGCGCCGGTGGGCCCATGGGTGTCACACCCCCGGCGTAGCCTCGTCGTCGATAGGTCGTGTCGAGGAGGGGCTGCTAGCCTCCACTGGTTCGGTCGTCGGACGGCTCTTCGGGAGCTGGCCGGTTGCCGGCACCAATTGCATTCCTGCGCCCACCGTGTCGGGTTCGCCCCGGCGAAGGTTGGTCGCCCGTGGCCGTTGCCGCGGTCCGAAGGAGGTCGGCCCATGAGGCCGTACGAGGTCATGGTCATCTTCGACGCGGATCTGGAAGAGGAGACGATCCGGTCCGCCGTCGCCCGCTACACCCAACTGATCGAGTCGAAGGGCGCGGTCCCCGGCCCGGTCGACTTCTGGGGGAAGCGGCGGTTCGCCTACGAGCTCAAGCACCGTTGGGAGGGCTACTACGTGGTCCTCCAGGCGAAGGCCGAGCCCGCGGCGATGGACGAGTTGCACCGGACGCTCTCCCTTGCTGATGAAGTCCTCCGGCACAAGGTGCTCCGCATCCCGGAAAGCGTCTACGGGAAGCTCGCGGGCTCCGGCGTGTCGGACGCCTGAGGGAGGAAGTCGAAATGGCTGACAGCACCGTGACCATCGTCGGGAATCTCACGCGTGATCCCGAGATCCGCTACACCACCGGCGGCGCCGCCAAGGCGTCGTTCGGCGTGGCCGTGAGCCGGCGGTGGCAGAACCGCCAGTCGCAGGAGTGGGAGGAGCAAACGAGCTTCTTCAACGTCGTGTGCTGGCGCGAGATGGCCGAGAACGTCTCCGAGTCGCTGGGCAAGGGCTCGCGCGTGGTGGTCAGCGGCCGCCTGGAGCAACGCAGCTGGGAGACCGAGAACGGCGAGAAGCGCAGCGTGGTGGAGATCGTGGCCGACGATGTCGGCCCGAGCCTGCGCTGGGCGACCGCCCAGGTCACCCGCAACGAGCGTCGCGGTGGCAGCGACTTCGGTGGTGGCGGTGGTGGTGGTGGCGCCGCCGGCGGCGGCGCCGGCGGTGGTGGCGCCGGCGGAACCCGCCCGCGCCCGCGGAGACCTACAGCGACTTCGGCGAAGAGCCCTTCTGATGGCGAGCGAACGATCGCGAGCCGGGTATCCCGGTGAGCAGAGAGCGTGCAGGTAGAGGTGGCGAGCGAACGATCGCGAGCCGGGTATCCCGGTGAGCAGAGAGCGAGCAGGTAGAGGTGGCGAGCGAACGATCGCGAGCCGGGTATCCCGGTGAGCAGAGAGCGAGCAGGTAGAGATGGCGAGAGAACGGCGCAGCAACAGCAAGAGCGCCGCGGCCGACCGGCGTCGGCCGCAGAAGAAGAAGATCTCGATCCTCAACACCGAGCAGGTGGAGTGGATCGACTACAAGGACGTCAACCTGCTCCGGCGGTTCATGTCGGAGCGGGCCAAGATCCGCGCCCGGCACGTCACCGGGAACTCCACCCAGCAGCAGCGCGAGGTGGCGAAGGCGATCCGCCTCGCGCGCGAGATGGCACTTCTTCCGTACAGCGTGCGCCAGGTGACCCAGCGAAAGGGTGGTCGTCGCGATCGCGGTGACCGCGGCGAGCTCCGCGAGGAGATGCCGCCGCGCGCGCCCGAGCCGGTGGAGTCCGACTACGTGGCCAGCGTCGCGATCGACGAGAGCGCCACCACCAACGGCGATCTGGCCGCCATCGACGTCGTGGAGATCGACGTCGTCGAGGCCACCTCGCCGGGTGACGGCGAAGGGGCGGTCGAATGAAGATCGTGCTCCGCCAAGACGTCGACACGCTCGGCAAGCGGGGCGACCTGCTCGAGGTCGCCGACGGCTATGCCCGCAACTACCTCGTGCCTCGTGGTCTCGCGATCAAGGCGACGAGAGGTGTGGTGGCGCAGTCCGAGTCGATGCGACGCAGCCGTGAGGCCAAGGAGACGCGCGACCGTGAGGCATCGCAGGCGCTCGCCGCGCAGCTCGGAGGTCAGATCATCGAGGTGAAGGCGCGCGCAGGCGAGGGTGGCAAGCTGTTCGGCTCGATCACGGCCTCCGACGTCGCCGACGCCGTGCTCACCCAGACGGGCATCGAGCTCGACCGCCGCAAGGTGGTGCTCGACGAGCCGATCCGCGAGTTGGGCGATGCCCAGGTCCAGGTCCGCCTGCCGGCCGAGGTCGTGGTCGCGGTCGCGGTCGCGGTCGTCGCCGAATAGCTAGAGCAGGCCCTTCTTCACCAGGTCGTTGGTGGCGAACCAGCCCGGGATGGCGGGCAGGTAGGTCACCGCGAGTTGGTGGGTGAGCACCGCGGCTGACGCCGCCGCGGCCGGCACGCCGAACGCGGTCACCATGCCGGCGAGGCCGACGGCCGAGACCGCGGTCCCCCCGCCGGGGATGGGTACCAGTGAGGCGATCACCGAGATGCCGATGTTCAGCGCGAGCAGCGTCCAGAAATTGATGCTCGTCCCGAACGCGTGGAGGCACGCGAGCAGCGAGCCTGCGTAGAGGCACTGGGCGACGATGTTGCCGCCGATCAGCAGCGCCAGACGGCTCGGCGTCTTCACCGCGCCCCACACCGTCACCAGCGCCCGGCGGATCGGGGGGAGCACGGCGTGACGTATCCGGCGTACGCCGAACATCACCGCGGCCGCCACGCCGAGCACCAACACCACGCCGAGCACCACGACGACGATCTGGTCGGTGTCGATGCGCCCGAAGTCGATCGAGTCGGGCGCGAGCCAGATGGCGAGGAACAGCAACCCGACCTGCACGACGATCTCCGACACCGAGCTGAGGATCCCCCCGGCCGCGACCGCGGACGACAGGTCCAGCCCGTTGCGCTGGAGGAAGCGCACCTGGAGAGCAGTGTCGGCGGCGACGGGCACGGCGAGGTTGGAGAACGACATCGCCGACTGCAGCTCGATGCTCGGCCACACCGGGAGCCGGATCGGCACGTTGCCGAGGAACGTGATCCCGAACGCGACGTCGGTGGCGATGCCGAGCACGAAGGCGAGGATCACGAAGCCCCACTCGGCGTTCTTCACCGTGTCCCAGAACACGACGGGATCGCCGACCCGGCTGAGGAGCACGCCCACGCCCACCAGCGCACCGACAGCCATGAGCAGGCTGCGGGGCTGCACCCGGTAGAGGCGTCGCAGCTCCGGTGCCTCGGCCCCGGTGGCCGCCGCGCCCACCCGCCGGAGCTCGTCGAGCGCGTCGTCCAGGTGGGCACGGCCCCCGAATGCGTCGTGGGTCCAGCCCGACAGCGCGGGCGCCTGGAGCACCGGCAGTGCCGACGCGACCACGGCGCTCCCGACGCCGCGCACCGCGGCCGCGACGGCCCGTTCGGCGCCCACGATGGCCGCGGTCGCGGCCAGGAGTTGGGCGACGTCGCCGGTGGTCTGGCGGAAGCGGGCGCTGCCGGACGCGAAGTCGAAGCTGACCAACCGTGGCGTCGTGCCGTCGACCATCACGTGGCGGCCGTCCAGCTTGCCGTGGGCGACGCGCGCGCTGTGCAGGAGCCGGAGCTGGGTCCACAGCGCGTCGAGGAGACCGTCGGACACCGCGGCGGGGGCGAGGTCGTAGAGCTGCGTGCCCGGCACCTGTTCGACCACCAACAGCGCGAGCGCCCCGCTCGTGCCGGCGAGGATCACCCGCGGCGTGTCGACGCCCGCGTCACGGGCCAGGAGGGCGAGGTAGGCCTCGTACTCCACCTGGGCCCGCCGGCTGGGCAGGAGGGTCGGCGGTGCATCGCGGTAGGCGACGTAGCGCCACGCGCGGGACAGCAGCTGCGCGTCCGCCTCGTCACGGCCCAGCGCGATGACCCGGAGGGCGCTCCCCGCCGCGTTGCGCGGTGAACACGGCGCGACCCACCGGCTGCTCGGTGGCCAGGCGCACACCGTCGACGTCGACGCCGAGCGCGGCGAGCGCCTGCTCGACCTGACCGACCGACGGTCGTCCGACGGGCGTGCCGAACACGTACTCCACCGCGTGCGCGACGCCCCAGCCGAGCACGATGGCGGCGAGCAGGTCGGTGGGGAACCCGCGCGACAGGTAGAGGCTGGAGACGGCGAGGAGGGCGACCAACGATTGCCCGAACCGCCGGGTGGGCCGGGCCAGGTGGGGTGAGGCCACGAGCACGGTCGCGACTGCGACCGAGAGGCGCACCATCGGGAACCGTGGCGCGCCGTTGAGATCGAAGGTGACCCGGAACGCATTCCAGAGGCCGCTGTCGTGGACCAGGAACGCCATCAGCCGCCCCAGCACCCACGCTCCGACGGCGGCCACCGCGAGGGTCGCGGGCCAGTCGCCAACGGCGCAGGAGCAGCACCGTCACGACGAGCAGGCCGACGGCCCACAGGGCCGCCAGCTGATAGAGGATCAGGAACAGCGTGCGGGCGCCGTGGGGGATCGAGTCGAAGAGCCGAACGACCGCCTCTTCGGTGGCCGTCGGGTGGTGGGCATGGAGCACCAACGGAACGAGGAGCATTACCGCGAGCGCGGCTCGGGCCGCGTCGCCCGGCCGTCGGCGGGTGGTGCCCTGGGTCCGTTCGTGGGTGGCGACCGCACGAAGGTCGGCCAGCAACGACCGGACGGTGCCCATCACCCACCCTGCCACGCGCAACGGGAGCGCGGAGCCGATTCGGGGGTACCGGTTCGAGGGGGGATGGTGGCGCGCCGTTGCCGCGTGGCGTAGCTTCACCCGCAATGGGTGAGGCCGCCGCCGTGGAGTGTGCGTAGCCTCACCAACCACTGCCAACTTTTCGAGGAGAACGAATGCCCACTCTCGCTTCCGACTTCGGCTCCGGCCAGGTCTTCCTGTCGATGCTCTGGTTCTTCCTGTTCTTCATCTGGATCTGGCTGCTGATCGTGGTGTTCAGCGATCTCTTCCGCAGCCACGATCTGTCCGGGTGGGCGAAGGCCGCCTGGGTCATCGGCATCATCATCCTCCCGTATCTCGGCGTGTTGCTCTACCTCATCGTGCGCGGTCACAAGATGGCCGAGCACGCCCAGCAGGCCGCAGCCGCCCAGGATGCCGCCGCGCGGCAGTACATCCAGCAGGCCGCCGGCACCACGGGGAGCACCGCCGACCAGCTGCAGCGCCTCGCCGACCTCAAGGCGCAGGGCGTGATCAGCGACGCCGAGTTCGAGACGGCGAAGGCCAAGGCTCTCCAGGGCTGACCCGCCCCGACGAGCTTCGTCCACCGGGCGTCCCGGAGTCGCTCCCCGGAGGGAGCCGGCTCCGGGACGTTCGCAATTGCGGCGCCGCCGGGGATGAGTGTCACACCCCAGCGCTCCACTACGGGGTGTGCACCACGCTCGCCATCCCCAGGCCTGGGGACAACTCGTGCCTCTGTCCCCAAGAGAAACCGGGGTTTTCGGGCTAGCGATCCACAGGGTGGGTGGCTCATGCTCCGTAGTTCAACCGCCGTGCGGGCATCGATGCCGGCGGGTGGGTGGATGACACCCAGGGCGGAATTGGGAGCGGCAGTGGTCCAGACGATCGAATCGGTACGTCGGCGCGCGAGCGGCCGGGTGCCGCCCCACAACCTCGAGGCCGAGGAGTCGTTGCTCGGCGCGATGCTGCTCTCGCGCGACGCCATCACCGCCGCGGTGGAGGGTCACGTCGAGACCAGCGACTTCTACAAGCCGGCCCACGGTCACATCTACGAGGCCATCCAGTCGCTGCACGGCCAGGGCGAACCGGCCGATCCGGTGACCGTGGCCGAGGAGCTGCGCCGGGCCGACATGCTGGACGGCATCGGCGGGCGCGCCGCGCTCCTCCAGATCCAGGCCAATACGCCCGCGTCGGCGAACGCGGGGCACTACGCACGCATCGTCAACGAGCTCGCGTTGCTGCGCCGGCTCATCGGGGTCGCGGGTGACATCGCCGAGATGGGGTACGACACGTCCGACGACGTGACCGAGACCCTCGATCGGGCCGAGTCCCTCGTGTTCGAGGTCGCCGAACGGCGGGTCTCCGATTCCATGGTCGGCATCCGCGACGCGCTGCAGGAGACCCTCGACGAGCTCGAGGCGCGCTACGGCGACGACAGCGACCTCGTGGGTGTCCCCACCGGCTTCGACGAGGTCGACAAGAAGCTCCACGGTCTGCAGCGCTCGAACCTGATCATCCTCGCGGCCCGACCGGGCATGGGCAAGACCAGCCTGGCGCTGGGCATGGCCCGCAACGTCGCCACCCAGACCGGTCGTCCGGTCGTCTTCTTCTCGATGGAGATGGGCGCGTTGGAGCTGACCAAGCGCCTGCTCTCGATGGAGGCCGGGGTCGACGCCACCCGGCTGTGGACGGCGAAGCTCACCGAGCCCGACTGGGGCAAGATCAGCCACGCGGTGGGCCGGTTGGCCGAGGCGCAGCTCCACATCGACGACAACCCCCACTGCACGGTGATGGAGATGCGCGCCAAGGCCCGGCGCCTGCGCGCCCGCCACGGCGACCTCGGGCTGGTGGTGGTCGACTACATCCAGCTGATGACGCCCAGCAGCTCGGGCCGTCGCTCGGAGAACCGCCAGGTCGAGGTCTCGGAGATCTCCCGGGGCCTCAAGATCCTGGCCCGTGAGCTGGAGTGCCCGGTGATCGCGCTCTCGCAGCTCAACCGCCAGCTCGAGTACCGCACCGACAAGCGCCCGATGCTGGCCGACCTGCGCGAGTCCGGTGGTCTGGAGCAGGATGCCGACGTCGTGGCCTTCATCTACCGCGACGAGGTCTACAACCCCGAGTCCGACGACCGCGCCCTCGCCGAGATCATCATCGCCAAGCACAGGAACGGACCCACCGGCACCGCTCGTCTCGTCTTCCGTCCCGAGCGCGCCGAGTTCGTGAACATGGCACACGAATAGCCGACCGGGTCACCGGGAGCCCCGTACGAGCTCGCGCGACCGGGCGGGTTCGCGCAGCTCGCCGTGGGGCGCGTGCCCCTCGAAGGAGGGCTCCACGTCGAGCACGGGAGTGGCGTCGTCGATCGCCTCGGCCCGGCTCGACCGCACGGTGCCGATCCGTTTCATGGTCCGGGTGGAGTCGTCCATCGGGCGATCCACCTCCGCCGACCGGGCCTTGCACGTCGAGAGATAAAGATATATCGTGATACGTACTCGTAATAAACTAGACCTACGGAGCGAGACCTACGGAGCGAGGAGCACCAGTGAGATCCAGAAACCCCCAGAACCACGAACAGTCACGCGAGCGGAGCCGGTGGGACGGCCCGCCGGAGCACTTCGGCTTCGGATTCGGTGGACCGCGTCGAGGTCGCCGCGGCGGCCCCGGTCGTCGCGCCCGCCGGGGTGATGTCCGGGCCGCGGCCCTCGCCCTGCTCGGCGAGCGGCCGATGCACGGCTACGAGATGATCCAGGAGCTCGAGGAGCGGACCGACGGCGTGTGGCGCCCGAGTCCCGGTGCGGTGTACCCAGCGCTGCAGCTGCTCGAGGACCAGGGCCTCGTCGTCGCGGATGCCGAGGCGGGCAAGCGCCTGTTCTCGCTCACCGACGCGGGCCGCGAAGAGGCGGCCAAGGCGGGCGAGCGCAAGCCGTGGGACGACGTGACCGAGGGCATCGATCCCGTGCAGTTCAAGCTGCGCGACGCGATCGCCCCCATCGCGGTGGCCGCCCGTCAGGTGGCGATGGCGGGCACGACCGCGCAGCAGTCGGCGGCAGCCCAGCTGCTCGCCGACACCAGCCGGAAGCTCTACGCGATCCTCGCCGAGGATCCGGCCGACGACACCGTCTGATCCGGCACCAGCTGATCCGGCACCCGGGTCGTGTTCGTCGGGCGCGACGGGGACCACGTTGGCCGCTCGACCGAGCCGTTCGACGCACCGGGTCGCACCCGTGCCCACCAGGGCGACGACCGTGATCGACGTGCGGCGAGCGGTCCTGCGCATCCGAAGTCTCGCGCCTCAGAACAGCCGCAGGTCGAGGGGTGCCCCGGCCCGCAGCTCGTCGAGGTCGATCTCGACGCACAGGACGCCGCGGCTGGCCGCGAACACCTTGGCCTGCGGCTTGATCCGGATGGCGACGAACATGCCGACGGTCGGGGCCAGGCTCGGGTCGAGGTCGAGCCGCTCCTGATAGCGCAGCAGCTGCTCCACACCGGCGATCTCGCCGACCCGCTTGACCTCCACGACGATGGCCTGGTCGTCGCCGTCGCGACAGAGCAGGTCGACCGGCCCGATGTCGGTCGGGTATTCGCGCCGGACGAGGCGCAGGTCCTCGCGCAACGCCGCGACGCGCTTCGCCAGCAACTCTTGGAGCTCGGCCTCGACGCCGTCCTTGGCCAGGCCGGGGTCCTCACCGAGCTCGACCGTGTAGTCGTGCATCACCTCGAGGAGCTCGATCGTCAGCTTCTCGCCGGCCGGGTTGGTCGCGACGAGCCGCCCGTCCTCCTCGTGCACCACGCACGGCGGGGTCATCCAGTTGAGGGGCTTGTACGCCTTGGCGTCGGCGTGCACCGCGATCGAGCCGTCCGCCTTCAGCATGATGAGGCGCGGTGCGGGTGGGAGCCGGGCGCCGAGCCGCCCCTCGTACTCCACCGAGCACTTCGCCACGAGCACGCGCACGCTGCGCGTTGTACCACACGTCGGGCCCGGTCCGTGCGGGCGTCGCCCCGGGGATCTACGATGCGCCGGTTCTTCGCTCCGGAGGTGTAGCACGCAATGGTCCTGGCCACGATCGACGGCGGCTTCTACAAGTTCCTGCTCGTCCTGCACATCCTGTGCGCCATCGTCGGGTTCGGCGCGGTGTTCCTCAACGGGATCTACGGCCAGCAGATGAGGTCGCGCATGCAGTCGGGCCGTGGCGCCGAGGCGTTGGCCATCTACGAGGCCAACTTCGTCGTCTCGAAGATCGGCGAGTACTTCATCTACGCGGTGTTCGTGCTGGGGTTCGCGGTGCTCGGTCTCAGCGACTCCGTGTGGAAGTTCTCCCAGACCTGGGTCTGGCTCTCGGTGGTCCTCTTCGTCGTCGCCCTCGGCCTGTCGCACGGAGTGCTCCAACCTGCGGTCCGACGCATGGGGGTGCTGATGCGGGAGATGCTCGCCGGCCCGCCCCCCGCGGGCGGCCCGCCGCCTCAGGCCGCCGAGATGGGGGAGCTCGGCAAGAGGCTCGGGGTCGTCGGCCCGGTGCTCGACCTGCTCATGATCGCGATCCTGTTCCTCATGGTGTTCAAGCCGGGTGGCCCGTAGCCGGCTCCGTGCCTGAACCGAGAGCCGGCTCCGTGCCTGAACGGCACGTCGACGCGCCGTACGATGACGGCGTGCACCTCGTGGTTGCCAGCTTCTACGACGATGTCCTGCGCGAGCTGATCGCGGCGATGGGTGCCGCCCTGTTCTTCGGCAACCTCTACGCGCTCGCCCGCCGCGGCCGCGACGCCGATCGGCTCTCGGCGAGGACCGTCGAGCGGGTCCGGCCGGGCAGCCCGGTACGCTCCCCGGCCAAGCCCTCGGCCCGGCGCGAGTTGGCCCAGGCTCCGCTCGGGCGCACCCTCGGGTTCCTGGTGCTCGGCTTCGTGGTGATGATCGCGGGCATCGCGTCGCTGGTGGCCTAGTGCGATGAACGGCCGGTACCGCGTGGAGGCCTCGGCGGTGTCGGCGGCGCCGCCCGACGCGGTCTGGACGCGGCTGGCCGACGTCACGTGGTCGACGTGGGGCCAGTGGGACGAGACCACGCTCGATCGTGACGGCGTCCCCGCGCCCGACGGCGTCGGCGCGCTCCGACGCTTCCGGCGTGGTCGGCGGACCACGGTGGAAGAGGTCGTCGCGTTCGAGCCGCCGGTCCCCCGTTCGGGCACGGAGCCTGTTCTCCGTTCGGGCACGGAGCCTGTTCTCCGTTCGGGCACGGAGCCGGCGCTCTTCGCGTACGAGCTGCGCTCGGGCCTGCCGTTGCGGGACTATCACGCCGAGGTCACGCTCGAGCCGGTGGGGGGCGGCACCCGCATCCGCTGGGTGTCGACGTTCGACGGCCGGTACCCGGGCGTCGGTGCACTGATGCAGGTCGTGCTCGGCCGGTTCATCCCCGCGACCGCCCGTCGCCTGGCGGCGGCGGCCGAAGCCGAGTGACCTACGCCGAGCCGCCCGACGTGCCGGACGGGCCGCTCGCCGGCATCCGGGTCGTCGACCTCACCCGGGCGCGGGCCGGTCCGACGTGCGTGCGCCAACTCGCGGATCTCGGGGCCGACGTGATCGCACTCCAGAGCCGGAGCGGTGGCGGCGCGTTCTCGTCGCTCGGGTCCGACGGCGCGAACCTGCATCGCAACAAGCGCGCTATCGCCGTCGATCTCACGACCGCCGATGGTCTCGCGGTGTTCTTCCGTCTCGTCGCACGGGCGGACGTCGTGGTGGAGAACTACCGCCCCAGGGTGAAATACCGCCTCGGCGTCGATCCGGAGGCGGTGTGGGCCGTCAACCCGCGGGTGGTCTACGCGTCCATCTCCGGGTTCGGCCAGAGCGGTCCCTACGCGTCGCGCCCCGGGGTCGACCAGATCGCGCAGGGGCTCAGCGGGTTGATGAGCGTCACCGGCCCGCCCGGTACGGGTCCGTGGCGCGTCGGCATCGCGGTGTCCGACACCGCGGCGGGCACCGTCCTCACCCAGGGCGTGCTCGCCGCGTTGATCGCGCGCGGGCGGACCGGACGTGGACAGTGGGTGCACACGTCATTGCTCGAGTCGGCCGTCAGCTTCATGGACTTCCAGGCCACGCGCTGGCTGATCGACGGCGAGGTGCCCGGCCAGGCGGGCAACCAGCACCCCACGATGGTGCCGATGGGCACCTATCCCACCGCCGACGGTCACCTCAACGTGTCGTCGCTGCGCGACTTCGCCGCGTTCTGCGCGCTGCTCGGGGAACCCTCGCTGGCCGACGACCCCCGCTACGCCGACCACGCGTCGCGCGTCGCGCACCGGGCCGAGCTCGACGCCGACGTCGGTCGTCTGCTGCGGGCGCGCCCGACCGCCGAATGGGTCGAGGTGCTGGCCGACGCGGTGCCGTGCGGCCCGGTCCTCACGGTCGACCAGGTGTTCGCCGATCCCCAGGTCGTGCACCTGCACCTGACCCGCACCGTCGAGCACCCGGATCGCGGCGAGGTCGAGGTGCTCCGGCCCCCGCTCACGTTCAGCGACACTCCCGCCCGGATTCGGACGGGTCCACCCGCCGACGGCGCCCACACCCGGGACGTGCTCGCCGAGCTCGGATACTCGGCTGCCGAGATCGACGACCTGCACACCGCGGGTGTCGTCGGCACCGTTGCGGACTCGACCATGGAGCAGACCTCGTGACCACGCATGTCGACACCGGCACCGGGAAGATGCTCGCCCACGTGGAACGCGGGATCGGGTGGATGACCTACAACAACCCAGAACGCCTCAACGCGATGTCCTACGAGATGCAGCTCGCGGTGCCACGGATCCTCGGCGCGTTCGACGCCAATCCGGACGTGTACGTGATCGTCGTGCGCGGCGCCGGCGAGAAGGCGTTCGTGTCGGGCGCCGACATCTCCGAGTTCTCCGAGAAGCGCACCACGGTCGCAGCGCGCGGCGACTACGACCAAGCGCTCGCGGCGGCGTGGGCGTCGTGGCGACTGGTCGACAAGCCGATCATCGCCATGATCCGCGGCTATTGCATTGGCGGCGGCCTCCTCACCGCTATGAAGACCGACTTCCGCATCGCCGCCGAAGGCAGCCAGTTCGGGATCCCGGCGGCGAAGCTCGGGCTCGGGTACGCCTACGGCGGGGTCGAGGAGCTGATGGCGCTCGTGGGGCCCGCCTGGACGTCAGAGATCCTGTTCACGGCCCGGCGCGTCAGCGCCGACGAGGCGTTGCGCATCGGGCTCGTGAACCGGGTCGTCCCCGTCGAGGATCTCGAGGCGCAGGTCCGCGAGCTTGCGGCGGCGATCGCGGCCAACGCGCCGCTCACGGTCAGGGCGTGCAAGGCCGCGATCCGTGAGGCGCGGCGTGAGCCGTCGCGGCGCGACCTCGCGGCGATCGAGCGAATGGTCGAGGCCTGCTTCCGTTCGGAGGACTACCTCGAGGGCCAAGCGGCGTTCGCCGAGAAGCGAACGCCGCGCTTCCGCGGCGTCTGATGACGACGCACGCGGCCCGAGCCCTGACGCGCGTCCACGCGCTGTGTCTCGCGCTGCCCGACGTCGAGGAGAGGCTCAGCCATACCGCACCCACGTTCTTCTACCGGGGCAAGAAGACCTTCGTGATGTTCCACGACGACCACCACGGTGACGGGCGGCTCGCGCTCTGGTGCCACGCGCCGGCTGGGGTGCAGGGGTTGGTCGTGACCGAGGAGCCCGAGCGGTTCTTCGTGCCGCCGTACGTGGGCCACCGCGGATGGATCGGCGTGCGCCTCGATGTCGACGTCGACTGGGACGAGGTGGCAGGGGTGGTGCGCGACGCGTACCGGATGGTCGTGCCTCCGAAGGTGGCGGCCGCCCTCGATGAGCGCTAGCTGCTCGGGGAGGCGGAGCCGCCATCTCGTTCGGGCACGGAGCCGCCATTTTGTTCGGGCACGGAGCCGCCGGTGCGGGCCACCACGGTGAAGCCGTAGAAGAGCAGGAACGCCCCCACCGCGATGGTAACGATGTTGAAGCCGGACGCACCGCGGTCGGCGGCGTCGATGACGTTCAGCGCCAGCACCAGCAGGCCGCTCACCGCCATCACGATCCCGCGGTTCTTCTCGCCCATGAGTGGGAACGATAGCCGTCGGGTACACGGATCCGGGCCTGAACGTATCGGGTCGCAGGACGTGTCATGATGCCCGGCGGGAGGATGACCAGCGAGGGGGAGATCCATGGTGAGGTCGTTTGCGGTAGGGGTCGTGGCGATTGCGGTCGTCGTGGCGGCAGCACTGACCGGCGCGCCGGCGGTGGCCCAGTCGACATCGGGTTCGAGCGCGAGCGACGTGGGGATCACCGCGAAGACGATCCGCGTCGCCGTCGTGGCCGACGTCGACAATGCCATCGTGCCCGGGGTGCTCCAGGGCATCGTCGACGGGGTGAACGGTTGGGCCAAGTACGTGAATGCCAACGGCGGGATTGCCGGGCGCAAGGTCCAGGTCGACTTCATCGACTCCAAGCTCAACGCCAACGACGCCCGCAACGCGATCATCAAGGCCTGCCAGGAGGACTTCGCGCTGGTGGGCACCGGCGCGCTGCTCCTGCAGACCGTCGCCGACGAGGTGCAGTGCAAGGACGCCACGGGCGCGGCGACCGGGCTCCCTGACATCGCCGCACTGGTGACGAGCGTGGCGGAGGCGTGCGCGGCGAACGCGTTCCCGATCGTGCCGAACTCGGTGGAGTGCAGCACGGCCGACAGCGACCCGCAGACGTACCGCACGAACAATGGCGATTCCAAGTACCTCGTGAAGACGTTCGGCAAATTGCACGGCTCGTTCGTTTTGGCCGACGACTCGCCGTCCGTCGCGCGGACGTCCGGCGTGCTGAACACGGCGGCGCAGGCGGCTGGCATCAAGGCCGACAAAGAGTGGCAGGTGACGGGCTTCTCGCCGCAGAGCGCGTACACGCCGATCATCGCGGGCATGAAGACAGACAGCTCGAACTACGGGCTCAGCCTCCAGGCCGTCACCGGGGTCGTGCTCGAGCGCAAGGAAGCACAGCTCCAGGGCCTGACCGACCCGAAGATCATCTGGCAGTGCACGCTCGCGTGCTACTACGACAAGTCGTTCGTCGACGCGGGCGACGCGGTCAACCGTGAGTACATGGCGTTGGGGTTCCTGCCGTTCGCCGAGACCGGCGCCAACAAGATGACGGCGAACTTCGTGAAGTACGTCGGCAAGGCCAAGCTGAATGGCTTCGCGAGCTGGGGGTTCACCACGGGTCTGCTGTTCGAGCAGGCGGCGAAGGCGGTCGTCCAGAAAGACGGGAAGAACGGCCTGACCCGCGCCAGCCTGATGGCCGAGCTCAAGGGCATCCACGACTTCAACGCCGACGGCATGGTCGCGACGACCGATGTCGGCAACAAGGTGCCGTCGAACTGCTTCATGCTCGAGCAGTTCAAGAACGGCAAGTTCGTGCGGACCTACCCGACCAAGAAGGGCACCTTCGACTGCAAGGCGTCGAACATCTACACGTTCAAGGACAACCTGAACAAGTAGCGGTTCAGAGCTCGCGCATCCGCTCCCACCCGGGGGGCGGAGGCGCGAGCATCCAGAACTGCTCGGGCACGCTGCCGTCGATGCGTTCGGCGAGCGCGTGGTCGGCGTAGAGCGGAGCGAGCTGCGAGCGGTAGCACTCGATGGCGGCGCGCTTGCGCGCGTGGTCCTGCGCGGTGGGCACGATCATCGGCGTCGGCCAGAGGTCGGACTGGAACAGCTTCGACACCCGCCAGGCGAGCATGCCGGGGATGTGCTGGTAGCCGGCGTCCTCGTAGCAGAACCACGCGACGTCGCCGCGCTCCCTGGCCACGAGCAGGGCCGCGTCGTGGGTGGCCGCGTGGTCGGGGTTCGCCAGCCCCATCGGGAGGAACACCGCGGTCGGTCGCGCCGTGTCGATCGCGGCCGACAGCGCGGGGGCGATCTCCGCGGGCGCGGCGCGGTCTCCCGGGGCGAGGTACTGATGGTCGACGAACTCGAGCCAGTGGGGGCGTGCCCCGAGCACCACCAGGCCGGCGGTGTCCTCCTCGCGCCGGAGCGCGACCACGTCGTCGCCGGCGCGGAAGCCACCGAGGGCGTCCCACTCCGAGGGCGGGTCCGGGTAGCTCGCCGGAGGCCCGCCGAATACGGTGACGACGGTCGAGCCGGGATGGGCGAGCAGCAGATGCCCCGCGCCCATCGCTGCGTCGTCGAAGTGCGGCGAGAGCACGAGGATGCTGGTGAACGTCTCCGCGGGCAGGACGCCCCAGGTGATGGGATCAGCGGTCACGGCGGCACACTATGCACGCGGGGTTTCGTCGCGGGCGGGCCGCCCGGTACGATCTCGCCTCCACGCGGGTGGGGGACGGCGCGAAAGTCGGAGCCTAATGCAGCATCACGGCTACCCGGTGGCGTCTGCGTGCGTCGGAACGCGTTTGGTCCGAATCCGGAACGCGTAGAGGCCGGGGGGGCGGTTCGGCTGCCGACGGTTCAACGCCAGGTGTAACGGACGGGGTTCGTACCGCAAGCCGGGCTCTGCGCACGGCGTGGCGGTGGGCTGATCGGCGGTCGGCGTTGCGGCGTAGTTGTCCGTAGTTCGACCACCAGGTGTTCTTCGCTTCCACGATCCATCGCAACACCGAGCCACGATGCTGAGGACTGCAAGGGCTGCGGCCAGGGCGTACCACACCACCACCACGGAACCGTGCGCGTCAGCTGGAGGCTGCTTCGTTCCGCAATTCGGATCATGCGCGGCGCCAACTCCGGGTCAGCGACAGCCCGACCTTCCTTGATCGCCCGTCTGGACGCGCGTAGGCAGCGTCGTCCGATCGCTGCTCTCGTCGAGCGCCATGCCCGCAAGTCCTCGGTCATGTCTCGACCCATTGGCGTGAACCCGACCATGATCGTCATCCTGAGGAAGCACCCGATGGCGGCAAGGGCGACGTTGGGAAGACCCAGTAATAGCCAGACGACGAGCACCAACGCGACGGTGGCGGTTGCCATCCCGAGCGCGAGTAGGAACCTGAAGCCGGGTCGTTGCATGGTCGGAGCCCGTTCACGCCGTCGCGCCGGTTGCCCGACGCGACCCGAGACTCGAGGTCATGCTCCTCGCGCACGACCCGACTGGGTGGGGCCGGACCCGATCACGACGAGCACGAGTTCTCCCGCACGGTGGTCAGGATCTCGTTGGTTTCCGTTTGGCTGGCCGGGAACGTCGCCTCGATCTGACTGACCTGCTGCTTCTGCTCGGAGGTCAGCGTGCCCCCGTCGGCGACGGCTCGCTGGAGCGCATTGACATCGTTCTCGAAGCTGATGAACGGCTGGAACTGCCCCTTAGCCGACTGGAGCTCGTCGTACCAGATCATGTCCTTGGTACTGTCCCAGCAGTTCTCGAGGCCTTGCAATGCCTCCGCCCACGCGTTCTCGAGCTGCACGTACTGCTCGCTCATCCGGCCCACCTCGACCTGGTCGGGCGTCTCGGTGCCGCTCGGCGCGGTGTCGACAAACACGGTGACCGCACCGAACCGCTTCGGGATGTCGGCACGCGCTCGACGAGCGAGCTCCGCGATGCGGGGGTGGACCACGGCGAACACATCGTCGGGCTGCACGATCTTCGCCACGAACGTCAGCCGGCCCTGCGCGGAGTCGTAGTGCGGCTTCGACAGCTCGGCGACCACGACCCCACGCGACGCCGGGAGGCCCTCGAACACGACCGCTGCGTTGGGCGGCGCCTGCCGCCGGAAGAACGTCTCGTCGAGGCGGCCCACGCCGAGCAACCCGGCCCGGCGGGCGGGCCGGTCGCTGAACCAGGTGAACCGCGGCTCCACGCCGGTGAGCGTCAACCGCTTCCCGTCGAAGGACCCGCCGCTCGCGTCGAAAACCCCGAGGATGCTGTCCGTGGACCCCAACGCACGGGGCACCGTCACACCCTCGGAGCCGGCCGTGCTCGCGCCGCCGGGTGCGCCCCCACCCGCCGCCACCGCGCACAGCACCACAAGTGCCATGAGCACCCCTCGCCCTGGCCACCCCATCCATCGCTCCCGAGATCCGCCGTTCCGTCCGAACCCGGACAATATTGCTCGTCGCGCTCGTCCCCATAACCGCGGGAAACCACGAACCCGGACTGCACGCGACCCGGGGTGGCTCAGTCCTCAACTTGAGTTGACGCGAACACAACTCACGTTTACCTCCAGGGCCCCGAGCCCGATACGATCACCGCTCCGGGACGGACTCGGCACCACGGTTTCGCGCCAAGAACCGTGCCGTCCCCACGCGGGTGTAGTTCAGAGGCAGAACATCAGCTTCCCAAGCTGAGAACGCGAGTTCGATTCTCGTCACCCGCTCCATTGCAGGCCACATATGCCCAGGTCAGCGGGCAAGATTTTGATGTGTCATATCACTGGTTCGCGACAGCCCGCACGAGGTTGCCGCGACATCCTGCGGCGTTCGAGCGGACACCTGCGACTCTGGAGCGTGCTCCTCACCTGCCAGCGTGGACGTCACCCCTCGTATCCCACTGTGCGCCCCAGAGAGTGAGCGCGACCGATTCGGCCGCTCCCATTTGAGTTCCCACACCACAGAGCGCAGGGACCGCATTCGATTGAATGCAAGTTCGTGCACCTTTTTCGGGGCGTCCCTCGCGGCCTGATCGGAGTGGGCGGCGAGACCTTCGTGGGGGCTTCGGAGCACGAGGTTCCGTTGCTTGGCGTGGCTGCGGGTGAATGGGCGCGGGCAAGGCTCGGTGCCGCCGTGGGAGGACAGGATGGTCGTTGAATCCATCAGGCCTGGTCCGGGCTGGCCCTCGATCGCCACGGTGCGGGAAGTGGACCACCCGCCCGCCCGTGCTCGTCGATGCGAAACGGTGCCGCGTTCTAGTCCGCGGTCACGTCGGTGGCCGTCCGCGAGCACCACAAGCATCACGCCATCACGATCGAGAGGAATCGCCACGATCCCGGCGTACGATCCCCGAGTTGTGTGCTAGCGCGAGTCGATTCAGGCCTCAACTGTCGATGACTTGGAACACGCGACGGTTCCAGTACAGGCGGTCATAGCGGGCGACGCCGTAGGGCTCGAGGATCCCGAGCTCGACGAGAGATGACACGGCATTGCGGTTGGCCTGGTTGGATCGTCCGTAGCGGCGCTGCGCGTCGGACACCGAGAGGATCGGGTACGCGATCAGATCGTCCGCGATCTCTACCGCGAGGCGGGCGCGTGGGTAGGCGGTGCGCACCGCGTCAACGATCTCGTCCCGGAGCGCGAGCAGCCGCATGATCCGAGTGTGACCGGACCCCGCCTCGGCGCGAACCGCCTGCGCGAAGAACTCGATCCACGGGGCCCAGTCGCCGGTCGTACTCACGGCCAGCAGGTGGTCGCGGTACTCGTCCGCCCGGTCCTTGAGCCAGGGGGAAACTGACAACACGGGAGCGCGAAGCGCGCCTTCGCTCAACATCTGAAGGATGGCAACGAGGCGACCAACCCGGCCGTTGCCATCGGTGAATGGGTGGAGCGTCTCGAACTGGTAATGGGCCATCGCGACGCGGGCGATCAGCTGGATCTGCTCGACCGGTCGGGGAGCGCTCAACCAATCCGCCCACCGTTCGCACAGAGCGCGGAGTTGATCGCCCGGGGGGGGAGGGATGAAGCGGGCCTCGCTCACCGGTGGGTTCTTGGTGCCGATGAACACCTGGCTCTGGCGGATGGCGCCAGCCTCGGTGCCGTCGCTCTCGGTTCCTCGAACGATCTCGGCTTGCAACGCTGCGAGCATGCCCAGCGTGATGGGACGCTCACCGATCCACCCGTATGCGGCATCGGCGGCACGGGCGTAATTCATCACCTCGCGCACGTTGGGCGCGACGTCGGATTCCTGTTCGTCGAATGGGAGGACTTCTGCGGCGAACACCTCGGTGAGGTCCGCATAGGTGCCCTCGAGCGCCGAGGTGCCGACCGCCTCGCGGCGTGTGGCGACGCGTGTCACCAGCTGGGGATTGGGAATGAGGCTGGCTGCGGCGTCGAGACGACCAAGTTCGGTCATGGCCTCGCTCACAACCATCCAGACGGAGCCTGGCAAGTCGACGTGGTCGGGTAGATCGGCCGGAACGAAGGCCTCCGCCTCGTATGGCTCGCCGAACCGCCCGTCGTGCCCCGAGATGGGAACGACGCTTCCGATCGGCGAGTCTGCCAAGAACGACACGACTTGGATTGTAGGCCTGCTCTCCAAGTCTCGGACTCAAAACTTGGAATTGCGTCGCTGTAATCCAAGTCTGAGCATGCATCGCCCAGATGGTGCCTCGCCGAGCTACACCAGGTCACCAGCACCAGCACCGACGCGCCGGCGCTCGTCGAGGCGTCCAGCGTCGCCCTTGGGTGGCGTCTATCGTTGCGCTCGCAATGGTCATGCCACATTCGTGCCACTACGATCCGGAATCGAGGGAAATCTGTGGACGTTCTGACATCCACTGGACCGCTCTGACCAGCACCTTCGGGCAGCTACGCGTGGCCACACGCTCGGCGATGCTCACCGGTGCGACATCTCCCACGGGTGCTGCGGAAGAGGGTGTCCGGTCTCCAGGAACGACTTGAGGTTGGACAGCACCGCGGCCCAACCTGCCGCTGCAGCGGCTCGTTCCGTCTCGTCGGCGAGGTTCTCGTGGGTCACGGTGACCCGTACGATCTCGCCGTACGGCTCGACGTCAAAGGTGACACTCGACGGGCCGTCGGCTCGCGAGTCGTCGGGTCCGGCCCAGGTGAAAACGAGCCGCGTCGGCGGCGAGCTTTCGACGATGGTGCCGACGACATCCGCGACGTGGGTGCCGTCGGTGCGCTGGTGTTCCCAGTTCGAACCGGTCTGCCAGTCCGAAACGTTGCTATGTCCCCAGTACGTCGCCGTGAGGTCAGCGTCGGTTAGCGCCTCCCATACTTTGTCGGGAGTGCTCTCGATGTAGGTGACGTACACGAAGGTCGGCTTGTCGGTCATGGTCATCGCTTCCTCTGCTCGTCGTTTCAATGCACTCAGCGCGCGGAGTCGTGGACGCTCGAACTTGTCGATCCATCGCTCCTGGATCTCGTGGAGGGGTACGGGGTTCAGGTAGTGGAGCTTCTCCCGCCCGCGCCGGACCGTCGTGATCAAGTTCCCGGCGGCAAGGACGTCGAGGTGCTGGGTCGTCGATTGACGCGTCATCCCGACTCGTGTGCACAGTTCGGTCAGCGTCTGCCCGTTTCGCTCGTGCAGCCGATCCAACAGGTGCCGCCTCGTCGGATCGGCGAGTGCCCGAAATGCCTGATCGAGATCCGACGCCATGTCCCACTATATGCAGGTAGCTACCTGCATATAGAGGCAGCCCCACCGCGTCGAGGGCAGGGTGGAAATTGCCCCCGACCGCCGGCTCCAGGACCGTCCGATCCGCGCGCGCGATGTGGGTCGCCGACGGGCCAGTGCTCACCCATCTCGACGCTCAGATTCAGTCGGCGCGTACCTGTTCGCGCAGGATGTCAGCGTGCCCGCAATGCTGGGCCAGCTCCCGTAGGACTTGCAGATACACCCAGCGAAGCGTGCGCGGTCCGGCCCGGTGACCGGTCAGGACGGCGTCGAGTGGCAGGTCTGCGATCGTCGTCCGGGCCGTGGCGCAGGCGTCTCGGTGGGCTGCCGTGACCGAGGCGACGGTGTCGTCGTCGGAAAGCCGGAAGGATTCCTCCGGACTCTGTACCAGGCCGAGTTCCCGGCGGGACGTGCCACCGACGCACTCCTCGAACCACACCCGCTGCATCCACGTAACGTGTTTGAGCAGCCCGAGCAACGTCGTCGCCGACGAGACGAGCTGGCGGCGGGCCTGTTCCTCGGTGAGACCGTCGAGCGCCACCTCGACGGCACTCCGGCATTCCTCGACGAATGCATCGAACTGGGTGCGTTCGTCGTCCAGCAGCACATCGAATGAACCCATCCGAGTCTCCTATCACGCCCACGCGAAATCCGCCCGCGATGCGCTCGTGCCGCTACGCAGACGACCGCACGCCGCCTCGGGAGCGGTGCACGTCGACGAACGTGTTCTGGAACGACAACCACGTCGCCAAGGTCGTGGGACGCACCCTCGACTGGCCGTCGGCGAGCTTCGAGCCGGACACGCCACCCGTCTGATCGAGCCCGAGGCGCCGTTGGTGGACCGGTGCCGAATACGGCTCTGACCTGCGCAAACGCCGAGAGCGCGCATGCTCGTTCCCTGGCTACGCCGCAACGGACCACCCATGCGCGCGCCGGCGAGAGCCGGTTGTATCATCGTGGGGACCGGCTCCGACGCGAGTCGCGAGGGGGATATGGCTGCATGGTGTCTGCTCGTGGCCCTCGTACCGTCTGCAGGACGCTGACCGCCTTCGTGGTCGTCGCCGGGAGTCTCGCGTTCGGCGCGAGCGCGACGATTGCCGCCGAGGCCTCGATCGGATTGGGCGCGGCCGACAACTTCGCCGTGTTGGCGGGCGCCGGCATCACCAACACCGGCCCGACCACCATCACCGGCGACGTGGGCACGTTCCCCACCCAGACGGAGACCGGATTCGGTTCCGTCACCCAGACCGGCACCAACCACGCCGGCGACGCGGTCACCCAGCAGGCCAAGAGCGATCTCGTCACCGCCTACAACGACGCCGCCGGGCGCGGGCCCACGACCGCGGTCGCCACCGACCTGGGGGGCCAGACCCTGGCTCCCGGCGTGTACGGCTCGGCCAGCGGCACGTTCGGGATCACGGGGATGCTCACGCTCGACGGGCAGGGCCAGACCAACCCGGTGTTCGTCTTCCAGATGAGCTCGACGCTCGTCACCGCCTCGATGAGCTCCGTGCTGCTCATCAACGGCGCCGACGCGTGCAACGTCTACTGGCAGGTCGGCAGCTCGGCCACCCTTGGAACCAACTCGAGCCTCCAAGGGACGGTGATGGCGCTCACGTCGATCACCGCCACCACCGGGGCCACGCTCGTCGGACGGGCCCTGGCTCGCAACGGGGCGGTCACCCTCGACACGAACACGATCACCCGTGCCTCGTGCGCCACGCCGACGACCACCACCACCACGATCTCGTCGTCGGGGAACCCGTCGACCGCGGGAGGGGCGGTCACGTTCACCGCGACCGTCACCGCCGCCGACTCGTCGACCCCGACCGGGAGCGTCGAGTTCTTCGACAACGGCGTGTCGCTCGGCACGGCGCCGCTGAGCGGGGGTACCGCGACCCTCACTACCACCGGACTCACCCCCGGCGATCACACGATCACTGCGGTCTACCTGGGCGCTCCCGGCTTCGGTGCCAGCCCGCCGACCGAGATCACCCAGACCGTCGTTGCCGGTCCGCCCCCTCCGGTCATCCTCCCGCCACGCTTCACCGGCTAGGTGAACGGCTCAGCCTGACTCGCGAGCTGCGCAGTCGCATGCCTGCGCCCGGCGCTACACCTTCCGCCTGAACCAAGCCCGCCGTGGACCGGAAGCGACAGCACCCGAGCCGTGATCGGTCGACGCCCGCGCCGCGCCGGAGCCGCAGTGGCACCGGTCGGCAACCGGTACGTGACCGAGCACCTGCTCCACGTGGGCACCGCAGCCCTTCCAGGTCGGACGATGGCAACGGGGGCACTCCGCTTGTCTGCACATACCCCCCAGGGTATCAGCTCCGACACCCGCGCAACGGTCAGGCCCAGAGCCCAGTGGCCTGCAGGGCGCGGAGCACCTCGCCGTGGGCCTGCGACTGGTCCTCGCCGTACCCGCTCGCGCCGTCCCACTCCCAGTGGAAGTAGCCGGTGCCCTGGCCCTGCTCGCCGTGGTGACTCACCAGCTCGCCCACCGCGGACAGCTCGCGACCGTGCTCGTCGACGGCCTCCAACCAGATCGACCGCATCCATCCTTTGTCCGGGTCGAACTCGCAGCGCCGGGTGCCGTCGACGAGGAGCCCGTACCGGCCGTCGCGCACGAGATACCCGGTGGTGACGAAGTCGCGGGCCGCGCCGTCCCAGATGCACGGCAGCGTGTAGGCGAGGAACATCTCGTCGGCGTCCTGCGTGGCGAACACATAGCCGATCCCGAACGGGCTGTACGGAGGTCGTCGCGTCTCCGCGGGGTCCCGTGGCGGGCGCGCCTTGCTGCCGGCACCGGATCCCGGCGGGCGGGGTCCCGGTCGCGGACCCCACGACCGGTCACGGACCGACAGCGAGTCGATGTCGATCGTCTCGCCGCCCAACTCGATCTGTCCGGTGACGTGCATGCACTGGTCGAAGTGGCGGCCGCGCCAGAACGGCGCCACCCCGAGCGGGTGGGAGTGCGGTGGGCGCAGGCCCTCGAAGACGAGATCGGCCTCGAATCGGCCCGGGTCCGATCGGCGAACGCGGTACGTGGTGAGCGGCTCGAGCATCTGGAGGTGGTTGCCGTTCGGCAGCAGGACGTCGCGGAGATCCATGTCCTCGGGATCGACCAGCGGCAGGTCGCGCCGGTGGACCTCGTGGAGGGCACCCGCCGGCGACGCGTCCCACACCCACGCGCCGCCGTTGCAGATGCCCTGGTTGAACAGCACCTGGTTGTAGAACCAACCCCCGAGCTTCCGCGCGGGATCGTGGAACGACGCCCAGAACGTCTCCGTCTCGTACGGGTGCTCGCTCACCGGGTGGAACCGGTCGTCCGCCGCGGTGACGGGTAGCAACTGCGGTGCGTCCATCGGTCCCCTGCAGTCAGACGAGCGCGGGCCAGCCACGCTCGTACATCGCACCCGACGACGGCTTCATCATCCAGTCGTCGCGGGTCAATCGGGCCCAGTGGTAGAGCAGGTAGTCCTCGAAGCCGACGTCGCCGTCGCGCGCTGCCTTCGCGAGGTCGGCGCGTCCCTCGTCCAGCGACGGCGGCATCTTGGCGAGCAGGCGGCCGATGTCGTCGAGCTCCCGCTCCTCGAACAGCTGACCGTTGCGATCGATCTCCTTCAGGTACTTGACCTGGCGGGCCGCGCCCTTCGCCAGGCTCGAGACCGCCCGGTCGTCGGCCCGGTCGACGATGCCCTTGAGCTGGCCGAGGACGGCGTCGTAGAGCGCGGCGTGAGTCCGGGGCTGAGCTTCGGGCCCCGCGTCACGGCCGGGGAGCTCGATCCCCATGGCGTCCGCCTGCGCCGTCAGGCGCATGCGCCGGTGCAGCATGCTCATGATCAGGCCGCTGCCGTCGGCCGTGCGGTCGACGGCAGCGTCGGCGCCGCCGTTCGCGCGGCCCGGCGCGTCTCGTGATCGCGTGGCCATGTCGGCGAGCCCGAAACGCGGTCCGAGCCGTGCGCACACGTTGAGCCGGTAGTACTGGACCCGAACGGGGTCGATGGCAATGCCGCTGGCGTGTTCGTACTCGCGCAGACGCGCGGGAAAGTCGGGCCAGCCGTGCTGGGTCGCCCGCCACGACAGCCACGCGATGTCGTCCATCGGATCACCGAGGTGCGCGAGCTCCCAGTCGACGATCGCGGAGACGCGATCGCCCTCGTACATCAGGTTCCCGGGCCCGGTGTCACCCTGCACCAAGACGGGTTCGCCGTCGTCGTCGGGCACGTGGTGCACGAGATGGTCGAGCTGCACGCGTGCCAGCAGGTCGATCGGCTCGTCACGGTCCTGCTGCGCGAACACCGCCTGGATGTCGGCGAGCTGGTCGAGTTGGTGCGCGCGTACGGATCGGACCGGCCCGAAGCTCGGGAGCTCGAGCGCGGCGGCCCCGGCCGCGTGCCAGGTGGCGAGGTGACGCATGAAGTCCTGAGCGACCTTCTGCGCGATGTCGGGGTCGCGCGGCGCCTGGAACCACGTCTGGCCCGGCGCCCGGTCGACGAGGAACACGTCGAGCGACTCGTCGACGGCCCAGACGTGGGGGATCGGGATCCCGAGCGGCTCGAGCGCGGGTACACCTCCGCCTCGCGGGCGAAGCCCATGAACGACCCGATGCCACCGCGGCCGCCCCGTTGCAGGAACAGGGCCCGTGTCGAGTCGTCGGGTGCTCGCACGTCGACGGCGTAGCCGGTCCGCCCCCCGCCCGAGACCTGCCGGGCCGAGACGACCTGCCCACCGGCGACGCCCTCGACCCACGCCGTGATCGCGCCATCCAGGTCGTTCGTCGGGGCCGCGCTCATCAATGGGCTGCCGGTGTCCACTCGAAGGGGAGGTTGTCGACCCCGGCGACGCCGCCGACGTGGAAGTGCACCTCCGCTCCCTCGGTGAGTCGATAGTCGGGGATGCGGCGGTGCCACTCCTCCACCGCGATCTGCAGCTCGAGCCGCGCGAGGTGTGAGCCGAGGCAGCGGTGTGGCCCGGCGGCGAAGGCGATGTGGCGGTTGTCGCGGCGCTCGATGTCGAAGGTGGCGGCGTCGGGGAACTCGAGCGGATCACGGTCGGCCGCCGGCATCGAGAGCAGGACGCGGTCGCCCGCTCGCATCGGGCAGCCGGCGAACTCGACGTCCTGGGTGACGATGCGGTTCGTGGTCACGATCGAGTACATCCGGAGCGTCTCCTCGACGAAGTCCGGGATGCGGTGGGGCTCCTGCGTCACGATGCGCCGGTGCTCGGGATGGTGCACCAGATGGTGGAACATGTAGCCGAGCTGTCCGGCGACGGTGTCGAGGCCCGCGGCGTAGAGCAAGGTGCAGATCTGGCGCAGCTCGTCGTCGTCGAGAGGTCGACCGTCGACCTCGATGTCGAGCAGGTAGCTCACGATGTCGTGCTGGCGTTCGGAGCGACGCTCCTCCAGCACCGTCTCCATGTACTCGTACATCGCCATCATGTAGGCGCCGGTCATCGACTGCGCCTCCGAGAACCCCGTCTGGGTCGCCTCGCGGATCCGGTCGTTCACCTCGGTGAGGAAGTTCCCGGCGCCGCCCTGCGGCAGGCCCATCAGCCGCAGGAAGATCATCGTGGGGTATTGACGCGCGAAGTCGCGGTTCAGATCGCAGTGGCCCTGGGCGAGGAAACCGTCGATGAGCTCGATGCACCAGGCGCGGATCATCGGCTCGAGCGCCTCGACGGACTGGGGTGCGAAGAGGGGCGTCAGGAGTTGTCGATACTTCGTGTGCTCCGGAGGGTCGAGCTCTTCGGGGATCATGCCGCGGACGGCGGCGGCCTCGGCCGGATCGATGAGCTTGGGGCCCTCGTAGACGTGCAGCACCGAGCGGCTGGAGAACAGCTCGGGGGAGCGCAGCGCTTCGCGCACGTCCCGGTAGCGCATCAGCGTCCAGACGTTCCAGTCCTTCGCGGCCGTGCTCGCGACGAACGCACGCGATGCCTCCCGGAGGCGGTCCCAGGTCTCCCACGGCGCCGCGACCAGCTCCGGATCGTCCGCGTACGTCCAACCACCTCGATCGAGCGCGGCCTCCGCGTGCCCGGCGTCGCCAACCGTCATGGCCCACCTCCGTCGTTGCCGTCCGCAGCTCGCCGCGGCGAGCGGACGCCGATGTTGGCACAGTGCGCCAACATCGGCAACGACGCTCAGGTCGACGAGGCCAGCGCCGGATCGACGGCGTGCAGGTGACCGAGGAGCTCGAAGGCGCGGTCGACGCGGCTCGTGAAGTCGGCGGTGTCGTCCTCGTCGAGCGTGCGGGTGAAGACGTACCAGATCACCGCGGCGAACGCGGCGGAGAGCACACCGACGGTGTCCCCGCCTTCCGGTCCGAGGGCCAGACGCCGGCGCACGACGTGCTCGAGCTCGACGGTCAGCGCGGTCATCGCCCGGCTCTCCGCGAGGACGCGGTCCGGCTCGGCGCGCACGATCCGACTCCACAGCGCCAGCGTCTCGGTCTCGAGCCGACGGGTCTCGCTCTGCACGTCCGGGTGGCGGTCGAGCTCGTGGAACCAGGCGTGGAAACCGTCGAGCACGCTCTCGTCCGGCGGGCGGGCGAGCAGCGCGCGGCACATCCGGCGCGACTCGCGTGCCGGAACCGCGGTCAGCACGTCGCGCGGGTTGCGGAAGTACCGGAAGAACGTGCGGGTCGAGATCCCCGCCGCCGCGGCGATCTGATCGACCGTGACGTCGAGCCCGTGTGCGCTCAGGAGCTCGAGGCCGGCGCGCTCGATCCGCAACGACGTCTGGGCCCGCCGGCGTTCCCAGACGTCGGCACGGTGCTGAGGTTCGGGCGGCGGCACGGGCCCATTGTCGCATCCGGGGTCGGGCCGTGCCGACTGCAAAGGTTTGGCGGACTGTGCCAAGATGCCGCGAACGATCTGCACACGACCGGGGGGTACGTGCGATGCAAACGTCAGGCGACGAGACTCGGACCGGCCACACACGGCGGTCGCTCTGCCGATCGGCGGCGCTCGGAGTCGCCGTCGCCGCGCTGGTGACCGCGGGGCTGGTCGCTCCCGGGTCGGCGGCCACGGGTGACTCGCCCGGGGTGACCGCCAAGAAGATCAAGGTCGGCTACATCTACGCGAAGGCCGGTGCCGCGGGCTCAACCTTCGCGAACGCGGCCGACGGCTTCAACGCGAGGGTCGACGCCCAGAACGCCAAGGGTGGCGTGAACGGGCGCAAGATCGCCGCGGAGATCGTCGACGACAGCGGCGCGCAGAACAACCTCGTCGCGGCCCAGGACCTCGTGCAGAACCGAAACGTCTTCGCCGTGGTGAACAACTCACCGTTCGCGTTCCTCAGCTACCGGTTCCTGCTCGACAACGGTGTCCCGATGGTCGGCGGTGGCTACGACGGCAACGAGTACGGCCAGCCGGGCAACGAGAAGCTGATCTCCATCCTGGGCAACATCTCGCCGGTGTACGGCGCGCAGTACAAGGGCGGCATGACCGACCTGATGAAGAAGGCCGGTGTCAAGAACGTCGGTGTGGTCGCGTACGGCGCGTCGGCGTCGTCGACCGCGGCGGCGAAGAACCTCCAGAAGTACGCGGTGCCCGCAGCCGGCCTGAATCCCGTCTACACCAACACGTCGGTCGACTTCGGCAGCACCGACGTCGGACCGGTCGTGTTGGCGATGAAGAACGCGGGAGTCGACGGTGCGTACCTCCCGCTGGTGCTCTCGTCGAACCTCGCGATCGTCCAGACCGCGGCGCAGAACAACCTCCAGTTCAAGCTCGCGGTGCTCGCCACCGGGTACGGCCAGGCGCTGCTCGACCAGCCGGCGTCACAGAGCATCGGCCCGGAGGTCCTGCTCGCCCAGGGCTGGGCGCCGGTCGAGCTCAAGACCAAGGCCACCAAGAAGTTCGTGTCGGACGTCACCAAGTACACGAGCTACCGCGGTGTGCCCGACTTCGGTGTGTACACCGGGTACCTCACGGCAGACCTCTTGATCAAGGGGCTCCAGGCGGCCGGGAAGAACGTCACCCGCGACCGGTTCGTGACCGCCACCAAGGGGCTCGGCACCTGGGACGGAGCCGGGTTGACCTGCCAGCCTGTCGACGTGAGCGCCCAGGGGTTCGGCTCGCCGCCCAAGACCGCGTGCGGGTGGTACCTGCAGATCAAGGACGGGAAGTTCGTGCTCTACCCGAACAAGAAGCCGATCAAGGGCACGCTCATCGAGGCCAGTCTCAGCGGGTCCTGAGCGAGCGGTCACCCGCTTCGCGCCGTCGTCAACGCCGGTCGAAGCGGGTGACCACCTCGGAGTGGTGGGTGTGGGGGAACAGGTCCACCACCACCGCCTCCACCGGTTCGTAGCCCAGGCTCCCGAGGAGCCCGAGGTCGCGTCCGGCGGCCGCAGGATCACAGCTGACCAGCACGATCCGTGACGTGCCGGTCGATGCCAGCACCGCGGCCCCGGCGCGGCCCAGCCCGGAGCGTGACGGGTCGGCCACCACCAGCTCGGCCCGGGGCGCACGGAGCCGCTCCACCGCGGTGGCGACGGTCCGCACGTCGAGGTCGGCCAGGTTCACGCGGGAGTCCGCCACCGACGGCGCGGTTGCTCTCCGCCGCGACCGTGTGCCAGCCGCACGCGGCCGTCGAGGAGCGCGCCGGCGAACAGGCCGACGCCGCTGTAGGCGTCGAGCAGCGTGCCGGGCGCGCCGTCGAGCACGTCGGCCGCCATGGCTCCCACGACGTCGACCAAGGCCGCGGCCCCGTCGGGGCGGGTCTGGAAGAACGACTCGGCCGAGATCCGCCAACGGCGACCGGCGACGTCGTCGTGGATCCACGCGCGCTTGCCCGCCGCGAGCTCGTCGGCCCCGACCACGCGGACGTCGTCGGGGAGGTGCACGCCGTCGCGCGTGGGTGTGACCAGCGCCAGGCGCTCGCCGGTCGCGGTACCCACCCGGAGGGTCACCTCGGTCGCTTCGCCGTACGCACCCTCGGCGATCAGCTCGTCGAGGAGCGGATGCGACACCGCGGAGTGGTCGAGCGTCACGACCGCGTCACTGGCCGCCCGGTGCAATCCCGCGCGCCCGCCGGTCACCGTGAGCCGCAACGTGGTGCGGAACCCCCACGGATCGAGCGCAGGTCCCTCGCGCACCAGCGGCGCCGGCCACTTCCCGAGGCGGCGCAGCGCGTCGGTGACGAGCGCGACCTTGGCGCGCGGCTGCGCGCCGTACCGCAACCTCGCGAGATCGCAGCCGCCGCAACCGTCGGCCACATGGGGACACCGCGGCGCGATGCGGTCGGCGGAGGGCTCGACGATCCGGAGCACCTCACCGCGGTCGGCGCCGTGGCGGGCGGCGACGGTCACTTCGACCAGCTCCCCGGGGAGCGCACCGTCGACGAGCACGATGCGGCCGTCGTTGCGGCGCGCCAGCGCGGCGCCGCCGGCCACCAGTCGCTCGGCCCGCACGACCGCGGTTGCTCGTTCGCCGGCCCCGTCGGTCACCCGCGCAGCGTAGGACCGGGTGGTGCGGTCCTATCCGAGCAGCGCCTCGAGCGGGTCCTCTGCGGAGAACGCCACGCCGGACAGCGCGGGCCACTCGGTGAGGGGCGTGGCCACCTCCTCGACCGTCGGTCCGACCGCGGCGGCGATCGGGGCCAGCTCGGCGAGGTCGAACCCGTAGCGCGCCGCAGCGTTGCCGCCGAGCATCAACCGCAGGTCGGCTTCGGGCACGTCGAACAGCGTGGCCCGCAGCGCCGCGGTGGTGTTCGGTGCCGATCCCTCCGGGTGCGGCGAATCGGTGCCCCACATGATGCGGTCGACGCCGAGGACGTTGCAGTACTTCACGTCGTGGCGGGGCAGCATGCTGGCACCGATCGAACAGTTCCGCTGGAAGTACTCGAGCGGCGTGAGCGACAGCCCGTCGACCACCGGCGAGCCGAAGGTCTGGCTGTAGTTGAGCGCGCCCGGTTCGCCGGCGAAGCGCGACTGGACGTTGCGCAGCCGCAGCGTCATGTGCGCCAGCTCCTCGATCACCCAGCGCAGGCCCCACATCTCGGTCCACACGACCTGGAGGTCGGGATGGCGCTCGAACACGCCGCCGACGATGAGGTGGTGCATGGTGCGACGGGTCCAGAGATCGAGCTCGGTGAAGAAGATCGACGTGGCGACCGGTTGGTCGGGGCCGATGTCGGGCGCGCCCGTGCCCTGGTGCTGGTGGACGGGCAGGCCGCGCTCGGCGCACGCGGCCCACAGCGTGTCGTACCGCTCGTGGAAGTACGGCTCGACCACGTGGTTCGCGGGTACCGCCGGCAGCATCACCCCGGCGACCGCGCCGGTCGCCTCCGCCCTCGCCAGCTCGTCGACCGCGGCGTCGATGTCGTTCGGCAGCAACTGTACGATCGCGCGCCGGCGCGCCGGGGCCTGGCGACAGAAGTCGACGAGCCACCGGTTGTGCGCCTGCAACCCCGCCCGCTTGCGCTCGAACGTCGCGCGGTCGCGGGGCACGCCGCTCAGGTGGGCGAGGATGTCGAAGAACGGCGGGAGCGTATTCGGGAAGATGATCTCGCCGCTCACGCCGTCGGCGTCCATGGCTGCGAGGCGTCGCTCGTTGTCCCAGTTCGTCGTGTCGGTCACGTCGACCCACGGCATGACCACACCGTCGAGCCACGCGTCGAACTCATCGTGCCAGCGGGGATCGAGATAGGGCTTGTAGTCGGCCATCGCCGCGCCGCCGTGGGCGTCCGACGTGATGATCAGGTATCGGTCCCGCTCGTCTGCTCGAGTCATGTCGGCTCCTCGCGGCGTGGCTGATGCCGGTCGTTGTATCAGCCGCCCGTGGTGCGTGCCCGTTGGTCATCGAGCAGCTCACCCAGGCGAGCTTCGATGGCGAGCAACGCGTGCACCTGGGCGACCAGGACCGACTCCCCGGCCGACAGCACCGGGTTGCCCTGCGCGTGGGCCAGGGCTTCCTCGGCGCCGGCGCGGTGCGCGTCGGCGGTCATCGGTGTGCCGTGCGGGTGCCGGCCCGCGCCGGATCGCGTGTGCGCCCGTTGGCTCCGACCAGAACCTCGAGCAGGTCGCCGATCGTGCGCTCGCGGCCGGTGTGCTCGGGGAGGGGGAGGTGGTGCTGGATCTCGTAGCGGTTGCGGCGGCCGTCGCGTTCCTTCACGACGTAGCCCGACTCGGCGAGATCCGTCACGATGCCGAACGCGCTGCGCTCGGTGACGCCGAGCGTCGCCGCGATGTCGCGCAGGCGCACGCCGGGATCGTGCGAGATGCACAGCAACGCGCGCGCGTGGTTGGTCAGGAAGCTCCATTCCGCCATGGGTCGAGGCTAGCGGTACTCGGAAGGTCATTGCCGGAATATCTCTTCGTGAATAGGAATAGGATGATGGCCGACACGATCGCCGCGTCGAACGTCCTCACGCGAGGGAGCACACCATGGGCGACAAGTCGCCGAAGAAGGACAACGCCAAGAAGCCGGCGAAGTCCATGAAGGAGAAGCGCGCCGCCAAGCACGAGAAGCGCCACCCGACCTCCGGATTTGGCGCGTCGTAGAAGCGCTGCTTGCCGTCGGCGCTACGGGCGGACGGTCGAGCCTCCGTCGACGCTGATCACCTGGGCGGTGATCCAGGCGGCGTCGTCGGACATCAGGAACGCGACCGCCGCCGCGATGTCCTCGGGTTCGCCGAGGCGAGCGACCCGACCGAGTGAGAGCGCGAAGTCCTGGAAGGCCTGATCCGAGTGGTCACGGATGGCCTTGGTGAGCACCATGCCGGGCGCCACCGCATTGGCGCGGATTCCCTCGCGACCCCAGCGCGCGGAGACGTGGCGCATGAGCGCGTTGATGCCGCTCTTCGAGATGCCGTACGAGGGCCGCTCCGGCTCTCCGACGTGGCCGGCCGCGGAGCTCGTGTAGACGACGACGCCGCCGCCGCGCTCCAACATGAGCGGGATCGCGTGACGCGTGCAGAGGAGGTGCCCGCGCAGGTTGACCGCGATGGTGCGATCGAACACGTCGAGGTCGACCGCCACCGCGTCGGAGTCCTGCATGATGCAGGACTCCGACAGGTCGGCCGCGTTGGCGTGCATCGCGTCGAGCCCGCCGAACTCGGCGACCGCGACGGCACAGAGCGCCGCCACGCTCTCGTCGATCGAGATGTCGAATTGCGCCGAGACCGCGCGGCCGCCCGCGGTGCGGATGCCGGACGCGACGGCATCGGCGTTTTCGCCGACGAGGTCGCCGACCACCACGGCCGCACCTTCCTCGGCGAGGCGCACGGCCGTCGCCGCCCCGATGCCGGAGCCCCCGCCCGCAACGATCACAACCTTGTCGTCGAGTCCTCGCACAGTTCCTCCGGGTGGTCGTCAGTTCGGGAACGGCGTCAGAAGCAGAGGGGGAGCGCGTCGAGACCCCACACCGCGGAGCCGTCCTTCCAGGGGATGTCGCCCGCGGGAACGGCCAGGCGCAGGTCGGGGAACCGCGTGAGCAGGGACTCGAGCGCCACCTGCAGCTCGACGCGGGCCAGGTGCGCACCCAAGCAGAAGTGGGCGCCGTGACCGAAGCCGAGCTGGAAGATGTCGGATCGCTCCACGTCGAGCCGGTCGGCATGGGGGAACACGGACTCGTCGCGGTTGGCCGAAGCAGTTGACGCCATGACGCCCTCGCCCGTGCGGATGGTCACACCGCCGATCTCGACGTCTTCGGTCGCGACGTACGCGATCTGCGCTCCGGCGCTGAGGGGTATGAGCCGCATGAGCTCCTCGACCGCGTTGGCGGTGAGCTCCGGGTGGGCGCGCAGCACGGCCAGCTGCTCGGGGTTGTCGAGCAGGGAGAGCACGAACTTGCCGAGCTGGTTGGCGGTGGTCTCGTAGCCGGCGACCAGGATCGCCATCGCCAGCGACACCAGCTCACCTTCGGTGATGACGGTGTCGTCCCCGTCGCGCGCCGCGACCAGCGCTCCGAGGATGTCGTCGGTCGGTTCGGCGCGTCGGCTGGCGATGAGGTCCGCGAGATAGCCGGTGAGCTGCCCGTGCGCGTCGAGGAGCTCTTCGACGCTGAAGCCGGTCGACGTCATGAAGATGTCGGCCCACCCGTGGAACCGCTCGCGGTCCTCGAACGGCACGCCGAGCAGCTCGCAGATCATCGTGATCGGCAGCGGGAGCGCGACCGCCTGCACGAAGTCGACCGGCTGCGGCAGCTTCTCCATGGCGTCGAGCAGGCCGTCGACGACCTCCTGCGCACGGCCGCGCAGGGCCTGCATACGGCGCGCGGTGAACGTCGCGCTCACCAGGCGGCGGATGCGCGTGTGCTCGGGCGCGTCCATGCCGAGGATGGAGTCCTCGATCGGGAAGAACTCGGACATGCGAGCGACGTCCGTACCGATCGTCGCGGCTCGGCTGAAGCGCGGGTCGGCGAGCATCGCGCGGACGTCCTCGTAGCGCGTCAGGACCCAGCACGGCTCGCCGAACGGCAGCTGCACGCGCGAGATCGGTTCCGTCGTGCGCAGCTCGGCGAGCAGGGGGTCGGGGTCGAGGCCCTGCTGCGTGATCGTCGGGAAGTGCGGGCAGCCGGTCATGGCGTCAGTCGGACGGCACGGCGCGCTCGACGCCGCGCCAGTAGTCGGGCATGTCGTCACCCATGGCCGTGAGCACCCCGTTGGCCATCTCCGGTGGGAGGTGACCGTCGTCCTCGGTGAATCCGTACTCGCGCGCGAGCGAGGCGGTCCAGTACGAGCCGCCCGTGCGCTCGAGGATGTTCGGGTCCGACGCCAGCGCCACCACGGCCCGGCCGTTGAACTTCGGCGTCTCCCCGAAGCTGACGTCGAGCCCGTGGAGCTCGCGCCGGCCGTCTTCGGTGAGGACCGTGTTGGCGAGCAGGCCTTCGGTGAGGACCAGCCCGGGCCAGAGCGAGACCGCCGCGATGCCGTGAGGCTTCAGCTCGAAGGCGGTGTCGCTCGTGACCTTGTCGATCGCGGCCTTGCCGACCCCGTAGGGGACCGAGAGCAGGTAGCTCTCGGCGCCGTGCGACGAGATGTTGACGATCAGGCCTGAGCCCCGCTCGAGCATCATCCGGGCCGCCAGCGCCGTGGTCACGTAGTCCGACCGCGGGCCGATCTCCAGGCACGCGGTGATGTGGCGGAACGGGATGTCCCAGAACGACACGCCGACCATCTCGGAGAAGTCGGGCGAGGCGACGTTGACGACGAGGTCGAGCCGGCCCTGCTCCTCGCGGATGCGATCGAAGACGGCCTCGACCTGCGCGTCGTCGGTGTGGTCGCAGGCGACGGCCACGGCCGTGCCACCGAGTGCTTCGATCTCCGTGGCCGTGCGGTGCAGACTCGCGAGCTGCCCGGGCACGTCCTCGACCGTGCGCGCGGTCAGGTAGGTCACGGCCCCGCTCGCACCCACCTCGAGCGCGATGCCCTTTCCGATGTTCTTGCTCGCGCCGGTGACCAGCGCGACCTTCCCTGACAGGTCGTCTGACACGATCGTCTCCTTCTCGCCGGTCAGCGGGTCAGTTGCCGGACTGCTTCACGGTCACGACGTTCTTGGGGTTGCAGTCGAACGTCGCCGGCTTCTTCGGGAACACGCGCACGAACTTGCCACCCTTCACCTGGAAGAGCGACGTGCACGGGGTGGCCTTCTTCGCCGGGATGTCGCTCGTGGCGAGCATGCCGTCGGCGTCGAACGAGTGGATCTTCTTGGCCTGGGCGAGGAAGTTGGCCCGGGTCAGGGCGTTCACCCCGCCTGCCTTCACGACCGCGTCAACGGCGTCGCGGAAGAACAGCGCGGCCGCCCATGCCTGCTCGCCGTTGCCGTCGATGACGCCGGACCCGACCGACTTCACGTACGCCTTGACCGCGGGCGAGTACCTGGCCTCCTCGACCGGCACGAACGGCATGTCGACGTACTGGCCGTCGGCCTTGGCTCCCGCGGTCTCCAGGAACCGCTTCGAGTAGCACGCCGACGTGCAGTCCCACACCTTCACGGTGCTCACGCCCTGCACGGCGGCCTCCTTGAGCATGTAGGCCTGCGAAGTGTCGTTGACCCCGCTCGACTCGATGGTCGAGCCCTGGGACTGCATCGTGGTGGCCATCGGCAGGTACTTGTCCTGCCCGTCGGTGCCGTGCACGTCGAAGACGCCGTCGCTCTTGATGCCCACCTTCTGCGCGCCCAGCCAGATCGGCATGGTGGCCGTCTTCAACGCGGCGAGGTCGGCACCGACGAGGAAGATGCCGTGGAGGTCCTTCGACACGTGCTGCAGGTACCAGCGGAAGCGGCCGACTCGCGCCTGGTACGTGTCGCCGCCGGGATCGCTGAATACCTTGGACGGCGCGGTGATCGGGAACGAGACCGGCGAGTTCTGCTGGGCCTCCCAGATCGTCACCACCGGGACGTCGGGCAGCCCGGTCTGCGCCCCCTTCGAGTCGGCGCACCCGACCATGTCGTCGACGTTGTTCAGGAACAGCGCGCCCGTGCCCACGACCGCGAAGTCGTTCTGGCACGCCTTGATGATCGCGTTGCGGGTCTCGTCGCCCGTGAGCTTCGAGTCGTAGAAGTCGACGACGACCTTGCGGCCGGCCAACCCGCCCTGCTTGTTCATGTACTTGGCGAAGCCCTCCACCGCGTCGCGCGCGCCGGCGTACGCGCCCGGCGCGAGCGGGGTGTCGACGTCCGCGACCACCGCGATGCGCAGTTCGGTGGGCGTCACCCCGATCTCGGAGGCGGTGGGCTTCTCGTCGGCGGCGGCGGCCGGGAGCGCGGAGGTGGCGGAGGTGAGCGTGGCCGTGCAACATGCGACGACCACGGCCACGACGAGACGTCGATGATTCACAGCTCGGGCTCCCCCCGGGACACGACTGCGCACCCGCAATATGTGTAGTGTTATGTGTACGAGTATCACAAACACCGGAGGAGTGCAATGCCCGGCGCCCACGATGGCGGCCTGACCCCGAAAGCAGCGAGCGTTCCGGTGCGCCGCGGTCGGCCGCCACGCGCGACGCCCGAGCAGATCGTCGACGCCGCGGTCGCCCTCGTGCTCGCCGAGCCCGGCGAGCCGTTGACCATGGCGCGGGTCGCCAACTCGGTCGGACTCACCCCGATGGCGCTCTATCGGTACTTCAAGGACCGCGACGAGTTGATGGACGCCGTCGTCGGTCAGATCCTCCAGGAACGCAACGCCGCGATCCCGCTCGACGGACCCTGGCAGGACCAGCTGCGGGCCTGGGTGCTCGGTGGGCTCGAGTATCTGGTGCCCTGTGCGCAGATCGTGCAGCTCGTGTTCGCCGGCGGTTCATCCCGCTGGTTGCACGACGCAGCCACGCTGGTCCGTATTCTCGAGCAGGCCGGTTTCACCGACGACGACGATCTCGCGGACATGCAGGTGTGGATCGCGCTCTCGGTGGGGGGCTACGTGATGGCCGAGGCGGCGCGGCGCAAGGGTCCGAACGTCTCGGAGACGTACGCCGCGCTCGCGTACCTCGCCCCCGAGGACGCCGACCGGGTAGCGCGCCTCATCCCGAAGCTCGAGCGGGCGTTCGATGAGATGCACGAGCGATTCGCCGACCGCCTGATCCAGACGGTGGAGACCGCTGCCACGGGTTGAAAGCGCACAGCGAGAAGTCGGACAGCACGGGGGGTGCGGTGGCGACGTCGGGGAAGTGGCGGCTGGCGGTCTGCTTCGCGATCGCGGTCTTCGTCGGGGTCGTGGTCGCCGAGTCGCTCAACCAGTCCGCGTTCACCAGCCCGACGGTCACCGGCGCGGTCATCTACGCGCTGACGGCGGGCTCGATCTACGCGATCGCGGCGTCCGGGCTCGTCGTCACCTACACGACGTCGGGTGTGTTCAACTTCGCCCAGGGCGCCATGGGCATGATGCTGGCGTTCCTGTACTGGGAGGTCCGGATCAACCACGGCTGGCCGGCATGGGCCGCGCTCGTGTTCGTGATCCTGGTCGTCGCCCCGCTCTTCGGCGCGGTGATCGAGCGGCTGCTGATGCGCCGGCTGGTGCACGCGCCGCTCGTTGTCCAACTCGTCGTGACCATCGGGCTGATGTTCTTCCTGATGGGCCTGGCGTCGACGATCTGGGACGAGAACTCCATCTCGCCGCTGCCCGAGTTCTTCGCCGACAAGCACGGCATCGACATCGGCGACGTCGTCCTCACCTGGCATCGCTTCATCACCATCGCCGTCGCGGTCGTCATCGCGATCTTCCTGCGGATCCTCCTATACCGCAGCCGGACCGGAGTGGCGATGCGGGCCGTGGTCGACGATCGGGAGCTGGCGGGATTGCAGGGCATCAGGCCGGGGCGGGTGTCGGCGCTCGCGTGGGCGCTCGGTGCCATGATGGCGGCGATCGCCGGGATCCTGTTGGCGCCGAACATCGGGCTCCGGGTGGACGCCCTGACCCTCTTCATCGTCGACGCGTTCGCAGCCGCAATCATCGGTCGCCTCCGGAGCCTCCCCTGGACCTTCTTCGGCGGCCTCGTGCTCGGCGTCGCGCAGAGCTTCGCGCTGAACTTCCTCCAGTGGGGGGGACGCTGGAGCACGGCGACGGTCGCGATTCCCGCGGTCATCCTCTTCCTCGCGTTGCTCGCGCTCCCCGAAGCGCGGATCGAAGCGGGTCGGCTCGTCCCGAAGTACCGCGTGCCGCGAGTCGCCGGCGTGCGCCGATCGGCGGGCGGGCTGGCCGCCCTCGTGGTGGTGGTGGCATGCATCGCAGAGTTCGGCGGGCTCGACACGACCAATCTCCGCCGGCTCACACTCGCGTTGATCACCGCGATCATCATGTTGTCGTTGGTCCCTCTGACCGGGTGGGCAGGCCAGATCTCCCTGGCCCAGATCACGTTCGTGGGTGTCGGCGCGTTCGCGATGGCCGAGGTCGCGGGCGACGCGCAGTCGTGGCTTGGCGCCGGGAATCCGCTCGGCCTGCTGGTCGCGGCCGCGGTGGCGGTGCCCTTCGGGGTGCTGATGGCCCTCCCCGCTCTGCGGCTCCAGGGCCTGTATCTCGCGCTGGCGTCGATGGCGTTCGCGGTGATGGCGATCCCGTTGTTCTTCGCGCAACCCGAGATCTTCGGGTCGAGCGGTCGCAGGTTGACCACGCCGCGTTTCCTGGGCATCGACTTCGACGATGCCCACAACTTCCTCGTGCTGGCCGCGGTCGTGTTCGCGGCGCTCGGCCTGTTCGTCGTCTGGCTGCGTCGCGGTCGGTTCGGACGGCGGCTGGTCGCGCTCCGCGACAGCCCGGCCGCGAGCGCGACCATCGGGGTGAACCTGGTGTGGACGAAGTTGCTGGTCTTCGCGCTGGCCGCGGCGATAGCGGGGCTCGCCGGTGGCCTGCTCGCCATGTACCGCGGCACCGTCGGCACCCCCGACTTCGCGATGCTCCTCGGCGTCCCCTTCCTGTTGCTCCTGGTGGTCGGCGGGGTGGGCACGGTGAGCGGCGCGCTCGTCGGCGGTGTGAGCACGGTGCTGCTGCTCATTATCCAGGACGAGGTGACGTTCGCCATCTTCGGGGTGTCGGTCCTGGTGGCGTTGACCCGGATCGGACCGGGGCTGGCGGCCCTGGGTGCGAGCCGGAACCCCGAGGGCCTGGTGACGCAGTTCCGCGCGCCCTGGTCGTCACGGTCGAAGCGACCGGACGGCGACGGGAAACCCCCCGTCCTCGTCCCGGTGGCGAACGGATCCGAAACCATCCGCCGCGCTCGTGCGTCTTCCTCGCGTGGGAGATGAACCGGCACTCGTCGACTTCTGTCAGGAGGAGTGGCCCCGGCTCGTCGGCTCGTCGAGCCTCTACGTCGGCTCGCGTGACCTGGCCGAGCCCACGGTGAGCGACGGCCGGTTCCGCCGGTACGCTCGTCGCCATGGACGCACGGAAGATGTTCGGGGTCGCCCGGATGGTCGTCGGCGGATCGACGTGGATCGCGCCGCGCGCGTCGGGCCTGACCTTCGGACTCGGCAACATCGGCGAGGACGCCCGCGTGGCGCTCGCCGCCCGCCTCTTCGGTTCGCGCGATCTGCTGCTGGGCGCGGCGGTCTTCGCCGCCGACGACCCCGAAGCCGTCAGGAGCGCGCTGGCGCTGGGCGTCGCGGTCGATCTGCTCGACGTGGTGGCGACCGTTCTCGGTGTGCGCCGAGGCGTGTCGAAGCACGGCGCGGTCGGCGTCGGTGTCGGCGCGGCGGCGTTCGCCGGCATCGGGCTCGCGTTGCTGGTGCGGGGCGAACCGTCCCGGCCGCCGATCGGCGCGGCCTGAACCGCCGCTAACGTCGCGCGGGGCACCGGAATCCGGGGGTCAACGTGACCGACGACAGCGAACGCACGGGAGGGCTCGCGGCGTGGGCACCCCGCGCCGTTCCCGGACCGGGGATCGAGCTCACCGCCGCGCAGGCGCTCGCGATCGCACTGCGTCACCTCGACGACGTCGGGTGGTGCGAGAACCTCACCGGCCACATCACGGTGCAGCAGGACGATCACTTCCTCGTCAATCCGTGGGGTCTGTGGTGGTCAGAGGTCCGCACGAGCGACCTGCTCACGATCGACGCCGGCGGCACGGTGCTGGCGGGAGCGTGGGATGTCACGCCGGCGGTGCACATCCACACCGAGCTGCACCGGCGCCGGCCCGATGCCGCGGTCGTCGTGCACAACCACCCGCCCTACGCGTCGGCGCTCGCCGCGATCGGCGAGCTCCCCGACCTCGTGCACCAGAACTCGTCGATCCTCGCCGACGAGCTGGTGCTCGTCGCCGACTACGACGGCGAGGTCGACAAACCCGCGCTCGGCGCCGAGCTGGCTGCGAGCATCGGTGACGCGTCGGTGGCGTTACTGGTGAGCCACGGTGTGATCGTCACCGCGCCGACCATCGAAGAGGCGGTGTACAAGTCCGTGCTCTTCGAGCGGACGTGCCGGTTGCACTGGCTCGTGCGGGCGATGGACGGCGTCCCGGTGCCGATCGCCCCCACCCACCAGAAGCAGTTGAAGGCGTCGCTCGTCGAGCGCGCCGCGCCCGTCTACTGGCACGGCGTCGTTCGCGCGCTGGTGCGAGACGAGCCCGAGGTCCTGGAGTAGCGATGGCGATCCCGCTCGAGGAGTTGCAGGCCAAGCAGGGCTTCACCACGGCCACGCCCGGCGAGGTGACCTGGTTGCCCGAGCCGGCACGGGCCGAGCGGCGTTACACCGTGATCTCGGTCGACGACCACATCGTCGAGCCCCCGGACGCGTTCGAAGGGCGCCTCCCCGCGGCGCTTGCCGAGCGCGCGCCGCGTGTCGTCCGGCGCGCCGACGGCAGCGAGGCGTGGGTGTTCGAGGGCCAGGAGCTGCCCAACGTCGGCTTCAACGCGGTGGTCGGGCGCCCGGTCACCGAATACAGCTTCGAACCCACCCGGTTCGACGAGATGCGACGCGGCGCCTGGGACATCCGCGCCCGCATCGCCGACATGGACCTCAACGGCGTCTACGCGTCGGTGTGCTTCCCGTCGTTCCTGCCCGGGTTCGCCGGGCAACGACTGCAGCAACTGACCACCGACCCCGAGCTCGCGCTGGCGTGCGTGCGGGCGTGGAACGACTGGGTCATCGACGACTGGGCCGCGTACGCGCCCGGGCGCATGATCCCGCTCCAGATCCCCTACCTCCTCGATCCGGAGCTGGGCGCGGAGGAGGTGCGCCGCAACGCGGGCCGCGGGTTCAAGGCCATGACGTTCTCCGAGGCGCCGCACATGCTCGGGCTGCCGTCGCTGCACTCCGGCCACTGGGATCCGTTGATGGTGGCGTGTGAGGAGACCGGCACCGTCGTCTGTCTCCACGTGGGTTCGTCGGGCACGTCGCCCGCGACCGCGCCCGACGCGCCGTCCGACACCATCGGCGTGCTGTTCTTCGGGTACGCGATGTTCGCGGCCGTCGACTGGCTCTACTCGCGCATCCCGGTGCGGTTCCCGGAGTTGCGCATCTGTCTGTCGGAAGGCGGCATCGGCTGGGTCGCGGGGCTGCTCGACCGCCTCGAGCACGTCCGCAAGTACGACGCGATGTACGGCACCTGGAACGACGTGGCGCTCAGCCCCGCCGACACGTTCCGGCGCAACTTCTGGGTGTGCGCGATCGACGACCCCTCAGCGTTCCTCCAGCGCGACGTCATCGGGGTCGGCAACATCCTAGTGGAGTCCGACTACCCGCACGCCGACTCCACCTGGCCCGTCACCCAGGAGCGCCTCGCGGTGCAGCTCGCCGGTCTGTCCGACGACGAGGTCGCGCGCGTCACCTGGGCGAACGCGTCGGAGCTGTTCCGCCACGACGTGCCCGAAGCCGTGCAACGGGATCCCGATGCCTACTGACGTCACGGCCGAGACCCCGTCCGGCCCCGTCGTCGGTCGAACGGACGGCGCCGTCGTCCGCTTCGGGGGCGTGCCCTACGCGCGCGCGGAACGGTGGGCCGCGCCCGAGCGTCACGAGTGGCGCGAGCCGCTCGACGCCACACGTCCGGGGGCCGCACCGCCGCAGACCGTCGGCGGCCTCGACCTCGTGCCCGGCATGATCCCCGCGGAGCAGAGCGAAGCCTGTCTCACCGCCGAGATCTGCACCACCGGGCTCGACGGCGCGCGCCCGGTGCTCGTCTGGGTGCCGGGCGGGAGCTATCGCATCGGCGCCGCCTCGTTGCCGCTCTACGACGGTTCCCACCTCGCGGCCCACGGTGTCGTCGTCGTGGGCCTGAACTACCGGTTGGGCGCGCTCGGTTGGCTCGCCACGGACGGCGTTCCGACGAACCTGGGCCTGCGCGATCTCCGCGCCGCGGTCGAGTGGTTGCGCGATGCCGTTCCCGCATTCGGCGGCGATCCGGAGCGGATCGTGCTCATGGGCGAGTCGGCGGGGTCCGGGTGCATCGCCCACCTCCTCGCGACGGGTTCACCGTTCGGGCACGGAGCCGGTCTCGACGCCGTTTCGGGCCGGTGGCGGGTGCGATCCTCCAGAGTGGCGCGCCCGCGGCCACGCTCGACGCGCCGACGGCCCGCTGGGTCGGCGAGCAGTTCCTCGAAGCCGCCGGCGTCGCCGACGTCGACGCGGCCCGCGCGCTCGGCGTGGACCGCGTCCTTGCCGCGCAGGAGCAGACCGTCGTCGCTGCGCTGGCCAAGGTCGGCATGATGCCCTTCCACCCGTGGGTGGACGACGACCTGCTGACCGGGCCCGCGTACCTCGCCGACCTCCCCGCGATCCCGCTCGTCGTGGGCACCACCGCGCACGAGATGGAGTTGTTCCGCGACCAGGTGCCGGCGTTGCCCGAGGACATCGCGCTCGTGTACCTCGCAGGGAAGGCCGCCGCGCTCGGGATCACGGACGAAGCGCGCGTGCGTGCCGCGTACGACGCGTGCGAGGGCGATCTGGTCGAGGCGGTGGCCGATCTCGAGCTCCACCTGCCCAACGAGCTCCTGGCCCGCGCGCACGCGGCCCGGGGAACGCGGTGTTCCGGTACCGCTTCAACTGGGAAGCCCCTGTGCGGCGTGCCTGCCACGCGCTCGACCTACCGTTCACGTTCGGCACCCTCGACGTCGCCGGCTGGCGCGAGTTCGCGGGCGCTGCCGACCCCCGCGCCGACGCGCTCTCGGTCCGCATGCAGCAGGCATGGACTGCGTTCGCGGCCGACGGCGCGCCCCGCGACGACACCATTGGCCAATGGCCCGCGGCACAACTCGTGGGCCTGGGCGCGGAAGCGACGACCGGCGACGACGCGGTGACGGACCGCCTCCGCCTCTGGTTGGGCGAATGACCGGGCTGACCGGCCGGGTCGCCGTCGTCACCGGCGCCAGCCGGGGCATCGGCAAGGGCTGCGCGCTCGAGCTCGGTGCGGCCGGGGCCACCGTCTACGTCACCGCGCGGTCGACGACCGAAGCCGACCACCCGCTGCCCGGGACGATCGGCGCGACCGCCGAGGAGATCGACGCGCTCGGCGGAAAGGGCGTCGCCGTCGCGCTCGACCACCGCGACGACGATGCGGTCGCGGCGCTGTTCGCGCGCGTGCTCGCGGAGCACGGTCGGCTCGACGTGTTGGTGAACAACGCGTTCATCGTCACCAACGAGCTCACGTCCGGCCTCCCCTTCTGGGAGGTCCCGATCTCGAACTGGGACGACATGATCGACATCGGGACGCGCTCGGCCTACGTCGCCAGCGTGTTCGCGGCGCGGGCGATGGTCGCGGCCGGCGTGGGCCTCATCGCCAACATCAGCTCGTCGGGTGCCGAGGAGTACGCGTGGCAGGTCGCGTACGGCGTGGGCAAGTGCGCGCTCGACCGGATCACCGCGGACACCGCGCACGAGCTCGCGCCGCACGGCGTGTCGGTCGTGTCGCTGTGGCCCGGCTTCGTGCGCACCGAACGCATCGACGTCGGAGCGGCGGCGGGCCTGCTGCCGGACACGCTGGATCTCAGCACCTCGGAGTCACCCCGCTTCACCGGCCGGGCCGTGGTCGCGCTGGCCACCGATCCCGCCGTCACGCGCTGGAGCGGACGCGCGGTCTCGGCACGAGAGCTCGCCGACGAGTACGGCTTCACCGACGTCGACGGCCGCCTCCCTGCCGGACCCCTCCGCCACCGCACGGTCTGACACCGACGACCTCGACGGGCGCCGATTCGCTCAGGAGGCGGGCGCGGTGACGCCCGTGGCGGCGAGTCCGGCGAGCTCCTCGTCGGTGAGGGCGAGCTTCTCGCGCAGGACTTCGGCGGTGTGCTGGCCCACGGTCGGGGCCGGGCCGCGGTAGGCGTTGTCGAACTGGTCGGACCGGATGCCCGTGCCGGGGTACCCGACGAGACCGGCGACGGGATGCTCGAGCCACTGCGTGAACCCGCTCGCAGTGAGCTGCGGCAGCTCGTCCTGGATCATCTGGTCCCAGACCGGCGCCGCGAGCACGCCGGCGGTGAGGAGGCGAGCCACGGAGTCGTTGCGGTCGCGCCCGGCGAACCACTCGCTCAGCGCGGCGTCGATGTCGTCGTGCCGCGCGCGCCGGTCCGCGCTGGTCGCGAGCGTCGTGTCACGCGCCCACTCGGGGTCGCCGAGCACCTTCACCAGGGCGCGCCAAGCGCGATCGTCCGTGATCGACAGCGCGATCCACTGCTCGTCGCCCGCGCACGAGTACACACCCTGGGGCGCGCCCGGGGCGCCCCGGTTCCCATCGCGCTCGAGCAGCGTGCCGTACGCGGACCACGTGACGATGGGCTCGGCAGCGACGTTCATCGCCACCTCCGCCATCGGCATCTCGATCTGCTGACCCTCACCGGTACGCTCGCGGTGTTCGAGCGCGGCGAGCACCACGAATGCGCCGTGGATGCCCGCGATCGGGTCGATGGTGCTGCGTACCAGCGCCTCGCCTCCGGCTTCACCGGTCATCCACGCGATCCCCGACACCTGCTCCGTCGTCTGCGCGAAGCCGGGCCGGTCGCGCCACGGACCGTCGAGCCCGAACGCGGGCATGCGCAGCAGGATGACGTCGCGGCGGCACGCGACCAGGTCGTCGTATTCGAGCCCGACGTTGCCGAGCACGCGTGGCGTGAAGTTCTCCACCACCACGTCGGAGCGTTCGGCGAGCCGCAGCACGAGCTCGCGGCCCTCGGGCTTCGAGAAGTCGATCGTGATCGATCGCTTGCCGGGGTTGGTTCCGTGGAAGGTGGGTCCGTACTCCATCCAGTCGGGCTCGGTCGGCGGGCGCACGGTGGCGAAGCGCATGCCGTCGGGTCGGATGGGCGACTCGACCTTGAGCACGTCGGCCCCGAGAGTCGCCAGTTGGTGTGTGCACGCGGGTCCGGCCCAGAACGCGGTGAGGTCGAGCACCGTGACGCCTGCGAGCGGCAGCGGGCCGGGTTCGGTCGGACGACGTGGTCGCGGCTCGAGCGGGAGCGCCGGGGCGCGCTCGACCTCGTCGTCGGATCCGACCGCCGGCGCGGAGGCGACGTCGCGCACCGGTGACGCCGACATCAGGAACGGCGGCCGCGGCGCGACGAACCCTTCGGGATGCTCGATGAACACGCCGCGGTCGACGAAGTGTTCCATCGCGAGCACGTCGCGGCCGTTGCCGACCTGCGCCACCGGTACGCGGAACAGTTCGCCGAGCTCGCAGATCTCGGCGATGGTGTGCGTCTCCAACCAGGGGCGCACCACCGACTCCGCGAGCGCGCGGTTGCGGCCGCGGCCGCCCATCGAGTTGAGGCGGTCGTCGGCCGAGAGGTCCTCGCGCCCGATCATCGCCGCGAAGTCGGACCACTGCTGCGGGGTGAAGACACAAAGGCCGATCCACCCGTCCTTGCACGGCACGACCTGCGGCCAGTCGCCGCTGCGCGACATGAACGAGACCGATCCGGTGAACTGCCGGTAGAGCGGCGGGTAGTTGTTGAGGACGACCGCCGACACCTCGAGCGCGCTCACCTCGATCGACGGTCCGACGCCCGTCGCGCGCGCGCCGAGCGCACCCCCGCAAGAGCGGCCATCGCCGCCACCGCACCAGTGGCCCACTGCCCGTGCAGGATCCCCATCTGCAACGGCGGCGTCTCCGGCGTGCCGCACCCCGACATGAGACCGCACCACGCCTGCAGGGTGAATTCCGACGCGGGGGCGTCGGTGAACGGCAGTTCGGCCCCGAAGGGCTCGATCGTGACCAGCGTCGTGCTCGAGTGTCGGGGTATCGGCGCGGCCCGCATCTGGTCGCGCCGGATGATGCGGGCGCCCCGTTCCACGAGCATCACGTCGGCCCACCGCCGTCCCCACCACAGGACGTCGCGTCCGCCCTTCGTGGTCGCGGTGACGCTGGCCTTCCCCGCGTCGAGGAACGCAGCCAGTGCGCCGATCCCTTCGACCGGGGAGTCGGGGGACGCCGCCGACCAGCGGCGCAGCGCGCTGCCGTCCGGAGGCTCCAACTTCACCACTTCGGCACCCTGGTCGCGCAGCAACTTTCCCGCGTATGACGTCGCGATCCCATACGACCCCTCGAGGACGCGGAGCCCGTCGAGCGCGCTCGATGCGTACCGTGCCGCGAGGGAGTGCACGGTGTCGTGGAACTCGGCCATGGTCTCCTCGATGATCTGGGCGACGGGCTTCACCTCGTCGATACGCCCGGCCACCTGGCCTCCGAACGCGAACGCCGCGTCGAGGTCTCCGCCGAAGTACAGCTGGAACAGACCGTCGAGCGACGCCATGGGTACCTGCTCGTTGCTTGCCTCGCGCGCTTCGCTGTAGGGCGTCGCCAGCACGCGGAAGCTCGGCTTGTGGAAGCGGTTGAGGAACACGGTGCCGGTCTCGGGTGATTCGATCACCAGGTTCTTGTAGTTGTCGTGCACCGGCGACTCGGCGGCGGACACCATGCGGGTGCCCATCTGCACTCCCTCGGCGCCCAACGCGAATGCAGCGGCCATGGTGCGGCCGTCGCAGATGCCGCCCGCCGCGATCACGGGAAGGTCGACCCGCGAGCACACCAACGGGATCAGCACCATCGACGCGACGTCCCGGGAATTCTTGAACCCGCCTCCCTCGCCGCCCTCGGCGACGATGCCGTCCACCCCGGCGGCGATTGCCTTCAATGCGGAGCGGAGGTTCGGCACGACGTGGAAGACCGTGATCCCGGCCTCGTGGAGCGCGGCGGTGAACCGCACCGGATCGCCCGCGGAGGTGGTCACGAACCGGACCCCCTGGTCGTGCACGAAGTCGACGATCCCGGGGTCGCGCACGAGCATCTGGGCGATGTTCACCCCGAAGGGCTTGTCGGTGAGGTCGCGCATCCTGGTGATCTCGTCGCGCACCTGGTCGAGCTGCCCCGACGACGTCTCGATGATCCCGAGCGCGCCCGCGTTCGAGACCGCCGACGCCAGCTGGGCGCGCGCGATGTAGCCCATCGGCGCCTGGATGATCGGGTGCTCGACCCCCAACAATTGGGTGACTCGGTTCAGCATCCGGCCCACGCTACCGAGGCGGACCGATCCCCGAGGCAGGTAGGTTGGCGTCATGGATCTGCTCACGGATCTGCAGGTGGTCGACTTCTCCTCGGGGATCCCGGGCGCGTACTGCGCGAAGCTGCTGGGCGACGCCGGCGCCGACGTGATCAAGGTCGAGTCGCCCGAGGGCGATCCGCTGCGCAGGTGGACCAACAGCGGCTACTGGTCCGGGGCCCCGGGGGGCACCGACGGCGCGCTGTTCCAGTTCCTCCATTTCGGCCACCGCTCGATCGTCAGCGTGCCTTCGTCGGCCGGGCACGGAGCCGGGTTCGACGACGACCTCGCCGAGCTGCTCGCTGGGGCCGACGTCCTGATCACGGACGGGCAGGGACTCGGTGCCGATCCCACGGCTCTGGCCGCGCGCTTCGCCCAGCTCGTCGTGGTGGCGATCACGCCGTACGGCCTGCAGGGTCCGTACGCCAACCGTCCGTATACCGAGATCACCCTCCAGGCCGAGAGCGGCGCGCTCGCCGTGCGCGGGCATCCGAGCCGCGAGCCGGTGCAGGCCGGCGGGCGCACGATGGAGTGGGTCAGCGGCCTCTACGCCGCGGTCGCCGCGTTGGCGGCGACCCGGGTCGTCCGCCACGGCGGACCGGGTGAGCTCGTCGACCTCTCGATGGCGGAGGTCGCGAACACCACCGGCACGACCGCCGCCGACCTCATGGACTCGCTGCGGGGTCGCCCGAATCCGGGGAGCCCGGGGCGCAGCTTCGAGACGCCGTCGATCGAACCCACCTCGGACGGATACGTCGGCTTCAACACCAACACCCGCACGCAATTCGACAGCTTCCTGTTGATGATCGAGCGCCCCGACCTCATCGAGGAGGGGTTCTGGGCCCCCATCAGCGCTCGCATCATGAACTGGGAGGAGTGGAACGGGATCATCCACGAATGGACGACGAAGCACACGACGGCAGAGGTCGTGGCGCTCGCGGCCGAGCTGCGGATCCCAGTGGCCCCGGTGTCGGACGGGCCGGCCGTCGCCGCGTTCGAACAGGCGATCGCCCGCCGCTCGCTGGTGGACGATCCGACCGGCACGTTCCGGGTGCCGCGCCGCCCGTGGAAGATCGACGGCGAGGTGTCGCCGCCGCCACGCCCCGCGCCCCGTCTGGGTGAGCACACCGGCACGGTGGTCGCGCGACCACCCAAGCCCCCCGCGTCCCGCGCCGGCGAGCTGCCTCTCGCGGGCGTCAAGGTGGTCGACCTCACCGCGTGGTGGGCGGGGCCCTCGGCGTCGGCGATGCTCGCCGCGCTCGGGGCCGATGTCGTCCACGTGGAGTCGGTCACACGCGCCGACGGGATGCGCTACACCAGTGGTGTCAGCGTGGATCGCGACAACTGGTGGGAGTACAGCGCGCTGTTCCTCACCTCGAACACCAACAAGCGCGATCTCACCCTGGACCTGGCGCGACCCGAGGGACGCGAGCTCGCGCTGCGGCTGATCGAGCAGTCCGACATCGTCGTCGAGAACTACACGCCTCGCGTGATCGAGCAGTTCGACCTCGGGTGGGATGTCGTGCACGCGGCCAACCCGCGCGCGGTGATGGTGCGCATGCCCGCGTTCGGGCTCGACGGCCCGTGGCGCGACCGGCCAGGGTTCGCGCAGACGATGGAGCAGGTCACCGGGCTGGCCTGGCTCACCGGTCACGTCGACGACCAGCCCCGCATCCAGCGCGGCCCGTGTGACCCGAACGGCGGCATGCACGCCGTCGTCGGCGCGCTGGTCGCGCTCGAGCTCCGTGATCGCACCGGGGTCGGCTCGCTGGTGGAGTCGACCATGTTCGAAGCCGCACTCAACATCTCGGCCGAGCTCATCGTCGAATGGACGGCGTACGGCAACGCGCTCTCGCGCGAAGGCAGTCGCAGCCCGTGGGCCGCGCCGCAGGGCGTCTACGCGACCGACACCCCGGAGCGTTGGCTCGTGCTCTCGGTCGCGACGGACGAGCAGTGGTCGGCACTGGTCGAGGCGCTCGGGCGCCCGGACTGGGCGACCGACCCTGCGCTGCAGACCCACGTGGGGAGGCGGGCCGCCCACGATCTCCTCGACGAGAAGCTCGGGGCGTGGGCGGCCGAGACCGACCTCGACAAGGCCGTCGAGCTGCTCGTCTCGGCCGGGGTCCCAGCCGCGCCCGCGGTCGACGCCCGGCTCACGTCGGAGCACCCGCAGTTCGTCGCCCGCGGGTACTACGAGTACCCCGACCACCCAGTGATCGGCGTCCGTGCCCACCCGTCGGTGCCGTTCCGCTTCGCCGGCGTCGACCACTGGCTCCGCAGCGCGGCGCCGACACTGGGCCGGGACAACCGCGAGATCCTCCTCGCGCTCGGTTGCTCGGACGAGGAGATCGCCGGGCTCGAAGCCACCGACATGATCGGGACCCGACCGCTCGGTCTGTAAAGGGAGAACATGGCCACCGACCTCTTCGACCGCGTTGCCGTCATCGACGTCGACACGCATCTCACCGAGCCGCCCGACGTGTGGACGGCGCGCGTGCCGGCCGCGTTGCACGACGAGGTGCCCCACGTCGAGCGCATCGACGGCAACGACGTCTGGATGGCGGCCGGGGAGCGCCTCGGGCATCCCGGCTATTACTCCATGGCCGGGTTCGACGGTGTCATGCCCGTGTCGATCCCCAAGACCTTCGACGAGATCCCGCGGGCGATGTACGACGCCGACGCCCGCCTGGGCTTCCTCGACGAGCAGGGCATCCGTGCGCAGGTGCTCTATCCCAACGTCGGCGGCTTCGGGAACGGCTACTTCCTCCGCCTCGGCGATCGCGAGCTCGTCGCGCGGTGCGTACGGGCCTACAACGACTTTCTCGCCGACTGGTGCAGCGCCGATCCCGAACGGTTGCTCGCGGTCACCGCGTTGCCGTTCTGGGACGTCGATCTCGCTATCGCCGAATTGCACCACGGGATCGAGCTCGGTCATCGCGCGGTGAACTTCTGCAACCAGCCCCAGGACTATGGCCAACCGCCGCTCGCCCACAAGCACTGGGATCCGGTGTGGGCGGCGGCCCAGGAGGCCGGAGTGTCGGTGAGCTTCCACGTGGGAGGTGGGTCGATGGGCACGCAGTTCGGCGATGCCGCCGACATGGGCTGGATGACGAACTTCGCCAAGGTGTCGTCGTTCATCTTTCTCGACAACCTCCGCAGCATCGGCGATCTCGTCTTCGGCGGGGTGTGCCATCGCTTCCCCGACCTGAAGCTGGTCTCGGTCGAGTCCGGCGTCGGGTGGATCCCGGCCGCGCTCGAGACGTTCGACTGGCAGTGGCGCAACGGGGGCGTGCGCGACGAGCACCCGGAGTACGACCTGCTGCCGAGCGAGTACTTCCGTCGCCAGATCTACGGGTGCTTCTGGTTCGAGCAGCAGGTCGCGCTTGACGCCATCCGCCAGTACCCCGACAACATCCTGTTCGAGAGCGACTACCCGCACCCGACCTGCCAGCACCCGGGCCCCCGCACGCCGGGACGCCGCCCGCGCGACTACGCACAGGACCTGCTCACCCGGGTTCCCGGCGACGTGGCCGCCAAGGTGCTGCACGACAACGCCGCCGCGGTGTACCAGGTCCCGTGAGCGCGCCTGACCTCGGGAGTCGCCACCTCGTCACGCACGTCGCCGACCGTGTCCTCCACGTTCGGGTCGACCGGGTCGAGCGGCGCAACGCGTTCACCCAGGACATGTACCGGGGCCTGAAGCGAGCCGCGATCTGGGCCGACCGCCAGCCCGAGCTCGACGCGGTGTGCCTGACCGGCACGGGCGACTGGTTCGGTGCAGGCGGCGACCTCGCCGGTCAGGCCGAGGATCCGGAGGGTCTGGCCTCCGAGTGGGACGGCACCGACCACTTCCCCTTCCGCCACATCGAGCGCTGCCGCAAGCTGTGGGTGGCCAAGATCAACGGCGTCTGCCATGCCGGGGGTCTCGACCTCGCGTTGCACTGCGACGTGACGATCGCGTCCGACCGTGCGCGCTTCCGCGTGCCGGAGCTGCTGCGCGGCCTGCCCGATCCGTTCATGTCGGCCCGCCTGGTCGATGTCGTCGGCCTCTCCCGGGCGAGGTACCTGTTCTTCACCGCCGCCGAGATCGACGCGGCCGCGGCAGGTGCGATGGGACTCGTCGGTGAGGTGGTGCCCCACGACGAGCTCGACGCCCGCACCGAGTGGGTGCTGGAGCAGATTCGCAGCACCGGGCCCGTCGCGCGTGCCACGATCAAGCGCGACCTCAACGCTGGGCTCCGGCCCGGTGATGTCGCCCTGTTCATGGTCCCCGGGCTCTCGGCCGAGATGGCCGAGGGCATGGGTGCCTTCGTCGAGAAACGAGCTGCCGCATGGCCACGCCCTTGAACCATCTGGTGACCACCCCCACGGTCACGTGCATCGGCGGTGCGATCGGTGCGCAGGTCGACGGCCTCGACCTCACGCGTCCGCTCGGTCCGACCGACCTCGCGCTCGTGCGCGACGCGTTGCACGAGCACTCCGTGCTGTTCTTCCGCGAGCAGGACCTCACCGAAGAGGAGCAGATCGCGTTCGCATCGCACTTGGGGACGGTGGCCCCGTACGCACTCACCCGCATGCTCGGGCAGGACCGGCTCGCCTCGGTCATCGAGGACACCGCCGACAGCCCGCCCGACGCCGACGGCTGGCACACCGATGTCAGCTGGGTGGCCGAACCGCCCGCGTACGCGGTGCTGAACGCGCGCCTCATCCCGCCGGTGGGTGGCGACACCATGTGGTCGAGCCTGTTCGCGGCGTACGACGCGCTCTCACCCGTCATGCAACACGTCTGTGCCGGGCTGGTCGTCCGCCACCACGCGGGGGCGGACTTCCACGAGCGCATCGAACGGACGGTGGGCGCGGAGATCGCCGACCGCGTCGACCGTGAGTTCCCGCCGGTGGAGCACCCGCTCGTGCGCACCCACCCGGTCACCGGGCGGCGCGCCCTCTGGGTGTCGGGCCGCTTCATGGATCAGATCGTGGGCATGCACCGCGACGAGAGCGACGCGTTGCTGGGCTACCTGAACCATCACGTCGAGAACCCCAACTTCTGCGTCCGCTGGCGATGGCAGACCTACGACCTCGCGGTGTGGGACGAGGCGAGCACCAACCACCGCGCGCTCTCCGACCACTTCCCACAGCACCGGGTCATGCGTCGGTGCACCGTCGAGGGCGCCCGCCCGTTCTTCCACCACGTCATCCGTCACGTCCGACAGGAGGCAGGTTGATGGACCACAAGGTGATCGGGACGACGATGCCCGTGCTCGAGATGCAGCTCGGGGCGGGTGAGTCGATCGTGGCCCAGGGTGGTGAGCTGTCCTGGATGACCGGCCCCATCGAGCTGCACACCGCGGCAGGCGGCAAGGCCGGCGCCAAGGGCGTGTTCGGCGCGGTGAAGCGGGCGGTCGCAGGGGGGAGCCTCTTCATGACCGAGTACACCGCCAACGGCGGCCCGGGCATGGTGGCGTTCGCGACCAAGGTCCCGGGCCAGATCCTGCCCATCGAGGTGTCGGCGGACAAGACCTACATGGTCCACCGGGGCGGCTACCTCTGCGGCCTGCCCGGCGTGAACCTCGAGATCGGCTTCCAGCAGAAGTTCAGCGCCGGGCTCTTCGGTGGCGCCGGGTTCATCCTCCAGAAGGTGTCGGGCGACGGTCCGGCGTGGATCGAGCTCGACGGCGAGATCGTCGACTACGACCTCGCGGCCGGCGAGGTCATCCAGGTGCACCCGGGGCACGTCGGGATGTTCGAGGCAGGCATGGCGTTCGAGCTCGAACGGATCAAGGGGATCAAGAACGTCCTCTTCGGTGCGGACGCGCTGTTCCTCGCCAAGCTCACCGGCCCCGGCAAGGTGTGGTTGCAGACCATGCCGCTGCCGAACCTCGCCGCCGCGCTGGCGCCCTATCTCTCCACGGACTCGGGTGACGGCGGATCGGGCAAGGGCTTCTCGCTCAACCTCGGCGGGGGCGACTGACGTCGCCGGTAGGCTCCCCGCCGTGATCCTGTCCGACGTCACCCTTCGCGAGGAGCTCACGGCCGGCCGCATCGTCATCGACCCGCTCGGGGACGACGCGATCCAGCCGTCGTCGGTCGACCTCCACGTCGACCGCTACTTCCGCGTGTTCCGGAACGACACGACGCCGTACATCGACCCCAAGCAGCACCAGGAGGACCTCACCGAACTGGTCGAGGTGGGTGACGACGGCGCGTTCATCCTCCATCCCGGGGAGTTCGTGCTCGGCTCGACGCTGGAGCGGGTGGCGCTGCCGGACGACCTCGTCGCGCGGCTCGAGGGAAAATCGAGCCTCGGCCGTCTCGGACTCCTCATCCACAGCACCGCGGGCTTCGTCGACGCGGGTTGGGACGGCCACCTCACGCTCGAGCTGTCGAACGTCGCCAACCTGCCCATCGCGCTGTACCCCGGGATGAAGATCGGCCAGATCTCGTTCCTCCGTATGACGACGGCGGCGGAGCATCCCTACGGCAGCGAAGTGACGGGCTCGAAGTACCAGGGCCAGCGGGGGCCGACGCCCTCGCGCTACTACCTGAACTTCCGCGACCCCGACTGACGCTGATCGACGAGTCGCGATGTCCGAGCCGACGCGTTGCGAGTGGGCCGGAACCGACCCGCTCATGGTCGCCTATCACGACGACGAGTGGGGCGTACCCACCCACGACGATCGCACGCTCTTCGAGCTCCTGACGTTGGAGGGCGCGCAGGCGGGGCTCAGCTGGCGCACCGTGCTGTCCAAGCGTGCCGGGTACCGAGCAGCGTTCGCGGGCTTCGATGTCGACCGGGTCGCGCGCTTTGCCGACGCCGACGTCGATCGCCTGGTCGTCGACGCGTCGATCGTGCGCCACCGCGGCAAGATCGAGTCGACCCTGAGCAACGCGCGGGCGATCGAGCGCGTGCAGGAGGAGTTCGGGACCTTCGGTGTCTACGTGTGGCGGTTCGTCGGCGGCACGCCGATCGTCGGTGCGTACCGCCACCTCGAGGAGCTTCCCGCGATCACGGACGAGGCGACGGCGTTGAGCAAGGACCTCAAGCGTCGTGGGTTCCGGTTCGTCGGGCCGACCACGGTGTATGCGTTCATGCAGGCGGCGGGGCTGGTCGACGACCACGTCCTCTCGTGCTTCCGCCACGGGATGGCTACAGGCCCGGTGGGAACTCCGCGGTGAGCGGCGCGGCCGCGTGCTCACCCGCCTCGATGGCCTCGATGAGCAGCTCGGCGATGTCCTGGACCTTGACGTCTTCGTCGCGGCCCTTCTCCTTGACGCCGTCGTCCATCATCACGTAGCAGAACGGGCAGGCGACCGCGATCCGCTCGGCGCCGGTGGCGAGGGCTTCTTCGGTGCGCTCGATGTTCACCTTCTTGCCGATCTTCTCCTCCATCCACATGCGCGCACCGCCGGCCCCGCAGCACATGCCCTGGGTGCCGTTGCGCGGCATCTCCACGATGTCGATCCCGCCGAGCTGCCCGATCACGTTGCGGGGCGCGAGGTAGACGTCGTTGTGACGGCCCAGGTAGCAGCTGTCGTGGTAGGTGACGCGCTCGTCGAGCGTGGCGCCCGCGAGCGAGAGGCGCCCGTCGGCCACCAGCTGGCTCAGCAGCTGCGAGTGGTGCACCACTTCGTAGTTGCCGCCGAGCTGCGGATATTCGTTCTTCAGCGTGTTGAAGCAGTGCGGGCACTGCGTGATGATCTTCTGCACGCCGAGGCCGTCGAGCGACTCGATGTTCTGCATCGCCAGCATCTGGAAGATGTACTCGTTGCCGGAGCGTCGCGCGGGGTCACCGGTGCACAGCTCGCTCGGGCCGAGGATGGCGAAGTCGAGACCGGCGCGTTGCAGCAACTTGGCGACGGCCCGGCTGGTCTTCTTGTTGCGGTCGTCGAAGGAACCCGCGCAGCCGATCCAGTAGAGGTACTCGTGGCCGAGCGGCCCGGAACCCGCCTCGACGATCTCGACACCCTCGAGCTCCGCGGCCCAGTCGCCGCGCTCACCCTGGTTCATGCCGTAGACGTTCGACGAGTTCTCCATCGAGCGGTACGTGTTGCCCAGCTCCACCGGGAAGTCGCTCTCCATCAGCGAGAGGTACCGGCGCATGTCGAGGATCTTGTCGAGGATCTCGATGTTCACCGGGCAGATCTCGTCGCACGCCTTGCACGACGTGCAGCTCCAGAGCTCCTCCGAGGTGATCCGTTCGAACACCGAGTCGGCGGTCACGGTGATGCCGCGCGCCGTGCTCACCGGCGGTGACACGACCGGATCGCCGGTCGCGGTCATGACTTCGCCCACCTTCAGCACGATCTCTCGGGGATCGAGCGGCTTGCCCGTGGCGTGCGCCGGGCACACCGAGGTGCAGCGACCGCACACCGTGCAGGCGTCGGTGTCGAACAGCTGCTTCCAGGTGAAGTCCTCGACCGTCGCCGCCCCGAAGGTCTCGAGCTCGGTCTCCATGAGGTTCGGCATGGGCTTCATGGCGCCCTTGGGCCGGTCCTTGTCCCTGAGGTACATGTTCATCGGTGACGTGATCATGTGCCGCAACTTGGTGGTCGGCAGGATGATCAGGAAGGCGACGAACGCGGCGAAGTGGATGGCCCACAGCCACTGGTGCGCGGTGTTGAGCCCGCTCGCCGCCCAGCCGTCGAACAAGGACGACAGCGGGTACCCGACGAAGGACCACTTCTCGAAGTCGGGGCGGCCGACCTGGGCGATGCGCAGCGCCTCGGTGAGGAACCCGGTGAGCGCGATCACGAGGAAAGTGAGGAGGATCACCGCGTCCTCGGGCTTGGTCTTGATGCGGATGCGGTAGGGACGCTCGAGGTAGCGGCGGGCGAGGGCCCAGAGGATGCCGACGGCGAACACCACGCCGGCGAGGTCTGCGGCGAAGGCGTAGCCCTCGTAGACCCCGCCGTGCAGGAACTTGAGGTTGTCGGGGAGCTGATGGTCGAGCTCCAGCACGACCGTGGCGATGAACAGCCAGAGGAACCCGAAGTAGATGCACGAGTGCATGAGGCCCGCGGCCGGGTCGCGCAGCAGGGTCTGCATCCACACGCCGGAGCGGAAGTCGCGCATGCGGCGGTGGAGGTTGCGTTTGGTGGTGCGCCGATCGTCGGGCGCGCCGCGCTCGTAGTTGCGAACCCGCAGGCTTACCAGCCACGCACAGACGAGCAGCATCACCGCGGCGGTCGTGTAGAACGCCCAGTACATCGCGTCGGGGACACCACCGAAGGGCTCGCGCGCCACCGTCGAGCTGTCGGTCCATTCGGTGATCCTGGGCGCGATACCCGACGCGATCGTGCCGAGCGCTACGAGCACGCCGACGACGAGCACGAGCTGGTGCGGCTTCGGCAACTTCAGTCGACGCACGGATCGCCCTTCCACTCCGGAGAATTCCGCGCGAAAACTACCCGACGTTCCTCGCGTCTTCTTGACGCAGACGGCGGGCGAGTCCGGCGAGGAGCTTCTTCGAGAACCCTGGGCGGTCGAGGAGCTGGTCGAACGCGCGCTGGCCGATCCTCGCGACCTCCAACTCCGAGTCCGCGATCACGCTGGCGTTGCGCGGCGCACGGTCGAGCAGCGCCAGGTCGCCGAAGAACGCGCCGGGCCCCAGCGCGGCGACCTGGCGGCCGTGACGCTCGACGCGGACCCGGCCTTCGATGATCACGAAGAACTCGCTGCCCGCGGCGCCCTCGGTGACCAGGACCTTGCCGGGCGGGACCGTCACGTGCTCGGCGCGCTTGGCCACCAGCTGCAGGTCCTTCTTGGAGCAGGCGGAGAAGAGCGGGACGGCCGCGAGGGTCTCGACGAACGAATCGGATCGCGCCACGGCAGAAATCTAACCCGGGGAGTCAAGGAACGGGAATGTCCCGCCGATACGCAAAGTTGATACTGGAGCGCTCAAGGTTCTAGCATCATCCACCTGCAAGTTCCCCGAAAGTTCTCTCCAGGAGGCAACCCCCATGTCCAAGGCCGTCGGAATCGACCTCGGCACCACCAATTCAGTCGTCTCGGTTCTCGAGGCCGGCGAGCCGGTCGTCGCTCCCAACTCGGAGGGGTCGCGCACCACGCCGTCGGTCGTCGCGTTCTCCAAGACCGGCGAGGTCCTGGTGGGGGAGGTCGCCAAGCGTCAGGCGATCACCAATCCCGACCGCACGATCCGATCGGTCAAGCGCCACATCGGCACCGACTGGTCGATCGACATCGACGGCAAGGCCTACAACTCCCAGGAGATCTCGGCCCGCATCCTCCAGAAGCTCAAGCGCGACGCCGAGGCCTACCTCGGTGACACGGTCACCCAGGCCGTCATCACCGTGCCCGCCTACTTCGGCGACGCCGAGCGCCAGGCCACCAAGGAGGCCGGCGAGATCGCGGGCCTCGAGGTCCTGCGCATCATCAACGAGCCGACCGCGGCCGCGCTCGCCTACGGGCTGGACAAGGACAACGACCAGACCATCCTCGTGTTCGACCTCGGGGGCGGCACGTTCGACGTGTCGGTCCTCGACCTCGGCGAGGGGGTGTTCGAGGTCAAGTCGACCGCCGGGAACACCCACCTCGGTGGTGACGACTGGGACCAGCGGGTCATGGACTGGCTCGTGTCCGAGTTCAAGAACGCGCACGGCGTCGATCTCTCGGCCGACAAGATGGCGGTCCAGCGCCTGAAGGAGGCGGCGGAGAAGGCGAAGATCGAGCTGTCGTCGCTGCAGGAGACCACGGTCAACCTGCCGTTCATCACGGCCACGAGCGAGGGGCCGCTGCACCTCGACCTCTCGCTGACCCGCGCCAAGTTCCAGGAGCTCACCGCCGATCTCCTCGACTCCTGTCGCGGTCCCTTCGAGCAGGCGATCCGTGACGCCGGCCTCACCAAGGACGACATCGACCGGGTGATCCTCGTGGGCGGCTCCACCCGCATGCCCGCGGTGGCCGACCTCGTGAAGGAGATCGCCGGCAAGGACGCGGACAAGGGCGTGAACCCCGACGAAGCCGTCGCGGTCGGCGCCTCGCTCCAGGCGGGTGTGCTGAAGGGCGACGTGAAGGACATCCTGCTGCTCGACGTCACGCCCCTGTCGCTCGGGATCGAGACCAAGGGTCAGATCATGACCAAGCTCATCGAGCGCAACACCACGATCCCGACGAAGCGCTCGGAGGTGTTCACCACCGCCGACGACAACCAGCCCAGCGTGGAGATCAAGGTGTTGCAGGGCGAGAGCGACATGGCCTACCGCAACAAGCTGCTCGGCACCTTCCAGCTCGTCGGCATCCCGCCGGCACCGCGCGGTGTGCCGCAGGTCGAGGTCACGTTCGACATCGACGCCAACGGCATCGTGCACGTGTCGGCCAAGGACCTCGGCACCGGGCGTGAGCAGCAGATGACCATCACCGGCGGCACCGCGCTCGGCAAGGACGAGATCGAGCGGATGATGAAGGAGGCCGAGGCCCACGCCGAGGAGGACCGTGTCCGGCGCGAGGAGGCGGAGATCCGCAACAACGCCGACTCGCTCGTGTTCCAGACCGAGAAGCTCCTGAAGGACCAGGCCGACAAGGTCCAGCCCGACGACAAGGAGAAGATGGACGGCGCGCTCAAGGAGCTGAAGGACGCCCTGGCCGGTACCGACGTCGAAGCGGTCAAGCGCGCCCACGAGAGCCTCGTGAGCGTGAGCCAGGAGTTCGCGCAGCGGCTCTACTCCCAGGCCCAGGCGGCGCAGAACGCGGCCGACGCCGGTGGCAGCGGGTCCGCGGGCGCGACGGCTCCCGATGACGACGAGGTCGCCGACGCCGAGATCGTCGACGAGCCCGGCGAGCAGAGCGCGTGAGTTCCTTCGAGGACGAGGCGGCCGAGGCGGAGGCCTCGGTCGCCGAGGCCGAAGCTGCGGTCGAGTCCGACCTCTCGCAGCTCGAGGGCGAGCGGGCGGAGCTGGTCAACACGCTGCGGCGGGTCCAGGCCGACTTCGAGAATTACCGCAAACGGGTCCTGCGGGAGCAGACCTCGCTGGTCGAGCGGGCGACGGAGCGACTGGTCGAGGACCTCCTCCCGGTCCTCGACTCGTTCGACGGTGCGCTCGGCAGCCTGGGCGGGGCCGACACCCCCGAGCAGGAGAAGCTGCGCAACGGGGTGGAGGGGATCCACGCCCAGCTCGTCACCGTCTTGCAGAAGGCCGGCCTCGAGCGCATCGAGGCCGACGGCACGGCGTTCGACCCCAACGAGCACGAGGCGGTCATGCAGGACGACGGATCCGGCGAGCCGCACGTCGCCGAGACCATGCGGACCGGCTACCGGCTCAAGGGCCGGGTGCTGCGCCCCGCCATGGTCCGCGTCACGCGCGTCGAGGGCGCGAAGAGCAGGAGTGATGGCACCGCAGAGAGAGTGGTTCGACAAGGACTACTACGCCGAGCTCGGCGTGTCTCCCGACGCGTCCGAGAAGGAGATCACGCGCGCCTACCGCAAGCTGGCGAAGCAGTTCCACCCCGATGCGAACGCCGGTGACCAGCAGGCCGAGGATCGTTTCAAGGAGATCTCCACCGCCCACGACGTGCTCGGCGACGCCGCCAAGCGCAAGGAGTACGACGAGGTGCGCGCGATGGTCGCGTCGGGCGCCGGCCCGGGTGGGCCCGGTGGTTTCGGCGGCGCCGATCAGGGATTCGGGGGCTTCGGCGGCAACGTCCGCGTGGAGGACCTCGGCGACCTCGGGGGCATCTTCGGGAACCTCTTCGGCGGCGGTCGCGCCGGCGGGCGTCGCGGTCGCGCGCCCGGACCGGCCGGTCCCCGAGCGCGGCAACGACATCGAGACCGAGCTCCACCTGGACTTCCTCGATGCCGTGCACGGTGTGACCACCGCGGTCAACATCACGTCGGAAGCACCCTGTCACGTGTGCAACGGCTCCGGCGCGAAGCCCGGCACCGTGCCCGAGGTCTGCCCCACCTGTGGCGGTGCCGGTTCGGTGGCGGTCGACCAGGGTCCGTTCTCGTTCTCGCAGGTCTGTCCCACCTGTGGCGGTCGCGGCGCCATCGTCAAGGACAAGTGCAAGAACTGCAAGGGTCGCGGCATCGAGGTGCGGCCGCGCACGGTGAAGGTCCGCATTCCCGCGGGCGTCGACGACGGCCAGCGGATCAGGGTGAAGGGCCGTGGTACGCCGGGCCTCAACGGCGGGCCACCGGGCGACCTGTACGTCGTGGTGCACGTCGCGCCCCACCCGATCTTCGCCCGCAGCGGCAAGTGGGACCTCACCGTCAAGGTGCCGGTGACGTTCGCGGAGGCGGTGCTCGGCGCACAGGTGAAGGTGCCGACGCTCGATGCGCCGGTCACGGTGAAGGTGCCGCCGGGCACCCAGACCGGCAAGACGGTCCGGGTGCGGGGACGCGGCATCCCGCGCGCGTCGGGTGATCCGGGTGCCCTGCTCGTGACCTTCGACGTCGTGGTGCCGAAGGATCTCGACGACGAGGCCCGCACCGCGGTCGAGGAGCTGGCGGCCAAGCTGCCGGGCAATCCGCGAGAGCACCTGGGGGTGTAGGTCATGGACGACGACGAGCGGGCGCTCTACATCATCTCGGTGGCGGCCGAGCTCGCCGGCGTGCACCCGCAGACGTTGCGGATCTACGAGCGCAAGGGCCTGATCGAACCGAGCCGCACCGAGGGTCGCAGCCGCCGCTACTCCGATCGTGACATCGCGCTGCTCCAGCGCATCCAGGAGCTCACCAACGAGGGTGTCGGCCTGGCCGGCGTCCGGAAGATCCTCGACCTCGAGGCGGAGCTGGAGGCGGCGCGTGACCAGGTCGCCACGTTGCGTGAGGCCCTCGGCCGGGCCCGCGAAGAGCTCCAGGCCGCGGTCCGCGACGTCCATCGCAGCTACCGCAGGGAGCTCGTGCCGGTGAGCCGCGCGGTCGTGCGGGTCCCCCGCCGCTGAGACGGAATAAACTTGACAGCGTTGTTGTCAACTTTGGTGACAGGTTCCTCCCACCGTGAGGTAGACGCATGCCGCTCGACCCCAACAAGCTGACCCGCAAGACGGGGGAGGCGCTGGGCGCCGCCCAGTCCCTCGCCCGCGAGCTGAACCACTCGCAGGTCACGCCCGAGCACCTGCTCGCGGCGCTCGTCGGCCAGCCCGAGAGCGTGGTGCTGCCGGTGCTCGAGCGCCTCGGCGTGTCGACCAAGACCGTGCGCGACCGCACGGACGACGCGCTCTCGCGGCTGCCGAAGGTCTACGGCGAGACGGCCCAGCAGGCCCAGCTGTCCCAGGGGGCCTACGCCGTGCTCGAAGCAGCCGACGCCGAGCGCGCGGCCCTCGGCGACGACTACCTGTCCACCGAGCACCTGTTGCTCGCCATGGCCGCCGACGAGGGACCGGCGGGCGGTGTCGGCGATCTGCTCCGCGGCCTCGGCGTCACCCGCGACGCCGTCCTGGGAGCGCTCCAGGAGGTGCGCGGCAGCCACCGGGTCACCAGTGAGAACCCCGAGGAGCAGTACCAGGCGCTGGAGAAGTACGGCCGCGACCTCACCGAGGACGCACGGAAGGGCAAGCTCGATCCGGTGATCGGCCGCGACGAGGAGATCCGGCGCGTCATCCAGGTGCTCTCCCGCCGCACCAAGAACAACCCCGTCCTGATCGGTGAGCCCGGCGTCGGCAAGACCGCCATCGCCGAAGGTCTGGCGCGGCGCATCGTCGAAGGCGACGTGCCCGAGAGCCTGCGCAACAAGCGGCTCGTCGCGCTCGACATCTCGGCGATGGTGGCCGGGGCCAAGTACCGCGGTGAGTTCGAGGACCGCATGAAGGCAGTCCTCAAGGAGATCGTCGACAGCGACGGTGAGGTCGTCACGTTCGTCGACGAGTTGCACACCATCGTCGGTGCCGGAGGCGCCGAGGGCGCGGTCGACGCCGGCAACATGATCAAGCCGATGTTGGCGCGCGGCGAGCTGCGCATGATCGGCGCGACGACGCTCGACGAGTTCCGCAAGTACATCGAGAAGGATCCTGCGCTGGAGCGCCGGTTCCAGCAGGTCTTCGTCGGCGAGCCTTCGGTGGAGGACACCGTCGCCATCCTGCGGGGTTTGAAGGAGCGCTACGAGGTGCACCACGGCGTCCGCATACAGGACGCCGCGCTGGTGGCGGCGGCGGTGCTGTCGCACCGCTACATCCCGGCCCGGCAGCTCCCCGACAAGGCCATCGACCTCATCGACGAGGCCGCCTCGCGCCTGCGCATCGAGATCGACTCGATGCCCTTCGAGATCGACGTCGTCGAGCGCCGGATCCGTCAGCTCGAGATCGAGAAGGCGGCGCTGGCCAAGGAGACGGACGAGCCGTCGAAGCAGCGGCTCGCCGCGCTCGACGAGGAGCTCGCGACGCTCGCCGAGGACCGCGACGCGATGGTGGCGCACTGGCAGAACGAGAAGGACGCCATCGGCGAGATCCGCGCGCTCAAGGAGCGGCTCGAGACCGCGCGCACCGAAGCCGAGATGGCCGAGCGCGAGGGCGATCTCGAGGCGGCCGCGCAGCTGCGCTACGGCACCATGCGCGACCTCGACGCCGAGATCGCGGTGAAGACCGAACGCCTGGACGAGCTCCAGTCCGACCAGCAGATGCTGAAGGAGGAGGTCGACGAGGAGGACGTCGCGGAGATCGTCGCCAAGTGGACCGGCATCCCCGTGAGCCGGCTCATGGAAGGCGAGATGAGCAAGCTCGTCCGGATGGAAGACGTGCTGCACGACCGCGTCATCGGGCAGGACGACGCGGTGGGAGCCGTCGCGAACGCCATCCGTCGCTCGCGGGCCGGCCTGTCCGACCCGAACCGCCCCATCGGCTCGTTCCTGTTCCTCGGTCCGACCGGTGTCGGCAAGACGGAGCTGGCGCGCACCCTCGCCGACTTCCTGTTCGACGACGAGAAGGCGATGGTCCGCATCGACATGTCGGAGTACCAGGAGAAGCACAACGTGTCACGCCTGGTCGGCGCGCCCCCGGCTACGTCGGCTACGAGGAGGGCGGTCAGCTCACCGAGGCGGTGCGGCGCCGGCCGTACGCCGTCGTGCTCCTCGACGAGATCGAGAAGGCTCACCCGGACGTCTTCAACGTGCTGCTCCAGTTGCTCGACGACGGTCGTCTCACCGACGGCCAGGGCCGCACCGTCGACTTCACGAACACCGTGCTCATCATGACGAGCAACCTCGGCGGCGGTGCCGACGAGCCCGTGGTGATGAACATCGTGCGGAACCACTTCAAGCCCGAGTTCCTCAACCGCATCGACGAGATCGTCGTGTTCCACCGGCTCGGCGAGGCGCACATCGAGCGAATCGTGGAGATCCAGGTGGGCCAGTTGCGGGCGCGACTGGCCGAGCGCGGTCTCGGCCTCGAGCTCACCGAGACGGCGTTGGCGCACATCGCCCGCACGGGCTACGACCCCGACTTCGGGGCGCGCCCGCTCAAGCGGGTGATCCAGCGGGAGGTGAGCGATCCGGTGGCGCTCGCGCTGCTCAAGGGCGAGTACCGCGACGGCGACGTCGTCGTCGTCGACGCCGCCCCCGACGGCGCCCTCACCTTCGACAGCAAGCGCCCCGTCACCGTGGACTGAACTCCTCCCCCCACGAACATGTGTCGGTCTGGTGTCGCTGGCGACCCTCGATCGACACATGTTCGGGGAGGATCGGGGCCCCGGTCGACTACGATCTCGTCAACGTGACACCTTTTGATGTTGCGTCTCTCGGGGGGCAGTCGTGCCAGGCACGGTGATCGTCGGCACCCAGTGGGGTGACGAAGGCAAGGGCCGCTTCACCGACTACCTGGCCCAGGAGAGCGACCTCGTCGTCCGCTACCAGGGCGGCCACAACGCCGGCCACCGCATCGTGGTCGGTAGCGAGGTGTTCGCCCTGCAGCTGGTGCCGAGCGGCGTGCTCTACCCGCACGTCACCGCCATCATCGGCAACGGCGTGGTGGTCGACCCGGCCGTGCTCATCACCGAGCTCGACATGCTCGAAGGCAAGGGCGTCGACACCTCGCGCGGTGAAGCTGTCGGGCAACGCGCACCTGATCATGCCGTACCACCAGGAGCTCGACCGGGTGACCGAGCGGTTCCTGGGCAAGAACAAGCTGGGCACCACGAAACGGGGCATCGGCCCGGCGTACGCGGACAAGGCCCTGCGGGTCGGGCTGCGCGTGCAGGACCTGCTCGACGCCAAGATCTTCCGCGAGAAGCTCGAGCTGGCGCTGCGTGAGAAGAACGGCGTGCTGGCCAAGGTCTACAACCGCCTGCCGCTCGACGCCGATCAGATCTGCGAGGAGTACCTCGCGATGGTGCCGCGCCTCGAGCCGATGATCGCGGACACCGTGCACCTCGTGCACGAGGCGCTCGACGCCGGCCGCCCCGTGTTGTTCGAGGGCGCGCAGGCGACATACCTGGATCTCGACCACGGCACCTATCCCTTCGTGACGTCGTCGAACCCCGTCGCCGGCGGCGTGTGCACCGGTGCCGGGGTCGGTCCCCGGGCGATCGAGCGCGTGATCGGGGTCGCCAAGGCCTACGTCACGCGCGTCGGGAGCGGACCGTTCCCCACCGAGCTGTTCGACGGCGACGCGGTCGGCGACGAGTTGGTGGAGCGCGGGCACGAGTTCGGCACCAACACCGGTCGGCGGCGCCGGCCGGGTTGGCTCGACCTCGTGATGTTGCGACACGCGGTGCGACTCAACACGTGCAGCGAGATCGCCATCACCAAGCTCGACGTGCTCGCACCCTTCGCCGAGCTCAAGGTCTGCGTCGCCTACGAAGGCGAAGACGGCACGCGCTACGACCACGTGCCCTACCACCAGTCGGTCCTGCACAAGGTGCGCCCGGTCTACGAGACACTGCCCGGCTGGCAGTGCGACATCGACCGCTGCGGCAAGGTCGGGGACTTCCCGCCCGAGGCGCGTGACTACCTGCGCTTCGTGGAGCAGACCGTCGGTGTGCCGATCAGCTTCGTCGGCGTCGGCCCCGACCGCGCCCAGACGGTCGTGCTCCCCCGCGCAGCTTGAGCGCGTAGGCATGCGGGTCCTCGTCGTCGGTTCGGGCGGGCGTGAGCACGCGCTCGTGTGGGCGTTGCGGCGTTCGCCGGGGGCACCCGAGGTGTTCGCGGCGCCGGGCAACCCCGGCATCGCCGAGCTCGCGCTCTGCTTCCGCGTCGACGGATCCGATCCGGCCGCGGTCGCGCGAGCTTGCCGACGACCTGAGCGTCGACCTCGTGGTCGTCGGACCGGAGGTGCCACTCGTCGCCGGTGTCGCCGACGCGGTGCGGGCACGGGGTCGTCTCGCCTTCGGTCCCGGCGCGGCGGGCGCGCGGCTGGAGGGCTCCAAGGCCTGGATGAAGCACGTGCTGGCCGACGCCGGTGTCCCCACCGCCCGCCACGCCGTGTTCGGCGCCGACGACGCCGAGCACGCGCTCGCGTACCTGGAGGGGTTCGCGCCGCCGTACGTGGTGAAGACCGACGGTCTCGCCGCGGGGAAGGGTGTCGTGGTCACCGAGTCGCTCGCGGACGCACGCGACGCGGTGCTGGGCCTACCTGTCGGGCGAGGCGTTCGGCGATGCGGGCCGCACCCTCGTCATCGAGGAAGGCCTCACCGGCGCGGAGCTCTCGCTTCTCGTCGTGTGCAACGGCGACCCGGACGCCGCCCTGGCACTCGCGCCGGCGCAGGACTTCAAGCGCGTCGGCGACGGTGATGTCGGGCCCAACACCGGCGGGATGGGCGCGTACTCCCCGGTCCCCGTGGTCGACGACGCGACCGTGAACGAGGTGATGGACCGCGCGGTGCGGCCCACGTTGCGCTGGCTCACCCGCAACGGCGCCGACTACCGGGGCGTGCTCTACGCCGGGATGATGCTCACCGACGACGGCCCGAAGGTGATCGAGTACAACGTTCGCTTCGGCGACCCAGAGTGCCAGGTCGTGCTCCCGCGCATCACGTCCGACTTCGCCGAGCTCCTTCGGGCTGCCGCGGCCGGCGCACCACTCGACGTCGCGTTCTCGACCGACGCCTGCGTCACCGTCGTGCTCGCGAGCGAGGGTTACCCGGCCTCGGTGCGCACCGGCGACGTCATCACTGGGATCGGGGCCGCCGGCGTGGGCGCCGTCAGCGTGTTCCACGCGGGGACCGCGCGCGACGACGACGGGGCGCTGCTGACCGCGGGAGGACGCGTCCTCGACGTCACCGCGACCGGTGCCGACATCGCCGAGGCCCGTGCGCGGGTCTACGAGGCGGTCGCCAAGATCAGCTGGGCCGGGATGCAGTACCGCCGCGACATCGCCGGCTCCGTGCCCGAACGGGAAGCCGGCTCCGTGCCCGAACGGGAAGCCGGCTCCGTGCCCGAACGGGAAGCCGGCTCCGTGCCCGAACGGGAAGCCGGCTCCGTGCCCGCGGGAACGGCGGCACGGGTTTCATGCTACGCGAACGCCGGCGGCGGGTCCGCACCCCGGCGATGACCAGGGAGCACGGGATGCAGCGCAACGGCCCGCCGTCCTTCGGTGGGGGGACGAGGCAGACGGCACACCACGGCTGGCCACAGGTCTCGCAGTGCGCGACGGCGGGTTCGGTCCAGTGCTTCGTGCAGTGCATCACCCCCGATCGACCTCCTCGGTCTTCATGACTCGCCCCAGTTCGGCCCGTCCCGCCGCCATGCTCGGGCGGGTCCGCACCGATCCCGGCTCGTAGGATGTTCGGCAGGAGGAAGGGCCCCCTTGATAGACCGCTACGCGCTGCCTGAGATTGCCGGCCTCTTCACCGACGAGGCCCGCTTCCGTGCCTGGCTGGAGGTCGAGATCCTCGCCACCGAGGCCTGGGCGAAATTGGGGGTGGTGCCCGCGGCCGACGCCGTGGCCGTCCGGGAACGGGCCGACTTCACGGTCGAGGCCGTCCACGAGCGGGAATTGACCACCGAGCACGACGTCGCCGCCTTCGTCGACGTGGTCCAGGAGCGGATCGGCGCGCCCGCGGGGTCCTGGCTGCACTACGGCCTCACCTCGAGCGATGTCGTCGACACCGCCCTGTCGATGGTCCTGGTGCAGGCCTGCGACCTCGTCCTGGAGGCGGCCGCCGCCCTGGAGGCGGCGATCACCGCCCAGGCGCTCGCCTACCGGGCCGTTCCCATGGCCGGTCGCACCCACGGGGTGCACGCCGAGCCCACGACCTTCGGCGCCAAGCTCGCGCTCTGGGCGATGCAGGTGCGCCGTGACCGCGAGCGGCTGACCCGCGCCCGCCGGGGATCGCGGTCGGCAAGCTCTCGGGGGCCGTGGGTACCTACTCCAACATCGATCCCGCGGTCGAGGCCTACGTCTGCGAGGCGCTGGGTCTCACTGCTGTGCCCGCCACCCAGGTGATCGCCCGCGACCGCCACGCCGAGCTGCTCTACGCGTGCGCGTCGGTCGGCGCCAGCGTCGAGGCGTTCGCCACCGAGATCCGTCACCTGCAGCGCACCGAGGTGCGTGAGGTGGAGGAGCCGTTCCGTGCCGGCTCCCAGAAGGGCTCCAGCGCCATGCCGCACAAGCGCAACCCGGTGAAGGCCGAGCAGTTGAGCGGCCTCGCGCGCGTCCTGCGCGGCAACCTCCAGGCCGGGCTCGAGAACGTCGCGCTGTGGCACGAGCGCGACATCTCGCACTCGTCGGTCGAGCGCATAGTCCTCCCCGACTCGTTGCAGCTCGCGTACTACGTGCTGGTGAAGTTCCGCGCCATCGTCGAAGGCATGCACGTGTATCCCGACCGGATGCAGGAGAACCTCGACGCGTCGTACGGGCTCGTGTTCAGCCAACCCGTGCTCCTCGCGCTGGTCGAATCGGGCATGACGCGCGACGACGCCTACCGCGCCGTGCAGCGCAACGCGATGCGTACGTGGGAGTCGCGCCGCCCGTTCCTCGACGTGTTGCGCGAGGACACCGATGTCGTCACCGCGCTGGGTGACGACCGTCTCGCCGCGTGCTTCGACCTCACGGCCGCGCTGGCCAATGTCAACCGCACTTTCGCCGCGCTCGACGCGCTCGGCCCGCTCGACACCCGCCGTTCGGGCGCGGAGTCGGCCGCGTGAGCAAGCTCTCCCTCCCTCATCACTACACGGGCAAGGTGCGCGAGCTCTACGAGGTGGATCACGACCGCATGCTCGTCGTCGCCTCCGACCGCGTGTCGGTGTTCGACGTCGTGCTCCCCGATCTCATCCCCGACAAGGGCCGGGTGCTCACCGCGCTGTCGACGTTCTGGTTCGAGCAGACGGCACACATCGCCCCCAACCACCTCGTCTCGTCCGACCCCACCGACTTCCCCGAGACCGCCGGACCCGAGGTCGCAGGCCGGGCCATGCTGGTCCAGGCGGCGCGACCGGTGCGCCTCGAGTGCGTGGCGCGCGGCTACCTCTTCGGGTCGGCGTGGTCCGACTACGAGCAAACGGGCACGGTCGCGGGCCGTCCGTTGCCTGCGGGGCTGCGCCAGGCGGAGCGCCTCCCCGCGCCTATCTTCACGCCGACCACCAAGGCCGACGAAGGGCACGACCTCCCACTGGGCGACGCGGAGGCGGCCGCGCTCGTCGGCGCCGCCCGCTACGAGGAGCTGCGTGAGCTCACGCTGGCCATCTACACGTTCGGCGCGGCGCACGCGGCGGAGCGGGGCCTGATCCTCGCCGACACCAAGCTCGAGTTCGGTGAGGTCGACGGCGAGCTCCTCGTCATCGACGAGCTGCTCACCCCCGACTCGTCGCGCTACTGGGGCGCCGACGAGTACGCGATCGGCACATCGCCGCCGTCGTTCGACAAGCAGTACGTGCGCGACCACTACCTCTCGATCGGCTGGGACATGCAACCGCCCGTCCCCCGTATGCCGGAGAGCGTGATCGCGGGGACGCGGGCGAGGTACGTGGAGGCCTACGAGCAGGTGAGCGGGCGGAGCTTCGACACCTGGTACGGAGACGACGAATGAGATTCGCAGTGCGCATCGACGTCACCCACCTCCCCGGGGTGCTGGATCCGCAGGGCGCGACGGTGGAGCGCGCACTGCCCGCGCTCGGGTACGACAACGTCGCCGAGGTGTCGATCGCCAAGACGATCCGGTTGGCGATCGAGGCGTCGTCCGAGGCCGACGCTCGCGCCCAGGTCGACGACATGTGCCGGCGTCTCCTGGCCAACCCGGTGATCGAGCGCTACACGGTGGAGATGGCGGCGATCGACGGAGCAGCGGTCGCGTCGTGAGCGAGCGGGTCGGTGTCGTCGTCTTCCCGGGCACCAACTGCGAGCTCGACGTCGTCTGGGCGGTCGAGGAGCTCGGCGCCGAGGCCGAACTCCTCTGGCACGGTGACCGCACCGTGCACGGAGTCGACGCGGTGGTCGTGCCCGGCGGGTTCGCCCACGGCGACTACCTGCGCACCGGTGCCATCGCCCGGTTCTCGCCGGTGATGGACGCGGTCGCCGAGCACGCGGCGGACGGCGGCCCGGTCATCGGGATCTGCAACGGGTTCCAGGTGCTCACCGAAGCGGGGCTGCTCCCCGGCGCGTTGCAGAAGAACACCGGCCTCACCTTCGTGTGCGAGACGGTGGAGCTCGAGGTCGTGAGCACACGATCGGCGCTCACGAACCGGGCGACCGCCGGCGCGGTGCTGCGCATCCCGATCAACCACTTCGAGGGCAACTACGTCTGCGACGACGCGACCCTCCGGCGTCTGCACGACGAAGACCGCATCGTGGTGCGCTACGTGCGCAATCCCAACGGGAGCCTCGACGACATCGCCGGCATCAGCAACGAGGCGGGCAACGTCGTGGGTCTCATGCCCCACCCGGAACGCGCCAGCTCTCCCCTGTTGGGGAGCGCCGACGGAGTCGTGTTGCTGGAGTCGATGCTCGCGGCGGCGCGTGCGCGCGCTGCTGCTCGCGTCTAGCGATCAGGTCGACGAAGCCCGGGAGATCCCGGCTCGTTTCAGCACGTCGGCGGAGACCCCCAGCTCGCGCCACGCGGCGTAGGAGATTCCTTTGCGCCGTGCGTACTGGGCGGCGGTCTTCACGAACGCCGCCTCCAGCGCCGAAAGGTCGACCTTCGTATTCATGGTCTCCAGCTCGCGGGTCAGGTCCATGCGTTCCTGGACCAACTGGAGCTGCTGGAGCGCGGAGACATCGTCGAATTGGGCGTCGATCGCGCCCAACCGTTTCTTGATGGAATCCGGCGTGCGTTTGCGCCCCCGACGGGGCCGGTTCTGCTGCAATGCTTCGAGGTAGTTCTTCACCGCCCTGCCCTCGGAACGCCCTTCGGCGAGTGCAGCCTTGTGCTGCGCGGTCATGGTGCGGGTAGCGGCTTTCGCCATAGTCAGGTTCTCCCTCGACAAGTCCTGCGCGACTTTCGGGCGTATTGGTTGTATCACGTCGGACGCTATTCACACATAGCGGCGCCCGACCGCGCGAGACCCAGTAGCGAAAGAGAGCCTTGGCTACGATGCGTCCCGACTCATGAGCGACGCCGAGCCAGTGCAACCGAAACCGATCCACCGGCAATTGGGGCTCACCGACGACGAGCTCGGCGCGATCGTCGACCTGCTCGATCGCGAGCCCACCGAGCTCGAGCTCGCGATGTACGCGGTGATGTGGTCCGAGCACTGCTCCTACAAGTCGTCCAAGCGCTACCTCGGTCGCTTCCCCACCGACGCGCCTTGGGTGCTCGTCGGTCCCGGTGAGGGCGCGGGTGTGATCGACGTCGGTGACGGCCTGGCCGTCGCCATCCGGATCGAGAGCCACAACCATCCGTCCGCCGTCGAGCCCTACCAGGGCGCGGCGACCGGCGTCGGCGGCATCATCCGCGACGTGTTCTCGATGGGCGCGCGTCCGATCGCGCTGATGGACCCCTTGCGCTTCGGACCCCTTGACGACGCCCGCACGCGCTACCTGTTCGAGGGCGTCGTCGCCGGCATCAGCGGTTACGGCAACGCGGTCGGCGTGCCCACCGTGGGCGGTGAGGTGGTGTTCGACGACTGCTACCGGGAGAACCCCCTGGTCAACGTGCTCTGCCTCGGTGTCTTGCCGGTCGAGCGCCTCGTCCTCGCCAAGGCGGAAGGAGTGGGCAACGTCGCGGTGCTGCTCGGTTCGGCGACCGGCCGCGACGGCATCGGCGGGGCGAGCGTCCTCGCGTCGGCCGGGTTCGATGAGGGTGACGACGCCAAGCGGCCCTCGGTGCAGGTCGGCGACCCCTTCGAGGAGAAGCGGTTGATCGAGGCCTGCCTCGAGCTGCTCGACGCCGGCCTCGCGGTGGGCGTCCAGGACCTCGGTGCCGCGGGCATCTCGTGCGCGGCGTCGGAGACCGCGGCCAAGACCGGCGCCGGCATGGACGTCGACCTCGCCCGCATGCCCAAGCGCGAACCGGGCATGAACGGCGTCGAGGTGATGACCTCCGAGAGCCAGGAGCGCATGCTGGCCATCGTCACCCCCGAGAACCTCGAGGCGGTGCTCGCCCTCTGCCGGCGCTGGGAGATCCGCGCCTCGGTGATCGGCCGGGTCACCGACACCGCCCGCTTCCGCGTGTACGACGGCCTGTTCGACTCGGTGGGCGTGCCGGGCGCCAATCCCCCGGTCCCGAGGGGCGACGCGCCGGTCGAGCTGTCGTCGGATCGGCGGCCGGTGGCGGACGTACCCGTGGCCAGCCTCGGCGACGGTCCGGTCTACGACCGACCCGCGACCCCGCCCGAGACTCGTGCCGCGCTGCACGCCGACGATCCCGCGCCGGCGCTGGCGGCGCGGTTCCCCGCCGGGAGCGACCTCTCCGCGGAGCTGCTCGAGCTGCTGTCCACGCCGACCATCGCCGACAAGTCGTGGGTGTACCGCCAGTACGACCACCAGCTCTTCCTCAACACGGTCGTCGCGCCCGGTGGCGACGCGTCGGTGTTGCGGCTCAAGGGCACGTCGCGCGCGCTCGCGCTCACGACCGACGGCAAGGCGCGCTTCTGCGCGCTCGATCCCTACACCGGTGCCCGGCTCACGGTGATGGAATCGGCGCGCAACCTCGCGTGCGTGGGCGCGGTGCCCAAGGCGCTCGTGAACTGCCTGAATTTCGGCAACCCCGAGCATCCCGAGGTGATGTGGCAGTTCGCCGAGGTGGTCGACGGGATGAGTGAGGCGTGCCGCGCGCTCCGCATCCCGGTGGTGGGGGGCAACGTCAGCTTCTACAACGAGTCGCGCGGTCGCGACATCGATCCGACCCCGGTCATCGGTGTCGTCGGTCTGATCGACGAGCTCACGTCGGTTCCTCCGGGCCCGCGGATCGGTGACGGTGACGCGCTCGTGCTCCTCGGTCACACCGCGCCCGAGCTCGGTGGTTCCGAATGGGCGGGCCTGCACGCGTTGCGCGGCGGTACGCCACCGGCCGCCGAGCTCGACACCGCGCTCGCGCTGCACGACCTCGTGCGCTCGCTCGTCGCGGCAGCGCGCGGTGCGAGGGGTGCACGACTGCGCCGAGGGCGGGCTCGCGGTCACGCTGGCGGAGATGGCCGTCGCCGCGGAGTGCGGCTTCCGTGTGGCGCTCGGCACCGACCTCGTCCCGTCGGTCGCGTGGTTCTCCGAGTCGGCGTCGCGGGTGGTCGTGGCCGTGCATCCCGACGACGCGGCGGCGCTCGTCGAGCGCGCCCGGACCGCGAGCGTCCCCGCCCAGCTGCTCGGCACGGCCGAGGGCGATCGCCTCGTGGGCGAGGGCGCCTTCGACGTCACCCTCGCCGCCGCCACCGCGGCCTGGCGCGACGCCATCCCCGCCGCGCTCGGCCACGCGCCCTGACGGAACATGTGTCGATCGAGGGGCGCCGGCGACACCCGATCGCCACATGCTCGGGTGGGTGGAGGGAATCTGGTCGGTGGAGTGCGGGTTGACCGTTGTGTGCATGGGATACTGGAGCGGTGAACGACCCCCAGATCGGCCACGCGTGCGGCGTCTTCGGCGTGTACGCACCGGGGCAGGGAGTCGCCCATCTCACGTATCTGGGCCTCTACGCCCTCCAGCACCGGGGCCAGGAGTCGGCCGGCATCGCGGTGAGCGACGGCCAGACCATCACCGTGTCGAAGGACATGGGCCTCGTCACCCAGGTGTTCGACGAGCGTCGGCTCGCACCGCTCGACGGCCACCTCGCCATCGGCCACGTGCGCTACTCGACCACCGGGTCGAGCAGCTGGCGCAACGCCCAGCCCGTGTACCGGTCCGTCGGTGACGCCGGCTTCGCGCTGGGCCACAACGGGAACCTCACCAACACGCTCGAGCTGGCCGAGCACCTCGGCATGCTCCCGGGCATGGTGCCCGGCGACACCGGCCTCGACTCCACCACCGACTCCGCGCTCGTCGCCGAGCTGATCGCGGCCGAGTACGCGAGCGAAGCTCGTTCCGACGGTCGGGATCTCGAGCAGGCGCTGCTGCGGGTGTTGCCCAGGCTCGCAGGCGGCTTCTCGTTCGCGATGATGGACGAAGCGCACCTCATCGGTGTGCGGGATCCCCACGGGTTCTGGCCGCTCGTGCTCGGTCGGGTCGAGGGCGGCTGGGTCCTCGCGAGCGAGACCGCGGCGCTCGACATCGTCGGCGCGCACTTCGTGCGCGAGGTCGAGCCCGGCGAGATGATCGTGATCGACGCGTCGGGAGTGCACACCGAGCGTTTTGCCGAACCCGACCCCAAGCTCTGTCTCTTCGAGTTCGTCTACTTCGCGCGTCCCGACACCATGCTCTACGGCAAGAGCGTCCATGCCGCCCGTCAACGCATGGGCGAGGAGCTCGCGCGCCAGGCGCCCGTCGACGCCGACATGGTGATGCCGATCCCCGAGTCTGGGATCCCCGCCGCGCAGGGATACGCGCGCGGTGCCGGCATCCCCTACGGCGACGGCCTGGTGAAGAATCGCTATGTCGGGCGTACGTTCATCCAGCCCAACCAGAAGCAGCGCGGCCAGGGCGTGCGGCTCAAGCTCAACCCGCTCCCCGAGAACATCCGCGGCAAGAAGCTCGTCGTGGTCGACGACTCCATCGTGCGCGGCACCACCACCAAGCAGGTGGTGCAGATGTTGCGCGAGGCGGGCGCCGCGGAAGTGCACTTCCGGGTGTCGTCGCCGCCCTACAAGTGGCCGTGCTCCTACGGGATGGACACGGGCAGCCGCTCCGAGCTGCTCGCCGCCGACATGTCGGTCGGCGAGATCCGTGACTTCCTCGGCGTCGACTCGCTTGCGTACCTCGAGCTCGACCGCCTCACATCCGCGACCGGCGCGTCGTCGGACTCGTTCTGCACGGCGTGCCTCTCCGGGCGCTACCCGGTGCCCATCCCGGCCTCCGACTCCAAGCTCGCGCTGGAGGACGAGGTCGCGTCCGAGCCTTCTGCCCGGTGAGCGACTCCACGCGCGAGCCGCTCACCTACTCGGGTGCGGGCGTCGACATCGCCGCCGGTGAGCGCGCGGTCGAGCTCATCAAGCAGCACGTGCGTTCCACGTTCCGGCCCGAGGTCGTCGGCGACATCGGTGGGTTCGGTGGGTTGTTCTCGTTCGACCCCCGCCAGCTCGAGCAGCCGCTCCTGGTCTCGTCGACCGACGGCGTCGGCACGAAGTCGCTCATCGCGCGGCTGACGGGCCGTTACGACACCATCGGCGTGGACCTCGTCGCGATGTCGGTCGACGACATCGCGGTGCAGGGCGCGGAGCCGTTGTTCTTCCTCGACTACATCTCGATCGGCAAGCTCGTCCCCGAGATCGTCGACGACATCGTCGGCGGTGTGGCTCACGGTTGCGTGCAGGCCGGGTGCGCGCTCCTCGGCGGGGAGATGTCGGAGCACCCCGACGTCATGGAACCGGGCGAGTTCGACCTCGTGGGATTCGCGGTCGGCGTGGTGGAGCGCTCCCGCGTGCTCCCGAGGCAGATCCGGCCGGGCGACGTCGTGATCGGCTTCAGCAGTCCCGGGCTGCGGTGCAACGGCTACTCGCTGGCCCGCAGGGCGCTGCTCGACCGCGCCGGACGTCGCCTCGACGATCCCGCGTGGAACGGCGCCCACCACTCGCTCGGCGACGAGCTCATCCGCCCGAGCGTGATCTACGCGCCGGCCATGAGCAAGCTCCGGGAGCGCGTCGACGTGCACGCGTTCGCCCACGTCACCGGGGGCGGGCTCCCCGACAATCTCGCCCGGGTCTTGCCGTCGCACTGCGACGCCACGCTGGCGCGGCGCCAGGTGGGAGGAGCCTCGGATCTTCGCCGAGATCCAGGCAGCCGGCGACGTCACCGACGACGAGATGGCCCACGTCTTCAACCTGGGCCTGGGGATGTTGGCGGTTGTCGCGCCGGAAGACCGCTTCGCTACGCTGGACGCGATACGCGCCTTCCACGAAGCCTGGGTGGTCGGAGAGGTGTCGGAAGGCCGGGGACGGGTATCGATCACCCGCTAGTCGCCGGAACGCCCACTACTCCCAATGTGCACGGACGCTGCTAGTCTGCGCATACGGGACCGATCCCCCCGAGCCCCCCGGCGAGGATCCGTATCGACTGCGAGGAACCCATGCCCCAGAACCCCGCTCCCGAGCCCGAACAGCTCCTCACCCCGTCAGAAGTCGCCGCCATGTTCCGCGTCAACCCCAAGACGGTCACGCGCTGGGCTCGTGCCGGCAAGATCTCTGCGATCCGCACGCTCGGGGGACACCGCCGGTTCCGGGCGTCGGAGATCCGCAAGTTCCTCGAGCAGGTCGACGAGGCGCACGACGAGGCGTGAGCGGCGACCCCGCGCCGGACGCGCGGGATCAACGTGTCCGGTGAGCGACGATCCGCCGGAGTGGGATGCCGAGCGTCGTCCCGACCCATCCTTCGACGACGCGCGTCGCACCCGCGGTGCGGGCGCCGTCCACCCCCGGGAGGTAGAGCGACGCGACGAGTTCGCGCGCGGCACCGGCGGTCGCGAGGGTGTACGGAAACCTTCGGCGCTGGTCGTCCACCGGCGTGAGCCCGGCCCGGTCGAGCATCGCCGGCAGGTCCGCGAGGACGTCGTCGTTCGGGTAGGCGAGACGCGCGCGGCGCAGGGCGACGAGCAGCCGCACGTACCGGAGACGATCCGCGAGCCGCAGCGGGCGGGTGGCGGGCAGCAGCACGACCAGGGTGCCGGCCGGGCGCAGCACGCGCGCGATCTCGGTGATCGCGCGCGCGGGCGGCTGCACGACCATCAGCGCCATGGAGCACACGACCGCGTCGAACGCCGCGGTGTCGAACGGCAGCGCGCCGGCGTCACCGAGAGCCAGCGGCCCCGCGCCGCGCGCCGCGGCCGCACCGAGCTCCGCCGGCGAGAGGTCCAGGCCCACCCACGAACCGTTCCGCAGGCGATGGAGCGGGCCGCTGCCGCACGCGAGGTCGAGCACCGACGAGTTCGGCGCCAGGGCCGCGGCCTCCCAGTGGTAGGGCGTCCTGCCCGCCTCGTCCCGGCACTGCTCGAGGACCCGCTCGGTGATGCCCGGCCGCTCCTGGTGGAACCCCTCGATGTAGGCGCGCCACGACCCGCGACCGGGTGCGGCACCGGAACGGCTCACCGGCGCGACCCTACCGGGGAGTCGTCGCCACGCCGCGAGGCCCGGTGCGGCGCCGTGGCGTCCGCCCGCGGCCCCGCCGCATGAAGGCGCCGGCGGATTTCGACCTCGTCGTCGTCGGCGGGGGCGCGGGTGGCCTCGGCGCGGCGCGGGCGGGTGCCCGGCGGGGCGTGCGGACGCTGCTGGTGCAGGACGGGCCGATCGGCGGAGACTGCACCTTCACCGGGTGTGTCCCGTCGAAGGCGTTCATCGAGGCGGCGAACCGGGGCGAGCCCTTCGCTGAGGCCATGGCGGGCGTGCAGCGGAGCATCGAGCGCATCGCGGCGACCGAGACGCCCGACGTGCTCGGGCGGGAAGGCGTCGAGGTCCTCGAGGGTCGGGCCCGGTTCCGGGCGCCCACCGAGCTCGAGGTCGGAGGCCGGTCGATACGGGCGCGCCGGATCGTGGTGGCCACCGGCGCTCGACCGGTGGTGCCGCCGATCGAAGGACTCGCCGACCTCGCGTACCTGACGAACGAGAACGTGTTCGAGCTCGCGGCGGCGCCGCGATCGCTGATCGTGCTGGGCGGCGGTGCCATCGGTTGCGAGCTGGCCCAGGCCTTCCGGCGGGTCGGAACCGCGGTGACGATCGTCGAAGCCCTCCCGCGCCTTGTCGCGCGCGAAGAGCCCGAGACCTCGAGCGTGCTCGAGGAGGTGTTCGCCGCCGAAGGCATCGCGGTTGTGACCGGTCGCACCGTGACCCGCATCGAGGCCCTCGCGGACGGTGCGGTCCGCGTGCGGCTCGATGGTGACGGGCAGCACGTCGCGGAGCGGCTGCTCGTCGCGGTCGGTCGTCGCGCGGTGACCGGCGACATGGAGCTCGAGCGCGCCGGGATCGAGACCGACGGTCGTGGGTTCATCCGGACCGACGACCACCTCGCGACGAGTGCGGCCGGCGTGTACGCGGTCGGTGACGTCGCCGGCACCGTGCAGTTCACCCACGCCGCCGACGAGATGGGACGCCTCGCGGTCGCCAACGCCTTCGGTCGCCGGCGTCGACGCTTCGAGACGTCCTGGATTCCGGCCGTCACCTACACGTCACCGGAGATCGGTCGGGTCGGGCTCACCGAAGCGGAGACCGCGACCGCGCGGTGCACGCGTGGCGTACCTCCCGATGGACGAGGTCGACCGGGCGATCGTGGCCGGGAGGACCACCGGATTCGTCAAGCTCATCGCGGGCCCGCGCCGCGGGCTCGGCAACGTCGGTGGCGGTCGGGTGCTCGGCGCCACCGTTGTCGCCGATCGTGGCGGGGAGGTGATCCACGAGGCGGTGCTCGCGATGCGAACCGGCATGTTCACCGGACGGCTCGCCCAGACCACGCACGCCTATCCGACCTGGTCGGTGGCGATGCAGCAGGCCGCGGCCCAGTTCTTCATGGAGATCGGTGGTCGCCGGTCGCGCCCGGCGCGCGGCGCCTGACCTCGCGGCGGGCGCCGCGGTCACGGTTTCGTGGCGCGGATCAGCGCGTACCCGGCGTCGCCGCGGGCGACGACCTCGCCGGCTCGGCGGGCGAGGTCGATGCCGCGCCGGAGGTTGAAGGGCCGGAGCAGCGGCAGGTCGACGAGCCGGAGGGCCCGGAGGCGGACTGCGACCTGTTCGATCGTCCGCGCCAGGGCGTCGTCGTGGCGTTCGACGTCGTCGACGACGAATCCGGCCGTCTCCAGGATCGCGCGCATCTCGCCGATCGGTCGGGCGTCGGCGAGCACGCGATGCGCCCGACCAGCCCCGCGAGCTCGGGGTCGAGGCGGTCGGGTTCGAGCCACACGTCGGTGATGCCGACGCGGCCGCCGGGACGCAGGACGCGGAACAGCTCGGCGGCCGCGGTCGCCTTGTCGGGGAAGGTGCAGAACGCGCACTCGCACATCGCGGCGTCGAACGATCCGTCGTCGACGGGTAACCGCTCGGCGTCGCCCACGTCGAACCGGGCGCGGTCCGGCGAGCCCGGCGGCGAGCGGCGCGCGCCGACCGCGGTGGCCACCTGGGCGTCGCCGAGGTCGACGCCCAGCACGTCGACGTCACGCGTTCGGCGGCGAGGAACACCGCGGTGGTTCCCACGCCCGACGCGACGTCGAGGACGCGTTCGCCGGGGGCCAACGCCAGGGAGTCGGCGAGATGCCCGGTCAGGCCGAGTCCACCCGGGTGGTAGCTCTCGCCGAGGAACAGCGCGACGAGATCGACTCCGTACACGGCGGCGCAACACGACTTGACCGTCGCTGCGTCCGGGGCGTCGCCGGCTCGGAAGCGCTCGACGAGCAGCCGGAGGTCGGCCAGCGACGAGAGGGCCGTGCTCATCGCAGGGTCCGTCCGATGTTCACCTGCACCTCGGAGACGGGTGCGCCGGCGACGGGATCGGCGGTGCGTGACCCGTGCCCGGTCGGCGAGAGGAGTGGTGCGAGCTCCGCCGCGTTCGGGACGACGCCCGCGACCGGTACGCCGGACAACTGCTCGCGCACCTGCTCGCGGTAGCCGACCGAGTTGTACGCGCAGAACGGGATGAGGCGGCCGTCGGGGGTGATCTGCTCGACGCAGCACTTCATGAGCTGCTTGACGTTGAGGGTGTACGGGTCCTGGAAGTCCTGGATCACGATCATGAACGCCTTCGCGGCCAGCTCCGAGAGCGCGTCGGGGAAGTCGACGCCGCAGCTGGCGCAGGAGGCGAGCACCGCGCCCGCCGAGCCGCGCCGGCTTCGTCGGGCAGGTCCAGGGATCCGAGCGCGGCGGCGAGTCGGTCCACCATCGCGTCCGAGCCCGGCACCGACGACGCGCTCCAGAGGCCTTCGAGCAGGCCGCGGAGCGAGGGGTCGGGCAGCGCCCGGTTGCTCAGGTAGTCGAGGTACTGCTCCATCGGCAGCAACCGGGGGATCGGGAGCACGTCCTCACCGTCGGCGAGCAGGTACGTGATCGAGCGGCACGTCGGGAAGCAACACGGCACCGGGAAGAAGTCCGAGGTCCGGAACCAGTCCGGCGCACTGGTCGACGAGGCCGTGGATCACCTCGGCGTTGGTCATGCGGGTGAGGGGATCGAACCGGTGGTGGCGGCCCGCATGGGTGACCGGCTGGAACACCGTCCCCCGCACCGCCGGGTGCCCGATGCCGAAACGGATCGATGCGCGCCCATCTCGTGATCGTTGACGCCGGGCTCGACCGCGGCGACGAGCATCACGGCGAGACCGGCTTCGGCGCAGTGGTCGAGTGCGGCGGTCTTGGCCGCGCGCAGGTCGCGCCCGCGCAACGCCAGGTGCGTGTCGGCCTCGAGCCCGTCGAACTGCAGGTAGATGCGCACGTCGAGCTCGGCGAGTGCCCGGGCGAAGGTGCGATCGTGGGCGAGGCGTATGCCGTTCGTGTTGAGCACGACGGTCTGCACGCCCTTGTCGCGCGCCATCGCGCAGAACTCGAGGATCTGCGGGTGGATCGACGGCTCGCCCCCGGAGAACATCACCACCTCGGGTTCGCCCTCGGCGGCGACGAACGCGTCGAGACCGGCTTCGACCTGCTCGAGTGTCAGCGAGAACCCGTCGGGCTGATGGCCCGAGTCCGCGAAGCACACGGGGCAGTCGAGGTTGCACGCGGTGTTGACCTCGATCAGTCCCAGGCACGCGTGCTGCTTGTGGTCGGGGCACAAGCCGCAATCGAGCGGGCAGCCGTCGACCACCTCGGTTTGCGTCTCCAGCGGGAGGGTGCCGGGCTTGTTGAACCGCAGGGCGTCGAAGTACATCTCGGCGTCGCCGTACACGACGCCTTCGAACGATCCGTGGTCGTGGCAGCGCTTGCGCAGGAGGACCTTGCCGTTCCTGACGTTGACTTCGGCGTCGATCACCGCCTTGCAGATCGGGCAGATGCTCTTGGTGTACTCGATGAACACCTCGTCTCGGTCGAGGCGCGGTCGGGCTCTTCCGGTTCGTGGTAGTCATGGGGTGGGAACCCAGCGCGCCGGCGCCGGCCTTCCCGGAATGCCGGAGGATCGGAGCGGGTTCCCCTGTCGTGGAGCAACCCGGAGCGACGTCGGATCGTGCGGCTCATGAGGCCTTCGCCCGGTATGTGCTCCCGGAGCTCGACGTGCTCGCCCGGGTGGCCACGTCGATCACCCGCCGGCCGGCGGATGCCGAGGACCTCGTCCAGGACACGCTGCTGCGGGCCTACCGGTCGATCGAAGGCTTCGACGGTCGCCATCCGCGGGCCTGGTTGTTGACCATCATGCGCAACGCGGAGGTGAACCGGAACCGCCGCCGCCGCCCGGAGCTGCTCGACGATCCCGACCTCGCGCTGGGCCGGCTGGCCGACGCGTCGTCGCGCTCGGGTCGGGGACCGGAGGAGATCGTGCTCGGTGCCCAGTTCGATGGTGTGGTCGCCGACGCGTTCCTCGCGCTTCCCGACAAGTTTCGCCGGGCGCTGGAGCTCGTCGACCTCGACGGTCTGACCTACGCCGAAGCCGCCGGGATGCTCGGAGTGCCCGAAGGCACGGTGATGAGTCGGGTCCATCGGGGTCGGAAACGGATCCGGGTCCGCCTCGGCGCGCCGCGGCCTCGTGCCCCGGAGAAGGTTGATGATGTGATGCGACGACGACGTTCGGACACCGCCGGCTGCTTCGAGGTGCGCGCGAGCGCTGCAGGCGTATCTCGACGGCGCGACTGACGACGACACCACCCGACGGATCGCCGGTCACCTCGAGGAGTGCCGTCGCTGCGGGCTCGAGGCCCGGACCTACACCGAGATCAAGGTGGCGCTGGCCCGGCGCATCCCGGCGGTCGACGAACTGGCCCTCGAGCGGCTCCGGGCGTTCGCGAGCCGTATCGTCGGGGCGCCGCCGACCGCCGGGGGTGCCGGGCCGTGACGAGGTCACCGAACCTGACCGTGGAGTGCGCGCATGAGTGACGAGGCCGGCCTGCAGGCGCAGATCGAGGCGGAGATCGGGGTCCACACGCCCGTGGAGATCCGGGAGATGATCGACCGGATGGTCGACGATCTCCGCCGTCGCGGCGCCACACCGGGCATCGCCGTCGGCGAGGCGGCGCCGGGGTTCGAGGCGCCCGACGCGCGGGGGGTGCCCGTCCGCCTCGAGGACCGGCTGGCCGAGGGTCCCGTGGTGCTGTCGTTCTACCGGGGTGCCTGGTGCCCGATCTGCAGTCTCGAGCTGCGTGCCCTCACCGCGATCGTTCCCGCGATCACCGACGCCGGCGCGTCGCTGGTCGCGGTCAGCCCGCAGAGTCCGGACGTCTCCCTCGCGTTGGTCGAATCGCTCGACCTCGGGTTCGAGGTGCTCAGCGACCTGGACCAGAGCATCGCCGCCGCGTACCGCATCAGGTTCGAGCTCGGCGCCGAGCTGCAGTCGCTCTACGAGCAGTTCGACATGTCGCTGACCAAGGCCAACGCCGACGGGAGCTGGAACGTGCCGGTGCCCGCGACGTTCGTGATCGACCGCGCCGGAATCGTGCGCGCGTCCCATGTCGATCCCGACTACCGCGAGCGCATGGAACCGGCCGACATCCTGGCCGCGCTCGAGGGCCTCGACCGCTGAGCGTGGTGCAGGCGCACGTGGAGGTGGTCCTCAGGCCGCGGGGTGGTGCTCCGCCCACGGCCGCGCTGCCTCGAGCTGCGTGGCGAGGCGCACGAGCGTCGGTTCGCCGAGGGGCCGCCCTGCGAGCTGCATGCCGATCGGCAGGCCCGTTTCGCTCCACGCGAGCGGCAGGCTGAACGCCGGCTGGCCCGAGAGATTGAACGGCTGGGCGAAGTTCGGGAACGTCACGAACGTGGCCAGGTGCTCTTCGGGCGTCTGGTCCCAGGGGGCCCAGTCCACCGAGGGCGCGACGGTGCCCACGGTCGGGGTGAGGAGCACGTCGAACCGGTCCCAGAACGAGACGAACCGGCTCGCGGACTCCCGGACGAGCTCGACCCATCGCGAGTGCTCCAGCACGGTGAGGCGCGCGCCCGCCTCCAGGATCGGCCGGTTGCGCGGCTCGGCCATGGCGTACTGCTCCGGCGCCAGCCGCGCGGCGGGCCCGGGGACCTCCATCGGGCCCGCCGCGGCCGCGAGGATGGTCGGCCAGGACGGGGTCGCCTGCTCGACGTCGTGGCCCAGTGCCTCCAGCAGGTCTGCGACCGCACGCGTCGCCTGCGCGATCTCCGCGTCCACCTCGCCGAACGGCGGGTCCCAGCTCACCGCGACCCGGAGCCGCCCGGGATCCATGCCCACCTCGTCCGAGTAGGGCCGCTCTGGCCGCGGCGACCACCGTTCGTGCTCGAGCACCGGGCTCGTGACCACGTCGAGCAGGTGGGCAGCGTCACGGACCGATCGGGTCAGCACGCCGTCCTCCGTCGTGCCGAAGTACGCGTTCCCGTGATCGGGTCCGTACGCCGCGTGCCCCCGCGTGGGCTTCACGCCGACGACGCCGCAGAACGAGGCCGGGCTGCGGACCGAGCCCGCGCCGTCGGTCCCGTGTGACACCGCGCACAACCCGGCCGAGAGCGCGGCGGCCGCACCGCCGCTCGATCCGCCCGGCGTGCGGTCCCGGTCCCACGGGTTGCGGCAGATCCCGTTGAGCTCGGACGAGGTCATGGTCGTGCAGAACTCGGGCACGTTCGTCTTGCCGAGGATGACGAACCCGGCGTGGCGGAAGCGGTGGACGACCGGGTCGTCGGCTGCCGCGACGTTGTCGACCAGCGCCTTGCACGAGTGTGTGGTCGCCAGCCCGGCGACGTCGGTGACGTCCTTCACCGTCAGCGTGACCCCGAGGAACGGCGGGAGTTGGTGCGGGTGCACCCGGCGAACGAGCTCGTCCGCCGTGCGGGCCGCCTCCAATGCGCCCACGCGATCGACGGTGACGAAGGCCCGGAGGTCGGCGTCGAGGTCGTCGATCCGGGCCAGGTACTGCTCGAGCAGCCCGACCGCGCTGGCTTCGCCCGCACGGATGGCGGCCGCCTGTGCGCAGGCGTCGCCCCAGATCACGAGAGCGCCGCGTACGAGTCCAGCTCGAACGCCGCGGTGCCGAGCCGTCGGAGCAGCGCGGCGATGATGTCCGGCTGCACGTACTGGGTGATCCCCCAGAGGAAGAACCCGTGCACGAGCCCACACCGGTACTCGTTCCACGCCTCGTCGAACGACGGTGCGTCGGTGACACCGGCCGCCGTGAGCGCAGCGAGGTAGTGGCGCAGCAGCTCGCGCTCGTTGGCGGCCCGCACCGCGGGCTCGAGCGCCGACGCGATGTGGTACCCCACGTCGATGCCCCAGGGTCCGTACTGCGTCACCTGCCAATCGAGCAGACCCGGTCGCCCGTCGCGGTCGAGGAAGGTGTTGCCGACGTGCGCGTCGCCGTCCGCGACTGCCCAACCCGGACCCGGAGCCCTCGACGCGAGGCGCCCGTACGCGTCGATGAGGGCCTGGGCGTCGCGCGTCCCGTCTGGCACTCCGGCACCGTTGGGCCCGTCGAAGTTCGCCGCGGATCTCCTTGATCCCGCGGACCTGCAGGATCCACGCCAGACGAGGGTTGAGCCACGACGACTCGGCCAGCCGGACGTCCTCCCACGCGTGCGCGTGGAGCAGCGCGAACTGCTCGAGCGTCTCGGCGGTGCGGTCGACGGTGCACGGGTCGAGCGCGTCGCAGAACACTCCGCCCGCCTCGACGGCGTCCTCGGTGATCACGACACCGTGGCTCGACACCGGGTCGACGTCTGCCCACACGCTGTTCAGCGTGCGCACGCCGGTGGCGCGGGCGAGGTCGCGGTAGAACATCGCCTCCGGCACGCCCGCACTTGCGCTCCCGCGGCCGACGTCGCCGAAGTAGCCCTTCGCACACAGGGCCGGCGCCAGACCCTGCGGGAGGTCCCCCTCGATGTGGAACCGAGCGTTGGTCGACACCCGTTCGACCACGGGCCCCGGCGTGACGCGGGTGACGTGCACCCCAGGGAACCGTGTCGACAGCGCCACGTTGAGCCACTCGGGCGTGAGGAGCTCGTCGAGCGACTCGGGGATCGCGACGGCCGAGGTCACGGTGCCACCGTGGTGGCCGGCGCCGCGGCGGCACCGCTCTTGTTGGCGGCGAGCGCTTCCGGTGAGCCGACGAGCTTGGCCTGGATCGGCTTGCCGTTCCTCGGGTACGGAACGAACTTGCCGTTCTTCAACTGCACGACGTACGCGCAGCTTGTCGTGGGCACCTTCCCTCGGCCGGCGAGGCTCACGTCGACAGGCTGGCAGGCCAGGCCGGCCTGGTCGTACATCCCGATGCTGTGTGCGCCGTCGATGAGGCCCTTGCGGGTCGGCGGGTTGCCCGCCTTCTGCAGACCGGCGATCGCGAAGTCGGCGAGGATGTACCCCTGGTACATCCCGTAGTCCGGTACCCCCGAGAACTTCGCGTACTTCTTCAGGTCGGCCTGGAACCGTTTGGTCGCTGCGTCCTTGATCTCCACCGGCTTCCCGCCGACGGAGAAGTAGGCGGTCGACGGCAGGGTCTTCGCCGCCGGGGAGTCGAGCAGGTCCTGGCCATACCCGGTGGCGAGGATCGTGGCCTTCACCTCGACCCCGTTCTGCACCAACGCCTGTGCGACCGCGATGTTGGTGGCGGCGGCCATCGGCAGGTACACGCCGTCGACGCCCGCGTTCTTGATCCCGAGCACCGGCGCCCCGACGTCCGACGTCCCGAAGTCGATCGAGGTGTTGGTGTACGCGGGATCGAGGCCGACCTCGGGCACGGCGTAGCTCATCAACGCCTTCGCGGTCGCGACCGACGACGACGCTGCACCGTAGGCCAGCACGCCGACCTTCGTGACCCCCAGCATCTTCATGATCCGCGCCGGGGAGTCGTACGTGAGATCTCCGAAGGGATTGCCGTTCCCCGTCGTGGAGAGGATGTCCTCGTTGCCCTTCTGCTGGTAGTAGGTGCCGTCGACGCCGTTGCCGATCATCGGGACGCCGTGCTCGAGCAGCCAGCGGTACGACAGGAACGCGAACGGCGACTCGTTCACGACCGCGAAGACGTGCTCGTTCTCCACCAGGTCCTGTGCGGCGGTGAGGTTCTGTCCCGACGACGCGTCGTCGCGCGAGACCACTTCGATCTTGCGACCGTGCACGCCCCCCTTGGCGTTCTCGCGGTCGATGCGTGCCTGGAACGCCGCGAGGCCGTTCTGCGAGATGGACGCCGCCACGCCCGTTGCCGGGTAGATGAACCCCAGCGTGACCGCCTTGGCGGTGACGCCCTCGTCCGCAGCTCGCACCGTGGCGCTGCCCGCGGCCGACAAGCCCGCCACGAGCAACATCCCGGCAACCGCGGCACAGACCGCGGCGCGTCCCCCTCGTCGTACGTTGCGCTTCATCGCACTTTCCCCCATTGCGCGGCAGTTCGGTGTGAGACTCGTCGCCCGGGATCGCGGCGATCGTTCAGGGCGCGCGGCCGCCGACCGCGGTGAGGCAGAACCCCCAGAGGTCGTCGCGGATCGTGGCCACGTCGTCGGGCAGGTCGGCGAACGCGTAGTGGTGGAACACCGCCATCACCAGCTTGGTGATGAACCAGGCGTCCCGCCGGGGATCGGCGGGCGCCAGGGTGCCGGCGGCGGCCGCCAGCTCCAACTGCGCCGCCACGAGGTCGGCGAACGGCTGGGTCGCCAGCGACATCTCCTCGGGGAAGAGCTGGTGCAGCCGCCAGTGCTCCGCGGTGACGAAACGGGGCGCGATCCCCGCGTCGCCCTCCGCGAGCGTGTGCAACGCCTCGGTGAGGTAGTAGCGCAGGCGGGTCACCGGGTCCGAAAGCTCGCGGGCCGCGGCCTCGTAGGCCGCGCAGCTCTCGGCGATCAGGTCCTCGAAGACCGCGAGGAGGAGCTGATCCTTTCCCGCGAAGAGGCGGTAGAACGTCTGCAACGCGACCCCGGCCTCCTTCACAAGCTCCTGGGTCGTGAAGCGATCGCCGCGTTCGGCGATCAGGCGGCGACCGGCGTCGACGATCAGCTGGGCCTGCTCGACCCGTCGCGGCGCGAAACGCTGGGCCGCCGGTGAGCGGTCGGCGGCGCGCTCGGCCGAGGTCGACGGCGCGGCGGTCTGGGTCATGAGGGCGAGAGCACGACGACCGGGATCGCCCGCTCAGTGCGCGTCTGGTACACGTCGTAGTTGGGCCACACCTCGTTGACGATCTTCCAGAGACGCGGCTTCTCCTCGTCGGATGCGGTGCGCGCGGTCACCGGGAAGACGTCGCCCTTCACCTGGACCTCGGCGTCGGGGTTCGCAGTGAGGTTGAGGTACCACGAGGGATGGCTCGGCGCGCCACCCATCGAGGCCACGACGAGGTAGTCGTCACCGTCACGGGCGAAGATCAACGGCTGGGTGCGCGCCTGGCCGGTCTTGCGTCCCGTGGTGGTGAGCAGCAGCGCGGTGGCGCCGTTCCAGAGGTAGCCGACCTCGCCGTTCGTCTCGCGATAGCGCTGGACGTGCTCTTCACCGAGCAGGGTGACGTCGGGGGCCTGGTATCCGGGTTCGTTCACGTCGATGCTCCTGGGTCAGCCGAACACCACGGGGATCGCCGTGGCGCCACGTTCGTACATGCCGATGTAGCGGGGCGCCTCGGCATTGGGGTCGAGTCGCAGGTCGGGCAGGCGGTCGAGCAGGGCGGCGATCCCTACCTGCATCTCCGCTCGGGCCACGTGCATTCCGAGGCAGACGTGCGGTCCGTTGCCGAAGGCCAACGACGGTCGGGGCGCCCGGGTGAAGTCGTACTCGTCGGGACGTTCCCAGCGCGCCGGGTCGCGGTTCGCCGCGCCGAGGCAGAGGTGGAGCACCGATCCCTGTGGGAGGTCCACGCCGAAGAACTCCGTGTCGCGGGTGACGTGGCGCGAGAACATCGGGTCGGTCGGCATCCAGCGCACCGATTCCTCGATCGTGGGCCGGACCAGCGTCGGGTCGTCGCGTACCGCGGCGAGAATCTCGGGTCGCTCGAGGATCGCCGCGAGGGTGATCCCCATCTGCTTCCACGTCGTGCCCGAGCCGGCCGCCAGCAGCAGCATCGCGAACGAGTAGATCTCGGGGTCGGACAGGCGGTGCACGACGCCGTCCTCGTCCGTGTACTCGGCCTCGACGAGCACGCTGATGAGGTCGTCGGTCGGCTCCGCGCGCCGAGCGGCGACGATCGGTTCCAGGATGTCGAAGACGCGCTGCGAGTCGCTCATGAGGAACTCGCGGATCACGAGCGCCTGCTCGACACTGACCCCGAAGCTGCCTGTGATCGTGAGCACGGGGATCGCCGCCGCGAAGTCGACGTTGAGCTCGGCGTGCTTATCGCCGACGAAGCCGTCGATGAGCGAGTGCACGGTGTGCTCGATCCAGTTGGTGATCCACCACTGGGCCCTGGCCGGGACGAACGACGGCTGCACCAGCGCCCGGTACCGCCGGTGCTGGGCACCTCCCATCGCCAGGATGCTGTTGAACACACCTGGCTCGGTGGTGTCGATGTGCTCCTCGGCCGCCGACGACGCGAACAGGTCGCCGTCGCGGAACGCCGCGTCGCACGCGTCGAAGCTGAAGGCGGAGAAGTGCGGGCGGTCCGGGTACGGCAGCCCCTGGAAGAACCAGTCACCCGGATAGCCGGTGAGCTCGTGGACGACGCCCTCGTGCACCGGCGCCCGGTCGCGCAGCTCGTGCCAGACCGGGTACGGGTCGTCGGCGTAGCCGCCACCCGAGTGCGCGTTGTAGCTGCTGCGCAGGTCGAACAGCCGCCGCAGCTCCTCGCGGTCGAGCGTCTGGGTACCGTCGCTCATCGGGCGACGTACCCGCCGTCGACGGGCAGCAGCGCGCCGGTGACGTTCTTGGCGTGGTCGGACACCAGGTACACCGCGGCCTCGGCGCAGTCCTCGGCGGTGATGGGGCGACCCAGCGGATGCATGGAGCCCACGCCTTGGGCCATCTGCTCGCGCTGGTCCTCGGGCACGTCCATACCCATGGCGTTGGTGAAGTTGGTGTACGGCATCCCCGCCGGGCAGATCGCGTTGCAGCGGATGTCGAACGGTGCGCCCTCGATGGCCACGGCCTTGGTGAGCTGGTGCACCGCGCCCTTGGTGGAGCCGTAGACACCCCCGCCCCACGACACCAGGCCGGCGACCGAACCGGTGTTGAGGATGACGCCGCCGCCGCCCTGCTTCTTGAACTGGAGGACGGCGTGCTTGGAGCCGAGGAACACGCCCTTCGCGTTGATGGCGAAGAGGCGGTCGAAGTCGTCGACGGTGTGCTCCTCGAAGATCAACCCGGGCCGCGGCGTCGGGACGCCGACGTTGTTGAAGATGATGTCGAGGCGCCCGTAGGTGGAGACCGCGAGCGCGACGGTCGCCTCGACGTCGGCCTCCTGCGACACGTCGCACCGGTCGGCGATCGCGCTGCCCCCCGCCTCCTCGACCAGGCGCACCGTCTCCTTCGCCCGTTCGAGGTCGACGTCGGCGACCACGACGCGAGCGCCCTCTTCGGCGAAGCGCAGCGCCGACGCGTGGCCGACCCCCGATCCGGCACCCATGACGATCGCCGACTTGCCCTCCAGCAACATGCTCATGCTCCTTCGTCCTGCTCGTCGTCGTCGGTCACGGTGTCTTGGGAAAGGAGGCGCAGCGCGCTCGTGGGGCACGCCTGCACCGCGTTGCGGATCGCGTCGATCGGGTCACCCGCGGGATCGACGACCACCGCCTTGGTGTGCTCGTCGTGCTCGAAGGTGGCCGGGGCGTACACGATGCACATGCCGCTGCCCATGCACAGCTCGCGGTCGACCTCGATCGACCACGTCGACGCCGCCTCAGGCATTCGTCGACCCCGGCGGCGCCGCCGGGGTGAAGCGGAAGAGCTTCTCGGCGTTGCCGCGTTGGATCTTGTACTGGGTCTCCTCGGGGAGACCGGTGAGGAGCTTCCGCACGACCCCGATGCAGTCGGGCCAGGTGGTGTCGCTGTGGGGGTAGTCGGTCTCGACCATCACGTTGTCCTCGCCGATGATGTCGAGCGACCGCAACCCGGAGCTCTCCTCGATGAAGCAACCGAAGATGTGCTCGCGAATGGTGCGCCGCACGTCGAGGTGATCGAGGTCGGCCATCACCTGGCGGGTGTCGACGCTGTTCTCGTAGAACTGGACGCTCGTGTTCTTGGCCCAGTGCCGCTGCTTGTCGATCACCTGCTCGGCCCGTTCGATGAAGTACGGCATCCAGCCGATGTTGCCCTCGGACAGCGCGATCTTGAGGCCGGGCATCCGCTCGAAGTAGTCGCTGAACAGCCACGCCAGCATCGTCCCCGCGGCGCGGATCGCACCGAAGGTGAGGTTGGCGAGCCCGGGAGCGTCCTTCGAGATGAGCGGCATGGTCGACGACGAGCCGACGTGCATGCACACGACCATCTGCGTGTCCTGCGCGGCTGCCATCACCGGGTCCCAGTAGCGGTCGGGGTCGTGGATGGTGGGCAGCCCCAGCGGCTCGGGGTTCTCCGAGAAGCAGAACGCGGTCGCGCCCTTCGCCGCGCACCGCTGGAGCTCCGTGGCCGCGAGCGTGGGGTCCCAGATCGGGATCAGGACCAACGGGATGTACCGGCCGGGCGCCGCGCCACACCAGGCGTCGATCATCCAGTCGTTGTACGCCTGGAGGCAGACGAAGCCGAAGTCGCGGTCCTTCGCCTCGTAGAAGAGCTGGCCGCAGAAGCGCGGCAGCGTCGGGAAGCACAGCGAAGCCAGGATCCCGCCGCGGTCCATGTCCTCGAGCCGAGCCACCGGGTCGTAACAGCCGGGCCGCATCTCGTCGTAGTTCAGCGGGTTCGGGCTGAACTCCTCCTTCGCCCTGCCGACGACGGCGCTCAAGCCGGACGTGGGCATCTTCTTGTCCTCGTACAGCCAGTACTGGTCGTCGCCGTCGCGGACCATCCGTGGCGCGCGGTCGCGGTCCTTGGCGGGCACGCGGTCCACCCACAGGTCCGGCGGTTCGAGGATGTGGTCGTCGACGGAGATGAGCCAGTCCAGGTCGTACGTCGTCACTGCAATTCTCCGATCGCCAGGTGCTTGACCTCTTGGAATGCCCGGATGCCGTCCGGGCCGCGCTCGCGGCCGAGACCGCTCTGCTTGTAGCCACCGCTCGGCGCGTACGCGCTGAACATGCTCGTGTTGACGTTGACCGCACCGGCGCGGAGCCGCCGCGCCACGTCGGTCGCGGCCGCCACGTCGGCGCCGTAGACCTGCGCGGAGAGGCCGTAGACGCTGTCGTTGGCGATGCTCACCGCGTCGTCGAGGTCGTCGTACGCGAGGACGGCGATGACCGGCCCGAAGATCTCTTCCTGCGCGGCGGGGTTCGCATTGTCGGGGAGGTCGAGCACCGTCGGCTCGAAGTAGTACCCGCGCTCGAGGTCGGCGGGACGACGACCGCCGACCGTGACCTTGCCCCCCTGCTCCTCGGCCAGTGCGACGTAGCGTTCGCAGCGCTCGCGTTGCGCGGCGGTGATGACCGGCCCCATCAACGCGCCGGGATCGGTGGGAGGTCCGACCGTGATGGATGCGTAGGCGGCGCTCACCGCGTCGAGCACCTCGTCCTTGCGGTCGCGCGGCACCACCATCCGGGTGGCGGCCACGCAGGCCTGGCCCGCGGTCATCGCCACTACGGCCATCGCGCCCGCGGCGGCGCGCTCGACCGCGTCGGGCAGGTAGATCTGGGCCGACTTGCCCCCGAGCTCGAGCGCGACCCGCTTCACCGTCGGTGACGCCTGGGCGAGGATCTGGCGGCCGACCGCGGTCGATCCCGTGAACGACACCATGTCCACCGCGGGATCGGTGGTGAGCAGCTCGGCCCCGGTGGCGCCGGCCTCGACGACGACGCTGAGCACGCCGGGCGGCAGCCCGGCGGCATCGGCAGCCGACCCGAAGATCAGCGACGAGATGGGCGTGAGCGGGCTCGGCCGCAGGATGACGGAGTTGCCGGCCATGAGCGCGGGGATGAGCTTTTGGAACGCCATGATGATCGCGCCGTTGTACGGCGTGATCGCGGCGACGACGCCGATCGGCTCGTGGCGTCGGATGCTCAGCTTGACGCCGCCGCGCACCAGATCGTCGAGCGGCACCGGGTTCGCCTCCTCGTGCGCCATCGACTGGAACAGGTCGATGGTCCCCCGGGCCAGGGTGACGCCCATGTTGAGTTGGGCGAACTCCGCGTACATCCTCGGTTGGCCCGCTTCGGCCATCATCGTCCCGGTCAGTGCCGCGCCGTTCGCTTCGATGTGGTCGACCAACGCGTGCAGGATCCGGGCCCGCTCGGCTGCCGACATCGTCGCCCAGGGTCCCTCGTCGAACGAGCGGCGCGCTTCGGCGACGGCCCGTCCGAACCCGGCGACGGGCGTGACGGAGACGTCGGTCAGGTGCGACTCGTCGGCCGGGTTCTCCACCGGGAGCGACTCGTCGCCGTCGATCCATCGGCCGGCGACGTACGACCGGCGCTCGTCGATCATGGTGTCCATCGGGCTCCCCCGCTGCGCCGCGCGCGCAGAACGAGGTTCTACCTATCACGGAATGGGCTAGCCCGCAAGGGTCAAGGGTGCCGGTCAGGCGCCCCGGTAGACGACCGCGCCGCCGAAGTGGGGGGAGCTGTGGCAGGCGACGCCCACCGTCGCCTGCTCCCGTTGGCGGTCACCGGCCCGACCCGACAGCTGGAGGTAGCACTCCAGCATCTGGGGGATCCCGTGCATGCGGCCGTTGCCCAGCGCACCGCCCCCCGACAGGGCCGGGAGGCCGCCGGGCGCGTCGCTGTCGATGCCGCCGGCCTGGACGAACTCGTGGGCCTGGCCCTCGGGGCAGAAGCCGAGGACCTCGAGCCAGAACCACACGAAGGGCGAGAAGCCGTCGTAGACCTGGGGCAGGTCCACGTCGCCCGGCCCGAACCCGGTCTGCTCCCAGAGGCGGCGTGCGGTCTCGTGGCCGATGGACATGATGTCGTCGAGCGGCCAGTGCGTCTGCACGCGGCGCGTGGTCGGCTGCCCGGTCGCGTACCCGCTGACGTGGACCGGGCGGTGGGGCAGGTCACGCGCGCGTTCGGCCGACGTGAACACGAACGCGGCGACGCCGTCCACGGGGATGTCGCAGTCGTACTTGCAGATCGGGTCGGCGATCGTCGGCGCCGCGACGTACTCGTCCGCGGTCAACGGCTGCTCGTACCAGTACGACCACGGGATGCGGGACCCGTTCTTGCGCGCCTCGACCACCACCGCGGCCATGGCCTCGCGCGTCGCGCTGTACCGCTGGAGGTACTCCTGGTAGGGCAACGCGATCATGGCCAGCGGTCCGAAGTATCCCTGCGGGACCGTCCACTGCGCCGAGCCGCGGGCTTCGCGCATCGGGTTGCCGTGGTAGCTCCCGGCCGGGTTGTGGAGCGCGCGGTGCATGAGCACGTAGTCGGCGGCCCCGGTGGCGATGGCGTTGACCGCGAGCGCGACCGCGCCGGGGATCTGTCCGAAGCCCTGGAAGCCCGACGCGTAGCGCGGGTTGACACCGAGGTGCTCCGCCAGCCAGTTCGAGCTGACGATGCTCACGCCGTCCTGGATCGTGTGCGCGCCCGCGGTGGGGAACAACGCGCCGGTGGTGAAGCCGTCGACCTGCGCGACGGTCAACCCCGCGTCGGCGATGGCGCGTGTGGCGGTGTCGACCGCGAGAGCGCCGAGCGGCTGCGGCGCGTGCCGTTGCACCGGGCTCTGCGCGTAACCGACGATGGCGACCTCGTCGCCGGCCGTGAACCGCGCGCTCATCGTTGCTCCAACCCGAACGCGGGGATCGCGACTCCCGGCGCGAGATCCTCGAACCCCGCGCGCACGCGATCACCGAGGTGCAGCGCGACGTCCGGGCCGTCGAGGAGCCGGCCGATCATCCGGAGGTCGGGCTGTTCGTCGAGCTCGACGTCGACGAGCACGAACGGGACGTCGCCGGCGAAGCCGGGCAGGAACGACTGCCGTATCGTGGTCCACGACCGCAGCACCCCGCGGCCGCTGACCGGTTCGAAGACGAACGCGGGATCCGTGCTGTGGCAGTGCGGGCAGACCACGTCCACCGGGATCGTGAACGAGCGGCACCGCGAGCAGCGCGCCACGGTCAGCGCGTGTGCGGCCGCCGCCTCCCAGAAGGGTGCCGAGGTGTCGTCGGGGACCGGCACCGGTCGCACCGACACTTCTTTCACTGGGTCGGTCACGGGATCACACCGGCATCTCGGAGTGCACCGATCTGCTCCCACGTGTAGCCGAGCTCGAGCAGCACCATCTCGGAGTGCTCACCGTGCTCCGGCGCGCGTCGCAGTGCCGGCGCCTGCTCGTCGAACTGCACGGGGACGGTCGGCAGCTGGTAGGTGGGACCACCCTCGATCACCACCTCGCCGAGGTAGTCGTTGGCGAGCACCTGCGGATCGTCGAGCAGCTCCTCGACCGCCTGCACCGGGGCCCACGGCGCGTCGATGCCCGCGAGGAGGGCCTTCCACTCCTCGAAGGTGCGGCTCGCGAACTCCGCCTGCAGCTCGGCCACGCACTCGTCCACGTGGTCGCGACGCGCCTGCAGGTCGACGAAGCGCGGGTCGTCGACCAGCTCCGGGCGTCCGATGAGCCGGCAGAAGTCGCCCCAGTAGCGATCCGCCTCGAGGAACACCAGCTGGATGTGGCGACCGTCCTTGGTCCGGTACGACCCGACCAGTGGGTTCACGTACGCGCCCCCGCCGGACATCGCCCGCGGCTGTTGGCCCTGGAGCGCGGCCAACACGTCCGACGACAGGGTCCACATGGCGATCCCGAGGAGCGACACGTCGACCACCGACCCGCGACCGGTGCGGGTGCGCTTGAGCAACGCCGCCGCCATCCCGAACGCCAGGGCCATGGCGCCGTTCCGGTCACCCATGGCACCCCGCTGGCCGATGGGCTGCTCCAGCTCGGGCGGGGTGAGGACGTGCGCCATCCCCCCGCGTGCCCAGAACGCCGACGAGTCGTACCCCGGCCGGTCGGCGTCGGGACCGCGCACGCCGTACCCGTGGCCGCGCGCGTACACGAGCGACGGGTACCGCTCCGTGAGCGTCTCGGCGTCGAGCCCGAGCCGGCGCAATGCGCCTGGCCGGAAGTTGGTGAGGAACACGTCGGCGGTTTCGAGGAGCTGGTGCAGGATCGCCCGACCTTCGTCGCGTTGCAGGTCCAGTGCGATCGAGCGCTTCCCGCGACTCGCGAGCGCGACCGACATGTTCACGCCGCCGCTGTCGACCCCGATCCCCTGGGTCATGAGGCCCCGGTACGGGTCGCCATCCGGTCGCTCGACGCGGATGACGTCGGCCCCCCAGTCAGCGAGCAGCGCACCGGCAACCGGGACGAACACCCATTGCGCCAGCTCGACGACGCGCACGCCCTCGAATGCACCTTGCTCCACGGAAGACCCCCAATGACGCCGATGCGTTTCGGCCAGCTTGTCGCGCCCGACGGTCGCGGCGCGGCCTGATCACGCTCCCTCGCGCGGTCCACGCGTCGTGACCGATCCGTGTCTAACACGCGCGGATCCGACCACGACGAAGCCCCGGTCCGGCACGAGGCCGTGACCGGGGCTTCGATGGTGGCCGGGACCGGCGTCGATCCGGTGACCCCGCGCTTTTCAGGCGCGTGCTCTGCCGACTGAGCTACCCGGCCTCGCGAAGACACGCCGCCGAGGCGACGGGTCTTCCGCGGTCCTGACGGGATTTGAACCCGCGGCCTCCGCCTTGACAGGGCGGCGTGCACTCCAAACTGCACCACAGGACCAGATGAGCCGACGCTTCCGTTGCTGGCGGCGCCGACGGTGCCCCCAGGGGAGTTCGAATCCCCGTTACCGCCTTGAAAGGGCGGCGTCCTGGGCCACTAGACGATGGGGGCTCGGCCTCACCTGAGGCAGCGCATGGTAGCAGCAGCACCCGCGCGGGCTCCCAGTCGTTCGCGGGTGGTCAGGCGACCGTCCGGTTCTCGACCGTCCGGCACGTCGCACCGCCACAGCGTCGGAGCTGCGAGATGCGCAGGGCGAGCGTGCCTTCCAGCACGGGACGCGTGCCGGCCAGGTTGTCGATCTCGTCGGGATCGACCCGCGTGTCGTACAGCTCGCGGTCGCCGTCCGCGTATTCCACGTAGAGGTAGCGCCCGGTGCGCACCGCGTCGTAGTCCGGGATGTGCACGAGGCGGCTCAGGACGAGGCTGTTGCGGATCACCTGCCCCGGCTGCACGCCCGCGTCGGCCAGCTGGTCGGGATCGGGAGACTCGAGCGTCGAGTCCTGGTCCGGGTCGCGCCGGGGCGGGTGTGACACGCCGGTCGGGTTCCGGTGCTCCAGGAGATAGCTCCGGCGCCACCGCGATGGCGCGTCACGACGCAGCAGCGGGACCAGCGAGCGGCCGTCGGTGAACGCCGGCGAATGCACGCCGGCCATCGCTTCGAGGGTGGGCGCGAGGTCGATGTTGCCCGCCAGCGCCTGCACGCGGGCTCCCGCGCGCACGCCGGGGCCCCGCACGAGCAACGGCACATGGGCGTCGGTGTCGTAGGCGGTCTGCTTGCCCGCGGGCATGCGGTGCTGGCCGAGATGGAACCCGTTGTCGGAGCTGAACACGATGTAGGTGTCGTCGAGCTGGTGGGTGACCCGGAGCGTGCGGACGAGGCGGGCCACGCCGCGGTCGACGGCCTGGAGCGACCGGATCCGCTCGCGGAAGAGATGGTCGATGGCGTCCGTCTCCTGCGGCGTGAACCGGGGAAGCTCGCGGATGAACCGGGGCATCCGGCTCACGTCCGCCTGGTCGAAGCTCGGGGTGCGCGGCGCCCCCGCCGTCGGGAACTTGTCGACGTCCTGTGGCGCCGGGGTGGCGGGCTGGTGCGGGGCGTACACCGGCACGTAGGCGAAGAACGGTCGGTCCCCACCGGCCGCGTCGCGGATGAACCGGTCGGTGAGGTCCAGGTAGACGTTGGTGCCGTAGTCGCGCGGACGATGCTGGTACGCGTGGTAGCTCTGGTTCTGGTTCAGCACGTAGTCGTACTCGGTGTATGGGTTCCCGTAGACCGCGCTCGCCCACTGGTCCCAGCCCGCGGGGACGTACTCGGGACTCGCGCCGTTCGGGTAGCCGTTCAGGTACTTCCCGGTCAGCGACGTGGTGTACCCGGCGCCCTGGAGGCGGGTGGCGACGGTGTCCTGCTCGATGCCGGTGCTGTACGCGCTGCTCGAAGCCGCCGTTCTCGCCGCCGTTCGACCACACCCCCGTGTTGTGGGCGTACTGGCCCCGCAGGGTCGTCGCACGCGATGGGCAGCACAGCGAGTTGCTCACGAAGTAGTTGTCGAACGTGGTGCCGCGGCGGCCGACGAGGGCCAGGGTGTTGGGCATGTACTGCAACTCGGCCGCGTCGAGGTCGTCGGTGAGCACGAAGAGCACGTTGGGCCGCGCGCCGCGGCCGAGACCGCCGCGGCGCCCGAGGCCGCACGCGAAACGGCCAGTCCCGCCGTCGCGGTGCAGGTCATGAGCAGGAGGAGGCCGAGGCGACGGGTCACGGGGGTTGTCTAGTCGCCGCACCGGCGGGCTTGTTCCCGCTGCCCCCGAGCCCAGTGACTAGACGGGCCCCGTGGGGCGGGCCCCGGTGGCGACGCCACCTTCCTGGGTGACCACGCCCGCCACCGCGGTGGTGCGGAACCCGCCTGAGGCACGCGTGAGGCGGGGCGCGCCGCCCGGAAGGTCGTGCACGAACGACTCGGGTTCGTAGGTGAGCTCGTCGAGGGCGAACACCACCAGGTCGCCGGCGAGCCCGGGCGCGAGCTCGCCCCGGTCGCGGATCCCGAACGCGGTCGGCGAGGCGGCCGGTGAGCTGGTGCACGCCCGCTTCCAGGCCGAGGTCGCCGCGGTCGCGCACGTGCTCGGTGAGCAACAGGGTGGAGTCGCCGGCGCCGCACATCATCTGGAGGTGGGCTCCGGCGTCGCTCGCGCCCACCACGGTGGTCGGGTCGGCGATGAGCTCGGAGACCTTGCCGGCGTCGTTGTTCGACAGCGCTTCCGCCACCATGCCGGGCGCGAGGTCGTGCTCGAGCACCCAGTCGGCCAGCACGTCCGACGGGTGACCGCCGCGCGCTGCGACGACGTCGGCCAGGGTGGCACCGAGGAAGCGCTCGTCGCCGGCGCGCACCGACGTCGAGTCGCACCCGGTCGAGACGGCAGACGGGGAAGATGGTGAAGCCGTCGCCGACGCGGTCCCAGTCGGCGCGCGCCCGGGCGCGCCACTCATCGTCGACCAGCGTGCGGCGCTTCTCGTCGGGCGTCCGCTGCGATGAGCTGGCCCCATGCCGGCACCGCGACGAACGCGGGCGTCTGGTCGAAGCTCACGTTGAGGTTGAAGGGCCGGGGCGACACCTGCGCGTAGACGAGGCAGCCGTCGTCGTGCAGCGTGTGGGCCTGCTCGATGATCCTCGCCGCGCGCGACGGGTCGCGGCTGTTCTGCGGCCAGCTGGTTCCAGGTGCACGGCACGCCGCGCGCGCCGCACCAGCGCGCCGACCCGTTCGATGTCGGCGAGCTGGCGGTCGATCTCCTTGATCCACGGCAGGAACTCCAGCACGCGCGGGCTCCCGGGCACGCCGCCGAGCACGTCGACGAGCGCGAGCAGCTCGGCGTCGTCGGCGGCGCGGCTCGGCACCGCGTTGCCGTGCCGGTCCTGGTCGATGAACGACGTCGACAACCCGAGCGCACCGGCGGCCAGGCAGTCCGCGAGCACCGCCGCGAGCTGGGCCCGTTCGTCGTCGGTCGCGGCACGGACCCAGGCCTCCTCGCCCATCACGTAGACGCGCAGGTTGGAGTGCCCGACGAGCGCGGCGATGTTGACCGAGGTGCCGTGGGCGGCGAGCACGTCACGCCATTCGGCGTAGGACTCCCACGTCCACGGGATGCCGGTGGCGAAGGCGTCGACGGGGATGTCCTCGATGAACCCGAACACGTCGCTGGCGGCGACCCGGTCCGCGGCGTGCACCGGCGCGAGCGAGAGCGAGCAGTTGCCGGTGACGACGGTGGTCACGCCGTGCTGGGGCATCGGGTCGACCAGGGGATCCCACCACACCGACGGGTCGTAGTGCGTGTGGCAGTCGATGAACCCGGGCGCCACGTAGGCGTCGCCCGCGTCGATCTCGGTCTCACCGTCGGGTGCGAGGTTCGTCCCGATCTCGGCGACCCGGCCGCTGCGGACGCGCACGTCGCCCGGGCGCGCCGGCGCACCCGTGCCGTCGACCAGCGTGCCCCCGCGCACCAGGAGATCCCCCGTCATCTCGGACGACGCTATCGCCGTGTGCCGCCCGTCTGCTCGACGGCCCGCAGGCGGTAGCTGAGGTCGCGGGCCATCGCTCGCGGCGAACGTGGGGGCCTCGAGGAGGAGGCGGTCGAGGTCGGCGGCGTCGATCCGCCAGACGGTCATGGGCGTCGTCGCGACGACACGGGCCCGGTAGGGGCGACGGCCGAGCACGTCGACGTCGCCGATCATGGCACCGGCGAGGACCTCCGCCACCGGGCCGCCGCGCACCAGCACCTCGGCGCGCCCTTCAGTGACGAGGAAGCTGGCGACCGCGACCGCCCCCTGGTCGTACAGGCAGTCCCCGGGTTCGAGGCGTCGCTCGCGGGCGAGCGCCCGCAGCCGCTCCAGGTCGGCGATCGAGAACTCGCGGAGCAGCCCCGGGATCGGTGCCGCCCCGGCCCGACCGCGCCGTCGGGCGGCCGCGGCGACGGTCACGTCCACCGGCCTTGCCTTCACCGGCCTCACCTTCGCGGGCATGTCGCCGTCTCCCCGGGTAGCACTCTCATCAGAGTATGTCTATCACTCTACATAGTTCGGTGCTAGTCTTTTCGCATGACGACCGCCGTCGAAGCCCGGGTCACCCGCGACCGGATCCTCGATGCCGCCATCGTGCTGCTGCGCCGCCAGGGGTACGTCGCCACCGGCATCAAGCAGATCGTGCTCGAGGGCGACGCCCCGCTCGGCTCCCTGTACCACTACTTCCCCGGGGGCAAGGAGCAGATCGGGGCCGAGGCCCTGACCCGGGCCGGTGAGAAGATCCGCCGCACCATTGAGCGGGCGGGCGACGCCCCCGACCTCCCCGCGGCCATCAACGCCTATTTCACCGTCAACGCCGAGCGCCTGCGCGACTCCGACTACGAGCGGGGCTGTCCGATCGCCACCGTCTGCCTCGAGACCGCCAGCGTCAACGAACGCATCCGCAAGGTGTGCGAGGAGGCCTTCAACAGCTGGCAGGCGGCCCTCGCCCGCGTGTTCGCCGACGCCGGGATCGCCGAGGTCGACGCCGCCCCGCTCGCCACCTTCGTGCTGTCGAGCTACGAGGGCGCGCTCACGATGAGCCGCGCGCTCCGCGACATCGAGCCGATGGTCACCAGCGGCGCCGCCGTCGCCGCCTTGCTGCACGCGCACCTCGGCGACACGCCCCGAGCGGGGTAGCGCTCGCGCGAGACTCCCTTCCTGTGTTGGAGGCAGGGCTCTGGGCAGCATTGGGACAGTCCGCGCTGATCGTCGGCGCGCTGCTCGTCGCCCGCTTCCCGAAGCTCACCGAGCCGCGCTGGCTCGGCCTGGTCATGGCGTTCGGCGCCGGCGCGCTGATCAGTGCGCTCACCACCGATCTCGTCGCCCAGGCCTACGAGGAAGCGGGCCGTGCCCCCGCAGGATTCGGGCTCCTCGTCGGGCGCGGTCGGCTACTACGCGCTGACCCAGTGGCTCAACCGCCGCGCCGAACGGGAGGATCCGGAGCTGCCGGTCGAGGAGGCCGAAGCGGCCGCGGGCCCCGAGGCGCTGCCCGCCGGCGCCGACGCCACCGCCGGCGCGCAACCTGAGCGTCGGCATGGTCCTCGACGGCATCCCCGAGTCGATCGCCGTCGGACTCACGCTGCTCGGCGGCGCCGGCGTGTCGATCGCGCTCGTGGGTGCGGTGTTCCTGTCGAACCTCCCCGAGTCGATCGGGGTGGCCGCCGCGCTGCTCGCGGGTGGGATCCCGCTCCGGAAGGTGTTGCTGCGCCTCGGCGCCATCGTCGCGGTCGGCTTCGCCGCCGGCCTCGTCGGGTACGCCGTGCTCGAGCCGACCAACGCCGATGCCATCGCGATCATCCAGTCGATCGCGGGGGCGCGATGATCGTCGTCGTGGTCAACGAGATGGTGCCCATCGCGGTACGCGGCGCCGGTCGGCGATCCGGGCTCGCCGCCGCCGCCGGCTTCGCGGTCGCGGCGTTCCTGACCACCCTCAACCCCTGAAGAGCAGCCGCGCCACCCCTCGCGCCGCCCTCGCCCGGTCCATGCGCCACAATGGGGCGATGGACGACACCATGCTCGAACCGACGACCGACGCGACCTCGGGCGTGGCCCGCGAACCGAGGGTCGAGACGCGCCGCGTGGCTCGCCGAGCGCATCGACGGGAAGCTGGGCGCCGGAGTCGCCATCGCCTGGTTGGTGCTGATGCAGGTGGCCTGGGCCCTGGAGCCGGCGACCAACCAGCAGGAGCCGTTCTATGGCGTCCTCCTCGAGCTCACCATGTGGGCGTTCGTGGCGACGATGATCACCGGCCTGGTCATGCAGCGCCGCTTCGGCCTCGTCGCGTCACTCGGCGGCGCGGGCTTCCTGACCGCCATGTGGATCGCGTGCCCGGTGTCGGGCCACCATCCCTTCGGCGTGTGGTGGTTCGGTCAGATGGCGTGCGTGCTCGCGCTCGTCGCCGCGAGCCTGGTCGCACTCCGGCTGTCGACGACGACCCGAGCGGTGCGCCAGCCCGCCGGGTAGGCCGCCGGACCCTCACCCGGGTGGCCGCGCGGTCAGGCGGTGCGGGCGCGGGCGTCGTCGCCGTGGAGCGACGCCCACGTGGCCCCTACCTCGGCCGGGTCGTAGGTGATGACGGGGTCCTGCTCGCCGAACGCGTCGAGGGTGTGCAGGAAGCGGTGGTACCCGATCATCGTGCCGCAGGTCTGGCCCAGCTCCATGATCTCGGCGGTGGTGAACACCTCGTGGAGGCCCCGGTACGTCTCGTCGTCGATCGCCCAGTGGTCGGCCGAGAGCTGATCGAGGAAGGCCAGCGCGCGCCGCTCGCGCTCGTCGAGGTCGGGCCGCAGCGCCGGGTTCAGGAGGCAGGCGACGTCTTCGTCGCTGATCGTCTCCTGCTTGCGCGAGCCCATGCACGGCTCGCACCCTCCGAGCTGGCCGCTGCGGATCCGGAGCAGCTCGAGGAGACGGCCGGGCAGCAGGTGCGTGGGGAAGTTCGGGTGCCGGTCGCCGTCGTCGGGCACGTCGGCGTGGTCGGCGTACGCCATGATCTGCAGTGGGATCGGGGTGGTGAAGGCCCCGGAATCGGCGCCCGCTTCGATCATCGCCCGGTACTGGTCGCTGAGATCCTCGTACGGGACGGGTTCGACACGCGGCACGGCGGCCCCCTCTGACGGCGGTTCGGTCTCCGCAACGTACGTCAGTTCCCCCTCGGCGGGCCAGGACGCCGGTACGTGTGCAGCCTCGACCGGCCCCGCGCCGGGCAGAGTGTGCACGTGGTGAACACCCGCGAGCCGACCCCGGCCCCGGCGTCGGCTGCGGCGCCCGGCTGGCGGGCCCGGTTGTTCCGTCCCGCCGCGGAAGGGGACCGCCGGCGGCGGACGCGCGACTGGTTCGGCCTGGTGCTCGGTGTCTGTCTCCTGGTCGTCGCGTCGCTCCACCACGGTGACGTGACCCGCAGCGAGCGTGCGGTCTTCGACCTCTTCAACACCCTCCCCGACGGCCTCGAGGCCGCCTTCCGCGCGCTCTACCGGCTCGGCGCGCTGTGGGCGGTCGGGCTGGTGGTCGTCGCGGCCTTGTTGCGAGGGCGCCGGCACCTCGCCCGCGATCTCGTCGTCGCCGGTGTGCTCGCGTGGGCCGGCGCCCGTGCGCTCGGAGAGGTCGTCGTCGCCCACGAGTCCATCGCGCGCAGTCTCCGCGTCGCGACCGGCTTCGGCCGCGCACCCGGCGCGTTCCCGTCGGTACGGGTCGCCGTCATCGTCGCCGTGATCGGCGCGTCGGCGCCGTACGTGGCCCGCCCGGCGCGGGTCTTCGGGTGGGTGCTCGTCGCCGCGCTCGGCGCGTCGGCCCTCTACCTCGGCACCGCGTTCCCCAACGACCTGTTCGCCGGCGTGGTGCTCGGCTGGACCGCGGCGTGTGCCGTGCACCTGGCGTTCGGCTCGCCCGGTCGCCGGCCCACCATCCCGCAGATCACCGCCGCGCTGGCGCACCTCGGGATCCGGGCGCGCGACCTCCAGCTCGCGCCCGACCAGGCGCCGGGGTCCACGCTCGTGCTGGCGACCGACGACGACGGGCCGTTGCGCATCACGATGATCGGGCGTGACGACGCGCACCACGCGCCTGCTCGAGAAGCTGTGGTTCAGCGTGTTCTACAAGAGCTCGGGCCCCCGGTTCGCGCTGACCCGCGTGCAACAGGTGGAGCACGAGGCGTACCTGATGCTCGTCGCTGCCCAGGGTGGCGTGCACGTTCCGCCGGTGGTGGGGGCGGGCCGCGCCGGGCCCACCGCCGCGCTGCTCGTGCTGCGCCCGCTCGGCGGGGTGCACCTGTCCGAGCTCGACGGAGCCGACGTCACCGACGGGCTGCTCCTCTCGGTGTGGGAGAACGTCGCCGCGCTCGGACGGGTGCGCGTCGCGCACGGCGCACTCGATGCCGATCACGTGGTCGTGTCCCACGACACCGCCTGCTTCGTGGGCTTCGACGACGCCGAGGTCACGGGTGACCCGCGGCACGCGGCGGCGGATGTCGCGCAATTGCTGGCCGCGACGGCCGCGCTGGTCGGCGACGAGCGCGCGGTGGAGGCGGCGCTCGCAGTCCTGGGGCGACCGCCGGTGGCGTTGGCGCTGCCGTTCCTCCAGCCGGCGGTGCTGTCCGACGCGACCCGCAGGCTCGCGGGCGAGCGACGTCGCGCCTTCGGCGCGTGGCTCGACGACCTCCGCAACCTCGCGGCGGAGGCGATCGGCATCGAGGCGCCGCAGCTCGTGCAGGTCCGACGCATCACCCCCACCAACGCGGCGATGGCCGTGGGTGCACTCGTCGCGGTCGGCTTCCTCCTCGCCGACGTCGGTGATCCCGAACAGGTGGCGACGACGCTGCGCGGGGCCGAATGGGGCTGGTTGGCGGTGGCGCTGGTGGTGTCGCTGGCGACGAACGTCGCCTACGCGCTCGCGCTCCAGGGCACGGTCACGGTCCGGCTCCCGCTGATCCCGACGACCGAGGTGCAGCTCGGGATGTCGTTCTCGAACCTGGCCGTGCCCACGATCGGGGGCCAGGGCATGCAGGTGAGGTTCCTCCAGAAGATGGGGGTCGACCTCTCGTCGGCGGTGGCCGCGGGCGGCGTCCTGAGCTCGTTCGGCGCGCTGGTCGCCGCGCTCGGGTGCTTCGGGGTCGCGCTCGCGGTGGAGCCGGCGCGTGTCGACCTGTCGCTCATCCCGACCAACGGGCTGCTGCTGGCCCTCGTGGTGGCCGCCGGGGTCGTGGCCCTCGCCAGCGCGATCGTCGCCTGGGTGCCCTTCGTGCGGGCGCGGGTGATGCCCCCGTTTCGACGGGGCGTCGCCACGATGTGGGAGGCGGTGCGTTCCCCCGGACATCTCGCGCTCCTGATCTTCGGCAACGTGCTCGCCACGGTCATGTCCACGTGGTGCCTGGCGCTGTGCCTCCTGGCGTTCGGCGGTCACGTGTCGTTCTGGGCGCTGCTCGCCGCCAACGTGGGTGTCGTGACGATCGCGTCGATCGTGCCCATCCCCGGTGGGGGCACCGCGGTCGGCACCGTCGGTCTCTCGGCGGTCCTCGTGTCGTTCGGGGTTCCGAAGGACGTCGCGGTCGCCGCCGTGCTCGCGAACCAGCTGGTCTTCTACTACCTGCCGGCGATCCCCGGCTGGTTCGCCACCCGCGACCTCGTGCGGCGCGACTACCTGTGACGTAGCGTCGGGACGTTCCGGAGGAGGCGCTGATGGCGGGCCACTCGACGCACCAGATGTGGGAACAGGCGTTGCCGTGCCGCATCTCGGTCGCGCTCTCCGGTGGTGGACACCGCGCCTCGGCGTGGGGCCTCGGCGCCCTCTACGGGATCCTGAAGATGCGCGACGCCGAAGCGGCGAAGGCGCGGGGCGTCCCCATCGTGGTGACGGCGGTCGCGTCGGTGTCCGGAGGATCGCTCACCAACGGTGTCGTCGCGTCCGAGCTGCGGGCGCGCGGCGTCGGGGTCGGCGACGTGACGACCGACGACTTCCGTGACGCGACCGCCGATCTGCTGGCCACCGTGGCGACGAAGGGTCTGATCCCGGCCAAGGGGCGTACCTCGACGTACCTCACCGCGCTCGTGCTCACGGTCGCCGTGGCGGTCGCCGCGTTCGTGGCCGCGACCGTGGCCATCCTCACCGCGAGCCGGGGGACGCCCGGGTTCGGTGTGCTCCTTCCCGTCTGGCTCGGGGTGGGCGCGCTGGCCGGGCTGGTCGTCTCGGTCGCGTTCCGGGCGTGGTGGTTGTTCGTCGCGGTGGTGTTCGTGGCCGCCGCCGGCGCGGTCACGTGGGGAGTCCTCGGTGACACCCACGGCGATGCCTCGTGGATCGCGGTCGCGGCGCTGATCGTCGCCATGGTGGTGCTCGCGCTGCTCGTCCTGCTGGTCGTGTCGCGCCGCGGTCGGGTGCTGGAGCGCGTGCTCGAACGCTTCCACTTCCACGGCGCGCACCTCGCCGACCTGCACGCGGGCGGCACGCGTCACGTGTTCTGCGCGACGGAGCTCCAGTCCGGTCACCAGTGCTTCCTGTCGCCCGAGGTGGTCACCGAGTGGAACGCGGGGGAAGGCGGCCCCGGGCGGATCAGGCTGGCCACCGCGGTGCAGGCCTCCGCCGCGTTGCCGCTGGGCTTCCCGCCCGTCGACCTCGAGCTCGCGGCCCTCGACGTGCACCTCACCCGTCCGTGGAACCCGCAGGGCGAACCGGCGGTGCCCGTGCCCCGGCTCGTCCTCGCCGACGGCGGGGTCTACGACAACATGGGCGACGAGTGGGAGTACGGCTATCCGGAGCGGGCGAAGGAGAGCGCGCTGCTCCCGCCGGACGGTGCGGCCAACTTCCTCGTCGTCGCCAACGCGGGGAAGGACCTCGGTTGGCAGTCGTTCCGCCGCGTCGGGCGCGTGTGGCGCGAGGTGCGCGGCCTGAAGCGCGACCTCGACGTGGTCTACGACGTGAGCACCAGCCAGCGGCGGCGCACCCTGCTGCGGCTCTTCCGCGAGGCCGAGGACGCGGGGGTCGGCCTGGTGGGGGTCATCGCCCACATCCCCACGTCACCGCTCGACGTGTGCGCCGCGTTCACGGGCGATTCCCGGCGCGGGGATCGGGCGCAGGAGGCCCGGATCGCGCTGAACAACATGCACGAGCACTGGCCGGAGATCGCGTCCCGCAACAGCAACGTGCCCACGACGCTCGGCGCGATCTCCGTCGACACCACCGTCGAGCTGATCCTCCAGGCCGCGACGCTGGTGACGGTGTCGGGCTACGTGGTGCACGGACTCGGGGAGGCGCAACCACCGACGCGTGACGAGATCCGCGAGTGGGTGGAGGGAAGTCAGACCGTGAGGATCGACTCGACGCGGTGACCGAGGGGATCGAGCCGGGCGCGTCCGCCGAGCGCCGGCAGCTCGAGCAGGAAGGTGATCCCCACCACGGTCGCGGTGAAGAACCGTGACACCAGCGCGCACGTCGCCGTCGCCGTCCCGCCGGTTGCGAGCACGTCGTCGACGATGAGCACCGTGTCGTCGGGGGTGAGCGCGTCGCGGTGCACCTCGAGCACGTCACTTCCGTACTCGAGCTCGTAGCTGTGCGCGTGGGTGTCCCACGGCAGCTTGCCCGGCTTGCGCACCGGCACGAATCCGGCGCCGAGCGCGAGCGCGATCGGCGCCGCGAGGATGAACCCCCGCGCCTCGATGCCCACCACCTTCGTGATGGGCTCGGGGAAGGGCGCGACGAGGAGGTCGGTGGCGAGGCGGAACGCATCGGCGTCGCCCAGGAGCGGCGTGATGTCGCGGAACACGACGCCGGGCTGCGGGAAGTCGGGGATGTCGCGGATGAACGGCCAGAGGTCGTCGGCGGAGGTCACGGCGCCAATCTACGGGCGCGCGGGGAAGAGGAAGAGCCCGCCTCCGTCACCCCATTCGTCCCTAGGAACACATGCGGTGACGGATCACGGGGCGTGCCCGGTACGCCGGACCAGGGGTAGGGTCCGCCCGAGCGCAAGGGGGGTCCGGCGTGCACGAGGTGGTCATCCGCAACGGGACCGTGATCGACGGCCGGGGCGGTCGGCCCTTCACCGCCGACGTGGCGGTCGACGACGGGCGCATCACCGCCGTGGGCGCCGTCGGCGACCCGGGCCGTGAGGAGCTCGACGCCACCGGCCTCGCGGTCACGCCCGGCTTCGTCGACGTCCACACCCACTACGACGGGCAGGTCACCTGGGACCCGCTGCTCACGCCCTCGATCTGGCACGGCGTCACGACGGTGGTGATGGGCAACTGCGGTGTCGGGTTCGCGCCCGCCGCGCCCGACCGGCACGATTGGTTGATCGGCCTCATGGAGGGCGTCGAAGGCATCCCCGGCGCTTCGCTGCGCGAGGCGATCACGTGGGACTGGGAGACCGTGGCCGAGTATCTCGACGCGGTCGACGGCATGCCCCGCGCGGTCGACGTCGCCGCGCAGATCCCCCACGGCGCGGTGCGCGCCTTCGTGATGGGCGAGCGCGGCGCGGCCAACGAGCCCGCCACCGACGACGACATCGCACGGATGGCCGAGCTGGTGACCGAAGGCGTCGCCGCGGGCGCGGTGGGGGTGTCGGTGAACCGGCTCGAGCTGCACAAGGCGGTCGACGGACGCGAGGTGCCGGGGACGTTCGCGGCCGAGGAGGAGATCGTCGCCCTCGTGCGCGCCGCGCGCGGGCTCCCCGGACGCGGTCTTCACGACCATCCTGCCGGGAGCGGCCGGGCCCGACCGCGACGCGTGGGATCGGGAGGTCGACGGGCTCAGCCGGATCTCGCGCGAGACCGGGCTCGCGGTCACGTTCCCCTTCGGTGCCTCGGGCCGCCGCGACTGGCGCGACCGCCTCGCCCGCCTCGAACGCGAGAACGCGAACGGCGCGCGCATCGTGCCGCAGGTCGGCTCGCACGGCCAGGGCCTGCTGTGTGGCCTGCGTACGTCGCACGCGTTCCGGGGTCGCCCCACCTACGAGGCGCTCGCCGACCTGCCCGTCGCCGAACGCGCCGCGCGCATGGCCGATCCCGCGGTGCGCGCCACGATCGTCGCCGAACGGCCCGAACCGGGCGTACCCCGCCTGCGCGACCTCATGCTGGGCTCGGCCGACGCGGTGTTCCCGCCCTCCCCGGTCCCCGAGTACGAGCCCGATCCGGGCGCCAGCCTGGCGGCGCAGTCCGCTGCGCTCGGGTGCGACCCCGAGGAGCTGCTCTACGACTGGACCATCGCCGACCACGGCGACGCGCTCGTCCACTTCTTCCTCGGCGGGTACCCCGGCGATCTCGACGCCAGCGCCGAGCTCCTCGTGCACCCGGCCAGCGTGCTCGGCCTCGGCGACGGTGGTGCCCACGTCGACCTGATCTGCGACGCCGGCTACCCGACGTTCCTGCTGTCCTACTGGGCGCGCGATCGCACGCGCGGCACCCTCACGCTCGAGACCGCGATCAAGATCCTCACCAGCGAGCCCGCGCTGATGTACGGCCTGCGCGACCGCGGTGTCGTCGCGCCCGGCTTCCAGGCCGACCTCAACGTGTTCGACGCGGCGGTGATCGCGCCCCGGCCCACCGAGGTCGTCCACGACCTGCCGGCCGGCGCCAAGCGCGTCCTGCAACGGGCCGACGGCTTCGTCGCCACCCTCGTGCGCGGCGAGTTCGTCCAACTCGCCGGCGTCGACACCGGAGCCCGCCCCGGGCGCGTCGTCCGGGGTACGCGCTGACGCCGATGCCCCTCCTCCCCGACCCCGAAACGCGCCCGCGGCACTTCCCGCTGATCTCGGTCGACGACCACCTCATCGAGCCGCCCGACCTGTTCGAGGGTCGGCTGCCGGCAGCGCTCGCGGACCGCGCGCCCCGCCTGGTGGAGTTCGACGACGGGCGTCAGGCGTGGGCGTACGAGGACAACCTCTTCCCCAACATCGGGCTCAACGCAGTCGTGGGGCGCCCGAAGGGTGAATGGACGATGGAGCCGGCGCGCTTCGACGAGATGCGCAAGGGCTGCTGGGACATCGACGCCCGCATCCTCGACATGGACGTCGCCGGCATCTGGGCGTCGCTGTGCTTCCCGTCGCTCATCGCCGGGTTCGCCGGCGCCGCGTTCGCCCGCAGCCAGGACCCGGAGCTCGGGCTGGCGTGCGTGCGCGCCTGGAACGACTGGCACCACGACGTGTGGGCCGGCACCTACCCGGAGCGCATCATCCCGTTGCAGCTCGCGTGGTTGCGCGATCCCGAGCTCGCGGCGCACGACGTGCGCCGCAACGCGGCGCGGGGGTTCCGGGCCGTCACCTTCCCCGAGAGCATGAACAACCTCGACCTGCCGTCGGTGCACACCGACCACTGGGACCCGTTCCTGCGCGCGTGCGAGGAGACGGAGACCGTGGTGTGCCTGCACACCGGGTCGGGCTCGATCTCACCGCCGCGCTCTCCGGAATCACCGCTCGAGCAGAGCACCACGCTGTTCCCGGTGCACGGGATGCTCGCGGCGGCCGACTGGTTGTGGGCGCGGATCCCCCTCCGGTTCCCACACCTGCAGGTGGCCCTGTCCGAGGGCGGGATCGGGTGGGTGCCGATGCTGCTCGACCGGCTCGACTACGTGATGGCGCACTCCGGCATCGGCGGCGCGGGGGTGTGGGACGGCGACGTCACCCCGGCGGAGGCGGTGCAGCGGAACTTCTGGTTCTGCAGCATCGACGACCCCACCACCCTGCGGGTGCGGGACCGGATCGGGGTCGACCACATCATGCTGGAGAGCGACTATCCCCACGCCGACTCGTCGTGGCCCGACACCCAGGCCCTGCTTGCCCGGCGCCTGGAGGGCCTGCCCGAGGCCGACGTGCGCAAGCTCACCCACGAGAACGCCGCGCGCCTGTTCCGCCACCCGTCGCCGCCCCCGGAATGGACGGCGCCGGGGGAATGGACGGGATCGCCCGCCGGTTGAGTACACTGGTCGACGGATCGTGACTGGAACGCGGTCCCGACGGGTACAGCGGCCGGCAGGCACACAGGCCGGCGGGTGCAGGAGCAAGCACTCTGCGTCCGCGCTCTCCTTCGAGGCGACCCTTCCGGGGTGCCTCCAGAATCGCCCATTGGCGGTGATGCTCGATCAACACGACGGTCACGCCCGGCACCGCGACGCCACGCGTCGACGAGTCGACCTTCGATCTCTACGTGGAGCTCGAGGCCGACGACGAAGCGACGCCCGAGCAGGTCGCGGTCCTCGAGGCCGACGAGGCCGGGTGGCGCGCCTCGTTGCTGCGGCTGCTCCTCGACGCCGACGAGCACCTCGCCGCGGCCCGCTCGCTCCGCGGTGAGGAGCGCGACCAGGTCGTCGCCGACGCCGAGCACACCCATCGCCAGCTGACCGCCGCGCTGGCCCGGCTCACCGGCGAACAGCGCGCCCCCTCGTTGCGGAACGTGCGCCGAAGAGCCCGCGCCCCCGTGAGGACACGCCTCGCGAGGACCGACCCGCGAGGAACACCGAGCCCGTGGCTCCCGGCGTGGTCCGGCTCCAGCTCTCGTGGGAGCCCGGCCGGGTCGTGGCGTGGGCCGGCGGTGCCCGCTGCGAACCGGCCGACTCCGCCGAGGTCGCGGCCCTGCTGGCGCACGCCGAGGCGCCCGCCGCGCCGTGGACCCCCCACGCGGGGGTGTCGGTCCCCGGGAGCGGCAAGGCCGAGTCGGTGTCGGCTCCGGTCGGCGAGGTGCTGGGGTGGCTGGTGGCCACCGGCGCCGGTCAGGTGGGGGCCGACGTCGGCAACAGCGTCCGGTGGCTGGGCCAGGTCGCGATGTGGGCCGTCGAGCTCGCCGCTCGCGGCGCGATGGTGCCGCTGCTTCGCCAGCGCCGCCGCCGGACGGGCGCGTCGCGCACCGAGAGCGCGTCGTACGCGGTCCGGTGGACCCCCGCGCTGGTCGACCCCACCCGGATGGCCGAGATCGTCACGGCGATGCCGGGCAGCGTGGCGGCACTCGACTCGAGCGTCGACGCCCGCGCGCTCACCCGGTCCGCCCTCACCGGCATGGTCGACGCCATCGGGCGCGACAGCGCGCGCCGCATCGAAGTACCGGCCGCGCCGCCGACCGTCCGCACCGGGAACGACGTCACCGAGGCGTTCCTCGCCCGGCTCGACGGCAGCGCGTTCGACGCGCCGACCGCGCGTCGCCGGCGAGCTGGTGACGCGCGCCGAGGGCTGGGCCCGTTCGGTCACGCGTGAGCACGCGCCGCTCGTGGTGCGCCTCAACCCACCCGACCGCGCCGACGCGTGGGACCTCGCAGTGTTCGTCGCCAAGCCGCGCGGCGGTTCGCAGGGTCGCGTGCTCGTCCCCATCGAGCGTGCCATCGTGGACGACCGCTCGAAGCGCACCGACCTCGAGGGCGAGCTGGCCCGCCTCGAGCGGATGCTGCCCGCGCTGCTGCGCGCCGGCGGCGACCGGCGCGGTCACACGATCCTCAGCCAGGACGAGGCGTGGGAGCTGATGACCGTCACCGGGCCGCGCCTGGCCGACGCCGGGTTCGACGTGCGCGTCCCCGAGCTCTCCACCCGGCACGCCACCCCGATGCTGCGGGTGTTCGCCGAGGCGTCCGAGACCGTGGTCGGCGCCAGCCAGCTCGCCGACGTGCGCTGGTCCGCGGTGTTCGACGACGTCGAGCTCTCGGCTGCCGACATCGCCCGGCTGGCCAAGGAGGCCCGCCCGCTCATCCGCTCCGGCGGCAAGTGGGTCGCGCTCGACAAGGCCGACCTCGCCGCCGCCGCCGCCGCGCTGGCCGAACGCGCCTCCACGACCCAGCTCTCGGGCGCCGACATGCTGCGCCTCGCGCTGGGCCTCGAAGGCTCGCCGCTGGCCGGCGGCATCAGCGTCGAAGGCGGCGGGTGGGCGGCCGACCTGCTGGCCGCCGCCGGCGAGCTGTCGGGAGAGCCCGCGAACGCGCCCAAGGGCTTCGACGGCGAGCTGCGCAGCTACCAGGCCGAGGCGCTCGCCTGGCTGGGCTTCCTCGACTCCGCCGGCATCGGTGGCTGCCTCGCGCTCGACATGGGTCTGGGCAAGACGCCGACCATGCTCGCCCACCTCCTCGTCGCGGCCGAGCGCGGGCCCGCCCTCGTGATCGCGCCGCCCGCGGTCGTCGGCAACTGGGCCGCCGAAGCGGCACGCTTCACTCCCGAGCTGCGCGTGATCGTGCACCACGGCGCCGGGCGGGCCGCCGCCGACGAGATCGCCGCCGAGGTCGAGGCCGCCGACGTCGTCATCACCACCTACGGCACCGCGGTGCGCGACGTCGACGCCATCGCCGACGTCGACTGGGCGTGCGTGGTGCTCGACGAGGCGCAGGCGATCAAGAACCCCGCCAGCGAGACCGCGCAGCAGCTGCGCCGCATCCCCGCCCGCATGCGCGTGGCGCTCACCGGCACGCCGATCGAGAACGGGCTCGGCGACCTGTGGGCCATCCTCGACTTCACCAACCCCGGCCTCGTCGGCCCGCGCCCGCAGTTCATCGCCAGCCTCTCGGGCGACGGCTCCGAGAGCGGCAGCTCGCGTGCCGCGGCGGAGGACGCACTGCGGGCGTTGAACGGCATCCTCGTGTTCCGCCGCACCAAGGCCGAGCCCGAGATCGCCGCCGAGCTGCCCGACAAGATCGACGAGCTCGACCACTGCGCGATGACCGCCGAGCAGATCGGCCTCTACCAGGCGGTGCTCGACCAGCTCGTGCTCGCCAACGACCTTCCCGACGGCGCGGAGCCCCGCAAGGGCCAGATCCTCGCCGCCATCACCGCGCTCAAGCAGATCTGCAACCACCCCGCCGCGTACCAGGACGACGACGTTCCCCTCGACGGTCGTTCCGGCAAGCTCGCCCGCCTCGAGGAGATCGTCGACTCGGTGTTCGCCGCGGGCGAGCGCGTGCTGGTGTTCACCCACTTCGCCGAATGGGGTGTGAAGCTCGCCGCCCACCTCACCGAGCGCATCGGCGCGACCGTCGAGTGCTACCACGGCGGGCTGTCACGCGGCGTGCGCGACCGCATGATCAAGGACTTCCAGGGGGCCGACGGGCCGGCCGCGCTGGTGCTGTCGCTCAAGGCGGGTGGCACCGGCCTCAACCTCACCGCCGCCAGCCACGTCGTGCTCTACGACCGCTGGTGGAACCCCGCGGTCGAGGACCAGGCGCGTGACCGCGCCTGGCGCATCGGCCAGACCAACACGGTGATCAGCCACCGCCTGGTGTGCCCCGGCACCGTCGACGAACGGGTCGAGGAGGTCGTCGCCGGTAAGCGCCGCATCGCCGACCTCGTGCTGCCCAAGTCGAGCTCGCTCGCCGACCTCGACCGCGAACAGCTCGGCGCCGCGCTCGGCATCCGGCCCGACACCGTGCTCGCCGAGGACGCCCAGTGAGCCCCACCCGCCGCCGCCGTTCCTCCGGCCGGGGAGGCCAGCGCCCGACCGCGGCGCAGAGCCGCAACTTCTGGGGCAGCGACGACCGCATCGATCCGCTGGCCGAGGGGGACACGATCGTGGAGCCGACCCGGTTGATCACGCCGGGCGTCGACCCGACCGCGATGGTCGAGTCGCTCGGTCCGCTGCCCTTCCCCGGTGGCGGCATCGCGCAGCACTACTTCCACGCGGTCTACGAACGCGCCGCCGGCCTCGCCGTCGCGCTCGCCGCCGCCGCCGGCCTGCTCGAGCTGTCGCCGTCGGGCGAGCTCGCCCAGTGGGACGACGCCGACGAGTACGGCTGACGCGGCGCGGCGCGACCGCGTCGTGCGACCCGCTTGGCCCGGCCCGCCCCGCGGGTGAGAAGGTGCGCCATGGCCATGACCGAAGAAGACGCGCTCCTGCCGCCGAGCTTCGTGGGGGCGCTCGGCATCGAGCTGGCGCTCGACGGCGACCTCGCGGTCGGGCGCGTCGAGATCCTCCCCTCGTTCCTCAAGCCCGGCACCGACCGCGTGCGCATGGGTGTGCTCGCGACGTTGGTCGACATGGTCGCGGGGTCACCCGCGCACGGCGTGATCAACCCGACCGTCGACCTGCGGGTCACGCTCCTCGACCGCACCCCCGCCGACGGGACCATGTTCCTGGTGTGCCGGCCGATCAAGGTCGGCCGACGGCTGTTCGTCGGGGAGACCCTCCTCCACACCGGCGACGTCGGGCGCCCGTTCGCCGCGCTCCATGGTCACCTTCATCAACCGGTTGCTGCCCGAGGCGAGCCTCCTGCGCGAGCAGATGCCGCTGACGCCCCTCGGCGCCGACTCCTACGACGACTCGCTCATGGTGAGCGAGCCGCAACCCGGCGTCTACGAGATGGACGCGCACGAAGCCGTCCGCAACGGCCCCGCCGGCACCATCCAGGGCGGGGCGCAGGCGCTCCTCGCCGAGCTCGCGGGTGAGCGAGCGCTCGAGGCTCGCGGCGACCACGAGATCTTCGACCTCGAGATCCGCTACCTCAACCGCGTGCGCACGGGCCCGGTGCGCGCCGCCGGCGAGGTGCTCCCCGGCGAGCGTGCCGGTGTCGTCGTGCGCGTGCCCATCGTCGAGCCCGGCGCCGAGGAGCGGATCGTCTCCCTCACCACCATCGGGGGTCAGCGGGTCGCGCGCGCCATGTAGAACCAGAGCGGGAACGGTGCTTCCTGCTGCTGCATGGTCGCCCGCGCCGCGAGCAGCGTGCGCCCCGCTTCGGTCTCCTCGTAGAACCAGGCCTCGAACCGGCCCGCGTCGGGCGGCCGGTCGACGAGCTCCTGCGCGGCCTCGTCGTAGTAGGCGCGGATGTCGTGGCTCACCCGGACCGGGTCGCCGGCGAGGCCCGCCTCCTTCCAGTTCGCACCGTCGGCGATGCGGGCGAGCGCGGCCAGGGCGTCGGGCACGTCGTCGGGCGTGAGCACCCGCCCCACCGAGGTCACGCCCCGATGCGCGAGCCGGCGGTCGAACGCGGCACGCAGGCCCATGGCCTCGTCGACCGCGGCGGGGAGCGCGGGGTCGTAGCGCGGCGGCAGCGCGCACTCCATCGGCACGTCGTCGGACTCGATCACGACCGGATGGTCGGCGAGCACCGGCCCGGACTCCGCGTCGAGCAGCGCGAACGCGCAGCGCGAGCACGTCGTGCTGGAACTCCGGATCGCCCGGGCGGCCGAGCGGCCGGCCGAGGGGGAAGTCGCCGAACAGCGCGCGCGGTGGGGGCAGGCGCTCGGCGACCTCGCGCACCGACATGAGCGCGACGGTGGCGATCCCCGCCGCTTCGATGATGCGTGAGAGCGCACACACGGTGCGCGGGCAGAGCGGTCAGACGGGCGTGAGCAGCACCACGTCGACCGCGTCGTCGCGCAGCAGCTGCGCGGCGCGCGGCCCGCTGTCGAGGCGGATCCCGGTGAGCGTGTCCTCCTGGTTCCCCGCGAACGCGAGGTGGCGGGGCGCCACCGATCCGATCACCCCGCGTACCGCCAGCTCTTCCAGCCGGTCGATCGGGAACACCACGTCGAGGTCGGCGCCGAAGCCGCTGCGGTCGAAGTTGGGGCTGTAGTGCCCGAGCACGAGGTCGCGCCGGTTGCGCGCGGCAGCACGCGGAACGTGGTGTCGTCGTTGGTGAACCGGTCGTCGTCGGCCAGGTGGAGCGCCGCGGTGGTCACGATCGCCACTCGCGACTCGGACAGCGGCCCGGGGTTCGTCCAGGGCAGCGCGCCCATGTCGGGGACCGGGACGCCGGCGGCGTAGCTCTTCATCGGTGCGTCGCTCATTCGCCTGAGTCTGGCACACGTGCGAGGCTGCCGGTCCCGCCGCGTTCGTGGTGGGTCGCGGACAGGAGCACGCGTGACGGGTCAGGGTGACATCGGCGAGGCGGTACCCATCCGTTGGGTCGACGACGACCGCGCGCTCGCCGACCTGGTGAAGGTGCTGCTCGACGAGCCGGCCTACGGGCTCGACACCGAGTTCATGTCGGAACGCACCTACTGGGCGAAGCTCTGCCTGGTGCAGGTGTCGTGGCCGCACGGCGTCGCGCTGGTTGACCCGCTCGCGTGCGACGTGCGCGCGCTCGCCGACGTGCTCCACTCGCCCGCCACGATGATCACCCACGCGGGCGCGAGCGACCTCCCGATCCTCGAGCGCGCGGTCGGCGCCCGCCCCGCCGGGCTGTTCGACGTGCAGCTCGCCGCCGGCTTCGTCGGCCTCGGGCTCCCGTCGCTGGGGTCGTTGGTGTCGGTCCTGCTGGGCGTGCGCCTCGACAAGTCCGAGCAGCTGGCCGACTGGACGGTGCGGCCGCTCACCCCCGCGATCCGCAGGTACGCGGCGGCCGACGTCGAGTACCTCTTCCCCCTCGCCCTGGAGCTGGGGCACCGGCTGCGGGAGCTGGGCCGGGAAGGGTGGGCGGCGAGCGAGTGCGAGCTCATGCGGACCGCGCCGGAGCGGCGGGTCGACGCCGACACCGCGTGGTGGAAGGTCAAGGGCGCGAACTCGATGCGGGGCGAGAAGGCGCGGGTCGCGCAGGCCGTCGCCGCGTGGCGCGAGCGGCGCGCCCAGCGCCTCGACGTGCTCCCGCGGTTCGTGCTCCCGGACCTCGCGCTCGCCGCGGTGGTCGGCCGTCCCCCGCGCACGAAGGACGACGTGTTCGCGCTGCGGGGCGTCAATCGGATGCCCGGTGAGGTGGCGACGGAGCTGCTCGCGGCGGTGGAGGCGGGGCGGGCGATGTCCCAGAGCGAGGTGCGCCAACCCGAGAAGTCCGCCGACGGGCCCGAGCTCGACGCCGCGGTGTCACTGCTCGTCGCCTACGCGGCGGAGCTGGCGCGCACCGAGCGCATCGAGAAGCAGCTGCTCGCCACGCGCGAAGACGTGAAGGCGCTGGTCTACGGCCGCCCCGGCCGCCTCGACGTCGGCTGGCGCGCCGCGCTCGCCGGCGCGGGGATGCGCAAGCTGCTCGACGGCGAGGCCGTCATCCGCCTCGTCGACGGCGGCCGCCACATCCGGATGGAGACGTGACCCCGACCGCCTCCCCGCCGACCGGGAACCGGCGTCAGGCGCCGAGGGCGTCGTCGGCGAGCTCGCGGCGGAAGCGCTGGTCGTCGCGCGCCCGGAAGTGCGGCGACACGTAACGGGCGAACAGCTCGAGCGAGCGGTGCCAGCGATCGATGGTCACCCACTCCCGCGAGTTGAACAACAGGGAGCCGAACCCGCCGACGTGCTCGTCGAGCTCGCGCACCTGCGTGACGCAGTCCTCGGGCGAGCCGATGATCCACGGCACGTTCTCGACCATCCAGTCGAACGTGACCTCGGCGTCGGGCATCGCCGCGTCGCGCTTCATGAGCGGCGCGAGCCCGATCTTGAACAGGTAGTCGTACGACTGCTGCAGGCTCTCGCGGATCTCGGCCATCGCCGCGTTCTTGGAGTCGGAGACGTAGACCTCGCGACAGATGCGCCAGTCGTCGCGCGCCCGCACCGGATCGCGTCCCGCGGCCTCGGCGGCTCGCACGATCGCGTCGCCCTGCGCGATCAGGTCGGGCATCCCCGGGTTGTCCTCGATCTGCACCGGGGTGAAGTAGATGCTGAGCGCGGCGTACCCGCGCTCACCGCACAGCTCGAAGTTGTGCGTGCCCGACATCCCCGCGATCGAGAACTGCGGGTGCTCCTGGTAGGGGCGCACCTGGATCCGCTTGTGGTCCAGCTCCCAGAACTTGCCGGTGAAGTCGACGTACTCGGTCGTCGAGAAGAGCAGCTCGATGATGTCGAGCGCCTCGCGCATGCGTGGCCCCGCCTCGTCGCCCACCTGGAAGAACGTGCGGTCGCTCACCAGCCCGCCGCCGCCGAAGCCGTAGATCAGGCGTCCGTGGGTGAGGTGGTCGAGGAAGGCGAGACGTTCCGCCACCATGAACGGGTCGTGGTAGGGCAGGTTGATGGTCCCGGTGCCGAGCCCGATACGGTGGGTGAGCGCGGAGGCCTTGGCGATGAAGATGTCGGGCGCCGGGATGTTCTCGTACGCACCGGTGTGGTGCTCGCCGATCCACACCTCGTCGTAGCCGAACCGTTCGGCGACGACGATCTCCTCGAGCTTGAGGTCGTACGACAACGTCCAGTTCGACCACGGGAATGGCTCCGGCATCAGGAACAGGCCGAACCGCATGACGTTCCCCCCTCGTCCGAGTGGGCGCAATGTACCAACCTTCGACATCCCGGCAGCGGGGAGTGCACCGCGATGAGCGAACCCGAGCGGTTTCCCTTCGGTGCCGAGGCGACGACGCGCCCGCCGTCGGCCGACGGTCCGCGCCCGGTGTTCGTGCTCGGCGCCTACCCGTCCGCGTTGCACGCGCGCTGGATCCCGCCCGAGGGCTCGCGGCTGCGCCAGGTGAAGGCGCTCCCGGTGGCCGACGAGCCGGCACCGCTGTGGAACGGCGCCGACGCACGCGAGTGCGTCGCCGCGTGGATCGCGGCGAACGGGTTCGACCCCGCGACCCACGGCACGTTCGCGCCCGCGCCCAAGTTCAACGGCACGGCGGGCCAGTGGGTCGACGTCAACGTGCTCGCGCCGCTCGACTGCACGCGTGACACCACGTGGATCACCGAATGCCTCGACACCTACCGGCTGTCGAACGGGGCGCGCAAGGGCCTGGCCGACTCCTACGACTCGGCGCGCCACCGCTACGGCTGGCCGGCGTGGAGCCTGCGCGGTCACCCGTCGGAGGACGACGTCGTGCGCGAGTGCTGGTCGTGGCACAAGGACCGCCTCCGTGCCGAGCTCGCCACCTGCGAACCCGAGTTGGTGGTCTCGCTCGGCAACGCCGCGTTGCGGGTGATGGGCAAGCTCCTGTCGGCCGGCCCCGACCAGCTCGAGGTCGTCGGCTACGGCACGCGGCTCAACGGTGGCCTCGACGGTCGCGCCGTCGAGTGGCTGCCCCTCGCGCATCCGGCCGCGCCGCAGCGCTACCAGGAGGCGCACCGGGAGTGGATGCAGACGGCCGCGGGGCTTAGGGGCCCCTTCCCGGCTGGCGGATGCCGTCGCCATCGGCGAGCCTGTACGCATGACCGAGGCCGAGCGCAACCCCCACGCCGGGCGACCCTTCACCGACGACGACGCCACCATCGCCGCCGCGCTCGAAGACCTGAGCGTCCCCGCGCTGCTCTGTTCGCTGGTGCACATGACGGGCGACCCGTCGTGGATCCGCACCGAGCTGCGCCCGCAGGCGTCGACCCTGAACGACTACCAGGGCTCGATGAGCCCCGAGATGATGGCCGAGGCGCGACGGCGTGCCCTTCCCGCGATCGTCGCCTACCGCGACGGCGGCTGCGTGCTGCCGCCCCCGCCGCCGGACGACGTGATCCGGGAGATGATGGCGTTTCTCGCCTGCGCGCCGGTGTCGGACGACGTCGCGCCCATGTTCCTCGAGGACCTGCACCTCGACGGCGCCGATGCCGGTGCGATCACCTGGGGTGACGAGATCCCGGACGACGTGCGCGCCGACGCGCACGTGGTCGTGATCGGCTGCGGCGAGGCCGGGCTGCTGGCCGGCATCCGCCTGCTCCAGGCGGGCATCCCGTTCACCATCATCGAGAAGAACGGCGGCCCCGGCGGCACGTGGTGGGAGAACCGCTACCCCGGCGCGCGCGTCGACATCGGCAGCCACTTCTACTGCTACTCGTTCGAGCCCGCCGACCACTGGACCGAGTACTTCTCCCAGCACCCCGAGCTGCGCGCCTACTTCGACCGGGTGATGCACAAGTACCGGATCGAGGAGCACTGCCGGTTCGACACGACGGTCGAGTCGGCGGTGTTCGACGACGACACCGGCCGCTGGTCGGTCACCGTCACCAACCCCGACGGCAGCACCGAGGTGATCGACGCCCGCGCGATCGTCAGCGCCGTCGGCGCGCTCAACCAGCCGAAGCTCCCCGACATCCCCGGCATGGACGACTTCGCGGGCCCGTCGTTCCACTCGGCGCGCTCGGGACCAGTCGGTCGACTACCGGGGCACGAGGTTCGCGCTGATCGGCGCGGGCGCCAGCGGCTTCCAGATCGCGCCGACCATCGCCGACGACGTCGAGCAGCTCACCGTGTTCCAGCGCACCGCGCAGTGGGTGTTCCCCAACCCCAACTACCACCGCGCCGTGCCCGACGGCGAGCGCTGGGCGATGCGGCACCTGCCGTTCTACGGGCGCTGGTTCCGCTTCATCACCTTCTACCCGGGGTCGGGGCTCGCCATGGAGCGGTCGCGCATCGACCCGAACTACGACGACGGCGGCCACGCCATCAGCGAGACGAACCGCGAGACGGGCGAGCTGTTCGCCCACCTGATGCGCGCCCAGCTCGGCGGCGACACCGAGCTCGAGGCCAAGGTCATCCCGGACTACCCGGCCACGGCCAAGCGCATGCTGCAGGACAACGGCTCGTGGCTGGCGTGCCTGCGCAAGCCCAACGTCGAGCTGGTGCGCACGCCCATCGAGAAGATCGTGGCCGACGGCGTGGTCACGAGCGACGGCGCCTTCTACCCGGCCGACGTCATCTGCTACGCGACCGGCTTCCGCCACAACGACTTCCTCTGGCCGATGCACATCGTCGGCCGCGACGGCGCGGTGCTGCGCGCGCAGTGGGGCGAGGAGCCGACCGCGTACTACGGGATCACCGTCCCCAACTTCCCGAACCTCTTCTGCCTCTACGGCCCGGGCACCAACCTCGCGCACGGCGGAAGCCTGATCTTCCAGTCCGAGTGCCAGGTGAACTACGTGATGGGCGCGCTGCGGGAGCTGCTCACGTCGGGGCACCGCACGCTCGAGCCCAAGCCGGAGGTGCACGACGCGTACGCCGAGCTCTACCAGCACGAGATCTCCCAGATGGTGTGGGCGCACAAGTCGGTGAAGCACTCGCACTTCAAGAACGCCGAGGGCAAGGTGTTCACCCTCTCGCCGTGGCCGATCCCCACGTACTGGAACTACACCAAGGAGTTCGTCCCCGCCGACTACCTCTGGGACTGAGGTGTGCCCACAGCGCCTTCAGCGCCGCTGCAGGGTGACGGTGGCCAGCGCGAGGACGCGGCCGTCGTTGCCGGCGTCGACCGCCTCGACCCGGCACACGACGTGGTCGTCCGTGTCGCGCACCACCGCCGCGTGCGTGCGAGCGGGTCCGGTGCGGGCCTGGGCGAGGTAGTGGATCTGGATGTCGGTGGCGACGAAGCCGGGGACGGCCGCCTCGGCCGCGCCCTGGAAGATCATGCCGAGCACGCCGCCGTTGATCGCACCCATGCTGTTCGCGACGTACGGCGAGTTCGCCAGCTCCACCACACCTCCCGGCGCGTCGACGACGTGCAGCCCGCAGCGTTCGAGCAGCGGTTCCACCGGGAGGCCGTCGACGGGCTCCATGCGGCGCCGTTGCCCGACCAGGCCGAGCGGGTCGAACGTGCCCGACACCCCGGAGGCCGAGCCCGGCACCCGGGCGAAGGTGGCGAGACCGGTCGCCACGTGCGTGAGGGCGATCGGGTCGCCCAGCTCGTCGAGGTCGGTGATCCCGGCGCCGTCGTAGATGTCGGTGCCGACGACGACGAGCTTGGAGCCGGCGCGCACGAGGCGGCTCTCGACGACGGCCGGGCCCCCGGTGAGCGGGCGCGCTTCGTGCAGCGCGAGGTCGGCGGTGGCGGTCCAGTCCGGGTGGGCGGCGCAGAGCGCGACGAGCGCCGCATTCGCGTCGACCAGCGACACCAGGTATCCGAGCGCGGCACCGCCGCCCTCGTTGCGCACCGCGTCGGTGACGGGCGAGAGGCTGCGCGCGGCAGGTCGTGCTGACCTGCTCGGTCGTGATGTCGAGGTCGCTGATCGAATGGCGCTCACCGATGAACGGGTCGCTCCGGGTCGGTTCGGCCATGGTCTCCGTGCTCCGCGGCGGTGGGACTCCGTGAGTTAAGTCGCCGCGCCCGGTCGGGGACCAGATCGGGGCTGGGCGGGCGGGGCGAGCGGTCGTATCGTCGGGGCCATGCAGGTGCGGGCCGGATCACTCGAAGACCTCCGCACGGCCGGCCGGCTGCTGACCAAGGTCGGGTCGCTGCCGGTGGTGGTGTTCTGGGCCGACGACCGGGCCTGGGCGATCGAGGACCGCTGCCCGCACATGGGCTTCCCCCTCCATCAGGGGACGGTCGAGGCCGGCCTCGTCACCTGCCACTGGCACCACGCCCGCTTCGACCTCGTCACCGGCTGCACCCTCGACCCGTTCGCCGACGACGCCCGCGGCTTCCAGGTTCGCGTCGACGGTGACGACGTGTTCGTCGAGGAACGACACGGTGGGGATCCCGTCACCCAGCTGTTCCGGCGGCTCGACGACGGCCTCGAGACGAGCCTCTCGCTCGTGCTCGCCAAGTCGGTGCTCGGTTTGCTCGAAGCGGGAGTGGCGCCCGAGGAGATCGTGCGGCGGGGTGTCGCCTTCGGCACGCGCTACCGCGACACCGGCTGGGGCGCCGGCCTCACGGTGTTGATCGCGATGGCCAACGTGCTGCCGTCGCTCGACGAGGCCGATCGCGCCCAGGCGCTGGTGCACGGGCTCGCGTTCGTGGCGCGCGACACGCGCAACCATCCGCCCCGGTTCCCAGTGCGCGCGTTCGACGACGGGGGCGAGATCGAGCGCGCCCGGCTGGCGGAGTGGTACCGCCGGTTCGTCGAGACCCGCTCCGGCGACGCCGCCGAGCTCGTGCTCACGACCGCGCTCACCGCACCCGGCCCGCTCGCCGACGTCGAGCGGATGATGTTCGCCGCGGTCACCGACCACGTGTTCGTCGACGGCGGGCACACCATCGACTTCACCAACAAGGCGTTCGAGTCGCTCGGGTACGTGGGCCGCAAGGCCGCGCCCGACGTCCTGCCCACCCTGGTGCGCGGCACCGCGGCCGCCAGCTGGTCCGAGCAGAACGGCACCTGGCGCCACCCGCACGACCTCGCGGTGCTGATCACGCGCACCCAGCCCCGACTCGCCGCCGCGCTGGCGGCGGGCGCCACCCGCCACGGCTCGTTCACCGACGTGACCGGTCTCGCGTGGCAGCTGCTCGACGAGGATCCCGAACGGGTGGTCAACGCGCTGCTCGACGCGATCACCACCGGCGCCGCACCCGCGCAGCTCGGGCGCGCGCTCGCGTTCGCCGCCGCGCTGCGCATCACGAGGTTCCACACCCAGAACGACTTCGGCGACTGGGACACGGTGCACCACGCGTTCACGGCCGCGCACGCGCTCCACCGAGCGCTGGATCGCAACCCGACGCCCGAGCTCCACCGCGGGCTGGTCCACGGCGCGCTGCGCGTCTACCTCGACCGCTTCCTGAACGTTCCCGCGGCGCGCCTGCCCGACGCGCAGTCGGGCGACGTCGCCGAGCTCGACGAGTGCTGGGAGATCCAGGGCGGTGTCGACCGGGCCGGTGCGATCGCCGCCGGCTTCCTCCGCGGCGGCGGCGACCCGGCGCGCCTCGTCGCCGCGCTCGGCCACGCGCTCCTGCGCGAGGACGCCGAGTTCCACTGGTACCAGGTGTTCGAGGCCGCGGTCGGCGAGTTCCACGCCTGGCCGGCGGGTTCGGAGGAAGGCGTGCTGGTCCTGGCCGGCCTGGCCCGCTTCCTCGCCGCCCACACCCCGACCCGCCGTGAGCTCTCGCGCACCGTCGACATCGCCGCCCGCCTGCGCCGGGGCGAGGAGCTCTACGAGGCCACCTGAGGCGCGGAATTTGGTCTGAGTCCTACTTCGGGCGGCAGACTGCCCGGGTGTTCACCATCGGCAGGAATTTCCACCTCATCCACATGAGCGACGACATCGAGGCGCTCGACGCCTGGTACGACGACGTGTTCGGCGTGACCCGCTGGGTGACGAACAGCGTCTCGGAAGATCTGCGTCGCATCGCCTCGCTCGTGGGCATCGGCAAGCTGTGCGTCGAGCCGATGCAACCGACCTTCGACATCGACGGGTGGGAGAACGTGCCGCTCGGCCGGTTCTTCAAGCGCTGGGGCCGCCAGTGGCACTCCATCGCCTGGTTCGTCGACGACGCCGAGGGGCTCACCGAGCTGCGCGACCGGTTGGAGGCGGCCGACGTCGAGCTCCTCGGCCTGCTCGGCGGGAAGCTCGAGCACGCGGCGGACGCGCCCGAGGACCGGCCGATCTTCACCCACCCGAACTCCACACTCACCCAGCTGGAGTTCATGGTCCCGATCCCGGAGATCCCCGACCCCCGTCTCCACGAGTCGTACCGGGCGACGTGGTGGCACGACACCCACCCGTTGCACATCCGCAAGCACTCGCACTTCACCCTCGGCACCCGCGACCTCGACCACGCCCGGAAGATGTACGTCGACGTGATCGGCGGGACGGTGCTTCACGAGGGCGAGAACGATGTGCTGAAGACCCGCAGCGTCTTCGTCGCGGTGGGGCGTGACGACATCGTGGAGCTGGCCGAGCCGCTGGAGTCGGGCACGCCGATCGCCGACTACCTCGACGTGAACCACCACGGCCTGTTCTCGGTGTGGCTGCAGGTCGAGGACCTCGCCGGCGCGGCGAGCTACCTGCAATCGAAGGAGGTCGAAGCTCGCGTCGAGGACGGGGCGACGTTCCTGTCGGATCCCGCGACGACCCACGGCGTGCACTGGGGCTTCACGACCGCCGAGATCCCGAACGACACCAGAGCGGACTGGTGATCGGGAGCGCTCGGGTCGGGGAGTCCGCGATCGCCCGGTTGCCCGGGGCGCCTCGGTTCAGACGTCGACGTCGACCGTGACCCGCAGGAAGGTCGCGGGGATCGCGGTCGTGTCACCAGACGCGTCCGTGTTCTGGGCCGTGAACAGCTCCTCGAGCTCGCGCCACAGGTCGTCGGCGCGCCCGGCAGCCTCGGCCGCCGCGAACGCGTTCATCGTCGGCCCGTAGTAGTCACGGAACTCGGCGAGGTACTCGGCCGGCGGGACCGGCGCGACGAACGTGTAGGTGTCGCGTACACACGAGACATGCTCGGCGCGCACACCTGCGGCGGCGAAGCGCGCCAGCACCTCGTCCTCCAGGCCCCACGTGACCGGGCTCACGAAGCCCTCGGGGGGCGGGGGTGAGTACGCGCCGCTGATGCGCAGGAGCTGCGCGACCAGCGTCGGGTCGCCGGGGATCCAGTTGCCCATCACGATCCGCCCACCCGGACGGGTGACGCGCACCATCTCCTTGGCCACGTCGAACGGCTTCGGCGCGAACATCGCCCCGAAGATGCTGACGACGAGGTCGAACGACTCGTCGTCGAGGCAGTAGAGGTCGCTGGCGTCGCCTTCCTCGAACCGGAGGTTCGTGAGCCCCTCGGCCGCGGCGCGCCGGTTGCCTGCCGCCACCAGGTTCTCGGCGATGTCGACACCGAGCACGTCGGCGCCCAACCGGGCCGTCGGGAGCGCGGTGGTGCCGTCGCCGCTGCCCAGGTCGAGCACCTGCAGGCCGTTGGTGATCTCGAGCTCCTTCACCAGCGCCTCACCGCTGTCGCGCATGCTCTCGGCGATGCGCGTGAAGTCGCCCCTTCTCCCACAGTTCCTTGTTCGCGTTCACGGGGTGTCTCCTGTTCGTCGTTTTGCGGGGACCGGGTGGTGCGGCCTACGCGAGGGGCGCGGCCGTCGTCGGGTCGATGGTCGAGCGGACGAGCTCGATCGCGTCACACGGAAAGCCGCCGCGGCGCGCGTGCTCGCGGACGAGCTCGGCGTCGGTGGCGTAGTAGACGCACGTGAGCTTGTCGTCGCCGACGAAGCTGGTGACCCACTGGATGCGCGGCCCCATCTCCTGCAACACGGCGTTGGACTGCGCGGCGATCGCCTGGAGCGCGGCGTCGTCCATCTGGCCGGCTCCGGGCACGGTCCGTTCGATGACGTACTTCGGCATGGTGCGCGCCCGCAGCGGGACGCACTTCGATCCAGCGATCGCGGCCGCGGTGTGCACCGATCCCGACGCTCTCTTCGACGGCATCGACGTGGACGCGGTCGACGAGTTCCTCGCCGCCGAGCCCGTGCCGCGGCCGCCGCTCTCCGACGCAGAGCTCGATCGTGGCGTCGAGGCGATCGGTGACTTCTGCGACCTGCGCTGCCGCTTGCGCGATCGGCCGCGATGCTTCAGGGTGTTGGCAGTCGAGCGAGGGGGATTCGTCATGGCCGAGCAGCGTCAGCGCTTCGAGGTGATCGACTCCGACGGGCACGTGATCGAGCCCGACTTGGTGTGGAGCGAGTACGCCGAGCCCGAGTTCCGCGAGATTCTCCCGCACGGCGTTGGTGGGTACGTGCAGGCGACCGGCATCACGCGCGCGTATCCCGACATGCCGACGTCGTTCCTCACCGGACAGGGCGAAGACCACTGGGAGGCGGTCGCCGAGGACACCGAGTGGGAGGAGGAGTCGAAGCACAAGATGGCGCGGCCTGGTGGCTACGACCCCGTCGCTCGCCTGGCCGACATGGACGCGGAGGGCATCGACGTCGCGGTCCTGTACCCGACCGCCATGCTCACCTGGATCGAAGAGGCCGACATCTTCGGCGCCGCCTGCCGTGCCTACAACAACTGGTTGCACGACTACTGCGCGGCCGACACCGACCGGCTGTTCCCGGTCGCGCTCGTGCCGTTGCAGGAACCGGAGGCCGCGATCACGGAGATGCGCCGCGCCGTCGCCGACCTCGGCGCCAAGGCGGTGATGATCCGTCCGGCGCGCTACATCGGCGACCTCAAGCTCAACGATCCCGCGTACGACCCGTTCTGGGCCGCGGCCGCCGATCTCGACTGCCCGATCGGCGTGCACCCGTCGCCGCACGGCGACATGGCCAACAGCTGCCGACTGCTCGGCCTCGCCGACGGTGTCGTCAACCCCACCGAGGGTCTCGCGCTGCGCCAGGGACTCACCAACGCGTTTGACCTCCAGATGGCGGTCGCGTACTTCGTGCTCGGCGGCATCTGCGAGCGGCATCCGAACCTGCGCGTCGCGTTCCTCGAGGGGACCGGCGGCTGGATCGTGCCGATGTTGCAACGGTTCGATCACCAGTTCGAGATCTTCGGCAGCTCGGATCAGCAGACACTGCCGAGCGAGGTGTTCGCGCGTCAGTGCATGATCAGCTTCGATCCCGACGAGGTCGCGCTCGCGTTCACGGCCGAGCACCTCGGCGCCGACAAGATCCTGTGGGCGTCGGACTATCCGCACCCCGACGCCAAGATCCCCGGCGTGGTCGACGAGCTCATGGACGCGGTGAAGCCGCTGCCCGACGAGTCGCAGCGCCAGATCGTCGGCGCCACCGCGCGTGCGTTCTACAAGCTCTGACGCGGGGTGAATCTTGCGCGCTGACGTGACGCCGGCTCAGGAATCGGCGTCGAGGGCGCGGAGCACCATCTCGGTGTGAGCACCGAACGCTGGAGCCGGTCCTTGTGGGTCGACCAGGCCGTGGAGGGGTGATCCCGGCAACTTCAGGATCCGGCTGTCGTGGGAGGCGTTCACGAAGAACCCGCGCGCGTCGAGCTGGGCGTCGGCGAGCAGTTCCGGCGGTGTGAGCACCGCGAACGCCTCGATACCCGCGTGCTGCAGCCTCCGGGCCAGGTCGTCGGCATCATGGCTGCGGGCCCAGGCGCCGATCCTCGCTTCCTGCTCGTCGAGCGTGAGCTCCGTGCCGACCCGTGTCGCACGCAGGTCGGGTGCCCCCGAGACGCCCGCGAGTCGGATCACGTCGTCGTCGTCGGCGAGACGGATGGCGATCCAGACGTCGTCTCCGCGACAGGGGAACACCCCCTGGAGTGCGCTCCCACGCGACCGGTTCCCGATGCGGGTCAGCTCATGGCCGGTCTCCGCCGCGCCGAGCAGCTCCTCGCCGCTGAGCGCGACGTACGCCTCCATCTGCGAGAGGTCGAACCATCCACCGCGGCCGCGTTCGTGGCGTTCGCGCAGCCCGCGGAGCGCGGCGAGTGCGCCGAGCAGCCCGCCCACCCCGTCGGGGAGCGTGTGACCGAGCCGCATCGGCTCGTCGCCCGCGAACCCGGTGCGGGCCTCGATCGACGACGCCGCCTCGATCGTCGGGCCGTACGACCGGCGGTCGGCCCACGGCCCGGTGCTCCCGAAGCCGGAGAGCGACACCGCGACGAGGCGGGGGTTCGCGGCACAGAGCTCGGCGGCACCGAGGCCCATGCGATCGAGGACGCCGGGGCGGAAGTTCTCGACCAGCACGTCGGCCTCCGACGCCAGTCGCGCCACGGCGGCTCGCCCGTCGGCGGTGGCGAGGTCGAGCACGACGCTCTCCTTGTTGCGGTTCATCTTGAGGTGGAAGTGGTGCATCACCACCTCGGTCTCGGTCGCGTCGGGCCCCGGCTCGCGCCGGGAGTGCGGGCGCTCGACCCAGATCACGCGCGCGCCGAGGTCGGCGAGGATGCGCGTCGCGCTCGGTCCGGCCCAGAACGCGGTGAGGTCGAGCACGACGACGCCCGCGAGGGGTAGCGAGGAATCTCGCGCGTCCGCCAGGCGCGACTGCCCCGATGCATCGTCGGCGCGCGTCACCGGTGCGCGCGGGGCCGGCACCGGGTTGCCCGGCGCGCGTGCCGAGCTCGACGGAGAGGGCGCGTCGTCCCAGAACTCGCGTGCCTCGAGCTGCGGATTGGCGAGGACCGCGAGTGCCCCGTCGACCGCGGCTGCTGCGACACCGTGGGTGAGGAGCGTGGACACGACCTCGTCGGTGTCGCGGGCGCCGAGGAACTCGTGGAGCACGGCGTCGAGCTCGTCGCGGTGCTCCCCGCGGGCCATCGCGTCCCGGAACCGGTCGTCGGCCGCGAGGTCGGGTCGCCCGATGGCGATGAGCAGACGGTCGAACTCCGCGTCGGTCACCACCCCGAGCGACACGTATCCGTCGCGACACGGCCGGACCACGAGCGGATAGACCTCGGTGTAGCGACCGGTGCGGGTGCGCACGACGCCGGCCGCGAGGCGCGAGAACGTCGACTGGTGGACGTTGAGCATCGACTCCATCGTGCTGACGTCCACGTGCCGTCCCCGTCCGGAGCGCCGCCGGTCGGCCAACGCGGCCTCGGCGGCGATCGCCGCGGTGTACCCGGCGACGTACCCGCAGAGGTGCTCGGGCCCGAGGAGCGGCGCTCGGTCGGGTGGCCCGGTGAGCGCCAGATACCCGCCGGCGGCCCAGTCGGCGACGGGACCTCCCCGCCAGGTCTCGTACGGACCGGTGGTGCCGAATGAGCTCGTGGTCACCTCGACGCAGCCGGCCGGCACAGGACGGAGGCCCGGTTGCGCACCCACGCCGACGAACTCGCCCCGATCGAAGCTCGTGAAGACCACGTCGGCGTCGGCGCACAACGCACGCGTCGCTCGGTCGTCGACGGGCGCGGGGACGATCCGCTTGTGCGCGTCGAGGTAGCGACCGAGGAGCGTGTCGTCGCGCGCGCCGGCACGGCGCACGTCCATTCCCGCCATGGCCAGCAGCTTCGCGGCGAAGCGGCCGGCGACATCTGCGCTCGCGTCGACCACCTTCACGTCGTTGACAACCCGTCGAGTCGGGTCAGCTCGGCGAGGAGCGGCGCGGCGAACGCCCGCTTGGCCGCGAGCACACCGGTGGGCGGCAGCGCCGCCAACTCCTCCGCCAGCGCGATCGCGGTGGCGCGCTCCTCGCCCGACGGGCACACGCGGTTGGCGAGACCGAGCTCGACCGCCTCCGTCGCGCTCACCCGACGGCCGGTGAGCAGGAGCTCGCGGGCGACCGCGATCGACGTGAGGTGGGGCCACACCAGCTGGCAGCCGGGCGACGGTGCGATGCCGAGGCGCACGTGCGGGTCGCTGAGCGACGCGTCGTCGCCCATGACCACGAGGTCGCAGAGCGCGGCGAGCTCCGCACCGAAGCCGACGGCGGGGCCCCGCACCGCGGCGACGATCGGGATCTCGAGCGTCAACATGGCGCGCAGCAGCTCGGTGTGGAGCTCGCTCAGCTCGTCGTGCACCGGGTGGTGCTCGCCACCGAACGTTGCCAGCAGCTCGGCGTCGCCGCCGGCGCAGAAGGCGCGCCCGGAACCGGTGAGCACGACGGCACGGGTCGCGTGGTCCTCTCTGAGCTCTCGCCAGCGCTCGTTCAGCCGACGTTGCATGGCGAGGTCGGCCGCGTTCAGCTTCTCGGGCCGGTGCAGCGTGAGCACCCGCACCGACCCGAGCTGTTCGGCGAGCACTCGCTCCTCCTCGTCGGGTCGCTCGTCGGTGCTGGGTTGGTCCGGGGTCATCGGCCCGCCTCGAGGTCGGTCGCGGGCCGGGATCGTACCCGGATGCGTGGTGCGCGGTGTCGTGGACGACTGGGCGCGACAGTCTCGCCCTCGAGGTGATCGACCTCCCCGAGCCGGCGCGCCGCCTCGCGTGGCTCGCCACGTTCCTGTCGCAGGTCAGCGGCTCGGGGATCACCTACTCCCCCGGGCGTCCTCAGCGGGCACTCAGTCTCGGTGGAGTTAGCTCACAGTGACGTACCCCAGCTGGAGTGACGGATGACCACGATCGAGACGCCGCCGACCGCCTCCCCGGAGCCCGTTCCGCCCACGCGGCGCAGCGGGTTCTACCTGTCCCCGTGGGTGCTGGCGGTGCTGGGCGGTCTGGTGCTGCTCGGCATCGGTTTCGCGATCGGACGTCTCGTCGACCACGGCGGCCATCGCGACCGCCCGTTCTTCCGCGGCGGTGACGGAGGCGGAGGCGGCCGAGGGCTCGGGATCATCGTCGTGATCGTCGTCCTGGCGCTGATCGTCACCGGCATCGTGCTGCTCGTGCGCCACTACGCGAAGCCCCGGAATGACACGGCGACCAGCGCCACGGCGACGAGCGGAACGAGCGCTGAGTGGGTGCTCGCCGACCGCTTCGCCCGCGGAGAGATCGACGAAGCCGAGTTCGTCAGCCGGCGCAACGCCCTGCGGAGTTAGCGGCACGACCGGGATGCTCAGGAAGTCGAGTGCCCTCTCGGAAATGACACCGATGTAATCGTCTCACCCTCCTGCGAGGCTCTGGGAAGTCACCACTTCCCCTCGGAGTCGACAGCACATGGGTTGGCAGATCGACCTCTTCCGCATCCGTCCCGGCCAGGACCCGCGCAAGGTCCGCGACGTCCAATACGACTGGGACCAGCACGACGGCTACCCGGTGGTCGACCACGCCACCGCCGACACCGACCGCTGGATCAAGCGCGCCATGGAGCTGCTCGAATCGGTGTCACCCGGCTTCCGGCTGGCGAAGGATCAGCACGGTGAGCTGTTGCTGTGGTTCGACGGTCGCGGCCAGATCCTGAACGTCCGCATCTGGCAGCCCGACGGGCCGCTGATCGTGAACCTGTATCCGGACTTCGTCGACCTCCGCATCAACCCCGGGCATCCCGAGCAGTACGACGGCGAGGCCTTCGACCACCTGTGGGCGGCGTGTCGGATCCTGGCCGAGCAGGCCGACTGCGCGGTGTTCCCGCAGTACGACGACGACCCCGTCGACACGACCCTCGACCCGAAGGAGGCGCGCCGTGTCCACCACTGGGCGTGACCTGGTCAGGGTAGTGGCTCAGTTTGAAGTTGACGGCTGATCGCCCGCCCGTAGGCTGGGGGCCATGAACCGGATAGCCGCCCTCATGTGCTTGTTCGCCGGGGCGATCTTCGCAGCGATGGCGTCGCTGGTGCTTTTCACCAAGCTCACTTCCCCCAGCGTCCGAGCGGTCTTGTTCATTGCCGCGTTCGGACTGGCGGCCTACGGTTGCTTCCGGGCTGCTGCTCGGCTCTGGCGACCCAGCGAGCGGAGTGCCTGATGGCGAAGAAGGCCAAGCTCCCGACCGACGTGAACTCACGCGCCAAGGCGATCGTGGACTTCGCTACGTCGGACGAGGACGTGCCCGAGAAGGACGAGGCCCGCGCGGCGGGTGGGTCCAAGGGCGGGTCGTCGCGTGCCGAGAAGCTCAGCCCCCAGCGGCGCTCGGAAATAGCTCGGACTGCCGCAGAGGCTCGCTGGAATCAGGAGACTTCCGAGTAGGACGCACGGCGGGCCGTTCGGAGGTCGCAACGGTCGAGATGCCCATGAGGGTGTCCCCGACAGTCTGAGCGACTCGGTTGGCCTCGTCCTCGTCCAAGCACTCGGTGGCCCACTCGGCGCACATGGCCTGCCACAGAGTGTCGGGTCCGAGCGCGAGCGCAGACGCAGCCTGGCTCACCCAGTCGTGATGGTCACCGAGCGCCATGACCTTCTCGCAAGCGTCCACGACGCTCCCATAGCCGCGGCCGGTGCGCTTCTCGATGCCCACCCAGTTCAGAGATTGAAGCGCCTCAAAGACGACGCGCTCGGGAGCGTCGTCGCCGGGGAGCAACGCGCATCCTGGGGCGGGGGCCTTGTCCCCGTCGAGGAACACGCACGTCGGGCGCTTGAACCGACCGTTCTCCACCATTTGGCCGAGAGCCTGCCCGACCGACGCCGCGCCGCAGGGCACGACCTGGCATCGCTCGACGAGGTCGGGGCTACTGGCAGCCAAGATTTCGACAAGCATCCGCGCCGCGTGGTCGTCCTCGACGTACAGGTCGCATTCGTGGTGCGGCACGTCGTCCATCTTCGTCATGGCGAACTCGGGGCTCACGCCGTAGATGATCTGGCGTCCTTCCGACCCCTGCAAGATGCACGCGGAGCCTCTAGCGGCAGTTCCTCCAACACGTATGGCGAGTGCGTCGTGAGGATCACTTGCAGTTCCCGCTCCCTGCACTTCTCCGCAAGGTCGCGAATCAGTCGTCGCTGCGCGCTTGGGTGCAGCGAGCTTTCGATCTCGTCGATGACGACCAGGCCGTACTGCGGCAGGTCTTTCTCCAACAGTTCCGCGACCGTCGTTTCGCCGGCTCCCTGGTGGAACCCTGAGTACGTCGCGCCTTGCTGGCTCAGGACCGGCACGCCGCGGACTGTGTCGCCCTCGACAAACGCGACCTTTGCCAAGTTGTATTTCCTGCCCATGATCTCGCTGAACCGCCCGAGCCGAGTGTTCTCAAAGTCCTCACCACCGGTTTCGACAAGCGCGGGGTTGGCGAGCTTGGTGTATCCGGTTCGCGCTGGCACCGGCTGGACGCGGGTCAGGTCGACGTACTCGACGGGGCGCTGCCGCCGCTGAGGGTTGCCGCGCCAGCGATCGGTTGGCTTGCGGATCGATGCCGCGATCGAGGGACCGGTTCCCTCGCGGACGCTGTAGCGGATCTCAGCGTCCCGGATGCGGTCCCAGGTTGTGTCCGGGAAAAAGTCCGATGCGAACCGTTCACGCTTCTTCCCCGGCGTGGACCACGTGTACACCGAGGCAGCGGCTTGCAGAACGGTGCTCTTGCCGACGCCGTTCTCCCCAACTACGGCCATGATCGGAAACCGCAGCTCGAAGCGTTGGCCTTCCCAGCCGCGGATTCCTTCGATCTCGACCCAGTCGAGGCGCTTCGGCCAGCCTGTGTCCATGGCCCATTTGCCCTGAAGGCGACGGACCTCTTTGCTCAGCGGCACTGGAAGCTCCTCGCTGCCGGGATACCCCGGTAGCGCGGAGTCCTTGCTGCCGGGTAGAACCGACAATAACCGACTCACCGAGCCCAGTAAAGTACGCTAACCCCGGTTCCAGTTCCGTCTAGTGCCACCTAACTGAACAAAATGCTTGACTCGGAGGGGCAAAACCACTAGATTCGTACATATGAACAGGTTGAGCACCGAGCAGCGAGCCCAGGTCATCGGATGCCTCGTCGAAGGCATGTCGATGCGTGCCATCGCCCGGACGACCGGCGTCGCACGCAACACGATTGACAAGCTCCTGAACGACATAGGTGAGGCGTGCGCCGAGTACCAGGACGGGATGCTCATCAACCTTGACATTCAGCGGATCGAGGCCGACGAGATCTGGTCGTTCTGCTACGCCAAGCAGAAGAACGTCCCCGAGGAGTTCGTCGGCACCCCCGGCTACGGGGATGTGTGGACGTGGGTTGCGATCGACGCTGACACGAAGCTGGTCCCGTCGTGGCTGGTTGGTGAGCGCACCACCCAGGACTGCTGGGTGTTCCTCCGGACCTGAAGTCGCGCATCAAGGTCGGGAACCGCATCCAGCTGACGACCGACGGCTTCGGTTCCTACCCGCCCGTCGTGGACTCCCTGTGGCGCAACTCGATCGATTACGCCCAGGTCATCAAGGAGTACGCGTCCCCAACTGCCGAGGAAGCTCGCAAGTACAGCCCTTCGACGTGCACCAGCATCCAGAAGGAGGTTGTAGCCGGGAACCCCGACCTCACGAAGGCAAGCAACTCCTACGTCGAGCGTCAGAACCTCACGATGCGGATGGGGATGCGCCGCTTTACCCGCCTCACCAACGCGTTCAGCAAGAAGGTCGAGAACCACGCGCACGCGATCTCGCTGCACTTCATGCACTACAACTTCTGCCGGCCCCACCAGACCCTCACCAAGAAGGCCGGCAAGAAAACGACGCCCGCCATGGCCGCCGGCATTACACGAGCGCCGTGGTCCCTGACCCAGCTCGCTGAACTGCTGGACTAGGGGACAGGGGGACATCGGTTGTGACCGTCGTTGATATCAGGCCGGACGATCGGGACCATCTCGCAGCGTTTACCTGCGCCGCGCCAAGCGAACCATGGGCCACACTCGTTCAGCAGATGATCCGACAGGAGCTTGCCGACGCGCTCGCGCTCGGGACCACATGGGCGATCGGCATCATCAAGGACGGGGAACTAGTTGCAGTTGGATCGTGGAAGATCCGGCGTGAACTGGAAGTCGTGTGGCAGGTGCTAACGCTCGGAACCGACGTCGACCACCGGAAGCAGGGCCTCGCCGAACAGCTCAAGCGGGAGATCATGCGCCGCGCCAAGGAAGCTGGGATTCGGTCGCTGGTGTCGCTCGTCGACCGCCGCAACGCGCCGATGATCGCACTGAACAGGCGGCTCGGAGGGAAATGCGTTTGGGACTGGCGCGATCCCGACTACTCGCGCTGCGCGGTGCGAGTCCGCTAGCCCTCGGATTCCAACTCCGCAATTAGGGTCTGGAATGCGTCTACGCGATCCGGGGTGAGCGGGAAGGGGTCCCACTCCACGGTGCCATCCGCGTGCTTCACGAACCGCGTAGACGGCGAGGGCCGCGTCTCCGTTTCGTCCGCGGCTGGTGCACCGTGCAGCCCCCACGCGTCCCAGGGATCAGTCATCGGACTCGCCCCGATCGCCCGGGGAGCAAACTGATACACCACCGAAACGGTCCCCTTCGCGTCCCATCCGACCGCATCGACGAAGATACCAGCCAGGCTCCTAGCCATCGCGAATCCTCAAACTGAGCCACTACCCCTGGTCAGCGGGGGACCGGAATGGTGCAAGACTCGTGGCGGCGCAGGGGAAGCGGGGTAGGGCGGCATGCACCTTCTCGATGACGGAACGCTCGCGCTCAGTCCCAGCGATCTCACCGGCTTCTCTGCGTGCGAGCACCTCACCCAGCTCGAGCTGTCGGTGGCGCGTGGCGAGCGCGAACACCCCGAGCGCGACGACCCCATGCTCGACGTGCTGTCGCGCCGCGGCGGCGAGCACGAGACGAAGCACGTCGAACGGCTGATCGCCGCGGGCAAGACCGTCGTCGAGATCGCCATGCCCGGCAACACCGTCGCCGAGCTCGCCGCCGCCGAGGCCGAGACCCTCGCCGCCATGCAGGCCAGCGCTGACGTGATCTACCAGGCCGCCTTCTTCGACGGCCGCTGGCGCGGCCACGCCGACTTCCTCCTGAAGGTCGAGCGCCCGAGCCCGCACCTCGGCGCCTGGTCCTACGAGGTCGCCGACACCAAGCTCGCCCGCCGGGTGAAGGCCGCCGCCCTCCTCCAGATGTGCGCGTACTCCGAGCAGGTCGAGCGCCTCCAGGGCGTCGCCCCCGAGCAGATGTACGTGATCACCGGCGACGCCGCGGTGCACCCCTTCACCCTCACCGACTACTCGGCCTACTACCGCACGCTCAAGGCCCGGTTCGTCGAGCTGATCGACGGCCCACAAGCTGGCGACCTATCCCGATCCCGTCGAGCACTGCGGCATCTGCCGCTGGGGCGACGAGTGCAAGGACCGCCGCCGCGCCGATGACCACCTCTCCCTCGTCTCCGGCATGCGCCGCGACCAGACCCGCAAGCTCACCGACGCCGGCATCGCCACCCGCCACGACCTCGCCGCCACCCCCGCCGGCATCACGGTGAGCGGCATGGCCGACGCCAGCGTCGAACGCCTGCGCCACCAGGCCGAGCTCCAGGTGCGCGGCGAAGGCGCGCACCCACCGATCTACGAGCTGCTCCCACCCGAGCCGCCCGATCCCGCCGGCTCTGATCCGGAAGGCCCCGCGGCGCGTGGCCGAAGCGGGGATGGTCGGCGCTGCCCGAGCCGTCTCCCGGCGACCTCTACTTCGACATGGAGGGCGACCCGTTCGCGCTCGACGGCGGCCTCGAGTACCTCTTCGGCGTCACCGAGATCGGGGCGGGCGGCGAACCTGAGTACCGCGCGTTCTGGGCCCACGACGAGCGCCAGGAGCAGCGCGCCTTCGAGGATTTCGTCGACTTCGTGATGAAGCGCCGGGCCGGGCACCCCGAGCTGCACGTCTACCACTACGCGCCCTACGAGCCGAACGCGATGAAGAAGCTCATGGGCCGGCACGCACGCGTGAGCACGAGGTCGACGAGCTGCTGCGCGGCGAGGTGTTCGTCGACCTCTACGCGGCCGTGCGCCTCGGGGTGCGCCTCGGGCTCGAGTCGTACTGCTTGAAGAAGGTCGAGACGCTCTACCTGGCCCGCCCCAAGGGTGAGGTCATGGACGGCGGCGGCAGCATCGTCGCCTACGAGGACTACCTCGACGATCACGACCCGAAGCGGCTCGACGCGATCGAGAGCTACAACGAAGACGACTGCCGTTCCACGCTCGAGCTGCACCGCTGGCTCGAAGCCCGACGGTCCGACGCCGAGGCGCAGTTCGGCCCGATCCCGCGGCCGAAGTTGGAAGACGGCACCGCGTCGGAAGCGGTCACCGAGCGCGAAGAAGAGGTCGCCGAGCTCGTCGCGCGAGCTGACCGTCGGCATCTCCGAGGCGCCGCGACGAACGTGACGACCAGCAGCAGGCGCGCTGGTTGCTCGCGCAGATGCTCGACTGGCACCGCCGCGAGGCCAAGCCGGACTGGTGGATGTTCTTCGCCCGCCAGCACATGAGCGACGACGAGTTGCTCGACGACCGCGAGTCGATCAGCCGATTGCGGTTCGTCGAAGAGGTCGGCGCGGTCGACCGTTCGGTCATCTACCGCTACGCATTCATGCCCCAGGACCACAAGTTCAAAGCGGGTTCCAAGACATACGAGCCGGTGGCCGGAGGGTTCGCCGGCGAGGTCATGGCCGTTGACGACGTCGCTGGTTTGATCGAGCTCAAGCGCGGTCGATCGAAGGATCCGGTCGTGCATCCACGCGCGCTGATCCCCGGCAAGCCCGTGCCGACCGATGCGCAGGAGCGTGCCCTCTTGCGCATCGCCGAGCACGTGATCGCGCACGGCATCGACGTGCCGGGCCCGTACCGCGCCGCGCTCGACCTGCTGCTGCGCAAGCGCCGGACCCCATGCGCGCCCGAGTACGCCGAGTCCTACCTCGCCATCCAGGGTCCGCCCGGTTCAGGGAAGACGTACAAGGGCGCCGAGCTCATCGTCGGTCTCGTGCGTGACGGCAAGCGGGTGGGGATCACCGCCAACAGCCATGCGGTGATCGGCAACCTGCTCGACGCCGTGGGCGAACGCGCCGCGAAGGACGGCGTCCGGGTGAGCGCGCTGCAGAAGGCGAAGGAGCACGAGCGCTGCACTGCCGAGTTCGTCACCTGCGTGCAGGGCAACGACGAGGTCGAGGCGGCGGCTGCCGCGCTCGAGTTCGACGTGATCGCCGGCACCGCGTGGTTGTGGGCGCGCGAGGGCATGGCGAACTCAGTCGACGTGCTGTTCGTCGACGAAGCGGGCCAGAAGTCGCTGGCCGACGTGATCGCGGTGAGCGGGGCAGCGACCCAGCTCGTGCTGCTCGGCGATCCGCAGCAGCTCGCCCAGCCGTCGAAGGGCAGCCACCCCGAGGGTGCGGAGTTGTCAGCGCTGGAGCACCTGCTTGGTGGTGAGCCAACGATGCCACCTGACCTCGGCCTGTTCCTCGAGTCGACGTACCGGATGCACCCGGCGGTGTGCGCGTTCGTGTCGGAGGTTGCGTACGAGGGCCGGCTGCATCCAGCGCCAGGTGAAGGCCTCGAACGACAGTCCGCCGACAGGTTCGCCGGCCTGCGGTACGTGCCGGTTGTGCACGCAGGGAACCGGAGTTGGTCCAGCGGCGAAGTACAAGTAGTGGACGAGATGGTGCGGGGGCTGGTGGGGAAGCCATGGACGGACCGGTTCGGCAACACACGCCCGCTGAAGTTGGACGACGTACTGGTCGTCACCCCCTACAACGCCCAGGTGGCGAAGCTGACCGCGGCACTGCCCGAAGGTGCACGCGTGGGCACAGTCGACAAGTTCCAGGGACAAGAGGCGCCAGTCACGATCTACTCGATGGCGACCAGCAGCGCCGACGACGTCCCTCGCTCAATGGAGTTCCTCTACGACCTCCACCGTCTGAACGTCGCGGTCTCACGCGCGCGGGCGGTGTCCGTCATCGTGTGCAGCCTCGAACTAATGCGAGTGCAGTGCCGTACACCGGACCAGCTGAACCTGGCGAATGTCCTATGTCGTTACGAGGAAGTGGCGAAACGCGGAATCAAAACGTCGTAATCCCCCAGCGTCGGCGCGTGCAGATGGCTGATACCCCAAGAGCGCGGCATCGACGTCGGTTGGCCTGGAAGATCCAGCAGTTCGTCATGAGAACATGTGTGTTTTTTGGCTCCGATCCCGCTTTATGATTCGCTTTGTCCTCGCGACCTTCTCTGGTACCGCAAGAGTCTCAGGTTCCTCGGTAATCGGGGAGATCGACTCGTGTTCGACTGCCGCCGGTGAGTCTGCCCCCGTCGCATCGAGGTCTTTCGACTTCGGGATCTTGGGACAGCGCGTTCATGCAGTCGCCCACACTTCCTGCGCATGTGCTGCAAGGCCGTGCGCGATCGCGGTAAACGGCCCGCGCTCTTGGACCTTCACGGCGCCGAAGAGCCGGTTGAGCACAGCCTGGAATGCGGGGATCAGAGATGAACCCCCGTGCGCACAACGACATCGACGTTCTCCGGATCGATCCCAGCGTGGTCGAGCGCCGCGAGGATGGTCTCTTCGATCGTCGCAATGTCACGTGACTGCTCATGGTTCCTGGCCTTCCAAGAGCTTTCTGCCGGGCTGCTTGCGCCACACCAGATGGTCCACCGTCTGAATGCTGACGTCCAGGTCTACGCGGCTTGGCGCAGGTCTGCCGACGATTCGGGAGTGCTCGGGCTGACGAAATGGTAGTGTTTGCTATGGCGATATGGTAGGGTTAATGATGTGCCCCAGTACGTCCAGAGGACGCTCGACGACGAGCTCGACCAGCTCCTCGCTTCGCTGCCCGCCGTTGCCCTCGAAGGTGCGAAGGGCGTGGGCAAGACCGCGACGGCCAGCCGACGCGCGGCCACCGTCCACCGCCTCGACGATCCCACCGAGCGTGCGATTGCCGAAGCCGAGCCGGCGCGCCTGATCGCCGGCACGCGGCCCGTGTTGGTCGACGAATGGCAGCGGGTGCCCGAGTCGTGGGACCTGGTTCGGCGAGCGGTCGACGACGGTGCGGAGCCCGGATCATTTCTCCTGACTGGCTCGGCGGCACCGCTCGACGCGCCGACGCATTCGGGCGCGGGTCGCATCGTCATGGCGCGCATCCGACCGATGACGTTCGCCGAACGCGGTCTCGCAACGTCGACGGTGAGCCTCGGCGCGCTGCTGACCGGCGACCGGCCGCCGGTCACCGGCACGACCACCGTCGCGCTCGAGGACTACGCAGACGAGATCGCCCACTCGGGGTTCCCGGGCATTCGACACCTCCGCGGTCGCTCGTTGCGCGCACAGCTCGACGGATACGTCGATCGCATCGCGACGCGCGACTTCGACGATCTCGGACACCGGTTGCGGGATCCCGGTGGGCTCCTTCGATGGCTCACCGCTTACGCCGCGGCGTCGTCGTCGACGTCGTCGCTCGAGACCATCCGCGATGCGGCGACCCGGGGTCAAGGCGACAAGCCGGCGAAGACGACCGTGCTCTCGTACCGCAACGTGCTCGAGCGACTGTGGATCGTCGACCCCGTTCCCGGTTGGCGGCCGACCCGCAGTCCGCTCGGTCGGCTCGCAACCGCGCCCAAGCACCAACTGGTCGATCCTGCGCTCGCACTCCGCCTCCTGGGCGGCGACGCCTCCGCGCTCCTTGGTGGTACCGACCCGCTGCCCACCGTCCGCCACGACGGCCTGTTGTTCGGCGCACTGTTCGAATCGCTGGTCACGCTCTCCGTGCGAGTGGCCGCGCAGCTCGCCGAGGCCCGTGTGCGCCACCTCCGACTGCATTCGGGGCGTCGCGAGGTTGACCTCATCGTGGAACGAGCCGACCATCGGGTGCTCGCGATCGAGGTCAAGTTGGGTCGAGTGGTGCACGCCGACGACGGCGTGCACCTGCGTTGGCTGCGTGATCAGATCGGCGACGATCTGATCGATTCGATGATCGTCACCACCGGTCCCGACGCGTACCGGCGCGCCGACGGCATCGCCGTCGTCCCGCTCGCGTTACTCGGCCCATAACGCGCGGAGTTTGCGTCAGGACCCAGCTCTGCTTGTCGCCAGGGACGGGTCAGCTGAGGACGGTGCCCTCCATGAACTGGACGACGCCGACCGCGCTCTCGAACGCGCCGGTGATCCCCGAGCTGGTGTACCCGGCGTCGACGATCATGATCTCGCCGGTGATGTAGCGGGCGGCGTCGCTGCACAGGAACGCGAGCGGCCCGGCCTGCTCGTCGGGCTGTGAGGCCTCGATCCCGGTCTCGCCGCGGTAGTCGGTGCCGAAGCCGAGCCAGACCTCGGCGTTGGCGCGGGCGAGGGGCGTGTCGGTCGGCCCGGGCAGGATCGCGTTGATGCGGATGCCCTTCGCGAGGAGCGGGAACGCCTGGCTGGCCACGTAGACGTTGATGGCCTGCTTGCTGAACATGTAGTCGGCGCGCTCGGGGTGCGCCTCGATCCATGCGACGGCGGCGTCGAAGTCGGGGGTGGCGAGGTACTCCTTCACCAGGTCCATGTTGGTGCGCCACCCGAGGCCGGCGGTCGACGAGATCATGCCGATCGCGCTGCCGCGCCCCAGGTAGCCCTTGTCGATCACCCGGTCGATGAGGTGGCGGTGGCCGATGAAGTTGACCTTCTCGATGCCCGGCGTGCCGTCGGCCACCCCCGCGCACGAGAACAGCGCGTCGATCGGGCCGCCGCACTCGTCGACCGCGGCGTCGATGCTCGCCTTGTCGCCGAGGTTGAGCTTGATCGCCTTGACGCCCGAGAGGGTCACGGGCGCGAAGTCCATGACCACGACCTCGGCGCCGAGATCCTGCACCAGCTCTGCCGTCGCGGCACCCATGCCGGTGGCACCACCGACGACCACTGCTCGCTTGCCGTCGTAGCGGAACGCGTCTGCCTTCATGTGCGTGCTCCCTGTCGTCGTTTCCCGGAGATGCCGTCGACGCTAGCGGTCTGGCGGGGAGGTCGGCCACGTCGACCGGCGAGGGGACCGGCCGGGGAGCGTCGGGTCAGGACTTCGCGCCCTCCTCGAGCCGGTCGACGGTCTCGATGTACTCCTCGACCAGTTGGTACATCACGTCGCGCACGGAGCGCACCTCGTTCATCCGGCCGACGATCTGGCCGACGGGCGCGAACTGGAGGTCCTTGCGACCCGACCGGGCGATGCGGGCGTTGGCCTCCGAGGTGAGGATGTTCTGCAACGGCATGCCGAGCGGGCCCGGGCCGGCGGGGTCGGTCCACGCGTCGGTCCACGTGTTGCGCAGCATCCGCGCCGGCTTGCCGGTGTAGCAACGCGACCGGACCGTGTCGGCCGACGTCGCCTCGAGGTACGCCTGGAGCACGGCAGGGTTCGCGCCGCTCTCGGCGGTGGTGAGCCACAGCGAGCCGAGCCACACGCCTTGGGCCCCAAGGGCCAGCGCCGCCGCGATCTGCCGGCCGGTTCCGATGCCGCCGGCGGCGAGCACCGGCACGGGCGCGACCGCGTCGACCACCTCCGGCACGAGCACCATGGTGGAGATCTCGCCGGTGTGCCCGCCCGCCTCGTAGCCCTGGGCGACGACGATGTCGACGCCGTTGTTCACGTGGCGCTGCGCGTGCACCGCCTTGCCCGCGAGCGCGGCGACCTTCACGCCGTGCGCGTGGGCCTGGTCGATCACGTCCTTCGGTGGCGACCCGAGCGCGTTCGCGATCAACGCGATCGGGTGCGCGAGCGCGATCTCCACCTGCTGGTGCGCGACGTCGTCGGTCCAGCCCAGCACTCCGCCCGCCTTCTCGCCCTCGGGCAGCGACGGCAGGTCGAAGCGCTCCATGAGCTCGTCGACGTAGCGCCAGTGGTTGGCGTCGATCATCGAGCGGATCTGCGCCAGGAGCTCCTCCGGGTTACCGCCGTGCACGTCGACCGCCTTCTGGGGCATCACGGTGTCGACGCCGTAGGGCTTGCCGCCCACGTGCTCGTCGATCCAGTCGAGCTCGATCTCGAGCTGCCCGGGGCTGAAGCCCACCGCGCCCAGCACCCCGAGCCCCCCGGCCTTGCTGACCGCCGCCACGACGTCGCGGCAGTGGGTGAAGGCGAAGATCGGATATTCGATCCCGAACGCGTCACACAGCGGGGTTCGCATCGCATCCTCCAAAGACGTGGACTGCTGGCGCCACGGTAGGGCAGGGGGGACCGACGACGCTCCTACGTGTGGTGCTGGACGAAGTGGAGCATCGCGATGTGCTTCTCCGTGTCGCGCTGCATGAGCTCGACCAGGAGGGACCAGAGCGTCGTGTCCTTGGTGTCGCGGAGCTCCTTCTGCAGCTTCTTGAGCTCCTTCTTGTCCTGGAGCTCCCGCTCCACGAGCTCGTCGGTCAGCTCGCGGACCGCGGTGCCGTCGACCCGATCGAAGTCCAGACGGGGGATCGCAGGATCTCCGCTGTGGAACTCGGCGTCGTGGCGCAGTGAGTCGGCGAGCTCGTTGAACAGCATGTGGTGACGGCGCTCGTCGTCGATGAGGAGCTTGACCAGGTAGGTCAGCGCATGCGAGTAGGTCGCGTCGGCGGCGGCGGCGTAGCGCTCGAGGACCTCCCGTTCGTTCTGCACGTGCTCGGTCAGGTGCGTGTAGAGCTCCTGCTCGATGTAGCTCGCCCCCGTCAGCGTGTTCGTCTCGTCGGTCATGAGCTCGGTTCCTCTCTCCGGCCCGCTCCACCCGTGATCCGGGTGGGTGCGCGGGACCGTGGTCAGGGCTTCGATGTGGTCAGGAGGTTGCTGATCGAATGGGGTGGGGCGACGTCGAGACCGTCGGGACCGTCGAGGAAGCCGGCGGTGTCACCCGGAGTTCCGAGGTGCCCGTACTGCCAGACGATGCGGTTGGTGCGCGGGTCGACGACGATGACCCGGTGGTTGTGGTCGTCGGTGGCGATGATGTCTCCGTTGGGGAGCGCCTTGGCGATGGACGGATGGTCGAGGGCGTCGGCGCCCGTCGGTGCGTACCGCCAGAGGAGCGCGCCCTGGGCGTCGAAGGTCTCGATGGTGCCGGGTGACGAGTAGTCGACGGTGAGGTAGGTCCCGGGCTTCACCTCGTTGGTGTCGGACGGGTAGTCGATCCCGGGTGGATGCACGGCTGCGAAGACGGTGCCGGTGAGGTCCATCTCGTCGACCCAGTCGCCGTTGATCTCCGTCACGAGGAGATGGCCGTTGCGCATCGGGAAGGCGCCGTTGGGGCTGCCGAACTGTTGTGGCGGATTGTGCACGCACGCACCGGTCCGCCCGAACGTCTGCGCGGGGGCGTGGGTTCCCTTGGCGATCACGAGCAGGCGGCAGTTCTTGATGTCGGCGGTGAGCACGTCACCGTTCTTCAGCACCAGCGCGTCGTCGGGGTTCCAGAGCTGGTTCGGGCCGGATCCCTCGACGCCTGCGGTGCCGTAGGACCACACGACCCGGTGCTTGGCGATGTCGATCAGGCTGAGCGTGAAGTTCTCTTCCTGGGTGGCGATCACGTGCTTGTGATCGGGGGTGAAGAAGGCGTCGTCGGGCTTGGGCAAGGTCTGGCCCTTGGCGGTGTCGGCGGCGCGCGGGAACCGCCAGATGATGTGGCCGCGCGGGTTCACCTCGATCAGCCGGTTGTTGCCCTCGTCGGCGATCAGCACCGGGCCGGGCAGCACGGACGGATCGGAGCCGGGCGACAACGGGCTCGCCGCCGCCGCCGACCTCCTCCGACTCTTCGCGCGGGTGCTCGGGCGCGCGAACACGCTCGGCGAACCCATCGACAACGCCGTGACGATGAGCGACAGCAGGGCCAACCGGATCAGGAGTGGGTGCCCGTGTCGGCCCATGTCCCCTACCTATACCCCCGCGGGCGCTCGGCGACAGAGCCGAAGGTCCCTCAGGTCGTCGACGTACGGGTTGACCGGCCTTGACTCCTCGACTCGCGGCGACGATCGTGCGGGCATGTCCGACATCGTCGAGGCACTCGTTGACGTCGTCGGCCCCGGCGCGGTCTCGGCCGGTGAGGCGATCCACGACGACTTCACCCACGACGAGGCCCTGACCGCGGTCGCGCGGCGCCCGCTCGCCGTCGTACGGCCGGCGACGACGGCGGAGGTCGCGCGCGTGGTCGAGCTCGCGGTCGGTGCCGGCGTCCCGCTCACGGCACGAGGCTCGGGCACGGGGCTCTCCGGCGCGTGCATCCCTGTGGAGGGCGGCGTCGTCGTGGCGTTCGAGCGCATGAACGAGATCACCGAGATCGACCTCGACAACCACGTCGCGGTCGTGCAACCGGGCGTCACCCTCGACCAGCTCGACCAGGCCGTGCGCCCGCACGGTCTCGTGTACCCCGTCTTCCCGGGCGAGAGCTCCGCGAGCCTCGGCGGCAACGTCGCGACCAACGCGGGTGGGATGCGCGCCGTGAAGTACGGCGTGACCCGTCACCAGGTCCTCGGCCTCGAAGCGGTGCTCGGCACCGGTGAGGTGATCCGCACCGGCGGCAAGTTCGTGAAGGCGACGACCGGCTACGACCTCACGCAGCTCATCGTCGGATCCGAGGGAACGCTCGCGCTCGTCACCGAGGCGATCCTCCGGCTCTCCCCGCGACCCGCGTTCGCGCAGACCGTCCTCGCACCGTTCGCGACCCTGGGCGACGTGACCGCGGCGGTCCCGAAGATCGTCGCGAGCGGTCTCGCGCCGCTGCTCGTCGAGTACATCGACGTGATCACGATGGACGCGATCACGACCGGCCACGGGGTCGAGCTCGGCGTCGCCCCGGCGGTGAAGGCGCAGGCGCTCGCGTACCTCGTGGTCGTGCTCGAGGACCGGCGCGACGACCGCCTCGACGAGGACACCGAAGAGCTCGCGATCCTCCTCGCCGACCTCGGCGCGCTCGACGTCTACGTGCTTCCGTCGTCGTCGGGGGCGCAGTTGATCGAGGCGCGTGAGCGGGCGTTCTGGACCGCCAAGGCGGCCGGCGCCGACGACATCATCGACATGGTCGTGCCCCGAGCATCGATCCCGCAGTACCTGGCCGCGGTCGCCGACCTCGCGCAGGTGCGCGGATCACTCGTCGTGGGCTGTGGGCACGCCGGTGACGGCAACGTCCACCTGTCGGTGTTCGAGCCGGACACCGCCGCGCGCCAGGAGCTGATCCACGCCGTCTTCGTCGCGGGCATGGCGCTGGGCGGCGCGATCTCGGGCGAACACGGCATCGGCACCGAGAAGAAGATGTACGTCGCCGAGCTCGAAGACCCCGCGAAGCTGGCCCTGATGCGCCGGATCAAGATCGCGTTCGATCCGCACGGCATCCTCAACCCGGGCACCATCTTCGACGTGGGCGAGGACGGACCGTGAACGGCGCGCAGGCACTCATCCGCACGCTGGTCGCGTGCGGCGTCGACACCTGCTTCATGAATCCCGGCACCTCGGAGATGCAGTTCGTCGCCGCCCTCGACGCCGTCCCCGAGATGCGGGGCGTGCTCACCCTCTTCGAAGGGGTGGCGACCGGCGCCGCCGACGGCTTCGGTCGCATGGCCGACCGACCGGCCGCGACCCTGCTGCACCTCGGGCCCGGTCTCGGCAACGGGCTCGCCAACCTGCACAACGCACGCAAGGCCCGGACCCCACTCGTCAACATCGTCGGCGACCACGCGACCTACCACAAGCAGTACGACGCGCAGCTCGAGTCCGACATCGACACGGTCGCCCGCAACGTCTCGCGCTTCATCCGCTGGTCGGCCGGGACCGGTGAGGTCGGCAACGACGCGGCCGACACCGTCGCAGCCGCGTTCGGCCCGCCCGGTCAGGTGGCGACCCTCGTGCTGCCCGCCGACGTCTCGTGGGGCGACGGCGCTGCACCGGCGATGCCGAAGCCCCCGCCTCGGCGCACGACGGTCGACGACGATGTCGTCCGCGCCGTCGCCGAGGTGCTGCGGTCGGGCGAACCGGCGGTGCTGCTCGTCGGCGGGACCGCCTGCCGGGATGCGGCATCGGCGCTGGCCCGCTCGATCGCGGACGCCACGGGTGCCCGGCTGTGGTGCGAGACGTTCCCGGCGCGGATCGAACGGGGTGCCGGGCGGGTGGAGGTCGACCGCATCGCCTATCTCGCCGAATTCGCGGCGAGCCAACTCGACGGGGCGCGCCACCTGGTGCTCGTCGACGCCCGGGCGCCGGTCTCGTTCTTCGCCTACCCCGACACCGCGAGCTGGCTGGCGCCCGACGGCTGCGAGATCCACACCCTCGCCGGACCATCCGACGACGTGCCCGCCGCCCTGGCCGCGCTCGCCGACGCCGTGGGCGCGCCCCGCGCACCCGCGGCACGCCAGCCGCTCGCGCGGCCGGAGCTGCGCACGGGTCCGCTCACGGCCGAGGCGGTCTGCGCCGCGCTCGGTGCGCTGCTCCCCGAGGGCGCGATCGTGTCCGACGAAGGCAACACGTCGGGCCTGTTCGCCGCCGGATTCACCGCCGGCGCCCCACCGCACGACTGGCTGTGCCTGACCGGCGGGGCGATCGGCCAGGGATTGCCGGTGGCCGTCGGTGCCGCGACGGCGTGTCCCGACCGGCGGGTGGTCGCGCTCGAATCGGACGGCAGCGCGATGTACACCGTGCAGGCGTTGTGGACCATGGCCCGCGAGGGCCTCGACGTCACGACGATCCTGTGCAACAACGGTTCGTACGCCGTGCTCAACATGGAGCTCGGCCGGGTCGGCGCCGAGGGTGCGGGACCGCGCGCGAAGGCCATGCTCGACCTCCATCGGCCCGACCTCGACTTCGTCGCCCTCGCCCACGGCATGGGCGTGCCCGCGACGCGCGCGAGCACCGCCGAGGAGTTCAACCAGCAGCTCGGTCGTGCGCTCGCGACCCCGGGGCCGTCGCTCGTCGAGGCCGTCGTCCCGTCCATCGTTCCCTAGCGCGGGCGTCGCGTCCCGGCCGCGGCCGTTCCGGTGGGGTCCTCAGAAGCGCAGGCGCAGCGCGACCGGGCCGTGCGCGCCGAGCTTGCCGGGGTCGACGATGACGACCTCGCCGCTCTTGTCGAGCACGACGTCGATGAGCTCGTCGGCGGCGTCGTCGATCACCCCGGGCGCGCTCGCGTCGCCCGCGGGCTCGAGCCCGCCGTCGACCTCGCGCGCCGGGTACACGTAGTCGTCCTCCAGGAACAGGATCTGCCCCCGCCCGTCACGGGCCGCGCTCCACGCCGCCTCGATGCCGACGAGCGCCGTGCCGGTGCCGACCGCGTCGTCCAGCTCGGTGATCGCGGCGGCCCGCTGCGCGGTGGCGTACGCGTCGATCAGGGGCACCGCGAGCTCGGCGAGCTCACGCACGCCGGCGTTCTCGTAGTTCCCGTGCACCTGCCCGACGATGGACGAGCCGTGGTTGGTCACCTCGTCGAAGAACGCGAGGTCGCGTTCGGGGCCGCTGACGACGAGCGGCGCCGGGTCGGCGTCGGCCACGGCCTTCAGCGCGTGGTCGACCTCCCGGAAGAACGCGGTGTGCTCCGCCTCGTCGATCGCGTTGCGCTTCGGGAAGTCGTGGTGTCCCGCGGGCTCCCCTCGCACACGGTCGAACGCGACGGGGAACCCGTCGCCCGTGTGCTCCTCGAGCGCCGATCCCTGGCCCGTGAAGAGCCGGGTCGGCTGCTCACCCAGCACGAGCACCCGGTAGCGGGGGCTGCGCTCGACCCCGCGGAGCAGGTCGCGGGTCATGAACCGGGGTTCGACCGCGACCCGCGCCGGGACCGCGAACGGGAGTTGCAGCACGCGCGACTCGCCGGGCGCGACGAAGATCGCCAGGCCGTCGGTCGGGTGGTTCCAGTCCACCGCCGCGACGGCGTCCCGGATGCCGTGCACGACGTCGGCCGCGCCCCGCTTCCCGAGCTCGCCCTCCAGGCGCTTCGTCGCCTCGTCGGCCAGGTCGCGCAGCCGGAGGGGATCCTCCCCGTTCCCCGGCAGCTCACGCTGCGTCGGGGTGAGGATCGTCACCGCGGGGTACGCGCGGGGTGCGCGCAACCTGGCGAGATCTCGGAGCTGGAGGTGGGCTGCTGCCATCGTCGTCTCCTCGTCGGGGAACCGGTCCTCCATGCTGGCGCACCGCCGGCCTCTCACCCAGGGCCGAACGTCCCGCGCCGGCGCCCGCGAGTCAGCGCCGTGGATTCCCGTTGCTGATCGAACCGGCGTTCGCATGCGGTCGACGTTCGGCTGGACGGTTTCGCGGTCAGCTTCGATCGCGTCGAGGGTCGGCTCGAAGCGCTCACCCGCGAGATCCGCGCGCAGACCTGGAAGATGATGACGCTCGTGGTCGCCGTGGTCGGGGTCGTGGTCGCAGCCGTCCGGCTCTGACGGCCGCCGGCGCGTCAGTCGTGCCGGTTCTCCCGCAGGGAGCGTCAGCTGACGTACGCGGTCGGATCGCCCTCGAACGCGTGCAGGCACCCGGGCGCGCAGAACCAGTAGTCGCCGCCCGCGTGCACGGTGTGGTACTTCGCCCGGTCGACGAACACGGTCATGCCGCACACCGGGTCGACGGCCTCCCGCGGCGGCGCCGTCGCCGCCGCCCGCATCTGGCCCGCGGCCCGTCGTGCCACCAGGTCGGCGAGCACCGCCACTGCGATCTCGGCGTTGTCGACCGGCCCGAGGTCCAGCCCCGCCGGCGCGTGGATCCGCGCCAGCTGCTCGTCGTCGAGCCCCTGCTCGCGCAGCAGCTCGAGCAGCGCCGACGCGCGCTTCTCCGCCGCGACCACGCCGAGGTAGCCGGCGTCGGTGTCGAGCGCAACCCGCAACGCGAGGTCGTCGTAGTGGCCCTGGGTGGCCACGACGATCGCGGTTGACGGCCCGATGCCGAGCCCGGTCAGGTCGAGGGTGGTGCGCACCAGCTCGGGGTGCGGGTGCTCGCTCGCGACGCCCCCGTCGTCGATCACCGCGACGTCCCACCCCAGCGCGCGGGCCTGCACCGTGAGCGCGTGCACCGCGGGCGAGCGGCCGAACACCACCACCTGCGGCGCGGGGAGGAACGGCTCCAGGTAGATCTCCATCGCGCCCTCGCTCTCACAGGCCATCGGGATCGTGAGCATCTCGTCGTGCTCGTGCGCCGCCAACTCCTCGGGCGAGCCGAGGAACAGCAGCCGCGCCGCGCCGTCGCCCATGGCTGCCAGCGCCTCCCGCACCACCGTGGGCTCGGCGCACGCGCCGCCGAGCCACCCGCGCACGGTGCCGTCGCCCAGCACGACGCCCTTCGAGCCGATGTGCCCCGAGCTCGGCGCCCGGCGCCACACGACCGTGGCCAGCGCGAACGGGTGACGGGCCCGCGTCAGCTCGACCGCGGCGGCGAGCACGTCGGCGTCCACGGGACGGTGCTATCCCGGCCCCGGCGCCGATTCGATAGCCGACCACACGCGGTCGGGGAGCAACGGCATGTCGATGTTTCGCACGCCGAGGTGCGCGAGCGCGTCGATCACCGCGTTCACGTACGCGGCGGGCGAGCCCACCGTCGCCGACTCGCCCACGCCCTTGGCACCGATCGGGTGGTGCGGCGACGGCACGCACGTCTCGAGCAGCTCGAACTTCGGCGTCTCCCACGCGGTGGGGATCAGGTAGTCCATGAGGTTCGAGCCGATGCAGTTGCCCTCCTCGTCGAACGTGATCCACTGCATCGACGACATCGCGAACCCCTCGGTGAGGCCGCCGTGGATCTGGCCCTCGACGATCATCGGGTTGATCCGCACCCCGCAGTCGTCGAGCGCGACCATCTGGCGCACCTTCCACACCCCGGTCTCGGCGTCGATCTCCACGACCACGACGTAGCTGCCGTACGGGTAGGTGAGGTTCGGCGGGTCGTAGTAGTGCACGTCCTCGAGGCCGTACTCCATGCCGTCGGGCAGGTTGGTGTAGGCCGCCGAGCGCGACGTCCTGGATGGTGACGGTCCGGTCGGGCGATCCCGCGACCGAGAAGTTGCCGTTGCTCAGCTCGATGTCCGAATCGGCGGCTTCGAGGAGATGGGCGGCGATCTTCTTCGCCTTGTCGGCGATCTGGCGCGCCACGACCGCGGTGGCCGCGCCCCCGACCGGCGTCGAGCGCGACCCGTAGGTGCCGAGGCCGTAGGGCGTGTTGTCGGTGTCGCCCTCCACCACCTTCACGTCGCTGGAGGGGATCCCCAGCTCGTCGGCCACGATCTGGGCGAAGGTCGTGGCGTGGCCCTGGCCCTGTGACTTCACCCCGAGCTTGAGGATCGCCTTGCCGGTGGGGTGCACCCGCAGCTCGGCGGAGTCGATCATCTTCAGACCGAGGATGTCGTACTTCTTCGACGGTCCCGCGCCCACCGCCTCGGTGAAGTGCGCGATGCCGATACCGATGAGCCGGCCCTCGGCGCGCGCCTCCACCTGCTCCTTGCGCAACGCCTCGTAGCCGACCGCGTCGAGCGCCTTGCGCAACGCGGTGGGATAGTCGCCGGAGTCGTACACGAAGCCGGTCGGCGTCTCGTAGGGGAACTGCTCGGGCTGGATGAAGTTCTTGAACCGCATCTCCGCCGGGTCGATGCCGAGCTCGTACGCCGCGTTCTGCACGAGGCGTTCGATGAGGTACGACGCCTCGGTGATGCGGAACGAGCAGCGGTACGACACGCCACCGGGCGCCTTGTTGGTGTACGCGCCGCGCGTCTTCACGTGCGCGACGGGATAGTCGTAGCTGCCGGTGACCACGTGGAACAGCCCGGCCCGGAACTGCGTGGGCTGCGCGTCGGCGTAGAACGCGCCTTGGTCCGACAGCATGTCGACGCGCAGCCCGAGGATGCGGCCCTCGTTTGTGAGCGCCAGCTCGCCCTTCATGTGGTAGTCGCGGGCGAACCCGGTGGAGATGAGGTTCTCCGAGCGGCTCTCCACCCACTTCACCGGCTTGCCGATCACCAGCGACGCCGCCGTCGCCACCACGTACCCCGGATAGACCGGCACCTTGTTGCCGAAGCCCCCGCCGATGTCCGGGCTGATGATCCGGATGTTCTGCTCGGGCAGGCCCGACACCATCGCGAAGACCGTGCGGTGCGCGTGCGGCGCCTGCGACGTCATGTAGATCGTCGCCTGGCCGCTCACCGAGTTGACGTCGGCGAGGATGCCGCACGTCTCGAGCGGCGACGGGTGCGAGCGCGGGTAGTGCGTCTCCAGCGACACGACGCGGTCCGCCTTGGCGAACGCGGCGTCGGTGGCGGCCTCGTCGCCGCTCTCCCACGTGTACACGAGGTTGTCGGTCTGGCCCTCCTTGTCGTCCCGGATGACCACCGCGCCGTCGGCGAGCGCCTGCTGGGGCGTCGTGATCGCGGGGAGCATCTCGTAGTCGACGTCGATGTGCTCGAGCGCGTCCTCCGCGATGTACGGGTCGGTGGCGACCACCGCCGCGACCTCCTGGCCCTGGAACCGCACCTTGTCGGTCGCCAGCACCGCCTGGGTGTCGCCCGACAACGTGGGCATCCACGCCAGGTTGTAGCCCGCGAGCAGCTCGCCGGTCACCACCGCGACCACGCCGTCGATCGCCTCCGCGCCCGAGGTGTCGATGCTCTTGATGCGCGCGTGGGCGACGGGCGACCGCAGGATCGCCATGTGCAACATGCCGGGCAGGGTGTGGTCGTCGAGGTAGTTGCCCTGACCCGCGGTGAAGCGGTCGTCCTCGATCCGCTTGACCGAGTGGCCGATGCCGCCGATCTCGGCCGTGGTGGTGGGCTGCGGTTGGGTCGTGGTCATGACGACGCTCCTGCGGTGGCCGCAGCGGCCGCGGTGTCGGCGGCCGCGGCGCGGATGGCCTTGACGATGTTCATGTAGCCGGTGCAGCGGCAGATGTTGCCGGAGATGGCCCAGCGCACCTCGTCGTCGGTGGGATCCGGGTTCTGCTCGAGCAGCGCGACGCCGACGAGCATCATCCCCGGCGTGCAGAACCCGCACTGGAGGCCGTGCGCCTCCTTGAACGCGGCCTGCATGACTCCCGGGATGCCGGCGTTGCTCAGCCCCTCGACGGTCGTGAGCGAATGGCCGTCGGCCTGCACCGCGAACATCGTGCACGACTTCATCGGCGTGCCGTCGACCAGCACCGTGCACGCGCCGCAACTGGTGGTGTCGCAGCCGACGTGGGTTCCGGTGAGCCCCGCGTGGCTGCGGATGAAGTCGACGAGGAGCGTGCGGGGCTCGACGTCGTGGGTGTAGTCGGTGCCGTTCACCGTGACGGTGATCTCCACGATGCTGCTCCTCCTCTGGTCGCTCGTGTCGCTCGTGTCGCTCGTCTGGCTCAGGTTCCTCGGGCTTCGTCCGCGGCGGCGGTGAGTGCCCGGCGCGTGAACACCCGCACGACGTTGCGCTTCCACTCCGCGCTGCCGCGGACGTCGTCGCGCGGCTCCGCGGCCTGGGCCGCGAGCTCGCCCGCGGCCGTGAACGCATCGAGGGTCGGTTGCTGGCCCACGAGCGCCGCCTCCGCCGCGGTGACTTTCGTGTTCACCGGGTTGACGGCCGTGAGCGCGAGCCCCGCGCGCGCGATCGTGCCGTCGGCGGCCAGCTCGAGGTGGGCGGCGACCGCGACGGTCGCGTAGTCGCCGATCTTGCGTTCGAGCTTCTGGTACGAGCCGCCGGCGCGTCCGGCAGGCACCGGGATGTGCACCTCGGTGACCATCTCGTCGTCGGCCAGCGCGTTGCCGAAGAAGTCGACGATGAACTCGGTGATCGGGACCGCCCGCTCGCCGTTGCCGCCGCGTGCGATCACGCTGGCGCCGGTCGCGAGCAGCACGGAGTTCCAGTCGCCCTCCGGATCGCAGTGGGCGACCGAGCCGCACAACGTGCCCCGGTTGCGCACGAGGGGGTCGGAGATCCACGGCGCCGCCGACCGCACCGCCCCGAACGTGAGGTCGGAGGCGGCGACGTCGGCGTGGCGCACCAGCGCGCCGACGCGCAGGTGCCCGTTCGTCCGCTCGAGGGTGTCGAGCCCGGCGATCCCGTTGATGTCGACGAGCTTCGCCGGGGTGGCGAGGCGGGTCTTCATCATCGGGATGAGGCTCTGACCCCCGGCGAGGAACCGGGTCTCGTCGCCGCCTTCACGTTTCGCCGCCAGCGCCTCGTCGACCGAGTGGGCTGCGATGTACTCGAACGAGGATGGGAACACGGGTCTCCCTCTCGCGATGAACGCTGTGCCGCGCACCCTATCCGCCTCGGTCGAGCCCCGCCACGGCTCGACGGCGAGGAGTCGGTGCCGGAGGGCGGCGGTACCCTGTGGGCGGCGGTACGGCTGGAGCGCGTCGAGCGTGTTGCGCGCCTGCATCGGGGGCACGACCCTGAGGGGAGCGGCCGTGAACAAGGTGAGGATGTTCGTCGCCGGTGGCGTCGCGGTGCTCGCGGCGACGGCAACCGGCGCGGCCGGCGCGGCCGACGCGCCGCGGCCCCAGAGCGCGATTGAGCACGTCGTGGTGATCGTGCAGGAGAACCACACGTTCGACAACTACTTCGCCGACTACTGCGCGCAGCGCCTCGACCCGAAGACCAAGCAGCCGGTGTGCGACGGCGGGCCGCCGACGTACCCGGGCACGACGACCACGCCGGTCGTGCTCGACGACGCCACCAACGCCGCGTTCGACCCCAACCACGAGCAGGCGTGCGAGATCGCCGAGATCGACGGTGGCGCGATGGACGCGTTCCTCACCGCGCCGGAGACCGACAGCACCTGCGGCGACCCGCGGAACTTCGCCTACGCCGACGCGGGGGCGTCGTCGCCCGTCGCCTACTACCAGCAGCTGGCGACGAAGGGCGCGCTCGCCGACCGCTACTTCCAGTCGGTCGCCGGGCAGTCGACGTCGAACGACATGTACCTCTGGACCAGCCGGTTCGCGTTCGTGGACAACTCCTTCGAGCCCGACGCCGTCGGCGCGCAGTGCTCGACCACCCTGGTGAAGCAGCAGTACGACGACGTGACCGATCCGGACGGTAACCGCAACCTCGGCAAGACGCTCTCCGACGCGGGCGTGACCTGGGCCTGGTACGGCGAGGGCTACGGGGCGATGCAGGCCGCGGGCTCGGACTGCCCCAGCGCGCCGAGCGAGTGCCCGATTGCGCCCGCGCACACGTCGCCGTGCGTGTACGACCCCGCCGACATGCCGTCGCAGTTCTTCGCCAGCTCGGTCGACCAGCCGGCGCACATGCGCGACTCCTCCCGGCTCGCGACCGACCTCGCGCACGACACGTTGCCGAGCGTGGTGTTCGTGAAGCCCCTCGGCTACAAGACCGAGCACCCCGGGCTCGGCCAGCAGCTCTCACCCGGTGTGCAGTTCGTGCGCGACACCATCGACGCGATCGAGCACTCGAAGCTGGCCGCGCACACCCTGGTGCTGCTGACCTACGACGAGGGCGGCGGCTACTACGACCACGTGCCCACCCCGCCGGTCAGCGCGGTCGACGGCCAGCCCTACGGGCCCCGCATCCCGTTGCTCGCGGTCGGCCCGTTCGCGCGCTCGGGCGCGGTGTCGCACACCCAGCTGGAGCACTCCTCGATCGTGCGCTTCATCGAGTGGAACTGGCTCGACGGCGAGACCGGCCAGCTGCAGGGACGCGACGGCGCCGTGCACAACCTCGGCAGCATGCTCGACCCGAAGCTCCACGTGCCGACCTGAGCGCCGACCGCGAGCCGCAGCTCTCGTCGCGACCTCAGGGCGTCGCGTGCGCCTCCGCGTGGAGCACGCTGTCGAGCAGACCGGGGAAGCGCGCCTCGAGGTCGTCGCGGCGCAACGTGTAGTAGCGGCGGGTGCCGTCGACCTGGGCGCGCACGACGCCGGCCTCGCGCAGCACCTTGAGGTGGTGGCTGCCGGTCGACTTGCTCACCGGCAGCGGGATCTCGTGGCAGGCGATCGCGCCGGCCGACTCGTCGAGGATGCGCACGATCTGCAACCGCACCGGATCCCCGAGCGCCTGCAGCACCTCGACGAGCTGCAGCTCGCCCCGCTCCGGATACTCGAGATCCCCCACGTGCTCCATCATGCCGCCTCGAGCACCACGTGCGCCTCGTCGTCGAGTCGCTCCGTCGCGGCGGGGCGCAACAGCCACGCCACCAGGCCCGACGCCACGATCACCACCGCCATCGCGATCCACAACGTCGAGTCGAACGCCTGCACGAACGAGTCGCGCGCCCCGGTGGCGATCACGCCGCCCCGGGCGCCGCCGACCGCGGACGCGTGCTGCAATGCCTCGGCGAGCGAGTGCGTCGCCTGGGCCGGGAGCCCGCTCACCGCGTCGCTGATCGACGACCGGAAATGCGACGCCACCAGGCTGCCGAGCACCGCGACGCCGAGCGCACCGCCGAGCTCCCGCGTTGTGTCGTTGACCGCCGAGCCGACGCCCGCCTTGTGCAACGGCAGCGAGCGCATGATCGCGCCGGTGGACGGGGCCGTCGTGAGCCCCATGCCGAGTGCCTGCACGACGAGCCCGAGCGCGAACAGCCAGTAGTTGCTCGTCAACGTGCTGGTCGCGGCGACGACGGCCAGGCCGGCGCCGGCCACCAGCAGTCCCGTGCTCACCACGAACCGCTGCCCGAGGCGCTCGACCAGCTTCGCCGACTGCGTCGCCGACGCCATGTACGCGAGCGCCCACGGCAGCATGCGCACCCCCGCGCTGAGCGGGTCGTAGCCGTGCACGAACTGCAGGTACTGCGTGAAGATGAAGTAGGACCCGAACATCGCGAAGAAGGCCAGCGTGATGGCGGTCGTGGCCGCGGTGAAGCGGGGGTTGCGGAAGAACCGCAGGTCGAGCATCGGCTCCTTCGTCCGCAGCTCCCACGCCACGAAGCCGACGAGGATCGCGATCGCGAGCCCGAACGTGGCGAGCGTCTGCGTCGACATCCATCCGTGGTCGGGCGCCTCGATGATGCCGTAGACCAGCGCGCTCAGCCCCGCGATCGACAGCAGCGCGCCGAGCGGGTCGAGCGGCGCGTGGATCTTCTCGCGTGAGCGCGGGATCAGGAAGTACCCGGCGACCAGCGCGACGACCACCACGAACACGTTGATCATGAAGATCGAGCCCCACCAGAAGTTCTGCAGCAGCGCGCCGCTGACCACGCCGCCCAACGCCACGCCGACGCCGGCGAACCCGGCCCAGATCGCGATGGCGCGGGGCCGCTCGTCCGGCGGGAACACGTGGGCCAGGATCGACAGCGTCGCCGGCATCACGAACGCCGCGCCGACGCCCATCACCGCGCGCGCCGCGATCACCGCGCCCGCCGAGCTCGACACCACGGCCACCGCGGAGGCGGCGCCGAACACGATCAGCCCGCCGTTCAGTGCCAGCCGGCGGCCGTAGCGGTCGCCCAGGCTCCCGGCCGTGAGCAGCAGGCCGGCGAACACGAGGCTGTACGCGTCGACGATCCACTGCAGCGAGCTCGAGCCCACGTGCAGGGTGTCGGCCAGGGTCGGCAGTGCCACGTTCAGGCTCGCGTTCGACATCACGATCATCACGAGGCTGATGCAGAGGACCCCGAGGGTCCACCACCTCCGCTCGTAGTCCCGCGCCGACGGTCCCTGCTCCCGGTCGAGCTCACGGCCGAGGGCGCTCTCCCGGGGGAGTCCCGCCCCGGTGATGGTGGTCCCGGTGACGGTGGTCCCGGTGATGGTGTCTTGTTCGATGCTCATCGAACGACTCCAACGTTCGATGATCGTCGAATGATTCCCGGGCCGGGAGGTTTCTCCGCCGGCTCAACCGATCCGGCGCTCGCGACCCTCCCAGTAGGGCGCGCGGAGCTCGCGCTTGAGCAGCTTGCCCGAGGGGTTGCGGGGGAGCACGTCGGCGAAGGTGATCGCCTTCGGTGCCTTGTAGCCCGCGAGGTGCTCGCGGGCGAAGGCCACGAGGTCGCGCTCGCTCGGGGTCGCGCCGGCGCTCGGCACGACGACGGCCATGACCGCCTCGCCCCACTTCTCGTCCGGCACGCCGATCACGGCCACGTCGGCGACGTCGGGGTGCCGGGCCAGCACGTTCTCGATCTCGGCCGGGTAGATGTTCTCGCCGCCCGACACGATCATGTCCTTCACCCGGTCGTGGAGGAACAGGTAGCCGTCGCCGTCTCGGTAGCCGGCGTCGCCGGTCTTGAACCAGCCGTCGTCGGTCACCGCCGCTCGCGTGGCGTCGTCCTGGGCCCAGTAGCCCGCCATGTTGTGCGCCGAGCGGGTCCACAGCTCGCCGACCTCGCCGTCGGGCACGTCGAGCCCGGTGGCCGAGTCGACGATGCGGACCTCCACCCACGGGTAGGGCTTGCCGCACGAGCGCAGCAATTCGGGTCGGTTCGCCGGGTCGTGGTCGGCGTGGTCGAGTTGCGTGATCGCGCCCGTGGTCTCGGTGAGCCCGTAGAGCTGGATGAACTCGCAGCCGAACGCGTCCATCGCCCGAGTGAGGACCGCGTCGGTGATCGGCGACGCGCCGTACGCGATGGCCCGCAGCGTCGAGACGTCGGTGGTCTCCACGCCCGGTGTCACGAGCAGGAACTGGATGACGGCAGGCACGAAGAACGCGTTGGTGACGCCGAACTCCGCGATGAGGGCGAGGATGCGCGCGGGGTCGACCTCCCGCAGCAGGACGGTCTGGCAGCCGTGGTGCAGCCCCACCATCGCCCAGCCGGCGCCGGCGATGTGGAACATGGGCATGACCGCGAGGTTCACCGAGTCCGGCGTGAACCGCCACGAGTCGCTGACCTTGATCGCGCCGCCGAAGAAGTTGTCGTTGGTCAGCATCACGCCCTTGGGCAGGCCCGTGGTACCCGAGGTGTAGAGCTGGAACGCCACATCGGACCCGAGCGGCTCGGCGCCCGGGTCGGTGTCGTCGCCACCGGCGAGCAGCTCCTCGTAGCCGTCCCAGCGCGCGTGGTCGCCGACGGCGACGATCCGCCGCACCGTCGCCAGGTCGCCTTCGATGGCCTCGACGTGGCCGGTCAGCTCGGGGCCGACGATCAGGACCTCGGCGCACGCGTCGTCGACGATCTGGGCGATCTCCTCCGGCGCCAGCCGCCAGTTGACCGCCACGCACACCGCGTTGAGCTTCGAGAGCGCGAACGCGACCTCGAAGTACTCGGGTCCGTTCATGTCGAGGAACGCCACCCGGTCCTGCGCGCCGACGCCCGCCGCCGCCAGCGCGTTCGCCAGCCGGTTGGACCGGCGGTCGAGGTCGCCGAAGGTCAGGGTGCGGCCCTGGTACTCGATCGCCGGCGCGTCGGGACGCTCACGCCCGTGCGTGCGGACGACGCCCGCGAGCGAGGTGATGCCGGTCGTGTCCCGCTCGCGATCCCCCATGGCGAGAGCCTGCCACGTTTGCAGGCTCAACCGGCGAGGTCGACGGCCAGTGCCGCGGTCCAGGAGAACTCGTCGGCGCCGTAGCCCTCACCGGTCAGCGGGGAGAAGTACTCGGAGCACCCGGCCCGGGCGACGAGATCGAGGGTGCGGGCGCGCAGGTCGTCGGCCAGGTCGACCTCGCCGCACTCCGCGAGGCCCTGGACGATCGCCCAGTTCGTGTTCACCCACGTGGGCCCCTTCCAGTAGCGGGACTCCTGGAACTCCGGCGCGCCGACGGGGACGCTCGGCACCGGGAACGCCGGGCCGTACGCATGCGGGTCGCGCAAGGTCACGAGCAGCCGGTCGACCCGTTCGCGGCTCGCGGTCCCGGCCCACAGCGGGAGGAAGGTGGCGACGGTCGGCGGGGTGAGCGGCGCGCCCGTCACCGTGTGCCGCGAGCAGTACTGCCCGGTCTCCTCGTCCCACAGGTCCTCGAGCGCGTCGCGGTGGCGTTCGATCGCGCGCGCCAGCTCGTCGGGCAGCGGCGTGGCCGCCTCGTCCGCGATCGACAGCAACGACCGGTTGGCCACCGCGAGCAGCGCGTTGAACGCCACGTCCTCGATGAGCACCGAGTGCTCGCGGGGCATCCTGCGCAGCTCGAAGCCGTACTTCTTGGCGTGCACCGCCACCGCGAGCATGCGGAGGCCGTCGTCGTCCGACGCCCGTTCCGCCGCCGGCAGGTACCGGGTGTCGTAGCGCAACGAGCGCAGGATCCGTGCCAGGCGCAGGCGTTCGGCGGCACGCAACCACCACGGCATCGACCAGCCGTGCAGCGCCTGCATCCACGGCGGGGTGGAGTCCAGCCCGCATTCCCAGGGGTGGATGAGCGTCACCAGCGCGGCGTCGTCGAGCGCGCGCTCACGGAACAACCACGCGTGGTGTGCCACCAGCTTCGGGAGCAGCTCACGCAGGAACGATCCCCGCTCGGGCTCGGACAGCGCCGCGCGCGACCCGCTCGACCGCGACCGACGCGAGGGGCGGCTGCGTGATGCAGCTGGTCGCGACGTCGCGCGGCGCGTCCGGGTACCGGTGCGACTGCCAGATCGTCCGGCTGCCGGCGTCGCGCGTGCCCTCGGCGAAGATCATGTGGGGCACCATGCCGTTGGCCCACTGGCCGCGGAACAGCGACCGCAGCTCGCCGGCCGCGCGTGGCGCGTCGTAGGCGGCGATGCCGATGGCGGTGAAGCACGAGTCCCAGAGCCACTGGTGCGGGTACAGCTTCACCGACGGGCACGTGTACGCCCCCCGCCGGTTCCGTTCCAGCACGGCCTGCGCCCGACGCACCAGGTCGGCGTCCCGCGCGGCGGCCGTCAATACATGGGGTGCGCGAGCGGCACCACGTTGTAGTAGATGCGCACCGACTCGAGTGGCCAGTCGGCGAGCGCCAGGTGGTCGGCCTGGCTGAAGTCCGACGTGCAGCGCGCCCGCGCGCCAGCGCCTCGCCGAGGAGTTCGGTGGCTCCCTCGCGGGTGAGCGTGCTCGCCTTGGGCGCGATCGCGCCGTGCTGGAGCAGGCCGGCTTCGTGGATCACCAGGTTGGCGACGAACTGGAGCCAGTTGGCGTCGTCGTCGCTCATCGCGAGGGTGAACGCGCCGAGCGCGATCTCGCCCGGCCCGGTCGGCTCGTAGCCACTGATCACGTGGTTCATGTCGTGGCTCACATAGTGCGCGGGCGTGTGCGTGTCGGCGCCGGGGACCGTGATCCGGTTGCGTCGGTAGAACTCGATGTAGTGCCAGCCGAGTGTCCCCTCGGGGAGGTCGTGGAGTGCCTCGAGTCGGGCGGCCAGCTCGAGGTCGGGCTCGTCGATGCGGAGGTAGCGGTCGCGCAGCGCCGGTTCCGACAGCGTGGGCAGGTCCTCGGCGTAGAAGCGGTCGAAGTCCTCCGTCGCCCGCGCGGTGCCCTCCTCGATCCAGTCGCGCACGATCTGGAGGTGCGGCCCGCCGACCTCCAGCGCCCACGCGTACTCCTCCACCCGCTCCACCTGGGCCGGGGTCTCCGGGTGCCGGCACAGCTCGAGGGTGACGAGCAGCTCGTTGAACCGGCGCCGGGTGGCGGGATCGGGGATCGCGGCGGCGGTGCCGGCGGCGTCGAGGCGCGGGAGGGTCACGAGGTCGAGGTCGGGGCGCTCCCAGAGGGAGGTGGCGACCGCCCGGAGCACGGCGAGCTGCTCGTCGGTGGGGCCGCCGTCGACGTCGATCGCCCCGAGGAGGCCCGCGGCCACGGGCTCGACCAGCTCGGGCGCGACGAGGAGGGACATCGGACGAAATTACCTTCGCCACGGGGCGCCGTCGGGCAATCGGGCCACCCGTGCCCGCTACCGGTGGGCGCGGATGCCGACGAACGGCTCACCGGGGACGAGGCGCGTCGTGTCGACGCTGGTGAAGCCGGCCACGGCGCAGGTCGCGCTCCACCTCGCCGTCGGAGGGCAACGACGCGTGTCCCGCCTGGGTCACCAACATCCAGTTGAGATGCGCGCTGGCCGCGGAACCCGGCGTCACCATGGTCACCGCCACCAGCTCGCCGTGTGCGGTGAGCACCGACCGAACCTGCCGGTAGAGGTCGACCCGCTCGTCGCGGCCGAAGTAGTAGACGTTGTTGATCAGGGTGACGACGTCGTAGCGATCGGCGGTCGTCGCGAGGTGGTCGCGCACGTCGCCGACGTGGAACGTCGCCCGCGGGCCGAACCCGGCGGCCGCGAGCGCGACGCGGGCGTCGTCGATCACGTCGGGCGCGAGGTCGATGCCGACCCCGACGGCGCGGGACGCGACCTCGAGCATGGCCCGGAGGTAGACGCCGGTGCCGCAGCCGATGTCCAGCAGGCGCCCGGCCTGCACGGTGGCGGTGATCTCCTGCAGGAACGGGAGCACGAAGGGCGCCGCCGCGCGCGAGACCTCGGCGATCGTGGTGGCGTGACGGTCGAGGTCGTCGCGCCCGTCGTCGGGACCGCCGCGCAGGAGGTCGGCCAGCTCGTCGTAGGGCGCCGCCTGGTAGTCGAGCATGGAGCGGTAGTCCGCGACCAGCACGGGATCGCCCTCGGCGACGGCCTTCGCCCGCCGACCCCGCAGCGCGTACCGGTCGCCGACCTCGCGCAGCTCGTGGAGGGCGACGCCGACGTCGAGCCAGGCGGCGAGCCGGTCGCGGCGGGTGGCGCCGGTGTGTGCGGCCAGCTCGTCGAGGGTGCGGGGCCGGGTGAGGAAGGGGAGGACGTCGAGCCGCACCGCCGACGCCAGGAAGAGCGCGCGGACGAAGGTCCGGCTGTCGTTCACCGCGAGGGCCAGTGCACCGGCGTGCCCGCGCCGGACCGCGCCCACCAACCCGCGGCCCTGGGCGCGGAGCGAATCCATCAGCGGACCCCGGTCGGCGCGCGCAGGCCGAAGGCGCGCTGCGAGCTCCATCGGATCGCGCGCGTCACCACGCCGGCGGGTGCGGTCGGCGGGAAGGCGTCGACGTCCATGGCCGGCACGAACAGCTCACCCCGATTGCTGAGGTACACGTAGATCGGATACGACATCGTGCCCAGCGCGCGCAGCGGCGCCGACGCGTGCGCGCCCCGCAGCTCGTCGTGGAGCGCGGGTCGTTCGCCGTCGACGGTCACGTCCTGCACCGGCGAGCCGAACCAGTGGTGGGCGCGGCGCACGATCGGTGCCTGGCGCGGGTCGGTGATGCCGAGATCGCCGAGCACGACCTCGTCGACGGCCAGCGCGTCGGCGCCCGCGTAGAGGTGACGGACCTCGGCCGGGTGCGCGCAGCCCATCACGCCGAAGGGGCCGTCGGCCACCGGCGCCCACGCGTCCACGACCGCGAAGTCGGGCGGGGCGACGTCGAGCACCATCATGGTGGCGGAGCGGAAGTCGACCCGGCGGTTGGCGTAGAACGTCTCGTCGATGGGCCCGGTGGTCCCCTCGAGCGTCGAGAGCGAGAGGTGCGCGAACTCGGTCGGGTCGGTGCGCAGCTTCGGCATCACGACGCGGAGGTCGGCGTCGACCCACGTCGCGCTGATCGCCTCCTGCACGAGGCCGCGCTCGAAGCGGAAGCGGCGGAGGTCGTCGCCGATGTCCACGATCCGGTAGTCGGGCGACTCGAAGCCGAAGTAGCGCGCCACCTCGGCGACCGACCGGTGCCCGAAGACGTTGCCGTACACGGTGGGCGCCTCGAGCACCGCGACGTCCTCGATGCCGTGCCGACGCAGGTACCGGGCGACGCCGGCGACGAGCTCGGGATCGTTGACGTTCGACCGGTCGGCCCGGTCGTACCCGAGCATGAACGACGCCCGGATCGCTGCGCTGCGCGCGCCGCTGGCGCGCCCGCCGAGCCCGGCGCGGTCGAGCACGTCCTCCAGCACCGCGAGCTTGTCGCGGTCGGAGTGCCCGCTCCGGACGACGACCGGCGCGCCGGAGCCGAACGTGCGGGCGCGCCCGCCGTCGACGTCGACCGCCGGCCCCGAGCGCAGCGGGGCGGGAAGGAACCACACGCTGATCTTCGACAGCGCGTCGATCACGTCGCCCTCGGTCCAGCCGTCGGCGAGCTCGTCGGTGTCGGTGAGCGCGGCCGCGAGCACGCGGAACGCGTCGGTGTGGCGCTGCTCGTCGTCGCGGATGCGGCCGAAGATCTCGCGCTCCTCGTCGGTCGCCGCCAGCTCCACGAGCCGGCGGTAGGCGCGTTCGGCAGTCATCTCGAGCACCACGTTGAGCTCGCAGTAGCGGCGGAACGTCTGGAACCGCAGCTCACGCTGCATGAGCCGGGGGATGCGTCCGGTCACGCCGGCGACGGCGACGAGCGCGCTCGCCGCGCCCGTCCGCAGGGGCGCCGTGCGCGGGTCGCGGTGGTGTTCGGTCGCGGTCACCCAGCCCGAGAGCGCGCCCTGCAACTGGCGCCCGTAGACGACCAGCGACGACCCCAACCCGCCGCGCCGCAGCAGCACGCCGCGCAGGTACTCGGCGTGGAGCTCCTCGTCCTTCCAGATCCACACGAGGGTCTGGCGCAACGTCGCCCGGAGGTCGTCGCTCAGGTCGAGCGCATCGATGCGGCCCGCGACCGATTCCTCGCGGTACGCGACCGCGACGATCTGCTCCCGCTCGAGCGCCAGCAACCAGAGGTGCTCCGCCTCTTCGTCGGGACGTTCGGCGTACTCGCGCCGCCGAGCGCGTGAGGAGACCGTCGACCTCGGCGAGCATCACGTCTTCGAGCTCGCTCATGTGCGGCTCCCGAGGGCCCGACGCCCCAGCGTGTCGGCGGCCGGCGCGGCACCGACCACCCCGGTGCCGGTGGTGTACCACGTGGCGTCCCGAGCGGTCACCTGCGGCCCGGTGCACGCCGACGGGGATCACCGGGAACCCTTGCCGGTCAAGGGCTGTGGGCCGTCCCGACGTAGGTGTCTCACCCCGGGTGGACACTCGTGGTGCGGGACGAACAGGAGCACACGATGAGCGCACAACCGGTGGTGTTGCACACGGGACGGGTCCTGGTGGTCGACGGGGTCGTCTACCTGCGCGAGTTGGAGGAGCCCGACGACGAGGTCGTGCGGATCGTCGGGGAGTCCGACGACCCGGTGGCGGCGGTGAGCCAGTGCCTGCGGGTGGGGGCGCGGGCGATGCGGGCCGCGCACGTGACGGTCGACGTCGACGTGATCGAGCGGTCGTTCTCGGACCTCGAAGCCCGGTTCGAGTCCCGGGTGACCGACGCGGTCGACGAGATCGCCCGCACCTCGGCCGGGTTGCTGGACGCGGAGGACGGAGCGCTGACCGGCACGTTGGACGGGTTCCGCACGGAGTTCGAGCAGCTGCTGGGCGACACGTTCGACGCCGACTCCAAGGTGAGCGTGCTGGCCAAGGTCGAGGAGCTGGTGCTCTCGACGATGAAGGGGCTCATCACGCCCGAGATCGCCGACAGCCCGATGGGCCGGTTGAAGACCGAGCTGGTCGACACCGTGCAGCGCGAGGTGAGCGACGTCGCCGACGAGCTGCGGCGCGTCACCGAGCACCTCGGGATCCTCGACGCGACCGAGGAGGTCTACGAGCACACCACCGGCAAGGGCTTCGACTACGAGGACCTGGTCGACGAGTGCGTGAGCGCGCTGGCCGCGAACTACGGCGACCTGGCCGAGGTCACCGCCCACGACCCGGGCTCCAAGGCGTCGCGGGTGGGCGACGAGGTGGTCACCCTCAACCGGGAAGACACCTACGGGGTGGAGGCGCGCTTCACGCTCGAGGTGAAGAACCGCCCGCTCAACCTGCGCAAGACGATGGCCGAGCTGGACGAGGCGCTGTGCAACCGCGACGCGTTGGCGGCCATCGCGGTGTTCCGGTCGCAGGACCAGGCACCCACCGCGGTGCCGTTCCAGTACTACGACGACAAGGTCATCGTGGTGCTCGACCCCGACGACGGCGACGAGTCGGCGCTGCGCCTCGCCTACATGTGGGCACGCTGGACGGTGCGTCGCGGGCTCGCCGGCGGGGAGCAGGAGGGCCTCGATCTCGAGCGCATCCGTTGCCTGCTCGACGACGCGTCACGCGCGCTGGAGCGCCACACCGCGATCAAGCGCTTCCACACCCAGGCCAGGAAGAGCATCGACCAAGCCGCCGAGCAGGTGCGGGACCTCGTCGGTGAGGTCCACGAGAGCCTCGACGAGCTCGACACCGAGCTGCGCAGCTGAGCGACCCCGCTCGCTGGACAGCGGGCGGGGCGTCGGGAAGGGTGGATGCCCAGGCGGCGGGAGTCGATCCCGTCATCGACCGGGGAGCACCGATGAGCGACACCGTCATCCCCGTCCCGGAGCAGATGCCCGCGTACCTGGCGCGGCCGTCGGGCGAGGGACCCTGGCCGGGTGTCGTGGTGATCCACGACGCCCTCGGCATGAGCGACGACGTGCGCGAGCAGGCCGACTGGCTCGCGAGCTGCGGCTACCTGGCGGTGGCGCCCGATCTGTTCTGGCGGGGAGCGAAGCTGCCGTGCCTGTTCGCGACCTTTCGCGATCTCTCGCGCGGGGAGGGCACGGCGTTCGACGACGTGGAGGCGACGCGCTCCTGGCTCGCGGCGCGGCGCGAGTGCACCGGGCGGATCGGTGTGATCGGGTTCTGCATGGGCGGCGGGTTCGCGCTCCTGCTCGCGCCGGGGCACGGCTTCGGTGCGTCGAGCGTGAACTACGGCACGGTCCCCAAGGACGCGGTGACGCTGCTGCGCGACGCGTGCCCGATCGTGGGCAGCTTCGGGGGGCAGGACCGCACGCTGCGCGGTGCCGCGGCCACCCTGGACCGGGTGCTCACCGAAGCCGGGATCGACCACGACGTGAAGGAGTATCCCGACGCCGGCCACTCGTTCCTGAACCAGCACGACAGCGCGTTCTTCGCCGTCGTGGGCAAGCTCATCGGCGGTGGCTACGACGCCGCGGCCGCGGCCGACGCCCGTGGCCGCATCGCGGCGTTCTTCGACCGTCATCTCGGAGCGCCTGCGCGGACGAGGCCCGGCGGGTAGGTCGTCGGGGCGGCGTGCGCTACGACGCCGTTTCCGGTTCCGGCTCCGGCTGTGCGTCGGCGCCGACGGCCGTGGTGGGGAGGCTGCCACTCAAGGACAGCGCGACGAGGGCGAGGACGGCGAGGACCGACAGCGCGGCGCGCAGGCCGTCGATGCGGGCCTGGGCGTTGTCGTCCACGATGGCCTGGGCGGTCTGACCGGTGACACCCGCGTCGTTGAGGGCGGCTTCGAGGTCGGCGTCGGAGATGAACGGCACGCCACTCGACAGCTCGGTCTGGGCCTTGGAGGTGAGGTCCTTGGGCACGTCCGGGTTGCTGGCGATGCCGCTGAAGAACGACGCGGTGAGCGCGGAGATCAGGACCGCGCCCGCCGAGCGCGGTGCCGATCGAGATGCCGAGGTTCGAGAAGGTGTTCTGGAGCCCCCCGACCTCGCCGCTCTGCTCGTCGGGCAGCGCCGAGACCGTCACCGCGCCGAGCTGCGACGCGAGCCGCGCCGATGCCGAGGCCGGCGAGGATCATCGGCCAGGTGACGATCTCGGCCCCCGCGCCGGCGTCGAGCGCGCCGACGAACACGACGATGCCGAGGAACAACAGGAGGAACCCGAGTTGCGAGACCCGCCGCGGCGATGCCGCGGGGAACACCCGGGGGACGCCGACCGCGGCGATCACCAGCGTGATCGACAGGGGGAGGATGCGGACGCCGGTGTCGATCGCCGAGAGGCCGAGCGCGATCGAGAGGAAGAGCGGCACCGCGAAGAAGAGCCCGGCCTGGAGCAGGTACTGGAAGAAGAACGCGGTGAGTCCGCTGCGCAGCAGGCGGACGCGCAGGATCACGGGGTCGAGCAGTGCCGGCTTGCCGGCGTCGCGTCGGTACTTCTCCCAGGCGAGGAAGCCCAACAGGACCGCGCCGCCGCCGAGCAGCAACCAGATGACCGGCGAGAGCCCCAACCAGGTCGGCGCGTCCGGCTTGGGTTGCACGAATCCCCAGGTGCCCGAGCGCAGCACCCCGTAGACGATCAGGCCGAGGCCGAGGGCCGAGAGCAAGGTGCCGATGAGGTCGAGACGGGCCCCTTCCTCCTTCGGCGTGTCGGCGGTGCGCCGGTTGAGCAGGAGGACCACGCCGATCACGAGCGCCTCGCCGACGAACACGTAGCGCCACGACCAGTACGTGGTGAACAGCCCGCCGATCAACGGGCCGACGCCCACCGCGATCGCGCCGCCCGCCGCGACCAGGCCGTACGCCCGCGGCCGGTCGGGTCTCGCGAAGTTCGACGCCACCGAGCGCGACGATCGCCGGCATCACCAACGCGGCGCCGACGCCTTCGAGGAACGACCACCCGAACAACAGGACGCCGAGGTTGGGCGACACCGCCGTCGTCAACGACCCGCACGCGTAGATCACGCAACCGATGGTGAAGGCACGCTTGCGGCCGAGGATGGCGCCCATCCGCCCGCCGGTGATCATCAGCGACGCCATCACCAGCGTGTACATCGTGATCGCGGTCTGGATGCCGGTGACCGTCGTCCCCAGGTCCTTGGCGACGGTCGCGATCGACACGTTCATCACCGATGCGTCGAGGATCATCACGAACTGCGCCGCGGCCAGCGTGACGAGCACGGCCTTGGCCGCGCCCGCGGCGCCTTCGCTCGTCACCGTCGTGTCGGTCATCGCTGGTTCCCTTTCCTCTGCGGTCGCGCTCGGCTGCGTCGCCTTTCGACCGGGGCAATGATGGCCCGGATGGGGCGACCGGGTGCGAACGACGGGCCCGCGACGGGTGCTTGCCCCGGGGAGCCGATCGGCGGAGACTCGCCCCGAGCACAGGGGGGCACCACGTCCCCCATTCTCGTGAGGGGGAAGACACCCATGGAAGAGAGCAACGGTGCAGGTTGGAAGCTGTTCGCGGGGATCATGATCCTGATCGTCGGGTTCATGAACGTCTTCGACGGGCTGGTGGCGATCACGAACGACAGCTACCTGAAGGGCCTCGCGGGCGGCAGCGGCGGGCAACTCCCGGTCACGAACAACCTCAAGACGTGGGGTTGGGCGGTGCTGATCTGGGGGGTGATCTTGATCCTGGCCGGACTCCTGATCTTCAGCGGCAACATGTTCGGGCGCATGGTCGGCGTGATCGTCGCCGGTCTCAACGCGTTGTTGCAGCTCGCGTACCTGCCGCACTACCCGTTCTGGTCGTTCACCATGATCGTGATCGACCTGCTCGTCATCTGGGGCCTGGTCGTGCACGGCGGCCGCCTCGACGAGTGGGCTGGGGGCGACGTCTGAGCACGATCGCTTCGCGCGTTGCATGCCGCGGCGCGTAGAGCTTGAGGTCGTTGGAGGCTCCGCCCGCTTCGGCGATCTCCTCGTCGAATCCGCTGAACGGTCGGGCCGCGGTCGTGTCAGGCCGCGGTCCGACCGCGCCACGTCATCGATGCAGACGAGAAGCGACGGCCCGAGGGCCTCGAGTCGAGAGTGGCACGTGATCTCCTTGGTCGACCGGGCTGCACAGTGATGCGACGCAGGACGTTGCGCGCCGACGCCGCGGCCGGGCTGGTGCTGGGGGTGGAGAGCGTCCCCGATGGTCTGGCCGGGGGGCTCCTCGCGGGGGTGAACCCCGTGTTCGGTCTCTACGCGTACCTGGTGGGGACGTGCACGGGCGCGTGCTTCACGAGCTCGTCGTTCATGGCTGTGCAGGCGACGGGCGCGATGGCGGTGCTGGTCGCGGATGTAGGTGTGGTGCACAGTGACCGCGATCCGGCGGGTGCGCTGTTCACGTTGTCGATCCTGACCGGGATGGTGATGTTGGCGGCGGGCTTCTTGCGGCTGGGTGTGGCACTGCGGTTCGTCTCGAACGCGGTGATGGTGGGGTTCATCAGCGCGGTGGGGGTGAACATCATCCTCGGCCAGATCGACAACTTGACCGGATATCGGGGGGAAGGCGCGAACCGGGTCACTCGCGCGGTGGATCACCTCTGGAACGTCGGTGGGCTGAGCGTGCCGTCGATGGTGATCGGAGCACTGACGATCGGGTTGATCGTGCTGCTGGAGCGGACCCGGCTGGGTTCGCTCGGCATGGTCGTGGCGGTGGTGGTGGCCTCGGGCGTGGTGTGGGCACTGGGTCTCGACGTCGAGCAGCTGCGGGCGATCACCGACATCCCGCGCTCGTTGCCGGCGCCGCAGCTGCCGTTGCTGCGCCTCGTCCCGGAGCTCATCGTTCCGGCGGTCTCGCTGGCGTTCGTCGGGCTGGTGCAGGGGGCGGGGATCTCGGCGAACTTCCCGAACCCCGACGGCACCTATCCCGACGTGTCGCGCGACTTCGTGGGCCAGGGCGCCGCGAACGTCGCGTGCGGGTTCTTCCAGGGGATGCCGGTGGGTGGGTCGATGTCGGCGACGTCGCTGGTCGCAACGGCGGGCGCGAAGTCGCGGGTCGCGCTGTTCGTCGCGAGCGTGACGATGCTGGTGGTGATCCTGGTGTTCGGCAGCGTCGTCGGGTACATCGCGATGCCCGCACTCGCCGGGCTGCTCATCGTGGTGGGTGTGCGCACGGTCAGGGTCGCCGACCTGCATTCGGTGTGGAAGACGGGTCCGGTGCAGGCGACGGTGGTGTCGGCCACGTTCGCGCTCACGTTGCTGATCGCGTTGCAGTACGCAGTGCTCGTGGGTGTCGGCCTCTCCGCGATCCTGTTCGTCGTCGGCCGCTCGAACCGCGTGACGATCAAGCAATGGCGTATCGCAGCACCGAATGACATGGTCGAGGTCGAGCCGCCGTCCGAGGTCCCACCCGACGAAGTCGTGATCCTCCAGCCGTACGGCAGCCTCTTCTTCGCGTCGGCGCCGGTCTTCGAGGAGCAGCTCCCCGGTGTCACCGAACGGTCGACGAACGCGGTCGTGATCCTGCGACTCCGGGGCCGCACCGACGTCGGCTCCACGTTCACCGACGTCCTCAAACGCTATGCCGAGTCGCTGCGCGCCGTCGGGAGCAAGCTCGTGCTCGTGTCACTCAACGACCAACTCGTCAACCAGCTTCGAGCGGTGCGCGTGACCGACATCGTCCCCCCGGAGGACGTCTACCTGTCGGGCGAACGCCTCGGCGCCGGCCTCCGCCACGCTCATGAGGATTCGCTCGACTGGATCGACCGACATCGCGGCGGGAACGACAGATCCGACCCGGGGTAGTCCGGTCGTGGTCATCGTGCGCCGCGTCGACGGTTCCGCTCACGCCGACGCAGCGGCGTGCCGTACTGGAGCTGCGACGGCAGCCCTACACCGGTCCGGGGTCGCCGGTGCGTTCGGGGACGGGCCGCGAGCTCCCGAGACCTTGGCGGTCGGCCGTCGCGGCAATCTCACGCTCCGCCGGCTCTTCGAAGCTGCGCCTGACCGTCGCTTCGAGCAGCGCCCGCTGGGCTTCGACCGCCGCGTGTCGTGGCGCCGGTACCGCGTCGTGCAGGTCGTCGAGCAGGGCGCGAAGGCGGCGGGTGACCTGCGCGGAGCCGGCCCCGAAGACGCGCGCCTCGTCGAGCGCGATGCTGAGGAAGTCATCCCAGGATTGCGCGGGATAGCGGAGTCGTACCCGCCCGGTCTCGTCGCGGCGCTCGCCGGGAGTCAGTCGGCGTCGTGCGAGCAGTCGAAGCAACAACTCGATCTGGTCGAGCGCCTGGACGGACGTCGTGGGATCGTTGATGCCGGGGGAGAGCGCCTTCGAGGAGATGTCGGCGAGGAGTCGCAGCACGAAGGCGGGATCCTGGCCCATGGTGCGTTCGTCGCCCACCGCTACGGATCGGCGGAGTCGCTCGGGATCAATGCCCGCGCCGCCGTTGATGCGAAACAGGATCGCATCCGGAGCGATGAAGTCACCGATCGCGGGAACGAGTTCCAGGACGGCGTCCGACTCCCTTGCCATCAGGACGAGCCCTGTGGCGTCGACGCTCTGCAAGACGCCAGGTGTGCCGCCGTACTCGACCGGCCGCGAGGGTTCGGTGAATGGCTCCGGCTCGGCGGCGTCCTCGACTGGGTCCGCGGCTGCGTCGCCGTAGAAGCGCGCGATCTCCTTCGCTCCGTCTCGGCCGAGATCTTTCACCACCGACGCGACCCGCAGGCCTTGTGTGGTCTTGCTGATCAAGCGCAGGAACAGGATCATGCTGAGCAGCAGCCACCACAACGCGACGGTGATCGAGTTGTCGGGGACGAACTTCGGATCGTTGGAGAGGCCGATGGTTCGCAAGACCATCAGCGCGTAGATGAAGGTGCCGATGAACACCCCGAGGGCGACCTTCGTCACCGGATCGCGCAGGAAGCGGCGCAGCATCCGCGGCGAGAACTGGCTCGACCCGAATTGCACCGCGAGCAGCAGGACCGAGAACACGAAGCCCGTGAACGTGATCATCCCACCCGCGATCGCACCGAGGATCGATTCCGCCGCGCCTGATCCGAACGAAAGACCGATCGTGGTCTTCGTTCCCTCGTCGACATCCGGGAGGACGATGCCCAGTGCGATGGCCAGGACCAGGAACAAGCCCGGGACGATCCACAAGCTGTTTCGGACGTACTCGTAGATCCGCCAACGCAAGCGCCAGGACATGTGGGAACCGCCTCCTCGGTGGTGCGTTTCGTGTTCCGCTCGCCGACGAGCGTTTGCGATGCCTCGCCCCGACCGCGCCAGTCTGGTCCCCTTGGACCGTCTGCGCGGGGATTGGCCGGTCTTCAGGCTCCACGGTCTTCTTCGCGATCCCGAGGAGGTTCACGCATGAACGTGGTGAGGCACTCGAGCATCGACGAGCGCCAGGCATTGGGGAAGGCGCCCCGCGAGCGGACGCGGCCATCGGATCATGATCCCCGGGTCATTCCCGACCCGTGTCGACGACCGCGCCAATTGGCCCTCGGGCGCCGCGGAGTGTGGGGCGCGCCCGGGGTCACTCGATCTCCTGGCGGAGCATCGGGCTACGGGCCCGACGTCCCGTGAGCAGGCATCGAACGGCGCTGACCGCCCGCGATCACCTCGGCCATAAGCGGGCCAAAGAATCTGAGCGCGTCCCCGATCGGCACACTTCGGGGACGGATGCTGACGTCCGATGGTGGTTCGGATTGGGCGGCGGTCAACCTGGGGGAAGTTCGAGTGGCCGGTTGGCGGAGGGCTTGTCTTCCGGGATGAAGAACGCGAGGACCAGGTCGGCGACGCGTCGTGGTGCCTTCTCGTCGGGTGCGAGGTGATCGAGGCGGTCGAGGATGGCGCTCTGACTTGACGGGATGGCGGCTTCGAGCAAGGTGAAGGGTTCTGTGGTCATGAATGCAGGGCTGCGGCTACCGCCGAGGAGCAGGACGCTGGCGTCGATGTCTTGGTAGGTCGCTGGTCGGTTGTCTGCCGCAGCGACCTGTTGGTGCTCGGTCGCGTTGGCTTCCAAGAGCGGGTCGATTCGACGCCATGCTTCTCCGCGTATCGCGAGCCGCAGGACGATGCCGAGGTACCACAGGGGCAGGTGTGCGATGGGCCCGGGAGCTTGTCCGGCCTGTTGGACGAAGTACGCGAAGGCTCTGCGCCGCTTGCCCCCCGCAAGGAGTTGTTGGTAGTCGTTGATCCAGCCTGTCGGAATCGAGCCATCGATCGATACACCCGGTTCGTAGACGGCGATGCGTCTGAACACGTTGGATCGGGCGGCGCACTGGAGAGCGACGAGGCCACCGTAGCTATGCCCGAAGATGAGCGAAGCTCCGACAGCCGACTGCACCGTCAACAAGTCGTCGATTTCGGTGTCCAGCGAGTAGTTGGGTCCTAGAGGTCCGCTCAGTCCACGGCCACGACGGTCAACGAGATGGACCTCGAAGTCGTCTTGGAGGGCTTCGGCGAAGGGTTGGTAATCGACGGCCGAACGAAGCCCCCCACCCAACACGATCAGCGGTTCACCGGACCCGCATGAGTGGACCCCGATCCTCGTCCCATCAGGTGCTGACAAGGTCGTCGTGCTCTCGGCCCTCATGCGCGTCGCGCCGTTCGCTTGGCGCGCATCGACCCGCGCGACGGCGACGCTGCCACAGGCGTTGCCGACCGATCGCCGAATCCGCCCAACGCCTCCAGGAGTGCGACGGTGCCTTGGCGATAGCTGTCGTAGGAGAGGTCAGCTTCCTTCACGAGGTCAGTGAAGCGCCGCTCGAGCAATCGTCCGCATTTCGACACGAGTCGCTTACCGTCGGGAGTCAGGGTGACGCAACGACGGTTTCCGCCTCCACGCTCAGGCTCGACCGAGAGCCATCCCTCTTCCTGCAGCGTTCGCGTCATGCGACTGACCGAAGGTTCGGTCACACCGAGCCACTCGGCAAGACCTCGCTGGGTGGTTTGTCCGAGCTCGCTCACCGCGAACAGGACGAGAAAGCGTCGGTAGGGCACGTGCTCTTCCGCCATCAGGATGCGGTCCGCCGCCCGATCCAAACGCGCGGTCAGCACATGCAACAAGCGACTGAGATCGCGATCCATGAGAGTAACGTAGCATCGCAACTTGCTTCTGCAACATAAGTGAGCGCACGCATTTGCGTCGAGGCCGGTGACACCCACGTGATTCCAGAACCCGCTCAAGTCTGACCTCTGTTGAATGTCCGCGATCGCCGGCTCGATGGCGGCGGGTCCAGAACGAGGGCGGCGGGTCCAGGTGCTCGGCGAGCCGGCGCCTGCAAGGATGCGGCCCATGAGTGATCAGCGCATTGAAGTCAGCCGGGCCATCGCGGCGACGCCTTCGGAGGTGTTCGCCATCGTGTCGAGCCCTGAGGGGCACGTAGCCATCGACGCGTCCGGGATGCTGATGTCCGCGTCCGGTGACCGTGCGACGGCAGTCGGAGACGTCTTCACCGTCCACATGGACCGGGAAGCGCTCAACGACTTCCCCCTCGGGCTCTACGACGTCGGCGTGCGGATCACCGAGTTCGAACAGGACCGGCGCATCGCATGGACGATCGAGAGCGCGTTCCTCCAACCGTCGATCGGGCACGTGTACGGCTACGAGATCGAAGAGATTCCCGAGGGCTGCGTCGTGACCCAGTTCTACGACTGGTCGGGCATTCACGAGCAGTACCGCGAGACGATCCCGTTCCCGATCGTTCCCGAATCGGCGCTGCGAGCGACGCTTGGGATCCTGGCCAGGACCGTCGCGCCTGGCATGCCTCGGCCGATCCTCGACGGGGGCGCTTGATCGTTCGAGCCGCATCCCAGAACGCCGGATGGGCCGCCCCTACCAGCGCGGCTATGCGCATTGCGGTGCAAGTCGTCTTCGGAGCGCCGCGGGGAGGCGAAGATGGCCGGATGCTTGAAGAAGAGGCACGACGGAGAATCGCCGCGGCGCGAGTTGGGCGACTGGCATCGGTGGATGCGAACGGGCGGCCGCACGTCGTGCCGATCTGCTTCGCGATGTCCGATGATCAAGTCGTGTCGGTCGTCGACGGGAAGCCGAAGCGGACGTTGCAGCTGCGGCGACTGGAGAACGTACGTCGGACGCCAGATGTTCAGTTGATGGTCGACTACTACGACGACGACTGGTCATTGTTGTGGTGGGTACGGATCTCGGGGCGTGGCCGGGTGATCGAGCACGGCAGCGCGCGCGAGGAGGCAGTCGACCTGCTGGCCGCGAAGTACGGTCAATATCGCGAGCAGCGCCCGACGGGGCCCGTGCTGCTTATCGAGATCACCCGGATCAGCAGTTGGCAGGCAACAACCAGCTGAATGCCGCGGCGTCGCAACTGAACAGCGCGAGTGTCCCCGATCGCCGGGTCAAGGAGGGGAACGTCTTTGGCCCGAGTGGTGCGTCCGTTACAAAGCCAGCGCCAAGCAACCGTTGGAACAGTCATCCGACGCCTGCGGAAGGCGTTGTCGCGGAGAAGTGCTACGCCGACGATCGGCGACGCTTCGAACGTCCACCGTGTGGGGTCGTCAGGCCCCGTTGAGCCTTTCCAGGTTCTGCACGGCGGGTTCGGTGTACGTGACGAGTCTCGTGATCGCCTCAGCCATCCGAGGTTCGTCTGCCTTGTCGAACATCCCCCGGGCGATGTTCAGGCGGCTCGACTCCAACCACGTCGTCATGTCGGGTTCGGCGTTCCACAGACCGAGCGACTCCAACTGGCCGTGCATGTTCGGTATCCAGTCCTCTGCTGCTTCGGGATAGCGATTCGTGGGCGAGAGTCGGGATTTGGCGACCTCGTCGTCGCCTCGGCTCGCTTCGAGGTAGCCGATGACCGCGGCGTTGAACGTCGGGAACACCGTGCTGATGCACTGGAGGGTGATGCGCCCACGTTCGAAGATCGGGCGGGCTGGCGCCTTGCCGAGCCCGGCAGCGGAACAGTCGACATGGAGCTGCCCGCGGTCGGTCGGGATCGTTCCTCGTTCGAGCACGATCTGGTCGGCGCGGATCGTCTTGATGCGCCCGAGTCGCACGATGTTCTCGATCGTCCGCAGACGCTCCAGCTCGGCGACGGTCAGCGTCGCGCCGTGGTACATCGTCGGCACGGTCTTCTCGTCGAGGCGGAGCAGCTGGTCGCAGGCTTCGAGCCGCGCGAACAGGTCGTCGATGCTGTCGGCCTCCGCCGACGCTTCGGCGCAGCGCGACACCCCGTCGACGGTGTCGGTCACGAGTTCGAGGGGCTGAAGGTAAGCGCGGTTCCACATCCACGCGTCGCGGGCCCGCACCCACCGGATGTGGTCGGGATCGACACCGTTCTCGAGCAGCCAGGTGCACGCGTCGGAGCCGGTCTTACCGCCGCCGATAATCGTGTAACCCGTCGCAGGTTCCTTGACGTCGGGCAGCTCGTTCACGGAAACGCATCGGACATCCGTGTCGATCGTGAAGGAGGGCGTATGCCGCGACGGGATCGTTGGTTCGAGATAGCGGGCGTCGACGACGGCACGTCGGACCTTGACCTCCGTCGTCGCTCCCGTGAGGGCGGCAACGAAGGCGACATCCGTGGCTTCAAGCCCCAAGTAGTTGGACATCGGGAAGAACCGCACCTGTCCCGACGCCACGTGGTGCTCGTCCAGCACGCGGCGGAAGTAGTCACAGATCTGCACGCAATCCGCTCGCTGGTACAGGCCGGCGTTCAGGCCGCGCTCGTCGAGCTGATCGGTGCCCAAGGGTCGCGAGTTGACGCCGTAGCAGGCGGCCGCCTGATGGAGACGGACGAACGGGTAGGCATCGTTCCAGTGGCCGCCCGGGGCGTGCCGGCGATCCACCATGACCACGTCACAGTCGTGGTCGGCATCGATCAGGGCGTCGACGAATGACATACCGGTTGCCCCTGCACCGATCACCAGGTAGTCCGTCTCGATCGAGGTCACGACTCCCCCTCCAACGATTTCGTGGTCGGCGACCGCCGAACGCTCTCCTTCCCGCAATCGTGACGGACCCAGGCCATCAGCTCAACTGGTGGAGCATCGGGCTACGTCGTAACCAGGGCCTGGCGACCGGCACGGTGCGCCATACGCACTCGATCATCCGATGTGGACTTGCGCAGGCTGTGAAGTGGGGTCTGCTCGAGTCGAATCCCGCGTTGCAGGCATCTCCGCCGAGGTTGCGTCGTGCCGAGGTCGACCCGCCTGATGTCGATCAGGTACAGGCGCTGATTGCGGCGGCGCAGAAGACGAACCCGCCGTTCGCGCGGCTCCTCCGGCTGATGGCGGCAACGGGCCTTCGACGTGGCGAGGCGTGTGCGTTGCGTTGGAGCGATGTCGACTTCGATGCGCGAACGCTCATCATTCGTCGAGCGTTGATCACCGTCAGGGGACAGAGCACCGTGGTCAAGACGACGAAGACGCGCTCGATCCGCAAGATCGCTCTCGACTCGACGACCCTCGCCATCTTGGAAGACCAGCGCTCCTTCTTGCAGGCGCGGCGCAGGCGCCGAGGGCATCTCGATGTCGCCGGAGGCGTATCTCTTCAGCCACGAACTCGACGGCGCCCGACCCTGGTATCCGGACAACGTGAGTCACAACTTCATGGTCCTTCGTGACCGTCTCGGATTCCATGGCGTTCGGCTTCATGACCTCAGGCACGCGCACGCAACGCAGCTCCTTGCCGCCGGCGTGCCCGTCCGAACGGTGAGCGGACGGCTCGGGCACGCCAACGCCGCCACGACCTTGGGTGTGTACGCGCACTTCTTGGCGTCCAGTGACCGCGATCACCAAGGACGAGCTGCGTGCCATCGGCGAACTGCTCGGGTAGCGAGCAGGGCGACGAGGATCCCCAACGACATCGGAGTCACGAGCCAACGTTCCGCCCGCAACGCACACGTGTGACATCTGGATCACTGTTTCTGGGCGCCCTTGCGAACGGTCGGAGCCGTGGACGGAACCCGCGAAGCGTTGCCTGCGGTCGACGAGACTCTTCCATCACGCTGTTGCGCGCAACGAACATTGACGTGCGCGGGTGGTCTACCGTCGACGCTGTGAGCAGGACGATGCGACGAGATCCGCCGCGCTGGCTGGCGAAGGAGACCAAGGCGCACCGTCGTGCCTGGTGGCGCAGGAACCGTCACCGCGCACGGCTGCAGCCCGACACTCCTGCGCCAAGGCGCACGGAGGGCTGGCTCACCTGGTAGATCGTGCGGGGCCGCTTCGGGCTTGGGCCTTTCATCCGCTGAGATCACACCCGACTGTTTCGACGAGTTTCCGATGTCCGGTGGCCGACGACGCGACATCATCGACCCGCCGATCCTCGATGGACGTGGGAACACTTGCCCGCTGTCAGCAGTGAGCCTCGCCGTTTGGCAAGGTCTCGCTAGTCACCAAGGTCTCGCTAGTCACCATCGCATTCTCTCGTTCGCTCCTCGAGCTCGACGTCGAGTCGGCGTGCCTTGACGTCTGCGAGTGCCTCGAGCGAGAGCCCCAGACTGGCGGCGACGGCGCTCACGAGGAAGAAGCTTGGGCCCGCATTCCGACCAACGAGCAGCGCCCGAGTCGTCTCGTACTGAACGCCGGCCCGATCCGAAAGTTCTCGGATTGACCATCCGCGCGCGTTTCGTTCCCTCTCCAGCGTGCGACCGAGCTCCCTCGCTCGCTTCCGATCCGCCGTCGTAAGGCGACAACGTGGCACCGCGCCATAGTGGGGATAGTTATACCCAGTCAGACCACGCGTTCATCCAACTAAGTAGTGACGGCGGGGATATGCCTGCCGCATTCGGAAGGAATGAACCATGGTTGACGAGAACTGGCCGTACCCCCTCGACGGCGAGGAGACGGAACCTCCCGAGGTCGAGCAGCCTGCGCCCGAGCGGGAGCCGGCAGGAACCGTGATGACTTCCCCGGTGGTGGAGCCGCCCCCGCCTCCGCCGCGCACCGAGAAGCAGATTGTGGCTCGTCGGCTCAACGGCGCCAAAAGTCGCGGTCCTCGTTGGGAGGCCGGTAAGGCTGTCTCGCGTGCCAACGCCTTGAAGCACGGCGCATACTCGAAGGTGCTGGGGATCATCACCGATGGGCCGCTTGCTGAGGATCCTCTGGAGTACGAACGGTTCGAGCAGGACGTCTTGGAGTCTTTGCCGCGGACGGATACGCCGCTCCTTGAACACCTTGGGACGCGCCTCGCGCGGGCGCTGTGGCGTGACCAGAGGGTCTGGCGATGGGAGCCTCACGCCATTCATTCGGTAGCCGTGAAGCTGGACGAGGCGTCGGCGGAGCTCGTGCGCTGGGTTGAGACCTGCGAGTTGGCCCAAGTAGTGCTGAGCAGCCCGCTGATGGGCAGCGACCCCAGGTATGACGACGCGTGGGGGGCCGTCATCGAGGCGTTGGGCGCCCACCCCGATATCACCACTGCCGACTGGCCTGACGGCAACCCGCGGGGCCTGCACATGCTCGCCCGCGACCAGTGGCGCAGCCTTGGCCAAAGGTTCATCGCCAAGGTCTACGACGGGCAGCTGGAAATGACCCACGGCGTGGCTCGAGGGCGAGATCAATGAGGCCCGCGCCGGCATCCGCGACGCTGATGAACGCGCGGGGGCCGAAGCGGCCCGTGCCGCTCTCACGGACTCCATTTCACCGGCTCTCGCTCGCGTGCAGGCACATGCCAGCAACGAGATCCGGAAGGCAATGGAGAGCTACCAGCGAGCGCTCACGAGCATCAACCTGAGCGAAGGTGTGTACGACGTCTGAAGGGCCCCGGGCGAACGCGAAACGAACCTACGGAGGAGGTCGACTGCCTAGCTCCACCAGGTTGGCCGCAACTTCAGAGCGAGGCGACGTCGGTTCGCCGCCGAGGCGGACCACTAAGGCCGGCGGGTTATCGTGCAGCACCGGGCCGCTAGCTCAACTGGCAGAGCATCGGGCTTTTAACCCGCAGGTTCCGAGTTCGAGTCTCGGGCGGCCCACGACACCGGTGCTGGTCAGGGGCTCGAAGGTGGAGCTGGCCATCGACACCACTGCCCGGCCATCCCAGTGCTCCCCGAGCGTGCCGTCCGGCACGTCGGGCGAGTCGAACGCAGCGAAGATCACTCGGCACATGAGCAGCAACGTATCTACCTGTTCCTGCGGCGCCACTCGTCTGGTCGGTAGGTGATCGCATCGCGCTGGGATGCCCTACCGTTGGCGAATCGAATTGACGCCGTCCACGAACGCTCGCGCGAAGCGAGGGCGCCCTCGGTCGCTCACCGAGGAGCAAGTCGTCGACGCGGCGGTCGAACTCGCGTGGGCGATGCCGCTCGAGGACGTGTCCATGCGCGCACTGGCGCAGCACGTCGGGGTGCCAGTGATGACGATCTACAACTACGTCGCCAACAAGGACGCGTTGTACGAGCTGGTGCTCGACCACGTCCTGCGCCCGGTCCAGGTCCCAGAGCCCGATGAGGGCCCTTGGGAGGAGCGACTCAAGCAGCTCGAGCGCGATGCCCGCAGCGCCCTGGGCGAGTTCCCGGGCTTGTCGTTCGATCGGCGCGAGTCAGCCGAAGGCACACGATTGGCAGAAGGCGTGATGTCGATCCTGGCGAGTGCCGGCTTCACGCCACCCGACGCGTCACTCGCCTTTGCGGCGCTCTTCACGTTCATGGTCGGCCAGATCGACGTCGACGTCGATGTCGTCGGCGCAGGCGGCCCCGCGGCGGCGGCCGTGGAGTCCACCGCGGACGAGACGCAGTTGTCACGCGACGAGATCTTCGAGTTCGGGTTCGACGCCTTGATCGAGGGCCTCAAGGCGAAACTCGAGCCCCGGTCGGTGGCCACGACGAAGGCGCGCACACGCGGCACCCGTGAGGGGAGCACAGCGTTACCCATAGACCGAGCTTGACTGCGCACCAATTTTCGGTATGGTGTACGGAAATAGGCGCGGGATCCCGGGGGTGTGTGCCTTGACCAGTGCGGTGAACGATCCGCTGTTTGATCCGGAAGTCGTCGAAGATCCGTACGCGTACTACGTGCGGCTGCGAGACATGGACCCTGTGCACGAGCTGCCCGGCGCCGGCACGTTCCTGGTGACGCGGATGGACCTCATCCACGAGGTCGTCGCCAAACCAGGCCAATACTCCAGCGTGAGCAGCCAGTTCCTTCACCACCACGCCAACAACGGGGCACCGGGTTTGCGTGGCGTGTCCGCCGATTCGGACATCGACACCAGCCAGGGTTCCGTGCTCGCCACCGCGGACCCTCCTGACCACACCCGGCAGCGCAAGGTCATCACCCCCCGCCTCTCCACGTCGGCCATGCAGGAGATGGAACCCGAGTTCCGCGAGCTCGTCGACCGTGTGCTCGATGAGGCGCTGCCGGCTGGACACATCGAGTGGATGAGCCAACTCGCGGAGCCGCTTCCCATGGTCATGGTGGCTCGCGTCCTCGGCCTCGAGGACTCTGCGGCACCCGCGCTCAAGGAACAGGGCTACGCATCGGTCGAAGCGATCAGCGGGTTCGTGACCGACGAACGCTTCGCCGAGCTCGGTGCGCCCATGATGAACGTCGGACCGGTCGTCGACGCGTACTTCGCAATGCGTGAGACGCATCAGTACGACCCAGACACCTTGATCGGGGTGTGTGGAGGCGCGGTCGACGCCGGCGAGCTCACCGAGGTGGAGGCACTCGCGACCTTGTTCCTGTTGGTCTCGGCCGGAGGCGAATCGACGACGAGCTTGACCGGCACCGGAGTTCGAATCCTGGCTGAGCGTCCCGACCTCCAGGACCGTTTGCGACGCGAGCCGCAGCTCATTCCGGCATTTGTCGAGGAAGCGTGCCGGATCGACCCGCCCTTCCGAGGCCATTACCGGCACGTAGTCCGCGACACCGAGCTCGGTGGTGTGGCCCTTCCTGAGGGATCGACGCTCGTGTTGGCCTGGCCCGCCGCGAATCGCGACGGTGCTGCATTCTCGAACCCCGACGAGATCGATCTCGATCGGCCCAATCCTCGTCAGCACGTCGGCTTCGGGTGGGGCATCCATCTCTGCGTCGGTGCGCCGCTCGCACGAGTCGAGGCCAAGGTCGCGTTCGAACAGCTGCTGGCGCGCACGACGTCCTTCACGATCGATCCGGAAGTCCCGCCCCTGCACCACCACCTCAGCCTCATGGTGCGACGACTCGTGGAACTGCCGCTCGTCCTGGAGGCAGCGGAGTGAATGCCCGCGGTGATCCCGGCCGCGAACCATGTGATCATGGAGATCGCCGGCCTCAGGCATATCAAGCTCGACCCGGCGTGACTGTGCGCTGATCGAAACACGATGACCCGACAGCGGGTCCTCACCAGGGGGGAACCATGAAACGACCGAGGACATGGGGGCTGCGTGCGATCGCGCTGCTCGCCGGGGTGGGTCTTGCGACGGGCGCCGGGTTGAGCGCGGCGACGAGTGCGGGCGCCCAGTCGGGGAGCACCCCGGGCGTCACTGCCAAGGACATCACACTCGGCTACATCGCATCCGAGACAGGGGTCGCGGCGTCGGCGAGCAAGGGCTCCACCACCGGTTGCAAAGCTCGGATCGGCGCCGAGAACGCGAAAGGCGGTGTGAACGGCCGCAAGATCAAGCTCGAGGCCATCGACGACCAGTCGGCCAACAACCTCAACGCCGCGAAAGATCTGGTCCAGAACCGCAACGCGTTCATCGTGATCAACGACTCCGCATTCGCCTTCACGACCTACCGGTTCCTGAACGACGAAAACGTGCCGATGCTCGGTGGCGGCTTCGACGGCTCCTACTACTACGAGAAGGGGAACGAGAACATCATCTCCGCGTACGGCGACGGCACCCCCGTGCCCGGCATCACGTACGACAACGTGACCAATGTGATGAAGAAGCTCGGCGCCAAGAGCGTTGCCGCGGTCGGGTACGGCGTGTCCCCGTCGTCGAGCGAGGCCGCCAAGGCCACCGAGACCTACGCGGCGAAGGCCTCGGGTCTCGAGAGTGGATACCTCAACACCTCGGTCGACTTCGGCACCACCGACGTGGGACCGATCGTGCTCGGCGTGAAGAACTCCGGCGCCGACGCGATCTACATGCCGCTGGACACCAGCACGAACATCGCCATCGTGCAGGGTCTGCAGCAGAACAACGTCCCCATGAAGGCCACGGTCTCGGCCACCGGGTACGGCCAGGCCCTCCTCGACCAACCGGCGGCGGCGACACTCACCGACACCGACCTGTTCCAGACCGCGTACAAGCCGGTCGAGCTGGGCGGCAAGGCCGTCAAGACGTTCCAGCAGAACCTCAAGAAGTACGCGGGCTTCACCGGTGTCCCCGGATTCGGGGAGTACACGGGCTACGTCTCGTGCGACCTGGCGATCGTCGGGCTGCAGAACGCCGGGAAGAACCCGACCCGTCAGGGGTTCGTCGACGGCATCCGCAAGACCAACGGTGGCATCTACGACAACGCCGGCCTCACCTGCTCGCCGCGCAACTTCAGCCCCGAGAACTTCGGCAAGGTCGTGACCAGCAGTTGCCTCTGGTTCGCGAGCGTCAAGAACGGCAAGTGGAAGGTCTACAACAACGGCAAGCCGGTCAAGGGCAAGATCGTCGGCGACCCCGCCCTCATCAAGCAGTACGAGAGCAACGGCGGTACCGGCGTGACCACCACGACGGCTGCACCTGCGTCCTAGGCCAAAGGCGTTCTCGTCCCCGCCGGAGCGGCGGGGACGAGAACGCGCTCGCTCGCGCGATGCCGCGGCGAGGCCGAGCCGTCGGTCGACCGCCCGGACCACGTACGCTCCCCGCTCATGGAGGAGCAGGGTTGGACGATCGACATCGACGCGGTGGGTGATCCCGCCGACACCGACGAGCGCTATGACGACCAGCTGGTGGCGTTCGAACGCGCGCTGGAGCCGTACAGCGCGGCGGTGGCCGGGAGCGAGGCGCACGACCGCTATGGCGCCCGGTTCTCGCTCGACACCACCAGCGTGAACCCGATCGACGTCCTCGAGCAGGGCCTCGACGTGTTCCACGACGCGGCGGTGGCAGTCGATCTGCCCGCGTGGCAGGTGGTCCGCTGCGAGATCCTGACCTACGAAGAGGACGAGGCCACCGACACGCCCTGAGCGCCGGGCGGACGGAGCTACGAAGGTGTGCCGTCCCGCGGGCAGGTCTCGGGACGGCACGCCCCCGATGAGGATGACATCGCCGCGTCCTCGCCGGGCGTTACGGCCCGTGACCGTCGTCACCGCGGGCCACGGTCACGGCTTCCCCGGACGAACGCCCCGGGATGGACAGCACCCGCCCGCACGCGCCACTTGTGACTGATGAGCGGCGACACGCGGCGTGAGATCCTCGGGTGGGAGCAGTTCGGAGCGGCCGGGCGGGAGCTGGCGGGCACCGTCGTCGCCGACGGGTTCCGGCCCGACCTCCTGCTCGCCATCGCCCGGGGCGGGCTGCTGATCGCGGGCTCCATGGCCTACGCGCTCGGCATGAAGAGTTGCTGCGTGATCAACGTCGAGTACTACACGGGCGTCGACGAGCGCCTCGAGGTGCCGGTGATCCTGCCGCCGAACCTGGATCTCATCGACCTCAGCGACGCACACCTCCTGATCGTGGACGACGTCGCCGACACCGGCGAGACGCTGGCGCTCGTCGCCGACACGGTGAAGCCGCAGGTGCAGGAGCTGCGCACCGCGGTCCTGTACGAGAAGAGTCGTTCGATCGTGCAGTGCGACTACGTGTGGCGCCGCACCGACGACTGGATCATGTTCCCGTGGTCGTCGCTGCCGCCGGTACCCGGCGCGGTGGCCGACGAGTCACGGGCTCCGAGCTATGACGGCGCCTGACCCTGGGCGCATCCTGAGCACTTCCTGAGAGTCACCGAGAACCGGCCGGCACCGGTGCGTCGTTCAACGCCCGATGGACACGACCCGGCACGCCCTCAGGAACAGGATCCTCACGTTCACCATGGCGACGGTGATGGCCTTCGGCGTCGTCGCCGGCATCGGCGGCGCCGCCGACGCCCAGGTGGCGTCGCGCTACGACGCGTCGGTGGACTCGACCATCGCCGACATCCAGGCCTTCTGGACGGCGACGATGCCCGACGTCTACGGCCAGCCCTACGAGGCGATCCCGACCGACCGCGTCTACCCGTACTCCTCGAGCAACCCGCCGCCGAACTGCGACGACGGTGGCCAGACCCGCGCGCCCTACGACGAGGTCGCGGGGAACGCGTTCTACTGCGGCAACGGTGACTTCGTCGCCTACGACGAGGAGGGACTGCTCCCCAAGCTGCGCAGCAACTTCGGTGAGTTCGCGGTAGGCCTCGTGTTCGCCCACGAGCTCGGCCACGCGGTGCAGGCCCGAGTCGGCTACCAGCCGCAGGCGACCGTCTACCTGGAGCAGCAGGCTGACTGCTTCGCAGGCGCGTGGGCCCAGCACGTCGCCTCGAGCGCCGACGAGAACGTGCACCTCTCCACGGACGATCTCGACACCGCCCTCGCCGGTCTGCTCACGCTGAGCGACCCGTCCGGGACCGACGGCTCCCAGGATGGCGCGCACGGCAACGGCTTCGACCGGGTCGGCGCGTTCCAGGACGGCTACGAGGGAGGCGCCGCCGCGTGCGCCGACTACCAGGACCACCCGCCGGCGGTCACGGAATCGGGCTACACGAGCTACCAGGACCAGGCGACCGGAGGGAACCTCGCGCTCGCCGACCTGCTCCCGATCGTGACCGGGAGCCTGCAGTCCTACTGGAGCACGCAGGCGCAGACCACCGCGCCGACCGTCGTCGCGTCGGGCGACGCGGCGCCGTGCACCGGCGCCACCGACGGCGGCGTGCTCAGCGACTCCGTCGTCTACTGCTCGTCGACCGACACCATCACCTACGACCCGTCGGTCCTCCAGCAGGTCCACGACACCATCGGCGACTTCGCGGACGCCGTGCTGGTCGCCGATGCGTGGTCGTCGTCGGTCGAGCACCAGCTCGGCGACACCCTCGGCACGACCGCGGCCCGCACGGGTGCGGAGTGCCTGGCCGGTGCGTGGGCGGCCGACCCCACGGCGTCGCTGTCTCCCGGCGACCTCGACGAGGCGGTCACCCTGCTGGTGGCCGGCAGCCACGGATCGACCGACCGCGGGACCGCCTTCGAGCGCGTTGCAGCGTTCCGGACGGGCTTCAAGCAAGGCCCGTCGCAGTGCGTGAAGACGAGCTGACGCCTCTCCCCAGCTGGTCGCTCACGAACCCGGGACGCGCTCAACGGCGAGCGCGTCCCGGGTTTCTCGCGGTGTCCGAACCATCCCTCTAACCTCCTTCTTACGTGATCCCCGTAGAACGGGGCCGTGCAGGGCATTCCCGGGATCCGTCCGGTCGACCGAGGGTGGAGCAACGACATGTCGGCTTTCGGTGCGACGTCCGGTTCCGTGCTCGTCGCCGAAGACGACAAGAGCGTGCGGGACTCGCTGGTGCGCGCGCTGACGTTCGAGGGCTACGAGGTGACGACCGCGGCCGACGGTGCCGAGGCGCTGCTCAGCGCGCTCGAGACGCAGCCCGACGTGATCGTGCTCGACATCCTCATGCCCAACGTCGACGGCCTCACCGCCTGCCGCCGACTCCGCGAGCGCGGCGACCGCACCCCGGTGCTGATGCTGACCGCCCGCCACGAGGTGAGCGACCGGGTCGCCGGCCTCGACGCGGGCGCCGACGACTACCTGGTGAAGCCGTTCGCGCTCGACGAGCTCCTCGCCCGTCTGCGCGCGCTCCTCCGACGCACGAGCATGTCGGGCGAGGAGGAGGTGCTCCGGGTCGGCGACCTCTCGCTCGATCCGGCGCGCCGCCAGGCGTGGCGTGGCGGCCGTGAGCTCGAGCTGACCAAGACCGAGTTCGACCTCCTCGAGCTGCTCCTCTTCAACGCGGGGATCGTGTTGACGCGCGAGCAGATCTACGAGCGCATCTGGGGATTCGACTTCGAGACGTCGTCGAAGTCGCTCGACGTGTACATCAGCTACCTGCGGCGCAAGACCGAGGAAGCGGGTGAGTCGCGCCTGATCCACACCGTGCGGGGAGTCGGGTACACGGCTCGGTCCTCGTGACCCTGCGGACCCGCCTCACCTTCACGGTCGCGGCGATCGTGGCGGTGGCGGTGATCGGCGGCGCGTACGCCGCGCAGTACAGCGCGAAGCAGGCGTTGCGGAACGAGACCGACAAGTTCTTGCGCGAACGCGCCTCGGGAATCGTGCAGCAGTCCCCGGGTGATCTCGGGGGCGATTTCGGGGGCGCGCCGAGGGACGCCGACGACAACCAGCAGCGGCCCTATTTCGAGTTCGACGCGGTGCAGCAGCTGATCGACCGCAAGGGAAACGTCACCAACACGCTCCCGGGCCAACCTGCGTTGCCCATCGACGCGGGGGACCGGGCGATCGCCGCGGTACCGTCGCCGTCGCGCTACCGGGACGTCAACCTCGGCGGCACCGAGTACCGGATGATCACCGCGTCGGTGAAGGGCGGCGGCGCGGTGCAGATCGCCCGGCGGGTCTCCGAGAGCGACGACGTGATCGACGTGCTCCGCAACCGCCTGGTGCTGATCGCGCTCGGCTGCATCGCCCTCGCCGCCGTGGTGGCCTGGTGGGTGATGCGGCGCGCGACCCGGCCGATCGAGCGGCTCACCGAGACCGCCGAGCACATCGCCGCCACCCAGGACCTCACGACACCCATCCCGGTGCAGGGTCACGACGAGGTCGGGCGCCTCGCCGCCAGCTTCAACACCATGCTCATCGCGCTCGACACGTCGCGCGAACAGCAGCAACGTCTGGTCGTCGACGCGAGCCACGAGCTTCGGACCCCGCTCACCGCGGTGCGCACCAACATCGACTTCCTCGGGCACGCGACCACCCTCGACGCCGATCAACAGTCCCAGCTGATCGCCGAGACCCGACTCGAGCTCGACGAGTTGACGAACCTGGTCAGCGAGATGGTCGAGCTGGCAACCGACGTGCGCAGTCAGGAGCCGGTCGAGTCGGTCCATCTCGGCGAGGTGGCGACCGACGTCGCGGCGCGCTTCCGCCGGCGGACGGGCAAGGAGATCGTGGTCGACGTCGAAGGCGCGGGCGAGGTCGACGGCCGGCGCGCCATGCTCGACCGGGCCGTCTCCAACCTCGTCGACAACGCGCTGAAGTTCAGCCCCAACGGCGAAGCGGTGCAGTTGACCGTGCGTGGCGGCGTGGTCGAGGTGGCCGACCGCGGACCGGGGATCGCCGAGGAGGACCGGGAGCGCGTGTTCGACCGCTTCTACCGGGCGACCACCGCACGGACGCTGCCGGGGTCGGGCCTCGGGCTGTCGATCGTGGCCCAGATCGGGGTGCTGCACGGCGGTTCGGTCGTGCTCGAGCCTCGCGAGGGTGGCGGCACCGTCGCCCGCCTCACGCTGCCCACCACCCGCTGAGCGAAGCAGGCCGACTTCTGGCGCGGTTCTCACCCGTCGCGGTGGGAACTCTTACCTCGGCGCGGGAGAGTGGAGTCGGTCGGAGCCCCGGCAGAAAGGAAGCGCCCCACGAGACACACCCCCTCCCAGTGAATCTGCCCTTTCCGAGTGCCGGCACCATCGTTCCCCCCCGGGTGGTGCCGGCACCGGCGCGTCGGGGTTCCGGGCTGAGACGAGCGTTTCCTTCCCACGTTCTTTCCGGGACCTTCCGGTGCGCGAGGCTGCGGCGATGCGATTCGTCGTGTACGGCGCCGGCGCGATCGGCGGAGTGGTGGGTGGCCGGCTGGCGCAGCAGGGCCACGACGTGGTGTTGATCGCTCGCGGTGACCACCACGACGCGATCCGTGACGGTGGGCTGCGCCTGGTGTCGCCCGACCCCGCCGCCGACAGTGGCACCGACACCGTGACGCTCACCATCCCGGTCGTCTCCCACCCGGCGGGCATCGACTTCCGCGCCGACGACGTGGTGCTGCTCGCGATGAAGAGCCAGCACACCGGCAAGGCGCTCAGCGCGCTGGCGGCGAGCGCACCCCCGACGGTTGCCGTGGTGTGCGTGCAGAACGGCGTCGCCAACGAAGGCGCCGCGCTCCGCCTCTTCGACGGCGTCTACGGCGTGTGCGTCGTCTGCCCCGCGTTGCACCTCGAACCGGGCGTGGTCGAGGCCCACGCCGGGCCCGTGACCGGGATCCTCGACCTCGGTCGGTTCCCCCACGGGGTCGACGCGCGTGCGGAGGCGATCGCGCGATGCGTTCGGGGAGTCGTCGTTCGAGTCGGTGGCGCGCCCCGACATCATGCGGTGGAAGTACGCCAAGCTCCTGAACAACCTGGGCAACGCGCTCGACGCGCTCTGTGGGCCGAACGCGGACGGTCGCGATCTCCAGCGACGCGCGTGGGCCGAAGGCGTCGAGTGCCTGCGGGCTGCGGGTATCGACGCGATCTCGCCCGAAGAGGACGCGGCGCGTCCGCGGCGACGGCTTCCGGTGGGGCGGGTCGGCCGCACGCTCGCGTCCGGGCGCGTCGTCGTGGCAGAGCCTCGCTCGGGCGACGGGTTCCATCGAGGCCGACTACCTGAACGGCGAGATCGTGCTCCTCGGCCGGCTCCACGGCGTGCCGACGCCGGTGAACTTGCTGCTGCAGCACCTGGCCGGTCGGGCGGCGCGTGAAGGTCAGGTTCCCGGTGCCGTCTCGCCCGACGACATACTGCGGATGCTGCCCGACGGCGAATGAGCCGCGTGCTCGCCTTCCTCCAGCTCGCGCGGCACACCGACGACGAGGGGTGCGGTCATCGCGCCACCTCCAGGGGCGGCAGGGTCGCGGCCGACGCCGGGCGCCGAACGCGCCGCAGCGCTGCCACCGACAGCATGACGATCGCCGCCGCGGCGAACAGCAAGGTCGCGCTCGAGGCCAGCCACACCACGAGGTCCTCCGGTGTCGCCGGCATGGGCCGCACCGCCTGGTAGGCGATGGTGAGCAGCGCCGACCACACGAGCACGACCCTGCTGATCCCGGCGCGGTGGCGCCAGGCCGCGACCGGGATGATCCATGCCGCGTAGCTGGCGAGCACGTAGCTCCCCACGAGCAGGAACGCGACGAGCGCGCCGATCGCGACCAGCTCCGGGCTCGGATCGTCGAGGCGTGAGAGCGCGAGCAGGGCCGCCAGCATGGACACCGCGACGAGGGAGAGGGGGCTGACGCTGCCGACCATTGCGCCGACGCGCCGGGCGTCGTGGACGCCGAGCAGGTGCGCAGGGCCGCCGATGCGGGCGAGCTGCCAGATGGAGGCGCGACTCATCCGCCTCGACGCGTCGGCGACCGGTCGCAGCGCGCGCAGGCCCCCGGCGAGCGCGTAGGGCACGGCGAGGACCACCGCGCCGAGAGCGCCCGCGCGCACCGCGAGGCGCGAGCCGTGTCGTCGCCACGTCCAGAGCAGCAAGGCGCCGAGGGCCGCGATCACGACGATCTTGACCAGCGCGGCCAGCGCGAGGACGACCGCGGCAGCCAGGAATCGCCGGCGCGCGGCCAGGAGCACACCGCCGAGAACGGCGAGCGCCAGGATGGCGTCGTTCCGACCGACGTTCACCACCTCGATGATGACGACCGGGTTCGCGCCGACGAGGAGCACCACCACGGGATCGCGCGTCGTGCGGATCAACAGGACGAGGCAGGCGAGCACGCACAGCGCGGCGAGCAGCTGGAATCCGAGTCGGGTCGCGAGGAGCGCGGTGCCGGTGACCGACATGATCCCGCCGGACACCGCGGTGAAGGCAGGCCCGTACACCGAAGGGGTGTGCCGCCAGGTGGGCGCGACCTGGGCGAGGAGCGGATCGTCCGGGTAGTCCGCGGGTGTGTGGGCGTAGGGGCTCGCGCCGTAGTGCTCGAGGATGCGCCCGTTCATCGCGTACGACCAGAGGTCGTGTGACTGGGCCGGCGGTTGCACGACCGCGAGGGTCATGAGGAGCAGCGACGCGACCACCACCATGGGCATGGAGAGGGCGCGGCGCAGCGACGGCACGAGCACCAAGGCCGCGAGCGCGCCGCAGCCCGCGCCGACCGCCACGGCGCGTTCGATGGATGCGTCGTCGAAGCCGTCGAACAGCACGAGGGAGGTGCCGGTCACGATCACCGCGAGGAGACCGACGACGGCGACGCGATCCCGGCGTGAGCTCACGTCAGGACCGTACGCGGAGGCGGGTGGCGAGCTCGCGCGGCTCGGTCACGACGGCGAACCCGTCGACCGTGGAGAGGTGCTCCCGGTTGCGCTGCTGGAGGGGCTCACCCCTGAAGCGGTTGAGCGCCACGATCGTCGCGTACCCCGCGAAGGCGCCCATCGAGAGCCGCACCGCGTTGATGGTGCCGAGACCGGCGTCCGCGACCACGACGACGAGGTCGGGCGCCAGCAGCTGCGCGAGTTCGACGTTGTCGCCGTCGTCGCTGACGGGTGAGCGTGGCCCCCCCACGCCCTCGACCAGGCCGACGTCGACGCCCTCGGGCCAGACGATGCCGCCGGCGAGGTCGGCGGTGCTGAACCCCGGCTCACCCAACTCCCGGGCCGCCATCGGGGGCGCCCAGGCCAGGGGATAGGTGCGGTGGGGCGAGCAGACGGCAGCGGGGTCTTCGCCGGTGGCCGCGGCGAGCACGTCGGCGTCGGTCGGCGTGCCGGGCTCGCCCGACTGCACCGGCTTGCGGGCGGCCACGACGGCGCCGGCGCTGCGCAGCTCACGCGCGGTGGCCGCCGTCCACCACGTCTTGCCGATGTCGGTGCCGGTGCCGGCGACGAACACCAGCGTCCGCGGTCGGGTCATCGTGGCTCGCGGCCGGGGTCGGGGAAGATCGCCGCGAGGGCGGTGCCGAGTGCGTCGATCTGCTCCGGAGTGTGGACCGCGGAGAGGGCCACGCGCAGGCGAGAGGTCCCCGGTGGCACGGTCGGGGGGCGGATGGCGGTGACGAGCAGTCCCTGCTCCACCAGGTCGCCCGCGGCCTCGAGCGCCCGCGACTCGGGGCCGCACAGGTACGGGATGATCGGCGACGGGTGCCCGGGACGGAGGCGCTCGACGTTGGCGCGCAACCGGGCGACTCGTATGTCGCCGTCGGCGGATCGCAGCACGCGCGAGCGCGGCGAGGGCGGCCGCCGTGTCCGCCGGTGTCGACGCGGTCGTGAAGATGTAGGAACGGGCGCGGTTCACGAGCAGGTCGGTGAAGCGACGCGGCCCGGCGACGAACCCACCGAGCGCTCCGAGGGTCTTCGACAGCGTGCCGACCCGCAACACATCGGCACCGTCGAAGTCGACGTGGGGCCCGAGCACCGCGTGGGCTTCGTCCAACACGAGCAGCGCGCCGTGGTGCGCGCACACCTCGACCAGCTTGTCGACCGGCGCGACATCGCCGTCCATCGAAAAGACGGTCTCGCTCACGACGACCGCGCGGGGCGCGCCGGACGAGCGGAGCAACTCGTCGACGTGGGCCGCATCCCCGTGGCGGGAGACCGCGAGCGGCGCGCCCGCGAGTCGCCGGCCGTCGATGAGCGACGCGTGGTTGCGCTCGTCGGACACGACGAGCACGTCCGGTCCGGCGAAGGTGCCCAACACACCGAGATTGGCGGCGAAGCCGGTGGCGAACAACACTGCCGCCTCGGCGTCCTTCCAGTCGGCCAGCTCGGCTTCGAGCTCGTCGTGCACCGGGCGGGAGCCCACGATGAGGCGTGCCGCGCCGGCGCCGGTGCCCCAGCGCTCGATGGCGTCGTGCGCGGCCTGCATCACCTCGGGGTGGCGGGTCAGTCCGAGGTAGTCATTGGACGCGAACGAGACGAGCCCGCGCGCGTCCGACGGGTCGAACGACCGCGGCGCCCGCCACTGGCCGGCCTCCCGCACGCGCGCGGCCTCGAGCTCGGCCCACTCGCTCCAGCCCGTGGGCGCCGGCGTCACACCGCCTCGTTCCCCGTGGCGGTCTCGTCGAGCGCACCCGTGAGCGCGTGCACGATGCGGTGCAGCTCCTCCGAGGTGACGGTGAGCGGGGGCATGAGCACCACGACGTCACCGAGGGGGCGCAACAGCACCCCGCGTTCGACCGCGGCCGCGCACACCCGCCGGCCCAGGCGCGCCCCGGCGTCGGCCGGCTCCGTGCCCGAACGGGAAGTGCCTGGCTCGAGCTCCACACCACCCATCAGGCCGCAGAGGCGGACGTCGCGGCACGGCGGGGTGGGGGGCGACGCGGTCGTCGAGCAGGGCGCGCAGCTCGGCGGAGCGCGCCCGGACGTTGGCGAGCACCGACCACGCCTCGATGAGCTCGAGGTGGCGCAACGCGACCGCCGCCGCGAGCGCGTTCCCCGAGTAGGAGTGACCGTGGTAGAGCGTGCTCGCGGAGAGATCGGGTCCGAGGAACGCCTCGAACACGGAGCCGCTCGCGACCGTCGCGGACATCGCGAGGTACCCGGCGGTGAGGCCCTTGCCGAGCACGAGGAGGTCGGGGCGGAGACCGCACTGCTCGGACGCGAAGAGCGTGCCGGTGCGGCCGAAGCCGGTCGCGACCTCGTCGCAGATCAGGAGGACGCCGTGCTCGCGGCACGCGGCCCCGAGCGCGCGCAGGCCGCCCGGGTCGGCGAGCTGCATGCCGGCTGCCCCCTGCACGAGCGGCTCGACGACGACCGCGGCGAGCTCGTCGGCGTGCTCGACGGTCATCGCGATCGCGGTGTCGAAGCACGCGGGGTCGTCGAAGTCCGGCGTGCGCGAACACGGGGAAGCGGAGCGGGTCGAAGAGGTCGGTGCCGAAGCCGGCATCGCCCACCGAGAGGGCGCCGATGGTGTCGCCGTGGTAGGCGCCGCCGAAGGCGAGGAACTTCGTGTGCCCGGCGATGCCAAGGTTCACCCAGGACTGGAAGGCGATCTTCAGCGCCTGCTCGACCGCCGTGGCGCCGTCCGACGCGAAGAGGAAATGCGGATCGTCGACCGGCACGACGCGTGCGAACGCCTCCGCCAGCTCGACCACGACCACGTTGCCGTTGCCGAGCATCGTGGAGTGCGCGCCGCGGTCGAGCTGCTCGCGCACCGCGTCGTCGAGCTCGGGTACGTGGTGGCCGAGCGTGTTCACCCAGAGGGACGAGATGGCGTCGAGGTAGCGGCGCCCGTCGACGTCGATCAGCTCGTGACCCTCGGCGCGCTCCACGAGCACCGGCGCGTTCTCGGCGAACGCCGCCATCTGGGTGAAGCCGTGCCACACGACCGCGGCGTCGCGCGCGCACCCATTCGTCGTGACGGCCCATGGACTACTCCGACACGTGCTCGGCCCCGAGGTCACGCAGCGCGGCGCGGATCTTCGCCGCCGCGGCCTCGAGCGCGCCTTCGGGAGGATTCGGGTCGGCGTGGGCGAACGACAGCTCGGACACCGCGTCGAAGGGCACGACGTGCAGGTGCACGTGCGGCACCTCGTCGCCCACGATCATCACGCCGATCCGGCGGGGCGAGAGCGCGGCGTCCTGGGCGCGCCCGATCGTCTGCGCAACCTGGAAGAGGTGCGCGGCGAGCGCGGGGTCGAGGTCGATCCAGTGGTCGACCTCCGCGACCGGCACGACCAGCGTGTGCCCCGGGTGCATCGGGTTGATGGACAGGAACACCACGCACTCGGGATCCCGCCAGACGAACACGCCGGGGATCTCGCCGTCGATGATGCGCGTGAACAGCGTCGGCATGCCGGTCAGGCTAATGGGGCCCGGCGAGCAGGGAGTCGGCCTGGGCGCCGGCGCGTCGGGCCCCGGCGACGATCGACGCCAGCGCGAACAGCGCGGCCGTCACCAGCACGATCGCGCCGCCTGCGGCCAACGCCCATTGCCGGGCGGCGAAGAGCCCGAGGATCGCCGACAGCACACCCACCGCGACCGCGCCGAGCAGCGTGCCGCGGAACGAGTGCGCCAGCAGGCGGCTGGTCGCCACCGGCAGCACCATGAGGGCGGCGATGAGCAGCACGCCGACGATCCGCATCGCCATCACGACGGTCACCGCGGTCAGCACCGCGAGCATCGCGTTCAGCGCGGTGCGGGGATGCCCGACACCCGTGCGGAGTCCTCGTCGAGGACCACCGCGAGCAGTGCCCGGCCGGTGAAGCCCACCGCGACCACGATGACGGCACCGAGCGCGAGCACGGTCCACACGTCGTTCGCCGTCGCGGTGAGGATGGAACCGAAGAGGTACGGCGCCAGATTGGTGTTGGTCGCCGACCGGCTGGCGAGGACGACGCCGGCCGCGATGCCCCCGTAGAACACGAGCGCCAGCGCGAGATCCCCGCTGGCGCTGCCCCGGGCGCGGAGGAATTCGATCACGAGCGCGGCCGCCACCGCGACCGCGAGCGCGGTCCACGTGGGTGACGTGCCGAACAGCAGGCTGGCCCCGATCCCGGCGACGGCGACGTGGCCGATGCCGTCTCCCATCAGCGACATGCCCTTCTGCACCAGGAAGACCCCGATGAGCGGTGCGGCCGCGCCGACGACGATCCCTGCGAGCAGCGCCAGCTGCATGTACGACCGGTCGAAGGGCCACGGCAGGGCCCAGGGCATTCCCGGGAGCGCGTCCATCACACGAGCTCTTCGAGCCAGAGGGGGAGGTCGTCGCGGTGCACGCCGAGGCTCACGCCGGTGGCGGCGAGATCGGAGGGCGTGCCGTCGAACATCACATGGTGCTTGAGGACGATCACGTGGTCGAGGTCCTCGGCGACCGCGCCCAGCTCGTGTGACACCAGGAGCACCGCGGCCTGGTGCTCCTGCACCAGGTGCACCAGCGAATCGCGGAAGAGTCGTTGCGACTCGACGTCGACGCCGGCGATGGGCTCGTCGAGCACGAGGAGCTCCGGGTCGGCGGCGAGCGCACGCGCGATCAGCGCCCGCTGCTGCTGGCCGCCCGAGAGCTCGCCGAGGCGCTTGCGGCGGTGGTCGCTGAGCGCGACCGACTCGAGCGCGTGGTCGACGGCGGCGCGGTCGACGGCGCGCCGCCGGCGCCACCAGCCCTGCTTCGCCAGCCGTCCGGTGGCCACCACCTCTTCGACGGTCGCCGGGAGGTCGGGCGCGATGCGCGGCCGTTGCGGGACGTAGCCCACCCGCCAGCGATCGTGCAGCTCGTGGGGCGAGCCCCCGAACACGGTCACCGTGCCCGCTTGGGGCGCGAGCAGGCCGAGCAGGATGCGCAGGAGCGTCGACTTCCCCGAGCCGTTGGGCCCGGCGAGCGCGGCGAACTCCCCGGCGCGCACCTCGAGGCTCACCTGCTCGAGCACCATCTCGGCGGCGTAGGCGAAGGACACGTCGGTGGCCGAGAGCACGACCGCGCCCGGTTCAGAGTTGAGCATGATTCTCATTATGGTCGCTCGGCGCAAGGGGGCCGCCACGGGCCGCGAGAATGCGGTGATGGGCACCCACCCCGATCCCCCCGGCCGCGAGCACGGTGGGCACGACCACGGCGACGTCCTCCGGCGCACGGCCGCCCGGAACGTCGGGCGTCTGTGGGTCGCGCTCGGTCATCACCGTCGTCTTCGTGGCGGTCGAGGCCGTCACCGCCTTCCTGGCCGGCTCGCTCGCCCTCCTGTCCGACGCCGCCCACATGCTCACCGACGGCGTGGCCATCGCCCTCGCCCTCGGCGCCATCGTGGTCGCGAACCGGGCGACGAACGAGGGGTCGCGCACCTACGGGCTGTTCCGGTTGGAGATCTTGGCGTCGTTGGTGAACGTGGTCCTCACGTTCGGGGTCGCGGGGTACGTGCTCGTCGAGGCCGTCATCCGCCTGGCCGAGGGCGACCCCCACGTCGAAGCCGGCCCGATGCTCGTGGTCGCGGTCCTCGGCCTGGGGATCAACCTCGTCGTGTTCTTCATGCTGCGCGCCGGCGCGCAGGACAGCCTGGCGGTCCGCGGTGCGTACGTCGACGCGATGGCCGACGCCGCCGGATCGGTCGGGGTCATCACCGCCGCGATCGTGATCGAGACGACCGGTTGGACCGCGGTCGACCCGATCGTCGCCGCCGTCATCGGCGTCTGGATCATGCCGCGCGCGTGGCGGCTCGCCGCCAGCGCCCTGCGCGTGCTCCTCCAGGTCGCGCCCGCGCACCTGGATCTCGAGGCCGTCCGCACCGACCTGCTGGCGGTGCCCGGCGTCGTCGACGTGCACGACCTGCACGTCTGGACGCTCACCTCGGAGATGGACGTCGCCAGCGCGCACGTGATGATCGCGCAGGGCACCGACCCCCACGGCGTGCTCGACCAGGCCCGGGTGCTGCTCCTCGACCGCGACATCGCCCACGCCACCATCCAGGTGGAACCCGACGACCACGCAGGGTGCTCCGAGCTCAACTGGTGACAGCCGGCTCCGTGCCCGAACCGGAAGCCGGCCGGGTGGGGGGCCGCCCGACCGGCGGCGGTCGCAAGCGGAAGGCGGACGCGAGCGCGAGGCCGGCTCCCAACCCGAGGGTGATCGTCACGAGAAGCCGGGCGAACGCAGCCGAAAACGTGCTCGGCACCTGCGAGTTGCCCAGCGAGGTCACGTCGGCGAGACCGCCCGCGACGAACAGGAAGATGGTCGCGACGAGCACGAGCGGCACCGCGGCCTCGACGCCCTTGCGTCGCATCCACACCAGCCCGAGCATGCCGAGCACGATCCCGCCGATCGAATACGCGCTCTCCACGAGCTTGGTCCCCGACGCGGCGGTGGAGCCGCCCCACAACCCGATCACGTGGACGACCTCGGTGACCGTGAGCAGCGCCAGCGTGACCGCGAACACGGTGCGCCACGAGCGGGTGCGGGCGAGCACGAACACGATGACCGCGAGCAGCAGGGCGCCGATCACCCAGGGCCACACCGACGGCGGAGGGACGTAGACGATCCGCCCGCGCACGACCACGGGGGTGCCGTTGGTGCGCATCGGGATCTCGAAGTTGTCGATCACGTGCCGGTTCCCGGGATCGCGCGCGACCTCCGGTGGGTCGTCCGTGCCCATGAAGTGGGCGCGGTGGTCGTGCCAGAGCACGGTGTCGCCGCTGCCGATCTGCTTCCACTCCGGCGCGGCCTTCGAGTCCGCCTGCTTCGGCGGCGCACCGGTGATGGTGCTGGACCGGTTGAGGTAGGTCGCCGGGGAACGGACGTTCTCGAAGACCCCACGGGGTCCGACCCGGAGGTACGGCTCGCCGTCGTACCCGAGCACGGTCACGTCGTGCGCGGTCCGGTTGGTGAGGCGTACCTCCGTGCCGAGGTCGACGAACTGGATCTCGAGCCCGGGCACGGGCGGCGTCACCGAGCGGAGTTGGGTCTCGTAGTTGGTGGGCTTGAGCCCGCCGAGGCCGTGCGCGCTGGCCGGCGCCGCGGTCGCGAGGAGCACGGCGCCCACCAATACGCCGGTGAGCCCGAAGGCGCGCAGCAGCCGGAGCCCGCTCATCCCGTGTCGGCCGCGCGCAGGTCGTCGAGCAGCTGCTCACGCGCGGCGCGACCCGCGAGCGGATCGTTCCGACGGGCACGCCGCAGACCTCCGCCGCCTCCGCGTACGAGCACCCCACCACCTGCGTGAGCACGAACGCGACCCGTTGGTCGTGCGGCAACGCGTCGACCAGCGCGTGGACGGCCTGGGCCCCCGCGTGGTCGCCGGTCGCGCCCCCTGCCGGGGCGGCGCCCGCCTGGTGTTCGGCGCGCTTGGCGAGGCGGCGGCGCCGCACGTTGGCGCGCACCGAGTCGGCGCTGGCGCGGCGGGCGATGGTGAGGAGCCAGGTGCGGGCGCTCGAATCGCCGCGGAACGCCGGCAATGCCTTCCACGCACGCACGTAGGTGTCCTGGGTGACGTCGTCGGCGTCGCCGGGACCCACGAGATGGACGACCAGGCGCCACACATCGGCCTGGCTCGTCCGCACCGCATGGAGCAGCGCGGTGCGATCGCCGTCACGGGCGGCCAGGAACAGCCGCGTCAGTTCGTCCACCACGACCGACGATACTGGGGGAACTCGGCGACCCTTCGAGTCGACTACCACACATGACCTGTCTGCAGTTCCGCCATGCGATCTCGGCCCGACTCGACGGCGAGGATCCCGGTCTCGACGAAGCCTCGGTCTACGCGCACCTCGCGACGTGTGCCGAGTGCCGGGTGTTCGCCCACGACGCCGAGGACCTCCACCGCGTGGTGCGGTTGGCCCCGGCGCCCGCGATCCCCGATCTCACGCCTGCGATCCTGGCCGCCATCGGCACCGAGACCACCCGTTCGGGCGCGGGCGGAAGCCGGTCTGGGAGCGGTCGACGGTCACGACTCCGACACCCAGCACGCATTGCGGTGGATCCTCGTCGGGATCGCGGTGATCCAGATCGCCATCGCGATCCCCGCGTTGCTCTTCGGGTCCGACGCCGGGCTCCCCGTGCACACCGCCCGTCACATCGGCTCGTTCGACGTCGCCCTCGGCGTCGGGTTCCTCTACGCGGCGTGGAAGCCGTCGCGGATCCCCGGCTTCCTGCCGGTCGCGGTGGCGCTGGTGGTGTGCCTGGTGGGGTCGTCACTGCTCGACGTGGCGGCGGGGAACACCGCCGCACTCGGGGAGAGCCAGCACGTGCTCGACGTGGTCGGCCTGGCCGTGGTCTGGCTGCTGAGCCGGCCCGCGCCGAGCACCGTGCGGTTGGCCTGATGACCAAGCGTCTCCTCGCGGTCGCCGCCCTCGTCGTGACCCTCGTAGTGGTCGGCGCGGCGCCCGCGTTCGCCCACGCCACCTTGCTCACCACGGATCCCCAGAACGGTGGCGTCTACGACACGCCACCCTCCCAGGTGAAGTTGCGGTTCAGCGAGACGGTCGAGGTCTCCCTCGGCGGCATCCGGGTCTACACCAGTGGCCAGGAACGCGTGGTCAGCGGTTCCCCCGAGCACCCGGACGGGGTCGGCAGCGAGGTCGCGGTCTCGTTGCCGAAGCTGAGCGACGGCACCTACGTCGTCACCTGGCGCGTCATCTCCGCCGACTCGCACCCCGTCGAGGGTGCCTTCACGTTCCAGGTGGGGCCCGACGCGACGCTCAACACGAAGAGCGCGCAGGGGATCGCCGCCCGGCTGCTGGCCTCCACCGGCGGCAGCACGAGCGTCGGCGTGCTCTACGGCATCGACCGCGCGGTGTTGTTCGGCTCGCTCGCGCTCCTCATCGGCGGGGTGGTGTTCCTCGTGGCGGTGTGGCCGTCGGGGCGTGAGGACCGCCGCGCCGCCCGGATGGTGTGGGGCGGTTGGCTCGGGGTCCTGGTCACGACCGTGGTGGGGATCGCGCTCGAGGGCATCTACGCCGCCGCCCTGCCACTGAGCAAGCTCTTCGACCCCACGGTGTTCCGCGAGGTGCTCGACACGCGCTACGGGAGGGTCTCGCTCCTTCGGCTGGCGCTGCTCGCGTTGGCGTTCCCGCTGTTGCGCATGCTCCTGCCGCGGCGCGGCGGGGATCGCACGCATCCGCTCCCCGCCTGGTGGCTGGTCGGTGCCGGCCTCGTCGGCGTGGGCCTCGCGGCGACCCCGGGGCTCGCCGGCCACGCGGGTACCGGTATCCAGACCGGTCTGGCGATCCCGGCCGACCTCGTGCACATCACCGGTGTGGCGTGCTGGCTCGGCGGGTTGGTGGTGCTCTTCGTCGCGGTGCTCCCGCGGCGCGACGGTGAGGAGCTCCGTGAGGTCGTGCCGCGGTTCTCGGCGCTCGGGCTCGGCGCGATCGTCGCAGTGATCGTGTCCGGCGGCTACCAGGCGTGGCGACAGGTCGGCAGCATCGACGCGCTGAAGAGCACGGACTACGGGCGCCTGCTGATCATCAAGCTCGTGGCGTTCGCGGCGCTGATCGTGGTCGCCGCGTTCAGCCGTGAGATCGTGAATCGGCGCTTCCGCGAGCTGCCGCCCGCCGACGACGAGTACGCCGTCGAGTCGGTGCCGGCGGCGGTCGGCGCCGCGGGCGTGGCCCCAGGGAACGCCCGCAGTGCGGCGGGCAGCTTCGACGGTGACGGGTACGACGGGCCGTGGGACGACGACACGCCGGACGACGACACGACGGACGACACGACGGACGAGGAGGAGGTCCGCCGACTCCGTCGGTCGGTCGCCGTGGAGCTCGTCATCGCCGTGGTGATCCTCGCCGTCACCGCGCTGCTCGTGAACGCGGCGCCCGCCCGCTCGGTGTCGACCGAGCCCGTCTCGCTCACGCTGCGGTCGAAGCAGGTGTGGGTCTACGTCGACGTCGTCCCGGGGATCGCGGGACGCAACGACATGCACTTCACCTCCCTGCCGACCGGGGGTGGACCGGCGACCGTGCAGGACATGCAGGTGCAGCTCACGCGGCCCGGTGAGGACCTCCCGCCGTTCAGCGTGCCGTTGCAGAAGCTCGGCGTCGGGCACTACTGGTCGCCCCTCTACGACATCCCGTACCCGGGGAAGTGGCAGATGACCATCCGCGTGCAGCTCAGTGCCACCAACGAGGCCGTGCTCGTGGGCACGTTCAGCGTGCGCTGACGTGCCGAGCGTCGATTTCGCCACCAACTTCTTCCTCGCGCTGACGCTCGCCGTCGACGCGGTGTTGGCCTTCACCCTGGTGCTGGTGATCGCCGCACTCGTGTCCCGTCGCGCGAGGCAACGGGTGTGTGCGCTCGCGGCCACCATCGGGCCGCAGGCCGTGCCGCTGGCGCTCGTCGTCGCCGTCGTCACGACGGCCGGGAGCCTCTACTACTCGGAGCACGCGGGCTTCGTGCCGTGCGAGCTGTGTTGGTACCAGCGCATCGTGATGTACCCACTGGTCATCGTCCTCGGCGTGGCGTGGTTGCGGCGTGACCAGAAGGTGTGGATCACGGCGCTGCCGTTCGTCGTGATCGGCGCGCCGTTGTCGCTCTACCACTGGTTGGTGGAGCGCGTGCCGGCGTTCGCCGAGAGCAGCTCGTGTTCCATCACGGTCCCGTGCACCGCGCCGTGGTTCGAGAAGCTCGGGTTCGTCACCCTGGCGTGGATGGCGATGAGCAGCTTCCTGTTCATCGGCGTGTTGATGGTGTGCGCGGCGGTCGCCGGCCGGTCCGGGCGCGCGCACCAGTTCGCGGAGCCGGCCGATACGGTGACCCGGTGAGTCCGAACGCGCGCCGACGCGCCTCCGCCGCGGCCGCCGCCCGACAGCGCCGCAACCGTTGGCTGCTCTGGGGCGGGTTCGCGGCCGTGGTGGTGCTGGCCGTCGTCGTCGCCAAAGTGGCCTCGGGCGGCAACGACACCGCGTCGGCCGGGAAGTTCGAGACGCACGCCGTCACCGTCGACGGCACGCAGCTCCCGCCCTACAACGGCGACGCGTACTCGGGCAACGACTCCGACCCCGCGATCGGCCAGACCATCCCCACCCTGCGCGGGGTGTCGGTCTTCGACGGCAAGCCGGTGACGATCGAGCCCAACGGCAAGCCGCAGGCGGTCGTGTTCGTCGCGCACTGGTGCCCGCACTGCCAGGCCGAGGTGCCCCGCCTCGTCGCCCTGGCGAAGAGCGGTGCCCTGAAGGGCCTGGACGTGACCGCGGTCGCCACCGGGACCAACCCGGCGGCCGACAACTACCCGCCGTCGACGTGGTTGCAGGACGTCGGTTGGCCCTTCCCCGTCATGGCCGACAGCGCGACGGGGAAGGCCGCCACGGCCTACGGGCTGACCGGGTACCCGTACTTCGTCCTCGTCGACGCCAACGGGAAGGTCGCGGGGCGGGCGTCGGGCGAGGTGCCGGACTCGGACATCACCGCCAACGTCGAGGCGCTGGTCGCCGGCCAGCCGCTCCCGCTCCTGACGTCGGGGGCCAGCAGCTCCGCCGGCTGACGTCGTAGGCGACTAGCTGCAGGTCGCGCACACCCCGACGAGATCGAGCCGGTGGTGTTGCGTCCGGAAACCCGTGGTGCGGGTGATCGCCGCCGCGGCCGCCGCCACCGAACGCTCCAACCCGGCCGACGCGGGCACGTCTTCGACGCGCCCACACGTCGCGCAGATGAGGTGGTGGTGGTGGCCGGCGAGGTCCTCGGCCAGCTCCCACCGGGCGAACTCGTCGGCGCCGACGACACGATGGACGACGCCGGCGTCCTCGAGCACCACCAGGTTGCGGTAGACGGAGCTCTGGGCGAGGTCGGGGTGAACGTCCCGGATCTCGGGGATGGTGAGCGGCCGGGGCGCGGTGGTGAGCGCGCCCAGCAACACCTCGCGGTTCGCGGTGAGTCGCTGGCCGACGTCGCGCAGGCGTGCGGCGGCCGCGTCGCGCACTTCACGCATCGTCGGATCGAGCGACGGGTCGCCACGAGCAGCGCCGGACATGATCGCGAGCCTACCGAACCGAGATTCGGCTGAACCGAGCACTCGCCGACACGGGCTACGGTCGAACCTTGGACGTCACCGACCGCTTCGCCGAGCTGCTGGCGCGGCCCGAATCGGAGATCCCGCTCGACCAGGCGGCGCTCCTCATCGCCGCGCACGCGCATCCCGGCCTCGACGTCGACGTGCGCCTCGGCCAGCTCGACGCGTTCGCCGACGCCGCCGCCGGGATGTCGACCGCCGAGCTGGCGACGTTGCTGTTCGTCACGGAAGGGTTCGCGGGGAACACCAGCGACTACGGCGATCCGAGGAACTCCTTCCTCGACGACGTGCTCGACCGTCGTCTCGGCATCCCGATCACGCTCAGCGTGCTGATGATGGAGGTGGGGCGCCGGTGCGGGCTGCAGATGCACGGCGTCGGGATGCCCGGGCACTTCCTCGTCGGCGGTGGCGCCGGAGAATGGTTCGATCCCTTCCACCAGGGGGCGCGCCTCGATCTCGCAGGGTGCGCGACGCTGTTCGCCGAGACCCATCACGGCGCGCAGTTCCGGCCGCAGTTCCTGATGCCGATCGGGTGCCGGCGGATCATCGAGCGGATGCTCGCCAACCTGCAGCACACCCTCATGCCGCGCGACCCGAGCGCCGTCGTGTGGGTGACGCGGCTGCGGTTGCGCATCCCCGAGATCACGTTGAGCCAGCGCGGCGATCTCGCCGGGCTGCTCGGGCGTCTCGGTCACTTCGGGGAGGCCGCGCGTGAGTTCGACGTGCTCGCGCGGCTGCTGCCCGGTGAGGGTGCAGAGAAGGCGGCCGCGGCTGCAGCCCGCCTCCGGGCGCGAGCGAATTGAGCGCACACCAACTGAACACGTGAATGGGTAGGTTGGCGAGATGGCCAAGCCGCTGCCGATGTTCCCGCTCGGCACCGTGCTGTTTCCCCACGCCACGCTGCCGCTGCACATCTTCGAGCAGCGCTACCGCGCGCTCGCGGAGACCTGTCTGCGTGCCGACGGTCGGTTCGGGGTCGTGCTGATCGAGCGTGGCTACGAGGTCGGTGGTGGCGACACGCGCTTCCGGGTCGGCACCGTGGCCCGCATCGTGGAGGCGGCCCGCACGCCCGACGGGCGCTTCCTGCTGGCCACCGTCGGCACCGAGCGCTTCCGGATCCGGCGGTGGCTCGACGACGACCCGTTCCCCCGCGCCGAGGTCGACGTGATCGGCGAGCCCAAGCGCCTCCCCCGCACGGTGGGCGACCGCAAGGTCGAGGTGCAGCGGCTGCTCGGCCGGGTGCTGGCCCTGAGCGCCGAACTGGGCGAGGCGGGCGCGCCGGTCGAGGCCGCGCGCTTGGCGGAGGATCCGCTGCGCGCCTCGTTCGAGGCGTCGGCCGTCGCGCCGATCGGCCCGCTCGACTCACAGCGCCTCCTCGAGCTCGACGACCCCGGCGACCGCTTCGATGCGCTCGAGGCGCTCCTGGTCGACGCGGCGGAGGTGCTCGAGCTTCGTCTCGCGGGCGGCTGACTACCCTGATCGGCATGGATCCCGAACAGGCACGCGAACGTCTCCTCGCCGAGCAGGCGCGCGTCGAAGGGCTCATCGACGAGTTCAAGAGCGAGCTCGGCACCGCGGAGAACGACGGCATGTCCGAGCTGGCCGACTACGACCAGCACCCTGCCGACACGGCCTCGGAAACGTTCGAGCGGGAGAAGGATCTCTCGATCCTCGACCAGCTCGAGGCCGAGCTCACCGAGCTGCAGGCCGCGCTCGAGCGGGTCGACGCCGGCACCTACGGCACCGACGAGGTGACCGGCGAACCCATCGACCCGGAGCGCCTCGACGCACTCCCGACGGCCCGCGGCAACATCACGCACGGTGTCGAAGGCGCGGAGCGCTGAGGGTCCGGCTCCGCCTGTTCGCCCAGGCCCGGGAGGCCGCCGGCCGTGCGCGCGACGAGTTCGACGCCGCGAGCCTCGGCGAGCTCCTCGACGCCGCCCGCGCCGCCTACGGGCCCGAGTTCACCGCGGTGCTCGAGAACGCCCGGGTCTGGGTCAACGGCGACGAACCTCCTGACGGCGGCGCCACCCTCCTGCACGCCGACGACGAGGTCGCCGTCCTCCCGCCCGTCAGCGGCGGCGCGTGACGCGCTCGCGGCGGCGCGAGTCGCCGGATCAGGAAGGGTCGGGGCCGAGCGCGACCATCGTCGCCACCATCTTGTAGGCGGCCTCGGCGGGCCCGAGCTCGTCGGGGCGCAACAGGTTGGCCATGATGCGCAGCACCCACTCCATGAGCGGGCGTGACTGCATCCCGACCCGGGTCAACTCGCGCATCACGGCCGGGTTGCCGATGGCCCGCACGAACGCCCGGGCCACCTTCCAGTACAGCCCGTAGATCTCCTCGAGCTGCTCGGGATAGCGCGCCGAGCGCGAGGCCGTCGCCGGTGCGGAGCGCGTTCGACACCGCGTCGGCGGCGAGGCGGCCGGTCTCGTAGGCCAGCGAGATGCCCTCGCCGTTGAACGGGTTCACCGAGCCGGCCGCGTCGCCCACCACCAGCCAGGTGGGTCCGACGTTGGGGGTGACCGAGCCGCCCGTCGGCAGCTTCCCACCGGTGGGCGGGCCGCAGGACGTCGCGGGTGAGATGCCCCACCGCTCGGGTGCGGTCGCCACGAACGCGTCCATCAGGGTGCTGGTGTTGATCGACTTCCACCCCGTGAACGTCGACAGCAGGCCCACGCCGACGTTGACCGTGCCGTCACCCACCGGGAAGATCCAGCCGTAGCCGGGGAGGTGGTTGCCGTCGCGGTCGCGCAGGTCGAGGTGGCTCTCGATCCAAGGCTCGTCGTGGTAGGGGCTGGTGAAGTAGCCGCGGACCGCCATGCCGAGGGGATACGTGCGGTCACGCGCGGTGCCCAGTGCGCGCCCGAAGCGAGAGTTGGCGCCGTCGGCCACGACGAGGTACCGGGACCGGACCGGCTCGGTGGCGCCGTCGCGCCGCACGAGCGCACCGGTGACGAGGCCGTCCTCGACCAGGGGTGCGACGGCTTCGGCGCCGGTCCAGAGCGTGGCGCCGGCCCCGACCGCCGCGCTCGCCACCATCTCGTCGAGGTCGCGCCGGCGGATGACGTAGCCGTAGTCGGGGAAGTCGGGGTGATCGGGCCACTCGAGCTCGAGCGTGACGCCGTGGGCGATCGAGCGCAGGCCGTCGTACCGCAGCGAACCCGACAGCGGTCCCGCCAACCCCATGTCGTGCAGCTGGCGGACCGCACGCGGCGTGAGGCCGTCGCCGCAGGTCTTCTCCCGGGGGAAGCGCTTCTTCTCGACCACGAGCGCCCGGTGACCGGCCTGCGCCAACCAGTAACCGGCGGCGGCGCCCGCAGGGCCGCCACCGATCACGAGCACGTCCCAGGTCATCGCGCTTGTGCGCTTGTGATCGGCCCGCGGGATCTCACCCGGTCATCGTCGCGCGCCGAACCGCGTTGCGACCCACTCGCACCGATCTCGTCGGTTCCCGGTCCCACGACCCCTCGATAGGCACGACGTTCAGATAGCGTGATAGGAAACCGACTGCCGCTCTTCCCACCACCCCTGTGCTTCCCGGAGGACAACGGGCCCGATGCCCAACCTGATCCCGGACTGGTTGCCATGGATGCGGCCCGCGGGCCGGCTGATCCTGGCCGTCGTCCTGCTGCTGATCGGCCTCGCCATCACGGTCGCGCTCATGCGCCGGCCGAAGCGGAACCGCCCTTCGACGTGGGCGGAGTGCATCGCCGGCGCGGTGGGCGTGTACGCGATGATGACCCTCGCATTCGCGGTGATCCCCCACGAGTGGATCACGTTCTCCGACACATACCTGCAGTGGGACACCACGGTCTTCGTGTTCCGGAGCGGCCAGAAGATGCTCTTCTTCCCGTGGAACTGGCCGTTCAACTTCGACAAGCACAACATCCGCGACATCATCGTGGTGCTCATCTACGGCGTGGCCATCGGACTCTCGATGGGGCTGTTCTCGGCCTGGCAGAAGCGCGGGCAGGAGAAGCCGGAGGCGGCGGCCAAGCCCCGCACCTCGCGCTTCGGCCGTCCGTTGCGTCGCCGCGCGACGACGTCGCCGACCGGTGGTGACGCCTGATGGCCCGCACCGATGCCAATCCGCCGATGCCCGACTTCGCGACCGACTACGAGTTGCAGGAGGTCGACCCGACCTACCTCACCGCGTCGGTGAAGCCCAAGCAGTTCCTGCACATCGACCAGTCCGAGTGCATCCTCTGCGAGGGATGCGTCGACATCTGCCCGTGGAAGTGCATCCACATGGTGTCGGTGAGCGCGATCAGCGACGCGCTCAACACCGAACAGCCGGGTGAAGACCCGCGTGACCACGTCGCGTTCATCGTCGACGAGGACATCTGCACGCGGTGCGCGCTGTGCGTCGACCGCTGTCCGACCGGCGTGATCATCCTCGGCAAGCTCCAACCCGACATCGCCGAAGGCGACCTCCATGCCCGCACCGTCCGTCACGGCTATTCGTACGGCGTGCGGTTCTGAGTCACAGGTTTTCGAGGAGACAGGTTCGTGGCCAACGGCAACGGCAGCAGCAACGGGAGCAACGGGCGCGGCCCCGGGGTGAAGGTCGGCCAGGCGATGGAGAAGGCCGACGAGAAGGTCCGCGGTTCGCAAGCCTGGACCGCCATCTTCCGGCCCGGCTCGGTGTTCCGTCGCGGGTACACCGACAGCCCCCGCAACCGCTCCTACGTGATCATGAACAACGTGCTGTACCACCTCCACCCGGTGAAGGTGAAGCGGCACGCGGTGAAGGTCTCCTACACGCTGTGCCTCGGCGGGCTCTCGTTCTTCCTGTTCATCCTGCTGACGGTCACCGGCATCTTCCTGATGTTCTTCTACCGACCGACCGCCGCCGCCGCGTGGCCGTCGGTCCAGACCCTCGAGACGGCCGTCACCTTCGGTTCGATCGTGCGCAACATGCATCGATGGGCGGCGCACCTCATGGTGCTCACCGTCTTCTTGCACATGAGCCGTGTCTTCTACCACGGCGCCTACAAGGCGCCACGCGAGTTCAACTGGGTGATCGGCGTGATCCTGCTCACGCTCACCCTGCTCCTCTCCTTCACCGGCTACCTGCTTCCGTGGGACCAGCTGGCCCTCTGGGCGGTGACCGTCGGCACGAACATGATGGGGTACACCCCGGTGTTCGGGAGCTCGGTCAAGTACGTGCTGCTCGGGTCGAAGGAGATCAGCAACGAGACCCTGCTGCGGTGGTACGTGCTCCATGTGCTGCTGTTGCCATTCGTGATCGTCATCTTCATGGCCGTGCACTTCTGGCGCGTCCGTAAAGACGGCGGCATCTCCGGACCGCTGTAGAGAGGGGAGAGCACCATGGTCGACATCCCCGAACACCTCCTCCAGCGGAGCAAGGAGCGCCGCAAGGCGCTCGGCTTGCCCGTCCCCGGCGAAGAGGGCGGCGAGGCGGAAGCGCCCGCCGCGGAAGCGCCCGCCGAGGCCACGGCCGACGCGCCCGCCGCGGAAGCGCCCGCCGCGGCCGCCCCGGAGGCGGCCGAGGACGCCACCACCGAGAGCGGCACCAAGATCCCGGCCCACCTGCTCGAGCGAGCCAAGCGTCGCCGCGCCGCCGCGGGTGGCGGAGGGGGCGACGTCGCCGCGGCCGGTACCGGCGCAGCGGCTGCCGCCACGGCCACGTTGCCGGCGCCCACGACCACCGGGCCCGGCGGTCACACGCAGCGGCTGCTCACGGTGGTCAAGTCGGGATCGATCCAGCAGACCGCGGGCCGAGGCCCAGGACAAGGTGCACACCTGGCCCCACCTCCTCGTGATCGAGTTCGCCTCGATCCTGATCGTGCTCGCCGCGGTCACCATCTTCTCGGCGCTGGTGCGGGCGCCGCTGCTCGGCCTCGCCGACTTCAACAAGACGCCCAACCCCTCGAAGGCACCGTGGTACTTCCTCGGGTTGCAGGAACTGCTCACCATGTTCAACCCGCAGATCGCCGGCGTGCTGGTCCCGGGCATGGGACTCGTCCTGCTCATGGTGGCGCCGTTCGTCGACAAGAACCCGTCGACCAAGCCCAAGGACCGCAAGTTCGCCATCGCCATCTTCACCATCTTCGTGATGATGTGGTCAATCCTCGTCATTCTCGGTTCGTTCTTCCGGGGCCCCGGCTTCAACTTCATCCTGCCCTGGAAGGACGGGATCTTCTTCGAGCTGTAGGAGCCAGTCGTGGGTATCGCCATTGCAATCGTCGCGGTCGTGGCCCTCGCGGTCGTGGGCCTCCTGGTGACGGCCCGCTCGCGCGACCACCGGGCGCTTGAGCCGGGAGACGCGCAAGCGCGACGAGGCCGCGGGTGGGTCCACCGTCGCGGAAGCCGCGGCCCCGGACGACGAAGCCACCGTCGCCGAGGGCGCCGCCGAAGGCCGGTCGCGCGCCGACGAAGCGCGCAAGGCCATCGAGTCGGGTGGTTCGGCCGTGCCGGTGCCCGCGGACTCGAGCACGCCCGCGGTCTACGAGCCGGTCGACCTCGAGGAGCTCGGGGTCACCCGCCGGCAGTTCTTCAACCGTTCGATCCTCGCCGGCTCGGGCCTCGGTCTCGGTGCCTTCGGTGTCGCGGTCCTGGCCTTCCTCTGGCCCGGCGCCAGTACGGGCTTCGGCGGCAAGGTCGTGGTGGGCTCGGAAGCCGACGCCAAGACCGCGTTCGGCAACAAGCAGCCGTTCTACAACGCGACGGCCAAGACCTACATCGTCGCCTACCCGAAGTCCGCCCTCCCGGCCGCGAAGAAGGTCACCGCGTACACGCCGTCGGTCCTCGCCGGGATGGAAGCCGGGTACGTCGCGTTGTACCAGAAGTGCGTGCACCTCGGGTGCCGCGTGCCCTGGTGCCAGAGCTCACAGTGGTTCGAGTGCCCGTGCCACGGCTCGAAGTACAACGAGGTGGGCGAGAAGGTCGGGGGGCCCGCACCACGCGGCCTCGACCGGTTCGTGTTCGAGGTGTCGGGCGGCAACATCGTCGTCGACACCGGGAACCTGGTGTTGGGCCCGCCCATCGGCACCGACACCATCAACCAGAGTCCAGCAGGCCCGCTCTGTGTGTAACGATCCCGACCCGGCCCCCGCGCGCCCCGGAGCCCAGCTCGCATGAACTTCCGTACCGTCCTGATCCTCCTCAACGCCGCGGCGATCGCGGGGTTGCTGGGGTTCATCGCGCTTCGCGTCCTGAGGCTCAAGCGCAATCAGGAACCCGCACCTGAGAACCTCACACCCTTCTTCGACGATGGCGTCCTCGAAGGCGCGCACCTCGAACGCGTCCTCGGCGTCTCGCTCATCGCGCTCGTGGTCGTCGTCCTCGCCCTGCTCGCCTATTTCATCTGGGAGCCCTTCCGTGAGAACGCGGCGGCCTCGAGCTTCCACGAGCGGTCGGTCGAGCGCGGCGCCGTGCTGTTCGCCAACGACCAGTCGAAGAACTACAACAGCACCGTCTCGCTGCTCTGCGCGAACTGCCACGGCGCCGATGCGGGCGGAGGTACGGCGACCTTCGTGGTCAAGAGCGAGGACCCCCGGTGTGACCCGAACGCGACGCTGACCGCGGAGCTCGCGGCGAAGGAGCCCTACTGCCTGCCCCGCCAGGTCGCGTGGGCGGCGCCGAACCTCACGCTCGCCGGGCTGCGCTACTCGCGTGCGCAACTGACGCAGATCATCACGTACGGTCGACCGGGTACGCCCATGCCCGCGTGGGGTGTCGCGTCCGGGAAGGGCGCGCTCCAGCAGCAGAGCATCCAGGACCTCGTCAACTACGTCGAGAGCCTCGCCACCACGCCGACGAAGGCGATGGCCGGTGCCGCCACCGACGCCGGGTCCCTCTCCAAGACGCTGGCCAAGCCCGCCACCGAGGCCGCGGCAGTCAAGTGGGTCGCCGACGCGCAGGCGGCGCTCGACACGGCCCAGACCGAGCTCGCGGCGCAGACCGACCCGCAGCAGATCGCGACCTACCAGGAGGTCGTGACGGAGAAGCAGGATGAGCTCGGCGTGGCGCAGGCGTGGCTGGACACCACCCGGTCGGCCACCGAGGGGCAGATCCTCTTCATGAACAACTGTGCGCGCTGCCACACCCGCGGCTGGTCGTACTTCGACCCGGCCAACCCCGAGGCCAACCCGCCGCCCGGCTCGATGGGCGGCGGTGCGTACGGCCCCAACCTGACCAACGGGGACGTGAACGCGCAGTTCCCGCCACCGAACGGCGAGGCCGAGCTCCTCCTCTGGATCAGCGCAGGCGTCCCCGCCAACGAGGCGTACGGGAACCGGGGAATCTCGTCCGGCCGGATGCCGCACTTCGGCGCCGTGTTGTCGAAGACCCAGATCGAGGCGATCATGGCCTACGAGCGATCGCTGTAGGAGAACCGACGACGTGCCCCTGACCTTCGCAGACTCCCTCGTCAACGCGAGCATCTGGTATCCGACGATCCTCGGCGTGCTCGTCGTGGTGGCCGGCGTCGGCCTCTTCTGCGGCTCCATCTACCTGCTGCTCGGCACCAACCTCGGTGCCCGCCTCGGCTTCCTGGTGGCCTTCACCTGCCTCACCGGGTTCATGTGCATCATGAGCCTGCTCTGGCTGACCACGGCGTCCCCCCTGGAGTCGCCCAAGGGGCGGGTGGCCTCGTGGAAGGTGGTCGAGGTCGTGCCGGACGTCAAGAACGCGAAGACCGCCGCCGTGCGTGACATCGCGGTCCCGAAGAACAAGGCCTCCGACTCCGAGGCGTCGAACGTGCTGGCTTCGGTGGACGCCGCGCTCATCACCAAGCTGTCGACCGCCACCGTCAAGGTCACGCCGAACGACAACCGCTACGCCCAGTTCAACAGCGTGACGGACTTCATGGTCCTCGAGACCTACTCGGTCGGCGGGAGCGATCCGCAGTTCTACAAGGGTGAGTTCAACCACTCGAACCGGTACGCCGTGGTCGAGTACTGCGCGACGGCAGTGCAGGACCAGACGTTCGGGCTGCCACCGTTGCCGCCCGAGTGCGCCAGCGGCGCCGACGCGAAGCAGGGTTTCGTGGTCCTGCAGTACGACTACGGAACCTTGCGACTGCCGCCGTTCATCGTGTTCGCGATCTCCGGCGATCCTCTTCGGGCTCGGCCTGCTCGGGTTGCACTGGCGGGAGAAGGACGAGATGGCGATCGAGGCCGCGAAGGCCGGCCCCGCGGCGGTGCCCGACAGGGACGACTCCGAACTGGCGAAGGTGTGACGATGTTGCGACGGATCCGCATGCTGCTCGGTCTCGGGCTCTGCACGGTCGGCGCGTTGCTCGCGTTGACGGCGCCGGCGTCGGCGCAGCAGCTGGTCGACGCGGGCAGGGAGGGGGACGGCTCCGGCGGTCTCGCCTTCGTGCTCATGGCGGTGATGGTCGCCATCATCTTCGGTTCGTTGTTCTACATGGATCACGTGCGCCGGAACCGTCTGCCGCACGACGACGAGTCCCAGCCGTAGCCCCTCGTCTCGCCGCGGTCGCGCCCTACGCGGAGCCGGATGCCCCGCGTGCGGCCTGGATCGTCTCGTCGATGACGTCGTCGGTGTGGGCGAGGGAGACGAAGAGCGTCTCGTAGCCGCTGGGGGCGAGGAAGACGCCGCGGTCGAGCATGGCGTGGAAGAAGCGCGCGTAGGCCTCGTGGTCGGCCCGTCGGGCCGTTTCGTAGTCGGTGACGGGGTTCGGGCCGAAGAACACGCCGGTGAGGGTCTGGACCTGCGTGATCCGGGCGTCGGGGAGGGCCCTCGACAGGCCGTCGGCGAAGCGGGTGGCCTTGGCGGTGAGGGTTGCGTACGCAGCGTCGTCGAGCTCGGCGAGGACGGCGAGGCCGGCCGCGGTGGCGAGGGGGTTCCCGCTGAGGGTGCCGGCCTGGTAGACGGGGCCGAGCGGCGCGAGGTGGTCCATGATCTCGGCCCGTCCGCCCAGCGCGGCGAGGGGGAGCCCACCGCCGAGCACCTTCCCGAACATCGAGAGGTCGGGCGCGATGCCGTAGCGGCCCTGGGCGCCGTCGGGCCCGAGGCGGAAGCCGGTGATCACCTCGTCGCACACGAGGAGCGCGCCGGCGTCGGTGCAGCGCCGCCGCAGACCGGCGAGGAAGCCTTCGGCGGGCGGCACGAGGCCCATGTTGGCGGCGACCGGTTCCACGAGCACGGCGGCGAGGTCGTCGCCGTAGCGGTCGAACGCGGCGTCGAGCGCGGCCTCGTCGTTGTAGGGGACCACGACGGTGTCGGCCACGGTCCCCTCGGTGACGCCGGCCGAGCCGGGCAGGCCGAGGGTGGCGACGCCGCTTCCCGCCGCGACCAGCAACGAGTCGACGTGCCCGTGGTAGCAGCCGGCGAACTTCAGGATCTTCGCCCGGCCGGTCGCGCCCCGGGCCAGGCGGACCGCGGTCATCGCCGCTTCGGTGCCCGACGAGACCAACCGCACCTTGTCGACCGACGGGACGCGTGCGGCGATCGCCTCGGCGAGCTCGACCTCGCGCTCGGTGGGCGCACCGTAGGACGTCCCCGCGGCCGCGGCGCGCTGGACGGCCTCGACCACGGCGGGATGCGCATGACCGAGGATCGACGCCCCCCACGACTGCACGTAGTCGATCATGCGCCGGCCGTCGGTGTCGACGAGGTGCGCGCCGTCGGCCGACGCGACGAAGAACGGCTCCCCCCCGACCGACGAGAAGGAGCGGACCGGCGAGTCGACCCCCCCCGGAATGCACGCGAGGGCGCGTTCGTAGAGCGCGCTCACGAGAGGCGTTCGGCGACTTCGCGTGCGAGATAGGTGAGCACGAAGTCGGCGCCGGCCCGCTTGATCGACGCGAGGGTCTCGAGGGCCGCGGCGTCGCCGTCGAGCCAGCCGTTCTGAGCGGCGGCCTTCAACATCGCGTACTCGCCGCTCACGTGGTACGCCGCCACGGGTACGTCGAACGACGCTCGCAACGCGCTCACCACGTCGAGGTACGGCAGGGCCGGCTTGACCATCACCATGTCGGCGCCTTCGGCGATGTCGAGCGCGGTCTCGTCGAGCGCTTCCCGCGCGTTCGGAGGGTCCATCTGGTAGCCGCGACGATCCCCGAACTGCGGCGCGCACTCGGCGGCGTCGCGGAACGGGCCGTAGAGCGCCGACGCGTACTTGGCCGAGTAGGACAGGATCGCGGTCTCGGCGTGGCTCGACGTGTCGAGCGCGGCCCGGATAGCGGCGACCTGGCCGTCCATCATCCCCGACGGGGCGATCACGTCGGCGCCGGCGTCGGCCTGCGCGACCGCGATCGAGGCGTAGCGCTCGAGCGTGGAGTCGTTGTCGACGTCGCCGGCGTCGGTGAGGAGGCCGCAGTGGCCGTGGTCGGTGTACTCGTCGAGGCAGTCGTCGGCCATGAGCACGAGCGCGTCGCCCACCTCGTCGCGGAGGTTCCGCAGCGCGACCTGCACGACCCCGTCGGGATCGTCGGCGCCCGAGCCGCGGGCGTCCTTCACCGCGGGCACGCCGAAGAGGATGACCGCGGGCACGCCGAGGTCGACGAGGGCGTGCACCTCCTTGCGGAGGCTCTCCTGGGTGTGCTGGAACACTCCCGGCATCGAGACCACCGGCTCCGGTCGGTCGATGCCCGCCTTCACGAAGAACGGCGCGACCAGGTCGTCGACCGAGAGCCGGGCCTCGGCGACGAGGCGGCGAAGCGCGGGAGTGCGCCGCAACCGGCGCATGCGCCGCTCGGGAAACGTCACGCCCCGATGCTACCCGTCACCCGATTCGGCGCGACTCCCGTCACCACGACGCGCGGTCCACGCCGAGACGGGCGAGGAGCGTGGCGACGACGCCGTCGATGGTGTGGTCGGTGGCTTCGGCGTCGACGCGCAGGCCGCGGGCGACCGCGGTCGCCGAGGTCACCGGGCCGATCGACACCACGAGTGGTTGAGGGTCGGGCAGCGGACCCACGACCTCGCAGAGGTTGTCGACGGTGGACGACGACGTGAACGTGATCGCGTCCACTTTCCCGGCGCGGACCGCGCGCGACCGCGGCGGGATCCGGTGTGGCCCGCACGGTCCGGTAGACGGGGAGCACGTCGACCACGTAGCCGCGTGCACCGAGTCCATCCGGGAGCACGTCGCGCGCGTGTTCGGCGCGGGCGATGAGCACCCGCGCGCCGCCGGTGCCCGGGGGCGGGAACGCTTCCAGCAGCGATTCGGCGACGAAGCGCTCGGGGAGCAGATCGGCGCGGAGGCCCCGGGCCGACAGCTCGCGCGCGGTGCCGGGCCCGATGGCGGCGACGCGCACTCCGGCGAACGCCCGGGTGTCGAGCGCGACGGCCGCGAGGCCCCGCTCGAAGAAGGCGCGGACGCCGTTGGCCGAGGTGAACACGACCCACTCGTATGCGCCGAGGTCGGGCACGGCGACGTCGACGGGCTCGATCGCGATCGCCGGCAGCTCGATGACATCGGCGCCGAGCGCCTCGAGCCGGCCCCGCAGCTCGCTGGCCTGCTCGCGCGCCCGCGTGACCACGACCGATCGCCCGAACAGTGGCCGGGCCTCGAACCACCGCAGGTCGAGCCCGGCGACGTCGCCCACCACGATCGCGCTCGGCGCGTGGACGCCGGCCTCGGCGATGGTCGCGAGCGTGGCCCGCACGGTCTCCTGGTCGGGCCGCGTCCCGTTGCGCACCGCAGCGACGGGCGTCGTCGGTGCGCGCCCACCGGCGATCAGCCGGCGGGCGATCTCACCGATGCGACCCGCACCCATGAGGATCACCACGGTGCCGCCGACGCGCGGCGAGCGCGTCCCAGTCGACGTCGGTGCGCGCCTTGTCCGGGTCCTCGTGGCCGGTGACGACGGTGAAGTGGGTCGACACGCCCCGGTGGGTCACCGGGATGCCGGCGTAGGCCGCGGCACCGATGGCGCTGGTGATGCCGGGCACGACCTCGAAGGGGATCCCGGCGCCCGCGAGGGCCTCGGCCTCCTCGCCGCCGCGCCCGAACACGAACGGGTCCCCGCCTTTGAGCCGCACGACGCACTCGGCGCGGGCCCCGGTCTCGACCAGCACCTGGTTGATCTGCTCCTGGGTGAGGTCGACCTGCCCGGGCGCCTTGCCCGCGGTGATCAGCTCGGCGCCGGCCGGAGCGAGCGCGAGCAGCGTCGGCGACGCGAGGCGGTCGTACACCACCACGTCGGCCCGAGCGAGCAGCTCGGCCCCGCGCACGGTCAGGAGGCCAGGGTCTCCGGGCCCGGCGCCCACCAGGTAGACGGTCACGCCGGCCCGGCCCAGTCGTCGAAGAGCGAGCGCCCGCCCCGGGCGAGCAGGTCGGCGGCGACGTCGGTCCCCGCGGTCACGGGGCTGGTGGCGTGGGCGGTGGCCCGCAGCACCACGTGCCCATCGGTCGACGCGAGGAGGGCGACGATGACGACCTCACCGCCGTCGACGGTCGCCAGCGCGCCCACCGGGAGGTCGCAGCCGCCACCCAGCTCGCGCGAGGAACGCCCGCTCCGCGCCGACCGCGGCGTGGGCCCGGGTGTCGTCGATGGCGGCAAGTCGTTCCCGGGTCTCGGCGTCGTCGGTCCGGCACTCGACCGCCAGCGCGCCCTGGCCCACCTGGGGCAGCATGACCGAGGGCTCGAGGAGCTCGGTGGCCCGCTCGGCGTGGCCGAGCCGCTCGAGCGCGGCGGCGGCGACCACGACGGCGTCGAAGTCGACCGCCCGCTCCAACCGCGTCGGTACGTTGCCCCGGAGCTCGGCGAAGGTGAGGTCGGGCCGGAGCGCAGCGAGCTGCACCCGCCGACGGACCGAGCCGGTGCCGATGCGCGCACCGGCGGGGAGTGCGGCGAGGGTCGACCCCACGAGCGCGTCGCGAGGGTCGGCGCGTTCGGGGACGGCGACGAGCACGATGCCGTCGGGCGCCCCCGACGCCGGCAGGTCCTTGGCCGAGTGCACCGCGAGGTCGGCGCGGCCGTCGAGCACGGCCTGCTGCACCTCCTTGACGAAGATTCCGGTGCCGCCGACCGCGTGGATGGGCACGTCGGTGCGCGAGTCACCGCTGGTGGTGACGATCACCAACTCGACGTCGTCTCCGAGCAGCGTCGCGACCCGGGCGGCCTGCCACCGCGCCAGCTCGCTGCCGCGCGTTGCCACGCGCAGCGGGCGCGGCATCAGTCGCGAGGGCCAGGATCAGCGTCGTCGTCGGCAGCCAGCTCGGGCTCGGGCTCGGGCAGGCCGAACAGCTCGACGAGGGCGTCGGCGTAGAGCTCGCCGCGCGCGCTGCCGGCGGCCTCCTTGATCCGGACGGTCGGCTCGTGGAGGAGCTTGTTGACGATGCTCCGGGCGAGCTGTTCGACCGCGTCACGTGCGGCGGGATCGAGCGCGTCGAGCTTGTTGCGGTGTCGCTCGATCTCGGCGGCGCGCACGTCGTCGGCGTGGGCGCGCAACGAGGTGATGATCGGAGCGACCTCGCGAGCGGTGCGGTCCATGCGGTGACGGTCGAGCTCGTCGTTGATGATCTCCCGTACATGACCGATCTCCTGGCGGCGCTGCGCGAGGGACTGCTCACCGAACGCGCGGAGGTCGTCGATATCGAGGAGCGTCACGCCGAACACCTCGCCGGCACCGGGATCGATGTTGCGGGGCACGCCGATGTCGACGACGAGGAGCGCGCGCCCCGACCGCGCCATCATCACGGCTTCGACGTCGCTGCGCTCGACGAGCAGGTCCTGCGCGCCGGTCGACGCGAGCAGCACGTCGCACGCGAGCAGCGAGTCGGGGATCTCGTCGAGGGTGATGGCGCGTCCGCCGACGCGCTTCGCCAGCTCCTCCGCGCGCGTCGCCGTGCGGTTGGCCACGACGATCTCTCGCACGCCCGCACCGGCCAGCGCCAGCGCCATGCCCTCGCCCATGCTGCCCGCGCCGAGCACGAGCACGCGCCGGTCGTCGAGCGAGCCCAGGCGGCTGGTGGCCAGCGCCACCGCCGCGGACGACACCGACACCGTGTGCCGGCCGATGGCGGTCTCGGTCCGGGACCGCTTGCCCACCTCGATGGCGTGACGGAAGGTGCGCGAGAGCATCGGTCCGCTGGCCGACTCCCGCTCGGCCGAGTTCCACGCCTCGCGGACCTGGCCGAGGATCTCGCCCTCGCCGATGATCATCGAGTCGAGGCCGGCGGTCACGCCGAACAGGTGCGCCACGGCCGCGTCGTCGTGGTAGGTGTAGAGGAGGTCGGAGAACTCGTCGGGGTCGACGCCCGAGGAGTCGGCGAGGAAGTCGCGCACCTCCTGCATGGCCGGGTGGAAGAGCGTGGCGTGCGCGTAGATCTCGGTGCGGTTGCACGTCGACAGCAGCACGACCTCGGCGAGGTGCTCGGAGCGCGCCAGCGACTGCAGCGCCTTGGGGAGTGCCTCGGGCGCCACTGCCATGCGTTCGAGGAGTCCGACCGGCACCGTGCGGTGGTTGAGGCCGACTACGACCAGAGACATGCCCGGAGGATCTCCTTGGCTTCGTCCACGCGCCCGGCGCGGATCAGGTCGAGCATGCCGGAATCGAGCGCCGACTGCCAATCGGGGTCTTCGCTCGAACGCCCCGACGCGCGCAGTTCTTCCCTCGCCTCCGACAGCACGTCCAACAGTGTCGCGTACTCCGGACCCAACTCGTGCGTGAAGCGCCGCCGCAGCCACGTGGCGAGGGCGGGGCTGCGGCCCCCGGTGCCCACGGTCACCACCAGATCGCCCCGCCGCACGACGGAGGTGAGGGTGAACGAGCAGTTGGCGGGGTCGTCGGCCGAGTTCACCCACACCCGCCGGGCCTCGCCGGCCACGAAGACGGCATGGTCGACGGCCGGCGTCCCGGTGGCGGTGGTGGCCAGCCAGGCGTCGTCGAGGTCGGCGGGCTCGAATCCGCGCTCCGACACCGTGAGGCGCCCGGCGTCGGCCCAGGCCCGGATCTCGGTCCCGATCTCGGGCGCCACGACGTGGACGTCGGCGCCGGCGTCGAGCAGCGGTTCGATCTTGCGGGCGGCGATGCGCCCGGCTCCCACCACGACGCAGCGACGGCCGCGGACGACGAGGTTGACAGGAGAGCCGGAGATCGCGGGGCGCCCCTCCGTGGGGCCGCTCATCGGGTCACCGGGGCCGCCGCGTCGCCGTTGCGCCCTTCGCCGGCGGGAACCGGTGCGGCCTCGCGGCGCTGCTGGTAGAAGGACAAGATCTGCAGCTCGATGGCGAGGTCCACCTTGCGCAGCGACACGCCGGCGGGCGCGGTCACGACCGTCGGCGCGAAGTTGAGGATGGAGGTGACTCCGGCGTCGACCAGGCGGTCGGCGACCTCCTGGGCCGCGTGAGCGGGGGTGGCGATGATACCGATGGCGACGCCTCGCGCCCGGGCGATGGCCGGGAGGTCGTCGAGCGACTCGATGGTCAGGTCACCGACCGACCGCCCCACCTTCTCGGGCGCGGCGTCGACCACGGCCACGATCCGGTAGCCGCGGGCTCCGAATCCCCGGTAGTTGGCAAGCGCGTGGCCCAGGTTCCCCACCCCCACGATCGCGACGGGCCAGTCGTGGGTGAGTCCCAGCTCCCGTGAGATCTCGTGGAGCAGGTGCTCGACGTCGTAGCCGACGCCCCGGGTGCCGTAGGAGCCCAGGTACGACAGGTCCTTGCGCACCTTGGCCGCGTTGACCCCCGCCAGCTCGGCCAGCCGCTCCGACGAGACCGTTCCGATCTCCTGATCGGCGGTCTCGAGCAACGCCCGGTAGTAGAGCGGGAGGCGGACGACCGTCGCCTCGGGGATGCGGCGCGCGTCGGGAATCGGGTCCTCCTGAGCGGCGTGGGCCTCGGCTGCCCGTACGGGCAGGCCCTGGACCGACCAATCTACCGACTTTGTGCACGTTTTCTCAAAGTCTCGGTGTCATACGCTCGACGGCGATGGTGGTCGGTCTGGCGTTCGCGGCGGTGGTCGTCTCCTCGCTGTTCGCGCAGTCGATGTTGGTGCGCTTCACCGCCGGTCGTCAGCCCCAGCACCGGGCGTGGGCGATCGCCCTGGCGATGTTCGCGCTGGCCTCGGCGGCGCTGGCTACCGGCGCGTCGACCGGTTGGGACAACGGCACCTTCCGCGCCTTCTACCTGCTCGGTGCGGTGGTGAACGTGCCCTGGTTGGCGATGGGGACCGTCTACCTCCTGGCGACGGCGCGGACCGCCGGGCGGGTGCTCTGGGGTCTGGTCCTGTTCACGGGCTTCGCCGCGGGCGTGCTGCTGAGCGCGCCGATGCAGACCGTCCACGGCACGGCGATCCCGGTGGGCAAGGACGTGTTCGGCGCCCTGCCTCGCATCCTGGCCGCCACGGGGAGCGGCGTCGCTGCGACCGTGATCATCGCCGGTGCGGTGGTGTCGGCGATCCGATTCGCGCGTGACCCGAGCATCCCCGACCATGGTCGCCTCGCGGGCGCGAACGCCCTGATCGCGCTGGGCACCCTGGTGCTCTCGAGCGGTGGGCTGGTGCAGGGTGCCATCGGCCACGACGAGGCGTTCGCGCTGAGCCTGGCCATCGGGATCACGATCGTCTACGCCGGCTTCGTGCTGGCGAGCGGCCGGGCGCGGCCCCCGCACAAACCAGACGCCGATTCACTCCGGGTGGTAAAATCTCACGGAGAGTAGCGGTTTTGGCTCAAGCTTTCGCGGGGCTCCGTCGATCCTGGTTGCACGAGCGTCCCCCGGGGGAAGCTCGACGGCTCCGGTTCACGAGCGTGGGTGGCGTGGAGATCGGCTTGCCGATGTCCACGAAGCCTCCCAGCCCGCCCCAAGCCCACCTGCGCTCGTGGGCCGGTGCCAAATCATTCGCTCGTTCGCTGCGAGGCGGGATACCCGCCTCGCAGGCGTTCACTCGCTGGCGAGCTGCTCTCTCCCTCCGGTCGCTCCGCAGCCGCATCACGTCGGGTCTGCAGGTCCGACGCACGGCGGTGCCCGGAGACGAGCGCAACGAGCGACCGAGGGGTCAGGGCCCCAGTTGCAGGACGAACTGGGCCAGGGCGGCGCCGAGGATGAGCGCCAGCAGGACGACGATCATGATCGTCGTGCCGCGTCTCATCGGTCGCCCTTGCCGGTCAGCTCCACGCGGGTCCCGGTGCCGTCGGGTGACGACGACTCCACCCCGGCCGGGACGAGGGTCACGGCGCTCCCGGCCTTGACGCCGAGGACGGCCGCCGCCGGCTCACGGTCGAGGGCGAGCGCGAGCAGGCCGTAGGAGTCGACGAGGAGCACCAGCTCCGAGGCTTTGGCGTCGGCGAAGGTGTGCACCCAGCGGGCCGCACGGATCTGGCCGGTGAGGTGGACCTCGACCCGGCCGCCGGGCCGGGCACCGCCGGCGCCGAGCTCCCCGGGGTCGATGTTGAGCTGGCAGTTGCCGAAGCGGTCGACCCACCACACCTCGCCGGCGATCGAGCCGTCGGGGCGTACCTCGGGAAGCGAGACGAGCCCGGGCACGAGCCCGGCCGGATCGACCGGGCTGCCGAGCTCCGCCAGGGCCACCCCCGAGGCGAGGTGGCCCGCGGCGGGGGCGAGCACGTCGCGGCCGGCGAAGGTGGGACCGGGCGCGGGGAGCTGGTAGTCGGGGTTGTCGAGCGCCACCACCGACCGGGCGCCTCCGGCCATCGCCACCGCCGGCGCGAGCAGGCCGTTGTCGGGCCCGAGCAGCACCCCGCCCGCCACCTCGACACCCACCAGTCGCCGGCTGGTGCCCACGCCGGGGTCGACGACGGCGACCACGATGCAGTCGTCGGGGAGGTACTGCACCGCGCGCACCAGGAGCAGCGCGCCGGCGCGCACGTCGTGCGCGGGGATGTCGTGACCGAGGTCGAGGACCCGGACATCGGGCGCGAGCCCGAGCATGACCGCCTTGCACACCCCGACGAATTCGTCGGTGAGGCCGTAGTCGGAAGCGAACGCGATGAGCACGCAGTGACACTAATTGGTCTGATCGGTTCCGCTTCGTCGTTCCGCCCTCGGGTACGGCGAAGCGTCAACTCCCGGCGCCGCGCGCCGCGGCGCCCTCAGCCGGCCTGCGTGTAGCGGGATCCCAGGTAGCTGTCGACGTCGACGTCGCGGACGCGAAATGACCGCCCGACGCGCACGGCGGGCAGTTCGCCCGACTTGATGATGCGATAGACCGTCATGGTCGACACGCGCATGAGATCGGCGACTTCCTGAACTGTCAGGAATCGCGCCGTGGCGAATGATTGCGCCACTGGCTCACCCCTTCCGTTTCCCCCGCTTCTCCGCGGAGGGGAGCGTAGGCCTCTGCGGCGCATGTTGCAAAAGACGGGTTACGAGCCCGCCCAGGACCAGGGTTCCGAGGCCGTCCACGACCCGTCGGTCGTGCACGCGATCGACTCCAACCGGTCGAGGAGCGGGGCGTAGGCCCCGGGTGGTCGCCGCTCGTCGAGGGGCACGATCCGGATGGCCCGACCCTGCCAGGCGGCCACGGCCAGGGCCACCGCGTCGAGATCGGCGAAGGCGACCACCTCCACGCCGCTGCCGACCGCGACCCCCGCGTAGGCCCGGTCGCCGACCACGAGGTCCGGTCGGGGGAGGGCGAAGAGCAGCTCGTTGGCCGCGTCGATGGAGTCGTCGCCGAGCAGGCTCTCGTCGTCGGTGAGCATCGCGATCTTGTCGATCCAGCGGAGTCGACGACCGCCCGGTCCGAACGTGCCCGACTGGTCGCTGGAGAGCACCTCACCGCCGGCCGCTTCGACGCGCGCGACGAAGCGCCGGTAGAGGGGGAACAACGACGCGGGCCGACTGGTGGCGAACGCGACGCGACCACCGCCGCGGGCCACTTCGAGGATGCGGTCACACGCCGACGTGAAGCCGTCGACGGTACGCGCCGGCGCGATCCGGGCCCGGGGACCGTCGCCCTCCCAGCCGTAGACGGTGGTGACCGCGGCTTCGACGTGGGCGAGCGTGAGGCCGTCGAACGCCGGAAGACCGAGCCGGGCAATCGGCGCGCCGTGCGCGACCCGACGCATGAGGCCCACGATCTCGTCGCGGCCGAAGCGCGCGCTGCGGCCGCACACGTGTTCGCGCTTGAGCAGGTCGCGCAGACTCGGACCCTTGTCCTCCTTCGGAGGACGTTCTGCCGCGGGGTCGCGGAGCTTCGGCGGGAGCCGGGACTTCGGCCGGCGACTCATGCGGGCGGTCGGGTCACGTCTGGCCCAACTCGGTCGACCGACGGGTCGCGGCGGCGACCGCTTCGAGCAGCGCGGCGCGGAACCCGTGGGCCTCGAGCACGTGGAGCCCGGCCGCCGTCGTACCTCCGGGCGAGGTGACCGCGGCGCGCAGCACCTCAGGGGACTCGTCGCCCTCCGTGAGCAGGGTCGCGGCGCCGAGCACGGTCTGGCGGACGAGACGATCGGACATCTCGCGTGGGAGACCGACGAGCACGCCGGCCTCGATCAGCGCTTCGGCCGCCAGGAACACGTACGCGGGGCCCGATCCCGAGAGGCCGGTCACCGCGTCCAGGTGAGCTTCCTGGACGCGCACCACGATGCCGACGCTGCCGAGCACCCGCTCCGCGGTGTCGAGGTCCATCTCCGACGCGAGGCTCCCGGGCGCGATGGCGGCCGCGCCCTTGCCGACCAGCGCACCGGTGTTGGGCATCGCCCGCACGATCGGACGCCCGGGCGCCACGGCTTCCAGCGCCGCGATGGTGACCCCGGCCGCGATCGAGAGCACCAGCGCGCCCTCCGGGAGCACCGAGACGCAGCTCTGCAGCACGTCGGTCGCATCGGCCGGCTTCACGGCCACGACGAGGATCTCGGCGTCGGCGGCCGCCCAGGACGCGCTCGGCACCACCCGGACACCGGGGAGGCGGGCCTCCAGGTGTCGCCGCCGGTCGGGATCCTGCTCCGCGACCGCGATCGTCGTGGCCTCCCAGCCACCGTCGATCAGTCCGGCGGCCAGGGCCTCGCCCATCCGACCACCGCCCAGGAGTGCGAGGTGCATGCGGGCAGGCTAACCGTGGTCGCCTGCGCGCGCAGCGGAATCGCACGCCCGGTCGGCGACATGGGTGAGCCCGAGGAACGCTCGGTGCCGGCCCGCACTTCCCCGAACGGGACGGCCCCTCCTGCACCTCGGGCCCACACCGCCGACCTCCGTCGAGGCCGGTTGACACAATCTAACGCTACTTGTCGTTCTCCGCAACCGTGGGCGTGGAGCGCGTGCCGTACGCGAGCTCCACCAGGGGCTGGAACCACCGCTCGGTCAGCTCGTAGAGCACGCCGATGATCCGGTCCAGCTCCTCGGCCGACAGGTGCTCGAGGGCGAGCCGGCCGACCAGGTAGACGTCGCCGTCGGGCCCGAGCGAGAAGCGGGCGCCGTACATCGTGTGGTTGCGCCGGAGGAGGAACTCGTAGATCTCTCCATGGTTCCGCGGCGGGAGCGGGAGGAAGTAGACCTCGTAGCGCAGCGTGCGCTGGTGCAGGTCGAAGTAGATCGTGGTGGCGTCGCGGCCGTCGCACGTGAAGCGGACGTACCAGCGTCGGAGCTCGGGATCGTATTCCACCACCTGGACGTAGGACTCGGCCGCGACCGGGCCCTCCAGATGCGCGGCGACGAGTTCGTGGGCCCGCTCGACGGAGGGGGGATCTAGCTGCACTGGACCGGCGCGCGTGCCGCCAGATCGCCGTAGTGACGACGAAGCCGCGCGGCGGCGATGTTCCAGCGGTAGCGCGCCGATCGCGCGACGGCCTGCGCGCGCATCAGGTCCGGGTCTTCATACAGGACGCGGTCGATGAGCACGGAGTAGGCGCGGGGTTCGCGCTCGTCGACGAGGTACCCGGTGACGCCGTGGTCGACGAGGTACCGCAGCCCGCCGACGTTCGCCGCGACGACCGGCGTGCCGCACGCCGCAGCTTCGAGCGCGACGAGCCCGAACGACTCGGTGCGTGACGGTACGACGCAGACGTCGGCAGCGCGGTAGAAGTCGGCGAGGTGATCGTGTGGGCGCGGCGCGACGAACCGGACGCGGTGTTCGAGGCCGAGCTCGGCGACGAGCGCGTGCAACGCGGTGACTTCGGTCGCGCCGTCGGGGCCACTCGGCCCACCCACGATCACCAGCGTGGCGCGTCGATCGGCGAGCTCGGCCAGCGCGCGAACGGCGAGATCGGCGCCCTTCAGCGGCTGAAGACGACCGACGAACAGCACCATCGGGCCAGGCGGCAGGCCCACGTGCCGGCGTGCCGCGACCCGGTCGCTCGGGAAGAAGACCCGGTGGTCGACGCCTGGCGTGATGATCTCCACCCGCGTGGGATCGGCACCGTAGTGACGGACGAGCTGATCCTGCTCCTCGAACGTGGACGCGACGACGAGGTCGGCACACCGCACGACCTCGGCTTCGACACGGGGCCTCAGCGGCACGCCGTCGGCCAGGCCGACCTCGGCCTTCACGCGGTCGAGCGTGTGGAACGTGGTGACGAGCGGCAGGTCGAGCTCGTGCTTCAGCCGATGGCCGACCGCGCCCGACACCCAGTAGTTCGCGTGCAGGACGTCGTAGCGAGTGCCCGACTCCTCCGAGATCCGGCGCGCCGAGTCGGTGAATTCGCCGACGAGGGCCGGGAGCTCGCGGAGCGGTACCGGCGCGCACGGCCCGGCCGGTACGTGCACCACGCGGAACCCGGGCTCGACTTCGACCGTCGGGGGCTGCTCAGGGTGCTCAGTGCGCGTCAGCACGTCGACCGCGACACCGGCACGCGCGAGCGCCGAACCCAGCGCGCGCACGTAGACGTTCATGCCACCGCCGTCGCCGGTGCCCGGTTGCGCGAGCGGCGAGGTGTGCACGCTCAGCATGGCCACCCGTTGCATATCGGGCTCGATGCTATCGGGCGACGGCGCTCAGCTGAGGAGGGCCGCCAACGAGAGGTCGATCCGGTCCATCACCCCGTGCAGCTCGCGGCGCTGATCGGAGACTTCGCGTTCGAGCGAACGGAGCCCGGCGATGGCGTCGTCGAGCTCGCGCTCGGTGAGGCTGGGCAGATTGGCGAGCACTCCGTCGAACCGCTGCAGCGCGGGCGCCCACTCGCTGTCCTGCTCGGGCGCCATCTGCATCGGGAGGCGGCTCGTGGCCGGGTTGCCCCGCGGTCCGGCGTCGGCGAGGATCTGGGGGAGCGCCTCGATGAGCTGCTCCAGTGACTGGCCGCTCGACCGGCGTTCGACCTCCGCCTCGAGGATGTCGATACGTGCCTGGGTCAGGCGGCGGATGTACGACACCTCGGTCTCGAGCTCGAGGCACTCCGAGTGCATCGCCCGCAGCTCATCGACCGAGTGCGACTCGAGCTCGGCGAGAAACGTGGGGTCGAGCACGTGTGCGCTGCGATCATGCGGGTCCGTCATTCGGGCAGCCTCCTGGAATCAACGTACCAGCGTCGGCGCCGCCGAACGCGTGCTGTCGGATCCATCTCTCGGAGTGCTTCGGCTCAACACCCCGCGGCTTTGAGCGTGGGGTACGGATCGGTCCGGTTGCCGTTGGGGCCACCGATGCGGATCTCGAAGTGGAGGTGCGGGGCGCTGGCGTTCCCGGTCATCCCCGTCAGGCCGATGATCTCGCCCTTGGCGACCGCCGCGCGCCTCCCCCACGAACTGGGAGAAGTGGGCGTAGAAGTAGGTGTTGCCGTCGGCGGCAGCGAGGTATGCGGTGTTCCCGCCGGCCCCCTCGTTGGCGACGTAGGTGACGGTGCCGGCCTCCACCGCGACGGCAGGCGTACCGGTGGGCACGAACATGTCGATGCCGGGATGCCCGCTCGGGCCGCCGTAGTCGTCGCTGTACGCAGCGCCCTGCACCGGGCACTGGAACGCACCGGCGGCGGGACCGGGGAGGATCTGGCCGGCGCCGCTCCGGCTGACGTTCTGCTGGGCGTCGAGCACGGAGCGTTCGGCCTCGAGCGCGGCCTTGCGAGCGGCGTCGGCCGCCGCGGCCGCGGCGATCTCGGCGTCGAGCTTGGCCTGGAGGCCGGCTACCGCCTGCGCGACCTCGGACTGCTTGGCCTGGAGCGACCCGAGCCTGGCATCGAGCTGATCGCTGACCGCTTGCTCGGCGGCCTGTTCCCGTTCCAGGTCGCCTTGTTGGATCTTGAGCTGCGCGTTCACCGCGGCCAACTTCTTGACCACGTCGCTGTCGGTCTGGTTGGCCTGGTCGAGCAGCTGGGAACGGCGGATGGCATCGACCGCGCCGCTCGCGCCGATGATCTCCTCGAGGGAGTTGGTGGGGTGCGTGTACGCGAACACCGCACGCTCGCGGGCGATGCCCCGCAGTTCCTCCGCCCTGGCCTTCGCCGCGGCGATGGAGGCCTGCATTTTCGCGATGTTCGCCTCGGTCTCCTCCAGCTTGTGGTCGGCGGCGGAGAACGCGGCGGCGGTCTCGTTGGCGGCGTCGCGCGCGTCGCTGAGCTTCTGCCGGGCCGCATCGAGGTCGTCAGCGGTCGTCGCGCCGGCTTGGCGTCCCGGCGGGGAGCCGACGGCGAGCGCCGCCGCGAAGCAGCCAGCCGCGAGGACGACGATCAGGATGCGGCGGACGAAGACGGTCATGAGCTCCATGATTGGGCGCCCGGGGATCAGGGAAGGCTAGCAGCAGCTAGTTTCAGAGAGGGGGGAAGCACTCGGAACGTCACGGGCCCCGCGCCCGTCTGAGGAGGACCCATGTCGCAGTACGAATTGCCCGAACTCCCCTACGACTACAGCGCCCTCGAGCCGCATCTCTCGGCGCAGATCCTCGAGTTGCACCACGACAAGCACCACAAGGCGTACGTCGACGGCGCGAACACCACGTTCCAGAAGCTGGGCGACGCCCGCAGCTCGGGGGATTTCGGCACCATCAACCAACTCGAGAAGAACATGGCGTTCCACCTCTCGGGCCACGTGCTGCACTCCCTGTTCTGGACGAACATGTCGCCCGACGGTGGTGGTCCGCCCGAGGGAGAGCTCGGCGCGGCGATCACCGACAATTTCGGCTCATACGACGCATTCCGTGCGCAACTCACCGAAGCGGCGATGAACGTCCAGGGCTCGGGATGGGGCGCGCTCTCGTGGGAGCCGATGGCCGGGCGCCTGATCGTTGAGCAGGTCTACGACCACCAGGGCAATGTCGGCCAGGGCGGCCCGCCGCTCCTCGTGCTCGACATGTGGGAGCACGCGTACTACCTCCAGTACAAGAACGTGAAGAAGGACTGGGTCGACGCGTACTGGCACCTCGTGAACTGGCCCGACGTCGCGACCCGCTTCGAGCGGGTGCACACCCTCGAACTCGTCTGACGAAGCGGTCCCCGCGGAAGGGGACGGACGAGCAGGCATGCCCGCGCGCGATTCGGATAGCCTGCGCGCAACAACGCCTGTGGTGTGACAAAGGAGTGGCTGGGCGTGCGCGACTACTTGCCGATCCTCACGATGATCGTGCTCGTCGTGCTGTTCGTGCTCGTGTCGTTCCTTGCGTCGACATTCCTCGCGCCGAAGCGGCCGACCTCCGCGAAGCAGGCGCCCTACGAGTGCGGCATCGTGCCCGAGTACGAGCCTGCCGAGCGCTTCCCGGTGAAGTTCTACCTGGTGGCGATGGCGTTCATCGTCCTCGACGTCGAGATCATCTTCCTGTATCCGTTCACCACGATCTTCCGCGGGCTCGGGGCGTACGGGCTGATCGTGATGGGCTCCTTCCTGTTGGTGCTGCTCGTTCCGTTCGCCTACCTCCTGTCGACCGGTGCCCTCGACTGGGGACCGGTGAAGCAGGTGGCGACGCGAGTCGGCAGCACCGTGCTGCGAGCGGTCGGTGCGCCCGGACGTGACGGGCTCGACCCCGCGGCGGTCCTCGCGCCCGACGACGCTCGGCCCGGAGCGCCAGGGAGGGCCGCGTAGATGGGTCTCGAATCGGTCAGCCACAATTTCCTGACCGGCCGGGTCGAGGATCTCGTCAACTGGGCCCGCAAGAGCTCGGTGTGGCCGGCGACCTTCGGGCTCGCGTGCTGCGCCATCGAGATGATGGGTGCGGGCGCGGCCCACTACGACTTGTCGCGGTGGGGCATGGAGATCTTCCGGGCCAGTCCTCGCCAGGCCGACCTCATGATCGTCGCCGGCCGGGTGAGCCAGAAGATGGCACCGGTCCTGCGACAGGTCTACGACCAGATGGTCGAGCCCAAGTGGGTCATCTCCATGGGCGTCTGCGCGAGCAGCGGAGGGATGTTCAACAACTACGCGATCGTGCAGGGGGTCGACCAGGTGGTGCCGGTCGACGTCTACGTCCCCGGCTGCCCGCCGGGTCCCGAGACGCTCATGCACGGCATCCTCACCCTCCACGAGCAGATCCAGAGCGGCGAGATCCTCCGCCGTCGAGCCGGCTCCACGAGTGGCGGCGCGGCGATCGAGATCCAGCAGCGCGACGGCGTCCCGTCGGGCGTCTGAGGAACGCGAGCGCCGAGATGCCCGACGAAGCCGCCCAAGCTCGTGAAGAAGATCACGAAGTCGAAGCGCCCGCCACGCCCGTCCCCGGCGACGAGGTCGCCGCGGCGGTCGTCGAGCGGTTTCCCGATGCCGTGTTCGTCGAGTCGCACGGTCAGCCGGTCGTCTACGTCGACCGTGCGGTGTGGCACGACCTCGCCGAGCTCCTCCGCGACGAGCAGCAGTTCAGCCAGTGCGTCGACGTGACCGCGGTGGACCACCTCGTCGACGGCGCACGCCTGGTGCCGGCGGGAGTCATCGCCGAGCGCTACGAGGTCGTCGCCAACTTCCTGTCGCACGCGCGCAACCGCCGATTCCGGGCGATCACCGAGGTGCCCGACGACACGCCGTCGGTGGCGAGCATCACCGACCTCTATCCCGGCGTGAACTTCCCCGAGCGCGAGGTCTTCGATCTCTACGGGGTCGAGTTCACCGGCCATCCGGACCTGACCCGCATCCTCATGCCCGACGACTGGGTGGGTCACCCCTTGCGCAAGGACGACGCGCCCGCGCGCGTGCCCGTCACCTTCAAGGGCGATCCGAGTCCGCGATGACCGAGCCCGTCGACCTCGAGATCGTGGACCTCGAGTCCGTGGAAGAGCAGCGCCTCGAGGCGCAGACCGACGAAGGCGCGCAGGAGATGCGCCCGCTCACCGGTGACGCCCGAGCCCGCGAGCTCGTGCTCACCGGAGGACCGTGGCCCGACGTCGACGACACGATGATCCTGAACATGGGGCCCCAGCACCCCTCGACCCACGGCGTGCTGCGCATCATGATGGAGCTCGACGGCGAGACGGTCATGCGGGCCAAGCCGGTGATCGGGTATCTCCACACCGGCATGGAGAAGACCGGCGAAGAGCTGACCTACGTGCAGGGCGCGACCAACGTCACCCGCATGGACTACGCGTCGCCGCTGTCCAACGAGCTCGTCTTCTCGATGGCGGTCGAGAACCTGCTCGACCTCGAGCTGCCCGAGCGGGCCACGTGGATCCGCATGCTGCTCGTGGAGCTCAACCGCATGTCCTCGCACCTGCTCTTCCAGGCCACCAACGGCATGGACCTGGGCGCGGTCTCGATGATGATCTACGGCTGGCGCGAGCGCGAGTTCACGCTGCGACTGCTCGAGAAGATCACCGGCCTGCGCATGAACCACAACTTCATCCGGCCCGGCGGGGTCGCGGCCGACCTGCCCGACGGGTGGCAGGCCGACGTCCTCGAGCTGTGCGAGGTGGTCGAGAAGGGCGTCGCCGAGTACGACTCGCTGCTCAGCGAGAACCCGATCTGGCGGGAGCGCACCGTCGGTGTCGGCCTCATCACCACCCAGGAGGCGCTCGCGCTCGGGGCCACCGGTCCCATTCTCCGGTCCACCGGCTTCGCGTGGGATCTCCGGAAGGCGCAGCCGTACCTCGCCTACGACGACGTCGACTTCGACGTCATCTACACGGCGAACGGTGACGTCTTCGACCGCTACCAGATCCGTCTCTACGAGATCCTGGAGTCGATCAAGATCGTCCGCCAGTGCGTGGAGCACATGCCCGGTGGTGACTACCGGGTGCAGGACCGCAAGGTCACCCCGCCCCCGCGGGCGCGCATCAACGAGTCGATGGAAGCGCTGATCCACCACTTCAAGCTCTTCACGGAGGGCTTCCGCGTCCCGCCCGGCGAGACGTACGTGGCCGTCGAGTCGCCGCGTGGTGAGATCGGGTGCTATCTCGTGTCCGACGGCTCCGCGAAGCCGACCCGGCTGCACATCCGGGGTCCGTCGTTCTACAACCTGCAGTCGATGGACGCGATGGTGCCCGGCGGGATGTTCGCCGACGCGGTCGCGATCGTCTCGAGCATCGATCCGATCATGGGGGAGGTCGACCGCTAGTGCCGTTCACCCCTGGCAACCTCGAGCTCGCGCGCGAGACGATCGCGCGGTACCCACAGAAGAAGTCCGCCGTGCTGCCCCTCCTCCATCTCGCGCAGGATCAGGACGGCTATGTCACACCCGAGGCGATCGAGGAGGTTGCCGACCTGCTCGACCTCACACCGGCCCTGGTCCTCGGCACCTGCTCCTTCTACACGATGTTCAAGCGCGAACCGGTCGGGAAGCTGCTGGTGTCGGTCTGCACCAACGTGAGCTGCCTCGTGAACGGCGGTCCGGATCTTCTCGACCACCTCCGGCGCCGGTACGCCGACGACGGCGAGGTCACGGTCGAGGAGGTGGAGTGCATCGCGGCCTGCGATCGCGCGCCGGTGCTGCAGGTCAACTACGAGTACCACGGTCCGCTCACGGACGACGGCGCGTCCGCGCTCATCGACGAGTACAAGCAGGGGAAGCGCGTGGCCCGCACCATCTCCGGATCCCCCGTGGCGAGCGCGTGACGATGGCGACCGAGACGCGCATCATCACGAAGTTCCTGCACGAGCGCCCCGACGACTCGTGGACGATCGACGCCGCACTGGCCAACGGCGCTTACGACGGCCTGCGCAAGGCCCTGGGCATGGCACCGGAGGACATCGTGGCCGAGGTCACCACCTCGGGCTTGCGCGGTCGGGGTGGCGCCGGCTTCGGCACCGGCCAGAAGTGGTCGTTCCTGCCGAAGGACGTCTTCCCGCGCTACCTCGCGGTGAACGGCGACGAAGGCGAGCCGTCGACGTTCAAGGACCACATGCTGGTCGAGCGTGATCCCCACCAGTTGCTCGAGGGCATCGTCATCACCGCCTACGCGATCCAGTGCCACCACACGTTCGTGTACCTCCGCGGTGAGTTCGGCCTCGGTGCCGAGCGGCTGGGGCAGGCCATCACCGAGGCCTACGACCGCGGCTTCATCGGCAAGAACATCCTCGATTCCGGATTCGACGTCGAGGTGATCCTCCACCGAGGGGCCGGGTGCTACATCGCCGGTGACGAGACCGGTCTGCTCTCGAGCCTCGAGGGTGAACGCGCCATGCCGCGCATCAAACCGCCGTTCCCCGCGGTGCAGGGCGTCTACGCCGCACCCACCATCGTCAACAACGTGGAGACGATGGCGACGGTGCCGCACATCATCAACAAGGGCGGTGAGTGGTACGCGTCGATGGGCGTGAACCGGTCGACCGGCACGCGGATCTTCTCCGTGTCGGGCAATGTCGAGCGGCCCGGGAACTACGAGGTCGAGCTCGGCATGACGTTCCGTGAGCTCATCTACGACCTCGCCGGCGGCATCAAGGACGGCAAGGGTCTCGGTTTCTTCATCCCCGGTGGCGCGTCGGCTCCGTGGCTGATCGAAGCGCACCTCGATGCGCCCCTCGACATGGACTCGGTGCAGAGCGAGCTCAAGACGATGCTCGGATCGGGAGCCATCATGGTGTTCGACGACACCGTCGACCCGCTCCTCGTGGCCTGGCGCATCGCGAAGTTCTTCGCCCACGAGTCCTGCGGCAAGTGCACGCCCTGTCGTGAAGGTTCGGGCTGGCTCGAGAAGGTGCTGTACCGGATGTCGCACGGCTACGGCCGTCCCGAGGACCTCGACCTGCTCCTCGGCTTCGGCAACAACCTCGCGCCGGGCCTCTCGTGGCCGCCGGGGATGACCACCATCTGCCAGCTCGGGCCGAGCACGATGTCGCCCACGGTGAGCCTGCGGAACTACTGGTACGACGAGATCAAGGAGCGCATGACGCGCGACGCGGCAGCCCGCGGCGCCATCGACGTCCCTGTCGGTTCGGGCGCCCCGGTCGGTTCGGGCACGGAGCCGGACGTGGTGAGCGCATGAGCACCGACGCCGTCCCCATGAGCCAGTGGCCGTCCGACCAACGGTTCGTCATCCCCGTCGCACCGGGTCCCGACATGGTGACGGTGACCATCGACGGCAAACCCGTCCAGGCGCCCCGTGGCGAGCTGCTCATCAAGGTCGCGCAGAACCACGGCTCCTACATCCCGCGCTTCTGCTGGCACGAGCGCATGAAGCCGGTCGGGATGTGTCGCATGTGCCTGGTCGAGGTCGAGGGCATGCGCGGCATGCAGATCTCCTGCGCGACGCCGGTGTCCGACGGCATGGTCGTCAACACGCAGTCGCCCAACGTGAAGGCGGTGCAGGACGGCGTCCTCGAGTTCCTGCTCATCAACCACCCGCTCGACTGCCCGGTGTGCGACCGTGGCGGCGAGTGCCCGTTGCAGGACCAGACCCTGGCGTTCGGTCCCGGCGAGTCGCGCTTCGTCGAGGAGAAGCGCCACTTCGAGAAGCCGGTGCCGATCAGCGACCTCGTGCTGCTCGACCGCGAGCGGTGCATCCAATGCGGCCGGTGCACCCGGTTCGCGGCAGAGATCGCGGGCGACCCGCTCATCGACTTCGGCGAGCGCGGTGGCAACACACAGGTCATCACGTACCCGGACGAGCCGTTCTCGTCCTACTTCTCCGGCAACACGGTGCAGATCTGCCCGGTCGGCGCGCTCACCGCCAGCGCCTACCGCTTCCGCGCCCGGCCGTGGGATCTGCAGACGGTCGAGACCTCGTGCCAGACCTGCGCGGTCGGTTGCCGGGGCGCGCTGCAGAGCACCTCGAACCGCATCGTCCGGCTGCTCGGGGTCGACTCCGAGGCGGTCAACCAGGGTTGGCTCTGCGACAAGGGTCGGTACGGCTACGAGTGGGTGCACTCCGCCGAGCGCGTACGGGCGCCGATGGTGCGCAAGAACGGTGAGCTGGTCGAGGTGTCGTGGCCGGAGGCGCTCGACGCCGCCGCGGACGGGCTGCGCGCTGCCCTCGAGGTCAACGGTCCGTCGTCGATCGCGGTGCTCGGTGGAGCCCGCGGCACCAACGAAGACGCCTACGTCTGGGCGCGATTCGCCAAGAGCGTGCTCGGCACCGACAACGTCGACGCCCAGCTGGGCGACGGCCTGCCGGCCGACGTCGTGCTCGGCCTCCCCGGCGCGACGATCGCCGACCTCGACCGCGCCCGTGCCATCGTGCTCGTCGCGCCCGACCTGCGAGAAGAGCTTCCGGTGCTGCACCTGCGCGTACGTCGCGCGGCAACCGAGCTCGGCGTCCCGGTCATCGAGATCGCACCGCGCGCCACCGGACTCACCCGCGACGTCACCGCGGTGCTGCGCCACGCACCCGGGGAAGCGGGCGCGATGGCCGAGCAGTTCGCCGGGGCCCTGGCGGGCGACGGCACCGCGTCGGGAAGCGGCTCCATCGAGAAGGCGGTGAGCGCGCTCGACGGTCGCGACGGTGACGTCGTCGTCGTGCTCGGTCGCCAGTCGTTGGCGGAATCGCCGGCGTCGGTCGTGCAGGCCGCCGCCGCGCTCGCGGCGCTCCCCGACGTGCGGTTCCTCTCGGCGTTGCGCCGCGGCAACGTGCGTGGTGCGCTCGATCTCGGGCTCGCGCCCGGGTTCCTGCCCGGACGGGTGACCCTCGAGGCCGCCCGCGACCACTTCACGGCGGCGTGGGGCAGCGTTCCCGCGGAACGCGGCCTCGACGCCGCGGGCGTGCTCGAGTCGGCCGCCGCCGGCACCGTCGACACGCTGGTGCTCCTCGGCGCCGACCTCGTCGAAGACTTCCCCGACCGCATCCGCATGCGCGCCGGGCTCGACGCGCTGCGCTTCGTGGTGGCCGTCGGGGCGTTCCCGGACGACGCCGCGGACACCGCCGACGTCTTCCTCCCGACCTCCGTCTGGGGTGAGAAGACCGGGAGCACCACCAACATCGAGGGCCGCGTGATGCGCCAGGCCCGGCTCATCACCCCCGAGGGCACGACGATGGCCGACTGGCGCATCGCCCAGGAGCTCGCCGCCCGGTTCGGTGCCGAGTTCGGGCTCGAGACCGTGGAGGACGTGCAGGACGAGATCGCGCGCGTCGCCCCCGCACACGCAGGCGTCGACGCCGAGCTGATCCGACGGGCGCGCGACGGCGCGGTGTTGCCGATCGCCGACTTCCCCGACGAGATCGTCCTGCACGCGGTGCTCGGTGTCACGACCGGGCGCTCGTGGGAGCCGATTCCGCCGGGGATCGCGGCGGACGAGTCACACCTGTCGTCGATCGGTACCGGCGCGGTCGAGGCGAGCGGGACGGGAGCCGACGCCACCATCAAGCCCGGGCTCGCCACCGCGGACTCACCGGCGGATCCGGAGCTCACCGAATCCGTGGTGGAGGAGGCGACGGCGACGCTTGCCAGGATGCCGGCCCTGCACGTGTGGGACCGCGTCGCGTCGACCCCGACGGCGATACCTCCGGACGCGTACAGTCTCCGCCTCGTGGCTGCCCGCACGCTCTACGACGCCGGACGCATCGTGGCGTCGAGCCCGTCGCTCGCCGCCCTCGCGGGAGGCGTCGCGCTCGTGGTGCACCCGAGTGACCTCGAACGCATCGGTGTCGAGCGCGGAGGGCGACGCCGTCCTCGTCACCAGCGGGCGCGGCACCGTACGCCTCGCGGTGCTCGCCGATGCGGCCACCGCGCCGGGCACCGCGTTCATGGCGTTCGCGCAGAAGGGCGCCGTCGGGCCGAACGACCTCGTCGACATCACCGCTCCGCTCACCGAGCTGCGGGTGGAGACGACCCGATGACTCCGAGCGTCCTCGCGACCGCGGACCCGCTCCTCTCGCACGGGCTCGACACGACCGTCGTGTTGATCGTGATCGGCAAGACCATCGCGGTGTTCGCGCTCCTGCTCCTCTCGGTGCTGATGTACATCTGGTTCCTGCGCAAGGTGATCGCCGGCATGCAGAACCGGATCGGCCCGAGCCGCGCCGGCCCCTTCGGGCTGTTCCAGAGCGCGGCCGACGGCATCAAGCTGTTCTTCAAGGAGCAGTCCGAGCCCGACACCGCCGACCGCCGGATCTTCCGCATCGCCCCGTATCTCGCGATCATGCCGGCGTTCCTCGCGTTCAGCATCGTGCCGATCGGCGGGCTCGTCACCATCGCCGGACACCAGACCTTCCTGCAGCTCGCCGACCTGCCCTTCGGCATCCTCTGGCTGCTCGCCATGTCCGGGCTCGGGCTCTACGGCGTCCTCCTCGCCGGGTGGTCGTCGGGCTCGAAGTACCCGCTCCTCGGGTCGGTGCGCGCATCGGCCCAGCTCCTCAGCTACGAGGCCGCGTTCGGTCTCGCGATTGTGGGCGTGCTCGTCCAGTCGAACACGCTCTCGACAGCGCGGCATCGTGGCCCAGCAGGGGTGGAACGGCTTCCAGTCGATCTTCAACGGCGACTGGTACTGGCTCCCCGCGATCGTCGCCCTGGTGATCTTCGTGATCGCCGCGGTCGCGGAGACGAACCACCCGCCGTTCGACCTCGTCGAGGCCGAGCAGGAGCTGACCGGTGGGTTCTTCACCGAGTACACCGGCATCAAGTTCGCGATCTTCTACCTCGCCGAGTTCATGAACGTCATCACGATGTGCGCCATCGCGGTCACGTTGTTCTTCGGCGGCCCCAACGGCCCGGGCCTCGGGTTCCTGCCCACCAACGGCTGGTTCAACGCGTGGGTCATGCCGGTGTTCTGGTTCATGGTGAAGGTGATCGTGCTGCTCTTCGGCACGGTGTGGCTCCGCGCGTCGCTCCCCCGCCTGCGGTACGACCAGCTGATGGGTCTCGGCTGGAAGTTCCTCATCGAGATCGCCTTCCTCTGGGTGATGATCTCGGGCGTCGTCGTCGTGGCCAAAGAAGAGGGCTGGTCGATGTGGATCGTGCTGCCGGCGGCGATCGTGGGCGCGATCGCGGTCGGCGCGACGCTCTATGCCTCGGTGCCGAAGCAGCACGAGTACGTCGAGGAGATCCGGTAGTGGGCTGGCTGAGCGGGTTCGGTGTCACCCTCCGCCAGATGGGGCGGGCCAAGGTGACCGAGCGCTACCCGGACGAGAAGCGTCCGAAGCCGATGCGCTTCCATGGTCGTCACGTCCTCAATCGCTACGAGGACGGCATGGAGAAGTGCATCGGGTGCGAGCTGTGTGCGGGCGTGTGCCCGGCGAAGTGCATCTACGTGCGCGGTGCCGATAACCCGCCCGACGCGCCGGTCTCACCGGGCGAGCGGTACGGGTTCGTGTACGAGATCAACTACCTGAGATGCATCCACTGCGACCTCTGCGTCGAGGCCTGTCCGACCGAAGCGATCACCGAGACCAAGCTGTTCGAGTTCTCGTTCGCGCGTCGAGAAGACGCCATCTACACCAAGACGGAGCTGCTCGTCGACGACGACGGCCGGGCCCGCCGCCAGCCGTGGGAGCTGTGGCTGGGCGGCGAGGACGACCACACGAGCGCGTGGATGCGGGCGACCGCGCCGTCGGGTCAGGCGGTCTTCGAGGGCCGCGTCGGCTGGTCGGGCGAGCTCGGCTTCGGTGTGCGCGCACCCGAGACGGGGCAGTCGGCGACGGAACGCGAGGGTGAGTTCACCGAGCCTGCGCCGGCCGAGCCGGTCGCCGCGGTCGACACCGAACACGGCTCGGGCGGTCACTGACCCATGACCGCAGTGATCTTCTTCATCTTCGCCGCGCTCGCGCTGGCCGGTGCCCTCGGTGTCGTGCTGTCCCGCAATCCGGTGCACTCCGCGCTGTCGCTGGTCGTCACGCTGGTCAGCGTCGCCGTGTTCTTCATCCAGCTCGACGCCGCACTGCTCGTCGCGGTGCAGGTCATCGTCTACACGGGCGCGATCGTCGTGCTCTTCCTGTTCGTGATCATGCTGCTCGGTGTCGACCAGGCCGACGCGAGCGGGGAACCGTTGAAGTTCCAGCGCCCGGTGGCGATCCTCATCGGCGTGCTGGTGCTCGTCGAGGTCGTCGTGCTCGCGGGCCACGAGTGGGCGACCGGCGCGAAGGCCGATGCCCAGCACGCCATCCACGGGGGAGCCGCGGGATTGGGTGGGAACGTCGAGCGGGTGGCGCGTTCCCTCTTCACCGACTACCTGTGGCCGTTCGAGCTCACCGCGGCGCTCCTCGTGCTCGCGGTGGTGGGGAGCGTGCTGCTCGCCCGTCGCAGTGGCCAGGCTCCCGGGGTCGAGCCCGAGGTCCGGGAGGGCGCGGAATGACGCCGGTCGTCGCCTCCCTCCACATCACCACGGGCTACTACATCGTGCTCGCGGCGCTGCTCTTCACCATCGGCGCGGTCGGCCTGTTGACCCGACGAAACGTGCTGGTGATGTTCATGTGCGTGGAGCTCATGCTCAACGCCGCGAACCTCACGTTCGTCGCGTTCGCCAAGCAGCTCAACGACATACGCGGTCAGGTGTTCGTGTTCTTCGTGCTCGCGGTCGCAGCGGCGGAGGTCGCGGTGGGGCTCGCGATCATCGTGGCGATCTTCCGGCGGCGACGCGGCGCGACGGCCGACGACCTCGACATCCTCAGGGACCCGACCTCATGACGGACGGAGCCACGAGGTGAGTGCCCGCGATCTCCTCGATCTGGTGTGGATCGTTCCCGCCCTGCCGCTGTGCGGCGCCGTCCTGCTGCTGCTGTTCGGCAAGCGCATCGGCGAGCCGATCGCGGGCTGGATCGCGACCGGGTTCATGGCCCTGGCGTTCGTGTGGTCGCTCGTCATGTTCTTCGCCATGCTGGATCTGCCCAGCAACGCGAGGGTCAACATCCACACCCTGTACACGTGGCTCCCCGCCGGCGCGCTCAAGGTCGACATGGGCTTCTTCGCCGACCCGCTCTCGATCACCTGGATCCTCCTGGTGACCGGCGTGGCGACCCTGATCCACCTCTACTCGATCGGGTACATGCACGGCGACGAGCGGTTCAGCCGCTTCTTCGCGTACCTGAACCTGTTCGCGTTCTCGATGCTCATCCTGGTCCTGGGCTCGAGCTTCCTGGTGACCTTCCTCGGTTGGGAGGGGGTGGGTCTCTGCTCCTACCTCCTCATCTCGTTCTGGTTCGAGCGCAACGCGGCGGCCGTCGCGGCCAAGAAGGCCTTCGTCACCAACCGGGTGGGTGACGTCGGGTTCCTGCTCGCGATGTTCCTGATCTTCGCCTCGTACGGCACCCTGAATTACTTCCGCGCTCGGGCTCGGGGCCCACCTCGTGTCCGGGGGTACGGCCACGGCGATCGCGCTGCTCCTCCTCGTCGCGGCGATCGGCAAGAGCGCGCAGATCCCATTGCACCTCTGGTTGCCGGACGCCATGGAAGGTCCGACTCCGGTCTCGGCGCTCATCCACGCGGCCACGATGGTGACCGCGGGCGTCTTCCTCCTGTGTCGCGCGCACGCGTTCCTCGACGTCAGCGGCGACGCGATGACCACCGTCGCGTGGGTCGGCGGTGTCACCGCGCTCCTGGCGGGAACGGTTGCGATCTTGCAGCCGGACATCAAGCGGGTGTTGGCGTACTCGACGGTGAGCCAGCTCGGCTTCATGTTCCTCGCCGTGGGTGTCGGCGCGTACAGCGCCGCGGTGTTCATGGTGCTGTGCCACGCCTTCTACAAGGGGTGCCTGTTCCTCGGCGCCGGTTCGGTGATCCACGGCAACAGTGACGTGCAGGACATCCGCGTCATGGGGCGCTTCCGCAAGTACCTGCCCTACACGGCGATGGCGATGGTGGTCGCGTGGTTGTCGATCGCCGGCATGCCGCCGTTCTCGGGCTTCTTCTCGAAGGACGAGATCATCAGCGACACCTATCTGCAACACGACTACGGGCTCTGGATCATCGCGCTGGTCGGCGCCGCGTTCACCGCGATCTACATGACCCGCCTGATCTTCCTGACGTTCTACGGCAACGAACGGTTCGAGCAGGCCGCGGTCGTCGGTGAGGTGGACGCCCACGCGGAACATGCCGTCGTCGACGACGCGGACAGCGATCCTTCGCCGACCGTCGCGTACGGCGATCCGGTCTCGACCCCGACCGGCCATCCGCCCCACGAAGCTCCGGGACTCATGGTGTTGCCGGTCGCGATCCTCGCGGTCCTCGCCGCGGTCGCGGGGCTCTTCGACGTTCCGCTGAACGGCATGGAATTCCTCAACGACTGGCTCGCGCCGTCGTTCCGCGGCGCACCCGACATCCAGCCGTCGAGCTTTGCGCAAGGCTCGTTGCTCGAGCTCGTCGTCTTCGTGCTCGCGCTCGGAGGCCTGGTGCTCGCATACCGCCTCTACCGGCGGGGGTTGGTGTCACCTGATCAGGACCCGCTCGAAGCACGCCTCGGCAAGGCCGCACCCGTGTTCGGGAACGCGTACTACTTCGACGCCGGGATCTCGCGCCTCGTCGGCGGTCCGGGCCGAGCACTCGCGGGATGGCTCGACCGGGTGGTCGACAACAAGATCATCGACGGCACGGTCAACGGCGTCGGGCACGTGACCAAGCTCCTGTCCCGCGGCGTGCAGGACATGCAGAACGGCATGGTCCGGCGTTACGCGCTCGCAATCGGGATCGGTCTCGCCGGGGTCCTGCTCTACGCGGTGCTTTGGATCGGGCGGTGACGGTGAGCGGGTTCCCCATCCTGTCGGCGATCGTCTTCGTCCCGATGGCGGGGGCGGTGATCTGCCTCCTGCTCCCGACGAGTCGGCCCGAGATCGCCAAGGCGGTCGGGTACGCGACGAGCGCGGCCACCTTCGGGCTCGCGGCGTGGCTCCTCTGGCAGTTCGTGCCCCAGACCCGGGGCTTCCAGTTCGTCGAGGACCAGTCGTGGATCCCGACCCTCGGGGTCCACTACATCGTGGGCGTCGACGGCATCAGCGTCTTCATGGTGGCGATCACCGCGCTGCTGTTCCCGATCGGCATGCTCTCGGGCGAGCGGTACATCGAGCACCGGGTGAAGGCCTACGTGGCGTGGTTCCTGTTGCTCGAGTCCGCCATCATGGGCATCTTCCTCTCGCTCGACCTCATCGTGTTCTTCGTGTTCTGGGAGCTCATGCTGGTCCCGATGTACTTCCTCATCCAGGGATGGGGGAGCGGCCGCCGAGAGTTCGCGGCGATGAAGTTCTTCATCTACACCTCGGCCGGTTCGGCGTTCCTGCTGGCATCGACCATCGCACTCGGGTTCCTCCACCAGTCCGACACCGGTCACCTCACGTTCGACTACCGGATCCTCGCCCAGTGGAACGGGCTCACGGGCACGACCCAGCTCCTGTTGTTCCTCGGGTTCATGGCCGCCTTCGCCATCAAGGCGCCCCTCTTCCCGTTCCACACGTGGTTGCCCCTGGTGCACACCGAGGCACCGACCGCGGGCTCGGTGGTGCTCGCGGGCGTGATCATCAAGATGGGCGCTTACGGCTTCGTGAGGTTCTCGTTCGAGCTGTTCCCGCAGGCCTCGGTCGACATGGCGCCGATCATGCTCGTGCTCGCGGTCATCGGCATCATCTACGGCGCGGTGGTCGCCTCGATGCAGACCGACCTGAAGCGGGTGATCGTGTACTCGTCCGTCGCGCACATGGGCTTCGTCATCCTGGGCATCTTCTCGTTGTCGGTGATCGGTCTCGACGGCGCCGTGTTCACGATGGTCTCGCACCCGTTGACGACCGGCGCGCTGTTCCTGATCATCGGGATGCTCTACGAGCGCCGTCACACGCGCGAGATCTCGGCCTTCCGGGGGGTCTGGAAGGTCGCGCCGGTGCTCGGCGGGTTGTTCCTGACCGCTCTGTTCGCCGGCATCGGGCTCCCCGGCTTCTCGGGCTTCATCGGCGAGTTCCTGTCGCTGCTCGGCACCTTCGTGTTCGACCGGCCCTACGCGATCGTCGCCACCTTCGGCGTGATCCTGGCCGCGGTGTACTCGTTGTGGGCCTTCCAGCGGTCGTTCACCGGGAAGCCCACCGGTGAGAACGCCTCGATGCGCGACGTCAACCTCCGGGAGTTGATCGTCGTCGTCCCGCTGCTCGCGCTGAGCCTGTTCCTCGGCTTGTACCCGAAGCCGGTGATCGACCGGATCCAGCCGGCGGTCGAGCTGCGGGTGTCGAACCTCGAACGCAAGAGTGACTACCGGCGACCCAAGGCGCCCCGCATCGTGCAGCAGATCCAGAAGTCGCTCAACGAGTCGTCGTCGGACTCGCAGCCCGGCACCACCGAGTCGGGGCCGTCGAAGTGATCGGCGCCATCGCTCCGATCACGGCGCCTTCCGTCGACTGGTTGGCGATCGCGCCCGAGCTCGCGCTCGGCGGTGCCGCCGTCCTCGTCGTGCTGTCGCGCGCGCTGCTGCGTCACCGCTCGGCGGCGACGCCGGTCGCGTACGTGCTCGCGGCGGTCGGGATCATCACGACCGGTACCATGCTCCTCTGGCAGTGGTTGCACGTGGCCGACCACGGTCCCATCTCCACCATGGGCGGCATGGTCCGCGTCGACCGCTTCGGCGTCTTCCTGGGCGTCGTCGTCGGGATGGCGACCGCCATGGCCGTGCTGATCGCCATCGCGTATCTCCGGCGCGAACAGCTCGAGGCGCCCGAGTACCTGGCCCTGATGATGTTCTCCGCCGTGGGCATGCTGGCGATGACGACAGCCAACGACCTCATCGTGGTGTTCCTGGCGCTCGAGATCCTCTCGATCCCCCTCTATGTGCTCGCCGCGTTCGACCGCCGCCGCCTCAGCTCGCAGGAGGCGGGCATCAAGTACTTCGTGCTCGGGGCCTTCTCCTCGGCGATCTTCCTCTACGGCATCGCGTTGGTCTACGGCGCCACGGGGACCACGTCGCTCACGGGCATCGCGTCGTTCCTGCGGAACAACGTCCTGTTCGAGCAGGGCACCCTCGTGGCGGGCTTCGTGCTGCTCCTCGTCGGCCTCGGCTTCAAGGTCGCGGCCGTCCCGTTCCACATGTGGACCCCCGACGTCTACGACGGCGCGCCGTCCCCCGTCACCGCGTTCATGGCCTCGGCCACCAAGGCGGCAGGATTCGCCGCACTGCTGCGGGTCTTCGGCGTCGCGTTCCTCACCTACCGGACGGACTGGCAGCCCATCGTCTGGGGCCTGGCCGCGTTGACGCTCGTGGTGGGCAGCGTCGGTGCGGTGCTCCAGAAGGACATCAAGCGCCTGCTCGCGTACTCGTCGATCGCCCACGCCGGGTACATCCTCATGGGCCTCCAGACCGCCACGCCCAAGGGCCGTGAAGCCGCGCTCTTCTACCTCTTCGTCTACGCCTTCATGGTGATCGGCTCGTTCGCCGTCATCACCGTGCTCAGCATGCGCGGCGACGAGACGCACTCGATCGAGAGCCTCCGCGGCCTGGGCTCGCGGCGGCCCGTGCTGGGCACCCTGCTGGTGTTCTTCATGCTGGCCCAGGCCGGCATCCCCCTCACGGGTGGCTTCGTGGCGAAGCTCGAGGTGTTCTCGGCCGCCAGCGCGGCGGGCGAGTACACCCTCGTCGTGATCGGTGCGATCGCGACGGTGATCGCCTCGTTCGCCTATCTGCGGGTCGCGCTCTCGGTCGCGTCGACGCCCGGCGGTGACCAGCCCGCGGACCAGGGCTTCCCGAACCGGCGGATCGACCTCGCCACCGGCCTGGTCCTCGCGGTGACCGCGTCGATGACGCTCGTGCTCGGGGTGGTCCCGGCGGTGTTCGTGCACTGGGCGCGTGACGCGACGCTGCTCGTCCACGTGACCTCGTCGTTCTTCCTCTGACCCGCGAGCCGGGAGCGGGTGTCTTCACGGCCCTCAGCCGGCGTCGCGGCGCCACCACGGGCGGCGGAGCGCCCGACGTCGGTGCTTCGCCGCATCGGCGGCGTCGAGCGCCTCCTGCGCCAGGCGGTAGGCGTCGTCCATGAGCGCCCGGCCGCCCGAGAAGTCGAAGAGCTCGCGATCGTCGGTCGGTGCCGGCAGCATGATCATCTCGACGCTCTCGGGCACGCTGCGCAGCTCGAGGTCGAAGCGTTGCTTGCGGCTGATGGCGAACGCCCGCACCGCCACGTCGATGGGTGACCGCAGCGGGCGCTCCATGAGGTCACCGGCCACGTTCAGCACGTAGATGCGGTCGATGGGCCCGGCGAGGGCGTGCCACAGGGGCACGGTGTCGACGACCGCCCCGTCGACGAGCGCGCGACCGTCGTGGCGGATCGGCGGGAACAGGCCGGGGAGCGCGGAGCTGGCGAGCAGGGCCGGCTGCAGCGGGCCCCGTGCGAAGACCACCTCTTCGCCCGTGTCGAGGTCGGCCGCGACCACCCGCAGCGGGATCACGAGGTCCTCGAACGTCTCGGGGGTGTCGCCCCGGAGGAAGACGGCGCGCAGCCCCTGGTTGGAGAAGAGGTGGTCGTCGCGCTTGAGGAGGTTCCACGCACGGGAGAGGCGTCCCCCGGGGAACACCGCCTCGCCGCGCAGCGAATCCCAGGTCGCCTCCAGTCGCTCGATCCCGCTGAGGTCGGGGGACGCCGCGATCGTCGCGCCGTTGAACGCGCCGGCGGAGCACCCGATGATCACGTCGGGGACGACGCCGCGCTCCACGCAGCGCGCGCAACATGCCGACCTGGGCGACCGACTGGTTGCCTCCGCCCGACAGCACGAATGCCGTCCGGGACTCCCGGGCGAGGCGTTGACGGAGCTGGCTGATTGAGGCGCTCACCGGATGCTCGTACTCCCTTTCCCCGCCGACCGTTCTAGCCGGTCCGCCCCAGGCGCCGACGGTCATCGGAACGCGCGTGCACAGTTTGCCGACGGCAGAAAGGCCGGAGCTATGCTGCGCCCGAAATCCAACCCCCCACAGCGACGCCTCATTCCAGCGAGGGGGCGGGAGGCCCACGCGTGAGCGAGTTCTACAGGAATTATCTCGCGGTGGCGGTGTTCATCGGTGCCGCCCTCTTGATGGTCGGCGCCATGCTCGGAGTCGGCCGTCTGCTGCGTCCGAGCCGCCCCGATGCGGCGAAGCTCATGCCGTACGAGGCGGGTTCCGATCCCGTGCTCGGATTCGGGCAGTCCAACGTGCGCTACTACGTGTACGCGTTGCTCTTCGTGATGTTCGACGTCGAGGCCGTGTTCATCTTCCCGTGGGCGGTGAAGCTCGACACCGGCCCGAACCCGCTCGGCGTGTTCGGCCTCGTCGAGATGGCCGCCTTCATCGTGATCCTCACGCTCGGACTCGTGTACGCGTGGCGCAAGGGGGTCCTGCGGTGGGCCTAGTCGAGAAGGGCACCCTCTCGAAGCCGGCGCTCAAACCTCTCACGTGGCTCCTGAACTACAGCCGCAAGTACTCGTTGTGGATGTTCCAGTGGGGCCTCGCGTGCTGCGCCATCGAGATGGGCGCCGCGCTGGCCAGCCCGCGCTACGACGTCATGCGCCTCGGGGTCATCCCGTTCCCGGCCAGCCCCCGCCAGGCCGACCTCATCTGCGTCTCGGGCACGGTCACCGACAAGATGGCACCCGCGGTGCGTCGCCTCTACGACCAGATGCCCGACCCCAAGTACGTGATCTCGATGGGCTCGTGCGCCAACTGCGGCGGTCCCTACTGGGACTCCTACTCGGTCACCAAGGGGATCGACCAGATCGTCCCGGTCGACGTCTACGTCCCCGGCTGCCCGCCGAGGCCCGAGGCGCTGATCCAGGGGATCGTCCTGCTGCAGGAGCGCATCCAGAACGAGGGCATCGGCAACCACGAGCTCGAGCAGCGCTGGCGCGGGGAGCCGATCGTCGTTGAGTGACCTGACCGGTACGGACACTCCCGAGGCGCCCGTCGAGGCCGAGCCGACCGAAGAGGTCGCGCCCGATCCCCACGCGCTCGACGCTTCGCACGCCGATCTCGTCGCGCGTCTCGGCGCGGAGCTCGGCGACGCCGTCCTCGAGCACACCGCGGTGTTCGGCATGCCGGTGGTCCGGGTCCGCCGCAACGCGTGGCGTGAGGTGGCAGAGCTCGCCAAGCACGAGCTCGACTGCGACTACCTCTCCTTCGTCGCCGGGATCGACTGGATGCCGGCACCGAAGGAGGGCGGCGACGACGCCGGCAGCGACACGTCCGCACCCGTGCAGCCGACGGAGACGACGTACGGCGCCGCCGGGTCCGACGGCCGGTTCCAGGTGTTCGCACGCGTGCAGTCGACCAGCCGGCACTGGGGCGTCACGTTCAAGGCCGACGTCGACGAGGACGCGTTGCTCGTCCAGTCGTGGGTCCCGGTGTATCCGGGCGCGGACTGGCACGAACGCGAATGCTGGGAGATGTACGGATTCGTGTTCGACGGCCATCCGGCGCTGCGCCACCTCTATCTGCCGTCCGAGTTCGAGGGTCACCCGCTGCGCAAGGACTATCCGCTGCTCTCGCGGGTCGTGAAGCCGTGGCCGGGGCTGGTCGACGTCGAGCCCATGCCCGGTGAGGGTGAAGAGGCCGCGGCGGCGGAGACCGCCGACTCCGCAGGTGAAGGGGCGAGCGCGTGAGCACGACCAACCCGCCGCTGCCCGAGTTCGACATCGACCCGCGCGCGTTCCGCCACCTGGCCGACGCGCAGGTGGGCGTCGAGCTCGACACCGGCGACATGATCCTCAACCTCGGACCGCAGCACCCGGCGACGCACGGCACGCTGCGGCTGGTGGTGCGTCTCGACGGCGAACGCGTGATCTCGGCCGACCCCGTCATCGGGTACATGCACCGCGGCTACGAGAAGCTCGCCGAGTTCCGGACGTACCCGCAGATCACCACGTTGATCAACCGCATCGACTGGCTCTCGAGCTTCGCCAACGAGGTGCCGTTCGTCTCCGCGGCCGAGAAGCTCATGAACGTGCAGGCGCCACCCACGCGCAGTACATCCGCACGATCCTCACCGAGCTGAGCCGAATCGCCACCTTCGTCCTCTTCCTCGGCGAGATGGGTCTCCAGGTGGGCGCGCTCACGCCGGCGTTCTACGGCTTCCGAGACCGGGAGCACATCCTCAACCTCATCGAGGCCGCGACCGGTGGCCGGTTCCACCCGAACTTCAACCGGATCGGCGGCATCAAGGACGACCTCCCCTGGGGCTGGGTCAACGACACCCGCACCGCGATGAAGACGATCTTCGACGCCTGCGACGTGTTCGAGGACCTCCTCGTCGGCAACGAGATCTTCGAGGCTCGGACCCGTTCGATCGGGATCATCCCGCCCGAGCTGGGCGCGGCCTACGGGGTGTCCGGCTCCAACCTCCGTGCCTCCGGTGTCGACTGGGACCTCCGCCGCGACGCGTTGCCGTACCTCGTCTATCCCGAGCTCGACTTCAAGGTGTGGACGCATCCCGACGGTGATTCGTTCGCCAGGTACTGGGTCCGGCTCCAGGAGACGCGGGAGTCGGCCCGGATGGTGCTCCAGATGCTCGACCAGATGCCGGCCGGGCCGATCATGGCCAAGGTGCCCCGCATCATCAAGGTGCCCGAGGGCGAGGCCTGGGTCGAGACCGAGAACCCGCTGGGTCAGATGGGCTACTACGTCGTGTCGAAGGGCGCGACCGGCCCGTTCCGGGTCAAGATCCGTTCCGCATCGTTCAGCAACGTGTCGATCCTCCCGTGGCTGCTGCGCGGCGTGTTCGTCCCCGACGTCATCACGATCCTGGCGTCGCTCTACTTCATCCTCGGGGACATCGACCGCTGATGCACTGGCTCCTCGCACTCCAGATCGGCTGGGGCACCACCCTGGCGATCAAGACGATCTTCATCCTGATGATCGTGCCCCTCACCGCGCTCGTGCTCGGGTACGTCTTCCTCCTCAAGATGATGAGCCACATGCAGAGCCGGCTGGGCCCGATGGACCCGGGTGGATTCCACGGGTGGTTCCAGCTCGTCGGCGACGGCATCAAGTTCATCCAGAAGGAAGACATCATCCCTGCCCAGGCCGACAAGCGGGTGTTCGCGTTCGCCCCGGCCGTCGTCGTGATCTCGACGTTCCTGATCTTCCTGGTGATCCCGGCGGGCCCCGACATCATCGTCAAGGACCTCAACGTCGGTGTGTTCTACGCGCTTGCGGTCTCGAGCCTGTCGGTGGTCGGCGTCCTCATGGCGGGCTGGGCCAGCGCCAACAAGTTCTCGCTTCTCGGCGCGCTGCGCGCGGCCGCCCAGCTCATCGCCTACGAGCTGCCGCTGCTGCTCGCGGTCGTCGGCGTGGTGATCCAGGCGGGCACGATGAGCCTGCAGGGCATCGTCGGCGTGCAGAGCACCGGGTCGATCTTCGGGTGGAGCGGGCTCGGATTCCCGTTCATCCTCACGCAGTTCGTCGGATTCGGCCTGTTCCTCGTGGCGTCGCAGGCCGAGCTCACCCAGACCCCGTTCGACATGCCCGTCGCGGAGAGCGAGCTGGTCGCCGGCTACATGGTCGAGTACACGGGCTTTCGGTTCCTCTTCTTCTTCATCGGCGAGTTCGGCACCGCCTTCGCGTTCTCGGCCATCGCCGCCACCTTGTTCCTCGGCGGCTGGGCGCTCCCGGCATCGTGGGGCATCTCCGACGGCGTCATGCGCTTCCTCGGGCCCGGCGTGCTCTTCGCCAAGATCATGGCGGTGTCGTTCCTCATGTTCTGGGTGCGGTTCACGTACCCGCGCCTGCGCGAGGACCAGCTGCAGGCGCTGGCCTGGAAGTTCCTCATCCCCATCGGCCTGCTCAACATCCTGCTGACGGGCGTGTTCAAGGTGGCCTTCTGATGGGAGTTCCTCGATGAAGAAGCCCAAGCTCCCCGGCGTCATCGGCGGTCTCGGCATCACGTTCAAGACCATGATGAAGCCGGCCGTGACGGTCCAGTACCCCCACGAGCGCGAAGACCCACCGACGCGGGCGCGCGGGGTCATCGCGTTGAAAGAGGAGAACTGCACCGTCTGCATGCTGTGCGGCCGCTCGTGCCCCGACTGGTGCATCTACATCGAGGGCCACAAGGAGAAGCGTCCACCGCGTCGAGAGGGTGGCCGCGAGCGCAGCGTCAGCGTGCTCGACCGCTTCGACATCGACTACGCGCTCTGCATGTATTGCGGGATCTGCGTTGAGGTGTGCCCGTTCGACGCGCTCTTCTGGAGCCCCGACTACGAGTACTCCGAGTCGAACATCGCCAACCTCCTGCACGACAAGCGCAAGCTCGGCGAGTGGATGGAATCCGTTCCCGAGCCCGAGCCGCTCGAGATCGGCGCCGAGGTGAAGAAGTAACCATGCCGATCGTGGGCGCCATGGTGGCGCAAAACGTCGCGTTCTGGATCCTCGCGATCTCGATGGCCGCAGCGGCCATCGGCGTCGTGCGGTCCCAGAACGTCGTGCACGCCGCGTTGTTCCTCGTGATCGTGCTGGCCGGCGCCGCCGCGCAGTACATCCTGGTGGCCGCCGAGTTCGTGGCCTGGGTGCAGGTGCTCATCTACATCGGCGCCATCGTGATCCTCTTCCTCTTCGGCATCATGCTCACGCGGGCGCCGATGGGCGCCGACGGCAAGCTCGACAACGACCAGCGCGTCGCGGCCGGCGCCGTCAGCCTCTTCCTCTTCGGCGTCATCACCGCGCTGCTCGTCGATGCCTACAGCGGCAAGGAGATCGCGCTCAAGGGCGATCTCGTCGCGATCGGTCGCTCCGGCAACATCGCGTCGAGCATCTTCCGCGACTACCTGGTCCCGTTCGAAGTGGTGTCGATGTTGCTCTTGGCCGCGCTGGTCGGGGCCGTCGTGATCGCGCGGAGGGACTAGCGCTATGGCCCTCAACAACTTCCTCATCCTGAGCGTGTTCCTGTTCTGCACCGGGATCTACGGCGTCCTCGCCCGGAAGAACGCGGTGCTCGTGCTCATGAGCATCGAGCTGATGCTGAACGCGGTGAACATCAACCTCGTGGCGTACTCCGCTTTCCACCGTGCCGTTGCCGGCCAGGTGTTCGCGTTGTTCCTCATCACGATCGCGGCCGCCGAGGTCGGGATCGGTCTGGCCATCGTGCTGCTGATCTACCGCAACGCGGACAGCGTCGATCTCGACGATGTCGACCAGTTGAAGGGCTGATCTCGACGTGCTGAATTACGGCTGGATCATCCCTGTCATCCCGGCGGTCTCGTTCGTCCTGATCCTCTTCTTCGGGAAGAAGCTGCCGCGCCAGGGCTCCGAGATCGGCATCCTCGCCGTCGGGTCCTCGTTCGTCCTCGCGTGCGTCGCCGTGTACCAGTGGGTCGATCGGGTCGAGAGCGCAACCGGCGGGGCGGCGAGTGGTCTCCGGGCCCTCGGGCGCGGGGTGCTCGCGGCGGAGGGCGGCCACGGCGAGGCCGTGGTGCAGCCGGTCCTGCACCACATCACGTGGTGGCAGAACGGCGGCATCGACTTCGGCGTCGGCATCCGGATGGACGGCCTCGCCGTGATGATGCTGTTCGTCGTCACGCTGATCTCGTTGCTCGTGCACATCTACTCGACCGCGTACATGCACGACGACGTCCGCTTCACGCACTACTACGCGATGTTGAGCCTGTTCACCGCCGCGATGCTGCTGCTCGTCGTCTCCGACAACACCCTGCAGCTCCTCGTCGGTTGGGAGGGTGTCGGTCTCTGCTCGTTCGCGCTGATCGGGCACTGGTGGGAGGAGAAGGCGAACAGCGCGGCCGCGCTCAAGGCCTTCCTCACCACCCGCACCGGCGACATCGGCTTGATGATCGGGATCATCATCCTGTTCTTCGCCGTCGGGAGCTTCAACATCGGTGCGAGCAACGTCTACGCACTCAGCCCGGGCGCCGACCACCAGATGCTGCTCGCGGCGGCGGTATGCCTCTTCATCGGGATCATCGGCAAGAGCGGTCAGTTCCCGCTCCACACCTGGCTGCCCGACGCCATGGCCGGTCCCACCCCGGTGTCGGCGCTCATCCACGCCGCGACCATGGTGGTCGCCGGCGTCTATCTCGGCGCGCGTCTCTACCCGGTGTTCTTCAACGGGTTCTCGATCGCGGCCGGCGGCGTGAACTTCATGGTGTTGATCGGTGGGATCACCATCATCGTCGGCGCCGTGCTCGCGTTCGTGCAGGCCGACATCAAGAAGGTCCTCGCGTACTCCACCATCTCGCAGCTCGGCTACATGGTGATGGCGCTCGGCTCCGGCGCCTGGGTCGCCGCCGTCTTCCACCTCTTCACCCACGCCTTCTTCAAGGCCCTCCTCTTCCTCGGTGCCGGTTCGGTCAGCCACTCCGGCTCCCACCACTCCTTCGACATGAAGAAGGACATGGGCGGGCTGCGCAAGTACATGCCGATCACGTTCTGGACCTTCATGATCGGGTCGCTGGCGTTGTCGGGGATCTTCCCCTTCGCCGGGTTCTGGTCGAAGGACGAGATCCTGGTGACCGCGGGCCGGTCGGGCTACGACTTCTTCCTCGTCGTCGGCCTCGTCGGCGCGTTCCTCACCGCCGCCTACATGACGCGCTGCGTGTACCTCACGTTCTTCGGGGAGTACCGCGGCCACAGCCAGCCCCACGAGTCCGAGCGCGCGATCACCGTGCCGCTGATCGTGCTCTCGGTGTTCTCCATCCTCGCCGGGGTCCTGAGCTGGTCGGCGTGGCCGTTCCACCTCGAGAAGTTCAAGGAGTGGGTCGAGCCGCGCGTGGCGTTCCCGGTGGTGGTGCATCCCGGCTTCGACTACTCGAAGGCCGGGATCTCGCTGGCCATCGCGGTGCTGGGGATAGGGATCGCCGCGTACCTCTGGTTCCAGCGTGAGGAGCTCGGCGTGTTCAAGGGCTTCACCCAGCGGAACAAGATCGCGCACGCCGGTTACTCGTTCCTGGAGAACAAGCTCTACCTCGACGCGCTGTACGAAGGCGTGATCGTCGCTTCGATCAAGGGCGGTGTCGCCCGCGCCGCGTACTGGGTGAACCAGAACGTCATCGACGCGGTGATCAACGGCGCCGGTCGAGGAGCCAAGGCTGCCGGCGACTTTGCCTACAACACCCTCGACCAGAAGGGTGTCGACGGCGCGGTCAACGGCGTCGCGGAGATCACCGGCGAGAGCGGCGGTCTCCTCCGGTACTTCCAGTCGGGCCGCGTCCAGCGGTACGCGCTGCTCATGTTCGCCGCGGTGGGGCTCCTGAGCCTCGCCATCCTGCTCGCCAACACCTGATCCGAGGGGAATCGTTCCAATGGACTGGTTCGACAACTGGGCCCTGACGCTGGCGGTCTTCATACCCATCGTCGGCATGGTGATCGTGCTGATGATCCCGAAGGCCGAGGAAGACCTGATCAAGGTGGTCGCGTTGTCGACCACGTTGCTGACCGGCGCCGTCGGCATCGGGATCCTGGCCAACTTCAACCTCGACGACGGTCACCTGCAGTTCCAGGCCAACGAGCGGTGGATCGAGGTCATCAACAGCCGATACCACGTGGGGATCGACGGCATCTCGCTGCCGATGGTCCTCCTCACGATGCTCATCTCCGTGGTCTGCATCGTCTACTCGTGGAACCACTTCCCGGAGCCGCACAACCCGAAGGCGTTCCTCGCGCTGATCCTGCTGCTCGAGACGGGCATGATCGGGACGTTCGTCGCCCAGGACCTCATCCTCTTCTTCATCTTCTTCGAGGTCGTGCTGCTCCCGATGTTCTTCATGATCGGGGTGTGGGGCGGTCCGAACCGCGAGTACGCGTCGATCAAATTCTTCCTCTTCACGCTGTTCGGCTCGGCGCTGATGCTGTTGAGCTTCCTGGCGTTGTTCTTCCTCTCGAAGGTGCACACCTTCGACATGGTCACGCTGACGCGCCTCCACGGCGACGGCATCGTGCACGGCACCCAGCTCCTCATCTTCGGGGGCATGTTCCTCGGGTTCGCCATCAAGGTGCCGATGTTCCCGTTCCACACCTGGCTGCCCGACGCCCACACCGAGGCGCCGACGGTCGGTTCGGTGCTCCTGGCCGCGATCATGCTGAAGCTCGGCACCTACGGCTTCATCCGCATCGCGCTGCCGATGCTTCCGAGCGCCGCCCGGTCGTGGGCGCCGTGGATCGGCCTCCTGGCGGTGATCGGCATCATCTACGGGGCGTTGTGCTGTCTCGCGCAACGGGACATGAAACGGCTGATCGCGTTCTCGTCCGTCGCCCACATGGGCTTCGTGATGCTCGGCATCGCGACGCTCACCGACTTCGGCATCAACGCCGCGATCTTCGGCATGGTGGCGCACGGCCTCATCACCGGCATGCTCTTCTTCCTCGCCGGTTCCATCCAGGAGCGCTACGAGACCCGCGAGATGAGCCGGCTCGGTGGCCTCCTCACTCAGGCGCCCCATCTCGGCTGGTTGCTGGGGTTCTCGGCCATGGCGTCGCTCGGCCTGCCCGGCCTCGCCGGGTTCTGGGGCGAGTTCCCGTCGATCCTCTCCTCGTACGACCCGAAGCTGCCGTTCGGACTCTTCAACGGGCTCGACGGCACGCTCACGACGTTCCGCGTCTACATGGTGATCGCCGCCATCGGTACCGTCCTCGCCGCCGGGTACCTGCTCTGGATGTTCCAACGGGTCGCCATGGGCAAGGTGAAGCCGGAGTTCGAGCACGCGCACATCCACGACGTCCACGTGTCGGAGTGGATCGCGTGGGTGCCCCTCCTCGGGCTGATCGTCGCCCTCGGTGTCTACCCGGAGCTCGTCTTCAAGATGACCGACCTCCCCGTCACCCAACTGGTCCACGGGCTGTCGAGAGCGCTGTAGGTGAATCCGCACGTCGACTTCCACGCGTTCGCGCCTGAGCTCGTCCTCACGGCGACGATCCTCGTCGTCCTGATCGTCGATCTCGTCTGGCCCGAGCGCTCACGGTTCACGAGCTCGCGCATCGCCTCGATCGGCGTGCTCGCCGCGCTCATCCCGGTCATCACCCTGGCGGCCGACGACACCAAGCGTTCCCTGTTCGGTGGCGCGTTCGTCGTCGACCACTACGCGCTCGCCTTCCAGGGCTTCTTCCTCGTCGTCACCTACGTGGTCCTGCTCCTCGCCGCCGACTACATCTCGGAGGGCGACTACTACCAGGGCGAGTTCTACTTCCTGATGCTCACGTCGGTGCTGGGCATGTTGACGATGGCCTCGGCCCGCGATCTCGTCACCATCTTCGTGGCGATCGAGACGATCACCATCCCGACGTTCGTGCTGGCGGGCTGGCGCAAGCACGATTCCAAGTCGAACGAAGCGGCGATCAAGTACTTCGTCATCGGGGTGTTGTCGTCGGCCGTCATGCTCTACGGCATGTCGATCGTCTTCGGCGAGACGGGTGGCTCGACGCTGCTGAGCGACATCTTCCGCTTCATCGACGTTCACGGCACGACGACGTTGCTGGCCGTGGCCATCTTCCTCACCATCGGCGGCTTCGCGTTCAAGATCAGCGCGGTGCCGTTCCACTTCTGGACCCCCGACACCTACGAGGGCGCGCCCACCCCGGTCACCGCGTTCCTCTCGGTGGCGTCGAAGGCCGGCGGGTTCGTCGCGTTGCTCAGCATCATCCGATTCGGGTTCTTTCCCTCTCAGGACTCCTGGGAGCCGGTGCTCTGGGTGCTGGCCGCGGCGTCGATCATCTTCGGGAACCTGGTCGCGCTGCGCCAGACCAACATCATCCGCATGCTGGCCTACTCCTCGATCGCCCAGGGCGGCTTCATCCTGGTGCCGCTCGCCGTGGCGGGCGACGGCTCCGCGGCGCGGGCCTCGATTCGAAGCGGTGGTCATCTACCTCTTCATCTACGCGGCGATGAACCTCGGCGCGTTCGCGGTCGCCATCGCGGTCTCCCGCCGCACCGGCAACGGGGAGATCGACTCCTACGCCGGTCTCGGGCAGACGTCACCGTGGCTCGCGGTGACCATGACCTTCTTCATGTTCTCGCTGGCCGGGATCCCGCCGTTCGCGGGCTGGTTCGCCAAGTTCGTGCTGTTCCGGGCGGTGCTCGACGCCAACTCACCGTCCGCCGTCGTCCTCGGTGTGATCGCGGCGGTGGGCTCGGTGGTGGCGTTCTTCTACTACGCGGCGGTGGCCCGGAAGATGTGGTTCCACGATCCGGCACCCGAGGCGGCGACCGCGCCGAAGCCGATCCCGGCCGCGCTCAGCGTGGCGATCGGCCTCACCTCGGCGGTCGTCATCGTGGTCGGGGTGTACCCGCAGGTCTTCGCCCGCATCGGCGAGTGGGCCTTCCAGATCTAGCCCGCTCGTCGCGGCGGAGGGTACCTCCGCGGCGTTCACTCGCTCGCCGGCGAGCGCTCTCCTCGTCTGCGAGGCTCTGGCGATGAGTGGGGTGCGGGACGAGCTGGCGGCGCGTATCGGGCGGGAGGGGCCGATCCCGTTCGACGACTTCGTCGACGTCTCGCTCTACGGCGAGGGTGGGTTCTTCACCCGGGCGCGCGGTGCGGGGCGCGCGGGACGCGACTTCGTCACCAGCCCCGAGGTGGGCCCGCTGTTCGGCGCCCTGGTCGCACGCGCGCTCGACGGGTGGTGGCACGAGATGGGGGACCCCGACCCGTTCCTCGTGGTCGAGGCCGGCGCCGGCCGGGGCCGGCTCGCCGCCGACGTGCTCGCGGCATCCCCCGACTGCGCGCCCGCGCTGCGCTACGTCGTGGTCGAGCGCTCACCGGAACTGCGCGCCGCGCAGCGCGAGCTGCTCGTGCTGGAACCGTTCGAGGACGCCCTCGGCCCGATGGTGCGCACCGACGACGACGCACCGATCCCCGTCGTCGCGATGGGTCCCGATCGCGACCGCGCTCGCCGAGCTCCCCGCGGTGCCGCTCACAGGGGTCGTGCTCGCCAACGAGCTGCTCGACAACCTGGCGTTCCGGGTCGTGGAGCGCGCCGCCGACGGGTGGCTGGAGGTGCGGGTCGCCGTCGACGGCGACGACTTCGTCGAGACGCTCGTCCCCGCGTCGGAAGAGCTCGCGATCGAAGCGGAGCTCGTCGCCGCGGGCGCGGCACGCGTCGGGGCGCGTCTCCCGGTCCCGACCGGCATCCCCACCTGGCTGCACGCCTGCGCCAACGTGCTCCGGCGCGGCATCCTCGCGGTGGTCGACTACGCGGCGGCGGGCGCCGAGCTCGTGGACCGGGGCGAGGACGGGTGGTTGCGCACCTACCGGGATCACGATCGGGGGGTTGGTCCTCTCGTCGCTCCCGGCGAGCAGGACGTCACCGTCGACGTCCCGACCGAGTACCTCGTGCACGCGGCCGGACGGGCCGGGTTCCGGCTGGTCGCGGAGACCTCGCAGGCTGGCTGGCTGGCCGGCCTCGGCATCGAGGACCTCGTCGCCGAGGCCCGCGAGCAGTGGGACGCGCGGGCGCACGTCGGCGACCTCGAGGCGCTGCGGCACCGGAGCCGCGTGACCGAGGCCGCGGCGCTGGTGGACCCCTCGGGGCTCGGTGCCCACCGCGTGTTCGTCTTCGCCCGCTGACGCACCCCGCGTGGTCGCACGTGCGGAAGGTCGGGACCGACGCCCTCGTCGCGCCCGTGGGCTACGTCGAGTGAGGCCGGGACGGCCCGGGTAGCCTGACCCCGCTCACCCGGCGTCGCAGCACCACGGGGGTTGGGAGATGGTCGACGAAAACCAGAAGATGGACACGATCGAGTCGTTGCTCGCGGAGCGGCGCACGTTCCCGCCGCCGGCCGGCTTCGCCGGGAGCGCGTTGGTCACCGGTCCCGAGGTCTACGCCGAGGCGGACGACTTCGAGGCGTTCTGGGCCCACCAGGCCGAGGAGCTCCTCGACTGGTACGAGCCCTGGCACACCGTCCTCGAGTGGGACCTGCCCTTCGCGAAGTGGTTCGTGGGCGGATCCCTGAACGCGTCGTACAACTGCCTCGACCGCCATGTCGACGCCGGCAACGGAGACAAGGTCGCGTACCACTGGGAAGGTGAGCCCGGCGACACGCGGACCATCACCTACGCCGAGCTGCTCCACGACGTCGCGCAGCTCGCCAACGCGCTCAAGGCGCTCGGCGTCGCGAAGGGTGACCGGGTCAACATCTACCTCGGCATGGTGCCCGAGCTCCCGATGGCGCTCCTCGCCTGCGCTCGGATCGGTGCTGCCCACTCGGTGGTGTTCGGCGGCTTCTCGTCGGATTCCCTGCGCGACCGGATCCAGGACGCCGGCGCGAAGGTGCTCATCACCGGCGACGGCGCGTGGCGCCGCGGCCATGGCGTCCCCTTGAAGGAGACCGCCGACATCGCGGTCGCCGAGTGCCCGACCATCGAGAAGGTGCTCGTGCTCCGGCGCACGGAGCAGGACGTGTCGATGACCGAGGGGCGTGACGTGTGGTGGCACGAGCTCGTGCCCGGTCAGTCCGCCGAGTGCGCACCCGAACCCATGGGCTCGGAAGACCTCCTCTACCTCCTGTACACGAGCGGTACCACGGCGAAGCCCAAGGGCATCATGCACACCACCGGGGGATACCTCACCCAGGTAGCGTGGTCACACAAGTACGTCTTCGACCTGCACCCCGAAGCCGACGTCTACTGGTGCGCGGCCGACGTGGGCTGGGTCACCGGCCACTCCTACATCGTCTACGGGCCGTTGATGAACGGCGCCACCAGTGTGATGTACGAGGGCACACCCGACCACCCCGAGAAGGACCGCCTCTGGGAGATCGTCGAGAAGTACGGCGTGACGATCCTCTACACCGCACCCACCGCGATCCGCACCTTCATGAAGTGGGGCGCGCAGTATCCCGAGGGCCACGACCTGTCGTCGTTGCGTCTGCTCGGCAGCGTCGGCGAACCGATCAACCCCGAGGCGTGGATCTGGTACTGGCACCACATCGGTGGCGACCGCTGCCCGGTCGTCGACACGTGGTGGCAGACCGAGACCGGCTCGATCATGATCAGCCCGCTCCCGGGCGTCACGACGCTGAAGCCGGGCAGCGCCACCGACCCGCTCCCCGGGATCGGGGCCGACATCGTGGACGACGCCGGTGAACCGGTGGGAATCCCCGGTGGGGGATACCTCGTGTTGACGCGCCCATGGCCATCGATGCTCCGCGGGATCTGGGGCGATCCGGAGCGTTATCGCGAGACGTACTGGAGCCGCTTCGACGGTCGGTACTTCGCGGGCGACGGCGCGAAGCGAGACGACGACGGTTCGTTCTGGCTGCTGGGCCGGGTCGACGACGTCATGCTCGTGTCGGGGCACAACATCTCGACCGCGGAGGTGGAGCACGCGCTCGTCGGGCATCCGGCCGTCGCCGAAGCCGCGGTCGTCGGGGTGAAGGACGAGACCAGCGGTCAGGCGATCGGCTCGTTCGTGATCCTGCGAGCGGGCAACGAGCCGAGCGAAGCGCTCGTCGCCGAACTGCGCGACCACGTGGGCCACACGATCGGCCCGATCGCGAAGCCCAAGTCCGTGCTCTTCACCGAAGATCTCCCCAAGACCCGGTCGGGCAAGATCATGCGGCGGCTCCTGCGCGACGTGGCCGAAGACCAGGCGCTCGGTGACACCACCACGCTGGCCGACCCCTCCGTCGTCGAGGGCATCAAGGCGCGCTACCTCGCCACCGCCACCGAAGACGAGTAACACGTGGCGTTGTATCACGGCGCGGGTTACGTCCCCGACCACTGGACCTGGCACGACACGAAGGTCGAACCCGGTGCCGCCGTCGTCGTCGACATCGACGGCGTGCTCTCCGACGCGGCGAGTCGCCAGCACTACCTCGAGGCCCCCCGCCGGAATTGGAACGCGTTCTTCGAGGCCTGCGGCGACGACCCCGTCATCGAGGAGGTCAAGGTGCTCCTCGACCTCGTCGATCCGGAGCTCCGGGTGGTGCTCCTGACCGCCCGCCCCGAGCGGGTGCACCACCTGACCGAGGCGTGGCTGCGCCGCTACCGCATCCGGTGGGACGTGTTGCTCATGCGGCCCTGGGGCGACTACGAGATGGCCCGCGACTTCAAGCAGGCGTCGGTCTGGGACCTGCGCAACTATGGATTCGAGCTGCGTCTCGCGATCGAGGACGACCGCCGCAACGTGGCCATGTTCCGCTCCGAGGGCGTCCCCTGCATCTACTTCCACAGCGGCTACTACGACTGACCGACCCCCCCGAAGATCGAACCGGCGTCAGCGGGAGGGGTCAGACCCCCGGCCGCACGACGCCGGTTGGGTGGCGGTCGGGAACGCGGGGCGGATTCCCGGCGTTGCACGGAGGTCGGGCCCGCTCCCCGGGCCCAGTGAGGTGAGCACGATGAAGAACGCGATGAAGACCGCGGCCCTGCTGGCCGGTCTCGGCGCCCTGTTCATGGGAGTGGGCGTGATCGTCGGCGGCAGCACCGGGCTCCTGATCGGCTTCCTCTTGGGGTTGGCCTTCGTCGGGGGCTCGTACTGGTTCAGCGACTCGCTGGCCATCAAGGCCGCCCGGGCGGTGCCGGCCTCGCGCGAGCAGCTCCCGCAGGTGTACGCGATCGTCGAGGACCTCACGCAGCGGGCGCATCTGCCGATGCCCCGGATCTACGTGTCGCCCGAGGCGCAACCCAACGCCTTCGCCACCGGGCGCAGCCCGGACCACGCGGCGGTCGCCGTCACCCAGGGCATCCTCCAGGTGCTCGACGCCGACGAGCTGCGCGGCGTGCTCGCCCACGAGCTCTCCCACGTGAAGAACCGTGACATCCTCATCAGCTCGGTCGCCGCGGCCGTGGCCATGGGGATCATCTGGTCGACGCGGATCGCGTTCTGGTTCGGTGGTGACGGTGAAGGGAACGTGTTCGGCGCGCTGCTCATGATGATCCTCGCGCCCATCGCTGCCGGCCTCCTCCAGATGGCGCTCTCCCGCTCGCGGGAGTTCGAGGCCGACGCGAGTGGTGCGCACCTGCTGCACGACGGTGAGCCCCTGGCACGCGCGCTCGAGAAGATCGAGGCGTACGCGAAGCAGCGTCCGATGAACGTCAATCCCGCGCAGGCACAGGCCTACATCATCAACCCGCTCGCCGGGCGCAAGGTGCAGTTCGGGAACATGTTCAGCTCGCACCCGCCGACCGCGGAACGGATCCGCCGACTGCGAACCGAGGCGCACTGACGCCGGGAGTTCGCCTGCTCCCTCGAGCTAGTCCCGGAAGTTCGTGAACTGGAGGGGCACCGCGAAGTCGTGATCCTTCAGAGCCGCGATCGTCGTCTGCAGGTCGTCGCGCTTCTTGGCGCTCACCCGGAGCTGGTCGCCCTGGATCTGGTGGGAGACGCCCTTCATGCCGAGCTCTTTGATGAACTTGCCGATCTGCTTGGCCTTGTCGGTGGAGATCCCGACGTTGAGGCTGACGGTCTGGCGGACCGCGCCCTTCGAGGCCTCTTCGATCTTCCCGTAGCCGAGGGCCTTGAGCGAGACCTGGCGCTTGACCAGCTTCTCCTCGAGCACCTGGGTGAGCGCGGTGAGGCGCGCCTCGCTCTCGGTGCCGAGCTCGATCTCCTTGTCCTTCAGCTCGATGGAGCTCCCGGTGTTCTTGAAGTCGTAGCGGGTCGAGATCTCGCGCGACGCCTGGTCGACCGCGTTGCGGACCTCCTGCATGTCGAGCTCGGACACGACGTCGAAGGTGGGCATGGGCACATCTCCAGGGAGTGGGTGGGCTTCGGGTGTAGAGAACGGGCGGCCTGATACTGTACGCGCCCCCGGGTCGGTTCCCGAGTGGCCAAAGGGGGCAGGCTGTAAACCTGCTGCGCAAGCTACGTTGGTTCGAATCCAACCCGGCCCACTCCGCTCTCTCGCCCGCCTCCACGGCGGGCCTTTCGCTTAGAGCATGTGCTGCATCTCGACCACGTCGAGCCAGCGGCCGAATTTTCGGCCCACCTCCCGCTCCGTTCCCACCAGCTCGAAACCGCAGGCCGCGTGCAGCCGGATCGAGGCCTCGTTCTCGCCGGTGATCCGGGCGATCACGGCGTGGAAACCGTGGGCTTGGGCCATGCGGAGCAGCTCGGCGAGGAGTCGGGTCCCGATGCCCCGGCCCTGGTGGCCGTCGAGGAGGTAGACCGAGTCCTCGACGGTGGTGGCGTAGGCCGGGCGGGACCGGAACACCGACAACGACCCGAAGCCGACGATCTCGTCGTGGAGTTGGGCGACGACCGCGGGATGGCCCCCGGAATGCTCGTCGATCCACTGGACCTGCTCGTCGAGGGTCCGGGGCACCATGTCGAAGAGCGCGGTGGACGCGGTCACGTAGTGGTTGTAGATCCGGCGGATCCCGGCGGCGTCGCGCCGCTCCGCGGGCCGGATCGAGACGGTGTCGGTCCGCTGATCCATCTTCGGCACGGTAGCGCGAGGGCCCACGTTGCTATCCTGTGCCGTTCCGCCCCCTTAGCTCAGTCGGCAGAGCACTTCCATGGTAAGGAAGGGGTCTACGGTTCAAGTCCGTAAGGGGGCTCGGCGTTGCCGAGCGAGCGACTGCGGCGCAGGTACCCTGCGCCGCAGCGAGCGAGGCCAGAAAGCCAGGCGGTGTAGCTCAGGTGGCCAGAGCACGCGGCTCATAATCGCGTTGTCGCGGGTTCGAGTCCCGCCACCGCTACCGATCGAACTTCGAAGCGTCAGGAGCGAGGAAATGGCGAGCGACAAGCGGGTCAAGGTGACCCTCGCGTGCGAAGAGTGCAAGCGGCGGAACTACATCACGATCAAGAACAAGACCAACGATCGCGAGCGGATCGAGATGAAGAAGTACTGCCGCTTCGACCGTCGGCACACGCTCCACAAGGAAACCCGCTGATCCCGGCCATTGCTCCCGTTGGTAACCCCGGCAGGCTCCGGTGAGTCCCACTTGACCACCAACGAACTGCCGAGGGAGCCGACCGAGCTCGACCGGCTGGTCATCGCCGCCCGCGACGGTGACCGCCCGGCCTTCGACGAGCTGGTCCGCAGGACCTACGTCGATACCTACACGCTCGCGATGCGTCTCACGGCTCATGAGGAGGATGCGCGAGACGTGGTACAGGAGACCTATCTCCGGGCGTGGAAAGGTCTCAAGGGCTTCCGCGGCGACGCCCAGTTCACCACCTGGCTGTACCGGATCACCGCCAACACCGCGTACACGACGGTGAAGCGGCGACGGCGCCACCGTGCCGATTCCCTCGAGACGATGCTCGAGGATCCCGTCGAGACCCGTATCGAAGCGCAGCCCGAGGAGTCCGCCGAGCAGTCGGCGATGCTGGCCCGACTCGGGGATGCACTCGCCCAGCTCCCGCCCAAGCTGCGAGTTCTCGTGGTGCTGAAAGACGTCTACGGGCTGTCCCACGAGGAGATCGGCGAGGAGCTCGGCATCTCGGTGGCGGCCGCCAAGGTGCGGCTGCACCGGGGGCGCAAGCGCCTCCGCGACCTCCTCTACGACGACGGCCGACACGTCGGCGACGAGCACGGGAAGCGGTGGGACCGTGCAGTGTGACGAGGTCGCCCGCCTGCTGCCCGAAGCGGTGGAAGGGGGCGCCGCGGTCGAGCTCTCCGTGCAGCGCCACATCGAGACGTGCCTCCGGTGCCAGGCCGAGCTCGCCCGCTACCGGAAGATGCTCCGGGGCCTGCAACTGCTGCGGACCCGGTATCTCGAACCGACGCCCGGTCTGCTGGCCCAGACCCTCGCGGCGTTGGAGGAGGCCGGCGAGCGTCACGCGATGCGGTCGGTGCTCTCCGGGCGACGGCTCGCGTACGCGGGCGCGATCGGTGGCGCGGCAGTGGCCGCCGGCGCCGCCGCCACCGCGGTGATCGTCCACCGGGCCCGTCGTCGCACCGTGCCCGTCGCCGGCTGACGGATCCGCCGCCTCGGCCGCCCCCGAATTCCGCTGCTATCCTCGCGTTTCCGGCCCGACCGCGCCCGGAGGGCAGTAGCTCAATTGGTAGAGCACCGGTCTCCAAAACCGGCGGTTGGGGGTTCGAGTCCCTCCTGCCCTGCAGCGAATGACGACTTGATGACGAGCATCCCAAGGACGGCGACGCCGTGTCGATGAACCGACAGACGAAGCGCATGATGGCGAAACAGGGCACCGACAAGCCCAAGTCGCGCGCGTCCGACGAGAAGCGTCGCGCCCCGTCCGCCGCTCCCACCCGCGAGAAGGTCGGCCCCCGCGAATACCTGGGTGAGGTGCGCGGCGAGCTGCGGAAGGTCGCCTGGCCCACCAAGAAGGAAGTCACCAACTCGACGATCGTGGTGCTGATCGCGGTCGTCGTGATGACGGCGCTGATCTTCGGCTTCGACTACGCATCCTCCAAGTTCGTGCTCTTCCTCTTCGAGTGAGCGATTGACCCCATGACTGCACTGAACCCTGACGAAACTGCCGCGTCCGACGAGGCCAGCGAGATCTCCGAGGAGGTCATCGAGATCGTGGAGGTCGTCGAGCCCGCCGACCTCGGCGACGCCGAGCTCCTCGACGTGCTCGACGAGGACGAAGAGGAGGTCGCGCCCCGGGAGCCGAGCCCCTACGAGCGGCCGGGCGACTGGTTCGTGGTGCACACCTACGCGGGCTACGAGAACAAGGTCAAGCAGAACCTGGCGAGCCGGGTGCGCTCGATGAACGTCGAGGAGCAGATCTTCGAGGTCGTCATCCCCATGGAGGACGTCATCGAGTTCAAGGGCGGCCGCAAGGTCGTGGTCCAGAAGAAGGTGTTCCCCGGCTACCTGCTGGTGCGCATGGCCCTCGACGACGACTCCTGGTACGTCGTGCGCAACACCCCTGGCGTCACCGGGTTCGTCGGCAACGGCGCCCGCCCCACGCCGCTGTCGCGCAAGGAGGTCGAGGGGATCCTCGGCTCCGGCGCCGCGGTCGAGCCGGGCCAGGAGAAGAAGGTTCGCCCTCGCCTCGAATACGAGGTGGGCGAGCAGGTGCGGGTCACGACGGGCCCCTTCGCCGACTTCAACGGCGCGATCTCCGACATCGACGTCGCCCGTTCGAAGCTCACCGTGCTGGTCAACATCTTCGGCCGTGAGACCCCCGTCGAGCTCGAGCTCGGCCAGGTGGCAAAGCTCTAGGACGCAGCAGTCGGACTTGTGGCGAGCCGGGTTGGCTCGCAGAGAGAGAGCAACGAGAGATGGCAAAGAAGAAGCTCGCGGCGATCGTCAAGATCCAGATCCCGGCGGGCCAGGCGACCCCGGCTCCGCCGGTGGGCACGGCGCTGGGCCCGCACGGCATCAACATCATGGACTTCTGCAAGGCGTACAACACCGCGACGGAGAACCAGCGCGGCATGGTGATCCCGGCCGAGATCTCGATCTTCGAGGACCGTTCGTTCACCTTCGTCACGAAGACCCCGCCGACCCCGTTCCTGCTCCGCCAGGCCGCGGGGATCGAGAAGGGCGCGGCGAACCCGCGCACCGACAAGGCGGGCCAGGTGACGAACGCGCAGGTGCGCGAGATCGCCGAGACCAAGATGCCGGACCTCAACGCCATCGACCTCGACGGTGCCATCGCCCAGGTGGCGGGTACCGCCCGTTCGATGGGCATCGAGATCACCGGCTGACACCGGTCGTCGCACACCCCCGCCGGAGCACCTCGCCGGCGGATCCGGGTCCACCGAGGGAGCCCCGAACCAGGAGACGATGCGGAGCCGTGGCCCGATGGCCGGGACGGCGAAGCGGAGTCGACCAATCGACAGGAGCGCAACAATGGCCAAGCCCGGGAAGAAGACCGTCGACGCCCACCGCCGTTTCGACCGCGAGCAGGTGTTCTCCCCTGCGGAGGCGATCGACCTCGTGAAGTCGATGGCCACCCGCAACTTCGACGAGACGGTCGAAGCAGCCGTCCGCCTCGGGGTGGACCCCCGCAAGGCCGAGCAGATGATCCGCGGCACCGTGTCGTTGCCGCACGGCACCGGCAAGACGGTGCGGGTCGCGGTGTTCGCCGCCGGTGAGGCCGCCCGAGAGGCGCAGGAGGCCGGCGCCGACGTCGTCGGCTCCGACGACCTCATCGCCCGGGTCGAGGGCGGGTTCCTCGACTTCGACGTCGCCATCGCCACGCCCGACCTCATGGCCCAGGTGGGCAAGCTGGGCCGGACCCTGGGGCCGCGCGGCCTGATGCCGAACCCCAAGACCGGCACCGTCACCAACGACGTCGGCAAGACCGTGGCCGAGTTCAAGGCGGGCAAGGTCGAGTACCGCACCGACCGCTACGGCAACGTGCACGTGCCGATCGGCAAGGCGAGCTTCGAGAGCAGGACGCTGCTCGAGAACTACTACGCGGTGCTCGAGGAGCTGCTGCGGGCCAAGCCGGCGGCGTCGAAGGGCCGGTACATCAAGGCGGTCACGGTGAGCTCCACGATGGGGCCGGGCGTGAAGATCGACCCCACCGCGACGCGGCTCGAGGAGCCGGTGAAGGTGGCCGGGTAGTAGCATCTCGTGCACATCTGAATCTCTGCCACAGACCTCCGGTCTCCACGAGGTAATGGGCCCCGCCTGCGGACGGGCCCGCCGGACGAGGCGCCCTCTTGCAAGGTGGGACGTCACGCGTGTCTGCGGTGACGTCCCTGTTCATCTTCTGCGAGAGGCACGAACGCATGGCGAGACCCGAGAAGGTCGCAGTCGTCGAGGAGATCCGCGCCAAGCTGGCCGACTCCGACGCTTCGGTGCTCACCGAGTACCGCGGGCTGACCGTCCACGAGCTGGCCGACCTGCGTGGGTCGCTGCGGGGCTCGGGGACCGAGTACAAGGTCTTCAAGAACACGCTGGCCCGACGCGCGGTCGCGGGGGCCGGCCTCGACGAGATCACCTCGCTGTTCGAGGGCCCGGTCGCCATCGCCTTCGTGCGGGGGGATGCCGCGGCGGCGGCGAAGGCGCTGCGCGACTTCGCCAAGGTCAACCCGGCGTTGATCATGAAGGGCGGGCTCCTCGGCGAGCGGGTCATCTCACCCGCCGACATCGACGCGCTGGCCGAGCTCCCCTCCCGTGAGGTCATGCTCACCCAGATCGCCGGCATGTTCCAGGCGCCGCTCACCAAGGCGGCGGGCCTCTTCCAGGCCTTCACCCGGAACTTCGCCTATGGCGTCCAGGCGCTGATCGACCAGCGGGTCGCCGGAGGCGAGGCGCCGGCGCCGGTCGAGGAAGCGCCGGTCGGGGAAGCGCCGGTCGGGGAATCCGCGGCCGGCGACGCAGCGGGACCCGATGCCGACGACGTTCCCGCACCTGAGTCCACCGAATCCGAGTAACCGGAGACCAGCGGAGCCGTGGCCGGAGGCCGGGACGGCGAAGCGCAGTCGACCGATCCAACATGAGACGAAGCGGAGCCGTGGCCGGAGGCCGGGACGGCGAAGCGCAGTCGACCGATCCAACATGAGACGAAGCGGAGCCGTGGCCGGAGGCCGGGACGGCGAAGCGCAGTCGACCGATCCAACATGAGACGAAGCGGAGCCGTGGCCGGAGGCCGGGACGGCGAAGCGCAGTCGACCGATCCAACAGGAGAAGAGAGCATCCCATGGCAACCATGACCACCCCCGAGCTGCTGGACGTCTTCAAGAACATGACGGTCCTCGAGCTCAACGACTTCCTCAAGGCGTTCGAAGAGGAGTTCGGCGTCACCGCAGCCGCTCCGGTCGCGGTCGCGGCCGCCCCGGCGGCCGGTGGCGGAGCCGGTGCCGCCGAAGCAGCCGAGGAGAAGGACGAGTTCGACGTCATCCTCACCGCCGCCGGCGACAAGAAGATCCAGGTCATCAAGGAGGTCCGGGCGATCGTCTCGGGTCTCGGGCTGAAGGAGGCCAAGGACCTCGTCGACGGCGCGCCGAAGCCCGTGCTCGAGAAGGTCGCGAAGGAAGACGCCGAGAAGGCGAAGGCGCAGCTGGAAGAGGCCGGCGCCACCGTCGAGCTCAAGTAGCCGTCGCGGGCCCCTCCCGGGGGTTCCCGGCACGAACGAACTGGTTCCACGTCTCGAACGCCGTGGTCGCGTCCATCGCGGCCACGGCGAGACGTTGCCGGCCGGCGCGACCCACGAGCGCGTCGGCGAGCCAATCGGGCACGGGAGCCCGGAGGCGGCCGCGGGCGACCGGCCGGACGCCGGTGAGGCGGCCGAGGCGGCGGACGACCCGGGCCAGCGCGACCTGCTCCGACGGGTCGGCCCCCTGCATCCGCTCGAGTGCCTCGGCGTAGGCCTCACCGTCGGTTCTCGCCCCCTCGACCCAGACCGCGTGGACGGTCACGGAGTCGGGGTCGGTGGAATGAACGATGCGGGCGGCGCCGTCGAGCGCGTCGAGGACGTGGTAGCCCGTCCTCGGGTCGACGAGCACCGTTCCCGCGTCGGGCTCGGCGTCGAGCACCCGCAGGCGGCCGAGGAGCAGCGCCGCCAGCACCGGCCCGGCCCGGCGAAGGTCGTCGAGCGCGGGATCGGTGAGCACGACCCCGGGCACGCTCAGATGCTCCGGGCCCGGCCGAACGCGTCCACGACGTCGTCGAGCGGGGTGCGTCGGCCGTCGTCGGCGGCGCTGCGACCGATCACCAGGGCCAGGTCGCGCAGGTCGTCGCGGAGCTGCTCGAGCTCGGTGAAGCGCTCGAACCCGACGATGGCCGCGACCGGGCGCCCGTGGCGGTGCACCACCACCTCGCCGCCGTGGGCGGCGTCCGCGACCAGGCGGGCAATGCCCCGGCGGCTGGCCTCGGTCACGCTCAGCTGTTCACGGTGATCGGCCATCCCCCGAACTATAGAGAAAACTGCACAGACCGCGCGCGGAACCTTGACCTGGGCGAGGTGGTGTCGTATCCTGCCGCCAGCGACCAGACCCTTCGGGGTCTGTTCCATGGTGTTCTTGCACGGGAATAGCTGGCGCGCTAGATTGTTCACCAGTCGTGTCTGCCCGGCCCTGCCTTCGTTGAGTCAATCGACTCGGCCCCCGCGCGCCACCAGCCCGATCGACAGTTCCATCACCCCTCGCCCAACACCCCTTTGAAGGAGTGACGTTGGCTTCTCTCGCGTCCCGCGAGCGCCTCTCGTTCTCGAAGTTGCACGAGGTGCTCCAGCTGCCCGACTTGATCGCGGTCCAGCGGGAGTCCTTCGAGTGGTTCCTGGAGCAGGGAGTCGCAGAGGTCCTGTCCGACATCTCGCCGATCGAGGACTTCACCGGTCAGCTCAAGCTCGAGCTCTCCGACCACATCTTCGATCCGCCGAAGTACTCGGAAGACGAGTGCCGCGAGCGCGACATGACGTACGCGCGCCCGCTCTTCGTGACGGCTCGGTTCATGAACGCGCAGACGGGTGAGATCAAGGAGCAGACGGTCTTCATGGGCGACTTCCCCATGATGACGGACCGGGGCACCTTCATCATCAACGGCACCGAGCGCATCGTCGTGTCGCAGCTCGTGCGTTCGCCCGGCGTCTACTTCGGGATCAACCCCGACAAGACCTCGCCGGAGAAGGACGTCGTCGACTCCAAGATGATCCCGGGCCGCGGCGCGTGGCTCGAGTTCGAGGTCGACAAGAAGGACATCGTCTACGTCCGCATCGACCGCAAGCGCAAGCAGCCCGTCACCGTGCTGCTCAAGGCGCTGGGCTTCGGCGACACGCCCGAAGAGCTGGCCAACCTCATCACCGACCCGCAGGGCAACCCCTACCAGTCGATGCTGAACACGCTCGAGAAGGACCACACCGAAGACGCCGACGCCGCGTTCATCGACATCTACCGCAAGCTGCGCCCGGGCGAGCCGCCGACCCCGGACTCGGCACGTGCGCTGCTCGAGAACCTCTTCTTCAACCCCAAGCGCTACGACATGGCCAAGGTCGGCCGTCACAAGGTGTCGAAGAAGCTCCGCGACGAGTACGCCAAGCTCCCGCTGAAGCAGTACGACCTCACGGTTCCGAACGTGGATCCCGAGGCCGGCCCGGTCGACTACCAGCTGTCGAGGGCGGACATCCTCGCGACGGTGTCGTACATCGTGAAGCTGCACAACAACGACGCGGACTACTACCCCGACGACATCGACCACTTCGGCAACCGCCGCGTGCGCTCGGTCGGCGAGCTGATCCAGAATCAGGTGCGCGTCGGGCTCTCGCGCATGGAGCGGGTCGTACGCGAGCGCATGACCACCCAGGACGTCGAGGCCATCACGCCTCAGACCCTGATCAACATCCGCCCCGTCGTGGCGGCGATCAAGGAATTCTTCGGGTCCAGCCAGCTCAGCCAGTTCATGGACCAGACGAACCCGCTGGCGGGCCTCACCCACAAGCGTCGTCTCTCGGCGCTCGGGCCGGGCGGTCTGTCCCGTGAGCGCGCCGGGTTCGAGGTGCGAGACGTGCACCCGAGCCACTACGGCCGCATGTGCCCGATCGAGACACCGGAAGGCCCGAACATCGGCCTCATCGGCTACCTCGCCAGCTACGCACGCATCAACCGGTTCGGCTTCATCGAGACGCCCTACCGCCGGATCAAGAACGGTGTCGCCCTCGAGGAGGTCGAGTACCTCGCGGCCGACGACGAGGACCGCTACGTCATCGCTCAGGCGAACGCCAACATCGACGACAAGGGCAAGTTCGTCGACGACCGGGTGCTCGTCCGGGCGAGGCGCGGCGAGCTCGCGTTCGTGGCGCCGACCGAGGTCGACTACATGGACGTGTCGCCCAAGCAGATCGTGTCGGTGGCGACCGCGCTCATCCCGTTCCTCGAGCACGACGACGCCAACCGCGCGCTCATGGGCGCCAACATGCAACGCCAGGCCGTCCCGCTCCTGCGGGCGACCGCGCCGTTCATCGGCACCGGGGTCGAGGGCCGCGCCGCTCGCGACGCGGGCGAGGTGATCCTGGCCAAGGGCGACGGCACCGTGGTCGACGTCACCGGCGACACGGTCGTGGTCGACTACGAGGGCAGCCGCGGCAACACCACGCACCGGCTCTCCAAGTTCCGCCGCTCGAACCAGGGCACCTGCATCAACCAGAAGCCCCGGGTGGACATCGGCGACACGGTGAAGCAGGGCGAGGTCATCGCCGACGGCCCCTCCACCCACGAGGGTGAGCTCGCGCTCGGCAAGAACCTGCTTGTCGCGTTCATGCCGTGGAAGGGCCACAACTACGAGGACGCGATCGTGATCTCCGAGCGTCTCGTGAAGGACGACGTGCTCACGTCGATCCACATCGAGGAGCACGAGATCGACGCCCGTGACACCAAGCTGGGCGCCGAGGAGATCACCCGGGACATCCCGAACCTGTCGGAGGACATCCTCAAAGACCTCGACGAGCGCGGGATCATCCGCATCGGCGCCGAAGTCGGCCCCGGCGACATCCTCGTGGGCAAGGTCACCCCCAAGGGTGAGACCGAGCTCACGCCGGAGGAGCGCCTCCTGCGCGCCATCTTCGGTGAGAAGGCCCGCGAGGTCCGCGACACGTCGCTGAAGGTGCCCCACGGCGAGACCGGCAAGGTCATCGACGTGCGCGTGTTCTCCCGCGAGGAGGGCCACGAGCTCCCGCCCGGCGTGAACCAGCTGGTGCGCGTCTACGTGGGCCAGAAGCGCAAGATCAGCGAGGGCGACAAGCTCGCCGGCCGCCACGGCAACAAGGGCGTGATCTCCAAGATCCTCCCGGTCGAGGACATGCCGTACCTGGCCGACGGCACGCCGGTCGACATCGTGCTGAACCCCCTCGGGGTGCCGAGCCGGATGAACGTGGGCCAGGTGCTCGAAGCGCACCTGGGCTACGCGGCCCGTCACGGCTGGGAGGGCACCCGCGCGGCGCCGCCCGCGTTGCGCAAGACCCGCACGGTCACCGAGCCCGCGGTCTGGGTGTCGACGCCGGTGTTCGACGGCGCGCACTGGGACGAGGTCGAGCAGTCGGGCCCGCAGGGCACGATCGAGCACCTCTTCGAGACCATGCACGCCGACGGCGCGGGCGACCGCCACCTCGTCGGCATCGACGGCAAGGCCACGCTCTACGACGGCCGCACCGGGGAGTCGTACGACCGCCCCGTCACCGTCGGGTTCGTCTACATCCTGAAGCTGTCGCACCTCGTGGACGACAAGATCCACGCCCGGTCGACCGGCCCGTACTCGATGATCACCCAGCAGCCGCTCGGTGGGAAGGCGCAGTTCGGAGGCCAGCGCTTCGGGGAGATGGAGGTGTGGGCCCTCGAGGCCTACGGCGCGTCGTACGCGCTGCAGGAGATCCTCACCATCAAGTCCGACGACGTGCTCGGCCGCGTGAAGGTCTACGAGGCCATCGTCAAGGGCGAGAACATCCCCGAGCCGGGCATCCCCGAGAGCTTCAAGGTGCTCATCAAGGAGATGCAGGCCCTCTGCCTCAACGTCCGCGTGATGAACGAGGCGGGCGAGGAAGTGGAGATCCGCGAGCTCGACGAGGACGCCTTCCGCACGACCGAGTCGCTCGGCATCGACCTGTCGAGGCCTGAACGGGGCACCGACGAGGAAGACGAACAGCGCCGCCGTCAGCCCGCCTACTAGCCGCCCGCTCCCCAGAACTGCAACCGACGCACGCCACCACGAAGACGACGAAGAGAGAAGTGAGGGACCTGTGCTCGACGTGAACGACTCTGCCCAGCTGTCGATCGCGCTCGCCACCGCGGACCAGATCCGCACGTGGTCGAACGGTGAGGTCAAGAAGCCGGAGACGATCAACTACCGCACGCTCAAGCCCGAGAAGGACGGCCTCTTCTGCGAGAAGATCTTCGGGCCGACCAAGGACTGGGAGTGCTACTGCGGCAAGTACAAGCGCGTCCGGTTCAAGGGCATCATCTGCGAGCGCTGTGGCGTCGAGGTCACGCGCTCGAAGGTCCGGCGCGAGCGCATGGGCCACATCGAGCTCGCCGCGCCGGTCACGCACATCTGGTACTTCAAGGGCGTGCCGAGCCGCCTCGGCTACCTCCTCGACATCGCGCCCAAGAGCCTCGAGAAGGTCATCTACTTCGCCGCGCACATCATCACCTGGGTCGACGACGAGCGCCGACACAAGGACCTCGAGCAGCTCGAAGGTGACATCCGGGCCGAGATCGGTGACGTGGAGAAGGAGCGCGAGCTCGAGATCCGCAAGCGCGACGAGGAGTACGAGGCCGAGCTCAAGGAGCTCGAGGAGCGTGACGCGAAGAAGAACGAGCTCGAGCGGGCCGAGAAGGCGCGCAACAAGGACTACGAGGACATCCGCGCGCGTGCCGACGCCGAGATCGACTTCCTGAAGACGGTCTGGGACACCTTCAAGGGTCTCTCGTCCAAGCAGCTCGTCGACGACGAGCGGGTATGGCGCGAGCTCCAGGACCGCTACGAGGAGTACTTCTCGGGCGGCATGGGGGCCGAGTCCATCAAGGACCTGATCTCGCGCATCGACATGGAGGCGGAGGAGCAGTTCCTCAAGGACACCATCCTCACCTCCAAGGGCCAGCGCAAGGCCAAGGCCATCAAGCGCCTCAAGGTGATCTCGGCGTTCAACCGCGTCGACGACGACGACCGCAAGATCAACTCGCCGATGGGCATGGTCCTCGACGCGGTCCCCGTCATCCCGCCCGACTTGCGACCGATGGTGCAACTCGACGGTGGACGCTTCGCGACCTCCGACCTCAACGACCTCTACCGCCGGGTGATCAACCGCAACAACCGGCTGAAGCGCCTCCTCGACCTCGGCGCGCCCGAGATCATCATCAACAACGAGAAGCGGATGCTGCAGGAGGCGGTCGACGCGCTGTTCGACAACGGCCGCCGCGGGCGCCCGGTCACGGGCCCCGGCAACCGGGCGCTGAAGTCGCTCTCCGACATGCTGAAGGGCAAGCAGGGCCGGTTCCGTCAGAACCTGCTCGGCAAGCGCGTCGACTACTCCGGCCGTTCGGTCATCGTGGTCGGTCCGCAGCTCAAGCTCCAGCAGTGCGGTCTGCCCAAGCAGATGGCACTCGAGCTGTTCAAGCCGTTCGTGATGAAGCGCCTCGTCGACCTCGAGTTCGCCCAGAACATCAAGTCGGCCAAGCGCATGGTCGAACGCGCCCGCCCCCAGGTGTGGGACGTGCTCGAAGAGGTCATCAAGGAACACCCGGTGTTCCTGAACCGTGCACCGACCCTTCACCGCCTCGGCATCCAGGCATTCGAGCCGGTGCTGGTGGAGGGCAAGGCCATTCAGATCCACCCGTTGGTCTGCACCGCGTTCAACGCCGACTTCGACGGCGACCAGATGGCCGTCCACCTCCCGCTCTCCGCCGAGGCCCAGGCCGAGGCGCGCATCCTCATGCTCTCGGCGCACAACATCCTGTCGCCGGCACATGGTCGTCCGATCACCGTGCCGACGCAGGACATGATCATCGGCGCCTACTACCTGACCGAGGACCTCGAGAACAGCTCGGGCCAGGGCCGCGCGTTCTCGTCCCTCGACGAGGCGGTGCTCGCGTACGACGAGCGTCTCGCCCCCGGCGTCGACGCGGACGGCCAGCTGGCCCTGCACGCCCGCATCAAGGTGCGGATGCCCGGCGCGCGCTTCGCTCCCGAGGACTTCCCCGTGCGCGACGAGGAGCACCCCGACGCCATCGTGCTGCGGCGTGACGGCAACAACGGCGACTCCAGCGTGCTCGTCGAGAGCACGCTCGGTCGCTTCCTCTTCAACGAGGCGTTCCCGCCGGACTTCCCGTTCCACGACGCGTCGGTGAAGAAGCGCGACCTCACCGAGCTCGCCAGCAAGCTGGTGGAGCGGTACCCCCGAGCGGTCGTCGCCGAGAGCCTCGACAAGCTGAAGGACCTCGGCTTCGAGTTCGCAACCCGCTCCGGGCTCACCATCTCCATCGCCGACGTGAAGACGCCGGCGGCGAAGGCCGGGCTGCTCGAGAAGTTCGAGGCCGAGGCCGACAAGGTCGAGGCGCAGTACGACCGCGGTGTCATCACCGACGACGAGCGGCGCCAGAAGGAGATCGAGGTCTGGAGCGAGGCCACCGCACGCGTCCGTGACGCGATGCAGGCCGAGATGCGCCAGGACAAGTTCAACCCGATCGACATGATGGTGGGCTCGGGCGCACGCGGCAACGTGATGCAGGTCCAGCAGATCGCCGGTATGCGCGGTCTGGTGGCCAACCCCCGTGGTGAGATCATCCCGCGGCCGATCAAGTCGAACTTCCGCGAGGGACTCTCGGTCCTCGAGTACTTCATCTCCACCCACGGCGCACGCAAGGGTCTCGCCGACACCGCGCTGCGCACCGCCGACTCCGGGTACCTCACGCGTCGTCTCGTCGACGTCGCGCAGGAGGTCATCGTGCGGGAGGACGACTGCGAGAGCCCGCGCGGGATCTGGGTGGAGCACGTGGACGACGACCCGGAGAGCCTCCGGATCCTCGAGACCAAGCTCCTCGGGCGTCATCTCACCGAGGACGTCACGCTCGCCGACGGCACGGTGTTCCCGCGCAACACCGAGATCGGCGAGGTCGAGGTCCAGACCCTGGCCGCCGATCCCGGGGTCACCCGGGTACGGGTGCGCTCGGTGCTCACGTGCAACTCGCTCAGCGGTGTGTGCGCGGCCTGCTACGGCATGATGCTGGCGACCGGCAAGCTCGTCGACCAGGGCGAAGCGGTCGGGATCATCGCCGCGGAGTCGATCGGCGAGCCCGGTACGCAGCTCACCATGCGGACGTTCCACACCGGCGGCATCGCCGGGGAGGACATCACGCACGGCCTGCCGCGCGTCGTCGAGCTGTTCGAGGCCCGCACGCCCAAGGGCGCTGCGATCATGGCCGAGAGCTCCGGTGTCGTCCGGGTCGGCGAGAACGAGAAGGGCGAGCGGGTGCTCACCATCGTCGGCGACGACGGCACCGAGGAGGAGCACGCGGTCATGCGTCGCACCCACCTCTTCCCGGGCATCGCCGACGGAGTCGAGGTGGTCGCCGGCCAGCAACTCACCGGTGACACCAAGACCCCGCTCGACCCGAAGAAGATCCTCGAGATCAAGGGCATCCGCGAAACCCAGCAGTACCTCAGCGACGAGGTGCAGAAGGTATACCGCGAACAGGGCGTGTCGATCCACGACAAGCACGTCGAGGTCATCGTCCGCCAGATGCTGCGCCGGGTCGGCGTCTCCGAGTCCGGTGACTCGGCGTACCTGCCGGGTCAGAAGGCCGACGCCCGGGAGTTCGCCGACACCAACCAGCGCCTCGTGGCCGAGGGCAAGCAGCCGGCCGAGGGTCGCCCCGAGCTCATGGGGATCACCAAGGCGTCGTTGGCCACCGATTCGTGGCTGTCGGCGGCGTCGTTCCAGGAGACCACGCGGGTGCTCACCGAGGCCGCGATCGAAGGCCGCAAGGACGGCCTCCACGGGCTCAAGGAGAACGTGATCATCGGGAAGCTGATCCCGGCCGGGACGGGGATGCCGCGGTACCGCGACATCGAGACCCACGCTCCCGACTACGAGCCGCTGCCGTTCTACTCCTCCGACACCGACATGGAGTCCGACCTGGATCTCGCCGCCTGGTTGGCGGACAGCAGCGCGGGCGCGATCGACGCGCCGGCGGTCCTGGGGCTCGGTGTGGCCGGTTCGGTGCCCGAGCGCCAAGCCGGACTGACCGCGGTGATCGAGGACTCGGCGAGTCCGGCCGATGCCGCCGTCGAGGCCCCTGCCACCGACTTCGACGCCCAACTGGGGGATGCGGCCGGAAGCTGACCCGCAATCACACCGGCGACGGCCGGAAGCCTGCTTGCACGGCTCCCGGCCCGAACCGCTATCCTGTCCTGTCGGCCCGTCGCCGCCTCGTCGCCCACCCCGGCGACACCGGTCACCCGCCGCCCGATCTGCAATCTTCTCGAAGAATCCACGCGCGTAGGAGTCTTGTGCCCACGATCCAGCAGCTCGTCCGCAAGGGGCGGGAAACCAAGCCCGAGAAGTCGAAGACGCCCGCGCTGAAGGGCTCGCCCCAGCGTCGCGGCGTGTGCACGCGCGTCTTCACCCACACCCCGAAGAAGCCGAACTCGGCGCTGCGCAAGGTCGCCCGGGTGCGCCTCACGTCGGGCATCGAGGTCACGGCGTACATCCCGGGCATCGGCCACAACCTCCAGGAGCACTCGATCGTGCTGGTGCGTGGCGGCCGGGTGAAGGACCTGCCCGGGGTCCGCTACAAGATCGTGCGTGGCGCGCTCGACGCGAGCGGCGTCGCCAATCGCAAGCAGGCCCGCAGCCGGTACGGCGCCAAGAAGGACGCGTAATGCCTCGTAAAGGTCCTGCACCGCGGCGCGATCTCATGCCCGACCCCGTGTACCGGTCGGTCGTCGTGACCCAGCTCGTCAACAAGATCCTCCAAGAGGGCAAGCGCTCGATCGCGGAGAAGATCGTCTACGACGCTTTGGGCGACATCGAGAAGCGCTCCGGCGGCGACCCCGTCGCGGTGCTCAAGCGTGCGGTCGAGAACGTCCGTCCTGCCCTCGAGGTCCGCAGCCGTCGCGTCGGTGGCGCGACCTACCAGGTGCCCGTCGAGGTTCGCCCGCGTCGCGCGACCACGCTCGCAGTGCGTTGGATCGTCGGCTACTCGCGCCAGCGGCGCGAGAAGAGCATGGCGGAACGTCTCGCCAACGAGCTGCTCGACGCCAGCAACGGGATCGGCGCGTCCATCAAGCGCAAGGACGACCTGCAGAAGATGGCCGAGTCGAACAAGGCGTTCGCGGACTACCGGTGGTGATGCCGTTGTCCGGGGTCGTGCTCAAGTACTTATTCGCGTAGTCCGCCTCTCACCTCGGGGCGGCTCCGGCGCCGTACGGGCGCCACTCGGGCGGCCCCTTTCCGGGCCGGAGCCCCTGCCGGTCCCTCCTTCGTCGGGACCGGGCTCTTCGAGCCGGGTCTCCGCCCGCCGGGGCCTACTGCCCGAGCGACCCCCGTTCGTCGCCTGCGCCTTGCGTGCGGTTCTCCACCGTGGCGGGAACACCGGGGTGGCGCTGAACGTTCACCTGAAGTTCGACTCCTCCGTCCCCCCGGGGGAGATGAGAAGAAGAGAATCGAAGAGATGGCTGCACAAGAGAGTCAGGTCAAGGGTAAGGGTGGCCCGGTGATCCGGGAGGTGCCGCTCGCGCGCGTGCGGAACATCGGGATCATGGCCCACATCGACGCAGGCAAGACCACCACGACCGAGCGGATCCTCTACTACACCGGCCGCACCTACAAGATCGGTGAGGTCCACGAGGGGGCCGCGGTCATGGACTGGATGGTCCAGGAGCAGGAGCGTGGCATCACCATCACGTCGGCCGCGACCACCTGCAAGTGGCGCGACACGTGGATCAACATCATCGATACGCCCGGCCACGTCGACTTCACGGTCGAGGTCGAGCGTTCGTTGCGCGTGCTCGACGGCGCCGTCGCGGTGTTCGACGCGGTCGCCGGCGTGGAGCCTCAGACCGAGACCGTCTGGCGCCAGGCCAACAAGTACAACGTGCCGCGGATGTGCTTCGTCAACAAGATGGACCGCATCGGCGCCGATTTCTACCGCTGCCTCGACATGATCAAGGACCGCCTCGACGCCAACGTGGCGGTCACGCAACTGCCCGTCGGGTCGGAGAGCGAGTTCCAGGGCGTGATCGACCTGCTCACCATGCGCGCGCTCATCTGGGAAGACGGCATGGGCGAGAGCTACGAGGAGCGGGACATCCCGGCGGCGCTCCAGACCGCCGCCGAGGAGTGGCGCCACCAGCTGATCGACGTCGTGAGCCAGTACGACGAGAACGTGCTCGAGAAGTACGTGGGCGACGAGACGATCACCGCCGACGACCTGCGCAGCGCGATCCGCGCCGCCACGGTCTCGGGCGACGTCGTGCCCGTGCTCTGTGGCACCGCGTTCAAGAACAAGGGCGTGCAGCCCCTGCTCGACGCGGTCGTCGACTACCTCCCGAGCCCGATCGACGTCGAGGCGATCAAAGGCCTCGACGTGAAGCTCGAGCACGACCTCGAGCGCCACGCCGACGACGGCGAGCCGTTCTCGGCGCTCGCGTTCAAGATCATGAGCGACCCCTACGTGGGCAAGCTCACTTACTTCCGCGTCTACTCGGGGAAGCTCTCCGCGGGGAGCCCGGTGCTCAACGCGACCAAGGACAAGAAGGAGCGCATCGGCCGCCTCCTCCAGATGCACGCCAACCACCGGGAAGACAAGGAAGCCGTCTTCGCGGGGGACATCGTCGCCGCCGTCGGGCTGAAGAACACCACCACCGGTGACACGCTCTGCGACCCGGCCCACCCGATCGTGCTCGAGCGGATGGAGTTCCCCGAGCCGGTGATCTCCGTCGCCATCGAGCCGAAGACGAAGGTCGATCAGGACAAGCTGGGCAAGGCCCTCAGCGCGCTCTCCGAGGAGGACCCCACCTTCCAGGTGCGGACCGACGACGAGACGGGCCAGACCATCATCGCCGGGATGGGCGAGTTGCACCTCGACGTGCTCGTCGACCGCATGGTGCGGGAGTTCTCGGTCGCCGCCAACGTGGGCAAGCCGCAGGTCGCGTACCGCGAGACGATCACGATCCCGGTGGAGAAGATCGAGGAGCGCTACATCCGCCAGACCGGCGGCAAGGGGCAGTACGGCCACGTGGTCATCTCGCTCGAGCCCACGGGGCCCGGCGGCGGCTACGAGTTCGTCGACAAGATCACCGGCGGTGTGATCCCCCGCGAGTACATCCCCGCGGTCGACGCCGGCATCCAGCAGGCGATGGAGGGTGGGGTGGTCGCGGGCTACCCGCTCGTCGACATCCGCGTGATTCTCACCTACGGCTCCTACCACGACGTCGACTCCAGCGAGATGGCGTTCAAGATCGCCGGTTCGATGGCGTTCAAGAAGGCGGCGAAGGCGGCCAAGCCGGTGCTGCTCGAGCCCATCGAGAACGTCGAGGTCGTCACCCCTGAGGACTACATGGGCGACGTCATCGGCGACCTGTCGTCGCGGCGGGGCCGGATCGAAGGGATGGAGCAGCGCGGGACGTCTCACGTGGTGAACGCCCAAGTGCCGCTGGGTGAGATGTTCGGCTACGCTACTGACCTCCGTTCGCGCACCCAGGGTCGCGCGACCTACACCATGCAATTCGACTCGTACCAGCAGGTGCCAGAGTCGATCGCCGAGGAAATCGTCAAGCGGGTTCGCGGCGAGTAGACCGACGCGGCAATCGGCGAGACCACGTCACAGACACACTCGAGAAGGCAAGGGAGTAAGGGAAAGCCATGGCCAAGGCGAAGTTCGAGCGGACGAAGCCGCACCTCAACATCGGGACGATCGGGCACATCGACCACGGCAAGACCACCTTGACCGCGGCGATCACCAAGGTGATGGCCGACAACGACCCGAACAACAACTCCTTCTACGCCTTCGACCAGATCGACAAGGCGCCCGAAGAGAAGGCACGCGGCATCACCATCTCCATCGCGCACGTCGAGTACGAGACGCCCAACCGTCACTACGCGCACGTCGACTGCCCCGGCCACGCCGACTACATCAAGAACATGATCACGGGCGCCGCGCAGATGGACGGTGCGATCCTCGTGGTCGCTGCCACCGACGGTCCCATGCCCCAGACGCGTGAGCACGTGCTGCTCGCCCGGCAGGTGGGTGTGCCGTCGATCGTGGTCGCGCTCAACAAGGCGGACATGGTCGACGACGAGGAGATCCTCGAGCTCGTCGAGCTCGAGGTGCGTGAGCTGCTCAACGAGTACGAGTTCGCGGGTGACGACACCCCGATCGTGCGCGTCTCCGCGCTGAAGGCGCTCGAGGGCGACGCCGAGTGGACGCCGAAGATCAACGAGCTGATGGAAGCGGTCGACGCCTTCATCGTGGAGCCCGAGCGCGACATCGACAAGCCGTTCCTCATGCCGATCGAGGACGTGTTCTCGATCACCGGTCGTGGCACCGTGGTGACAGGCCGGGTCGAGCGCGGGATGGTGAAGGTCGGTGAGGAGATCGAGATCGTCGGTCTGCGCCCCACCACCAAGACCACCTGCACGGGCGTCGAGATGTTCCGCAAGCTGCTCGACGAGGGCCGCGCCGGCGACAACATCGGTGCCCTGCTCCGCGGTACGAAGAAGGAAGAGGTCGAGCGCGGTCAGGTGCTGGCCAAGCCGGGCTCGATCACACCGCACACCAACTTCACGGCCCAGGTGTACGTGCTGAAGAAGGAAGAGGGTGGGCGCCACACGCCGTTCTTCGGCAACTACCACCCCCAGTTCTATTTCCGCACCACCGACGTCACCGGCTCGATCGAACTGGAAGAGGGCGTCGAGATGGTGATGCCAGGTGACAACACGGTCATGACGGTCGAGCTCCAGAAGCCGATCGCCATGGACGAGGGCCTCCGGTTCGCCATCCGTGAGGGTGGCCGCACCGTCGGCTCCGGCGTGGTCACCAAGGTCATCAAGTAGTTCGCAGCCGCAGACCGAGTCGGGATCCGGAGACACACGTACCAATGGCAGATTCCAAGGGTCAGAAGATCCGGATCCGGCTCAAGGCCTACGACCACGAGATCATCGACCAGTCGACGAAGAAGATCGTCGAGACCGTCGTGCGCACGCAGGCCAAGGTCCGCGGACCGGTGCCGCTCCCGACGGAGATTCGCCGCTTCTGCGTGATCCGCTCACCGCACGTCGACAAGGACTCGCGCGAGCACTTCGAGATGCGGATCCACAAGCGTCTCCTCGACATCGTCGAGCCGACGAGCAAGACGGTGGAGTCCCTCCAGCGTCTCGACCTCCCCGCCGGCGTCGACATCGAGATCAAGATCCAGGCGAGCTAGGAGCAACCGGGTCGTCGTCCCCGGTCAGTGGCTGAAGCCGCTGCCGGGCGAGCCCGGGAGCGGCGTGGTCAGGGTGTCGCCGAACGCCACGTGGCGCTTCAGGTCGGTGATCAGGAGATCCGCGAGGTCGCGCGACATGCCGTTGCGCACGACGATGCGGAGCGCATCGAGATCCTGACGGTTCTCGGGGAAGCTGTACGCGGGGACCAGCCACCCACGGTCGCGCAGGCGCTCGGAGAGATGGAAGACCGAGTAGTTCTGGATCTCGGGCTTGAGCGTGAACGCGAACACCGGGAGCTCGCTGCCGTCGGTGATGAGGTCGAAATGCTCCATCCCGGCGATGGAGTCGGCGAGGAAGCGGGCGACGTCGCGCGACGCCTGTTGCACGCGGCGGTACCCCTCGAAGCCGAGCCGCAGGAAGTTGTAGTACTGCGCGGCGATCTGGTTCCCCGGCCGCGAGAAGTTGAGTGCGAAGGTCGGCATGTTGCCACCGAGGTAGTTGACGTTGAACACGAGATCGTCGGGCAACGCGTCGGGGTTGCGCCAGACGACCCAACCGACGCCGGGGTAGACGAGGCCGTACTTGTGGCCCGAGGTGTTGATCGACTGCACGCGCGGGAGCCGGAAGTCCCACACGATGTCGGGATCGAGGAAGGGTGCGATGAAGCCCCCGGACGCGGCGTCGACATGGACGGGAACGTCGAGGCCGGCGTCGGCCTGGAGCTTGTCGAGCGCCGAGCATATTTCGGCGATGGGCTCGTAGCTGCCGTCGAAGGTCGACCCGAGGACGGGAACGACGCCGATGGTGTTCTCGTCGCAGTACTTCACCGCGTTCGGGGCGTCGAGGTGGTAGCGGTCCCCCTCCATCGGCACGAGGCGGGGCTCGACGTCCCAGTAGCGGCAGAACTTGTCCCAGCAGATCTGGACGTTCGCGCCCATGACCAGGTTGGGCTTGTCGGTGGACTTCCCCTCAGCCCTTCGACGATCGCGCCACCGCCACTTCAGGGCCATACCGCCGAGCATCGCCGCTTCGCTCGAACCGGTGGTCGAGGTGCCGGTCGCCTCCTCTTCGTCGGGGGAGTTCCACAGCCGGCTCAGCATGTTGACGCAGCGCATTTCGATGTCGGCGGTGCGCGGGTACTCGTCCTTGTCGATCATGTTCTTGTCGAAGGTCTCGGCCATGAGCTTCTCAGCCTGTGGTTCCATCCACGTGGTCACGAACGTGGCGAGATTGAGGCGCGAGTTCCCGTCGAGCATCAGCTCGTCGCGCACGATCTGGTAGGCGACGTCGGGATCGAGCTCGTGGTCCGGGAGGGTGTGGCGGGGCGCGCGCCCCTCCTCGGCGCTCAGCGAGTAGAGCGGGTTGAACTCGATGAGCGAGTCGTCGTTGATCTTGCGGTGCAGGGCCACTGCAACCTCCTTGGGTTCAGGACATTGTGCCCGACCGCGTGCGGACGCGTTCGGGGAGCAGGAGCAGGGCGCCGGAGAAGAAGCACAGACCTCCGACGGCGGTCCCCAGGTTCACGAGCGTGACGTTGCGGGGATCGCCGCTGGTCGTGACGACCTTGGACGCGATCGCGGCTGCGCCGAACGCGATCGAGCCCGCAAGGTTCAGCCCGGCGATCCACCACGCCTCGCTCCTCGTGTGCCACGACCACCATCCATGACTCACTTCGAACCACGCCAGCCCGCTGGCGAGGAGGAAGCACACCGAACCGACGGCGTCGGGAGCCCACACCAGGCGGTGGGCCTGCGTAGCACTGAGGCTGGTGTCGATGGCCGCGAACGTGGTGACGTTGAAGAACACGGTGCCGACGAGCTGCACCGCGCTCGCGATCCAGTCGATCCGGCCGGGTTCCCACACGAGGATGCGAACGCGGTCGGGCGCCCCCGGGTCGCCGACGTGACGCGGCGCGTTCACGGTTTGGAGATACTGCAGGAAGGCGGCCGTGGTGAAGAAGATGGAGCCCACGAAGAAGGTGATCGCGTCGGCGTCTGTGCCGACCCAGCCGACGAATCCGGGCGCCGCTCCCACGGTGAAGCAGGCCGCGCCCACGGCGAACAGGACGCCGATCCACCAACCGATCGCGGTCGGTGCCCACCAGGTCGACCCGCGTCCTGCGTCGAACCGACCGGCCTGCTTCCGGTGCTCCCGTGAGTTCCAGTCGATGCTCGTGCCGTCGGGGGCACGGAAGGATTCGTGGGTCACGAACGGCCCGAACGAGCGAGGATCCGAGCGGATCCACCCTTCGGGGACGGTCACGTAGGAGCTGGCCAAGGCGCCCAACGTAGGCCGCGCCGGATGGCCGCGCGTGGTCCGGCGAGCCCGAAACGAGGCCGCGGTCTCGCGGGGCTCTTGACGTTCTCTCAGCCTGCGTGAAGGTCGCCCCGTCAAGCTGCGGTTCATGGACGCATCCGAAGAAGACGCTGGTTCCGAGCTCCTGACCCGGCCGGTCACCCGCCGAGGCGCACTGGTCCTCCTCGGTGGGTTCGGGATCGCCGTCGCCGGGTGCTCGAGCGGCAGCGACCCGGATGGTGCGACCGCGACCACGAACGGCGCCGACTTGTCGACGGCCACGACGACGGCCGCGCCCGCCACCGCCACGAGCTGCACGACGATCGCCGAGGAGACCGTAGGGCCGTACCCGGGCGACGGGTCCAACGGCCCCGACGCGCTGAGCGAGAGCGGCGTGGCGCCCAAGGACATCCGCTCGAGCTTCGACGGCGCCAGCGGCATCGCCGAAGGCGTGCCCTCCACGATCTCGTTCACCGTCGTCGACACCGACAACGGGTGCACACCGCTCAGCGGGGCCTCCGTCTACGTGTGGCACTGCGACCGCGACGGTCGGTACTCGATGTACTCCGAGGGCGCGACGGACCAGAACTACCTGCGCGGGGTCCAGGAGGTCGACGCCAACGGCATCGCCACGTTCACCAGCATCTTCCCGGTGTGCTACTCGGGTCGCTGGCCGCACGTGCACTTCGAGGTGTACCCGAACGTCGACGCCGCGACGAGCGGCGGATCGAAGCTCGCGACCTCGCAGATCGCGTTGCCGCAGGACGTGTGCGACGCGGTCTACGCCACGAGCGGATACGAGCAGAGCGTGCAGAACCTCTCGCGGGTCTCCCTCACGAGCGACATGGTGTTCTCCGACGGCGTGTCGACCGAGACGCCGTCGATGACCGGCAACACGACGAGCGGGTACGTCTCGTCGCTCGCTGTGGGGGTGAGCAGCGCCGTGTGACCGGCGGGGCCGGTCCTCCCCGTCTCTCGTCATCCAGGTCGGATGAGTCAGCGGCGCGACTCCATCGCACCGTGGAGGTCGCTCGTACCCCGCCCTCGCATCCGGCGGTCGACGCACTTGCCGATCGACCGACTTGGCTCCCACTGCACCCAGCCTGTAGTCTTTCCGGGCTCGCCACTCGGCCCTTTCCACGGCCGACGGCACCCACTCGAAAACGTTCGCCAACCGAAGTCTGCGCAGGCTGAGCTGCCTCAGAACCACGCAGCACAACCGATCGACGCTCCGCCGGGACTCCACCGGGCGGAGCGTTCGCGTGAAGCGAGAAAGAACACCGGGACTGACCATGTCTGCCAAAGGGATCCTCGGGCGCAAGCTCGGCATGACCCAGATCTGGGACGACGAGAACCGCGTCGTCCCGGTGACGGTGATCGAAGCCGGGCCGTGTCGCGTCGTCCAGCTGAAGACGCCCGAGCGCGACGGCTACTCGGCCGTCCAGCTCGCGTTCGGCGATACCAAGCCCCAGCGCCTGTCCAGGCCCGAGCTCGGGCACCTCAAGAAGGCCGACGCGCCGCCGCTGCGCCACGTCGCCGAGCTGCGGGTCGACGACCTGTCGGGCTTCGAGGTCGGCCAGGTGATCGGCGCCGACGTGTTCGGAGCCGGCGAGCGGGTCGACGTCACCGGCGTCAGCAAGGGCAAGGGCTTCACCGGTGCGATGGTGCGGCACAACTTCAAGGGTCAGGGCGCGTCGCACGGTAACCACAAGAAGCACCGTTCCCCAGGTTCGATCGGTGCGTGTGCCACCCCCGCCCGCGTGTTCAAGGGCATGAAGATGGCGGGCCAGCACGGCAACAAGCGCACCACCACGCAGAACCTCGAGGTGGTCGAGGGCGATCCCGAGCGGGGCATCCTCCTCGTGAAGGGCGCGGTCCCCGGCCCGAACGGCAGCCTCGTCTTCGTCAAGAACGCCGCCAAGCGCCCGGTGGCGCAGGCAGGCGCCGGTTCCGCGCCGGCACGGCAGGGAGACGCGGCATGAAGCTCGACGTGAAGTCCGCGAGCGGTGCTGCCGCGGGCACGGTCGACGTGCCCGACGAGCTCTTCGGCATCACCCCGAACACCTCGGTCATGCACCAGGTGGTCACCGCCCAGCTGGCGGCCGCCCGTTCGGGTACCCACAGCACCAAGACCCGCGCCGAAGTCCGCGGTGGCGGAGCCAAGCCCTGGCGCCAGAAGGGCACCGGCCGGGCCCGCCAGGGATCGATCCGTGCGCCGCACTGGCGTGGTGGTGGTGTCGCGCACGGCCCGAAGCCGCGCGACTACCGCCAGCGCACTCCGAAGAAGATGATCCGCCTCGCCCTGCGTTCCGCGTTGTCGGACCGCGCGGCCGAGAGCAGGGTGCTCGTCCTCGACGAGTGGGGCATCAGCGAGCCCCGCACGAAAGCGGCGATCGAGCTGCTCGCGGCCGTGGGGCTGCGGACGGCCGGTGAGCGCGACGAGCGGGTGCTCCTCGTGCTCCAGCGCGACGAGGAAGCGGTGTGGAAGTCCTTCCGCAACCTCGGCGAGCGGGTGCAGATCGTCATCCCCGACGAGCTGAACACCTACGACGTGCTCGTGAACGACTGGCTGGTCTTCACCAAGGCCACGCTCGAGGACGCGGTCGCACGCTTCGGGCCGAAGCAGCCGAGCGACCCCGAAGGGGCGACGCCGGGTACCCCGGCGCCGAGCGAGCGCGACCAGGAAGCAGGTGCCGCGTGAGCAACAAGAACCCCCGCGACATCATCATCCGGCCCGTGGTGTCGGAGAAGTCCTACGCCGCATTCGACGAGAACGTCTACACGTTCGTCGTTGCCGGCGATGCCAACAAGATCGAGATCCGCCACGCCGTCGAGACCATCTTCGGCGTGCGGGTGACCAACGTGAACACGATGAACCGCAAGGGCAAGCGCAAGCGCAACCGCCGCAGTGGCGCCTTCGGCTCGCGTCCCGACGCCAAGCGGGCGATCGTCTCTCTGGCCGAGGGCGATCGCATCGAGATCTTCGGGAGCTGACGATGCCGGTCCGCAAACGCAAGCCCACCAGTCCCGGTCGCCGGTTCCAGACCGTCTCGGACTTCGCGGAGATCACCCGCGACAAGCCGGAGAAGTCACTCACCAAGCCGAAGCCGCGCACGGGTGGACGCAACTCCTACGGCCGCATGACCTCGCGCCACCGCGGTGGTGGCCACAAGCAGAAGTACCGGCTGGTCGACTTCCGTCGCGACAAGGACGGCGTGCCCGCCAAGGTCGCGGCGATCGAGTATGACCCGAACCGCAACGCTCGCATCGCGCTGCTCCACTACCTCGACGGCGAGAAGCGCTACATCATCGCTCCGCAGGGCCTCGAGGTCGGCGACATGCTCCAGAGCGGCCAGGGCTCGGAGATCCGGCCCGGGAACGCGTTGCCGCTGCGCTACATCCCCGTCGGTACCACCGTCCACAACGTCGAGCTGAAGCCCGGTGCGGGCGGCAAGCTCGGTCGCGGCGCTGGCGCGTCGATCCAACTCGTGGCGAAGGAAGGTCTGTTCGCCACGCTGCGGTTGCCGTCCACCGAGATGCGCCGCGTCCCGATCGACTGCCGGGGCACCGTCGGTTCGGTCGGCAACAGCGAGGCCGGCCTCGTCAAGATCGGCAAGGCGGGCCGCAACCGCTGGAAGGGCAAGAGGCCGCACGTGCGTGGTGTCGCCATGAACCCCGTCGACCACCCGCTCGGTGGTGGCGAGGGCAAGAGCTCCGGTGGGCGCCACCCGGTGTCGCCGTGGGGCAAGCCCGAGGGCCGTACCCGCAAGAAGGGCAAGAAGTCCGATGAACTCATCATTCGCCGCCGTCGTGGCCGCGGAGCCCGGAGGTAATCGATGCCGCGCAGCCTGAAGAAGGGGCCGTTCGTCGACGACCACCTGCAGAAGAAGGTCGACGCGATGAACGCGGCCGGCGAACGCAAGGTGATCAAGACGTGGTCGCGCCGATCCACGATCACGCCCGACATGGTCGGGCACACGCTCGCGGTGCACGATGGGCGCAAGCATGTGCCGGTCTACGTGACCGAGGCGATGGTGGGCCACAAGCTCGGGGAGTTCGCCCCGACACGCACGTTCCGGTACCACGCCGGGCAAGAGCGATCGAGCCGTCGCTGATGCCCGAGACCGCCGCGCGCCTGCGCCACCACCGCACCTCGCCGACCAAGGTCCGCCAGGTGCTCCGCCTGATCGTCGGCAAGGACGTCGCCGACGCCCGCGAGATCCTGCGCTTCTGTGAGCGCGGCCCCGCCGAGACCGTCATGAAGCTGCTCGACTCCGCGGTCGCGAACGCCGAGCACAACGACAGCATGGCGGAGGAAGAGCTCTTCGTGACGCGCGCCTTCGCCGACGAAGGTCCCACGATGAAGCGCTGGCGGCCGCGCGCCCGCGGCCGCGGCACCCGCATCCGCAAGCGCACGAGCCACATCACCATCGTCGTGGCGCGCTACGAGGACGAGCAACTCGAGCTGCGCCGTCAGCGCGAGGCGTCGGACACCCAGGCGCAGCGAGCCAGCCGGCGTCGCCGGGTGGCGGCGAGCCAGCGCAAGGCCGAACGTGAGGCCGCGCGCGAGGCGGAACACGACCACGATCACGACGAGGACGTCGCGCAGGACGAGGTCGAGGTCGACGAGACCGAGACCGAGACCGAGGACACGGCTGCGGCCGAGACCGACGATGCGCCGGAGGTCGAGGTCGACGAGGTCGAGGCCGAAGCGTCCGAGGACGACGCGCCCGAGAAGCCCGAAGGGTCGAAGTAATGGGACAGAAGGTCAATCCGTACGGGTTCCGACTCGGGATCACCACTGACTGGAAGTCGCGGTGGTTCGCGGAGGACAAGGAATACCGGGAGAGCCTCATCGAGGACTGGAAGATCCGCGACTACTTGAAGCGTCAGCTCGAGCGCGCGGCGGTGAGCCGGGTCGAGATCGAGCGGACGCGTGACCGCTTGCGCGTCGACGTGTACACCGCGCGTCCGGGCATCGTGATCGGTCGCCGCGGAGCCGAGGCCGATCGCCTCCGCGCCGGGCTGCTGAAGATCACCGGCAACCCCAAGATCCACTTCAACATCCAGGAGATCAAGCAGCCCGAGCTCGACGCCACCCTCATCGCACAGGGTGTCGCCGACCAGCTCACCGGGCGCGTCTCCTTCCGCCGCGCGATGAAGCGTGCGGTCCAGACGGCCATGAAGGCCGGTGCCCAGGGCATCCGCGTGCAGTGCAGCGGCCGCCTCGGAGGCGCGGAGATGTCGCGCAAGGAGTGGTACCGCGAGGGCCGCGTCCCGCTGCACACGCTGCGCGCGGACATCGACTACGGCGAGGCCGAGGCGAAGACGACGTTCGGTCGCATCGGTGTGAAGGTCTGGATCTACAAGGGTGAGATCCTCCCCTACAAGTCCGCCGCAGAGGACAAGATCCAGAAGGAAGCGGCGATGGCCGTCGGCGAGACCTCGGGCCAGGGCCCCCAACGTCGCGTGGTGAGCGCCGGTGGCGGTCGTCGCCGTCCCGCGGGTGAGGCCACGCCGGTCGAGGGCGCCCCGGAAGAGGCACCCGAGGAGGCCGCCCCGCTGGTCAAGGAGGCGGACCCCGAGCTCGAGCGACTGCTCGCCGAAGAGGAGGAGATCGAGCGCCGCACCCGTCAGGGCCAGCACCACGAGGCGCCCAAGTTCCACGGGGACGAGGACTGACCATGTTGATGCCCCGCAAGGTCCGTCACCGCAAGACGCATCGAGGCCGGATGACCGGCATCTCGAAGGGCGGCACGCGAGTGACCTTCGGCGACTTCGGGATCCAGGCGCTCGAGCCCGGATGGATCACCAACCGTCAGATCGAAGCCGCCCGTATCGCGATGACCCGCTACATCAAGCGTGGTGGGAAGGTCTGGATCAACATCTTCCCGGACAAGCCCGTCACCCAGAAGCCCGCCGAGACCCGGATGGGCTCCGGCAAGGGCAACCCCGAGCACTGGGTCGCGGTCGTGAAGCCCGGACGCGTGATGTTCGAGCTGTCGGGCGTGCCCGAACCCACCGCGCGCGAAGCGATGCGCCTCGCGATGCACAAGCTCCCGATCAAGACCCGCTTCGTGGTCCGCCAGGACGAGGGTTGATTCGCATGGCAAGCAGAGCAGCTGAGCTGCGTGAACTGAACGACACCGAACTCGAGCACCGGCTCGGCGAGGCGAAGGAGGAGCTCTTCAACCTCCGCTTCCAGAACGCCACCGGCGAGCTCGACAACATCGCGCGCCTTCCCCAGGTGAAGCGCGACGTAGCCCGCATCGAGACGCTGTTGCGCGAGCGCGAAATCGCCGCCGCCGAACAGCTGGAAGCGTAGGAGTCACCGATGGCCGACGACACCACCGAGGAGACACGCTCCACCCGCCGCAAGGTGCGGGAGGGGATCGTGATCTCCACCAAGATGGACAAGACGGTCGTGGTCGCAGTGGTCGACCGCGTGCGGCACCGCCGCTACGGCAAGACCCTGCAGAAGACGAGCCACCTCTACGCGCACGACGAGGGCAACGACGCCCACGAAGGTGACCGCGTCCGCGTGTCGGAGACCCGTCCCCTGTCCAAGTTGAAGCACTGGCGCGTCGTCGAAGTCCTGGAGCGTGCGCGGTGATCCAGCAGGAGAGCCGCCTCAAGGTGGCGGACAACTCGGGCGCACGCGAGGTGCTCTGCATCAAGGTGCTCGGCGGTACCCGCCGGCGCTACGCGGGCATCGGCGACATCTTCGTCGCCACGGTGAAGGACGCCGTGCCCGGCGCTGCGGTCAAGAAGGGCGATGTCGTCAAGTGCGTCGTCGTCCGTACGAAGAAGGAACGCCGACGTCCGGACGGGAGCTACATCCGGTTCGACGAGAACGCGGCGGTACTGATCAACGAGCAGATGCAGCCTCGCGGCACGCGCATCTTCGGCCCGGTGGGCCGGGAGTTGCGCGACCGCCGGTTCATGCGCATCGTCTCGCTCGCACCGGAGGTGCTGTGAGCATGGCAAGCAAGCCGAAGATGAAGCTCAAGAAGGGTGACCACGTGCAGGTCATCCAGGGCAAGGACATCGGCAAGCGCGGCGAGATCGCGCACGTGTACCCCGAGCGCAACAAGGTCATCGTCGAGAGCGCCGAGCTCATCAACGTTGCCAAGAAGCACCAGAAGCCGACCAAGGCCACGATGCAGGGCGGCATCCAAGACAAGGTGATGCCGATCCACGTGTCGAACCTGATGCTGATCTGCAGCAAGGACGGCCCGGTGAAGGTCGGTTACCAGATCGACCCCAACGGTGAGAAGCACCGCGTCTGTCGCAAGTGTGGAGCCGAGCTGTGAGCCCGCAGAGCACCACCGAGCGTCCGCGCCTCAAGGAGCGCTACCTCACGGAGCTGATGCCCGCGCTCAAGGAAGAGCTCGGGCTGGGCAACGTGATGCAGGTGCCACGTATGGAGAAGATCGTCCTCAACTGCGGTGTCGGACGCGCCACCCAGCAGCAGTCGCTGCTCGACGGCGCGGTCGCCGACCTCACGTTGATCACGGGCCAGAAGCCGTTGATCACCCGGGCCAAGAAGTCGATCGCCGGCTTCAAGCTCCGGGAGGGCAATCCCATCGGGGCGAAGGTCACGCTGCGGGGCGATCGCATGTGGGAGTTCTACGACCGCCTCGTGAGCATCGCGATCCCCCGGATCCGCGACTTCCGGGGGCTCAACCCGAGTTCGTTCGACGGCCGGGGGAACTACACCTTCGGCGTCACCGAGCAGTTGATCTTCCCGGAGATCGACTACGACAAGATCGACACCGTCCGCGGGATGGACATCACCATCGTCACCACGGGCACGACCGACGACCAGGGCCGGGCACTGCTCCGGGCCCTCGGTTTCCCGTTCCGCCGCGACGAGCAGAGCCAGGGGTAACGCACAGATGGCAAAGAAAGCCCTCGTCCAGAAGCAACAGCGCACGCCGAAGTTCAAGGTGCGCGGCTACACGCGGTGTCGCCGCTGTGGTCGCGCGCGTTCGGTCTACAAGCGCTTCGGCCTGTGCCGCATCTGCTTCCGCACCATGGTCCACGCCGGCGAAGTGCCCGGCGTGACCAAGGCATCGTGGTGAGGAGGTTGGTGCGCTCATGATGACCGACCCGATCGCCGACATGCTCACCCGTCTTCGCAACGCCAACATCGCGTTCCACGACGAGGTGTTGATGCCGTCCTCCAAGCTCAAGGAAGCGCTGGCGCGCATCCTCGAGCGCGAGGGCTACATCGCGGGCTTCGACGTGTCCAAGGACGCGACGAGGCCCGGGAACCAGCTCAAGATCGAGCTGAAGTACACGCCTGACCGCAAGCGCACGATCTCCGGACTGCGGCGCGTCTCCAAGCCCGGCCTCCGGGTGTACTCGGGGTCCACCGAGGTGCCGCGCGTGCTCGGCGGTATGGGCATCGCCATCCTCTCGACCAACCAGGGACTCATGACCGACCGCGAGGCGCGCCAGCGTCGCGTCGGCGGCGAGGTCCTCTGCCAGGTCTGGTAACGGAGCCCGTCGTATGTCTCGCATCGGCAAGCAGCCCATCCCGATCCCGAGTGGCGTCGAGGTCACCCTCGACGGCTCGCACGTCACGGTCAAGGGTCCGAGAGGGACCCTCGAGCACGACGCGCCCGAAGGCATCACCATCACGCGCGAGGGCGACGAGTTGGTCGTGGCCCGACCCGACGACGAGCGCGAGCACCGCGCCCTGCACGGGCTCACCCGTTCGTTGGTGGCCAACATGGTCATCGGCGTGTCGGACGGATTCGTCAAGGAGCTCGAGATCGTGGGCGTCGGGTACCGCGCCGCCGCGGCTGGTCCGCGCCGCCTCGACCTGCAGCTCGGGTTCTCGCACCCGGTGGCGGTCGATGCCCCCGACGGCGTGGAGTTCGAGGTGCCCGTGCCGACGCGCATCACCGTGCGCGGGTACGACAAGCAGCTCGTCGGTCAGGTGGCCGCCGACATCCGCAAGATCCGCAAGCCCGAGCCCTACAAGGGCAAGGGCATCCGCTACGCCGACGAGCGTGTGCTGCGCAAGGCCGGCAAGTCGGCGAAGTAGAAGCAGAGCTGAGGCGATCATGCACAACCGTCAGGTAGCCAGGGAGCGCCGCCACCGGCGCGTCCGCAAGAAGGTCCGCGGCACCGCGGCGCGCCCGCGTCTCGCGGTGTTCCGGTCCAACAAGCACATCTACGCCCAGGTGATCGACGACGTGAGCGGCGTGACGCTGGCGTCCGCGTCCACCATCGAGAAGTCGTTCCCCGGCGCCACCGCGACCGTCGACGCGGCCAAGAAGGTCGGGAAGCTCGTCGGCGAGCGCGCCAAGGGCGCGGGTGTCGAAACCGTGGTGCTCGACCGCGGTGGTTTCCGCTATCACGGTCGCGTGGCCGGCATCGCCGACGGCGCCCGCGAAGCCGGTCTCACGCTCTAACCCAGGAACCCTGGAAACGGGAAGAGGATCTCACCATGGCCGAAGGCCAGTACGAAGAGCGAGTCATCGCCATCAACCGGGTCGCCAAGGTCGTCAAGGGCGGCCGGCGGTTCTCGTTCACCGCGCTGGTCGTGGTGGGCGACGGTGCCGGCAACGTGGGTCTCGGCTACGGCAAGGCGAAGGAAGTGCCGGCCGCGATCCAGAAGGGCATGGAGGAGGCGCGCAAGCGTCTGTTCAACGTGCCGCTGGCGGGCGACACGATCACGCACACCATCATCGGTGAGCACGATGCCGCCCGTGTGCTGCTCAAGCCCGCGGCTCCCGGTACCGGCGTGATCGCCGGCGGCGCGGCGCGGGCGATCCTGGAGGCTGCCGGCGTGCACGACGTGCTGGCCAAGTCGCTCGGCTCGTCCAACGCCATCAACGTCTCCCGGGCCACGATCAACGGTCTCCGGGAGCTCCGGCGTCCCGAGGAGATCGCGCGCCTGCGCGGGAAGTCGCCCGAAGAGGTGTCGACGGCCGGGATGCTGCGGGCGTACCGCGAGCGCAACATGAAGAAGACCGAAGTGACCGAGGTCGCCTGATGGCAACGCTGCGCGTCACGCAGGTCAAGTCCACGATCGGCACCAAGCCCAAGCAGCGCGGCACGATCCGCGCGCTCGGGCTCCGTCGTATCAACCACACCGTCGAGCTGCCCGACCGCCCGGAGATCCGGGGCATGGTGGCCCGCGTCCCGCACCTGGTCGAAGTGGAAGAGGTCGGCTCATGAAGGTCCACGATCTGCAACCGGCTCCGGGCTCGAAGACCCCCCGGCGCCGCGTCGGGCGGGGCATCGCCGGCAAGGGCGGCAAAACCGCCGGCCGTGGCACCAAGGGCCAGGGCGCGCGCGGCAACATCGCGCCCCGGTTCGAAGGTGGTCAGACCCCGCTGCACCGCCGCACGCCCAAGGCGAAGGGGTTCAAGAACCCGTTCCGCGTGGAGTACGTGGTGGTCAATCTCGACACCCTCCAGGGGCTCGACGCCGGCCCCGACGTCGACCCGGGCGTGCTCCGGTCGCACGGCCTCGTGGCCAAGCGCGGCCTGGTGAAGATCCTCGGCCGGGGCGAGCTGTCGAAGGCGCTCACCGTCCGTGCCCACGCCTTCTCGCAGGGTGCCGTGTCGGCGATCGAAGCCGCCGGCGGGAGCGTCGTCGTGATCCCCGCGCCGTGGGGCGAGGGCCGTCCACCGGCTCGTGGGAACGCCCTGACCAACCGGTAAGCTCGCTGCTTCCCGCTCCCGGGGAGCCTGGAAGTAGAGACGGAGAGGAGGTCGCGCCCCGATGTTGTCCCGCCTGCGGAACATGTTCCGGGTGCCCGACCTGCGCAACAAGATCCTCTTCACGATCGCGATCATCGCGGTCTACCGGGTGGGCGCCCACCTGCCCGTGCCCTACGTCGACTTCGGGGCGATCACCCAGCTGAAGGACCAGGCCAGCAACGGTGGCGTGGTCGGGTTCCTCGATCTCTTCGCCGGTGGCGCGATCACGAGTGTCGCCATCTTCTTCCTCGGCATCATGCCGTACATCACGGCGTCGATCATCATGCAGCTGCTCGGCGTGGTCATCCCCAAGCTCGAGCAGTGGCAGAACGAAGGCCAGGTCGGGCAGAAGAAGATCACCCAGTGGACCCGTTACGTCACCATCGGCCTCGCCCTCGTGCAGTCCACCGGCTTCGTGTTCGCGTTGCACTCCGGCAACAGCGCGCTCTTCGGGAACGCGCTGCAGGGCCAGGACCTGATCCCGCACTTCGACGCGGGCCGCGCCGCGCTGATCGTGCTCACGTGGACCGCCGGTACGGCCATGGTGATGTGGCTTGCGGAGCTCATCACCCAACGCGGCATCGGCAACGGCATGTCGATCCTGATCTTCGCCTCGGTCGTCTCGCGCCTCCCCGCGCAGGGCGGCGCGATCTGGAGCGACGGCAGCAAGATCCAGTTCGTCACGATCATCATCATCGGCATCGGCATGATCGTGGCCATCGTCTTCGTGGAGTCGGGGCAGCGCCGGATCCCTGTGCAATTCGCGAAACGCGTCGTGGGCCGCCGCATGTACGGCGGGCAGAGCACCTACATCCCGCTGAAGGTCAACCAGTCGGGCGTGATCCCGGTGATCTTCGCGAGCTCGATCCTGTCGTTCCCCGCGTTGATCGCATCGGCGTTGGGAGACAACTTCACCGCGGGCCAGAGGTGGATCAACGACAACCTCGTCAACCACCAGGGTTGGTGGTACATCGGCTTCTACACCGTGCTGATCATCTTCTTCGCGTACTTCTACACGGCGATCGCGTTCAATCCGGCACAACAGGCCGACATCATCCGCAAGCAGGGTGGCTTCATCCCCGGCATCCGCCCGGGGCCGCCTACGGAGCGCTACCTCGCCAAGGTGCTGAACCGCATCACCCTGCCCGGATCGCTGTTCCTGGCGACCATCGCGGTCTTCCCGTTGCTCGTGTTCGCGTTGTGGGACATCAGCCAGTTCCCGTTCGGCGGCACCGCGCTGCTCATCACCGTCGGTGTGGCGTTGGAGACGATGAAGCAGATCGACAGCCAGCTGATGATGCGCAACTACGAAGGCTTCCTGGCCTGACCATGGTCGCCTCCGGGGTACGCCTGGTGTTGCTCGGCAAGCCGGGCGCCGGCAAGGGGACGCAGGCGGCGTTGTTGTCGCAGCACTATGGCGTCGAGCACCTCTCGACCGGCGACGTGTTCCGATCCGCGGTCTCACAGGGCACCCCGGTCGGACTCGAGGTCAAGCGCTTCATGGACACCGGCGAGCTGGTGCCCGACGAGATCGTGATCCGGGTGGTCGACGAGCACTTCGCCGAGGGCGGCCCGCTCGAGGAGGGCTTCATCCTCGACGGGTTCCCGCGGACGCTCGTGCAGGCGCAGGAGCTCGAGAAGGTCCTCGTCGGGCACCCGCTCGACCTCGTCCTCGACATCGAGGTCCCCACGGAGACCATCCTCGACCGCATCGCGGGTCGGCGGGTCTGCGTGAACTGCGGTGCGACCTACCACGTCAACAAGCGTCCCGCCGTCGACTGGACCTGCGACGTGTGTGGCGGCGACGTGGTGCAGCGGGACGACGACACCGAGGAGGCGGTCGCCACCCGGCTCCAGGTCTACGGCCGCCAGACCGTCCCGATCATCGAGTTCTACGAGAACCTCGGGAAGCTCGTCGTCGTCGACGGCTACGGGAGCGGCGACGAGGTCCAGGACCGCCTGCTCAAGGAGATCGACGGGCGTTTCGACCCCGCCCGGCCGTGATCACCCGCAAGAGCGCCGAGCAGGTCGCCCTCATGAGGCGCGGCGGGCAAGGTCGTCGCCGAGATGCACGAGGTGTGCATCCGGGCTGCCACGCCCGGCGCCACCACGCTCGAGGTCGACGCGGTGGCGCGTGAGGTCCTCGAGCGACGCGGGGCCCGGTCCAACTTCCTCGGCTATCACGGCTTCCCCGCCGTGGTCTGCACCTCCCCGAACGAAGTGGTCGTGCACGGCATCCCGAGCGACGAGGTGGTGCTGCAGGAGGGTGACATCCTCTCCATCGATTGCGGCGCCATCATCGAGGGCTGGCACGCCGACGCCGCGGTGACCGTGCCGGTCGGCGAGGTCGGCGACGAGTCGAAGCGCCTCATCGAGGTGACGCGCCGCTCCCTGGAGGCGGCGATCGACCAGGTGGTGGAGGGCCACCGGCTCGGCGACGTCGGCGCCGCGGTCGAGGGCATCGCCGAGCGGGCCGGCTTCACTGTGGTGCGCGAGTACGTGGGCCACGGGATCGGCACCGCCATGCACGAGGATCCACAGGTGCCCAACTACGGTCCCGCGGGGCGGGGCCTGAAGCTCAAGGAGGGCCACGTGCTCGCCATCGAGCCGATGGTGAACGCCGGGACCGCGGAGACCGAGGTGCTCGACGACGGCTGGACCGTCGTCACCGTCGACGGCCGGCGGTCCGCGCACTTCGAGCACACCATCGCGGTCACCGACCACGGCCCTGAGGTCCTGACCCTGCCCTGGTGACGCGGGGCGATTTGTCCGATTGTCACAAGGGCGCCGGACCATATAGCATGGTCGGTCGGCTCCTAGAAGCTTTTGCGCGCCTTTTGGCGCGCCACGATTGAAGTAGGTGGAGAGTCCTGGCCAAGCCCAAGGACGACACGATCCTGGTCGAAGGGACGGTCGTCGAACCGTTGCCCAACGCCATGTTCCGGGTCGAGCTCGAGAACGGTCACAAGGTGCTCGCGCACATCTCCGGGAAGATGCGGATGCACTACATCCGGATCCTGCCGGGTGACCGCGTGCAGGTGGAGCTCACCCCCTACGACCTCAGTCGCGGTCGCATCACCTACCGCTACAAGTAAGAGAGACAGACCATGAAGGTCCGACCGTCGGTCAAGAAGATCTGTGAGAAGTGCAAGGTGATCCGCCGCCATGGTTCGGTGCGCGTCATCTGCACGAACCCCCGTCACAAACAGCGCCAGGGCTAGGAGAACCGAGTGGCTCGAATCTCCGGTGTCGACATCCCCCGCGAAAAGCGGTTGGAGATCTCGCTCACCTACATCTTCGGTGTCGGTCGCACACGATCGAAGGAGATCTGCGAATCGGTGGGCATCTCACCGAACACGCGGGTCCGCGACCTCACGGAAGAAGAGGTCGCGGAGCTGCGCACCTACGTCGACCAGAACCTGAAGGTCGAGGGTGACCTCCGCCGTGAGGTTGCCGCGAACATCAAGCGCAAGGTCGAGATCGGCAGCTACGAGGGCCTGCGGCACCGCCGCGGTCTCCCCGTACGCGGCCAGCGCACCCGCACCAACGCGCGCACACGCAAGGGACCGAAGAAGACCGTGGCCGGTCGCAAGAAGGCCCGGAAGTAGCCCGGAAGCAAAAGAGGGAAACCAAGCATGGCCAAGCCGGCTGCCGGCGGTCGTCGTCCCAAGCGGCGCGAGCGCAAGAACATCGCCTACGGGACGGCGCACATCAAGTCGTCCTTCAACAACACCATCATCACCTTCACCGACCAGTCGGGGAACACCATCGCGTGGGCCTCGGCGGGCAACGTCGGGTTCAAGGGCTCGCGCAAGAGCACGCCCTTCGCCGCGCAACTCGCAGCGGAGACCGCGGCGCGCCGCGCCATGGAGCACGGCGTCCGCAAGGTCGACGTGGTGGTGAAGGGCCCAGGTTCGGGTCGTGAGACCGCCATCCGCACCATCCAGAACACAGGGATCGAAGTCGTGGGCATCAAGGACGTCACCCCCATCCCGCACAACGGCTGCCGGCCGCCCAAGCGGCGGAGGGTCTGAGTCATGGCGCGTTACACCGGAGCCGTCTGCCGACTGTGTCGGCGCGAGCGGATGAAGCTGTTCCTCAAGGGCCCGAAGTGCGACACCATGAAGTGCCCGGTTGAGCGCAAGCCCTACCCGCCCGGCCAGCACGGTCGCGGCCGCATCCGCGAGAGCGAGTACCTGCTCCAGCTACGCGAGAAGCAGAAGGCCAAGCGCATCTACGGCATGCTCGAGAAGCAGTTCCGCAACGTCTACGCGGTCGCGAACGGCGAGAAGGGCATCACCGGCGAGAACCTGCTGCGGATGCTCGAGCTGCGCCTCGACAACGTGGTGTTCCGCACCGCCTTCGCCGCCAGCAGGAACCAGTCGCGCCAGTTCGTGCGCCACGGTCACGTGCTGGTGAACGGCAAGCGGGTCACGATCCCGTCGTATCAGGTGAAGAAAGGTGACGTCGTCGAGATGTCGCCCAAGGCCCAGAAGATGATCGTGCTGCGCCACAACATCGACACCCTCGACCGGGGCGTCCCGATGTGGCTCGAGGTCACGCCCACCGACTTCAAGGCGGTCGTGCGCGACCTGCCGTTGCGGGAGCAGATCGACGTGCCCGTGCGCGAACAGCTGATCGTCGAGCTCTACTCCAAGTAACCCCGTTCATCCTCCGTCCGCGGCGGCCGCGGACGGGGCAGGCCAGATCACCAGATCAGAGGCGATGCATCCATGCTCATCATTCAGCGTCCGCAAGTCGAGGCCGGCGAGGCGGAGGGCAACCTCCAACAGTTCACGATCGGGCCGCTCGAGCCGGGCTTCGGCCACACGCTCGGCAACAGCCTGCGCCGCACGCTGCTCTCGTCGATCCCGGGGGCCGCGGTCACCCAGGTGCGCTTCGACGAAGCGCTGCACGAGTTCGACGTGATCCCCGGCGTGAAGGAAGACGTCACCGACCTCATCCTCAACATCAAGGACCTCGTACTGACGTGCTCGGCCGAGGAGCCGGTGACCCTGCGGCTCGACGCACGCGGCCCCGGTGAGGTGACCGCCGGAGACATCCAGACCACCGCCGACGTCGAGATCCTCAACCCCGAGCTGCATCTCGCGACCGTCAACGCCAAGGGCCGCCTCGCCCTCGACCTCACGGTCGAGCAGGGCCGCGGCTACCTGTCGGCCGAGCGCAACAAGCGGACGTCGACCATCGGCCTCATCCCCGTCGACGCCATCTTCTCGCCGGTGCGCCGGGTCGCCTTCTCGGTGGAGCCCACGCGTGTGGAGCAGGCCACCAACTACGACAAGCTCACCCTCGAGATCGAGACCGACGGTTCGATCTCGCCGCGCGACGCGTTGTCGTCGGCGGGCGACACGCTCCGCAATCTGGTGGCGCTCGTCGCCGACCTGAGCGACGAGCCCCGGGGGCTCGAGCTCGGCGAGGTGGCGCCGTCGACCGCGTCACCCGACCTCGAGCTGCCCATCGAGGAGCTCGAGCTGTCGGAACGTCCGCGCAACTGCCTGAAGCGGGCCCGCGTCGACACCATCGGTCAGCTCGTGACGAAGACCGAGGACGACCTTTTGGCGATCACGAACTTCGGCTCGAAGTCGCTCGAAGAGGTGTTGCAGAAGCTCGACGAGCGGGGCCTCTCCCTGCGGGTCAAGGAGTAGAACGATGCCGACTCCCAAGAAGGGCGCGGGCTTCGGACGCGATCCCGCGCACCAGCGCCTGATCATGGCCAACATGGCCTCCAGCCTGTTCGAGGCCGGGTACCTGGTCACCACGGTGGCGAAGGCCAAGTTCCTGCGGCCGTACGCAGAGCACCTCATCACCAAGGCGAAGACGGGTGGCGTCCACGAGCGTCGGCAGGTGATCGCGACGATCCACGACCAGGACGTCACCCACAAGCTGTTCGCCGAGATCGGCCCGCGCTATCGCGACCGTCCGGGCGGGTACCTGCGCATCCTGAAGCTGGGTCCGCGCCCCGGCGACAACGCGCCCATGGCGCGCGTCGAATTGGTGTGAGCCAACTCTCGCTCGGTGAGCCGTCTCCGGCGGCACCCCTGCGGGTCCTCAAGCTCACGATCGCCTACGACGGCACGGACTTCCACGGGTTCGCCGCGCAACCGGAGACGCGAACCGTCGAAGGCCTCCTGGCGACCGCGTTGGGGCGTGTGCTCCGAAGTGACGTGAAGCTCGCGTGCGCGGGTCGCACCGACGCCGGCGTGCACGCCTGGGGGCAGGTGGTGAGCTGCGCGGTGCCGGGGGTGCAGCACCTCGATCCCGAGCGCGTCGCACGCGCGGTGAACGGTCAGCTAGGTCCCGAAGTGGTGGTGCGCGACGCCCAGCTGGTCGACGCGTCGTTCGACGCCCGCCACTCCGCCCGCTGGCGCGCCTACCGCTACACCGTCGTGAACCGTCCGGCGCCGGACCCGTTCCTCGCCCGGACCGCGTGGTGGGTGCCCGAGCCGCTCGACCTGGCGCGGCTGCGCCTGGGGGCGGACCCGTTCCTCGGCGAGCACGACTTCGCCACCTTCTGCCGGAAGGGCCCACCGGGCGCCACGACGAAGCGCCGGGTGCTCGAGTCGAGCTGGCACGACCTCGGCGACGGCGTGCTCCGCTACGACATCACCGCGACCGCGTTCTGCTGGCAGATGGTGCGGTCGATCGTGGGCACGCTCGTCGACGTGGGCGCGGGCAAGATCCGCGCCGGCGACGTTCTTCGCATCATCCGGGCCCTCGACCGGAGCGCGGCGGGAAGGGTAGGCGTACCTCAAGGACTGTGCCTCTGGGAAGTGGGTTACTGACGCGCTCCTGCGTGAACATGTGGCACTCGAGGTGCACCGGTGGCACCGAATCGACACATGCTCGGGGTGAGCGGAGTGGGTAGCGTTCACGTCGTGGCGAACACGGTGCCGGACGCGAAACGCATCGAACGACTGCGCGAGATGTACGCCGACGAGGTGAGTGGTGGCGCGTTGTTCCGCGGGCTGGCGGAGCACGCCGACGAGCAACGCCGCGACGTGTTCCTGCAGCTCGCCGCGGCGGAGGAGCGTCACGCCGAGCACTGGGCGCGCCTGCTGCGCCAGGCGGGTGAGGAACCACGCCAACCCCGCCTCCCGTTCCGGGTGCGCGCGCTGTGCTTCCTGGCCCGCCACCTCGGCACCGAAGCCGTGCTCCCGCTGATGCTGCGCACCGAAGCCGCCGAGGCGGACCGCTATCGCGACGACGCCGAGGCAACCGACGCGATGGCTGCGCAGGAAGCGGCAGCCGGGCGGACCATCGCCGCCATGCAGGGGATCCCCGAGGGGGGCAGCATCGCCCGCTCGGAGGGTCGTCATCGCGCCGAGGTCGGCGGCGTGTTGCGGGCGACCGTGTTCGGGGTCAACGACGGCCTGGTGTCGAACTTCTCGCTCGTCATGGGGATCGCCGGGGGCACCACGAACAACAGCATCGTGCTGCTGGCCGGCATCGCGGGATTGGTGGCGGGCGCGTTCTCGATGTCGTCGGGCGAGTGGATCTCCATCCGATCGCAGCGCGAGCTCTACGAGAACGAGCTGCGCATCGAGCAGGAGGAGCTGCGGGCGTTCCCCGAAGAGGAGCGCAACGAGCTCGAGATGATCTACCGGGCCAAGGGGATCTCGGCCGACGACGCCCGCGCGCTCGTCGACACGATCATGAACCGCAACGAGGTCGCGCTGGACACCCTCGCACGGGAGGAGCTCGGGCTCGACCCGACCACGCTGGGTTCGCCGTGGGTGGCCGCGTTCTCGTCGTTCGCGGCGTTCGCCCTCGGTGCGGCGCTCCCGGTGATCCCGTTCCTCTTCGGCGGTGGCACCACGCCCACCGTCGTCGCGGCGACGGTGTCGGTGGTGGCGTTGTTCGCCGTCGGCGCGGCCACGTCGATCTTCACCGGTCGCCACGCCGGACGGGCCGGGCTGCGGATGGCCCTGATCGGTGGTGTGGTCGCAGGGGTCACGTTCTTCATCGGCAAGGCGGTCGGCCAGACCGTCTAGCGACCGTTCCGTGGTCTCGACGTCCGAGCGCGTTCGGCGTCGCCGAGGTAGAGGAAGCCGTAGCCCTCGTCGCGGAAATCGATTCCCGCGGCGCGCAGGTCGACGTCCCAGTCGCCCTGCACCTCGGGGTCGGTCTCCTGCATGCCGTGGTCGGCCACCAGCACGAACGCGGTGTCGTCGAACGCGCCCGCGCGTTCGACCGCGGCCATCACCTCGCCGAGGCGTGCATCGGAGTCGCGCACCGACGCCTCGGCGATCTCGGAGAACGGGCCGCCTGCGTGGAACGCGGAGTCGGTGAGGGTGAAGTTGCACCACATGAACCGCGGCATCGGGAACGAGGTGCCGCGGTAGTGGCCGTTCCAGATGCCGAGGGCCTGCTCCACGCCCATGTGGTCGACCACCGACGACCAGGAGTAGTCCTTCGACGGCCGCACGAACCGCTCGGTCGTGTGGGGCAGCCCGTCGGCGGATTCGGGGATCGGTGGGACCTCGCCGCGGCGGAAGTAGTCGAACGTGGAGTAGTCGGCGCCGAGGTCACACGGCTCGTTGACCGACGCGGTGAAGGCGTCCGGTTCGCCACGGTGGATGGCGTCGTGCAGCGACTCGACCCCTGCGGCCAGGTGCTGCATCGCCCACGGCCAGGTGGCCTGCGAGTTGGTGATGACCTGCTCGCCGCGGGCGCGGTCGTACCAGGCGTTGTGCAGGATCCCGTGGTGACCCGGGAGCCGCCCGGTGAGGATCGACGTGTGGTTCGCGAGGGTGACGGTGGGGAGCCCGGCTATCGCGCCCCACTCGTAGGCGGTGCCCATCTCGACGAGGCGGGCGACGTGCGGGGCCTCACCGGAGGCTGCCATCGCGTAGAGCACGTTGGGGTTCACGCCGTCGAACAGGAACCCCACCACGTGGCGGGGCCGTCCGGCGCCGGGGGCGAGCACGTCGTGACGCACGACCCCGTCCTGGCCCGCCAGGTGGTGACCCTGCGCGTCGGGCGCGTACCCGAGCAGCTCGGCGATGGTGGGCGCGACGTCGACCAGACGGCCACGCGCGGCACGACGCCGTCGGCGCGCACCCCCCTGCCCGCGATCACGAATGGCGCGCGGGCCTGCACGATCCCGAGGGAGCCGTGCTCGCCCCGGTGGCCGCCCTGGTCCTCCCAGTTGTGCGCCCCGGAGTGCAGCACGCAGAGGTCCGGCGAGGCGGGGTGATCGAAGAGTTGGGCGATGTGGTCGTAGGCGAACGGGTACGCGTTGGTCCCGCGCGTCGGGTGCGGGTCGGCCATCTCGGCCGTCAGCCCGATCAGCCGGTCGGGCGACTGGTCGGCGATCGGGTCCTGGCCCTCGCCACCGGTGCGCTCGTAGCCGTGGCCGTTCCCGCCGCCGTCGCCGGTGCGTCGGAACTCGACCCGGCCGTCGGCGCTGGCCGCCTCGTAGCCGCCGTCGCCCGTGCGCCGCACCACCATGTCGACGATCGGCGCCAGCCCCGGATCGAGCAGGACCCCGAGGGCGCGGTCCACTTCGGTCACGCGGCTCAGGCTACCGAGGTCTTGGGGAGAGGAGACCGAGCGGAGCCGGCCTGGTGCCCGTCCGCTCGTCACCGTGCGCGCAGCGGAGTCGACCGATCAGACCGGCGTGACCTTCCAGATGGTGCCGGCGCCGCCCTGGCCGTCGGTGACGACGTAGAGCTTGCCGTCGGGGCCCTGGACCGCCACGCGCAGGCGCACGCCGCGGTTGAGCACGGTGGTCGGGGCCTCGGTCAGCGCGGTGCCCGCAGGGTTCAGCTTCATGATGAGGAGCCGCTGGCCGACGTCGGGGCTCCCGTCCAGGCACGCCACGGCCAGGGCGCCGTCCCAGCCCTTCCACTGGGCCCCGGAGAGGAAGGTGCCGCCCGACGGCGCCACGGTCACTCCGCCCGAAGACCACACCGCGGTCATGATCGGGCCGGGGAGGGTCGCGTCCGTCATCGGCTTCGACTGGTCGTAGACCCCGGCGCCGTTGTCGGGGTTCCAACCCCCGTTCGCCCCGTTGACGAGGCGGTTGACCTCGTCGTTGACGTCCGGGCCGTGCTCGATCGAGAACGGGTCGTTGGTACCCGGGCGGAACGCGATGCCCTGCGGGTTGCGATGCCCCCGGGTGTACCAGCGGGCCCCCGAGGCGTTCCCCGCCCAAGGGGCGCCGTTGGTGTCGATCCGCAGGATCTTGCCGCCGAGCACGCCCGTCGACTGCGGAGCGGTCGCGGTGGCCGCGTCGCCGGTGCTCACGAACAACGCGCCGGTGCCGGGCTGGAAGCGGACCCGGCAACCGTCGTGGAACGAGGCATGGGGGAGGCCGGTGACGATCGGCGACCAGCCCGTGATCCGGGTGCCGGGCGCCGCGAGCATGTCGAGGTCGAAGCGCACCACCCGGTTGTCGGATGCCGTCGAGTAGCACGCGTACACGCGCCGGTCGGAACCGCCGTTGTACCCCGGATCGAAGGCCACGCCCATGAGGCCGCCCTCGCCCGTGTTGTCGAAGGTCGCGTCGAAGCTGGAGACGGTGCCGAGCACCCGGGCCGGTTCGGCGTCGCTCATCCGGGCGTAGAAGGTCCCCGAGTCGTTCTCGGTGTAGATCGCGGGTGCCAGGATCGGGGGGAAGGCGAGGTCCCAGATCTTGCTGCGGCCGGTGATCCAGTCGGTGGTCACCAACCCGGGCGTGCCCGGACCGGGAGGTGGCACCGCGCAGGCCACCGCGGCAGCGGCCACGATCGCGCTGACGGCCAGGAGACGCAGGGTTCGGACCATGGGCTTCTCCGGGTCGACGTCTCCCAGTATCGGCCCGAAGACCCCCCGAGCTGTACCGAGGAGCCCCGATCGGGGTCCCGATTGCTGCCTGGGGACCCCGGGGACTAGATTGTCCCTTCGCGTTCGATGCCGCCATGGCGGTCGACGCCTTCGAGGATTTCGTGAGGATCCGTTGCGCACGTTCACGCCGAAACCCGCCGACATCCAGCGCGCCTGGCACGTCATCGACGCCGAGGGCCAGGTGCTCGGCAAGGTGGCCACCGAGGCCGCCACGCTGCTGCGCGGCAAGCACAAGCCGATCTACGCCCCCCACGTCGACACCGGTGACCACGTGATCGTGATCAACGCGGCCAAGCTCGACATCAGCGCCCGCAAGCTCGCCGACAAGCGCTACCACCGTCACTCGGGGTACCCGGGCGGGCTGACCTCCGAGTCACTCGAGCACCTGCTCGGCCGCAAGCCGGAGCGCGTGGTGCGTCTCGCCATCCGCGGCATGCTCCCGAAGAACCGCCTCGGTCGGGCCCAGATCCGCAAGCTGCGGATCTACGACGGCCCCACCCACCCCCACGCGGCCCAGCAGCCGCAGCCGCGCGTCCTCGCGTCGAAGCGCTAGGTCAAGGAGCATTTGGTGTCCAAGCCCCTCATCCAGAGCACCGGCCGGCGCAAAGAAGCCGTCGCCCGGGTTCGGCTGCGTCCCGGTTCCGGCGTGATCATCGTCAACGGCCGCCCGTTCGAGCAGTACTTCCCGATCCTGACCCACCGCGTCGTCGCGCTCGAACCGCTGCGCCTCACACAGACCGCCGAGGTCTACGACGTCGACGCCACCCTCGACGGGGGTGGCGTGAGCGGGCAGGCCGGGGCGCTGCGCCTGGGCATCGCGCGGGCGCTCATCGCGCTCGACGAGGAAGCGCGTCCGGGCTTGAAGAAGGCGGGACTCCTCACTCGCGACGCGCGCGAGAAGGAGCGGCGCAAGTACGGGCTCAAGAAGGCCCGCAAGGCGCCGCAGTACTCGAAGCGCTGAGGCGCGCGCGGGGCTCGATCCGATGACGCTGCGTTTCGGCACCGACGGGGTGCGCGGCGTCGCCAACCGGGAGCTCACCTCCGAGCTGGTCACGGCGCTCGGTCGCGCCGCGGTCCGGGTCCTCGGTCACGACCAACCGTTCGTCGTCGGTCGCGACACGCGCCGCTCGGGTCCGATGCTCGAAGCGGCGCTCGTCGCCGGCATCTGTGCCGAAGGCGCCGACGTCGTGCTCGTCGGTGTGCTCCCGACACCCGGGGTCGCGTCTCTCGCCCGAGAGCGCGGTGCGCCGGGTGTCGTGATCTCCGCCAGCCACAACCCCTTCGCCGACAACGGCATCAAGCTGCTCGCGCCCGGCGGCCGCAAGATCCCCGAAGCGGTGGAGCTGCAGATCGAGCACGAACTGCGCGAGTTGGCGGTGACCCAACCCGAGCCCGGTCCCGACGGCGACGGGGTGGGTGTGTCGAGCGAGCACCGCAGCGCGCTCGACGACTACGTCGCCTCCCTCGTCGACGCCCTGCAGGGTCGCCATCTCACCGGGTTGCATGTGGTGCTCGACTGTGGCAACGGCGCCGCGTTCCGAGCCGCGCCGACCGCGCTCCGCTCGCTCGGCGTCACGGTCGACGTGCTCAACGCATCGCCCGACGGGGTGAACATCAACGCGAACTGCGGCTCGACCCACCCGGGCGACCTCCAGGATGCGGTGATGGCCTCGCGGGCGAACGCGGGTCTCGCGTTCGATGGCGACGCAGACCGGGTCATCGCGGTCGACGAACGCGGGGAGCTCGTGAACGGCGACCAGATCCTCGCGATCGCCGCGCTCGACCTCCACGATCGCAAGCTGCTCCGGGGCGACGCCGTCGTGGCCACGGTGATGTCGAACCTGGGCTTGCGACGCGCGCTCGAGCCCTACGGCATCCACCTGCTCGAGACCCCGGTCGGTGACCGCAACGTGCTCGACGAGCTCGAGCAGCGCAACCTGGCGCTCGGCGGTGAGCAGTCGGGGCACGTGATCTTCGCCGACCACGCCACCACCGGTGACGGCACGCTCACCGGCATCTTCCTGCTCGACACGATGGCGCGACGCGGCCGCACCCTCTCGGAGCTGGCAGCGGTCATGACCGCGGTGCCGCAGGTGCTCCGCAACGTCGCCGTCGACGGCGCCACGCTCAACGGCGACGCCGCGTTCTGGAGTCGGGTACGCGACGTCGACGCCGACCTGGGTGACGACGGCCGGGTGCTGGTCCGCCCGTCCGGCACCGAGCCCCTCGTGCGGGTGATGGTGGAGTCGGTCGACGCCGACACGGCTGCGGAGGTGGCCGACCGCTTGGTGGAGCTGGTCGAGCACGCTGCGTCGCGATCCGCTCCCGGTCCCCTCTAACCTTTCCTCTCATGTGTGGCATCGTCGGGGTCGTGCGTCGGCGCGCGACCCGCGCCGTGCCCGCCTCGGGCCTCCTCGTGCAGCGGTTGGCCGACGCGCTGACCGCCCTCGCCGATCCCGGGTCCCCGCTCGCCGAGCGGCTGCGCGCCACCGCGGCCGCGGTCGAGTCGGTCGACCGCGAGCTCCGGGGCGTGCCGGGGGTCCGGGCGCTGCTCGGCGACCCGCAGGCGGCGCTCGTGATCGGTGACCGGGTGGAGCAGCTCACGGCCGGGCTCGACGCGCTGGAGGCGGAGCTCGACGGCGGCGTGGGCGCCACGCTCGAACCGAGCGAGCTCGAACGGGTCAACGCGGCCCTGGTGCAGGCCCGTGACGCGGTGTGGGCCGTCGGACGCGACCGGTTGCGGACCGCCCGCGAGGTCGGCGCGCTCGCCGGTCCCGACCCGTCGATCGCCGCGCTGGAGGCCTACCTCTCGGTGCAGGTCGCGTTGTCGGCGATCGACCGACTCGAGGTCCGCGGGCGCGACTCGGCCGGCCTCCATCTCCTGGTCCGCGGACACGGTCTCGATCTCGGCGAGCCTGCGGTCGGCCGTCTCGTCGCGGCGCGCGCGACGGATCCGCTCTTCGGTTCCGGCTCGGTCCGGCCGCTGGGCACCGAGCTGGCCTTCGTCTACAAGGCGGCGGCCGAGATCGGTGAGCTCGGTGACAACACCGCCGTGTTGCGCGCGGCGATCCGCGCCGACGAGCTCCTCCGGCTCGCCCTCGCCGGCGACGAGGCCGAGGTGATGGTGCTCGGGCACACGCGGTGGGCGAGCGTCGGCATCATCTCCGAAGCGAACGCGCACCCTCTCAACCAGGAGGAGCTCGACGGCGAAGCCCGGCCCTACGTCGTCGGCGCGCTCAACGGCGATGTCGACAACTACGCCGATCTCAAGGCGCTCGAGCACCTCCAGGTGCCGGTGGAGATCACCACCGACGCCAAGGTGATCCCCGCGCTGGTGGCGCGGCGGATCGCGAGCGGCGCGACGGTCGACGACGCCTTCCGCACGACCGTGGCCGAGCTCGCGGGATCGATGGGCATCGCCGCCCAGACCGGGAGGAGTCCCGAGCAGCTGCTGCTCTCCCTTCGGGGCAGCGGGCAGGCCCTGTACGTGGGCATGGTCGAGGACGCGTTCGTCGTCGCCAGCGAGCCGTACGGCCTGGTGGAGGAGACCGCCACCTACCTCCGGATGGACGGCGAGACGCCGGCCGATCCCGAGCGCGCGGTCGGCGACGCGTGGGCAGGTCGTGATCCTCGACGCCCGCGGTGCCGGCACGCTCCAGGGCGTGCGCCGCTTCGCGTTCGACGGCACGCCGTTGCCCGTCGATGCCGAGGAGCTGTCGCACGCGGAGATCACCACCCGCGACATCGACCGGGGCGAGTACCCGCACTTCCTCCTGAAGGAGATCTCTGAGGCGCCGGCGTCGTTCCGCAAGACGCTGCGCGGCAAGGTGGTCGAACGCGATGGTCGCTTCACGGTCGCGCTCGGCGCCGACGCCCTCCCCGACTCGCTGCGAGCGGATCTGCGCGCCGGCCGTGTCCGTCGTGTGATCGTCATCGGCCAGGGCACCGCGGCCATCGCGGGCCAGAGCCTCGCGACGGTGTTGCGTCGCCTCGCCGACGCCGAGCTGCGGTCCCAGGCGCTCCTCGCCACCGAGCTGTCGGGGTTCGAGTTGCGCGACGACATGTCGGACACGTTGGTGATCGCCATCAGCCAGAGCGGTACCACCACCGACACCAACCGCACGTCGGATCTGGCGCGGGCACGGGGTGCCGCGGTCGTGTCGATCGTCAACCGGCGAAACAGCGATCTCGTCGACAAGTCCGACGGCGTGCTCTACACGTCCGACGGCCGCGACGTCGAGATGGCGGTCCCGTCGACCAAGGCCTTCTACGCCCAGATCGCCGCCGGCTACCTGCTCGCGATCGCCATCGCCGGGGAGGTCACCGCGCTCGACCCGGTCACCGTGCACCATCTCCTCGACGCGCTGCGCTCGCTCCCGAAGGCCATGCTCGGCGTGTTGGAGCTGCAGGACTCGATCGGCGAGGTCGCTCATCGCCACGCGCTGTCCCGCCGCTACTGGGCCGTCGTGGGCAACGGGTTGAACCGCATCGCCGCCGCCGAAGTCCGGGTGAAGGCATCGGAGCTCTGTTACAAGTCGATCTCGTTCGACGCCACCGAGGACAAGAAGCACATCGACCTCTCCGCCGAGCCGCTGATCCTCGTATGCGCGGCCGGGCTGGAGGGATCCAACGCGGACGACGTCGCGAAGGAGATCGCGATCTACCGCGCCCACCGCGCCGCTGCCGATCGTGATCGCCAACGTCGGGGAGCACCGGTTCGGTGCCGCACTCGAGACCATCGCGGTGCCGGTCGTGCACCGCGACGTCGTGTTCGTGTTGTCGGCGATGGCCGGCCACCTGTTCGCATACGAGGCGGCGCTGGCGATCGACGCCTCGGCCCGCCCGCTGCGCGAGTCCCGCGCGGCGATCCAGGCGACCGTGTCGGCCGCGGTGCCCGGCGCCGATCTCCTCGCGGAGCTGGCGCCGGAGATCGAGGGCCCGGCGTCGACGTTCCTCGGCGGTGTGCGCGCGGGTCAGTACGACGGCCACCTCGAGGCCGGCACGGCGGTGCGCGTCGTGTCGTTGTTGCGCTACGCCACGGGGATCATGCCACTCGACGTGTACCAGGTGGAGCACGGTGTGGTGGGGACGCCGAGCCGGGTCATCGAGGACCTCACCGCGGCGTTGACCAAGGGGATCGAGGAGCTCACCCGGCCGGTCGACGCCATCAAGCACCAGGCGAAGACGGTCACCGTGGGGATCTCCCGTTCCGACGAGGAGCTGCTGCAGGTCGCGCTCGCGCGCGAGGTGCTCGCGGCCGGCGCGTCCGCGACGCCCTCAGCTACCGGTCGTTGCGCACCCTCGTCGCGCTCGACCCGGCCGTTGGCCAGGTCGTGGGGTTCACCCGGTACCGGATCGAGGGCGACCTCGAAGCCGACAAGGCGACGATCCACGTCGTCGACCGCGGCGGTATCTCGGTCGACCTGCGGTCGCGCACCGACGACGACCCGCGGCTCGTGGGCACCAAGCGCCGTGTCGCGACGCAGCGCGAGGTCACCGTCGCACGCGGCCGGCGTGACCAGCGCACCATGATCATCGTGCCCGAGGTGAAGGACAACGAGACCGTCGGCCTGACCCTCCTCCACGCGCGCTTCGTGCCTCGCCTCCCGGCAGAAGTCGCGCGCGACGGTGTTGCAGGGCTACCAGGGTCGCTACGGCGCGTTGCGCGACGCGGTCACCGAGACCACGCTGACCTTCGACGATGCGCTGCTCGCGTCGGTGGATCTCGTCGATCTGCTCACCGAGCCGGTCTACGTGTTGGCCGATCGCTGGCGCTGACATGACCGACCCCGGCGCGACTCCCTCCGACCGCCCCGCGCCGCTCGGGGTGCGGGGGCTGGGCACGGATCTGGTGGAGGTCGAGCGGTTCCGCCTGGCGCTGGCGCGACGGGTGACGCTCTCGGACCGGCTCTTCACCGAGGGGGAGCAGGAGTACGCCTCCGGCCAGCACGATCCGGTGAAGAGCCTGGCCGCGCGCTTCGGCGCCAAGGAGGCCGTGATGAAGGCGCTCGGCGCCGGCCTCGGCGCGTTCGGCTTCCACGAGGTCGAGGTCGTGCGCGAGGAGAGCGGCGCGCCCGGCCTCGCGCTGCGCGGTGCGGCCGCCGCCCTCGCCGCCGAACGCGGCGTCACCGCGTGGCAGGTCTCGCTCAGCCACACGGAGTCCACCGCGGTGGCCGTCGTGCTGGCGCTCGGCTGAGGCACCGGCCGTGGAACCCGTCCTCACGCCCGAAGCCATGGCCGCAGCCGATCGCCGGACCATTGCCGCGGGTACGCCGGTCGAGGTGCTGATGGACCGCGCCGGGCGGGCGGTCGCGTGGGACGTGCGGCGGGCGCTCCACGGCACGTACGGACGTCACGCCGTCGTCGTGTGCGGCAAGGGCAACAACGGTGGCGACGGGTTGGTCACCGCGCGCTGTCTGGCCCGGTGGGGGGTGCGGACCCGTGTCTTCGAGCTGGGGGACGGCGTCGACCGTGCCCGGTTCGACCGCGCGCTCGGCGCCGCCGACGTCGCGGTCGACGCGATGTACGGCACCGGCTTCCGTGGCGCCCTCGAAGGCGATGCGGCATGGGTCGCGGCGCGGTTGCGCACGTGGGGTGGCATGACGGTCGCGGTCGACATCCCGTCCGGGGTCGACGGGCTGACCGGGCTGATCTCCGGCCCCGCGGTGCGCGCGAGCCGGACGGTGACGTTCGCGGCTCGCAAGCCCGGGCTGGTGTTCCAGCCCGGACGCGCGCACGCGGGCGAGGTCGTCGTCGCCGACATCGGGATCGACGTGGACGGCCCGCCCGGCGATCCGGACGGTGCCGTTGCACCGGCCGGGCTGGTCGGCGTGGACGACGTCCGGGTGTGGTTGCCGCGGCCCGCGCCCGACGCCCACAAGTGGCAAACCGCGGTGATGGTCGTCGGCGGGTCCGGCGGGATGACCGGCGCGCCGATGTTCGTGAGCCACGCGGCGATGCGCGCCGGCGTGGGCATCGTGTGGTGCGAGCTCCCCGGCGCAGCGGCGGCGCGCGCCGCTTCGGGGAGCGAGGTGATCACCCGTGCCCTCCCGGCGGGACCCGACGGGTTCCTCGCCGCCGACGCGGCCGAGAACGTGCTCAGCGACATCGGCCGCTTCCGGGCGTTGGCGGTGGGCCCGGGACTCGGCGCCGATCCGGAGGTCGGTCGCGTCGTCCGTGCGCTGGTGGCCGAGGCGCGGATCCCGCTGGTCCTCGACGCCGACGGCCTCAACGCGCTCGAGGGTGACTTTGGCCCGTTGCGCGCCCGGCACACGCTCGGTGCGCCGGTCGTGCTGACCCCCCACGCCGGCGAGTACCAACGGCTGATGGGTGAGGCGGTGGGTGCGGATCGCGTCGCGGCGGCTCGGGCGCTGGCCGACCGGTCGGGTGGGGTCGTCGTGCTGAAGGGCCCGGGCACGGTGATCGCCGCGCCCTCGACCGGCTCGGGCCTTGGTCCGGTAGCGCTGAACCCGACCGGCGGCGCCGAGCTCGCGACCGCAGGGAGCGGCGACGTGCTCACCGGGATCGTCGCCGGGTTCCTGGCCCGGGGCGCCGACGCGTTCACCGCCGCTGCCGCAGCCGCGTGGGTGCACGGACGGACCGCGGACCGCTTGCTCGCGACCGACGGCCCCGGCCTGGTGGCGGGCGATCTGATCGGCGCGCTGCCGCGTACGCTGCAGGAGTTGGCGGCCGACGGTCGGGACGCGGGGGATCGGAGCGCGACACGGTGAGCGGGCCCGCAACGGAGATCGACGTGGGAACGAACGCAGAAGAGCGCGCGGTGTGGAGCCAGATCGACCTCGACGCGATCCAGGCCAACGTGGCCGCCTTGAGCGAGTTCGCGCTGGCCGGCGGCGTTCCTCGCGGTGGTGAAGGCCAACGGGTACGGCCACGGTGCGGTGCCCGTCGCCCGGGCCGCTCTCGGTGCGGGGGCGACGTGGCTGGGCGTCGCCCGCGTCCAGGAGGGGATCCAGCTCCGTTCGGCGGGCATCGACGCGCCGATCATGCTGCTCTCGGAACCGGCACCGCGCGTCGCCGACGCGGTCGTCGCTCACGACCTCACGCCGGTCGTCTACACGGAACCGGGGATCGACGCCCTGGCGAAGGCCGTGGCCGACGCCGGCCGCGTGGCCCCGCTCGCGGTGCACCTGAAGGTCGACACCGGGATGCACCGGGTGGGTTGCGCCACCGACGACGCGATCGCGCTCGCGGGTCGGGTCGGCTCCCGTGACGAGCTCGAGCTCGCCGGGGTGTGCACCCATCTCGCGGTCGCCGACGAGCCCGACGACGGCTACACCGCGGCGCAGCTGGCGCGCTTCGACGCGGTGCTCGCGGCCCTGGAGGCACGCGGCCTGCGGCCGCCGATCGTGCACGCCGCGAACTCGGCGGGGCTGCTCACCGCGCCCGGGCGCGCCACGACCTCGTTCGCGTCGGCATCGCGACCTACGGGCTCCCGCCCGCGCCCGCGCTCGAAGGCCACGCCGGGATCACGCTGCGCCCCGCCCTCTCGCTGCGCGCACGCATCACCATGGTGAAGACGCTGGCGCCGGGGACGCGCGTGTCGTACGGACTGCGGGCGGAGGTCGGCCCTCCCGGCCGTATCGCCACCGTGCCCGCCGGGTACGCCGACGGGGTGCCGCGCAACCTGGGCCTCGTCGGGGGTGAGGTCCTGGTCGGTGGTCGCCGCCGGCCCATCGCCGGGGTCGTCACCATGGACCAGCTGCTGATCGATCTCGGTGACACCCCCGCCGAGCCCGACGACGAGGTGGTGCTCATCGGCCGCCAGGGCGACGAGGAGATCACCGCGGTCGAATGGGCCGAGCGCCTGGGCACCATCTCCTACGAGATCGTGACCGGCATCGGTGCCCGCGTGCCGCGCACGTACGTCGGGCACGGCGACGCCGGAGGTGACGGCTGATGGACGGTCCGTCGACGCCGGGACGCGGCGTGTTGAAGCGGACCGGGCTCGTGGCCGGCATCACCGCGGGCGTGGTGGGCGCGGTCTACGCGGGCGAGCGCGCCGTCGTCGCCCGCATCCGCCATCGTGACGATCCCGACGCCGACCTGGCGCTCGTCCCCGAGTTCGATTCCGCCCGTCGGCTCGACAGCCACGACGGAGGCACGATCTACACGATCAGCCGCGGCGACGGGCCCCCGGTCGTGTTCTGCCACGGCGTCACGCTCTCGTCGCGCGTGTGGGCCAAGCAGTTCGAGTCGTTCCCCGAGGCCGGCTTCCGCGCCGTGGCCTTCGACGCACGCGGCCACGGTGAGTCCACGGTCGGGGAGTCGGGCCACTCGATCGACAACCTCGCCGACGACCTCCTCACCGTGCTCGAGACGCTCGATCTGCACGACGCCATCCTCGTGGGCCATTCGATGGGCGGCATGGGGGTGCAGGCGTTCGCCATCCGCCACCCGGAGGTCACGCGGGCGCGCGTGAAGGGGCTCGTGCTCCAGTCGACGTCGTCGCACAACCTCGTCAGCGACGCCCGGCGCGTCCGCGCGGCCCTCGAACGCCTCGTCGGCATCGGCCCCGACCTCGGCACGTTGATGCGGCAGCCCAACCTCGGGTTCCTGCTCGCGCGGATCGGGTTCGGGAACGACCCGCACGCCAGTCACGTGGAGGCGACCCGCCAGATGCTGGCGGCGTGCTCCCGCGAGACGACCCGGGACGCGACCGCCTCGCTGCTGAGCCTCGACCTCACCGGCGGCCTCCCGACGGTCAACGTCCCGACGCTCGTGCTCGTCGGCACCGCCGACGCGCTCACGCCACCGCGCGACTCGCACCGCATCGCCGAGCTCGTCCCCGGGGCACGCCTGGTCGAGCTCTCCGGCGCCGGCCACATGCTGATGTACGAGCGCACCGACGAAGTGGACGCGCTCGTCATGGAGTTCGCGCGCGAGTGTCTCGAGCTCGAGCCCCCGGTCGCGTCCGCCGGTTGACGTGATCACCGACGTCCCCGGTGTGCAGGCCGGCCACTGGACCGGCGAGAGCACCGGTGTCACCGTGGTCGTGTTCCCGCCCGACACGGTGGGGTCGGTCGAGATCCGTGGTGGCGCGCCGGCGACGCGTGAGACGGCGGTGCTGGACCCGCTGTCGACGGTCGAGCACGTGGACGCGGTGGTGCTCGCGGGAGGTTCGGCGTTCGGCCTTGCCGCCGCCGACGGGGTGATGCGCGCGCTCGCGGAACAGGGTCGGGGGTTCGCCACCCGAGGCGGTCCAGTCCCGATCGTGCCCGCCGCCGCGATCTTCGATCTCGTCGCGTCGGGCGGTGCGCCTCCCGGGCCCGAGGAGGGTCGGGCGGCGCTCGCCGCCGCGCAGGCCGGCTCGGCTGCGCCCCTCGCCACCGGGTTGGTGGGTGCTGGTCGCGGCGCCCGGGTGGCGAAATGGCGCGGAGCGGAGCACGCCTCCACCGGTGGGATCGGGAGCGCTTCGGCGCGCGACGGCGACGTCGTGGTGGGGGCGCTCGCGGTGGTGAACGCGGTGGGCGACATCCTCGCCGACGACGGCACGGCGATCGTGGCGTCGACAGCGCCGGCGGGCGATCCCGGGTTCCCGGAGGTCGCGCCCTTCGAGGCGGGCGGCCCGGACGCCCGCACGAACACGACCCTCGTGGTGGTCGCCACCAACGCTCGGTGCTCCAAGGTCGAGTGTCACCTGCTGGCCCGCAGCGCCCACCACGGGATGGCGCGGGCGATCCACCCGTCGCACACCCGCCACGACGGTGACATCGTGTTCGCGCTCGCGACCGGGAGCGTCGAGGCCAGTCTCGACCGACTCCGCGTGGTCGTCACGGAAGTGACAGCGGGGGCGATCCGCGACTCGGTCGCGTACCATCGCGACCAACCCTGACGTCGGGTCTCACCGTGTCGCTACTGGAACCTCTCACGTTCGCCTCGTTCGCGGACCTCGAACGCAAGGCCCTGGCCTGCACGAAGTGCCCGCTCGCGTCGACCCGCACGCAGGTGGTGTTCGGCACCGGCGATCCCCACGCCGACCTGCTGTTCGTGGGCGAAGGTCCCGGCGAGCAGGAGGATCTCAGCGGCGAACCGTTCGTGGGGCGCGCCGGGCGTCTGCTCACGACCCTGATCGAAGGGATCGGCCTCTCCCGCCGGCAGGTCTACATCGCCAACGTCGTGAAGTGCCGACCGCCGGGCAACCGGGATCCGCTGCCGCTCGAGATCGAAACCTGCCGCCCGTACCTCGAGGCCCAGGTCGAGTTCATCGACCCGCGGGTCGTCGTCACCCTCGGCAACTTCGCGACCAAGCTGCTGCTCTCGACCAAGGACGGCATCACGAAGCTCCGCGGGCGCGAGTTCCCGTTCCGCGACCGCGCGGTGCTGATCCCCGCGTTCCACCCCTCTGCGGTGTTGCGCAACGGGGGCGCAGCACTCGCGCAGGCACGTGCCGACTTCGTGACCGTGAAGCGCGCGCTGGCCCGTGCGAACGGGTCGTCATGACGTTCGTGGCGCGTACGCACTCCGTCGAAGAGACCGGTGCGCTCGCGGCGCGGGTCGGCGCGCTGCTCCGCGCCGGCGACGTCGTGGTCCTCGACGGCGAGCTCGGCACCGGCAAGACCGTGTTCGCGAAGGGGATCGCCGTCGCGCTGGGAATCAAGGAGCCGGTCGTGAGCCCCACGTTCACCGTCGTTCGCGAGTACGACGCGCCGCTCCCGCTGGTGCACGTCGACGTCTACCGTCTCGACCACCTCCAGGAGCTGCACGATCTCGGGTTCGACGACCTCGTCGGCGGCGACGCGGTGACCGTGGTCGAGTGGGGCGACCACGTGCGTTCGTTGTTGCCGCCCGATCGTCTCGGTGTCCTGCTCGAGCCCGGCGACCGCGACGACGACCGTGTGGTGACCATCGACGCCGCAGGGGTTTCGTGGGTGGCTCGTCGCGAGGCGCTGGCCGGGGCAGTCGGCGGCCCGGCGGACGGCGGAGCCTGACGTGCTCGTCCTCGCGCTCGACACCTCGACCGCGCAGGTCTCGGTCGCCCTGGGTGACGGCGGCGCCGTGCTGGGCGCGGTGGCGCTCACCGGGGGTCGCCGTCACGCCGAGCAGCTGGCGCCCGCGATCGACTACCTGCGCCGGGAGCTGGGCGTCGGCCTCGACCGTCTCTCGGCGATCGCGGTCGGCACCGGCCCCGGGCTGTTCACGGGCCTGCGGGTCGGGGTGACGACGGCCAAGGTGATGGCGCAGGCCCTGCGCATCCCGGTCGTCGGGATCGCCAGCCTCGACCTGGTCGCCTACCCATTGCGACACTCGGACCGTCAGATCGTCGCCGTGCTCGACGCCCGCCGGCGGGAGGTCTTCGCGGCCCGCTACCGACCGGTACCGGGCGGGGTGCAACGGGTCTCCGACTACGACGTGTACGCGCCGGCCGAGCTCGTGGCCGACCTCGCCGCCGAGCAGGGCACGGAACCGCACGGTCTCCTGCTGGCCGGTGACGGCGTCGATCGCTTCCGCGCCGAGTTCGCCGCACTCGAGCACGCCGAACTCGCGGGGAGCGAGTTCGCGGCCCCGAGCATCGCCGCGCTGGTCCAGCTCGCCACCGCCCGGTTCGAACGCGAGGAGTTCGAGCAGCCGGCCGAGCTCCACCCCTTGTACCTGCGCCGGAGCGACGCCGAGATCGAGTGGGACCGCAAGGCCGGAGCCGCGTGATGGCCGCCGAGCTGGATCGCCGGCATCCCGAGGCCGCGCCCACCGTCCACGTGCAACCGATGCGGCGGCGTCACATCCGGGCCGTCCTGCGCATCGAGCAGAAGGTGTACCCGCGGCCGTGGAGCTCGTCGTTGTTCCTGTCCGAGCTCGCGTTGCGGTCGTCACGTGCCTACTACGTGGCGCGGGTCGGTCGGGAAGTCGTGGGGTACGCCGGCTTGATGATGACCCTCGACGAGGGCCACGTCACCACCATCGCCGTCGAACCCGGCCACCACCGTACGAAGATCGGCACCCGCATGCTCCTCGTGCTCGTGCGCGACGCGGTCTCGCGTGGTGCCATCGCGCTCACCCTCGAGGTCCGGATGTCGAACATGGGCGCGCAGGACCTGTACCGACGCTTCGGGTTCGTTCCGGTGGGAGTACGGAAGAACTACTACCCGGAGGTCAACGAGGATGCGCTGGTGATGTGGGCGCGCGAGGTCGACCAACCCGGGTACGCCGCGCTGCTCGACTCGATCGAACGCGCCGTCCCCGGCGAGACGATCGTCGAGGAGGCGAAGCGCTGGTGACGCTCATCCTCGGGCTGGAGACGTCGTGCGACGAGACGGCGGCGGCCGTCGTCGAAGACGGCCGGTTCGTGCACTCCTCGGTCGTGTCGAGCCAGATCGACCTGCACGCGCGCTTCGGCGGCGTGGTGCCCGAGGTCGCGAGCCGCGCGCACGTCGAGCTGATCACGCCGGTGATCGAGGAGGCGTTGATCGAGGCGGGGGTCGGGCTCCGCGACCTCGACGCGGTCGCCGCGTGCCACGGACCGGGCCTGGCCGGCGCGCTGCTCGTGGGCGTGAGCGCGGCCAAGGCGCTCTCGCTCGCCGCCGATCTGCCGTATGTCGGCGTCAACCATCTCGAGGCCCACCTCTACGCCGCATGGCTGGAGGAACCCGACCTCGAGCCGCCACTCGCGGTGCTCATCGTGTCGGGCGGTCACACGATGACCGTGGTGATGGAGGGTCACGGCCGCTATCGGGTCGTGGGCCAGACGGTCGACGACGCCGCCGGGGAGGCGTTCGACAAGGTCGCGCGCCACCTCGGGCTCGGCTACCCCGGCGGCCCGGCCATCGACCGCCTCGCCGCCGCGGGTGACCCCGGCGCGATCCGGTTCCCCCGGGCGATGGCCGGCGAGGTCGACTTCTCGTTCGCGGGGCTGAAGACCGCGGTGGTGAACCACCGCCGCCGCCAGCCCGACTTCCCGACGGCCGACGTCGCCGCGTCGTTCCAGGAGGCGGTCGTCGACCAGCTCGTCGACAAGCTCGTCGCCGCGGCCGACGCCTCGGGGGCCCCCACGCTGGCGCTGGGCGGTGGCGTGGCCGCCAACTCCCGCCTCCGGGCCAGGGTGGCCGAGGTGGCGCAGGCCGGCGGTCGGCGGGCCTTCCTGCCGCCGTTGAGCCTGTGCACGGACAACGGCGCCATGATCGCGGCGACGGCCTGGTGGCGCCTGCGGAGCGACGGCCCCACCTCGCTCGACGCGGGCGCCGACCCGAACCTGCGGTTGGTCTGACCGCGACGCTTCCCCGGCCGGGCTTGCTCGTCGTGCATGCTCCCTGGTACCTTGACTTAGCACTCGCCATCTCCGAGTGCTAACGATCGCTCGAATCGTCCACTCCCCATCTGCATGCTGCAGGAGGCACACCCATGAGTCTGCAACCGCTCGAAGACCGGATCGTCGTCAAGCCCGGTGACGCCGAGGAGATGACCGTGAGCGGGCTGGTCATCCCCGACACCGCCAAGGAGAAGCCCCAGCAGGGCGAAGTGCTCGCCGTGGGCCCGGGCCGACGCTCGGAGCAGACGGGCGAGCTCATCCCCGTCGACGTGGCCGTCGGCGACGTCGTCCTCTACTCGAAGTACGGCGGCACCGAGGTCACCGTGGACGGCGACGACCTCCTGGTCCTCTCCAGCCGTGACGTGCTCGCCAAGGTCGCCAGCGGCAAGAAGAAGTAGTCCTGGCGATCCGCGATCCTGGGGCCCGGGGTGGCCGCCAGCGCATCCCGCGGCCGGCGACGGCGCGGGAGGGCGGGGCGGCGCCCTGGGCCCATCTCGCGCCCGGGTCGAGGAAGGTCACGCTCGACCGGATCCGGGAACGCCTGGCCGGGTACGACCCGCCCCCGCTCCCGTCGCTGCACCCGGGTGGCCGGGCCGCGGCGGTCCTCCTCCCGCTGTTCGAAGAGGACGACGAGACCCGCCTGGTGCTCACCCGTCGCCCGGAGTCCATGCCGTCGCACCAGGGCGAGATCGCGTTCCCCGGCGGGAAGGTCGAGCCGGGGGTCGACCGCGACGCACGCGACGCCGCCTTGCGTGAGGCCGAGGAGGAGATCGGCCTGCCTCCCGAATCGGTCGACGTGATCGCGGCGCTCCCCACCCTGGGCACGGTGGTCGGGCAGTTCATGATCTCGCCGTTCGTGGGGCTCACCGACGGACGGCCCGCGGTACACGCCGAATCGCGCGAGGTCGACCGCGTCTTCGACGTCGCCCTCTCGGAGCTCCTGGCCGAGGGCGTCTACCGCGAGGAACGCTGGGCGTGGGGTTTCGACGGCACCGAGCGCGCCATGCAGTTCTACGAGCTGGCGGACGAGACGGTCTGGGGCGCGACCGCCCGGATCCTCACCGGGTTCCTGGCCCAGGTCCTCGATCTCACCGTCGCCGGCGACTGGGGCGACTGGACCAGGGCCTGAACCTCCCCCAAGTGCTGGGCGCGAGCGGCCTGCCGGATAACCTGGGAGCTTCTCCAGTGCGGGAGGTACCGGGTTGGAAGTCGAGATCGGCATCGGCAAGTCCGGTCGGCGGGCCTACGGGTTCGACGACATCGCGATCGTCCCGAGCCGGCGGACGCGTGACCCGGAAGACGTCGACATCACCTGGGAGCTCGACGCGTTCCGGTTCGGTCTGCCGGTGATGGGTTCGGCCATGGACGGCGCGATGTCGCCGCGGGTGGCGATCGAGATGGGCCAGCTCGGCGGCGTGGGTTGTCTCAACCTCGAAGGGCTGTGGACGCGCTACGACGACCCCGACGTCCTCTTCGACGAGATCGCCGAGCTTCCGAACGAGAAGGCGACGCGGCGGATGCAGGAGATCTACGCCGAGCCGATCAAGGAGGAGTTGATCGGTCGGCGCATCCGTGAGATCAAGGACGCCGGCGTCACCGCGTGCGCGTCGCTCACGCCCCAGCGCGTCGAGCAGTACGCCAAGTACGTGCTCGAAGCCGAGCTCGACATCCTCGTGATCCAGGGCACCGTCGTGTCGGCCGAGCACGTGTCGAAGACGGTCGAGCCGCTCAACTTGAAGAAGTTCATCCGTGAGTTCGACATCCCCGTCATCGTCGGCGGGTGCGCGTCGTACTCGACGGCCCTCCACCTCATGCGCACCGGTGCCGTCGGCGTGCTCGTCGGCGTCGGACCGGGCCACGCGTGCACCAGCCGCGGGGTGCTCGGCATCGGCGTGCCGCAGGCCACCGCGATCGCCGATGCCGCGGGCGCGCGCATCCGTCACCTCGACGAGACGGGGGTCTACGTGCACGTGATCGCCGACGGCGGCATGCGTACCGGCGGCGACGTCGCCAAGGCCATCGCGTGCGGTGCCGACGCGGTGATGATCGGGTCGCCGCTCGCCGCCGCCTACGAGGCGCCCGGCAAGGGCTACCACTGGGGCATGGCCACGTTCCATCCCACCCTGCCCCGCGGCGCGCGTGTACGTGCGGGCAACCGGGCCACGCTCGCCGAGATCCTCGTCGGTCCGGCGCACGAGAACGACGGCACCCTCAACCTCTTCGGCGCGCTGCGCACCTCGATGGCCACCACCGGCTACGAGACGCTCAAGGAATTCCAGAAGGCCGAGGTGATGGTCGCCCCGTCCCTGCAGACCGAGGGCAAGTCGCTCCAGCGTGCCCAGGGCATCGGCATGGGCCGGTGACGCGGGCTCGTGACCGCGCCTGAGCCCGATCCGTTCGACACGATCCTCGTCGTCGACTTCGGGGCCCAGTACGCACAGCTGATCGCGCGCCGGGTGCGTGAGGCGCACGTCTACTCCGAGATCGTGCCGCGCTCGATGCCCGTCGCCGAGATGTTGGCGAAGGACCCGAAGGGCATCATCTTCTCGGGTGGCCCCGCGTCCGTCTACGTGGATGGCGCGCCCAGCATCGACCCCGCGATCTACGACGTCGGCGTCCCCGTGCTGGGCATCTGCTACGGCGCGCAGCTCGTGGCGCAGCAACTCGGCGGCGAGGTGCGCGAGACCGGCGACGGGGAGTACGGCCGCACCGCGCTCACGCGCACCCCGACCGGCTCGGTGCTCTTCGGCGAGCTACCGTCCGAGCAGAAGGTGTGGATGAGCCACGGCAACGCCATCGTGGGTGCGCCGCCCGGGTTCACGGTCACCGCGACCACCGCGGGCGCACCGGTCGCCGCGCTCGAAGACCGCGAGCGCGCGGTCTACGGCGTGCAGTTCCACCCCGAGGTGGCGCACACCGAGCGGGGCCAGGAGATCCTGAAGCGCTTCCTGTTCGAGGCGTGTGACTGCCGACCGACGTGGACCAACACATCGATCATCGAGCAGGCCGTCGACGAGATCCGTGCTCAGGTGGGCGCCGAACGGGTGATCTGCGGTCTGTCGGGCGGGGTCGACTCCGCGGTCGCCGCCGCCCTCGTGCACAAGGCGGTCGGCGACCAGCTCACCTGTGTGTTCGTCGACACCGGCATGATGCGCAAGGACGAAGCCGAGCAGGTCGAGGAGACGTTCCGCCGCCAGTTCCACATCGACCTCGTGCACGTGAAGGCGACCGACCGCTTCCTCGGCGCGCTGCGCGAGGTCGAGGAGCCCGAACAGAAGCGGAAGATCATCGGCGAGACCTTCATCCGCGTGTTCGAGGAGGCTGCGGCCGATCACGCCGATGCCCGCTTCCTGGTGCAGGGCACCCTCTATCCCGACATCGTGGAGTCCGGTGGTGACGACAACGCCACCATCAAGTCGCACCACAACGTGGGCGGCCTGCCCGACGACATGAACTTCGAGCTGGTCGAGCCGCTGCGCCAGCTCTTCAAGGACGAGGTGCGCGCGGTCGGCGCCGAGCTCGGCCTGCCCGAGGAGATCGTCTGGCGCCAGCCGTTCCCCGGTCCCGGGCTGGCGGTGCGCATCATCGGCACGATCACAGCCGAGCGGCTCGAGATCCTGCGGGAAGCCGACGCCATCGTCATCGAGGAGATCCGCCGTGCGGGTCTCTACCGTGACATCTGGCAGAGTTTCGCGGTGCTGCCCGCGGTGCGGACCGTCGGCGTGATGGGTGACGGCCGCACCTACGAGTACCCGATCGTGATCCGCGCGGTCACGTCGGAGGACGCGATGACGGCCGACTGGGCCCGGCTGCCCGCCGACCTGCTCGAGCGCATGGCGTCGCGCATCATCAACGAGGTCCCCGGTGTGAACCGGGTCGCGTACGACATCACCAGCAAGCCACCCGGCACCATCGAATGGGAGTAGTCACGAAGATGGACATCGCCTCGCTTTCCGCCACCGCTCAAGCGCTGGTCGCGCCCGGGAAGGGCATCCTCGCGGCCGACGAGAGCAGCGGGACCATCAAGAAGCGCTTCGACTCGATCGGCACGGAGTCGACCGAAGACAACCGGCGCGCCTACCGCGAGATGCTGTTCACCACGAAGGGTGCCGCCGATTTCATCAGTGGCGTGATCCTGTTCGACGAGACGATCCGCCAGCACGCGTCCGACGGGTCGCCGCTCGTGCAGCTGCTCGAGGCCCAGGGGATCATCCCCGGGATCAAGGTCGACCTCGGGGCCAAGCCCCTGGCCGGCGCCGACGGCGAGACCGTCACCGAGGGTCTCGACGGCCTGCGCGAGCGTCTCGCCGAGTACCGGTCGCTCGGCGCCCGCTTCGCCAAGTGGCGCGCGACGTACACGATCTCGGACTCGTTGCCGAGCGCGTACTGCATCGACGTGAACGCGCACGCGCTCGCGCGTTACGCCGCACTGTGCCAGGAAGCGCGCATCGTGCCGATCGTGGAGCCCGAGGTGCTCATGGACGGCGACCACACCATCGAGCGCTCGTTCGAGGTCACCTCCGCGGTCCTCGACGCGCTCTACGAGGCACTCTTCCTCCAGCGGGTCCGCCTCGAAGGCACGTTGCTCAAGCCCAACATGGTGCTGTCGGGCTACGGCTGCACGCAGCAGGCGTCGGTGGAAGAGGTCGCGGCCTCGACGGTGAAGTGCTTCCGCTCGGCGGTGCCGGCCGCCGTGCCCGGCATCGTGTTCCTCTCCGGCGGCCAGAGCGACGAGCTCGCCACGGCCCACCTCGACGCGATCAACAAGCTCGGGCCGCACCCGTGGGACCTCAGCTTCTCGTACGGCCGGGCCCTCCAGGCCCCCGCGCTCAAGGCGTGGAAGGGCGAGGCGGCCAATGTCGACGCCGGCCGTGCCGCGTTCCTCCACCGGGCCAGGCTCAACAGCGCCGCCTGCTCGGGGAGCTACACCCCCGAGATGGAGAAGGCCGCCGGCTGAGGCTTGTTGCGGGCTGATTCGCAGTTGATGCGGATTTGATGCGGAGTCGTGAGCTCTTCTCGAATTTCCAGTCGCTCAGGGCTAGGGTTTCGGAATTCCTATGCGACGCATCGACTCCACCCACAGCACCTGGTTGTTCGACTCCGAGCGAATGCGCTTCTGCCGTCTCCCCCGCGGGGTCGACCCGTCGTCGATCACCCTCGAGAGCGAATGGCAGGCCTACTTCGGCCTCGAGCTCGACGTCGGGGGTGCGTTCACCGTGGCGCTCAACGCCGACCACACCCGGCTGCTCCGAGCGTGGCGCGAGGAGCCCGAGCCCACCAAGGAGCTCGAGCTGCAACCCGACGCTTCGTCGGACTGAACCCTTCGGCGCCCACCCGAACACGCGTACGATGCGGGGGTGATCACCTCCGACGCCGTGCTCGCGGGCCTCAACCCGGTCCAGCGCGAAGCGGCGTCCGCGCCTGACGGGCCGATCCTCGTCGTCGCCGGCGCCGGATCGGGCAAGACCCGTGTCCTCACGCACCGGATCGCGTTCCTCGTCGCGGAGCAGCGGGTGTCTCCCTTCGGACTCGCCGCGATCACGTTCACCAACAAGGCCGCCGGCGAGATGAAGTCCCGGGTGTCGGAGCTCGTCGGGCCGGTCGCGCAGAAGATGTGGGTGTCGACCTTCCACTCCATGTGCGCACGCATCCTGCGGCGCGACGCGCCGGTGCTCGGCTATCGATCGTCGTTCTCGATCTACGACCAGGCCGACGCCGTCCGCCTCGTCGACTACGTGCGCCGCGACCTCGACATGGACCCGAAGCGGTTCCCGCCGCGCCGGTTGCACGCGGCCATCTCGGCGATGAAGAACGAGCTGGTCTCGTGGGAGCACGCCGTCGACCGCGCGTTCACCCCGCCCGAGAAGCGCGTGGCCGACGTCTACCGCGAGTACCAGCGGCGCCTGCTCGAGGCGTCCGCGCTCGACTTCGACGACCTGCTCGTGCAGACCGTCCGCCTGTTCCGCGACCATCCCGACGTGCTGGCGCGCTGGCGCGGCCGGTTCCACCACGTGCTGGTCGACGAGTTCCAGGACACCAACGTCGCGCAGTGGGAGTTGGTGCGGATGCTCACCGAGGAGCACCGCAACGTGATGGTGGTCGGCGACGCCGACCAATCGGTGTACAAGTTCCGCGGCGCCGACTTCCGGAACCTCCTGCGCTTCGAGGAGGAGTTCCCCGACGCGACGGTCATCGTCATGGAGCAGAACTACCGGTCGAGTCAGCGCATCCTCGACGCCGCGAACGCGGTGATCGCCAACAACGCGGCGCGGCGCCCGAAGAACCTCTGGACCGAACAGATCGGCGGTGAGCTCATCACCCGCTACCACGCGGAAGACGAGCACGACGAGGCCGCGTTCGTGGTGCACGAGCTCGGCCGGTTGGTCGACAACGAGCACCAACGCTTCGGCGACGTCGCCGTCTTCTACCGCACGAACGCGCAGAGCCGGGTGATCGAGGAGACGCTCGTGCGCGCGGGCGTGCCGTACCGCGTCGTGGGGGGCGTGAAGTTCTACGACCGCCGCGAGGTGAAGGACATCCTGGCCTACCTCCACGCGGTGGTGAACCCCGACGACGAGGTGAGCTGGCGGCGCGTGGTCAACACACCCAAGCGCGGCGTCGGCGACACGTCGATCAACAAGGTCACCTCGTACGCCCAGGGCGCCGGCGTCACCTTCCGGGAAGCGTTGACCCGTTCGGCCGACGCCGGCGTGAGCGGCAAGGCGTTGGGTGGGATCCGCGACCTGCTCGAGTTGATGGAGGGCTTCGAGTCGGTGGCGCCCGACGGCATCTCCCACACCGTCGAGGCGATCCTCGACCAGACCGGCTACCTGGCGGAGCTCGAAGCCGAGCGCTCGATCGAGGCGCGAGGTCGGATCGAGAACCTGCAGGAGCTGGTCGGGGTGTGCCGCGAGTTCGACCTCGCGCTCGACGCCGGCGACGTCTCCGGCCTGCCCGGCATCGCCGGCGTGGGCACGGCCGACCCCCCGGCGGGCGAGACCGTGATCCCCGTGGGCCTCGCCCGGATCCAGGCGTTCCTCGAGGCGATCTCGCTGGTCACCGATCTCGACAGCACCGACGGCGAGGGTGGGGAGCAGAGCGCGGTCACGCTCATGACGCTGCACACCGCCAAGGGTCTCGAGTTCCCCGTCGTGTTCCTGACCGGCCTGGAGGACGGTGTGTTCCCGCACTCCCGCAGCCTCGGCGATCCCGAGGAGCTCGAGGAGGAGCGACGGCTGTGCTACGTCGGCATCACCCGCGCCCGTGAACGCCTCTACCTGTGCCACGCGTGGAGCCGGATGTTGTTCGGCGCCACCGACTACTACCCGCCCAGCCGGTTCCTGTCCGAGATTCCCGAGGAGCTGATGCAGGTGCTGGGCGCGGGAGCGCAACGCGGCCGCAGCTCGTCGTCGGGCCGCCGGGACCCGGTGCAGCACCGCCAGTCGGTCGCGAGCGCGGCGATGTCGGCCTCGCGTCCGGCGGTGCCGAGCGGTCCGGTGGGGCGCGCGGTGCCGAGGTCATGGGGCTGCGCGTCGGCGACGACGTGGCCCACGACAAGTTCGGTGAGGGCGTGATCCTCCAGCTCGTCGGCGACGGCGACAAGACCGAAGCGGTGGTCCACTTCCGTGACGCCGGTGAGAAGCGGCTCCTGCTGGCCTGGGCGCCGCTGACCAAGGTGGGCGTCTAGGCGGGTTCGGGCGCCGGTTCCCGGTGGCGGAGGTCGATCAGCAGCTCGCCCTTGTTCGCCCCGACCAACCCGATCTCGGTCCGGTACCGGGCGAGCTCACCGCTCTTCAGCTTGTCGCCGTGGCAGTCCTCGAAGGCATTGATCGAGCCCCGCCACCTCACCCGGCAGCTCGTGGTGTTCGGCAGGATGTCGGAGAGGGCCACGACGTGGCCCTCCTCGATGGCGAGCAGGATGTTGCGGTCACCGCCGAAGGGGTCGGGGAAGAAGTAGGGCCCGCCCTCCTTGAGCTGGCTCTTGATGGACTGGGCCACGCCCGCGGGGAAGGGGGCGTACTTGGTGGGGCTCGACGAGCGGCTCGTCGCCAGGAGCAGGACCGCCGCGACCAACAGGCCGGCGAGGATGACCGAGCCGGTGGCCACGAGCAGGATCTTGGCGTCGGAACGCGAGGCGGGCACGAAGATGGTGTACCGCTCCGGGCCCGTGTGGCTCCAGTCGGGCCCCGGTTTGTGTGGGCGGGTGGGATCGACCACCATGCGGCTCTACGGCACTGCAAAGGCGGATCGAGTGGATCTCTTCGAGTATCAGGGCAAGCAATTGTTCGCGCGCGCTACGGCATCCCGGTGTCGGACGGCGCGCCCGTCACCACGGTGGCGGCGGCGGTGGAGGTGGCCGATCGCATCGGCTATCCGGTGGTGGTGAAGGCCCAGGTGCAGGTGGGAGGCCGGGGCAAGGCCGGTGGGATCAAGCTCGCGGCCAATTCCGCCGAGGCCCGTGCCCACGCCGAGGCGATCCTGGGCATGGACATCAAGGGCCACACCGTGAAGGTGGTGTGGATCGAGGTGGCGAGCGACATCGCCGAGGAGTACTACGCCTCGTTCACGCTCGACCGCGCGGCCAAGCTGCACCTCGGGATGTTGTCGGCGCAGGGCGGCGTCGAGATCGAGCAGGTGGCCGAGGAGAACCCTGACGCCATCGCCCGGATCCACGTGGATCCCGTCGACGGTCTCACCGAGGCCCAGTGTCGTGCCTGGGTGGAGGCGGCCGAGCTGAACCCGGCGGCCACCGAGGGCGCGGTCGACATCCTGCTCAACCTGTACCGGGCCTACACGGAGGGCGACGCCGATCTCGTCGAGATCAACCCGCTGATCCTCACGCCCCAAGGCCGGGTGCACGCGCTCGACGCCAAGGTGACGCTCGACGACAACGCGGTGTTCCGTCACCCCGACTACGTGGACTACGACGCCACCCAGGTGCGCGACCCGCGCGAGGAGTTCGCCCACGAGCAGGGCCTGCAGTACGTCGGGCTCGAGGGCTCGGTCGGTGTGATCGCCAACGGCGCGGGCCTCGCCATGAGCACGGTCGACATCGTCAACCAGGTAGGTGGCAGCCCGGCCAACTTCCTCGACATCGGCGGCGGCGCCAACGCCGACGTCATGGCGGGCGCGCTCGGGGTCATCACGAGCGACGCCGACGTCCGTTCCATCTTCATCAACATCTTCGGCGGGATCACCAAGGGCGAAGAGGTCGCCAACGGGATCGTGCAGGCGCTCGAGCGCGTGCAGATCGACGCACCGATCGTGATACGCCTCGACGGCACCAACGCCGACGAGGGCCGCAAGATCCTCGAACCCCATCTGTCGGAGCGGCTGCAGATGCAGCCCACCATGCTGGACGCCGCCCGCCGGGCCGTCGAGCTTGCCGGAGGCGAAGCCAAGTGAGCATCTTCGTCGACGAGACCACCAAGGTCGTCTACCAGGGCCTCACGGGCGGCCAGGGCAGCTTCTACGGGCCCCTGAACCGCGACGTACGGCACGCAGGTCGTGGCCGGCACCAGCCCGAAGAAGGCCGGGACCGAGGTGGCCGGCATCCCCGTGTACGCGAACGTGGCCGACAGCGGTCGCGGCGACCGGCGCCACCGCGTCGTGCATCTTCATCCCGGCGCCGGGCGTGCGGGTGCGGTGATGGAGGCGGCCGAGGCCGGCATCGACGTTCATCGTGTGCATCACCGAGGGTGTTCCCGCGCACGACGAGGCGTGGTTCTTCAACAAGCTGCGGCGCGACTTCCCGGGCATGCGGCTGCTGGGTCCCGAACTGCCCGGGGATCATCAGCCCCGGCAAGGCGAACATCGGCATCACTGCCGGACACATCGCCAAGGCGGGTGGGCCGGTCGGCATCGTCAGCCGCTCCGGCACGCTCACGTACCAGGCGCTCTACGAGCTCAAGCAGAACGACATCGGCGTCACCACCTGCGTGGGAATCGGTGGCGATCCGGTACCGGGCACGAGCTTCATCGACTGCCTGCGCGCCTTCGAGGCCGACTCCGAGACCAAGGCGGTGATGATGATCGGCGAGATCGGGGCTCCGCCGAGGAGGAGGCGGCCGACTTCATCAAGTCGTCGATGAGCAAGCCGGTGGTCTCCTACATCGCGGGAGTCACTGCGCCGCCCGGCAAGAAGATGGGCCACGCGGGCGCGATCGTCTCCGGCGGCAAGGGGACCGCGGCGGCCAAGATGGACGCGCTGCGCGACGCCGGGGCCGAGGTCGGGCTCAACCCGACCGAAGCCGGCGAGCTGATGGCCGCCTGGTCGCCAAGCTCTAACCGGACCGGACCGGGCCAGCCGCACCGGGCTCAGTCGCTCGTCGGCGCCGTGCCGGCGACAACTCACCGATGGCGTACGTGCCGCGAGCGACGCGGCGCGCCCGCCCGTGGCGGTGTTCGTAGCCCAGTGCGTCGGCGAGCTGCTTGACGACGTGCGCACCGGAGATGCGGAAGCCGGTGAGGTGCAGGGCTCGGTGGGTGTTGCGGAAGGCCCGACCCGGTTGCGCAGGCCACAGGCGGTCGCGGCGCGTGCAGCTCGGTGCGGACGGCCGTCATCTGGGTCGCGAGCCGCTGCTGACGCTCGTCGAGGGAAACCGCGGCCGCGATCAACTCGTCTCGACGTTCGAGGATCGCGTGACGGTCGCGCAGTGGCGACCGGCGGCGTGCGGAAAAGACCATCGGAGCTCCCTCGGTTGATCGGCCACCGGGGAAGTCCTTGCATCTTGCCCGGGGGGTATGACACCCAGAGCCGCCACCCGGGAGGGCGGGAGCGGGGGACAGGGGTACCGGTTTCCGTCGGACCGAATCGCCGGCCGATTCGGTGAGTCCGGGTCGGTTCGGCGTGTCCGGGACCGACCCGCCGGCCGATTCGGTGTGTCCGGGAACCGATTCTGTGGCCGATTCGGTCCGACGGAGCGGGCGTGGCAGGGGTGGAGCGGTCGTTCGTGGCGGGTCAGGCGGCTTCGGGGACGGCCCCCTCCGAAGTGCCGCCGGCCGGTGCGGGTCCCTGCGGCGGGACCGGCTCGAATCCGTCGTCGGCCTCGCCGAGCACGGGCGCGAGCCACCACGCCACCGAACCCAACATGAGCGCGAAGCCGAAGGCGATGCCGCCGATTCCGGCGGCGCTGTCGGGGGCGATGTCGCTGAGCACGGCGACGAGCCCCCCGAACACCGCGAGCACGCCGATCCACGTGGTGGCGCGTCGGCGGTCGCCGTGCGCGCCGACGAGGCCGACGACCGCCCCCGCGGCGACTGCGAGGAGACCGCCGAGGAGCACGCTGTCGTTGCCACCGAGCACGACCGCGCCCACCAACGTCTCGAGCGCCCCGACCGCCACGAAGGGGGTGGCCGCGCCGACGTCGCGCTTCCGATCCAGCGCGGCGCCTGCGCCGAGCAGCACCAAACCGATCACGAGGGTGATGATGGCGGTGGCGTCGGTCGTGCCCCCGGTGGAGGTGAACGACGGCGACGACGAGGTGTCGGTGAACCCGAAGTTCGTGGAAGACGACCCCCCCGAGCTCGAGACCTCGCTCTGGAAGGGCACGACGCCCGTGCTGTCGCTGCCGGCCACCTCGAACGCGGCCCAGCTGGCGAAGAACAGCAGGGTGCCGGCGAGGAACACCGCCCGACCCTTGGTCCAGGTGAGCAGGTAGAGCAGCAGGTAGCTCAGGAGGGTGAGCAGGTACAGCCCGCGGATCTCACCCCGGCCCGCGCTCCCGCCCCCGAAGAACCCGAAGAACCAGATCAGCGGCACGGCCAGCACGATCGCGGTCACGCACGCGGCGCGCGAGCGGACCGGGGGCCCGGAAGCCGGCGGCGAGGGCGACCACGACGAGCCCGAGGTCGAGCAGCACCCCCGGCGTGGTGGGGTCGTCACTCGTGACCTCGACGACGAAGGCGACGACGCCGACGACGAGGAACGCCCCCGCCGCCGCGCCCAGCACGTGGGCGAAGCCGGGTGGGGGCCGCCGCTCGACCCTCCACCCGAGGCGGGCGGGCAGCCACCGTCCGGCCGGCGCCACGATCTCGGTCTCGGTCATGTCCGCCCTCCCCCCCAGCGCCCCGATGACCTCGCCGGGTGGCTCAGGCCGTGGGCGGCGCCGAGCCACCCTTGGTGCCGCCGAGGGCGCCGGGCAGCTCGCCCGCCTCCTTCGCCATGAGGTAGCCACCGACCACGAGACCGGCTGCGGCGATCAGGCTCACGTAGAGTCCGAATGCGACGTAGTCGGTGTTGGTCAGCCACTTGAACAGGATGAACAGGAAGGCCACCGCGCCACCGGCGAGGTGCACGACCCCCCAGCCGACGCTGCCGAGCCGGTCCGGGAGGTCCACCCCGGTGAGCTTCTCGACGATCACGTGGGCAGCCAGCACGATCCCGATCAGGATCGCGACGATCGACCAGAACGAGTCCGGGCTCTGCCAGCCGTTGCGGCTCACTGAGCCGCTCACCGGCCCGAAGTTGTAGCTCACGCTGTACCAGTGGAAGAAGCTGAACACGAGTAACACGACACCGGAAACCGCTGTCGTCATCTCGCCAGGGGTCAGTTTCTTGAGGTCCAAGGCACTCTCTCTTTCGCAGGTGCGTGCCCACCACGGGACACATCGGCGACTAGCCCACCATGGCTTGACCCCGATTGCAAGGATCCTCGGCCCGTTCGACCATCGGCCCGAGGATTGGCCCGACCCGCCCGGGGCCTCTCGGCTACGTTCAGAGCGTGGGTCGGATCGCAGTCCTGGCGTCGGGAAGCGGCACGATCCTGCGCTCGATGCTCGAGCACGACCTCCCGATCGCCGTGGTCCTCGCCGACCGTCCGTGCGGCGCCCTCGCCATCGCCGACGCCGCGGGCATCCCCGTCGAGCTCGTCGAGCGCACCAGCTTCGGCGCCGAATTCGACCGGGTGGCCTACACCCACCGGGTGCTCGACGCGCTCAAGCGCCACCGCGTCGACCTGATCGCCATGGCCGGCTTCGGCACCATCCTCTCGAAGCCGATCCACGACGCCTTCCCCGACAAGATCGTGAACACCCATCCCGCGCTGCTCCCCGCCTTCAAGGGGTGGCACGCGGTCGACGAGGCGCTCGCCGCCGGCGTCAAGGTCACCGGCTGTACCGTGCACTTCGCGCGGCTCGAGGTCGACGAGGGGCCGATCCTGGCGCAGGAAGCGGTGCCGGTGCTCCCCAGCGACACCGTCGAGGCGCTGCACGAGCGCATCAAGGAAGTCGAACGGCGGATCTACCCCGAAGTGCTGCGGGCGCTGGTCGCCGAACCTACGGACCCGGGAGGCGCGTGATGCGCAGGAAGATCACGAGGGCGCTGCTCTCGGTGTACGACAAGACCGGCATCGTGGAGTTCGCGCGGCGAGCTGCAGCAGCGCGGCGTCGAGCTGGTGTCGTCGGGCGGCACCGCCTCCGTGATCGCCGACGCCGGCATCGCGGTGATCGCGGTCGACGACATCACCGGGGTCCCGCCGATCCTCGACCACCGCGTCGTCACCCTCCACCCGAAGATCCACGGGGGCATCCTCGCCGACCGCTCGAAGCCGACCCACGACGAGGACATGGCGACCTACGGCATCCGGCCTTTCGACCTCGTGGTGTCGAACCTCTACCCGTTCGCGCAGAACCCCGGCATCGAGACCATCGACGTCGGCGGCCCGGCGATGGTCCGAGCGGCGGCCAAGAACCACGCCTTCGTCACCATCGTCACCGACGCTGGGCAGTACGCCCCGCTCCTCGAGGAGCTCGACGCCAACGGCAACACCGTCGGCGACGACACCCGTCGGGCGTTTGCCGTGGCCGCGTTCGCGAGCACCGCCGCGTTCGACGCGCAGATCGTCGCCTGGCTCCAGGCGGGCGAACAGCTGCCGCGCCACGTCGACCTCGCGCTCGAGCGCACCGGCGACGCGCTGCGCTACGGCGAGAATCCGCACCAGCACGCCGCCCGCTACCGCCTCCGCGGCACGAGCAGCTGGTGGGACGACGTGCGGCAACACGCGGGCCTCGCGCTCTCCTACCTCAACCTCTACGACGCCGACGCCGCGTGGCGCCTGGTGCACGATCTGGGCGAAGGCCCGGCCGTCGCCATCATCAAGCACGCCAATCCGTGCGGCGTCGCGCTGGATGACGACCTCGCCACCGCGTACCAGCGTGCGCTGGAGTGCGACGAGCGCTCCGCCTTCGGCGGCATCGTGGCGCTCAACCGCCCCGTCGACGCGGCGACGGCCGAACGAATGGTCGGCGGTCCGCAGGCCGATCTGGTCATCGCGCCGGGCTGGGAGCCCGGCACCGTCGACGCCCTGATCGCCAAGCGCAAGAACACCCGCCTGCTCGGGGCGGATCCGCCCGAAGCGCCCGGTCTCGACTTCCGCCAGATCAGCGGTGGGTTCCTCGTCCAGGACGCCCATCACTTCGCGGCGAGGCGCGACGACTGGCGGGTGGTCACCAAGCGTGTCCCCACCGAATCCGAATGGCGCGACGCCGAACTGGCATGGCGCCTCTGCGGCCACGTGAAGTCCAACGCCATCGTGCTGGTGAAGGACGCTCAGGCCGTCGGCATCGGGGCGGGCCAGCAGAACCGGGTCGAGGCGGGCGAGATCGCGGCCAAGAAGGCAGCCGGTCGGGCCGCGGGCGGCGCCGGCGCGTCGGACGCGTTCTACCCGTTCCCGGACGGCATCGAGGCCGCCGCCGAAGCGGGGATCGCGGTGATCGTGCAGCCGGGCGGCGCGATGCGCGACGAGCCCAACATCGAACGTGCCGACGAGCTCGGCGTCGCCATGGTCTTCACCGGCGAGCGCCACTTCTTGCACTAGGGGGTTCGAGTGACCGCGAAGATGATGCCGGGAGGTCCCGTGGCGGACGCGGTGTTCGCCGACCTCGAACCTCGAGCCGAGAAGCTCCTGGCCAACGGCCACACGCCGGGCCTCGGGACGATCCTCGTCGGCGACGACGGCGCGAGCGCGCGCTACGTCGGCATGAAGATGGAGAAGGCGCAGGAGCTGGGGTGGACCTCGCCTCACATCCACCTCCCGCAGGACGCGACCCAGGCCGACGTCCTCGCCGCGGTGCGCGAGTTCAACGACGATCCGGCCGTCGACGGGTTCCTCGTGCAACACCCCACCCCGCCCCACATCGACTTCGACGCCGCGATCATGAGCATGGACGCGGACAAGGACGTCGACGGGATGCACCCGGTCAACATGGGCCGTCTGGCGCTCATGATGCCGGGACCCGTGCCCGCCACCCCGGCCGGGATCGAAGCGCTGCTCGCGTTCTACGACATCGAGGTCGCCGGCCACGAGGTGTGCATCCTCGGGCGCGGCACGACGTTGGGCCGGCCGCTCGCGCTGTTGCTCTCCCAGAAGCGCCCGACGGCCAACGCCGCGGTCACCGTCGTGCACACCGGGGTCCCGAACTGGCCCGACTACACGCGCCGAGCGGGCATCGTCGTCGCCGCGGCCGGAGTGCCCGGCATCCTCCGGCCCGAGCACATCAGCGCCGGCGCGGTCGTGGTCGGCGGTGGCGTGCGGTACGAGGGCCGCAGGCTGCTCCCCGACGTCGACGAGGCGTGCGAGGCGCTGGCCGGCGCGATCACTCCCCGGGTGGGCGGGGTCGGGCCCACCACGATCGCCATGCTCTTCCGCAACGCCCTCGAGGCCGCCGAGCGCAGGGCCGCATCGTGAGGAGGCGCACGTGAGCGTGCCGGAGCCGAACACCGGAGCGGCGACCGCGGCGGCGTGCCCGCTGTGCGGGGCGCCGGTCTTCCCGGCCGACGAGCGCTGCCGGGGATGCTCGATGATCCTCGCCGGGGTCGGCGGCCGGCCCGACGCGTTCACCCGGCGGTCCCTGTGGCTCTGGGCCGGGGGCCTGCTCGCGATCTACCTCGTGGTGCTGGTCATCGTCGTGCTCGCTCGCTGACGGCCGCGATCGGTGCGGTAGCGTCGCAAGCCATGTCGAGCGACCGTCACACCATCATCTACACCCACACCGACGAGGCCCCGGCACTGGCCACCAGGTCGCTGCTGCCGGTGATCAACGCCTTCACCGACGTCGCCGGGGTCCGGGTGGAGCTTCGCGACATCTCTCTGGCCGGCCGGGTCCTCGCCGCCTTCCCCGACGCGCTCGGCCCCGAGCAGCGGGTGAGCGACGACCTCGCCGAGCTCGGCGCGCTCGTGAACCGACCCGAGGCCAACCTCATCAAGCTCCCGAACGTCTCGGCGTCGATCCCGCAGCTCAAGGCCACCATCGAGGAGCTCCGGGCCAAGGGCTTCGCGCTGCCCGACTACCCGGACGAGCCCGACACCCCCGAGGAGCTCGAGCTCAAGGCGCGCTACGACAAGGTCAAGGGCTCGGCGGTCAACCCCGTGCTGCGCCAGGGCAACTCCGACCGGCGTGCGCCCCTCTCGGTCAAGAACTACGCGAAGTCGCACCCGCCGAAGATGGGCGCCTGGGCGCCTGACTCGAAGACCCGCGTCGCCACGATGGGCACGGACGACTTCCGCGCCAACGAGCGGTCGGTCACGTTCGACACCGACGACGAGCTCAAGGTCGAGCTCGTGGGGAGCGACGGGAACGTCACGGTGCTCAAGGAGTCGATCCCGGTGCTCGGCGGTGAGATCGTCGATGCCACCTTCATGAGCGCGCGGGCGCTCGACGACTTCCTCGTGGCGCAGATGGCCGACGCCAAGGCGAACGACGTGCTGTTCTCGATCCACCTGAAGGCGACGATGATGAAGGTCTCCGACCCCATCATCTTCGGGCACGCGGTGAAGACCTACTTCGCCGACGTGTTCGCGAAGCACGCCGACACGTTCGACCGCATCGGCGTGAACGCCAACGACGGCATGGCCGATGTCCTCGCTCGCGTCGCCGCCCTGCCCGAGGCCGAGCGCGCTCCGATCGAAGCCGACGTGCAGACCGCGCTGGCGACGGGCCCGGAGCTGGCGATGGTCGACTCGGACCGCGGCATCACCAACCTCCACGTACCGAGCGACATCATCGTGGACGCCTCCATGCCGCCGATGATCCGCGACTCGGGGAGGATGTGGAACGCCGCCGGCGAGCTGCAGGACACGGAGGCCGTCATCCCCGACTCGTCGTACGCCGGCGTGTACGCCGCGGTCGTCGACGACTGCCGCCTCAACGGCGCGTTCGACCCCGCGACCCTGGGATCCGTCCCCAACGTCGGGCTCATGGCCCAACAGGCCGAGGAGTACGGCTCGCACGACAAGACGTTCGAGATCCCCGTCGACGGCACCGTGCGCGTCGTGAACCGTGCCGGCGACGTCGTGCTCCAACACGACGTCGAGGCGGGGGACGTCTGGCGAGCATGCCAGGTGAAGGACGCCCCGGTGCGCGACTGGGTCGGGCTCGCCGTCCGGCGGGCGCGGCTGAGCGGGGCGCCGATCGTCTTCTGGCTCGACGAGACGCGGGCACACGACGCGCAGATCATCGCCAAGGTGCGCCAGTACCTGCCCGAGCACGACACGTCGGGGCTGACGATCGAGATCATGGCGCCGGCGGAAGCCTGCCGGTACTCGCTCGATCGCATCCGGCGCGGCGAGGACACCATCTCGGTCACCGGGAACGTGCTGCGCGACTATCTCACCGACCTGTTCCCGATCATGGAGCTGGGCACCAGCGCCAAGATGCTCTCGATCGTGCCGCTGATGAACGGCGGTGGCCTGTTCGAGACGGGGGCCGGGGGATCTGCGCCCAAGCACGTGCAACAGTTCGTGAAGGAGAACCACCTGCGCTGGGACTCGCTCGGTGAGTTCCTCGCGCTGGCGGCCTCGCTCGAGTTCCTCGCGCAGGCCACGGACAACGCGACCGCGCAGCTGCTCGCCGACACACTCGACCGTGCGACCGGCTCGGTGTTGAACGAGAACCGGTCGCCGTCGCGCAAGGTGCACGAGCTCGACAACCGCGGCAGCCACTTCTACCTCGCGCTCTACTGGGCCGAGGAGCTGGCGAAGCAGACCGACGACGTCGACCTCGCGGCCAAGTTCGCGCCCATCGCCGACGCCCTCGCCGCCGACGAGGAGCAGATCGTGCGCGAGCTCATCGAGGTCCAGGGCTCGCCGGTCGACATCGGCGGGTACTACTACCCCGACGACGAGCTCGTGACGGGGGCCATGCGTCCGAGCGCGACGTTCAACGCCATCGTCGACGCCATCTGACGGGAGCTCGTCCGCTATCGTCGATCGCGGTCCGGCGTACGGCGCGATGACATCCGGCGCGGCGGTGCGCGCCGAAGAACGGTCGGAGGATCGGTCGTGCTCCTCGCCGAGTTGAACATCCGCCATACGCGCCGGCACATGCCGACGCGGCGCGTCGCCATCGACCACGGGTACCTGCCCACGAGCGGCACCGGATTCGGCGGGTTGCTGCTCGGCGCGGTCGTCGCCGAGCACGTGCCCGGGCTCGACGAGGAGCAGTTCGAGGCGCTCGACCGCCTCGTCGACGTCGCCCGTCGCGGCTTGACGGTGCCGCGCATCGCGCTGCGCTACCGGTTGCAGCGCGACACCCACGGTCTCGACCTCTCGCGTCACCGCATCGTGAGCGCGGCGGTCGAGCAGGGCTCGGCGAGGCCGATCCTCGAGCTCGACCTCCACGGGCCCGCGGCGCCGCAGGTCATCGGCGCGCTCATGGCCGCGTCGCAGCTCCCGCCGTCGGGCCGGACGGTCGCGTTCCGGTTCGTCGACGCCGCCGTCGCCCGCCCCGGCGCGCTCCCCGAGGGCCTCGTGGTGCGTCGCCTCTCCGAAGGTCACCCCGGCTTGCGTCCGCCCGCGCCCGGTACCGCGACCCGGGTCGGGTCCGAGCGCGGGTCGGGCCGCGACGCGTGGCAGGGCATCCCCTCGGAGCGGCGCTGGGCCATGGAGGTCCTCGGCTTGCACGCGGGCCTGGCCATCGAGCGCGACGACGTGCAGCGGCGCTTCCGCCGGCTCGTGCGTCTGGCGCATCCCGACCACGGCGGCGGGAGCGCAGGCGCGGCCGAACGGATCGCCGAGCTCACCGAGGCGCGGGAGCTCCTGCTCGGCGTGATCGCTTCGGCCGGGACCGGACGAGCCGGGTAGGTTTCGCGCATGGCTGCGAACCCCCTCCACGTCACCGTCACCGGCGCTGCGGGCCAGATCGGCTACGCGCTGGTCCACCGCATCGCCAGTGGTCAGCTCCTCGGTCCGGATCAGCCGATCGTGCTGCGCCTGCTCGAGATCGAGCCTGCGCTCCCGGCGCTGGAGGGCGTGGTGATGGAGCTGGAGGACGGCGCGCACCCGCTGCTCGTGGGGATCGAACCCACCGCCGACCTCGAGACCGCGTTCGACGGCACCTCGTGGGCGCTGCTCGTGGGCTCCATCCCGCGCAAGGCGGGAATGGAGCGCGGCGATCTCCTCTCGGTCAACGGTGGGATCTTCCAGCCACAGGGCCGGGCCATCAACGACCACGCGGCCGATGACGTGCGGGTGCTCGTGGTCGGCAACCCCTGCAACACCAACTGCCTGATCGCCCGCTCCAACGCCCCCGACGTACCCGCCGATCGCTGGTTCGCGATGACGCGCCTCGACGAGAACCGGGCCAAGACGCAGCTGGCGAAGAAGGCCGGGGTGGCGACCCGCGAGGTCAGCAACGTCGCGATCTGGGGCAACCACTCCGCGACCCAATTCCCCGACTTCGCGCACGCGCGGATCAACGGCACCCCGGTGCCCGAGGTGATCACCGACACCGCGTGGCTGCAGGGCGAGTTCATCGAGACCGTGCAGAAGCGGGGTGCCGCGGTGATCGAGAAGCGCGGCGCGTCGTCGGCGGCGTCGGCTGCGCACGCCGCGATCGGCTCGGTGAACAGCGTCCACTTCGCCACGCCCGGCGACGACTTCCACTCGGTGGCGGTGTGCAGCTCGGGCGAGTACGGCGTCCCCGCGGGTCTGCAGTTCGGCTACCCGATCCGCAGCGACGGTGCCTCGTGGTCGGTGGTCGAGGGCATCGAGCACGACGACTTCGCCGCCGCCAAGATCGCGGTCACCACCCAGGAGCTCATGGACGAGCGCGACGAGGTGCGCAACCTCGGCCTGCTCGGCGGGTGAACGGGGAGTGGTCGCTCGAGTTCTCGGACGACCACGGCGTCACCGGGACGTTCTCGCTGATCCTCCACGCTGATCCGGCGCCCGCCGTCTTCTCGGCGCGTCTGGTGGTGCCGGACACCGGTGTCGTCGTCGTGCACGACGACGACGTCGCGCCGCCGCGGGGCGGCCAGCTGGTGGTCCGGGCCGACGGGCTCTGGGCCGAGCTGGTGTGCGAGACGCCGGACGAGCACTGGAGCTTCGGGCTGGAGGCGTTCGGCGTGCGCTTCGACGACGAGCGCGAAGCCGCCACGAGTGACCGCGGAGAACGCGTGGCGGTGGGCTTCGACCTCGAGTGGGAGACGCCCGACCGCGTCTTCGGCGATCTGCTGCTCGGCCGGCGCCGGATCGAATTCGACGGCACCGGCACGTTCACCAGCTGAGTGGCATCGACGTCAGTCGGGCGCGCAGTGCGCGCCCGACACCGGCAGCGCGCCGTCGACGAGGTAGGCGTCGACGGCGTCGTCGATGCAGGCGCTGATCCCGCGTCCGAACGCGGTGTGCTCGGTGCTGTCGAAGGTGAGGAGCCGGGATCCGGCGATGCGGCGCACCAGCGCTTGCGCGCCCGGGTACGGCGTGGCGGGATCGCCCGTGGTGCCGATCACGAGGACGGGGGGCGCGCCCTGCACCTTCACGTCGCCGAGCCGGTCGCCCCGCGCCGCCTTGGGCATCCCGACGCACGAGGCCGTCGCCCAGGAGCCACCCCACGGCGGGAGCTGCGCCTGGAAGGTGGCCACGTCGGCCAGCTCCTCGGTCGTCGTCGGGGTCGAATGGGCGGGGCGGTCGACGCAGTTGATGACCGCGTTGGCCTCCACCAACGGGTTCCACGTCCCATCGAGGTCACGGCCCAGGTACCGGTCGGCCACCGCCAGGAGCGGGCCTCCCCAGCTCTGCCTGACCGCCGTCAGCAGATCCTCGGCGAGGAGCGGCCAGCCCCGCGACCGGTCGTAGAGCAGTGAGAGCACCGCGCTCTCGAGCCGGCTCGGGGTGAGGGTGCCGTCGCGGGTGATGCCGTCGACCTGGTACGACGCGGGGAGGGGTTCTCGGTCGACGCGTGCGACGAGTTGTTGCAGCACGTCGCTCGGAGCGCCGGCGGCGGTGAGCGAGCACTGTTCCTGCCGGCACCAGTCGAGAAATGCACCGAGCGCGCGCATGAAGCCCTGGGCCTGTGCGTATGCGTAGTCCCGCGCCGGGATCCAGTAGTCGGGCGGCCCGTCGAGCACCATGGCGTGGATGGTCGACGGGAACATCTGCGCGTAGGTGATGCCGACGATGGTCCCGTAGGAATACCCGAGGTAGTCGAGCTCGGGCTCACCGAGCGCGACGCGGATCGCCTCGACGTCACGGGCGACGTTGCGGGTACCGACCTGTCCGGCGTATGCACCCATGCGCTGCGCGCAACCGGCGGCGAAGGCCTGGTTGTACGCGTGCACGGCTTCGAGCTGGGCGAGGGTACCCGGCACCGGCACGATCCCACCGCCGAGGTCGAGGAACGCGTCGTCGACGCAGTCGATCGGACGCGAGGCGCCCGTGCCACGCGGATCGAAGCTGACGACGTCGAACCGGGCGCGCACGACGTCGGGGAGGCGCGACCAGGTCGCGCGCAGGTAGTCCACACCCGACTCGCCGGGTCCGCCGTAGTTCACCACCAGCGCGCCGATGCGATCGGCCGCGGACTCGGCGGGATGACGGATCAGCGCGAGGCCGAGCGAGTCGCCGGCTTCCCGTTCGGGCACGGAGCCGGTTTGCCGTTCGGGCACGGAGCCGGTTTGCCGTTCGGGCACGGAGCCGGTTTGCCGTTCGGGCACGGAGCCGGCTTCCCGTTCGGGCACGGAGCCGGCTGCCGTCGTCCAGTCGACGGGCACGGTGAGGGTGCCGCACTGGAAGCCGTCGCCGCAGTCCGACCACGCGACCGTCGCGTCGAACGCCGGCAGCGGCGGCCAGGTCGTTGTCGTCGTCGTGGCCGAGGGCTTCGGCTTGGCGCCGGCGGTGCCGGCGAGCCCGGTGAGGCCGAGGGCGACGACGAGCAGCGCCCGGACGGCGCGGCGTGTCACGGCCACGCGGGGTCGCCCCAGGGGCTCGGGAGGCCGAGCTTGCCGGGGTTGAGGACCCCGTGGGGGTCGAGGGCCCGCTTGGTCGCCTCGAGCACCGAGAAGCCTTCGCCCAGGGCCTCCCGGACGAAACGGGCGCGGTTGAGGCCCACACCGTGGTGGTGGCTCACCGTCGCACCGCCGGCCAGCGTCGCGCGCATCCCGCGTGTCCCACGCCGCCCGGTAGAAGTCCTCACGCTCGTCCATCGGCGGCCGCCCTCCGAAGGTGAAGTAGAGGCACGCACCGTCGCCGTACGAGTGGGAGAGGTGAGCGGAGGTGAGCAGCATGTGCTCGACCGAGCCGAGCGCGCCGAGCACGCGCGTGTAGACGTCACCGAGGTCCGACCACCGCGCCGCGATCTCCAGGGTGTCGACGACATAGCCGTCGGCGATGAAGCGCCCGAGCGCGGACACGTCGTTGCGGTGTTCGAGCCAGCGCTCCACGAGTCCGGCGTCGTCGGGGGCGGCACACTCGTCGAGCACCACCCTGAGCACGGCGTCGACCAGGTCGCGGTCACCCTCGTCGAGCACCAGCAGGATCGCGTCGCCGCCGGTGCCGAAGTGGCGGTCGCCTTCGGCCGGGTCGTAGAGCCGCAGGACCGCAGGAGTCGCGCCGCGCCGGAGGATGCGCCGGCACGCGTCGAGGCCGTCGGCGAAACGCGGGAAGCGGAAGGCGGCGCGCACCTCGGCGGGGGGCACGGGATGGAGCCGCAGGCGGGCTCCCGTGATGATCCCGAGCGTGCCCTCGCTGCCCACGAAGAGCTGGGTGAGATCGGGTCCGACGGCCGCGCGCGGCGGGCCTCCCGTGTGCACGACCCGACCATCGGCGAGTACCACGTCGAGCCCGACCACCATGTCCTCGATCTTCCCGTAGCGGGTGGACATCTGACCCGCGCTGCGACAGGCCAGCCAGCCGCCCACGGTGGACAGGTCGATCGACTGGGGCCAGTGGCCCAGCGTGAGGAGGTGCTCGGTGCGGAGCGCGGCCTCCAACGGGGCGCCGAAGGTACCCGCCCGCACGTCGAGCACGAGCGAGGCGTCGTCGACGTCGACGACGCCCGAGACCGCGGTGAGGTCGAGCACCACGCCGCCGTGCACGGGCATGCTCGCGCCGCAGACACCGCTGCGGCCGGCCGCGGCGGTCACCGGGACGCGCGCGTCGTCGCACACGCGCAGCACCGCGGCGACGTCGGTCGTCGTCTCGGGCCGGACCACCGCCGCGGGGAGGGTGACCGGGGTGCCCTCGGAGCCCCAGATCATGGCGAGGGGCCACCAGTCGCGGCTCACCGCTTCGAGCGCCTCCGGGTCGACGACGACCGGGCACACGTCACCCAGCCGCTCGAGGACGGTGGCGGGGACCTCGACGACGGTCCCCCGAAGGGGGCTCACCCGATCTCGGCCCGCTCGGTGGCGATCGCCGCCCGGTACGACGCGACCTGCGCGTCGTGCTCGGCCGGCGACCACCCCAGCTCGGGGGCGAGCAGGTCGGCCACGGCGCCCGCGGCCCGTGCCGACTCGTCGCGCGCGAGCAGGCGCGCGCGGGTGCGGCGGCTCAGCACGTCGTCGAGGGTCCGGGCCATCTCGTGGCGGGCTGCGTAGACGGCCTCCGCCCGGAGGTAGGGGAGACCGGGGACGAGCGGCTCACCGAGGTGCGGGTCGGCGGCGACGAGCGCGAGGACGGTGCCGGCGTCGGTGCCGAAGCGTCCGGCGAGGTGCTCGTGGGCGCTGGGCTCGAGCGCCGCCACCGGTGGGTCGAAGCCCTCGCCCCCGAACAGCCGCAGGTGCTTCGTGCGCGACGGGCGCCGCCCGCCGCCGAGCACGTCGACGACGGCGTCGACCGCGTCCGCCGCCATCCGCCGGTACGTGGTGAGCTTCCCGCCGGTCACGGTGATCACGCCGGTGGGCGCGACCCGCACCGCATGACGACGGGAGAGGTCGGCGGTGCGGGTGCTGCGACCCGAGCGCAGGAGCGGGCGGAGCCCGGCCCACGTGCCGATGACGTCGGCGTGGGTCACCTTCTCGTCGGTCACGCCGTTGAGCGCGCCGAGCAGGTACTCGACGTCGCCGGTGGTGCACGGCGGATCGTCGACCGGCCCGTCGTAGTCGGTGTCGGTCGTGCCCACGTAGGTCGTGTCGCCCCAGGGGACGACGAACACCGAGCGGCGGTCTCCGGCGACGGGCACGATGGCGGCGATGTCGTTGCGGACCTTCGGCCAGGGCAGGGTGATGTGGATGCCCTTCGCCGGCCGGATCGAGGCGGGGTGTTCGCCTTCGTCGAGCGCGCGCACGTCGTCGGACCAGACGCCGGCAGCATTCACGATGGTCCGCGTGCGAACGACGAACTCCTCGCCGTCGGCTTCGACGCGCGCCGCGACGACGCGGTCGTGATCCTTCACCACTCCGCGCAGGGAGGCGTAGTTCGCGATCGCGGCGCCGTGGACCGCGGCGGTGCGGGCGATGGTGAGGGTGAGCCGGGCGTCGTCGACCTGGGCGTCGTAGTAGACGTACGCACCGGCGAGTCGGTCGCGCGCGAGCGTGGGCATGTGCGCGAGGGCGGCCTCGACCGAGATCCGGTGGTGGCGCCGGCCGATGCGGACACCGCCGGTGAGGTCGTACATCCAGAGCGCGCTCCCGAGCACGCGCGCGAGGCGTCGGTCGATCACGCCGCCACGCGCGAGGACGGGTACGAGGAACGGGAGCACGCGGACGAGGTGGGGCGCGTTCTCCAGCGCGCGCTGTCGCTCGTAGAGCGCTTCGTACACCAGGCGGAACTCGCGCTGCTGGAGGTACCGCAGCCCACCGTGCACGAGCTTCGAGCTCTTCGAGCTGGTACCCGAGGCGAAGTCGTCGCGTTCGACCAGCGCGGTGCGCAATCCACGGGTTGCAGCGTCGAGCGCCACCCCCGCACCGGTGATGCCGCCGCCGACCACGAGGACGTCGAACGGCTCGCCGCCGAGCCGTTGCAGCGACCCGGCACGATCGAGGCGGCCACCCGGTGGGCCGCCGCCGGCAGACGAGGTCACGCCTCGAGGTTACCGGCTGGTAATCAGGTCGTCGCCGGCCCTCGCCCGGACCTTGGGCGCGGTCCGCCACGTCAGGAGCATGGCGCATCCGAACACCGCCGCCACGCCGAGCAACACCGCCGACACCGCCGGGAGCAGGTCCTTGGCGTCGGTGCCGGCGCTCAACAGGTGGATGGTGACCATGGCGAGGAGCACATAGCTGAGCACGTGGATCCCCCGCCACACCTTGGGCGAGAGGTGCTGACGCGCGAGCGACGTGGCCTCGATGACGAGGAGCAGGTACATGGCGACGACGCCCCATGCGACCGCGAGGGGGTGCCACGCGGCAGCCATCGGCACGAAGACGTCGGCGAGGCCGAACGACACGAAGTCGTCGGCGACGATGGCGACGACGTGCACCGCGACGAACGCGACCGCGAGCGCGCTCAGGTAGCGATGCGTCGAGAGCATCCACGACGGGGTGGGGCGGCGGCCGAACGCGCGGATGGCGTGCAGCAGCCCCCACGTGCACGACGCCACCACCAGGCCCCATGCCACGAGGCCGCTCGCCCGCGCGACGTACCACCAGAAGTGGGACGCCATCGCGTCAACTCCCGCCGGTGCGGGTCTGCGGCTGCGGGACGTACTGGGGCACGTCGGTGGCGGTACCGCTGCCGGCGCGGTCGTCTTCGTACGGGGTGGGGGAGGCGGACGACGGTGCACCCGAAGCAGGGGAACTGACCGAGCCGTTCCCACCCGCCGACGCCGGCTGCGACGCGTCGGCGGTGTGGTCCCCGGCGGCCATGAAGCCCGCGAGCACCCCGGCAACCCCGATGCTGAGCCCGGCGGCGACGATCCGACCCTGCGTGCTGAGCTTGCGGCGTGCCATGGGCTCGATTGTCGCCTCGCGGACTTGTGGAATTCCTGAGAGCTCGGTCAGGTGCGAGTGAGGAAGGACCGGGCGGGGTGTGGGCGAGGGTCAGAGGATGGTGCCGGGCAGGCCGTCGGAGGCGACGACCTCGAAGTCCTCGACCACCCACGCCCGCATGCCGCCGTCGACGTTCACGACGTCGTAGCCGGCGCCGACGAGCGCTTCGGCGACGGCCCTTGAGCGCCCCCCCGACCGGCACACGGCGACGATGCGGGCGTCGCGCGGGAGCTCGCCCACGTGTGCCTGGATCTCGCCGAGAGGGATCCAGGCAGCCGCGGGTGCATGACCCGCGTCCCATTCGTCCGCTTCACGCACGTCGAGGAGCAGGGCGCCGCCGACCACCAGCCGGTGCGCTTCCTCGGCCTTCACGTCCTGTACGGCATCAGCACCCATCACTGCTCCTGCCCTCGGCACTCCGGAGGTCGGGCCGCTCGCGACCGGGAGGCCGGCACCGGTCCACGCACCGTACCCGCCGATGAGGTCGGAGACGTCGGCGAAGCCGGCGGCGCCGAGCACGCTGGCGGCGATCGCCGAGCGGTACCCGCCCGCGCAGTACACGACGGTTGGCACGTCGGTGCGCAGCTCGGAGAGCTGGTCGACCAGCAGGGCAAGCGGGACCGTCCGCGCGTGCGGGATGACGCCGGTCGCCACCTCGCCCGGGTTGCGGACGTCGAGGAGCTGCAGGTCGGGTTCGAGGTCGCGGACCTCGGCGAACTGCTCGACGGTCAACCGCGAGCTGCGCTGCACGTAGTCTGGCCGCTCGACCACGACGCGGCTCGGGTCGTCGAGCTGTCCGACCACTCGGTCGAACCCGATGCGCGCGAGCCGGACCCTGGTCTCGAGCGCAGCGGCGGGGTCACCCACCAGCACGATGTCACGATCGTCGGGGATGATGTCGCCGGCGTATTCCGCGAAGCGGCCCTGGAGCCCGACCCCGACCGCCTTCCGCAGGTGCCCGGCGACGAAGTCGTTCGGCTCGCGGGTGTCGAGGAGGACGGCGCCCCGTTCGACGAGCGCGAGCACGTCGTCGAGCGGAAGGAGCGGGGGAGGCACGTGCTCGTCGAGCAGGGGGTGGAGCTGACGGTTTCGAGTGGCGTCGTACTCGAAGTAGCTGGGCCGGGCCGGCTGGCCCTCGGTGACGCGCGCGACGAACTCCGCCTCGGACATCGGCGCGAGCGCGTAGTTGAAGCGACGCTGGTCGCCGAGGGTGGAGCTGGTCTCGGTGGACAGCTGCTTGCCGCACGCCGAACCGGCGCCGTGGGCCGGGAACACCCGCGTCTCGTCGGGCAGCGTGAGCAGCTTGTCGTGGATCGAGTGGTACAGCAGTCGGCCGAGCACGTCGGCGGTGAACCCGGTGCCCGCCGACGCGAGGAGGTCGGGGCGACCGACGTCGCCGACGAAGAGCGTGTCGCCGGTGAGAACGCCATAGGGCACCTGGTCGTCGGCGCGTTCGCGGACGACCACGCAGATCGATTCGGGGGTGTGGCCGGGCGTGGTCAGGATCTCGAGCTCGATCGTGCCGAGCGAGAGGCGTTGGCCGTCGTGGAGAGGCTCGATCTCGAACTCGACCGCGGCGGCGTCGCCGTAGCTGATCACCGCGCCGGTGCGGGCGGCCAGCTCGAGGTGCCCGCTGAGGAAGTCGGCATGGAGGTGGGTCTCGATGACCCGCTCGATGGTGACGCCGGCCGCGGCCGCTTCTTCCAGGTAGACGTCGACGTCGCGGCGCGGGTCGACCACCACCGCTCTCCCGGTGGTGTCGTCCCCCACCAGGTAGGAGGCGTGGGAGAGGCATTCGAGGTAGTGCTGGGTGAAGATCAAAGCCATCTCGAGCGGCGCAATTGGCCGGACCTTTCCTTGATTTCAGACCCCCAATGTGACAAATTTCACTCTAGGTAGTCATCTGCTTGCGGAGAGTGAGTTCACTCTTGACCGGCAGCCGCGTACCTCTACGAACCTACCGGAACGACCCCCACAGTTGGCCCGGACTCTACGGCAGGAGACCCATGGGACCACGGCGTATCTCCGCGGCATTGGCGGTGCTGGCGTCGGCGCTGGTGCTCGCCGCCGCGGGCGTCGCCGTGGCTGCGCCTGCGGCGCGGCGCGGGTGGACGCCGGGTCAGGAGTCCGGCCGTGGGCCCGCCGACGCGCCGGGCACCGGAGAGGGCTCGTGGACCACGCATCCGATCGCCCCTCCCGGCGGGCACGGGCACCCGTCCGACGTCGCCGAGGAGGCGGATGCCACCGGGGACTCGTCGGCGTGCCCGTCGCGTCACGCGGACGGCTCGACGCACGAACCGTCCGGCGGCTCGACCGGCACCGAGGGCGCCGCTCAGAACCCGGGGAACCCCCCCGCGGGTGGAGGCGTCGATGCCGCGGGGGTCCCCGGCGGCGTCCCGCAGACACCCGTGGTGGCGCCCGCCGCGGCCGCGAGCGGACCCGCCCCCGCCGCGGCCGCGGCCGGGGCGCCCACCGTGCTCGCGAGTCGCGACACGACCGTGACGGTGAACGGGCCCACCGGTACCGGCGGTGCCGCACCCGACATCGTCGCTGCCGCGGCAGTGCCCGCGCCGGTCACGGTCCCGTTCTCGCTGGCCGGGCTCCCGCAGTTGCGGTCGCTCGGTGAGATCGCGGACTCGGTCGGCGACAGCCCTTCGGCGGCGCGAGCGTTGCTCGTCTCCCCCGCCGGCCGTTCGCCGGCCGTGTTCGGCGGGTTGGTGCTCGCCGTCTTCCTGTTCCTCGTGGTGCACCGTCGGCTCGATCGAGGCGATCCCAGGCTGGTGGCCACGCGCTTCGGTCCTGCCGCCGCCCGGTTCCGGTGAGCGGGTCGCGCGGCGCCGAGGTGTCACCGGTCTCCGACCGCCTGCTCGTCCTGCAGTTCGTGCGGCTCCTGGTCGTCGCGGCGTTGCTGGTGGTACCCGCGGTCGCCGGCACTGCCTCGGGTGTAGTGGTCGCGATCGCGATCCTGTACCTCGTGTTCGTCGCCCTCGTCGAGGTCGCCCGGCGCGTCGTGCCGGAGCACGTGTCGGCCCTCGTGTCGTGGACCGTGCTGGTCGACGGGGCGGCAGTGGCGCTGGCGGTCGCGCTCACGGGCGGCTACCGCAGCCCGCTGCTCTTCCTCGTGTTCCTCGACGTGATGGCGGTGACCCTGGTCGCGTCGTACCGCACCGGGTTGAAGCTGGCGGTCTGGTGCGCGCTGCTCCTCCTCGTCGTGCACGCGGCCGCCGGCGCCGGGGTGATCGACGAAGCCGGATTCGTCGACGACCGTATCGCCGTCGTGAGCGCGGCGACCTTCCTGCTCTTCGCCGCCTGCGCAGCGCTGTTCTCGGCGGTGAACGAGCGGTCGCTGCGTCACAGCCGCTCCCAACTCGAGGTGCTCGTCGCGCTCGGCGCTGAGCTCGAGCGGGCGATCCGCCACGAGGAGGTGATGGGCACGCTCGTCCAGCACTCGTGCAGCCGGCTGGGCTTCGCCCGGGCGGTCGTGCTCATGCGTACCGGCTCGGTCTGGCAGGGCGTGTGCGACGACGGCGTCGTCGTGGCCAGTGTCGAGGTGCCGGATCACGACGCGCCGCTCGTGATGGCGACGTGGTCGGCGGACGCACCGGTGCTGGTGCGCCTGGTCGACGACGACCTCCTCGACCTCGTGCTGCCCGGCGCGCACAACGTGGTCGTCGCCCCCATCGCGGTCGACGGCGACGATCTCGGCGTCGTCGTGGCCGAGTGGGGGGGTGGCGCCAAGGCACAGATCCCTTCGTCGACGGTCCACGCGCTGGCGCAGGCGGCGATGCACACCGCGCTCGGGTTGAGAAACGCGCAGTTGCTGGGTGAAATCGAACGACTGGCGACGCGCGACTCGCTCACGGGACTCGCCAACCGCCGCCTGTTCGACGAGTCGTTGCATCGGGAGATCGCGCGTTCGCAGCGACTGGCGACCCCGCTCAGCCTGCTCGTGTTCGACATCGACCACTTCAAGCAGGTCAACGACACCTATGGACACCAGACCGGCGACGCGGTCCTGCGCGAGGTCGCGAGCGCGCTGGTGGCCAACACCAAGAAGTTCGACGTCGCGGCGCGCTACGGCGGTGACGAGTTCGTCGTGCTCCTCCCCGGCTGTAGTCGTGACGACGCGACGGGTGTGGCTCAGCGCGTGCGGAGCGGGATCGTCGCGTGCGTCGGCGAGGCGCCCGTCACCGTCAGCGTGGGCGTCGCGACGACGCCCGACAACGCCGCCGATGCCGAACGGCTCCTCGCCGCGGCCGACGCCGCGCTCTACGAGGCCAAGCGCACCGGTCGCGATCGGGTGGCGGTGTCGACGCGCGGCCGCGAGAGCGCCATGCCGGCCTCGCTGAGGTGGTCCGCGCCGCTTGCCCGCGGCGCCTGAACGCGCGGGTCAGCTCGTCTCGCCGCCGAGGCGCTCGACGGCGAGCGCCCGCAGCTCGTTGTGGTGGGCCTTGCCGGCGGCCGACCGCCCGAGCGAGTCCACGAACAGGAACCGTCGTGGTGTCTTGTAGCCGGCGAGCCGCGCCCGGCACCACGCGGCCATCTCGGCTTCGTCGAGGTAGTGGTCGTCCACGACCTGCACGAGCGCGATCACCTGCTCGCCGAAGCGCGGGTGGGGTACGCCGACGACCACGCAATCGAACACGCTGGCGTGCTTTCGGAGCTCGGCCTCGACCTCTTCGGGGTAGACCTTCTCGCCGCCGGTGTTGATGCACGCCGAGCCGCGGCCCAGCAACTTCACGGTGCCGTCGGCGTCGACCGTGGCGTAATCGCCGGGCACCGAGTAGCGGCGGCCGTCGAGGACCTTGAAGGTCGCGGCCGTCTTCTGCGGATCCTTGTAGTAGCCGAGCGGGATGCGTCCACCCATCGCGACCAACCCGACCTCATCGCTGCCGGGCTCGACGTCGCGACCGGTGTCCTCGTTGACCACGCGGATGCGGTCGTTCACGGTGAAGCGGGCGGGGGAGATCGTCTCGTCGGTCGCGCTGGCCGAGCTCCGGGGCCCGAGGCCTTCCGAGGCGCCGAGGGAGTCCACGATGGTGACCTGGGGGAGGTGCGTGAGCAGACTCTGCTTGACCGCAGGGCTGAAGACGACGCCCGACGACGTGATCGCGCGCAACGAGGTGAGGTCCCACCGGTCGGGGGCGTCGTGCAGCGCGTCGAGCAGCGGTCGGGCGAAGACGTCACCCACGATCGTGAGCACCTGGACGCCGTCGCGCTCGACGGTGTCCCAGATGAGCTCGGCGTCGAGGCCCTGCCGGTCGATCAGCACGACGGTGCCGCTCCCGGCGAGCGCGCTGACTGCCGCGAACAGCCCCGTGCCGTGCATGAGCGGTGCCGCGGGAAGCAGGGTCGCGGCGCGCTTGCCTGCTCTCGCGGCGGCGAACGGGTCGGGTGGCTCCGGGGAGCCCGGGTGCGCAGACACCCAGAGCGCGACGTAGAGGTCGTCGTTGCGCCACATGACGCCCTTGGGCATCCCGGTGGTGCCCCCGGTGTAGAGGAAGATGAGGTCGTCGCCGTCGGGTGGACGGGGTGTCCACTCCCGGGCCGGGGCCGCCGACGCCACGGCGCGCTCGTAGGGATCGCCGGTCTCGAGGAGCAGCGGCCGCCACGGCTTGGGGATCTGCTTGGCCGCCGCCTTCACGACCTTGGTGAACTCGGGCCCGTGCACGACCGCCTTGGCGTCGGAGTTGTCGAGCAGGTAGTGCAGTTCGGTCGCCTGGTAGCGGAAGTTGACGTTGACGGGCACGCATCCGAGCTTCAGCGCGGCGTAGAAGGTCTCGAGATACTCGGGGCGGTTGGTGAGGTCGATCGCGATCTTGTCACCCGGTTGCGCGTGTGCCTCGGTCTGCAGGTGCCAGGCGAGGCGTGACGCCCGGTCGGAGAGCTGGGCCCAGGTGACGTGGCGGCTGCCGCAGACGAGTGCGTCGCGATCGGGGACGATCTGGGCGATGCCGTCCCAGACGGCGGCGAAGTTCCAACCCGGCATGCGCTGATGCTAATGAGTGCTCATGAGGTGGAACGGACCAGATGCCGCGCGAGCACGGGGCACGTTCAGGCTCGTCACAGGTGACTCGCGGGAAGATCGCCGTCGGAAGGTTCCGTCGGAGGGGAGTTTGGTGAACGTGAAGCCCGGAATCCGGAGAGGACTCGTCCAGGTCGTCGGGTTCTTCGCCCTCGCCGCGTTGCCGGTGCTGGCGCTGAACTCCCTCGCCACCGCGGACACCGCTGGCGCCACGGGTTCGGGTGCCGCGCATCCGTCGCTCAGCGACGCCCAGAAGCAGTGCCTGGCGGACGAGGGGGTCACCTTGCCGGTGAAGCCGGCCGACGGTTCCCGCCCGCAGCTCAGCCAGGAGCAACGAGACGCGCTGCGCCAGGCACGCGAGGCGTGCGGTCTCCCCCCGAGGACCGTGCGTGGCCACGGACCGCATCCGTCGCTCAGCGACGCCCAGAAGCAGTGCCTGGCGGACGAGGGGGTCACCTTGCCGGTGAAGCCGGCCGACGGTTCCCGCCCGCAGCTCAGCCAGGAGCAACGAGACGCGCTGCGCCAGGCACGCGAGGCCTGTGGGCTTCCCGCCGGGCCGCGTGCCGGCGGAGACCGCGCGACCGCCTAGCCGGGATCGGCTTCACCCGCTGCGGGACTCCCGGGTTGGGGGTCGCCGACGTCGAACCACCAGCCGGCGAGGTGCTCCATCTCGCCGACGGTCGACCGGAGCTCGTCGCTGAGGGGGCCGGGGTGGCGCCGGCCCACGACGATGGCCACCGACCGGTAGTACCAGAGCTGGTCGACGGCCCCCGCGTGGAACCGCTGCCAGGTCTCGGGACCGTAGCGGCGGAGGTCGGCGACGATCGACCGGGCGTTGGCGAGGGTGTCGGCGGTGCGCACCCGGAGCACCGGTGTGGGCGTGGCGGGGTCGTGCAGATGGGCGAGCGACTCCTCCTTGCGCGCGCGCGCCACGTGGCCGCGCCGCGGTGCTTGCGCTTCGGCCGCTCGCCGCCGAGCGTCTCCGTGCAGCCCTTGACGATGCGCGCCACCTTGCGTCCGAAGCGGCGCCGGATCTTCTTGGGTTTGACGCCCGCGTCCTCGATCGCGTCGTGCAGCAACGCGGCGATCGCCTCGTGCTCGGTGCCGCCGTCCTCGAGGACCAGCGCGGCCACGCCCAGCAGGTGCGAGACGTACGGCACGTCGGTGCCCTTGCGCGTCTGACCGTCGTGGAGCTTCGAGGCCCACTCGACCGCGCGCGAAGCGCGGACCGAGCAATGTGGGCGTCACGCGCCTCGCCTCCTCACCCGACACTCCGTGCCTTTGCGACGTTGCGTTCGTGCTCCGCCAGCGTCGTCGCGAAGTACGTCTTCCCGTTCTTGTCCGACACGTAGTAAAGGTACGGCACCGGCGCGGGGTGCAACGCGGCGAGCAGCGCGACCTCGCTCACCGTCTTGATCGGCGTGGGCGGGAGGCCGGTGATCCGGTAGGTGTTGTACGGCGAGTCGAGCTTGCGGTCCGCGTCGGTGGGCACCGGCGGGCACCCGCCCTTCGCGTAGCAGAGCGTGGCGTCGATCTGGAGGGGCATCCCCTCCTTCATGCGGTTCACGATCACCGACGAGATGAGGGGGGCATCGTCCTTGCTGCCGGCCTCGGCCTGGATGAGCGACGCGGTGACGATCGTCTGGTAGGGCGACTGCCCACCGTTCTCGGCGCCCGCCCCGGCCAGGCCGACGGCGTCGGCCTTGGCGTCGAACTGGTTGACGATCTTCTGGAGGATCTCGGTCTCGGTCTCGTTGGCGCCGATGAAGTACGTGTCGGGCCACGTGAGACCCTCGAGGGAGTTGACGCCGTCGGGCTCGTAGCGCGATCGCACCGTTCCCGAGTTCACGACGTCGAGGAACCGTTGCGCGCTCTTGCCCTCGAGCTTGCCCACCCGGTCGGCGATCTGCGCCAGGGTGAGGCCCGGCGGCAGGAGGAGCTCGAGGTCGGGGACGATCCGGCGAGGTCCACCGCGCAGCGTGTCGAGCGCTTCGCGAGGCGCGCTGTTCGCGACGAAGTCGTAGCGTCCGGCGGGGAACGCGTACCCGTCGGGGAAGCCGGCGCTCGCGAAGACCGCCTGGTACGCGGCGGAGGAGTCGATGACGCCCGCCGTCTGCAACGCGTCTCCCACCTGAGCGGAGGTCCACCCCTGTTGCAGCTCGACCACGACGTCCGCGTCGCCCGCGGTCGAGTGCGCGACGTTGCTGAGGACCCACACCGACGCGAGCGCCAACGGCGTCAGCATCGCCGCGAGGACCATCACGGTGGCGATGTTGCGGCGGTAGGCACGGGATCGTTCGGCCGCCCGCCGCCCGCGCGGGGACCTCCACTCGGGATCAGGGGGCATCCCTCAATCGTACCGAGCGGCGGGGACCGGCCTCCTGCGGGCGCGGGCCGCGGCGGTGTGCGCACTCAGGTGAAGATGATCTGGCCGCCGGCGGCCTTCTCGTAGAACTCGCCGACCGTGATGATGTCCTCGATCTGCTCCACGAAGTCGTCCCTGGAGAACCCGAACATGTCGACGGAGGCCTTGCAGGCGTACATGCCCGCTCCCGTGTCGCCGATCATCTCGATGAACTCGTGGACCGGGGGGATGTCGAGGGCGGACATCTTCCGCTCCATCATCTTGGTGGCGATCGCCGACATGCCCGGGAGCACACCGACCAGGCTGGCGACGTGCATGCCCGGGTTGCCGACGGTCGCGACCTTGATGTGCTCGATGCGTTCCCGGTGGATCGCGTCGAGGCCGAAGAACGTGAAGAAGAGGTTGGCTTCCATCCCTTCGGCGCGGGCGCCGTTGGCCATGATGAGGCCCGGGTAGATGCCTTCGAGCGAGCCTTTCGAGATCACGATCGACACCTTCTCGATGCTGTCCGCCATCAGGGTTCCTCTCTAGATGCAGCCGCGGGGCTTCGGGATGCCCGCGATCTTCGCCGCGAGCTTGGCCGGGCCCTTCGGGAACAGCTGGTAGAGCTCCTTGATCGAGACGCCCGACGTCTTGCCGAGTGCACGGACGCTGGGGCCGGTGCCCTTCGCGAAGTATTCGTCGCGCATGAAGTGGATGACCTGCCAGTGCCTCGGCGTGATCGGATCGATGCCCTCCCGCCTGGCGATCGCGACCGCCATGTCCTCGGTCCACTGGTCGGGTTGCTCGAGGAAGCCCTCGTCGTTGAGGGCGACCTCGACGCCGGCGATCGTCTCGGTGGTCATGGTGGGGTCCTCCGGTCTCGGGGTGGTGGTCAGGTCGCCGCGTCGGCGGGAAGGTCCTTGCCGCCGACGGGCATCTCCGGCGTGATGCCCGGGATGTCGCGGCCCGGCAGCAGGGCATGCCAGTAGAACCACTGGAACATCAGCTTTCCGAGGTGGTTGAGGCGCGACTCCTTGAGCAGGGGGAGCCCCACCCTGGTGGGGAAATGACCACCGACGGGCTCCTGCTCGTAGTTGAAGTCGATGAGCATCGCCTTGTGGAAGCCGGTTTCGATGAAGCAGTTGGCGTGACCGTCGTACGACGCGTCGAGAGGCTCGCCCAGCAGGAATCGCCGGATGTTCTCGACCAGCGTCTCGCCTTCGTAGTGGGTCACCGATCCGGCCTTGGAGATCGGCAGGCCGGTCGCGTCACCGATCGCGAAGATGTTCGCCTTGACGTTCGATTGGAGGGTGTGCTCGTCGGTGAACACGAAGTCGAGCGAGTCACCGAGGCCCGGGGACCCCCCGATGTAGGCGGCGCCGCTGTGCACCGGTATCACGACCGCCAGATCGAACGGCACCTCGCGATCGTCGTAGCTGACGAGACGTCTGCCCGTGCCGTCGACCTCACCCGTGTTGAACTCCGTCACCAGCTCGATCTGCCGCTCTGCGAGCATCCCGCCCAGCGTGCTCGAGGCGGTCGGCGTCGTGAACGCGCCGTCGAGGGGCGTCACGAACGTGATCGTCACCTGGTCGCGTACGCCCCGTTCGTGGAAGAACCAGTCGGCCAGGAAGCAGAACTCGAGCGGCGCCACGGGGCACTTGATCGGCATGTCGACCACGTTCACGACCAGGCGCCCCCGGTCGAAGGTCGCGAGCTTCGCTGCGAGCGCGGTTGCCCCGGGAAGGTCGTAGAACGTGTGGACGGTGTCGAGCCAACCGGGACCCGTGAGTCCCTCGGTCTCCTCGGGGACGAGTCGTGATCCCGAAGCGATGACGAGCACGTCGTACTCGAGCACGGAGCCATCGGCGAGGTGGACGCGCTCGGCGTCGATGTCGACGTGGTCGACCCCGCTCTGGTGGTACCCGATCCCGGCGTGGAGCTGGCGCGAGCGTGGGCGCACGATGTCTTCGGGATCGGCCAATCCGAAGGGCACGAACAGGAGACCGGGCTGGTAGACGTGACGGTCGTCGCTGTCGACCACCGTGATCGACGCCGCCGGGGTCGGAAGCGCTTTGCGCAACCGGTTGGCCGTCAGCGTCCCGCCGGTGCCACCGCCGAGAATCACGATCCGCGACATCATGCTCACAACTTATGGACCCGGAGGGAGCGGTGGCAGGGCCGAACGACCCGATCTCGAGGGAGCGGTGCGCGAGACTCCCGACATGCGCTTCGGACTGAAAACCGCACCGCAGGACACCACCTGGGGCGACATGCTGGCGGTGTGGCAGGCCGCCGACGGCATCGAGCTCTTCGAGTCGGCCTGGACCTTCGACCACTTCTACCCGATCTTCACCGACGACATCACCGGGCCGTGCCTGGAGGGATGGGTCACCACCACCGCGCTGGCGCAGGCCACCACGCGGTTGCGGGTGGGTGTGCTGGTGACCGGCCTGCCGTACCGTCATCCGGCGGTGCTCGCCAACATGGCTGCCGCCCTCGACATCGTCTCCGGCGGACGACTGGAGCTCGGGATCGGTGCGGGGTGGAACGAGGTCGAGGCCAAGGCCTACGGGATCGACCTGCACGCAACGCTCACCGAGCGCTTCGACGCGTTCGACGAAGGCTGCGAGGCGATCATCGGTCTGCTGACCAACGACAGCACCACCTTCGACGGTCGCTACGTGCAGCTCACCGACGCGCGCTGCAACCCGAAGCCGGTGCAGCGTCCGCATCCACCGATCTGCATCGGTGGTCAGGGTGAGCGGCGGACGTTGCGTTCGGTGGCGCGGTACGCACAGCACTGGAACTACCCGGGCGGCCCGGTCGAGCAGTTCGGTGCCAAGCGCGACGTGTTGCGTGCGCACTGCGCCGACGTGGGCCGCGACCCGGACGAGATCACGGTCTCGACCCACCTGCGAGGTTCGACGAGTGAGGTGGTCGAACAGGCGAAGCGCTTCGGCGACGCCGGTCTCGATCTCGGGATCGTCTACCTGCAACCACCGCACACGCCCGACGTGCTCGAGGAGCTCGCGAGCGCGCTCGAACCGCTGCGGAGCTGAGCGGCGGCTAGAGCTTCCAGCCGGCGGCCTTCCGCTCCACGCACGTGGGGCAGATGGGGTAGCGCGACGGGTCGCGCGTCGGCACCCACTTCTTGCCGCAGAGCGCGGTGATCGCTTCGCCGGTCACGTACGCGCGGGCGACGTCGTCCTTGCGTGCGTAGTGAGCGAACCGGTCGTGGTCGCCGCCGTCGGTGTCGATCGGTGCCGGGCTCTCGACCGGGGTCCGGACCGGTGCGATGACCGGTGCGGGCGCCGGGGCCGTCGTGGCGGCGAGGGTGGAGGAGGCGCTCACCCCGCCAGGATATCCGCTGCGCTTCGCCGCTACTCTGCCTCCTGTGCCCGACTTCGCGGACGACACGAGCAGCGAGCTCGAACGCAAGGCCAAGGCGCTCAGGTTCATGGCCCTCTTCGAGACGGTCACGTACCTCCTGCTCTTCTACTTCTGGATCGTCGCCCCCAACGACGCGCTCAAGGCCGTCATCGGCTTCTTCCACGGTCTGGTCTGGATGGCATTCGTCGCCATGACCGTCATCATCCGTCCCGACGTCGGGTGGTCGTGGGGCTACACCGCCCTCGTCGTCGTCACCGGCCCGATCGGTGGCGTCATGGTGTGGTGGCGGCTCCGTCGGACCCCGAGAGAAGCGCTCGTACCTCGGCCATCGCCCGCGGGAGATCGCTGACCGCCCGTTCCCGGGCCTCCCCCTCGCCCAGGAACACGAACACGCACTCGGCGACGTGCTCGCCCGTGGCCAGCTCGAGCGCCACCGCGTACGAGGCGCCCTGCAGCCGGTAGCGCGCCACCTTGGCGTCGAGATCCGCGTCGTCGCGCCAGGTGTCGGTCTTGTAGTCGACCACCACGAGCCCGTCCGGGCGCCGATAGACGAGGTCGACGTAGCCCTCGAGCGTCGTGCCGGTGCCGGTGCCGGTGCCGTCGGCGACCGGCGCGGCGACGTACATCTCCCGTCGGAACCCGTGCCGCAGCGCTTCGCGCACCGTGTCGGTGGTGAGCGCGGCACGGGCCCGGGAGGCCACCGCGGCCTCCCGCCCGACGATCCCCTCGGCGGCGGCCTGGGCCGCGGCGGTGTCGTCGAGCCCGGCGCCGGTGGCGAGATCCACCGTCTGGAGCACCGCGTGCACGGCGCGTCCGACGGCGGTGCCGTAGCGACCCTTGTTCCAAGGGGGGAGCTCGAGGTCGCGAGCGTCCTTGGCCAGCCCGGGATCGCCCGCGGCGAGCCGCTCGGCGGCCCGCGCGCGATCGCGGTGGCCGACCGCACCCGCCGCCGGGCACCGCGCGCGATCGCGTCGTCACGCGCCGCGATCCATGCCGCCCACGGGAGCGGCGCATCGGCGTGGTCGGGGGGTGTCGGGACGGATTCGGCGGTGTCGCGCCGGGCGCCGGACGACGCGACCCAGTCCGGCGCGGACGCCGCGGCCGCCCAGAGCAATTGGGCGTGCGTCCAGGTCGTGCGTTCGGCGGTGGGCTCGCGCGCGGCCCGGTGCACCGACACGACGAGGTGGTCCCGCGCCCGTGTCATCGCGACGTAGAGGAGCCGGAGCCTCTCGTGGAAGTCCATCTGCTCGTCGATCGGCTCGTAGCGCTCGAACTCCTCGGTGGTCACGCGGGCGGAGACCCGCAACGCGTAGGTGTCGCGGTCGTGGGGGAACCGCAGCTGCACGCCCGCGGTACGGGTCTTCGCCTGGGTCGTCATGCCCGACACGATGGTGACGGGGAACTCGAGGCCCTTGGCGCCGTGGATGGTGAGGATGCGGACCGCGTCGTCGTCGGTCTCGGGCAGCACGGTCTCGACGACGCGCGCGCCCTCGCTGCCCTGGAGATCGGCCCAGTGCAGGAAGTCGCGCAGGCTGCCTCCCTCGGCCTCCGAAAAGGCGCGCGCCTGCTCCACGACGAACCGCACGCGTCGCCACAGGTCGCGCGGCCGTCCGTGCGCGAAGCCGACTTCGAGCACGCGCCGCTCCCGCACGATGCGGTCGAGCAGCTCGCTCGGCGAGAGCCACAACCGAGCGTCGTGCCACGCCGCGAGCGCCCGCATGGCGTCACCGACCGGATGGTCGGCGGGGAGCGTCTCGGGTCGCGGCGCCTGGTGGTTCCAGCGGCCATGGTGGTGGACCTTGAACGTGAAGAGGTCGTCGTCGCCGCAGCCGAACACCGGCGAGCGGAGCGCGCTCACGAGGGCCAGCTCGTCGGTCGGGTCGTCGACCGCCTGGAGCACCACGAGCAGGTCGCGGATCTCACGCGTGCCGTACACCAGCGACGAGGTCTCCGCCCGGTACGGGATGCCGGCCCGGTCGAGCGCGTCCTCCAGCTGACCGAGCGACGTGCGTGCCGGCAGGAGCACGCAGATGTCTCCGAGCCGGCACGCCTCGGAGCCCTCGCCCCTGGTCACCTGCCACCCCTCGGCGAGCGCGGTGTGGATGACGGTGGCGACGTCGGCGGCCTCGAGGTCGCGGAGGGTGTCGGCGCTCGGCTTCTCGAGCGTGGGTTCGGCGCCGAGCAGCACCACCGGTGGGCCGACGGTCGCGGCGTCGCGGACGGGTTCGAGCGCCACGTACTCGGGTTGCGACTCGGGCACCGCGACGATCAGCTCGCGGAACACGTGGTTCACGAACTCGATCACCGGGCGCGCGGAACGGAAGTTGCGGGTGAGCCGTCGCGGGGTGGCGCCGAAGGCCGAGCGGGCCCGCAGGAACGCGGCGATGTCGGCCCGGCGGAACCGGTAGATCGACTGCTTCGGGTCACCGACGACGAACAAGCGGCCCGGGTCGGCGACGAGCTCGTCCCAGCGGTGGTCGCGGGCGTCGGGATCGCTCGACGCCAGGAGCGCAGCGAGGTCGCACTGGATCGGGTCGGTGTCCTGGAACTCGTCGAGCAGGAGCCGCGTGTAGCGGGCGCGGAGCCGGCGGCGGACGTCCCAGCCGTGGTCGGGATCGCGCAGGACGGTACGGGCGAGCACGAGCAGGTCGTGGAACTCGAGCCGGCCGCTGCGCCGGCGCTCGTCGGCGTCGCGCAGCGTGAACCGGGCCAACTCCCAGGCGAGGCGACGGACCACCAGCTCGGTGTTGCGCCCGGCCACCTCCTTGACCTGGTCCCGCAACGCGAGCACCCGCGTCCGGACGTCGTCGGCGGGGCACGTGTCGGGCCAGTTGCCCTTGCGTCCGTGCCGGACGTTGCCCTTCGGGGGGCCCGCGGTGACCAGCCGCAACTGCTCGTACTCGTCGGGTGCGCCGACGAGCGCGTCGTGCCATTCGGCGAGCGCGACCACGATCGCGAGGAGCTTGTCGTCGGGATCGGTGCAGTGCACCGCCACCTCGCGGAGCTCGGCGAGGGCTGCGAACACCGGGCCGAGCGTGTCGGCGAGCGGCGGGGGGTCGGGTTCGGGTCCCATGCGTTCGGCGACGAGGTCCCAGTTCGCGTTGCACGCCAAGGCGAGCGTGCGGAGGGTGGTCAACGTCGTGTCGGCGTTGAGCGCCAGGAGGAGGGGCCGTTCGAGGGCAGGGTCGTCGAGCAGCTGGTCGACGAAGCGGGTCCAGCGTTCCTCGAACGCGAGCTGGGACCCGATGTCGTCGAGCACTTCGATCCGGGGCGGGAGCCCGGCCTCGATCGGGTGCTCGCTGAGCAGCCGTTGCGCGAACGCGTGGAGCGTCGACACCGCGGCCCCGTCGAGCTCGTCGAGCGCGCCTGCCGCGCGCCCGGCGGCCACCGGCTCGGGGCCGGCCGCCACCGTTTCGAGCTGCCGGCGGATCCGGTCGCGCAGCTCCGCCGCGGCCTTGTCGGTGAACGTGACCGCCGCGATCTCGCGCATGGGGACGTCGCGCACGGTCACCAGCGCGACGACGCGGTCGACGAGGGCCTTGGTCTTCCCCGACCCGGCACCGGCCTCCACGAACAGCGTGTCGTCGAGGTCGGCGACGATGGCGGCCCGCGTCGCGAGGTCCTCGTCGAAGTCGAGGAAGCTCTGCTGCACCGCGTCAGCCGTCACGGTCGACCCCGTCTGCGTCGCCCAGCTCGTCGTCGGGCTCGGCGAGGGCCACGTAGCCCCGTAGCTCGGGCGCGTCGCGCTTGCGCTCCCACTCGCGGTACCGGTCGCGGGTGCCGCGCGCGTCCGGGTCGGCGTAGGTGCGTTCGCGACGCGACCACGTGGACGGGGGGTCGACCCGACACGGGAACACCCCCGCGTCGATGCCGTCGGTGATCGCCCGCAGCACGTGGTCGACGCGCGCCTCGACCGCGGGTGTGAGCACCAGCTCTGCCCAGCGGAAGCCGCCTCTGGTGCTCACGTACCAGTAGGAGGCGCCGACCGGCGTGGTGTCGTCGCCGAACGACGCGCGCGCGGCGTGCGCGTAGACGGGGAGCTGGAGCATCGTGCCGCGGGCGGTCGGATCGTCGGGGTCGACGCCACGAGGCCATCCGGTCTTGTAGTCGATCACCCAGAGCGCGTCGCGCTCGAGCCGGTCGACACGGTCGGCGGCGCCCCGGAAGCGCAGGGTCCTGCCGTCGGACAGCGCGAGCTCGACGGGCGGTGCACCGTCGGAGGCGAACCCGAAGCGCAGCTCGGTGGCGATCGTCCGCAGCTGGTGCAGCGCCCGCACGTACGTGTCCTCGGTGAGGAACCGATCGAGATCGGCGAGGATCCGTCGCTGATCGCGTCGCCAGAACAGGCGGCGACCGGTGAGCCCCTGGGCCTCGTAGGCCGCGCCACGGGCTTCGCCGATCTCCCGGAGCCTCGCGCGGTCGGCGTCGGTCCACGGTGCATCCGCCTCCGGCGCGCCGCGGGGACGCTCGAGCACCTCGCGCAGGAAGATATCGAGGATCTCGTGCACGAGGTTGCCGCGGTCGAGAGGCGACAGCTCGTAGCGCTCCTCCGGCAACTCGGGGATGTCGACGTGCAGCACCTGTTCCATGAAGTACGCGAACGGGCACCAGGCGTAGGTCTGCAGGCGCGTGGGCGACACGACCACCGACGGATCGGTCGGGCGACCCACGTCGAGGCCGGTGAGGTTGCCGTCGTAGCGGGTGAAGGCGGGGCCGGCACGCGCGGTCGTGGCGTCGACCCCGCGCCGGAGCGCGACGTCGAGGTCGTGCAGCTCGTGCTCGTGGACGCCGCGCCCGGCGCGAGTGTGGTCGAGGAGCACGCGCAGACGGTGCTCCTGCTCGGTGGCGGGGAACGCCACCCGTGCGATCCCGGCCGCGAACGAAGGGACGGGCGCGTACCAGTCGGCGCGCAGGTCTTCGAAGTCGTCGGCGCCGCGTCGCTCACCACCGAGTGCTGTCACCGTCTCGAGGAGGAAGCGCGAAGGCATACGTTCGGTGGTGCGACGGAGGTCGCCGCGTGGCCAGAAGAGCACGCGCTCGTGCGAGGCGCTCGCGAGCGCGGCGAGGAAGCGCCGGTGGTCGTCTTCGACGCGGGACGTGCGCAACGGCAGCGCGCCGTCGGTGGCGCGCCGTTCCGCGTCGGGGAGCAGGGAGTCGTCGCGCACGCGGGTGGGGAACATGCCTTCGGCGAGACCGCAGACGAACACCCGGTCGAGATCCAGCCCGAGTCCCGAGCGCGACGTGCCCCATGAGGATGCCGTCGCCGAGGCGCCCGACCCGGCCCAGATCGGCGTCGAGCTCCAGCTCCAGCGTGCGCCGGAACACGTCGAGACCGGGTGCGTCCTCGATCGCGTCGAGTCCGGCGAGGCGTTCGAGCGCCGCCTCCACCTTGTCGGCAGCCTGGCGCTCTTGCTCCGGCCACGCGCCGCGACGGGGCTCGGGAGCGAGGTGGTCGCGCACGAGCCGTTCGGCCCAACGGGAGAGCTCGCGCCAACTGCGGCCCGGCTCGACGGTCAGCTCGCGCACGAGGTCGGCGACGAATTCCTGGAGCGCACGCGTGGCTACGAGCTCACGCTCGTAGTGCTCGGGGCGAGGCTCGCGATCGGGAACCGACCGCTCCTCCGCGACCGACCGCTCGAGGGCCCGGGCATGGCGCTCGAGGCGCTCGTCCCACTGCCTCGGGCCGCGGACGACGCCCGCGGTGCGGCTGGTGCGCTCCCACCGTGCCGCGGGGACGCTCTGGCCCGCGTGGAACACCGGCGCCGAGGCCAACAGACGCATCACGTCGTGGCGGTGGAAGTCGCGGTCGGGCAGCGCGAGCAGTCCGAGGAGCGAGCGGCCGAGCACGCTCTCGGCGAGCGTGCGGACCGCGGCGCCGTTGTGGGGGATCCCCGCAGCGTCGAGCTGTTCGTGCACGAGCCGTGCGTAGGGCTCGGCCGATCCGTAGAGAATGGCCATGCGCTCCAGCGCCACGCCGTCGCGCAGCGCGCTGAACACCGTGCGCACGACGGCGCGCACCTCGTCGTCGGGATCCGACACCGACACGACGCGGGTGCCGTGCACCGGCACGGTCGACGGGCCGCCCGCAGCAGCGCCGAGCCCCAGGCACGCGAGTGAGACGCGCACGCTCGCGTCGGCTCGCCCGACACCGGTGAACCCGGCGATCACGGTGACCGGCACGTGCTCCGCCAGCGCGCGCACCGATCGCGGCGCCGGGGAGCGACAGCTCCTGCGGCAGGTGCAGCACGACGCGGCCGAGATCGAGCAGCACGGGGCTGCCGTCGCCGATCACCGCGATGGCGGCGTCCATCAGGTCGCGCTCGTCGTACCACGACGGAGCGAGGTCGGCGCGCACGGCCCGGCAGATGCGTACGACGTCGCCCGCGCGCCGGCCGGTGGCCGCCAACGCGTCGAGCGCGCCGGCGTTGCAGACCGACAGCTCGCGGTAGGCGTCGACCAGTGCGGCTTCGGTGGACGGGTGGGCAGCCACCGCCCCGAACACGCCCGGGGTTTCGCCGAGCACCGCGCGCACGGCGGCGGCCAGCACCGGCGTGGACACCGGTCGGCGCCGGGCACCGGCCAGACGCGGCGCGCCGAGGAGCTCGGCGAGGCGGTAGATGGTGAGGAAGGTGACGCCGGCCACGCCGTGCCCGGTCTCCGTGAGCTCCCCGAGGGTGCCGCCCGCGAGCAGCCGTCGGGCCGCCACGCCCACGTAGTTGGTGGGCACCACCACGGTCACGGGCGCGAGCGGATCGCCCTGCTTGCCCGCGACGACCGTGTCGCGCAGCGCCTGCGCCGCCGCGCGGCCGTAACCCGTGGCGACGAGGGTGGGCGTCATCGTCCCGGATCGTACGGCGGGGGTGTGACTGTGACCATCGAACGACGTGGTGGGGAATCCGGGAAGCCGGTAGGTTCGGGCGGTGCAGGGCGTCGAAGCCGTCGGGCTGATCAAGCGCTTCGGCGACTTCACCGCGCTGGCCGGCGTCGACTTCGTGGTGCCCGAGGGGGGCTCGTCGGGCTGCTCGGCCCGAACGGCGCCGGCAAGACCACCACCATCCGGATCCTCACCACGCTGCTCGACTTCGAAGACGGCAGGGCCACCGTCGGCGGGTACGACGTCGTCCGCCAGCAGCAGCTCGTCCGGAGCGTGATCGGGCTCACCGGACAGTACGCGGCCGTGGACGACTACCTCACGGGCCGGGAGAACCTCGTGCTCGTCGCCCGCCTCGGTCGCATGCGCAAGCAGCACGCCCGCGAGCGCGCGGCCCAGCTCCTCACGGTCTTCGAGCTGGACTACGCCGCGGATCGCTCGTTGCGCACCTATTCGGGCGGGATGCGTCGGCGCCTCGATCTCGCGGCCAGCCTGATGGTGGCGCCCAGCGTGCTCTTCCTCGACGAGCCGACCACGGGCCTCGATCCGCGCAGCCGCCTCAGCCTGTGGGACGTCATCAGCGAGCTGAAGGAGGAAGGGACCACCATCGTGCTGACCACGCAGTACCTCGAGGAGGCGGACCACCTCGCCGAGCGGATCAGCGTCATCGACGCGGGCGTCGTGATCGCCGAGGGCACCGCCGACGAGTTGAAGCGTGCGGTGGGGGGAGACGTCCTGCACGTGGTCGTCGAGGACCGCGCCCACGTCGGCCGCGCCGTCGCCAGCATGACGCGGGCGTTCGGGCTGGGCGAGCACGAGCTCACGGTCGACGCCGACCTGGGCGAGGTGATCGTGCCCGTCGACATGGGCGCCTCCGCGCTCACGCACGCCCTGCGCAACCTCGACGCCGACGAGGTCGAGATCGCCGACCTGAGCCTGCGGCGCCCCTCCCTCGACGACGTGTTCCTGAGCCTCACGCAGCGGGTGAACGCCGAAGAGCGCCCCGAGCAGGCTCCGCCCCGGCCCCTGAACGCACCGCGGCGCGACTGATGACGTCCATCGCCACCGACATCGAGGCGCCCAGCGTCGAAGAGCGTGCCGCGCTCGACCTCCCGCGGGTGGCGCTCGACATCTGGTTGCTCGCGCAGCGCAACCTCATGAAGGTGTGGCGCAACAAGCGGCTCATCATCTTCTCGACCGTCCAGCCGATCATGCAGCTCATCCTGTTCGCGTTCGTGTTCGGTGCGATCGCGAGCCTGGGCAACACCGGCATCAGCTACAAGGACTTCGTCGTCCCCGCGGTGATCATCCAGACGATGGTGTTCACGGGCGTGCAATCGGGCATCGGCATCGCCGACGACCTCCACACCGGCATGATCGACCGGTTCCGCTCACTCCCGATCGCACGCTCGGGCTTCCTCCTCGGCCGCACGCTCAGCGACACGCTCCGGCTCGTGTACCAGGTGTGCCTGCTCCTCGTGGCCGCGCTGGTCATCGGGTTCCACTTCCACGGCAGCGTGCTCGGCGCCATCGGGATGCCGTTCGTGGCCGTGCTGTTCGGCATGTCGCTCATCACGTTCTCGGAGTACATGGGTCTCACCGTGCAGGATCCGGAGACGGTGCAGGCCGCGGTGTTCATCCCGTTGCTGCCGCTGATCTTCACCAGCTCGGCCTTCGCGCCGATCTCGCGGTTGCCGGGCTGGATGCAACCGGCGGCGCGTGTCAACCCGGTGACGGCGGCGATCGACACCGCTCGCGGATTCGCGCTCGGCAGCGACAACCTCTACAAGGTCAGCCAAGTGCACCTGTCGACGGCGGTGGTGCACTTCGTGTTGTGGACGATCGGCATCACCGTCGCCTTCACCGCGCTGGCCGTGCGGAAGTACCGCAAGGCATGACGCGCACGTAGAGTGCCGGCTACGACGCCTGGAGGTGACGGGCCCGCGCCGCGGCCACGATGAGCTCGGCGCAGGCATCGACCTCGAAGGTGGTGGAGTCGAGCACCAAGTGGTAGTGGCGGGCGTCGCGGGCGTCGCACTTGTAGAAGTGCTTCACGTAGCCCTCGCGTGCCCGGTCGGTCTCGGCGAGAATCTTGCGGGCCTCGGCCTCGCGAATTCCCTCGAACCCGATGGCGCGCTGGATGCGTGCCTCGACCGGACCGTCGAGCCGAACGTGCAACGCCGACTTCTGGTCGTGGAGCACGATGGCGGCCGCTCGCCCCAGGATCACACCACCGGTGGTGTCGGAGATCTGGTGGATCACGCATTCGGTCTGGTCGCGGAAGGCCTGCTCGGGTTGATCGCCGAGCGACGCGCGGGCGGCGGTCGGCGCGGAGCCGAACGCGGTGTCGGGCGCGGCTGCCGCGCGCGCCAGGCTCGCGAGCATGCGGCCGAGGCTCGGTGTCCGGCGCTCGTCGTGCGCGACCACGTCGGCCATCGGCACCGCCAGAGCCTTCGCCACCGCGACGGGGATGGCGCGATCGAGGAACGGGAGCCCGAGCTGCTCGGCCACGAGTGGTCCGATGAGGCTCCCCCCGGCACCGAATGAAGCCGACAGGGTCACGACGGGTGCCATTGCTGCAGTCTGTCACCGGTTGTCTGGTCTCGCGGCGCGAGACTCCCCGCGTGGACTTCTCGGGGTGGTTCCTCCGGGCGCAATCGGGCCGGACGCGGGCGCTCGTCGCGGTCGCGATCGGCGCAGTGGCCGCGTTCGCCGTCTCGTGGTTCGCGCCGTGGCAGCTCACCGTGCTCGTGGGGTGGGACGTCACGGCGCTCGTGGTGGTCGTGTCGGTCTGGGCCGCGATCGGGGGGTTCACACCGGAGCAGACCGAGCGGTTCGCGCTCGCCGAGGACGACACCCGGGCGGGGACCCACCTGCTGCTCCTGGGCGCGTCGGTGGTCAGCCTGGTCGGGGTCGTGGTGGCGTTCCTGAAGGCCAACGAGCCGGCGCACGCGCAGGAGGTGCTGCTCGAGGCGACCGGGGTCTTCACCATCGCCTGTTCGTGGGTGCTCGTGCACACCGTGTTCGCCCTGCGGTATGCACACGTCTACTACTCGCCGCCGCAGGGCGGGATCGACTTCAAGACGCGAGGTTCGGAGCAGCCCGACTACCTCGACTTCGCGTACACCGCGTTCACGGTGGGAATGACCTTCCAGGTCTCCGACACCGACATCACACAGCGGGCGATGCGCCGCCAGGTGCTGGGCCACGCGCTGACGTCGTTCCTGTTCGGCGCGGTGATCCTCGCCACCACGGTGAACGTGATCGCCGGGTTGCTGAACGCCTAGGGCACTAACGTCGCGCGGGCATGACGATGGACGTGGCCGACTCGCTCCTCGATCTGGTGGGCAACACGCCGCTGGTTCGACTCGCTCGGGTCGGCCGTGAGCTCGAGTGCGACCTGTTGGCCAAGGTCGAGATGTTCAACCCCGGGGGGAGTGTGAAGGACCGCCCCGCGGTCGCCATGATCGACGCCGCCGAGCGTGACGGGCTGCTCCGACCGGGTGGCACCATCGTGGAGCCGACCTCGGGGAACACCGGCGCCGGGCTCGCCATCGTGGCCGCGCAGCGCGGCTACCGGTGCATCTTCGTGATGTCGGACAAGATGAGCGAGGAGAAGGTGTCGCTGCTGCGCGCCTACGGCGCCGACGTCGTGGTGTGCCCCACCGCGGTGGCACCCGAGCACCCCGACTCGTACTACTCGGTCGCCGACCGCCTCACCCGGGAGACGCCGGGTGCGTTCCGTCCGGACCAGTACTCCAATCCGGCCAACCCGGCCGAGCACGAGCGTTCGACCGGTCCCGAGATCTGGCGCCAGACCGAGGGTCGCGTCACCCACTTCGTGGCCGGGGTGGGGACCGGGGGCACCATCACCGGTGTCGCCCGCGCCCTGAAGGCCCGGAACCCGGCCGTGCAGGTGATCGCCGCCGACCCCGAAGGCTCCGTGTACTCCGGCGGCTCGGGGCGTCCCTACCTCGTCGAAGGCGTGGGGGAGGACTTCTGGCCCACGACGTTCGACCCGTCGACGGTCGACCGCACGATCAAGGTCACGGACGCGGAGTCGTTCTCCGCGGCGCGCCGCGTCACCGCCGAAGAGGGGCTCCTGATCGGGGGATCGTGCGGCACCGCGGTCCACGCGGCGCTGGTCGTCGGGCGTGAGCTCGGCCCCGACGCGGTCCTGGTCGTGCTGCTCCCCGACTCGGGTCGCAACTACCTGTCGAAGATCTTCGACGACGGCTGGATGACGCACTACGGCTTCCTGCGCAGCGCGGGCCCGACTGCGGGCGACGTGCTCGCGGCCAAAGACGATTCGATCCCCGAGTTGGTGGTGATCACCGCCGACACGCCCGCGCGCGACGCGTTCGCGCGGATGCGCGCGCTCGGCGTGTCGCAGCTCGTCGTGGCGACGACCACCGAGCAGCCGCTCGCGGCCAAGGAGGTCTCGGGTGCGGTGTCGGAGCTCCCCCTGATGGACAAGGCGTTCCGCGACCCGGCGGTGCTCGACCGCCCGGTCGGCGAGCTGATGGAACCCGCGCCGCCGATGCTGGGGATCGGTGAGACCGTCACCGACGTCGTCGAGCGGCTGGAGTCCTGCACCGCGGTGCTCGTGCTCGACGGAGGTCATCCCGTCGGCGTGCTCACCCGTTCCGACGTGCTCACGTTCCTCGCGGATCGTTCGGCAGTGTGACCGACGAGGAACGGCAGGCCGGCTCCGTGCCCGAACGGCAGGCCGGCTCCGTGCCCGAATGGACCATGGGCTTCGAGACGCGGGCCATCCATGTCGGCCAGCCACCCGATCCTGCAACCGGCGCGGTGGTCACACCCATCACGCTGTCGTCGACGTTCGTGCAGGAGGAGGTCGGCAAGCACGCCGGCTACGAGTACGCGCGCAGCGGGAACCCCACCCGCCACGCGTACGAGGAGTGCCTGGCTTCGCTCGAGGGCGCCGTCCACGGGTTCGCGTTCGCCAGCGGCATGGCCGCCGAAGACGCCGTCCTGCGCCTGCTCGCCCCCGGGCAGCGTGTGGTCGTCCCCGACGACGCGTACGGCGGCACGTTCCGGCTGGTCTCGAAGGTGCTGGCGCCTGCCGGCATCGAGTGGAGCGTCGCCGACCTCACGGACCTCGACGCGCTCGAGCGCGATTGGTCCGACGGCACCGCGCTCGTGTGGGTGGAGACCCCGACCAATCCCACGCTCACCGTCGTCGACGTCGTCGGCGTCTGCGCGCTCGCGCACGAGCGCGGCGCGCGGGTGGTCGTCGACAACACCTTCGCCACGCCGTACCTGCAACGACCGCTCGCACTGGGTGCCGACGTGGTGGTGCATTCGGCCACCAAGTACCTGGGTGGGCACTCCGACGTGGTCGGCGGCTTCGCCGCCACGAGCGACCCCGAGATCGCGGATCGGATCGGCTTCCTGCAGAACGCCGTCGGCGCGGTGCCGAGCCCGTTCGACTGCTACCTGGTGCTGCGCGGGCTCAAGACGCTCGCGGTCCGCATGGAGCGCCACTGCGAGAACGCCAGCGCTGTCGTGGGCATGTTGGTGAAGCACCCGGCGGTGGCGCGCGTGCTCTACCCGGCGTTGGCGGACCACCCGGGCCATGCGGTGGCCCGGCGTCAGATGCGCGACTTCGGCGGCATGGTGAGCTTCCTCGCCGCCGGCGGCGAGGAAGCGGCGCTCGAGATCGTCGCCCGCACCCGGTTCTTCACCCTCGCCGAGTCGCTCGGCGGGGTCGAATCGCTCATCGAGCACCCGGCGCGCATGACGCATGCGTCAGCGGTGGGCTCGCCGCTCGCCGTCGATCCTGCGCTCGTCCGTCTCTCGGTCGGCATCGAGACCACCGACGACCTCGTCGCCGATCTCCGCCAAGCGCTGGACGCGGTGTCATCCCCCTGACGAACATGTGTCGATCCGGTGTCGCCCGCGACACTCGACCGACACACGTTCGGGGGGAGTGTGGGGGAGCGGGGTGAGTGGCGGGGCTATGCCAACGCGCGGCGGAGGATGGCGCTCACCGCGTCGGATTCCACGAGGAAGCCGTCGTGACCCGAGATGGTCTGGACGATCTCGACGGTCGACGACGTCGGGATGAGCTCTCCCAGCTCCTGCTGGAGGCGTACCGGGTACAGCCAGTCCGACGACATGCCGGCGATGGTGACGTCGGCGGTGACGGTGGCCAGCGCGGCGGCGATCCCGCCGCGGTCGCGGCCGACGTCGTGGTGGTTCATCGCCTCGGACAACACGAGGTAGCTGTCGGCGTCGAAGCGGCGCACCAGCTTGTCGCCGTGGTAGTCGAGGTAGGACTCGACCGCGTAGCGCCCACCACCGAACGGCTCCTCGCCGGGCTGGTGGTCGCGGCCGAACCGGGCGGCGAGCTCGAGCTCGGTCCGGTAGCTGATGTGGCCGATACCCCGCGCGATGGCCAGGCCTTCGTGTGGCCCTTCACCGGCCGGCGCGTCGTAGTAGTCGCCGCCGCGCCAGTTCGGGTCGGCCCGGATGGCGCGCATCTGCACGTGGCACAGCGCGATCTCTTCGGCGGTGGCCTGGGCGCCCACCGAGATCACGACCGCGCGCTCGACGCGGTCGCGATGCCCGACGGTCCACTCGAGCACCCGCATGCCGCCCATCGAGCCACCGGCGACGCCGTACCAGCGGTCGACGCCGAGCACGTCGGCCAGGGCGACCTCGAGGGCGACCTGGTCGCGGATCGTGGTGACCGGGAACCGTGAGCCGTAGGGCCGCCCGTCGGGCGCGACGGAGGACGGCCCGGTCGTGCCCTGACAGCCGCCGAGGACGTTGGGGCACACGACGAAGAACCGGTCGGTGTCGATCGCGCACCCCGGTCCGATGGTGCCGTCCCACCAGCCGACGTCGCCGTGGCCCGGTCCTGCCGGACCCGCGGCATGGCTGTCGCCGGTGAGCGCGTGCAGCACGAGCACCGCGTTCGACGCGTCCGGCGCGAGCGTGCCCCACGTCTCGTAGGCCACGGTCGGCCGCTCGAGCCGGCCTCCCGCCTCGAGCTTCAGACCGTCGTCGAAGGTGTGGAACTGCCGTCGTCCGGGGTCGTCGCCCGGTCGCCATGCGCCCGTGACCGGGAACAGCTCGCTCACGGTCGCCCGCCTCCCCTCGTCACGACGCGCCGCTCAGGATTTGGCGGCACGGAAGCCGGCGTCGAGGTCGGCGAGGATGTCGTCGATCGACTCGATCCCCACCGACAGGCGCACGAGGTCGGGCGTCACGCCGGTGGCTTCCTGCTCCGCACCCTCGAGCTGCTGGTGGGTGGTGGTGGCCGGGTGGATGGCCAGGCTGCGGACGTCACCCACGTTGGCGAGGTGGCTGTGCAGCTCGAGCGAGTCGACGAACCTCTGGCCGGCCTCCAGGCCGCCCTCGATGCCGAACGCCACGATCGCGCCGCATCCGTTCGGCAAGTACTTCTCGGCCCGCTCGTTCCAAGGGCTCGAGGCCAGGCCGGGGTACTTGACCCACTCGACCTCGTCGCGCGCCTCGAGCCACTGCGCCACCGCGAGCGCGTTCTGCGAGTGGCGCTCCATCCGCAAGCTCAGGGTCTCGAGGCCCTGGATGAAGAGGAAGGCGTTGAAGGGGGACACCGCCGCACCGACGTCGCGCATGTACTGGAGGCGGGCCTTGAGGATGTACTGCGCGGGCCGGAGCGGCTCGGGCAGCTCCGAGAAGATCAGACCGTGGTAGCTCGGGTCGGGCTCGGTGAAGTTGGCGAAGCGCCCGCTCGCCACGTAGTCGAACTTGCCGCCGTCGACGATGATCCCGCCGATCGACGTGCCGTGGCCGCCGATGAACTTCGTGGCCGAGTGCGTGATGATGTCGGCGCCCCATCGCAACGGCTGCGCGAGGTAGGGCGATGCCAGGGTGTTGTCGATCACCAGCGGGATCCCGGCGTCGTGCGCGACCGCAGCGATTCCCTCGAAGTCGAGCACGTCACCCTTGGGGTTCCCGATGCTCTCGCCGTAGAACGCACGCGTGTTCGGCCGGATCGCGGCGCGCCACGCGTCGAGATCGTCGGGGTCGTCGATGAACGACACCTCGACGCCGAGCTTGGGGAACGTGTAGTGCAACTGGTTGTAGGTGCCGCCGTAGAGCGACGCCGACGACACGATGTGGCCTCCGCCCTCCGCCAGGTTGAGGAGCGCGATGGTCTGCGCGGCCTGCCCGCTGGCGGTGGCGAGCGCGCCCACGCCGCCCTCGAGCGCGGCGACCCGGTCCTCGAACGCGGCCTGGGTGGGGTTCATGATCCGCGTGTAGATGTTGCCGAGCTCGGCCAGACCGAACAGCGCGGCCGCGTGCTCCGTGTCGCGGAACACGAAGCTGGTGGTCTGGTAGATCGGGACGGCGCGGGCCCCGGTGGTCGGGTCGGGGGTCGCCCCGGCGTGCACCTGCTTGGTCTCGAAGCCCCAGTTGTCGGACATGTCGATCTCCTGACGGCGGGTCGGCCTGAAGTCGTCTCGCGGGTTCGCGGCATGCCGACGCTAGGGCATCATTCCTGACCGATCAATCGGATTTTGGAGGCCGACGGGATCACGCCGGGGCGTCTGGGTAGGGTTGGGGCGTGGCGCCGGTCGTGGAATTCCTCGCCGACCGTTACGAGCTCGGGGTCCGGCTCGGTTCGGGCGGCATGGGCGACGTCTACCGGGCTCGCGACCGCCTGCTCGAGCGCCCGGTCGCGGTCAAGGTGCCGACGACCACCGTCACCCCCGCCTCGGCGGAGCGGTTCAAGCGTGAAGCTCGGGCCGCGGCACGCCTGAACCACCCCAACGTGGTCGGTGTCTACGACTGGGGCGGCGGCACCGAGCCCTTCATCGTCATGGAGTTCGTCGCCGGGCACAGCCTGCGCGCCGAGCTCCGCGAGCGGGGTGCCCTGGCCCCGGCCGAGGTCGCGGCCATCGGGGCGCAGATCGCCGACGCCCTCGCCCACGCGCACCATCACGGGGTCGTGCACCGGGACGTGAAGCCGGGCAACGTGCTCCTGACCCCGACCGGCGAGGTGAAGGTCACCGACTTCGGCATCGCCCAGTCGACCGCCGGTGAGGCGCTCACCGAGCCGGGGGTCGTGCTCGGCACGGTGGGGTACCTCTCACCCGAACAGGTCGCCGGCCTGCCCGCCGACGCGCGCAGCGACGTCTACTCGCTCGGCATCGTGCTCACCGAGTTGCTCACCGGTGAGCGCCCCACCGGCGATGGCCCCGAGCCCGTCACCGATCTCGAGCGCGCCATCTGCCGGGCGCGTGCAGCGGAGCCGAGCGCGCGCTACCAGCTCGCGGCCGAACTGCGCGACGACCTCCGCGCCGTCGGCGCCGCGGCGGCGGCGACCGCGGTGCCCGGAGCGGCCGGTCCGCCCACGCCGACGCCCGTGACCGCGGTCCCGGTCGACGTCGACACCGGCGCCACCGCGCGCGCCAGCGGCGCCGATCCCACCTCGGTGCTGCCCGTGGCCGCCGCGCCGGCCGTGGGGATCATGGCGCCGCCGCCCCGCACGCCCGCGCCCGCCCCGAAGGCGCGTCGCTTCCGGCGGGCCAAGACCACCTACCCCAAGGTGGCGAAGGCACCCAGACCGGTGAAGCCGCTCAAGCCGCCGAAGCCCCGGCGGCGCCGGTCGTGGGCGGGGGCGCCGCCGGCCGGACCGCCAGCACCGCAGCCGCCGAAGCAGCCCCGCAACTGGCGGACCCGTCACTGGGTCGCCGTCCTTGCCGCGCCGATGCTGCTCGTCGTCGGCGGCGTGGTGGCGTACGCCAAGATCACCGAGCACGCGCCGATCGTCGCGGTCCCCGACGTGGTGGACCACGACGTGTTCAGCGCGGCCGCTGCGATGGAGGAGTCCGGCTTCCAGATCGACGCGGTGTTCGTCGACAGCCCCCGGCCGGGCGGCATCATCCTGAAGCAGTCCCCGGCCAACGGGGAGCGGCGCGAGCAGGGCAGCGCGATCCGCCTGACCGTCAGCCGTACGACGGCGACGGTGCCCGACGTGGTCGGCCGCACGATCGACGACACCCGCACCGCGCTCGCCCGCCGCGGGTTCCTCGACGTCGCCGTCACCCCCGACTACCGCGACGACGTCGATGCAGGCACGGTGATGAGCACCACGCCGGCCGCCTATCTGAAGGCGAAGAAGAGCGAACCGGTGGAGGTCGTCGTCGCGGCCGATCCGCACCTGAAGGTGCCCAACGTGGAGGGCCTCGACGAGGCGACCGCGACCGCGCGGAATTGCAGAACGACGGTCTCGAGGTCGCGGTCCAGACCGCGAGCAGCAGGAGCGCGCCCGCGGGTCAGGTGTTGAGGTCGAGCCCGGGCGTCGACCAGACGGTCCTGCGCGGCAGCACGGTCACGCTGACCGTGTCGTCCGGGCCCAAGCTGGTCAACGTGCCGCCGATCGTCGGCTGGGACCGTGGGGACGCGATCTCCGAGCTCGAGGACCGTGGCTTCGCGGTCACGGTCACGACCACGCCCGCGTCGTCGAGCGCCGACGACGGCACGGTCCTCGCGCAGGATCCGGCCGGCGGTCGTGCTCCCGAGGGCTCCACCGTCACCCTCACCGTCGGCGCCAAGGTGCCGAAGAAGTCGGGCTGACGGGTTCCTCGTCGCGCCGCCCATGAGCCTCGAGCCCCTTCCCGGAGACGCGCCCTGGCGCACGATGGTCGGCCAGTTCGAGGCGGTGGCGGCACGGGGCGCGCGCCCGCGCTCACGGCGACGTCCGCGAACGGCGAGCTCGTGACGTTGGGCGCGTCGCAACTCACCGAGGTGGTGGCCCGCGCCGCCGCGCTCCTCGTCGCTTCGGGTGCGGACGCCGGCACGACCGTCGGGGTCCACCTCGACAACCGAGCCGGGCTGGAGGCCCTGGTGCTGCACTGGGCGACCCAGTGGCTGGGCGCGGTGGCGGTCCCGCTCGGCACCCGCCTCGCCCGCCCCGAGGTCGAGTACATCGTCGGCCATGCCGGCGTCTCCCTCCTCTGCTCCGGCCAGGACCACCTGGCGCTGGCACGGGCCGTCGGCGCCACCACGCGCGACGCGCGTGCTCGACGTGAGCGGCGGCCTCGTCGCGTTGGTCGCCGGTCAGCGGGCGCGCAGCGGTGCGCCGGTCACCGAACACGACCTCGCCGACGTGCTGTACACCTCGGGGACGACGGGTCGGCCCAAGGGCGTCGAGCTCACCCACGCCAACAACGTGGCGGCAGGCCTCGAGCTCGCTCACGCGAGCGACCTCGACGCTGACGACGTGTACCAGAGCGCGATCCCGTACTTCACGTCGACCGGTGTGCACACCAATCCCCTCGCGTGCCTGGCCGCCGGCGCGCACCTCGTCGTCGAGCCGGAGTTCGACCAGCACCGCATGCTCCCCCAGGCCGAGGAGGTCGGGGCGACCACGTACCTCGGGGCGCCGTCGATGCTGAACCTCGTGGTGCGCGATGTCGACCTCGGTCGTCGACCGCCGTCGCTGCGCCACCTCGTGTTCGGTGGTTCGGTGATGAGCGTGGTCACGCTCGAGCGACTGGCAGAGGGTTTCGCCGGGTGCGCGCTCACGAACCTCTACGGCCAGACCGAAGCCGGGCCCGGTGGGACCGTGTGCAGGCCCGAGCACGTCCTGGCCAAGGCCGGTTCGATCGGGAACCGGGGGATGGGGCCGTGGACCCGGTTCGCGGTGCACGTCGACTCCGGTGCGTCCGCCGCGCCGAACGAGCTCGGAGAGATCGTGCTGCGCTCTCCCGCGGTGATGCGCGGCTACCGCGACGATCCGGAACAGACCGCCGCGACCCTGGCGGGGGGTTGGCTGCACACCGGTGACCTCGGCTACGTCGACGACGACGGCTTCCTCTTCTACGCCGACCGCAGGAAGGATCTCGTGATCCGCGGCGGGATGAACGTGGCGTCGGCGGAGGTGGAGGCGGCGCTGATGACGTTCCCGGGGGTGGCCGACGCCGCGGTGATCGGCGTGGAGCACGACGTGCTCGGTGAAGACCTCCTCGCGGTGGTCGTGGCGCACGAACCGATCGACACCGACGCCCTCTTCGCCCACGTCCGCACGATGCTCGCCGACTACAAGACCCCGCGGCGGGCCGTGTTCGTCGACGAGCTGCCGCGCAACGGGATGGGCAAGGTCCTGAAGCGAGAGCTGCGGGAGTCGCTGTCGTGAACCGGCGGACCCCCGGGCCGGGAACGATTGCTTTGCAACGCTAATTAGTTCGGCTAAACTCTTGGCCATGAGCGCACCGGCTCCCGCCGCGACCGGCCCGGGCACGACCACCTCGGGCACCGACCCCGCCGCACTGGGGGCGCGGCTGCGGCTGGCCGTGGCCCGCCTGTCACGCCGGATCCGCCAGCAGGCCGCGATCGCCGGCGAGGAGCTCACCGCGAGCAGCCAGGGCGCGCTCGCGACCATCGAACGCCTCGGTCCGGTGACCCTGGGCGAGCTGGCCGCGGTCGAGCAGGTGCAACCCCCGAGCATGACCCGCATCGTCGCCCGGCTCGAGGAGGACGGCTACACGACTCGGGCCGTCGACCCCGACGACCGGCGAGTCGCCCGGGCCGAGATCACGCAGCGGGGGCGCGACCTGCTCGCCCGGAGCCGCACCCGCAAGGACGCCTACCTCGCCCAGCACGTTGCCCTCCTGAGCGTGGAAGAGCGCGCCACCCTCGCGCGCGCCCTCCCGATCCTCGAGCGGCTCCAGGACGACATGCCATGAGCGGGCGAGCATGAGCGTGGGGAGCGCGACGTTCGAGTCGCTGCACGTCCGAAATTTCCGCCTGTTCTTCTTCGGTCAGATGGTGTCGCAGTGCGGGACCTGGATGCAGACCATCGCGCTGGGCTGGCTGGTCCTGCACCTGTCGCACAACAGCGGCTTCGCCATCGGGCTCGTCATCGCACTGCAGTTCATCCCCACCCTCCTGTTCGGCGTGTGGGGCGGCGTGATCGCCGACCGCTTCGACAAGCGCAACGTGATGCTCGCCACGCAGATCGCGATGGCCGCGGTCGCCGTGCTCCTCGCCGTGCTCGACCTCACGAACACCGTGCAGCTCGGCATGATCTACGTGATCGTGTTCGTGTTCGGTCTCGCGTTGGCGGTCGACAACCCGACGCGGCAGTCCTTCGTGCCCGAGATGGTCACGCCCGCGGGGCTGCCGAACGCGATCGGCCTGAGCAGTGCCATCTTCCAGGTCGCGCGCATCCTCGGCCCTGCTCTCGGTGGCGTGTTGATCGTCGCGGTGGGCACCGGGGTGTGCTTCGCGATCAATGCATTCTCGTTCGTGTTCATCATCGGCGCGCTGCTGTTGATGCGCACGAGCGAGCTGCACCGTGGTTTGCCCGTCGAGCGGGAGCGCGGCCAGATCCGAGCCGGGCTGCAGTACGTATGGCGTACGCCCGAGCTGCGGTCCACCCTGCTGCTCACGCTGATCGTGGGCACCTTCGCGATCAACTCGCCCGTGGTGCTGCCGCTCCTCGCCAAGATCACGTTCGACGGCAACGCGGAGGTCTACAGCTGGATGACCATCGCCATGGGGGCCGGCGCCCTCGTCGGCGCGCTGGTGGTCGCCAACCGGGCGCAGGCGCGAGGCGACGTCCTGCTCTTCACCGGGTTCGGCTTCGGGATCGCCATCTGTGCCGCCGCACTCTCACCGTCGTTGCCCATCTTCGTGGGCATGCTGGTGCTCGTCGGGGCGGGACAGATCTCGTTCCTCGCCACGTGCAACTCGCTCATCCAGCTCACGTCCGACCCGAAGATGCGCGGACGCGTCATGTCGGTGTACATGATCACCCTCCTCGGCAGCACGCCCATCGGAGGTCCGCTGGTGGGGTGGATCAGCGAGCGGTGGGGTCCCCGGTGGGGCTTCGGCGTGGGTGGCATCGCCACCGTGCTCGCGGTCGCCTACTTCGGCACCGCGTTCGTGCGCGCGCGTGCCGATCCGATGCCGCCGCGGACCGGGTCGCCGCGGTCGAGCTCGCGCCCGTGCTCGGCCCCGACGGCGAGGTGATCCCCGCGTCGATCACGTGAGACGCGTCCGCGGCACGTCGGTGATCCCGCCGGCCTGGAGCTCCACGACCGTGGGCACCGGATCGGGATCGCCGAAGAGCGCGGGGTCGTTGTAGTCCGACGGCCGGCCCGTGCCCTCCACGACCCACCACGACGCCTCGAGCGCGATGCCGTTGGGGTCGGTGAAGTACACCGAGCGGATGAAGCCGTGGTCGACGACCGTGGTGACCTCCGAGCCGGCCGCGAGGAGGCGCTTGCGCAGCTGTTCCAGCGTGTGCTCGTCGGGCACGTCGAAAGAGATGTGGTCGAGCTGGATGGCGCGGTCGGTGGGGCCGCCGGCCGCCTTGGCGAACGTCTCCGCTCCCTCGACCTCGAAGAACGCCACCGTGTTGCCCCGGCCCATCTCGAAGAAGTAGTGGCGCATCGGGCCGGCCATCGTGGTGGCGACGAGTCGCATGCCGAGCACGCCCACGTAGAAGCGCACGGTCGCGTCCATGTCCGGTGTCACCAGCGCGAGGTGGTTGATCCCCTGCCAGCGGGGTTGGTCGGGCAACTCGTCGGTGACGGCCATTCGGCGCTCCTTCGCTCCCGCGCGTCGTCGCGCGCGGCTCGTCGCGCGCCATCGTAGGGCTCCGGCCTCGGGGCGCCTTTCGCCGGGAAGAGCCCGCTCGACCGTCGCTTCGACGGAGCTACGCGCAGCCGGCGGCGTCCAACGTCGGGCGGGGATCCACCCGTGTGCCGTTCGGGCCACCCTTGCGGATCTCGAAGTGCAGGTGGTCGTATCCGTTGGCGTTGCCGGTGTGGTTGACCGATGCGATCACGTCCCCCTGGTTCACCGGGCGCTGGGTGTTCTCGAGCTTCGCCGCGTACGCGGTGAGGTGGGTGTAGTAGTACGTGTTGCCGTCGTCGGCCTCGAGGTACACGGAGTAGCCGCCGATGTCGCCCGTGCTCCAGTACCAGAGCGTCCCGTTGCGCACCGCGTACACGGGCCTGCCCTCGGGTGCCCCCATGTCGACCCCGTAGTGGTACCCGCCGCCCGGGAGTGGGCCGAAGCCGTTGCCGTAGGTGAAGCCCTTGACCGGGCAGTACCCGATGGCCGCGGCGGGCACGCTCGGGGTGGTGGTCGTCGGGGTCGTGGTCGAGTCCGCGGGTGGGAGGCACGCGGTCGCGGTCAGGGCCACGAACGCGACGGCGACCAGCGCGAGGAAGGGCCGACGGTGCATGAGGAGTGTGTCGGCACGCACGGCCCGTCATTTGAGCCCGAACGTTTCAACTAGACGTCAATTGCTCCTCGCCGTGCCCACATCGCGGCCAACGCGCTCAGGTCGAGTCGTTCGAGCGCCTCGGCCTGACGGCGGGCCCGGGCTCGGATCGCCGTCTCGGCGTCGCCCCCCAGCGAGCGGAGCACCCATTGGCGGCTGATCGCGCCGGCGGCCCGGGAGCCGGCGGTGTCGAGGGCCGGACGCCGGGCCGGGTCGACGTAGAGCGAGAGGGTGAGCGTCCGCACCAGGCCGCGTTCGGGGTTCACGCCCGCAATCCGGAGGCGGCTGATCACGTACGACGCGAGGAGCTGCAGCTCGCGCACGCCCCGCCGGGTCGTGGTGCTCAGGCGCAGGGCGACGGGGATCGACGCGATTCCGATCCTCAGCATCTTCGACGACGGCAGCGGGGCCTTGGTCGCGACCTTCGACGATCGGGTCGCCGCCGAGAGGGCGCGTCGTGCGAGGGGAGTGGCGGCGGCGACGAACGCGCCGAGGCTCGTCGCGGCCGGCCCCGGGCCGTTGCCGATGGGGCCCGCTGCCACCAGTTCCTCGAACTCGTCCGCCGAACGCACGTCGAACGGCTCGTCGAAGACGCGGTCGAGCGTGGTGTCGACCAGCGCCCGGGCGCGGTCGGTGGCCCGGGCCGGGAGGTCCCGGAGGTCGCGGAGCCGGCGGTTCACGGAATCAGCCATGGGAGAACCCGTCGAAGAGGATGTCGAGCGCCCGGGCGAAGCGGGCGGTGGGGTCACCCCCGGTCGGGTTGATACCCACGACCTCCAGCATCACCAACCCGTGGATGGAGCCCCACAAGACCTCGGCGACCTCGTCGGCGCGGCCGCCGAGCACCCCGGCGTCGGTGCACCGGCGGACCCGGGCGACCAGGCCGGCGAAGGCCTCGTGGGCGAGCAGGTGGCTGGCTTCGGAGGGCTCGAACCCGGGGACCGCGCCGCCGAACATCACCATGTAGTGGGTGGCGTTGGCGAGGGCGGTGTCGCGGTAGCTCTCGGCGCAGGCGCGGAGGTCGGCGAGCGGATCGTCGGTGGGCGCCTTGGCCTGCATCGCCTCGATCAGCCGTTCGAAGCCCTCGGCGAACAGCTCGTCGACCACGCCGTCCTTGCCGCCGAAACGGCTGTAGAGGCCCATGGTGGAGCACCCGGCGGCCGCGGCGATGCGCCGCACGCTCAGCGCGCTCGCACCCTCCTGCGAGAGCAGCTCGCTCGCCGCCTCGAGGATCCGCCGTCCCTGGTCGTCGCGGGTGCGTGCCATCGGTTCGCAGTCTCTCCCATGCCCCGAGGTCTCGCTTGACACTCGCAATAACGTAGTTATACCATCACTTCGATATCACATCGTTATAGCCGCCCGCCCCTCCCCCTCCCCGAGGTCTCCCATGGACGAGCTTCCCACCCACGACCAGCAGGTCCACGACCGGCGCTGGCTCACGCTGCTCGTGCTCTGCGTGAGCCTCCTGGTGATCGTGATCGACAACACGATCGTCAACGTCGCCCTCCCGACCCTGGTCCGCGACCTGGGGACCAGCATCAGCGACCTCCAGTGGGTGGTCGACGCGTACACGCTGGTGTTCGCGGGCCTGCTCCTCACCGCAGGGAGCCTGGGAGACCGCTTCGGGCGCAAGGGCGCGCTCACCCTCGGACTCGTGATCTTCGGCGGCGCCTCGGCTTCCGCCGCGTTCGCGGGTGGCGTCACGGCGCTCATCGGGGCCCGGGCCGTGATGGGCATCGGCGCCGCGCTGATCATGCCGGCGACGCTGTCGATCCTCACCAACGTCTTCACCGACGCGCGGGAGCGCGCGCTGGCGATCGGCCTGTGGTCGGGCGTCGCCGGGATCGCGGTCGCCCTCGGGCCGGTGACCGGTGGGTTCCTGCTCGACCACTTCTGGTGGGGCTCGGTGTTCATCGTCAACGTGCCCATCGTGATCGGCGCGGTGATCGCGGGTCGGTTCCTCGTGCCCACGTCGCGAAATCCAGAGCGGCCGCGCATCGACGTCGTGGGGGCGGTACTTTCGATTCTCGGCCTCGGCGCGCTGGTGGCGTCGATCATCGAAGCCCCGAGCAACGGCTGGACGAGCCCGGTCATCCTCGTCGGTTTCGCCGTCGCGGTCGTGGCGCTGGTCGCGTTCGTGGCGTGGGAACGCCACGTCGAGGAACCGATGCTCGACGTCGGCTTCTTCGCCAACGCCCGCTTCACCGCCGCCAGCGTCAACGTGACGCTCGTGTTCTTCGCGCTGTTCGGATTCATCTTCCTCGCGACTCAGTACCTGCAGTTCGTGCTCGGCTACTCCGCGTTCGACGCGGGAGTACGCACCCTGCCGTTCGCCGCCGCGCTGATGGTGATGGCGCCGCTCTCGTCGAAGACGGTGCAGTGGTTCGGCACGAAGCGAGTCGTCGTCACCGGGATGCTCCTCTTCGCGGCGGGCCTCGTGGTCGCGTCGACTGCCACCGTGACGTCGGGGTACCCGCGGGTGATGGTGGCCATGATCCTCATGGGGACCGGCATGGGCCTCTCGGTCGCGCCGGCCACCGAGTCGATCATGGGCTCGCTGCCGCTGCACCAGGCCGGTGTGGGCTCGGCCGTCAACGACACCAGCCGTGAGGTCGGCGGCGCCCTCGGCGTCGCCATCGTCGGCAGCATGTTGTCGTCGCTCTACTCCGCCAACCTCGACCGCCGGCTACCCGCCGCCGTGCCCGGACCGGTGCGTGACGCGGCCGACCAGTCGGTGGGCGCCGCGCTCCAGGTGAGCGCGCAGCTGGGGCGGGTGGGAGCGCCACTCGCCGACGCGGCGCGCGAGGCGTTCGTCGACGCGATGTCGCGGGCGAGTTTGGTGACGGCGGGAGTCGCGTTGCTCGGCGCCGTGCTGGCATGGCGGTTCCTGCCCGAGCGTGCCGCCGAGCCGCACGAGCTCACCGTGGACGACGAGCCCGCCCGCACGACGGGCGCGCCGACGCTGGTCGAGGTGGGATGACGGTCGAGGTCAGCCCGCTTCGGCGAGGCCGACCGGGCAGCTCACGCCGGTGCCACCGAGACCGCAGTACCCACCGGGGTTCTTCGCCAGGTACTGCTGGTGGTAGTCCTCGGCGTAATAGAACGGTGGAGCGGGCCGGATCTCGGTGGTGATCTCGCCGTACCGCGCGGCGCTCAGCACCTCCTGGTACATGTCGCGGGAGCGCTCGGCCGCGCGCTGCTGCTCGTCGGAGAACGGGTAGATCGCGGACCGGTACTGGGTGCCCACGTCGTTGCCCTGGCGCATCCCCTGGGTGGGGTCGTGGTGCTCCCAGAACACCTTGAGCAGGGTGTCGTAGCTGACGACCGCGGGGTCGAACACCACGAGGACGACCTCGTTGTGCCCCGTGCGGCCGCTGCACACTTCCTGGTAGGAGGGGTTCGGCGTGAAGCCGCCGGCGTAGCCCACCGCGGTGGTGAAGACGCCTTCGGTCTGCCAGAACGCACGCTCGGCGCCCCAGAAGCAGCCCAGCCCGAACATCGCGGTCTCGAGGCCCTCGGGGAACGGCGGCTGCAGCGGCGCCCCGTTCACGAAGTGGGTGGCCGGCACGGGCATCGCGTCCGCACGACCGGGCAGGGACTGCTCGGACGTCGGCATCTCGGGTGTGCGACCGAACAACGACATCAGGACCTCCTGGCGTTCGCTACTTCGTCTGTCGCGAGGCTGAACCGTTGCGCTCGGCGGCGTGTTCCATCTGCCGGGCTTTCTTCTCGTGCTTCCGCTTGTGCTTCTTCTTGTTCTTGTGCTTCTTCTTGTTCACCTTGGCGGGTTCGTCACCCCTGGGCACCAATGCGGTGGCACCCTCGAGGACGACCCCGGCGGGCACCATGCCCACCAGGTGCTGGACCCGCTCCCGCAGGTCGCGGATGTCGCTCATGAGCTGGTCGAGCTGTTGTTCGATGTCCTCGGGCTCGAAGAGCACGCGCCCGGCCGCCGACGCGTCGGGATCGGCCGGGGTCAGCGAGTCGAGCACCTGTTCCAGGCTCCTGCCGAGCCCGGTTTGTCGCTCCATGGTTTCCCTGTGTCTCGTGTCGCGGGCGGGGGCACGCGAGCTGTCGCCAGAGGCGAGTTCCTTCCAAACGTAGGCGCGCCACGGCCGGGAACCGCGCCACTCCTCTCACCGCTCGACCGGCGCGGTGTCGCGCAAGGCCTCCTTCCAGGCCCGGAACCGGACGTGGACGAACCCGTCGGGACCGAGCCCCTCACCGTCGCCCGACGGCCGCAGCTGGAACGTGAACTGCCTCCCGGGGTCGGTCGCGGCCAGGGCCATGTACCGGGCGTGGCCCTTCGCCGCAGGCCCTGCCCGCCAGAGCAGCCAGGGGCCGATGCGGCGCTTGTAGGCCACCAGGTCGTGACCCAGGTCGCGCCCGAGCGCCACGAGCTCGGGCGGGGCTTCCACCCACGCGGTCGCGGGGATGGTGCGGTCGCGTTGGGGAGTCGGAGGAAGCTCGGTGGTGTGCACCGGCGTCGCGTCGATCGGCCGGCCCTTCAATGCGGGATCTTCGGCGGCAGGCATGACCCCATCATGCCCCGTGCTACGGTGGAGTCGTTCCGAGCGCGTTGTGTCTGTCGTCGCGCGCGGAATTTCGCAACGGGTACACGCACTCTCTCGCAGTTCCGGTCGTTCGGGTCAGCGTCTCGGGGTTCGTTCACCCCTCGTGAGACCGATCCGAAAGCCAGACCATCCCGCCGCTGACGCGCGGGCCGAAACACCGGAGTACTGCACATCATGCCCAGCACCAACTTTGCCGAGCTCGGCGTCCCCGCCGATCTCGTCGGAACCCTGCACGCGCGCGGGCTCGAGTCGGCGTTCGACATCCAGTCCATGACCCTCCCCGACGGCCTCGCCGGTCGCGACCTCTGCGGTCGCGCCCCCACCGGCTCGGGCAAGACCATCGCGTTCGGTATCCCCCTCGCCGCCCGCGTGAGCAAGGCGCGGCCCAAGCGCCCGCGCGGCCTCGTGCTCGTGCCCACGCGCGAGCTCGCCGCTCAGGTGTGCGGAGAGCTCGAGTGGCTCGGCCGGTCGCGCAAGCTGCGCGTCGCGGCGGTCTACGGCGGTGCCGGCTTCGGGCTGCAGTTCAAGCAGCTGCGGCGCGGCGTCGACGTCCTCGTCGCCTGCCCCGGCCGGCTGATGGATCTCATCGAGCGGCGCGAGGTCGATCTCGACGAGGTCGAGATGGTCGTCGTCGACGAAGCGGACCGCATGGCCGACATGGGCTTCCTGCCTGCGGTGCAGCAGCTGCTCGACCGCACCCCGGAGTCGCGCCAGACGCTCCTGTTCTCGGCCACGCTCGATGGCGCGGTCGACAGCCTCGTGCGCCGCTACCAGCGCGAGCCCTCGCGTCACCTGCTCCCCGAAGCCGACCAGACCGCGGCGACCCACCTCTTCTGGAAGGCCGAGCGCGACGAACGGGTCGGCCTCACCGCCGAGATCGTGAAGCAGGCGGGCCCGACGATCGTGTTCTGTCGCACCAAGCACGGTGCCGACGGGCTCGCGAAGAAGCTCGAGCAGCGCGGTGTGCGCAGCGCGGCGATCCACGGCAACCGGTCACAGGGCCAGCGCGAGCGCGCGCTCGCGGCCTTCGCCGACGGCAAGGTGACCGCCCTGGTCGCCACCGACGTGGCGGCGCGCGGCATCCACGTCGATTCGGTCGCGTGCGTCGTGCACTTCGATCCGCCGGCCGACTTCAAGGACTACACCCACCGTTCGGGTCGCACCGCGCGTGCCGGTGCCGCCGGCACCGTCGTGTCGCTCGGCTCGCGCGACGAGAAGCGCGACCTCGCTCGTTTCCAGCGTGAGCTGGGGATGCGCGCGGGTCTCGACACCCCCGACGCCGACGCCCTCGCGTCGCTCACGCCCGACGCCGTGCGTCGCCGTGAGCGCACCGGACCCCCTGCTGCGGTCCAGGCGCCGGCGTCGATCCGGGCCACAGGGACGACGACAGCCGACCCGACCGCCGAGGCGGCCGAATGGCCCAGCGGCACGATCAAGTGGTTCGACGCCCGGAAGGGCTTCGGCTTCATCGAGCGCGAAGGCAACTCCGACGTGTTCGTCCACTTCTCGGCCATCGAGGGAAGCGGCTACCGCCGGCTCGAGGAGGGTCAGCAGGTGGAGTTCGAGGTCGGCCCCGGTCGCAAGGGCGACGAGGCCCGCCGCGTCCGGGTGCTCGTCGGGAGCTGACACCGACCGCGCGTACTGTCGGGAGATGAGCGAACGCGACCTCGGCCGGTTGCGCACGATACTGATCCTGCGCGGTCTCCTGGGCCTGTTCTTCGTCGGGATCGGGATCGTGACGCTCGCCGGGGGCCGTGTCGGGTTCGGCGTGTTCGCCATCGCCATCGCGCTCACGAACTTCGTGCTGATCGCGGTGCTGGCGCGACGGGCCCGCAACGTCGGATGACCGCGCCCGTCCGCTCGGCGCCCGGCGGGCGCGATCCCACGCGAGTCGTCACCCGGCGCAGTCTGGCGCTGCTCGTCGACGCCCTGTTGCTCGCGCTGATCCCCACGGTCACCGTCGCCATCGTCGGCAACGCCAGCATGAGCAAGGGTGTGTGTCCCGATCCCCCCCCGGTGGGTCGCAACTGTCTGTCGTACCGCAACCAGGTCGTCCTGTTCGACAAGGACGTGTCCCTCGCGTTCTTCGGCCTCCTCGTCCTCCTGTACCTCCTCGTGTTCGTGGTGGTCCAGGGCTTCACCGGGTCGTCGCCGGGCAAGGCGCTGCTCGGCATCCGGGTCGTGCGGCCCGACGGCACGTCGCCCGGGGTCGTGCGTTCGACGGTGCGTGCGCTGGCCTGGGTCGTCGACGGCCTCGCGCTCCTGGTCCCGATCGCGCTCTGGTCGGCGTGGTTCACCCCTGGTCACCGCCGGGTCGGCGACTGGATCGCGGGTACCTACGTGGTGCGCCGATCCGCCGTGGCCGAGGGGACCCCGCATCCGGCCGAGCACGCTGAGTGGTTAAGGTGACGCAGGTGGTGGCAGGAACCGAGCGCGGCAGTGGTTCGGAGCGGGTCGCGCTCGTCTGGCGCTGGAGCCGTTGGACACGCTGGCCCTTGACCACGCAGATCATCGCCGTGGCCGCGCTCACCGTCGGCTTCGACGTGGTCACTGCGTGGATGGGCTACCACCTCGGGTACCTCGGACGCGTGCCGATCTCGCCGACGCTGCCGATCGAGCTCGTGCTCGCGGGCATGGTGGGCTGGCGCCGGATCGGGCTCGACCGTGCCAACCTGCTCGCCTGGCGCGAGTTCCTCGTGATCGCCGGGGTCGCGCTGCTGTTCGGCGTGCTGCAGTATTCGCTGCACATCGGCGGGTTCGCCGAAGCGACGGGGTTGGTGCTGGCCGCGCTGGACGAGGAGCTGGTGTACCGCCTGGCCGTGCTGATCCTCGTGGGCGCCGCCGGCGCCAAGCTCACCGGCAGGAACTGGCGCAATGCGGAGGACTGGGGCCTCGGGCCGGGCGTGGTCGCCATCTTCGCGGCCGGCGTGGTGTTCGTCTTCCTGCCCGGTCACGTCGCCCAGATGAGCGACACGTTGCACGCGTTGCCGTTCGTCTGCCTGGGCATGGTGCTCGGCTACGCGGTGCTGCGCACGGGTGCGTTGCTCCCGGCGGTGGTCGTGCACGCGTTGCTCAACCTGGCGACCATCGCCGCCTTCAGCGGTGAGATCTCCGTTGCGTTGCGTACCTGCTTGTCGGCGACGGCGCTGATCGCGCTCGTGCTCGGGACGGTCGTCGCCGGCCGGCGCCTCGGCATCTTCCGTCCGGTCCCGGTGAACGCCGTCGCGGCGGGCGCGTAGCCTCCGGGTGATGCTGTTCCGCGGGACGTCGCGTGAGAGCGATGCTGCGCTGCGGGCGATGAAGGTCGTCGCCACCGCCGCGGGTTCACGCGAGCTCAGCGACCCCGATCGGGTCGCGCTCACCGCGGCGCACCACGTGGTGTTCCGTGGAACCGACGAGCTCGACCCCGACGCGCTGCCCGTCATCAGCCCCGCCGCGCTCGCCGGGACGGTCACGGACGTTGCCGACCGCGAGCACTGCGCGGCGTTCCTCGCGGTGATGGCTACGGTCGACGGTGTCGTCGACGCCGCGCGCATCGCCAGCGCCGCCGAGTTCGCGAACGTGTTGGGTCTCGACGAGCCGTACCTGCGCGACCTCACGGATCTGGCGGAGCGGAAGCTGGCCGAGGTGCGCACCGACATCGGCCGTCGGAACGAGCGCAGCTTCACGGGCCGCGATCTCGACGAAGATCTCGATGCGTGGCTCAACGTCTACCGTCAGCACCCCGACCCCGAGCTGCATGCGCGCTGACGGCGCGCTCGCATCCTGCGCGGAGGGATCCTTCGGCTCCGCGTTCGCGGACTTCTACCGCTCGAACGGTTTCGAGTTCCCCGGGTTGCCGACCTCGGCCAACGAGGAGTTCACGACCCCCCACGACTCGGCCCACGTGCTCAGCGGGTACGACACGTCGCTCCAGGGGGAGCTGCTGGTGTCGACGTTCACCGCCGGCATGCATCCGGACGACGCCGTCACCGCTCACATCATCCCGGTGATCATCAGCTGGCACCTCGGTGTGCCGCTCGCGGACTTCGCGGGTGCCGGTACCGGTAGCCTCGACCCGCGCAAGTTCTGGGTGGCGTGGCAGCGCGGCGACCGGCTGACGGGCGACACGCTGGCCTCGGAGTGGGACTTCTGGGCACACGTCGACGTCCCACTGGAGACCGTCCGTCACGCGATGGGGGTCCCGCCGCTCGACCCGGCCGACGCCGCCGACGGGAAGTATCCCGACTGGTACGAGCCGACCGCGTGACGGAACCGGTGCTGCGCGTCGTCGCGCTCGACCACGTCGTGCTGGACGTCGCCGACGTCGAGCGCTCGCTGGACTTCTATTGCGGGGAGCTCGGCTTGGAGCCGGTCAGGGTTGAGGAGTGGCGGCGGGGCGAGGTCCCGTTCCCGTCGGCCCGGGTCGACGACCACACCATCCTCGACCTGCTCGCCGCCCCCCGCACCGGGGTGAACGCCGACCACCTCTGCCTGGTGGTGGAGCCGGTCGACCTCGACGCGATCGGGGCGAGCGGGCGCTTCGACGTGGTCGACGGGCCCGCGGTCCGCTTCGGCGCCCGGGGCAACGGCACCTCGCTCTACGTGCGCGACCCCGACGGCAACACCGTCGAGTTGCGCCACTACGGCGCCTGAGCGGCGCCCGGCACGGTACGGTGCCGTCATGGACATCGGTGACGTGGTCGACGACTTCGAGCTTCCCGACGAGACCGGCACCCCGCGCACGTTGAGCGGGCTGCTGGCGAACGGGCCGGTGGTGCTGTTCTTCTATCCGGCGGCGATGACCACCGGTTGCACCAAGGAGAGCTGTCATTTCCGCGACCTCTCGGCGGAGTTCGCCGCCGTCGGCGCGCAGCGGGTCGGTATCAGCCGCGATTCGGTCGACAAGCAACACCAGTTCTCCGACAAGCACGACTTCGACTACCCGCTGCTCTCGGACGCCGACGGCACCGTCGCGGTGCGATGGGCGTGGCCCGGAAGAAGGGGCCGCCGAAACGAGTCACCTTCGTGATCGACCACGATCGTCGCGTCGTCGAGGTCGTGAAGAGCGAGATCCGCATGAGCGTGCACGCGGACCCGCGCGCTGGAAGCGCTCGAGCAGCTCCAGCGCTGACCAGTCTCTACGCGTCGTCCTCGGCTTCGACCACGACGACGTCTTCCTCGATCTCGACCAGCTCGCCGTCGTCGCCCGCGACCGCGATGACCTCGTCGACCACGATCGTCCCGTCGGGACTCTCCACCGCGATGACCTCGTCGGTGGCCATCACGTTGCCGTCCTCGTCGACCAGCGCCGTCAGGTCGTCGACGACCACGGTGCCGTCGTCGCCGACGGCGGTCGTGACGACTTCGACCTCGTTGATCTCGTCGTTGTCTTCGCTCACGCATGCTCCTCAGGAGGCGGCTCGGGCCGCGGGATGATGGCTCAGTGTCTCACACGACGAGTGGCGAACTCGCAGGCTTCACCGAATCGCGATTTGCCGAGCGCTCCGCAGCGGCGCTTCAGCCGGGCGGAGCTCGGCGACCCCTTCGCGTGGGCTCGGTTCGCACTCACCGGTGAGCGGTACGTCGATCCGTTGCGGCGCGGGGAGGGCGCCGCGGTCACCGCAGCGTGAAGGCCTCCCGCGGCACGGCGTCGGCAACGACGTGCGTCATCAGGTGGTCGTCGCCGAGGTCGCGGACCTCGACCCAGAGCTGTGCGCCCGCCTCGTGGGCCCGCAGCACCCGCGCCGTCGTGCGGACGGGGCCCACCCGCATCGACGACAGGTAGCGGAGATCGAGGCTGGTGACGACGTGCGCTGCGCCGGTGGCCTCGAGCAACGTCTCGCACGCGCGCTCCGCCACCAGGGCGACCATGCCACCCTGGAGCGTGCCGCGACTGTTCCCGACGCTCGGCCGGTGCTCGATGTCGACGATGCCCGGCTCGACGACCGCGATGCCCGCGTGGTCCTCGATCCGGGCGTCGAGCGCGAGGGGCGGCCAGAACGGTGCGTCGAGGTGCGACGGGAGCGTGACGCCGCGCGGGTCGGGCTCGCTCACGATCACGAAGGTGGAGATCGCAACCGCGTACGGATCGGTCTCTCCCTCGGCGCGGAACCAGGTCTCGGCGACGGTCACCCGGCGGCCGACCTTGATGAGGCGGCTCTCGTAGGTGAGGTCGGCGGCACCGGGAGCGCGCACGACGTGGACGCTGAGATCGAGCGTGGGTGCGACCGAGCCGAAGGAGAGGGACGCGTCGAGACCACCGGCGTTGTCGGCGTAGGTGGCCAACATGCTGATCCGCGGCATCGCGAGGCCCGGGACGCAGATGTTGGGCTGCACCGTGGCCCCGCCGACGATGCGGTCGCCGCGCCGTTCCCACCATTGGGGTCCGAGGTGACGGAAGAAGTGCGGGCGGTCGTCCTCCAACATCACGGCCGGAGAGTAGGACACGAGGCCGAGCGGTAGGGTCCCGGCCATGCCGTACTCCGTGGTCCGCTTCAACTGCATCCAGCCCGGTCTCGAGCCCGTCGAGATGTCGGCGCGCTACCAGGCCTTCGTCGAGATGGCCGGTTATGCCGACGAGCACGAGCTGCAGGCGATCTCGCTCGAAGAGCACCACGGCGCCGAGAACGGGTGGAGTCCGTCGCCGCTGGTGATGGCCGGGCTCGTCTTCGGTCGCACGAAGCACATCACGGCGACCATCAGTGCGCTGCTCGTGCCGCTGCACGACCCGTTGCGGATCGCCGAGGACATCGCGGTGCTCGACCTCGCGAGCGCGGGGCGCCTGGTCGTGACCGGCGGCATCGGGTACCGGCCGAGCGAGTACGAGGCCCACGGGAAGGACTGGTCGAAGCGCGGCGCACTGCAGGACGAAGCGATCGACGCCATGCTCAAGGCGTGGACGGGCGAGCCGTTCGAGTACCGCGGGAAGACGGTCCAGGTGACCCCGCGTCCGTTCACGCAGCCGCACCCGGTGTTGATGCTCGGGGGCTCGAGCAAGGTGGCCGTGCGTCGCGCCGCCCGGTTCGGCCTCCCGTACCTGCCGCCGGCGAACCTGCCGGAGCTCGAGGCGTACTACTACGAGCAGTGCGCGGAGTGCGGGACCCAGGGATTCTGCGCGATGCCGGCGGAGCACACGACCATGACCCATGTCGCGGAGGACCCCGAACGCGTCTGGCGCGACCTCGGGCAGCATTTCCTGCACGAGGCGACGACCTATGCCTCGTGGCAGCCCGCCGGCCAGACGTCCTCGGTGCACTCGCACGCGACGACGGTCGACGAGTTGCGCGCCGAGGGCATCTACGCCGTGGTCACGCCCGCGGAGCTCGTGGACCGGCTCACGACGGAGGGCCCGAAGGCCACGTGCGCGCTCCACCCGCTCGTCGGCGGGATGCCGATCGACGAAGGTTGGCGATCGCTGCGCCTCTACGTGGAGGAAGTGCTCCCCGCGCTCGGCTGACGACGATCGCCGACACGGTCTCGACGACGGGCGTCAGTCGGTCATCGGTTGGAGCCCATGGAAGGGGCTCCCGGCGCGCTGCCACTTTTCGTAGAGCTCGAGGAACTCCGGACCGAAGGGGTCTCGACCCATGAGGGGCATGGCCGCCCGCCGGATGGTGAAGTCGTTCGGCGCGAGCTCGCCGGCTCTCACGAAGTGACGGCGGGCGGTGGCGTCGTCACCGCCGCGACGCGCTTCGGTCGCGATGCGGAAGTGGAGGCGCGCTCGCACCTCGTCGTCGGTGAGATCGGGGACCGCGTTCCGTGCTTCGTCATCCGTGATCGACGCGGTGCCGCGGTACACCCACGCACGAACGGCGTCGAGGTGCGGCCCGCTCGTGGCACCGGTGAACTCGGCGAACATGTCGTTGGAGAACGCGACGCTGTTGGGCCGCACGATGCGATCGTCCTCGTCGATCCAGACGACCGTGGGCACATTGCTGATCGCGTACAGCTCGGTCAGCACGTGCTGCGGATCGATGAGGACGGGCATGGTGATGCCCTCCGCCCACAGCCGGACGTCGTCGGGGGATTCGTCGAGCGCGACCGCGATCACCGTGAAGTTGGCGTCGCCGAGCTCGTCGTGCAGTGCCTGCCACCCGGGCAGGTCGTAGCGACAGCCTCACCACGACGAGAACGCGTGCAGGAGCCGCTTGCGGCCCCGCCATTCCGCGAGCTCGTGAGGGTTGCCGTCGAGGTCGGGGAGCGTGAAGGACGGGGCGACGAGCGATCGGAGCGCGGAGCGCCGCCGCTCGGCGTCGAGCCCGATGGCCGCGATGCCGGCGCCGGCGTCGATCACCGCGGGGCGACCGAGCGCGTCCGCCACCGCGCCGATGTCGAGCCGATCGCCGACGAAGAGCGCCGACCGGTCGGGTACCGGGACACACGTCTCGGCGCGGCACAGGCCCTCGGCCTTGAGCTCCCAGCCGACGGCATCGGAGAGCGCATCTGCTGCCACGAGGATCCGCTCGCCGGCGACGGTCGCGTCGACGATCCGGGTGTCGTCACCGATGATGGTCACCCTCGCCATGGCGCGAGGTTACGTGGGAACCGGGCGGTCGCCCGCGTCGTTGTCACAGTGCGTGCGCGTCCCGGCACGCCCCATCGAGGAGATCACCGTGTCCGAGTCGCCCACCGAACCGACGCCCGAGCGCCGGCCGGACGCCGCCTCCGCCGAGGCGACACCGGCCCTGCCCGCGACCCCGCCGGCGGCCGACGAGGCGCCCACCGAGGCTCTCACCGAGGCTTCCACCGAGGCACCCAGCGAGGCCGCGCCGGGCGTACCGGCCCGCCCGGGATGGAGCCGGGGGCGTGTGCTGGTGGTCGGGATCCTCGTGCTGGTGCTCGGCGCGGGAGCGGGATTCCTGCTCGGGCGCTCCACCGCGGACTCCGGACCCACCACGCTGGCCGCCGCCGTCGACCAGACGGTGAAGGGCGACCTGCCCGCCGGCGATCTGTCGCTCGACCAGCTGCTCGGAGCCGCGCGCCAGCGGCTCGGTTCCGGTGACGGCGGACTCGGCGGCCTCCTCGGAGGCAACGGCCAGGGTGGGGGCAACGGCGTGCTGGGGCAGATCCTCGATCGACTCGGCGAGCAACTCGGCAACCGGTTCGGGGGCGGGAGCACGACGCCGGACCGCTCTGGGGCTTTCCTGGGGTCGCGACCGAAGCCGCGCCGAGTGGGCAGTCGGGTGCGCGCGTGGACCAGGTCACGGCCGACAGCCCGGCGGCCGACGCCGGCCTGCGCGTGGGCGACGTCGTCACCGCGGTCGACAGCCGCGGCGGTCGCCGACCCCGCCGCCCTCGTGCGCGCGGTTTCGTCCCACCAGCCGGGTGACCAGATCACGTTGACGCTGACCCACGACGGCGCGTCCACCGACATGAAGGTACGGCTCGGCAACACCGATACGTCGAAGCGCGCGCCCGCCACGACACCGACGACCCGTACGACCTGAGCCGGGTCGCGAGCGTCGGCCTACACGCCCAGGAGCTCGGTGAGCACGACGAGGTGCGCGCGGTACCGGGCCGCGAACTCTTCGGTGTCGGGCGCCTCTCCGGTGACCAGCTCGCACACGCGCGGGAGCAGGAGCGGGTAGACGCTGGCGCCGACGAGCGAGAGGTAGAGGAGCCCGGGGTCGAGCGCGGTGGGCAGGTGGCCGACCGCCTGCTCGCCACGGACCCAGGCGATGCGCTCCTCGTAGATTGCGCGCCGGACACCGGTGTCGGCCTCGGACGTGTCGTCCGGGTCCGTGGACTCCAGGGCCTCCCACAACAGGACCCGCACGAAGAGCGGGTCGCTCCGGCCCCGGTCGAAGAGAGCGGCGAGACCGTCGGGGTACTCCGCCGGCCGACCGGTGAGCTCCCCACCCGGACGGGATCGTCGCTCGCCCATCACCGCGCGGTAGAGCGCCTCCTTGCCGCCGAAGTGGTGGGAGATGAGCTGCTTGTTGAGCCCGGCCCGGCGCGCGATCGCCTCGACCCGGGCGCCCGCGTAGCCGTGGGCCGCGAACTCCTCCAGCGCCGCGCCCAGGATCCGTTCCCGGCTGCGTTCCGGGTCGCGCTTCGCCGCCGCGCGCGGTGGCCGTGCGAGCCGTCGTCCGCCGAACCGTCATCCGTTCGGATGGTAACGGCGCCGGTGGTCAGGCGGCGACGATCTCCTCGATCCGGGCGAGCGTCTTCTCCATGTTCTCGACCGTGTGCTCACGTCCGCGGGCGACGAGCGACTTGGTCAGGCCCACCTCCTGGGAGATGTCCCAGACCTCGGTCACCCGGGTGCCACCCTCGACGGGTTCGAGCTCGTAGCGCCAGATCCGGCCGCCACCGAGCTTCTCGGCCCACGAGTACGGCGGACGGGTCTGCCACGCGATGCGACGGTTCTCCTCGTATTCGATGACCGTGCTCGTCATCGAATACGGGATTCCCATCTTCATCGACATGCCGAACCGGGAGCCGAGCTCGAGCCGTTCGGCGCCCGCCTTGGCGTCGCGGACGGTCCCCGAGCCGTCGATCGCGCGGTGCTGGCGGGGATCGGCCAGGAGGGCGAAGATCTTCTCCGGCGGCGCGGCGATGACCCGTGTGACCGACGCGACGTCGTCTCTGGTTGCCATGGCTCGAGCGTACCGGCGCCCGTGACACAATGCGGTGCCGACCGGACGAGAGAGGAACCAGCATGGCTCTGACGACCGAGGACGTGCTCGCGATCCAGAAGCTCATCGCCGACTACAACCACATCGTCGACGCGGGGGACGGCGAGGCGTTCGCGCAGCTCTTCGTGGAAGGTGCCTCGCTCGACACCGGGTTCAACGTCGTGAAGGGGACCGATGAGCTGCGCGACTTCGCGGGCGTGGTACCCACGATGGCGCCGGGTGCGCGCCACACGGTCTCGAACGTGTCGATCGACGGCGACGGTGACACCGCGACGTCCCGGCTCTACCTCCAGATGCACGCAACCGCAGGTGGAGCCGCGGAGACCAAGCTGATGATCTCGGGCATCTACGAGGACACGCTGCGGCGAGACGGCTCCACCTGGAAGTTCGTGACCCGCAAGCTGATCGTCGACTCGTAGGCGAGCGCCGTCAGCCGGTGAACTCCCAGTGCCACGCCTCGGCTGCCGGTTGTCCGGGTTCGGCCCACGCGGGGTGGACGAAGCCGTAGGTCGCGGCGTGCGCCTGGAGCCACTGGTAACCCGCGGAGCTGAAGGTGAGCTCACCCGCGGGGTCTTCGAAGTCGACCGCGCGACCCCATCCGTGGATGCTCGTACCGGGCACCGCCGCGAGGGCGCAGTTCCCGAAGAAGCAGTAGAAGTCGCGCCACCACTGCTGCATCTCGTAGGAGCGGTAACACGACTCGATGCTCGGAGGCGTCACGGGGAGGGGACCGAGGTGGCTCTGGGTCTCGGGGGCGACCGGCGCGCCGTCCGCCTTGGAGTCCAGGAGCAGGCGAGAAAGGGCGGGCGCCACGTCGTTCGCCACCCGGCACGACGGCGTCACCGTGGTGAGCGCATTGTCCGGGAGCCGCCCGTTCTGCGGGGGTTGGTCACCGGGGGGGAGGCACGCGGCCACTCCGCACGAGAGGGCAAGGGCGAGCACCACGACGCGCATGGCAGCGAGACTAGGGGGAAACCCACGAAGGAGGACGCGATGTTGATCGTGACCATGCTTCGTTCCAAGGGAGACTTCGTCGCGACGGTCCCACCGGCGGCGACGGTCCGGGAACTCCTCGACGTGCTCGCCGAGCATCGTATCGGCGCGGTGGTGGTCTCCGCCGAGGGCGGTATCGACGGCATCGTCTCCGAGCGCGACGTCGTCCGTCACCTGAGCGCGGCCGGCGGCGGGCTGCTCGACCGTCCGGTGTCGAGCATCATGACCGCCGAGGTCGTCACCTGTCGGCGCGACACCGCGGTCGAAGATCTGATGCGCACGATGACCGACCGTCGCATCCGCCACGTGCCGGTCGTCGACGACGATGCGCTCGTGGGCATCGTGAGCATCGGCGACGTCGTGAAGAGTCGCATCTCCGAGCTCGAGAGCGAGCGCGACGACCTCGTCGGCTACATCGGCACACGTTGAGCCGGGTCGGTAACGGGCCGGTCGCCGAAGAGCCCGTCACCGCCGGGCCGGCCGCATGAGATTCTCCTGCACGAGCGTGGCGCCGAGGACCCCGGCGCGGTCGTGGATCGAACCCCGGTAGACGCCGCGTGCCCCGGCGGCGGACACCGGGTCGAGCTGCATGAACAACCAGTCGTCGACCCGCACCGGCCGGTGGAAGTACACCGTGTGGTCGAGGCTCGTGCCACCTCGCGGCAGACCGGGGACGTCGAGCTCCGCGAACCCGTTGCTGAGATCGGAGAGGTAGGCGACGCCGCACGCGTGGAGCACGCGGTCGTCGGGGAGGGTCTCGCGGATGCGAGCCCAGAGCCGACGTGAGGCGTCCCACTCGCCAGGCGCCGACCGCGGCTCCTGGTACACGGGTCGGAGCTCGAACATCACGTCGGCGTTGCCGAGACCGCGTTCGGTGAGCGCTTCCGGCGCGGGGATCCCACTCGGCATCGGCACGCCCGAGAAGTCGCCGCTCTCCTCCTCGACATGGAAGGAGGCCGACGCGGTGAAGATCGCCTCGCCGCGTTGGAGGGCCACCACGTGGCACGCCGAGAACGACCGCCCGTCACGGTCACGCGTGACCCGCATGATCGTGGGATGGTCGGCCTCGCCGCCCCGCAGGTAGTAGCCATGCATCGAGTGGGGGTGACGGCCGTCGGGGACGGTCATGGCCGCGGCCTGGAGGGCCTGGGCCGCGACCTGGCCCCCGTAGAGGTGGGGGGTGAACGAACGCTGGGGGTTGTGGGCGCGGTAGAGGTCGCGATCCAGCTCCTCGAGGTCGAGCAGCTCCGCGAGGGTGGTGATCGGCGTCGTCTCGGGCGAGGTGGCCATCGGCCGACGCTACCTGGTGCCCCCGGGCGGGCCGATGCGTTCGGTGGTGGCCGGCCGACAGTTGTCGCTAGCCTCGACGGCCGGACTGGGAACGCACGATCACATGCATGAGACGGGAAGCGGGGAACGGGGAACGATGGGACTCTTCGACGGCAAGGTTGCGATCGTGACGGGCGCGGGTCGGGGGATCGGGCGCTCGGAGGCGCTGCTGCTCGCGAGCGAAGGCGCGCCGCGTCGTCGTGAACGACCTCGGCGGGTCCGGTGCGGGTGAGGGCGCCGACCAGACGCCGGCCCAGCAGGTCGTCGACGAGATCGAGGCCGCGGGCGGCGAGGGCGTCGCGAACTACGACGACTGCGCCAGCTGGAGCGGCGCCGAAGGGATGGTGCAGCAGGCCGTCGACACCTTCGGCGGCCTCGACGTGCTCATCTGCAATGCCGGGATCCTGCGCGACAAGATGAGCTTCAACATGTCGGAGGAGGAGTTCGACTCCGTCATCCGCGTGCACCTGAAGGGTCACTTCGCACCTCTCCGCTTCGCCGGCGCGTACTGGCGCGCGAAGGCCAAGGAGACCGGCGAGCCCACGAACGCCGCGGTCGTCACGACCGCATCGGAGTCGGGCCTCTACGGCAATGCCGGGCAGGTCAACTACGCGGCGGCGAAGGCCGGCATCGCGAGCATGACGATCGTGCTCGCTCGGGAGCTCGGCCGTTCGGGCGTACGCGTGAACTCCATCGCTCCCGTTGCCGCCACGCGCCTCCTCGGCACCGTCGGCACCGGGGAGGACCTCGCCGACAACCCGATGCTGTCGCCCGACAACCCGGCCGCCGGTGCCGTGTGGCTGGCGTCGCCGCTGGCGGAGGGCATCACCGGTCAGGTCCTGAAGATCAGCGGTGGCGTCGCGCAGATCCTGGACGGGTGGCGGCCGGCGACGCAGATCAGCTCCAGCGAGAAGTGGACGCTGCAGGCGCTGGCCGACGGTCGTGAGCTCCTGTTCAAGGACCGCGACCCGGGCGTACCGCCTTTCCGGGCCATGGAGCAGTTCGAGGACACGACCGCGGGGTGAGTCAAGCTGGCGGGACCCACTCCGCGTCGTGGATCGAGTCGGCGACGACCGGCGCTTCGAGCTCGGTGACGAGGAGGAACTCGAACCCCGCGAGCAGCGCGTAGCGTTCGTCGACCTCGGTGTCGCCGACGTGGACGTAGCGGTCCGCGGGGAACTGCTCCTTCACCTCGTGCAGGTGGTGCTTGCCGCCCACGAACTCGGGCTCGACGCCGTGGCGCGACCACAGCGGTTGTTGGCTGGACCGCGGCCAGTCCGAGGCCACGCCCACGATGTAGCCCCGCCCGACCAGCTCGCGCGCCACCTCGGCCGGGACGGGACCGGGGGGATCGCCGAACTCCATGGTGCCGTCGATGTCGAAGCTCACGAGGATGCGCGGTGCAGTGTCGGTCGGTTCGCCGAGGGCTTCGTCGGTGGTCACGGCCGTGAGCGTACGCGTCCGCGCCGGGGCCACGCCGCAGGCGCTGTCGGGGACCGCGCTCACCGAGTCGTCGAGGTGGCGGTCGCGCGCCGCGAGCGAGGTTCGTCGTCGGCGGCCTCGCCGGGTGCGTCGTCGAAGACGGGCATGGCACCACCGAGGCCGAACTCGGCCGCGTTCTCGAGTGCTTCGAGCGGCGAGTGCAACGCGCCCGTCGGCAACAGTGTGCGGGGGAGGAACCGGCGGGTGAGCACCGATGCGGCGAGCGCGAGGACGATGCCGAACAGCGCCGCGACGTGGATGCCGTCGACGAACGCGGTGCGCGCGGTCACGACGAACGCGTCGCCGGCGGCGGTCGGCAGTCGTTCGGCCGCGTGGAGCGCTCCGGCCAGCGAGGAACCCGCCGCGGCGCGCGCCGAGTTCGGGATCTTCTGGAGCGCGGCGTGCAGGTGGTGGGTGTACTGGGACGCCGCGATGCTGCCGAGCACCGCGATGCCGAGCGCGGCGCCGAGCTCGCGGGTGGCGTCGTTCATCGCCGAGCCCGCGCCGGCGCGGCCGTCGGGCACCGCCGACATGATCGCTGCCGTCATCGGCGACATCGACATCGCGATGCCCGTCATCAGCGGAGCGAGCGCGAGGAGGATGAACCAGATCGACGTGTGCAGGTCGATCTGGGTGAACAGGAGGAAGCCGGCGGCGATGAGCGCCATGCCGAAGGACACTGCACGGTTGGCGCCGAAGCGCGCGGTGATGCGCGGGGTGAACGGCGTCACGACGAGCATGATGAGCGCCATCGGCAACAGGCGCACCGCGGCCGACAGCGCCGAGTACCCGAGCACGAGCTGGAAGTACTGCGTCATGAGGAACATGACGCCGTACATGGCGAGGAACACGAGCAACATGCCGCTGCTCCCCACGCTGAACGCGGGGTTGCGGAAGAACCGCATGTCGAGCATCGGCTCGCGGGCGCGGCGCTCCCACATCACGAACACCGCCAGCACCACGGCCGCGATCCCGAACGCAGCGAGGGTGGTCGGCGCCGACCAGCCCTTTTCGGGCGCTTGGATCAGCCCGAACACCAGCGTCGAGATGCCGACGATGGACAACAGCGCGCCGAGCGGATCGAGCTTGCCCTGGTCGGGGTCACGCGACTTGGGGACGTAGAACCAGCCACCGACCAGCGCCAACGCGATCACGGGCACGTAGACGAGGAACACGGCTCCGAACCAGAAGTTGCCGAGCAGGTAGCCGGTGACGACCGGGCCGATCGAGCCGGCGACCCCCGTCGTCGTCGCCCAGATCGCGATGGCCTTGGCCCGCTCACCGGCGGGGAACACGTTGACCAGGATCGAGAGTGTCGACGGCATGATGAACGCGGCGCCGACACCCATGAGCGCGCGACAGGCGATGATCTGCCACGTGGCACTGGCCTGCGACGCGAGCACGCTGGCGACGAGGAACGTGGCGAGTCCGAGCTGGAGCGCACCCTTGCGCCCGAATCGGTCGCCGAGCGCGCCGCTCGTGAAGAGCAGCCCGGCGAAGACCAACGAGTACGACGCCACGACCCATTGGAGCTGCGACTCGGTTGCGCCGAGATCACGCGAGAGGGTGGGAAGCGCCACGTTCAGCGTCGAGTTGCCCCCGAACACGATGAGCAGGCTCAGGCAGAGCACGCCCAGCGTCCACCAGCGCCCGTCGTAGGCCTGCTGGTCGGTGTGGGCGTCCGTGGGTGACGTGAAGAGCGACATCGTCCCGGTATTATGGCAGCGACTGACATATAGCGCAAACCAGCAAACGGCGTATGTTGCCAAGAGCGTTTCTGTGTCAGAATGTGATCATGAGCGGTACCGCCCCATGAGCGCACCCGGCGGCCTGCGCGAACGGAAGAAGGCTCGCACCCGGGAGGCGTTGCGGGATGCGGCGATGGAACTGTTCTCCCGCCAGGGGTTCGACCACACCACCGTCGAGGAGATCGCCGACGCCTGTGAGGTCTCGCCCCGCACCTTCTTCCGCTACTTCCCGACGAAGGAAGACGTCCTCTTCGCCGACGCGGACGATCGGCGCGACGCGCTCCTCGCGGTGCTCGCCGCCGAGCCGCTCGACCACCCGCCCCTCGCCGCCCTCCACGCCGCCATGCGGGCGCTCGCGCTCGACTACCGCGACGACCGCGCCGCGCTCGTCGCCCGCTCCAAGGTGGTCGAGCGCTCGCCCCAGTTGCAGGCCTACAAGGCCGAGCACCAGCACGGCTGGGAAGCCGCGGTGGTCGACGAGCTGCTCCGGCGCGCGCGGGCCGTGGGCTCGCCGGTGACCCCCGCCGAAATGCGCCTCCTCACGGCCGTCGCGACCGCGGCGATCCGCGTGAGCCTCGACTCGTGGATCGCCGACGCGCCGGGAGTGGGCCCCGAGGTCCTCCTCGACGACGCGTTCGCCCGCATCGCGTCAGGGTTCGATCCCGCCGTCACCTGAGGTCGCGGCGCGCCGGCACTGCACAGCCGGGGCCGAGGCGGCGCCGTCGTGACTGCGGTTACGGTGACGGAGCCCGAAGTCAGGCCGACGGAGTTGGAGGCGACGATGGGGAAGCTCGACGGACGGGTGGCGATCGTGACCGGTGGGGCGCGCGGTCAGGGCGCGGCCGAAGGTCGTCTCTTCGCGGAGGAGGGAGCGACGGTCTACGTCACCGATGTGCTCGCGGAGGAGGGCGCCAAGACCGCGGCGGAGATCGGCGCCACGTTCGTCGAGCACGACGTGACCGACCCGGCGCAGTGGACCGCGCTGGTCGAGCGCGTCGTCGGCGAGCACGAGCACCTCGACGTGCTGATCAACAACGCGGGGATCCTGCGGTGGGAGCGCATGGTCGAGACACCGCTCGAATCGTGGAACCAGGTCGTCGCGGTGAACCAGACCGGCGTCTTCCTCGGGATGCAGGCGGTCGCGCCGCAGATGATCAGCCAGCGCTCCGGCGCCATCGTCAACATCTCGTCCGTCGGCGGGCTGCGCGGCGCCAGCGCGTGCTTCAGCTACGCGGCCACGAAGTGGGCCGTCCGCGGAATGACCAAGGGGGCCGCGATCGAACTCGGTCCGCACGGGATCAAGGTGAACTCGATCCACCCCGGCATCATCGACACGCCGATGATGGGCGGCCACGACCTCGACGACCTCGCGTCGGCGATCGGGGTGCCCCTCGGCCGCTACGCGCAGGCCGACGAGGTGGCCAGGCTGGCGCTCTGGCTGGTGTCGGACGACAACTCGTTCTCGACCGGGGCCGAGTTCGTGATCGACGGCGGTCAGACCGCGTAAGGACGCGGGCCCGGGCCCGGGCGGTCGGTATCATCCGGATGGATGATTGCGAGGGGAACCCGTTGAGCGCGCAGGCACCGGAGGCGCCCGACCCCCGCCGGTGGATCACGCTGGCCATCGTCGTGGTCGCGGCGCTGATCGTGGTGCTCGACAACTCGGTGCTGACCGTCGCGATCCCGACCATCCTGCGCGACTTCCACACCACGCTGCCGAGCATCGAGTGGGTGATCACGGGATACGCGCTGACGTTCGCGAGCCTGCTCATCATCGGCGGACGGCTGGGCGACCTCTTCGGGCACCGCCGCATCTTCTGCATCGGCGCCGCCCTGTTCGGCGGCGGCTCGCTGCTGGCCGCGTTGTCGTGGGGCGTCCCGAGCCTCATCGTGGGAGAGGCGCTCATCGAGGGCACCGGCGCGTCGTTGATGTTGCCGGCGACGCTCGCCATCATCTCGACCACGTTTCACGGCCGCGAACGCGCCACGGCGTTCGCGGCGTGGGGTGCCACCGCCGGTGCCGGCGTCGCGCTGGGCCCGTTCGTGGGTGGCTTCCTCACCACGAACTACTCGTGGCGATGGGCGTTCGGGATCAACGTCATCATCGCCCCGCTCGCCATCGCCGGCGCGATGCTGTTCATCGGCCGGAGCGTCCCGGTCAAGCAGCGGGTCCGCATCGACGTGCCCGGCGCGCTGCTCGTCGCGACCGGGATGTTCCTCCTGGTGTTCGCGCTCAGCGAGGGCACCGCCTACGGGTGGTTCGACCCGTTGAAGACGTTCACCCTCGCGGGGGTCGCGGTGTGGCCGGTCGAGCGCGCGGTGTCGATCACGCCGCTGATCCTCGTGCTGTCCGCACTCACGCTCTTCGCGTTCTACCGGCTCGAGCGCTACAAGGAGCGCCACGACCGCGCGCCGCTGTTCGAATTCGGACAGCTCCGCCACAAGGGCTTCCGGTACGGCCTCGTCACTGCGAGCGTGTTGTCGATGGGTCAGTTCGGCATGCTCTTCGTGTTGCCGATATTCCTGCAGGACGCCAAGCATCTCTCGGCCGAGACCAACGGGTTGTGGATGGTTCCCGGAGGGGTCTTCATCATCGTCGGCTCGCAGCTCGGTGGCCGGCTCACACGCCGGGTCGGCACGACGCGGGTGGTGCAGTTCGGGTTGTCGCTCGAGGTGATCGGGCTGGTGTTCGTCGCGTTCCTCGTGAGCCCCGACATGACGTTCTGGGGGCTGCTCGTGAGCTGGGGGTTGTTCGGCTTCGGCATCGGTTTCGCCAGCTCCCAGCTCACCAACGTCGTGCTGTCGGACATCGACCCCGAGAAGTCGGGTGTCGCGAGCGGCACCAATTCGACCGTCCGCCAAGTAGGGGGCGCGTTGGGCGTGGCCGTGATCGGGTCGCTCTTCGCGAGCCTCACGGTGAGCAAGACGGTGGCGGCGGTGCGCGCCACCACCATTCCCGACTCACTGAAGGCGAACGCGATCGCCGGCATTCACGCCCAGGGCGCGAGGTTCCCGCCACCGCGTGGTGTCGCGGTCGGCGACGCGGCGACGCTGAGCCACGCGCTGGCCACCGGTCTCACCGAGGCGACCCGCCCCGCCCTGCTCGTCGCGGCGGGTTTCGTGCTGTTCGGAGCGTTCCTGTCGCTCCTGATCCCGCGCACCCAACCGGTGCCCGCCGCGGGCGCGATCCCGCTCGTCGAGGTGTTCGATCCGCTCGAACCGATCGAACCCGACCGGGCGCTCCTCGACGAGCGCGAGTTCGAGCCGCTCCCGCCGGCGTCGCCGTGAGCTACGCCCGGCCGAGCACTCTGGTCACGAGGATCTCGATGCAGACCCGCGCCGGGTTGTCCCGGGGTTCCCGGTAGCGGTCGGTGTACCGCGCCACCGCGGTCGCGATCTCCTCCGCGTCACGGGTGACGCGTGCCGGACCCTCGAGTGAGAGCCAGCGTCCGCCGTCGACCTGTCCGACGGCGGCGCGACCGGAACGCTCGACGTTGCGCACCTTCTGCGATCCGTCGCCGGTGATCACCCGCACGACCCGTGCCCCCGGATCCCACGTGAACCCGACCGCGCAGACGTGCAACGAGTTGTCGGCGCGCAACGTGCTCAGGGTCCCGAGATGGCGCTCGGCGAGGAACGCGTCCGCTTCGGGTGAGAGGTCGGTGGGGGCGGTCGCCACCACCCCAGTGGAGCACACGGCGCGGTACCGCGGTGGCTCGAGCGCATCGCACGAGGAGGACGCTCTCGTCGCCGGTAGCCTCGCGTCGATGGCGCTCGAAGTACGCGACGACCCGGCGCGGTCGCGCTACGAGCTCCTCGCCGACGGCCACCTCGTGGGTTTCACCGAGTACGACGAGCGCGGCGGCGTGTTCGTGTTCCCACACACAGTGATCACCGGACCCGAGCACGGTGCCGGGTACGGCGAGACGCTCGTGCGCGGCGCGCTCGACGACGCTCGCCGCCGCGGGTGGCGGATCGTGCCCGAGTGCCCGTTCGTCGCCCACTTCGTCGCCGACCATCCCGAGTACGCCGACCTCGTCGCCGACTGACCATGGCCCGCTTCGAGTTCGCCTTCGACCCGCGCTTCCGCTGGTTGCTCGCGGGGCTCGGGGTGCGGCCCGCGACCGCCAGCGTCACGGTCACCGCCGATCGCCTGGTCGCCCGGTTCGGCCCCTGGGTCTGCGAGACCCCGCTGACCAACGTCTCGGCCGTGGAGATCAGCGGACCGTACCGCTGGTACACCGCCGTCGGTCCGCGCGGCTCGTTCGTCGACCGGGGTCTCACGTTCGGGTCCACCCCGGCCGGCGGGGTGTGTGTGCTCTTCCACCAGCCGGTCCGCGGCCTGGTGCCGTTCGGCTCGGGACGCCACCCGGGACTCACGGTGACGGTCGCCGACCGCGAGGGATTGGCCGCCCTGCTCCGGTCGCGCGCCGGCCGCTGAGCTGCGGCACCGGGCCCGGCGTACCATGGTCGTCATGGCGGACGCGAGGGTTCTCGTGGGCCGGCCCCTCGGCGGGATGGTGCCGGATCCGGCGTTGCTCGGGACCTCCCGCACGACCGAGCTCGTCCGGGCCGACGGCCGACCCCAGCCTGCGTTCCGCGAGCAACTCCGCCGGATCCCGTCGTGGCGCAACGCGTGGTCGGTGGTCTGGGTGTGGGCGCAGGCTGCGATCGTGGTCGGGCTCGCCGTGTGGTGGGGCAACCCGGTCGGCTATCTGCTGGCCTTCGTGCTGATGGGCCGGACCCAGGCCCAACTCGCGGCGTTGATGCACGAAGCGGCGCACCGCCTCCTGTTCTCCAACCGCAGGGCCAACGACCTCGTCGGCCGCTGGTTCCTCGGGTACCCGTCCTTCACGTCCACCGACGCCTACCGGCGCGTCCACATGGCGCACCATCGCCAGGAGTTCGGGCCCGACGAGCCCGACATCCCGTTGTACGCGGGGTACCCGATCAGCCGTGCCAGCTTCGGGCGCAAGCTCGTGCGCGACATCACCGGCCAGACCGGGTTCAAGCTGCTGCGGGCCCAGTTCGCCGGATTCCGGTCACCCGATCCGCGCGTCCGGCGAACCTTGCTGAAGATCCTCGCGGTCCAGGTCGTGTTGTTGGGCGTCGCGATCCTCGTCGGCCGGTGGTGGCTCTACCCGCTGCTCTGGCTGGCGCCGTACCTGACCGTGTGGCGCGTGATCAACCGCCTGCGCTCGATCGCCGAGCACGGCGGCATGGACGCGTCGACCGACCGTCGTGCCACGACCCACACCGTGCGGCAGTCGTGGGCTGCCCGGGGGTTCCTGGTGCCGTACCAGATCGGGTGGCATCTTCCGCACCATGTCGATGCGGGAGTGTCGATGCGCCACCTGCCCCGCTATCACCGAGCATTGTGCGACGCGGGCTATGTGACGCCGGAGTTCGAGTACGGCAACTACCGGCAGCTCTGGCGAGCGCTGCGCGCAGGGACGCCGACCTCGCGGCCCCGGAGTACGTAAGGTAGACGGCGTGGAGCGCTGGTTTCAGAACAGTCGGGGCCTGGTCATCGTCATCCTCGCGGTCGCGACGTGCGCGTTGCTGCTCGCGATCGAACCGGGTGACGGCTTCCCGACGGGGGTCGGGGCGGCGTCGGGCGGTGGCTCGTCGACCGTCACCACGACGGTGACGACGACGCCCGCGTCGACGACCACGACGATCGCGCGACCGACGTTGCAGGAGGGCACGGCGGACACGCAGGACACGATGGTGCTCCAGCAGAAGCTCGCGCAGCTCGGCTACGACGTCACGCCGGACGGGGCCTTCGGCGCGGGCACGAAGGCCGCGGTGATCGCCTTCCAGACCGACAAGAAGATCACCCCCGCCGACGGGGTGGTCAACCAGGCCACCTGGGACGCCCTGCTGGCGACTCCCTGAGGGTGGGCCGGGTTCGCGGGGCTAGTTGACGGATCCCACGCCGGCCAGCACGAGGTCGGCGTGGCTGGGGAACCGGTTCGCCCGGGATGCCCGTGGCGAGCGCGGTGCGCACATGGCGAGGTAGTTGGCCAGCTGGCAGGACATCGGTCCGGGAGCGACGAACTCGTTGCCGGTCTCCGGGATGGTGGGCGGGTACTCGGTCGTGGGCTCGAAAGCGTCGCTCACGATCGCTCCTCTCATAGGTTTCCCAGCGCTCAATGTACGGACGCGATGTAAACGCCGCGTGTCGAACCGGCGACAGCTGTTCGAAGGCTGGGGAACTTCGTGTCGTCGCGATCGGGCACGTCCGGCCCGTGTGGTCCTAGATCTTGGTCTTCGGCGGGGACCCGAGGTGACGCACCCAGCCGTTACTGTCGCAGCCGATGGATCAGCCGACCTTCGCGTTCGACGACCTGCCCGGCGAAGAGATCGAGGTGCCGACGTTCTCGGTCGGTGAGCTCAACGGCCTCGTCCGAGACGCCCTCCGGCACACGTTCCCCGCCGAGGTCTGGGTCCGGGGCGAGGTACAGAACCTTAGCCGCTCCGGTGCCGGCCACACCTACTTCGCGGTGGTCGAGAAGGCCGGCCGGGGCGACCGGGTGCAGGCCCGCCTCGATGTCGCGCTGTTCCGAGACGACCGCCGCGCCGTCGACCGCGCCCTCGCCGAGGTGCCGGGGGCCGAGCTGGGCAACGACGTCGAAGTCCGCATCCGCGGGCGGGTCACCGTCTATCCCCCGACCGGGCGCTACCAGCTGGTGATGACCGGGATCGATCCCGTGTTCACCGTCGGGGGCATCGCCGCCAACCGTGAGCGCGTCCTTTCGGCCCTGGCCGCCGAAGGATTGCTCGACGCCAACGCTCGGTGTCCCCTGGCTCCCGTGCCGTTGCGGATCGGACTGGTCACCAGCGCGGGCAGCGCCGCCTACCACGACTTCGTGCACGAGCTGGAGCGCAGCGGCTACGCGTGGCAGGTCGTGGTCGTCGACGTCCGGGTGCAGGGAGCGGCCGCGGCCCGCCGCATCAAGTGGGCGTTGGGCGAGCTCTCGCAACTCGACGTCGACGCCGTCGTGCTCGCGCGGGGCGGTGGATCACGCGCCGACCTCGCACCGTTCGACACCGAGCTGGTCGCACGCGTGATCGCGGGGATGCCCGTGCCCGTGATCACGGGCGTCGGCCACGAGATCGACCGCAGCGTGGCCGACGACGTCGCCCACACCGCGTACAAGACGCCGACCGCGTGCGCCCAGGCGCTCGTGCTGCGGGTGCGCGAGTTCGTCGGCCGGCTCGACGACGCGTCGCACCGTGTGAGCGCGCAGGCCCGGCGACGCATGGCGGTGGCCACCCGCGAGCTCGACGACGCCACCCGCCGCGCCAAGCGCAGCGTGCCGGCCGCGTTGGTGCGCGAGCGCGCTCGCCTCGATCGCGCCCACGGCCGGGTCGACGAGCTCGCCCGGAGGCGCACCGGCGAGGTCACCCTGCAGCTCGACGCGTGCGCCCGGCGGGTCGGCGAGCTGGGTCGGCGGGCGACGCGTGACGGCGGTCAGGCCCTCGACGCGTGGGAACGGGACATCGTCACCTTGGCCAACCACCATCTCAGCCGGGCCCGGCTGCGACTCGACGCTGGCGAAACCGCGGCGCGCGCGCTCGACCCGCGGCGGGTGCTCGAACGCGGGTACTCGATCACGCGTGACGACGAGGGTCGTGTGGTCAAGCGCGTCACGGCGACCGGTCCGGGGGCCACACTGGTGACCGAGCTCGCGGACGGGCGGATCACGAGCCGCGTCGTCGTCGCAACCGACTCGACCACCACCGAAGCCAGGGAGGGAAGCGAGTGACCGAAGAGATCGGCTACGCCGACGCCATGCGTGAGCTCGGCGACATCCTCGAGGAGCTCGAGCGTGACGACCTCGACGTCGACGTGCTCGCAGTCCGCGTGCAACGGGCCAGCGAGCTCATCCAGCTCTGCCGGGGGCGCATCGCCCGCGCGCAATCCGATGTCGACCGCATCGTCACCGACCTCGAGTCGTTCGGGGCCGCGGCACCGGAGGAGGGTCGGTCGTGAGTGAGCGCCTGGAGGACGGCCACGGTCCCGAGACACCGATCGACGACACCGTTGTCCACTCGTTCACCGCGCGGCTACGCCGAGTGGCTGGCGATCACGGCCGAGCGGGTCGGCGACGCGGTGCTGCGCACCGACGACCTCGTCGCGGTCGACGCCGGCTCCGCACACCTGTTCTTCAACCAGACCGTGCTGCTCCGGCCGGTGCCCCAGGCGCACGCGGTGGACCTCGCGGCGAGCATCGTCGGGTTCTTCGGCGCGCGCCCGGGTGGGGCCTACTCGGTGTTCAGCCCCTGGCCGGTTCCCGAGCTCCCCGGGCTCACCGTCGACGGGCACCCCCCGCTCATGCTGCGTGCACCGGGTGGCGAGGCGCCTGCACCGCCCGCCGGATTGACGATCCATGAGATCGTCGATGCCGACGGCATCGCTGCCTACGAGCGCGTGGTCGTCGACGGGTTCCCGCTCGACACGCTCCAGCCCTACGAGCGCGGGTGCGCGCTCTCTTCCACGTCGCACGAGGTCGACGGCGTGCGCATCTTCGTGGGCGAGGTCGACGGTCGCGCGGTGAGCGGGGCGATGTCGATCGCGTCGACGGGGGTGAACCACGTCGAGCTGGTGGCCACGCTGCCCGACGCCCGCGGGCACGGGTACGGCGAGGCGGTCACGTGGGCCGCCACGCTCGCGGCACCGGAGGTGCCTGCCGTCCTCATCGCCAGCGACCTCGGTCGCCCGGTCTACGAGCGGATGGGCTACCTCGCCCTCGACCGCTGGACGTTCCTCTTCGGCGAGCGGTGACCGGAGCTACTTCTTCTGGCCGGTGAGCTTGCGGTTCTTGAACTGTGCCTTCACGTAGTCGCGGTTCAGCAAGGCGATGAAGTCGATGCTGATCTCCTTGGGGCACGCCTTCTCGCACTCGCCGTGGTTGGTGCAGGAGCCGAAGTAGCTCTCCATCACTTCCACCATGTTCACCACACGTTCGTAACGCTCGGGCTGGCCCTGGGGGAGCAGGCCGAGGTGTGCGACCTTGGCCGCGGTGAAGAGCTGAGCGGCGCCGTTCGGGCAGGCCGCCACGCAGGCGCCGCAGCCGATGCAGGCGGCGGCGTCCATGGCCGCGTCCGAAGCTTCCTTCGGGACCAGGATGAGGTTGGCGTCGGGCGCGGCGCCGGTGGGGGCGGTGATGTAGCCGCCGGCCTCGATGATGCGGTCGAACGCGCTGCGGTCGACCACGAGGTCGCGGATGATCGGGAAGGCACGCGCCCGCCACGGCTCCACCACGATCTCGTCGCCGTCGTCGAACTTGCGCATGTGGAGCTGGCAGGTGGCGGTGCCCTCCGACGGTCCGTGGGCGCGGCCGTTGATCATCATCGAACACGAGCCGCAGATGCCTTCGCGGCAGTCGTGGTCGAAGGCGATGGCCTCACGGCCCTCGGCGACCAGGCGGTCGTTGACCACGTCGAACATCTCGAGGAACGACATCTCCGGGCTGATACCGGTGGCGTCGATGTCCTCGAACCGGCCCGGTGCGTTCGCGCCTTCCTGGCGCCAGACGCGGAGCTTGAGATCCATGCTCGCGGTGCTCCTGTTCCTACTTGTAGCTGCGCTGGGCGAGGTGGACGTACTCGAACTCGAGCTGCTCCTTGTGGAGCTCGGGCGGTGAACCGACCCCGGTGAACTCCCACGCGCCGACGTAGGAGAAGTCGTCGTCGTCGCGCAACGCCTCACCTTCCTCGGTCTGGTGCTCGACCCGGAAGTGGCCCCCGCAGGATTCCTCACGGTGCAGCGCATCGCGGCAGAGCAGCTCACCGAACTCGAGGAAGTCGGACACGCGCCCGGCCTTCTCGAGCGACTGGTTGAGCGTCTCGTGGTCGCCGAGCACCCGCACGTCGGCGTGGAACTCCTCGCGCAGGGCGGGGATCTCGGCGAGGGCCTTCTCGAGCGACTCGCGGCTGCGGGCCATGCCGCAGTTGTCCCAGAGGATGTTGCCCAGCTCGCGGTGGAAGTGGTCGACGGAGCGGGTGCCGTTGTTCGACATCAACTTGTGGACCTGGTCGTGGACGGCGGCCTCGGACTCCTGGAACACGGGGTCGCTGGTGGGTACCGGGTCGCTCCCGAGCAACGGGGCGAGGTAGTCCGAGATGGTCGACGGGAGCACGAAGTAGCCGTCGGCGAGGCCCTGCATGAGCGCGCTGGCCCCGAGGCGGTTCGCACCGTGGTCGGAGAAGTTCGCCTCCCCGAGGACGTAGAGCCCGGGCACGTTGCTCATCAGGTTGTAGTCCACCCAGAGGCCGCCCATCGCGTAGTGGACGGCCGGGTAGATGCGCATGGGCACCTTGTACGGGTCTTCGTCGGTGATGCGCTCGTACATCTCGATGAGGTTGCCGTACCGTTCCTCGATCACGTCGCGCCCGAAGCGACCGATGGCGTCGGCGAAGTCGAGGTAGACGCCGTTCTTCAACGGGCCGACCCCTCGCCCGGCGTCGACCTCGCGCTTGGCGGCGCGCGACGCGACGTCGCGCGGCACCAGGTTGCCGAACGCCGGGTAGCGGCGCTCGAGGAAGTAGTCGCGCTCGGCCTCGGGGATCTGGTCGGCGGGACGTTCGTCGCCGAGCCTCTCCGGCACCCAGACCCGGCCGTCGTTGCGTAGCGACTCCGACATCAGCGTGAGCTTGGACTGGAAGTCGTCGCTGCGCGGGATGCACGTCGGGTGGATCTGCGTGTAACAGGGGTTGGCGAACAATGCCCCCTTCCGGTGCGCGCGCCAGGCGGCGGTCACGTTGCTCGCCTTGGCGTTGGTCGACAGGTAGAACGCGTTGCCGTACCCGCCGGTCGCGAGCACCACGGCGTGCGCCGACCGCGACTGCACCGCACCGGTGACGAGGTCGCGCGTCACGATGCCGGCCGTGCGGCCGTCGTGGAGCACGAGATCGAGCATCTCCGACCGCGTGTGCAGCTCGACGCTCCCCAGGTGCACCTGGCGCATCAGGGCGGAGTAGGCGCCGAGCAGGAGCTGCTGGCCGGTCTGGCCGCGCGCGTAGAACGTGCGCGAGACCTGCGCGCCACCGAACGACCGGTTGTCGAGCAGGCCGCCGTACTCGCGGGCGAAGGGCACGCCCTGTGCCGCGCACTGGTCGATGATGTTGAGGCTGATCTCGGCCAGGCGGTAGACGTTCGCCTCACGGGCGCGGTAGTCACCGCCCTTCACCGTGTCGTAGAAGAGGCGATAGATGCTGTCGCCGTCGTTCTGGTAGTTCTTCGCCGCGTTGATGCCGCCCTGGGCCGCGATGCTGTGCGCGCGGCGCGGCGAGTCGTGGAAGGTGAAGAGCTTCACCTTGTAGCCGAGCTCGCCGAGGGTGGCGGCGGCCGACGCACCGGCGAGACCGCTGCCCACCACGATGATCTCGTACTTGCGCTTGTTGGCCGGGTTCACCAGCTTCACGTCGAACTTGTGCTGCTGCCACTTCGTGTCGATGGGACCGTCGGGGATCCCGGCGTCGAGGTTCCCGATCATCTGGTGACGACCCCCGTGGTGATGAGCAAGGGCATGCTGACGTTGCCGACGGTGATCACGACCGCGAAGGCGACGGCGAACCACCGCCGCCAGATGTTCCAGCGCGGGTTGTTGAGTCCGAGGCTCTGGAACATGCTCCAGGCGCCGTGGAAGATGTGGAAACCCAACGCGAGCATGCAGACGATGTAGATGATCGCTACGGGCACGCGGTCGAAGCTGTTGAACAGGTTGTCGTATGGATCGCCCCGCACGAAGTTCGGATTCGCGCTGCCCCAGGTGAGGTCGGCGAGGTGGAAGATGACGAAGAGCCCGACGATGATCCCGGTCCAGCGCATCGTGCGCGACGCGAAGTTGGCGGCGACGTAGTCACGCTTGGACTGGTAGTGATCCGGTCGTGCCTTCTGGTTCATCCGCGTGAGCTGGTACGCGGCGACGATGTGACCGAAGAACGCCGCGATCAGGCCGACGCGCGTCGCCCACAGCAGCACGGTCCGCGGGAGTGCGGGCTCGCCGAGGGTCCGCAGCCACTCGCCGTAGACGTTGATGTGCTCCTTCCCGAGGAACACCTTCAGGTTGCCGACCATGTGCGCGAGCACGAAGCCCAGGAGCATGATCCCGGTGATCGCCATCACCCACTTCTTGCCGACCGCCGAGCGCCAGAATCTCACGAGGAAGTGGCCCTGCGAACGGGGCTCGGGGATCGGCGGACCCGTGTACCGCGTGAGGACGCCGGCGTCGTCGGCACCGCCGTCCTGGGTCGCGGTCGAGAGCTCTTGCTCCACCTTCGCCATGACGCGAAACCTACATCTCGACCGCGGCCCCAAGCTCATCCGGGCACCGTGGCCCCGGACCCCGATGGACGGCGGGAAGCCACTGGTACGGTGGCCGCGCACGGCACTCGACGCTTGGAGCAGCCCTCATGACGCGCCCCGGAACCCTTGGTGAGCTCAAGTCCAGCGGCTGGGTTTCGCGCCCGGTCAAGGAAGAGGTGCGTGCCAACGCGCTGGCCCGCATCGGCGAGGGTCGACCGCTCGTCGAGGGTGTGATCGGCTACGAGGACACCGTGCTGCCCCAGTTGGAGAACGCGCTCATCGCGGGGCACGACGTGATCTTCCTCGGGGAGCGGGGGCAGGCCAAGACCCGCATGATCCGGTCGCTCACCGCACTGCTCGACGAGTGGATGCCGATCGTCGCAGGGAGCGAGATCAACGACGATCCCTACCACGCGATCTCGCAGCATGCGCGGGTCCTCGTCGCCGAGCGGGGCGACGAGACGCCGATCGAGTGGGTGCACCGCGACCGTCGCTTCGGCGAGAAGCTGGCCACCCCCGACACGTCGATCGCGGACCTCATCGGCGAGGTCGACCCGATCAAGGTGGCCGAGGGTCGTTACCTCTCCGACGAGCTGACCATCCACTACGGGCTCGTACCCCGCACCAACCGGTCGATCTTCTCGATCAACGAGCTCCCCGATCTCGCCGAGCGCATCCAGGTCGGGTTGCTCAACGTGCTCGAGGAGCGCGACGTGCAGATCCGGGGTTACAAGGTTCGCCTGCCGATCGACCTCATGTTGGTGGCGTCGGCCAACCCGGAGGACTACACGAACCGCGGTCGGATCATCACGCCGCTGAAGGACCGCTTCGGTGCGCAGATCCGCACCCACTACCCGCTCGACGCCGAGCTCGAAGCCGCCGTGATCGAGCAGGAGGCGCGGCCGTTGACCGCCGAGGGTCTCAACGTGCAGGTCCCCGGCTTCATGGCCGAGATCGTCGCCGAGATGAGCCAGCAGGCCCGGCGGTCGCCGCACATCAACCAGCGCTCCGGCGTGTCGGTGCGACTCTCGATCGCGAACTACGAGACGCTCGTGGCCAACGCCACCCGTCGTTCCCTGCGCCACGGCGAGACCGAGGTGGTGCCCCGCGTGAGCGACCTCGACGCGCTGGTCGCGAGCACTGCGGGCAAGGTCGAATTCGAGACCGTCGACGACGGTCGTGAGGAGCAGATCCTCGACCGCATCGTGAAGGCGTCGATCCTCGAGACCTTCCGCGCGTGCACCCGTCCGGAGCAGCTCACCGATGTCGTCACCGCGTTCGAAGGTGGACTGGTCGTGCACACGGGAGAGGACATCGCATCCTCCGAGTACGCCAAGCTCCTGTCCGACGTGCCCGCGCTCCGGACGACGCTCGCCGAGCTGGAGGTGGGCGAGACTCCGGCCGGTGTGGCCTCGGCTACGGAGTTCGTCTTCGAGGGCCTGCACCTCTCGAAGCGCTTGAACAAGGATTCGATCGGCGGACGTTCGGCATACCGCGGGCGCGGGTAGGACGGCTTCGCGACAGGCGAGCTCTCACCCGCCCCGACCGGACGGGTCAGATCCCGCTGCTGCCGTCCTGGTTCTGCTTGTACAGGTCGCAGCCGTCGGCGGCACGGCGATTCACGCTGTCGACTGCCGCCTCGACCTTCGGGTTGTCGACGACCGACATGTCGCCCGCGGCGCGCCGTTGCAGCGCGTCGAGGTAGAGCTGGGCGTCCTGCTCGATGTCCTTCGGCGCGTGGTCCGCCATCCTCTGCACCAGCTCGATCTGCTGGTGGATCTTGCCGATCAGCTTCGGGGCCTGGTCGTCGAAGGTGTACGCGGCCACGCAGAACGCCTTGCTCGGCCTCGGCAGTGAGCTCCCGCTCTCGCCCGAGCAAGCGGTGAGCGCCCCGGCGAGGAGCACGAGGGCGACGGTCGGTCGCAACGCGCGCATGCGTGCATTGTGCTCGCGCGTGGCGTGCCGATCCGAGTCGTACGATCGGCGGAACCGACGACGAGGGCTCCGCGAGCCGGGCCCGAGGAAGGGGCCGACGTGGACGGATCAGTGAACTTGCACGTCGGGGCAGCGCCCGAGCAGCTCTGGGCGCTGGTGAGCGACGTCACCAACATGGGTCGCTGGAGCCCCGAGACCGACCGGGCCGAGTGGTTGGGCGGCGCCACCGGTCCCGAGATCGGGGCCCGGTTCCGGGGCCACAACCAGCGTGGATTCCTGCACTACTGGACGAAATGCACCGTGGTGGCGTCGGAACCGGGCCGGGAATTCGCCTTTGTCGTCGGGACTCCGGAGAAGCCCTACACCCGGTGGACGTTCCGCTTCGAGCCGTCCGGAACGGGAACCGAGGTGACCGAGACCTGGGAGACCGCGCACGACGGCGCGCTGTCGAAGTTGTTCCTGCCCGCACCGCGCCGGCGGAACCTGGAACACGCGATGCGCACGACCCTGGAACGCCTCAAGGCCGTTGCCGAATCAAGCGGTACGGTGGGCCCATGAAGCGTCGCACGGGGTTCCGGTACTCGCGGTGGGACGGAACGCAGACCGGGTTCGACCTCGACGCCGAGTCGCTGCTCGACGAGATGAGCGACGACCTCCTCTACCACGGCGACCTCAATGCCGCGCTGCGGCGGATGATGCAGCAGGGCTTCCGCGATCGCAACGACGAGCAGCTCATGGGCCTGCGCGAGATGCTGGAGAAGCTCCGCGAGCGCCGGCGCCAGGAGCTCGAGAGCCGCGACCTCGGGGGCGTCTACGACGACATCGCCGAACAGCTCGACGAGGTCGTCGACATGGAGCGCGAGGGGATCGACCGTCGCCTCGAAGAGGCCACGCGCTCGGGCGACCAGCGCCGCCAGGAGCTGCTCGAAGACGTCGGCGAGGAGCGTCGTCGCCAGCTCGAGGAGCTCCCTCCCGACCTCGCCGGCCGGGTGCAGTCGTTGCAGCAGTACGAGTTCATGGACGACGCCGCGCGCGAGCGATTCGCGGCGCTGATGGACCAGCTGCGCGAGCAGCTGATGCAGAGCTACTTCAACCAGCTCTCGGAGGGCATGCAGAACCTCACGCCCGAGCGCATGGCGCAGATGAAGGACATGCTGAACGAGCTCAACCAGATGCTCGAGCAGCGCGAGCGGGGCGAGGAGCCCGACTTCGAGGGGTTCATGGATCGCCACGGCGACTTCTTCCCCGGCAACCCGCAGAACCTCGACGAGCTGCTCGAGCAGATGGCGCAGTCGATGGCCCAGATGCAGCAGCTGCTCAACTCGATGACGCCCGAGCAGCGCGCGCAGCTCCAGGCGCTCTCGGAGTCGCTGCTCGAGGACATGGACCTGCGCTGGCAGGTCGACCAGCTGTCGCGGAACCTGCAACAGGCCTTTCCCAACCTGCCGTGGCAGCGGTCACAGAACTTCAGCGGCGACGACCCGTTGCAGTTCGGCGAGATGTCCGGTCTCCTGGACACCCTCGGCGACCTCGACGCGCTCGAGAACCTCATGCGCTCGGCGACGCAACCCGGCGAGCTCGCCGAGGTCGACCTCGACCGCGCGCGCGAGTTGCTCGGTGACGACGCGGCCCGCTCGCTCGACCGCCTTCGCGAGCTCACCAAGATGCTGGAGGAGGCGGGCCTGATCGAACAACGTGAGGGCCGGCTCGAGCTGACGCCACGGGCGATCCGCGCCATCGGGAACAAGGCGCTCTCGGACCTCTACCGCAAGCTGGTCAAGGACCGCGCCGGCCGTCACGAGCTCGAGCGCACCGGCGTCGGCAACGAGCACGCGCACGACCACAAGCCCTACGAGTTCGGCGACCCGTTCCACCTCAATGTGCAGGAGACGGTGAAGAACGCGATCTGGCGGTCCGGAGCAGGAACGCCTGTACGGCTCTCGCCCGACGACTTCGAGGTCGAACGCACCGAGATGCTCACGCGCTCGGCGACCGTCCTCCTCCTCGACGTGTCGCTCTCTATGCCCATGCGCGACAACTTCCTCCCTGCGAAGAAGGTCGCGATGGCGCTCCACTCGCTGATCACCAGTCAGTTCCCGCGTGACTACTTCGGCCTCGTGTCGTTCGGGCGCGTTGCCCGCGAGGTGAAGCCCGAGCTGCTCCCCGAGATGAGCTGGGACTTCGAATGGGGCACCAACATGCAGCATGCGCTGTTGCTGGCGCGCAAGCAGCTGGCGCGCCAGAGCGGCAGCAAGCAGATCATCATGGTCACCGACGGCGAGCCCACCGCCCACATCGAGGGCGGTGAGGCCTACTTCCAGTACCCGCCCTCGCCCATCACGATCGAAGAGACGCTGAAGGAAGTCATGCGGTGCACGCGCGACGGCATCCGCATCAACACGTTCATGCTCGACGAGAGCTACTACCTCAAGTCGTTCGTCGAGCAGATGATGCGCGTGAACGGGGGCCGGGCGTTCTTCACCAATGCCGACACCCTCGGCGACTACGTCCTGGTCGACTTCCTCGACCACCGTCGCCAGCACCGCCGCGCTGGCTGAACGTCGGTCATCGGCGTCGATCGTCGATCGCCGGCCCGGTGTAGGCGGCCCGCACGCGGTAGCGGAGGCGGTGGGCGTACTCTTCGAGCCCGTGTGCGATCCATCCCGCGCATCGGGCGACCGTGAAGATCGTCTCGCCCGCGCCCCGCACCATCCGGTGGGTCTCCGCCAGCACCCCGAGCGCGAAGTCGACGTTCGGAAACGGGCCCTCGTCGCGCGCCACGACGTCGAGGATCCGCGTCGCCTCCTGCCAGAGGTCGCGCGGCGGGCGAGCGCGCTGGATCGCGTCGAGCAACACCGGCGCACGCGGATCGGGACCTTCGTAGACCATGTGGCCGAACCCGGGCACCGACTGCGAGTCGCGCAGCACCCGTCCGACCGCGACCGCGGCCGAACCGTCGACGGCGTCGCGCAGCAGGGCCCGCACGAGCTCCGACGCGCCACCGTGGAGCGGACCTCCGGCCGTGGCCAGGCCGGTGAGGAGCAGCAGGTAAGGATCCGCCCAGGTCGATGCAGCGACCCGCACCGCCAACGTCGAGGTCGCCAGTTCGTGGTCGGCGAGCAACGAGAGGGCGCGATCGAGCGCGCGCACCCGTGCGGGCGTGGGCTCGAGGGGTGACACCCGGCTCCAGAGCCGGGCGGCGAGGGAACCGGACGAGCTCGGCGGGTCGCGCGGGTCGGCGGACGGGAGGGCCTCGACCACGGTGGCGATCAACGTGCCGGCGCGCGAACGCCACCGAGGGGATCCTCCGGTCGTCGCGCAGGGGATCGCCGGTCCGCAGCGCGGCCACCACCACGCGGACGCGATCGGGGAGCGACGCGTCGGCGGGGAGCGCGGCCTGGACGTGGCGCGCCAGTGCGAGGCCCTCGGGTGACGCCGTCCAGTGCTCGTGGGGTCCGATCGGAGCGCCCCACAACCAGGCGGCGACCTGCTCGTAGCGGGCTTCGGCCGCCGCTGTCGTGGCGTCCCAGCCGCGGTAGGCGAGGCGCCCGGCAGGATCCAACCAGGTGATGGCGGTGTCGACGACGATCTCGGGTCCCCCGCCGCGGCCCGGCCGGCGTCTCGCCCGTGCCGCCAGGCGCTCGACGTCGGCCCGCGCGTAGCGGCTCGACCGACTCCCGGGTACCCGCGTGCTGCGGACGAGCCCCCGGCTCACGTAGGCGTAGAGGGTCTGGGGCTTCACGCCGAGCCGGCCGATGGCCTCCTCGGCTCCGATCCAACCCTCGGTGCGCTGGACGTCCACCCACTCATCGTATTGATTCTGTCAACATTGACAATGTGTGGACCATGGCCGAAGCTCGGACGTCGAGAGGCACCCGATCAGGAAGGATCTCCATTGACGACGACCGAGACCGCGCCGCCGCGGGGACTGAAGGGGGTCGTCGTCGCCGAGACCGCGCTCGGCGACGTACGAGGGCTCGAGGGCTTCTACCACTACCGCCAGTACGCGGCGCCGGACCTCGCGGCCGTGCGCACGCTGGAGGACGTCTGGCACCTGCTGTTCGAGGGTGAGCTCCCGTCGCTCGCCGCACGCGACGAGTACGCGGCGCGGATCGCCGCGCTCGCGCCGCTCCCCGCCGAGCTCCTCGCGGTGCTCCCCCAGCTCGCGGTCGGCGGTCGCGTCCCGCTGGCGGGGTTGCGCACCGCGGCTCTCGCAACTCGCGGCCATCGAGGACATGCCCCCGAGCTACGACGCCGATCCCGCGACGCTCCGGGCGAACGCGATGCGGCTGTGCGCGACGACCCCGGTCGTCATCGCCGCGTTGCACCGGCTGACGACCGGCCGAACACCGGTCGCGCCGCGCGAGCGACCTGTCGTACGCCGCGAACTATCTGTACATGGTCGACGGCGTGGTGCCCGACGAGCGGCGCGCACGCGCGATCGAGCAGTATCTGATCCTCACCGTCGACCACGGCTTCAACGCGTCGACGTTCACCGCGCGGGTGGTCACGTCGACGGGCGCCGACGTCGGATCGGCGGTCGTTGCCGCGTTGGGCGCCCTCTCGGGTCCCTTGCACGGCGGCGCGCCGAGCCGCGCGCTCGACACGCTCGACGCGATCGGCACGCCGGAACGCACCGAGGCGTGGGTGCGCGACGCGGTGGCGCACGGTCAGCGGATCATGGGGTTCGGGCATCCCGTGTACCGCACCGCGGACCCGCGCTCGGTGATGTTGCGGGCGATCGCGGAAGACCTCGGGGGCGCGCTCGTCGACTTCGCGCTCCAGGTGGAGTCGACGGTCGAGCGCGTGCTCGCCGAACTCAAGCCCGGGCGTGAGCTCCACACCAACGTCGAGCTCTACGCCGGCGTGGTGATGGCGCTGTGCGGGTTGCCGCGTTCGCTGTTCACGTCGACGTTCGCCGCCAGTCGTGTCATCGGATGGTGCGCGCAGATCCTCGAGCAGTCGTCCGACACCGCGATCATCCGTCCGAGCGCCCGCTATGTCGGTCCCGAAGCTCCACGACCGGTGCCCGTCGCCGGCTGAGGCGCGGGCGGGTCCGATCAGGCGAGGGCGAGTTCGCGCACGTAGCGTTCGTGCACCGCCGGATCGAAGCACACGAAGCGCACCGAGTGGACGCCACAGATCGTCGCCCGCACCGTCTCGACCGCGATCCGGGTCGCCTCGTGGACGGGATAGCCGTAGGCGCCGGTGCTGATGGCCGGGAACGCCACCGACTCGGCGCCGATCTCGTCGGCGACCTCCAACGACCGCCGGTAGCAGTTCTGGAGGAGGCGGGCCTCGCCGGAGTGACCGCCCTGCCAGATCGGACCGACGGTGTGGATCACGTAGCGGGCCGGCAGGTCGAACCCGCCGGTCGCCTTGGCGTCACCGAAGGCGCAGCCGCCCAGTTCGCGGCAGGCTTCGAGCAGCCCCGGCCCCGCGGCACGGTGGATGGCACCGTCGACGCCACCCCCGCCGAGCAGCGACGGGTTGGCGGCGTTGACCACGGCGTGGACGTGCTCGACCGCGATATCGCCCAACACGACCTCGAGGCGGGGCCCCACGAGACGCAGCGTAGGTTCCCGGACCGAGGCGCTGCAGGGCCCGAGCGCACGGACGCCGGGCTGTGCCCGGGCACCCGCAGCAGCCGACGCGAAGAAGAAACCCCTTGCGCTCGGGTCCACAACCGAGCATAGTAACACCACTGTAATTCCAGACGCGTCATTTGAGGCGTCCGCCGCTTGGCAAGGGAGCACGCCGATGCCCGAACCCGTGACCATCAGCCCGATCGCCGCCAGCTCGATCGCGTCCAACCCGATCACCTCGAGCCTGGCCGCCCTCGTGGCGACCCACCGTTTCGACGGCACCGGGGAACGCCGCTGGCAGGAGGAGGCGAACTGCCTGGGGGTCGATCCCGACCTCTTCTTCCCCGAGCGGGGTGCGTCCACCCGGGAGGCGAAGGCGGTCTGTCGGAGCTGCGAGGTCCGGGTCGACTGCCTCGAGTACGCCCTCGCACACGGTGAGAAGTTCGGGATCTGGGGTGGGCTGTCGGAACGGGAGCGCCGCCGGGTCCGCCGTCAGCGTGCGCTCGAGCGCCGCACCGCGATGGGGGCCTGAACCCGCCGCGCCGCCGCGCCGCCGCCATGTGTCGGGTCGTTCGTTCGCCGCTCCGGCGAATCAGCGGCGCACGTTGGCGAGGCGGTGTTCGAGGGTCTGCTCGGCGCCGAGACCCGCCCACTCGAGGAACTCGGCGTCGCAACGTGCGAGTTCCGCCGCGGGCACGAGGCCCACGAGTTCGACGCGCGCCACCTCGGTGCCGGCTGCGCGCGCGCCTGCTCGCGTACCGATCGGCACGCGCCTTGCAGTCCCGTGCGGTCGAGGTCCACGAGGTTCATCGACACTTGCGTGCGCCCGACCGTGTCGAGCCGCAATCCCAGCGCCCGGACCCCGAGGAGGCCGCCGTCGCGTTCGCGCACGTCGTGCGCGATGCGCGCGCGCGAGCGGCAGGTCGTCGCGCGCGAGCTCGCAGTTGACGGCGACCAACGGTGGGCGGGCGCCGACCGCGACCGCGCCCAACCGCGGGTCAGGAGCGCCCGGTCCGAGGTCGGGCGCTCTCGCCACGAACGCGTCGCGCCGGACGTGGGGGAGCCCGCGCCGCTCGAGATCGGCGCCGTCGTAGAAGAACACCGGCACCCCGAGCTCGGCCACGATCCACTCCGCGAAGTCGCGGGCGGCGTCGACCGCGGTGGCGACGGCTTCGCCGTCGAGCGCCACGAACGGCACGACGTCGAGCGCGCCGAGGCGGGGGTGCACGCCGCGGTGAGTCCGGAGATCCACGTGTTCGGCGACCGCCAGGGCCAGGTCCTGCGTGGCGGCCACGGTGTCCGCTCCCGCGCGCGCAGCCAGTGTGAACACCGAACGATGATGGTCGCCGTCCACGTGCAGATCGAGCAACGGCGGCCCGCACGCCCGCGCCAGGGCCTCGAGCACCGCGCGGTCGCGGCCCTCCGAGACGTTGGGCACGCACTCCAGCATCGGCTCAGGGTAAGGGCTCGCTGCCGGACCCTCCCGGTAGAGTGCCGCCGGTGCGGATAGGACTGGCGCTCCCGCAGTACGACTACTCGATCGCCGGTGAGTCGCCGCTGCGTTGGGAAAGCGTCGTCGCGTTCACGCTCGCGGCCGAGCGCGCCGGGTACGACTCCCTCTGGGTCTCGGACCATCTCTTCCTCGATCTCGCGAAGTACGGCGGCCCGGCCGACCGCCAGGGGGTGTTCGATCCGATCGTGACCCTCGCCGCGCTCGCCGGCCAGGTGCGGGGGCCGCGCCTCGGTACGCTCGTCCTCTGCGAGGCCCTGCGCCCGGCCTCGGTGCTCGCCAAGTCGCTGGCCACCCTGGACCGGGTCTGCGACGGCCGACTCGACGTCGGGATCGGCGCGGGGTGGTACGAGCCCGAGTACCGGGCGATCGGGATGACCATGCCCGGTCCGGGGGAGCGCCTGGCGCGCCTGGGCGAGGCGGTGGAGGTGTTGCGGGGGCTGCTCGGAGGAGGACCGTTCACCTTCGACGGTCGCTATCACCGGGCGTTCGACGCCCACAACGAACCGCCGGCGCAGCAACGGCCCCCACCCCCGATCGTCGTCGGAGGGAAGGGCGACCGGCTCCTGTCGCTGGTGGCGCAGCACGCCGACGGCTGGAACACGTGCTGGTCGTGGACTCCCGCCGCCTACCGGGAACGTGTCGGCGTGTTGGAGCGGGCATGCGCCCAAGTCGACCGGGACCCGGCGACGGTCACGCGGTCGCTGGGGCTCTACGCGCTCTGCGGAACGGACGAACGCGACCTGGAACGGCGCTTCGAGCGGCTGCGGACGACGACCCCACACGGGGTGCTCGACGCCACCACCCTGGACGAATGGAGGGTGGGTCGTCTGGTCGGGACCGTCGAGCAGGTCCGGGAGCAGGTGGCCGCGTGGGCCACACTCGGGGTGGAGACCCTCATCGTGGGTGTCGGCGCGGTGCCCTTCGCCGTCACCACGGTCGATGACGTCGAGTTGCTCGCCGAGGCGATCCGGGGTTAGTGGTGTCCTCCGGTAGCAGTATCCTGACGCGATTCCCTCGAAAGGGCGCTCCCCATGAACCTCGGCATCCCCGAGCTCCTCATCGTCCTCGCCGTCGTGCTGCTGCTGTTCGGCAGCACGCGACTCCCCAAGCTCGCCAAGTCCCTCGGGCAGGCGAGCAAGGAGTTCAAGAAGGGCGTCGACGGCGACTCCGAGGACGACGGCGACACCAAGAGCGCCTGAGCGGCGACCGTCCCCGCCTGACCGCGGGAACCAGCTCACCCCCTTTCGTCGTTCTTGTCGATGGCTGACGGGGTCCCCACGTGGGAAGAGGTCGCGCGCGATCACGGGCGCTTCCTCTACAACGTGGCGTACCGCTTGGCCGGCAACGACGACGACGCACAGGATCTGGTCCAGGAAGCGCTGATTCGGGTCCGCAAGGGGCTCGAGCGTTACGAGCCCGGGTCGCTGGAAGGCTGGTTGGCGCGGATCGTGACGAACGTGTTCCTCGACGAGGTACGGCGGCGCAAGCGGCGGCCCACCGATGCCCTGCCCGACGACCCGGGCCGGGTGCTGCCCCCCTCCCCGGCGGCCGACGAGGTCCCGACCGGCCTCTCCGACGAGGTGCAGCGCGCGCTCGGCGAGCTGCCCGAGGACTTCCGCGTCCCGGTGGTGCTCTGCGACGTCAGTGACCTCTCGTACGAGCAGATCGCCGCGGCGACGGGCGTTCCCATCGGCACGGTGCGCTCGCGTCTCCACCGTGGACGGCGCATGTTGCGCGCGGCCCTCGTCGCCGACGGGGTGATCGGACCATGAGCGGAACGACCATGAGCGGAACGACCATGAGCGGAACGACCATGAGCGGAACGACCATGAGCGGAACGACCATGAGCGGAACGACCGGGAGCGGGGCGTCATGAGCGCCGGACCGGAGTTCGAGATGGAGCCCGAGATGTTGTCGGCCTACCTCGATCACGAGCTCGCCGTGCCCGAGGGGGCCGCGGTCGAGGAGCGACTCGAGGCATCGCCGGAGTGGCGCGCCGACCTCGAAGTGGTGCGCTCGGCGCGTGCCGTGGTGCGCAACCTCACGGCCCGTGAGGCGCCGCCCGGGTTCTGGGAAACGGTGATCGAGCGGGTCGAGCGCGAGTCCGACGATGGTTCGGAGGCGGTCACGCCGGTCGCGACCCTCACCGAGCGCCGCCCGCGCCGGCGCATCGCCTGGTTCGCCGCCGCGGCGGCAGCCGTCGCCGGCATCGTCGTGGCGGTCATCGCCGTGCCGCATCGCTCCGAGGTCACGCCGAACGTGACCGCGGTCGTCGCGCAGCACGGAGCCCAGGGATCCGACGCCGGTGATCCCATCAGCATGTTGGCCCCGGTCGGCCCGTTGGCGGGGTTCCGTCGATGACCACGAGGCGCACCCTCGCGCTGTTCGCGCTCGCGACCCTCGCGCTGGCGTGGCCGATCGGTGCCTGGGGAGCGGCGTCGGGCGAGAGCGACGCCGCCCGGGCTGCGGCGCGCCTGGTCAGCCGCACCCGGGACGCGGCCTCGCACTACGACTTCTCGGGGACCGCCACCGTCGCCTGGAACACCGGTGACGGCACGCGCCAGGCTCAGGTCGAGGTGCACGACGCCGGTGGCGCGATCGAGATCGTCTCCGCCGAGGGCGTGGTCGTCGACACGGGCCGCCGCACGTACGTGCGCGATCCCCACTCGGCGCCGGGTTGGACGAGTGTCCTCGTGGAACCGGTCGCCGACGCCCTCCCCTCGCCGGGAAGTCGCTGGGCGCTCAGCACCGAGACGGGGCACACCGTCGCCGGGCGTCCCACCACGCTGGTCGTCGCCACCCGTCCCGACGGCACCCCTGCGCAGCGTCTCTCGATCGACGACGCGACCGGGTTGCTGCTGGGACGCGAGGTGCTCGGCCCGAACGGGCGCGTCGAGCGTTCGGTCGTCTTCCTGGAGATCGAGATCGGGACCGCCGGTGCCGGGGTCGCCGCGCCGGACGTCGATTCGCAACAGGCGAAGCGACTCGAGTCGGTACCGAGCGGATACCGGGCGCCCTCCGCGACCGATGGCTACGAGCTCGTGACCCGCTCGCGCCATCCCGACGGCGTGCTGCTCTTCTACAGCGACGGGTTGTTCACGGTGTCGGTGTTCGAGCAGCAGGGCCAGCTCAACTGGGGCGCGTTGCCGAAGGGCGGAACCACGGGGGAGCTGGCCGGGACCCGGACCCGCGGCTACCGCCAGCCGAGCGGGAACGTGCTCGTGTGGGAGCGTGACGGGATCGTCTACACGTGCGTCTCCGACGCTCCGATCGACGTGTTCACCCGGATGGCCGACGGACTCGCGGGCGACGACCGCAGCACTCCGCAGTCGGTCGTCGACTTCGTGCTCGGTCCCTTCGGCTGGAACTGAACGGACCAGGCGACGTCGCTTTCGGGGAGGAAGTCGATGATCGGACCGTCGTAGACGGCATCGCCAGAGAAGCGGGTTCGGGTCTCCTGTTCCCAGAGTCCGACGCTGCAGGGCGTGTGACCGGGCAGGTGACGCAAGGTTCGGGGTTGAGAGCGCTATCGGACGGTGATGGGCGTCCCGAGCCGGCGCCGGCGCAAGATGCGGCGCCGTTCACGCTCGGAGGCACCGCCCCATACGCCGTGGTCGATGCGGTAGGTCAGCGTGTACTCGAGGCACTCGGGCTGCACCGAGCACTGCGCGCAGATGCGGCGAGCCTTGTCGACGCCGACGCCGTCGGAGGGGAAGAACTCCCCCGGAGCGAGGGCTCGACAGCGAGCCTGGAGCATCCACTCTTGTTCGCTGTGATCGGGGGGAGTGTGCAGGTCGTCCATGTGCACCCCAGTGCTCGGGTGAAGAGGCGGTCGCCCTGTTCAACGGTCCGGACCGTGGTCTGGTTCCCGTAGCCTGACAGACATCGTAGGCCGCGTCTCGTCAGGCCCCGGAAACAGACCCCGGCCCAACGCCGGGAACGACCAGGGCCCTCCCGACGTTGCCGTTGCACAAGCACCGCAGTTCATCCCCTGGAACCGGCGGAGGAGATCCGTGCCCGACTTCCCTGACGACGACGACCTCGCGGAGCATCCGGCGTCGCCACCTCCTGGGGTCGAAGGCCCCACCCCCCCGGCGATTCCCGATCCCACCACGCCCGGCCCACCCCGGTTCGAAGCCCCGACGGCGCCGGAGCCGGGTTCGTTTCCGGCGCCTGACGAGGCGCCCACCGTCGCGACCGAGGCCCCCACGGTGGCCGGCCCGCCGCCCCCGCTCCCGGAGAGGTCGGCAACCGCCGAGCGCGTCGCGCCGCCCGGGGCCGTGACCTCCTCGACACGCCGGCGCAGCTTCCGACAACTCGTGAGCGCGGGAATCGCCGGGGGTCTAGTCGGTGCCCTCGTGGCCTCGGGGGTGTACCTCGCCCTCGACGACAACGGCTCGTCGTCGCCGACGAGGCCCCCGGCGGCCACCGCGGTCGTCGTGCGTCCCTCCGACCGCATCAGCCGCAGCGGTGACATCGCCGCCATCCTCGAGGTCGACGTGCCCGCGGTGGTCGCCATCGTCGACGACGGCGGCCCCGACTCGGGCGGCGCGGCCGGCACCGGGTTCGTGATCTCGTCCGACGGCGTGATCGTCACCAACAACCACGTGGTCGAGGGCGCGAACAAGATCCAGGCGGTGTTCTCCGACGGCACCACCCGCAATGCGAAGGTGCTCGGGCACAACGCGTCGAGCGACCTCGCGGTCGTGCAGGTCGACGCGACCGGTCTTTCCACCATCGCGCTCGGTGACTCCGACCAGGTGCAGGTGGGCGACGACGTCGTGGCGATCGGCAACGCGCTCGCGCTCCAGGGCGGGCTCTCGGTGACGCGGGGCATCATCTCGGGCCTTCACCGCGAGGTCGGGACCAACTCGGGCGGCGCGCTGGAAGACGTGATCCAGACCGACGCGGCCATCAACCCCGGGAACTCGGGTGGCCCGCTGGTCGACGCCCAGGGCCGGGTGATCGGCATCAACACCGCGATCGCCGATCCGGGCAGCGCGCAGAACGTGGGCTTCGCCATCCCGATCACGAACGCGAAGACCATCATCGGTCAGTTGCGTCAGGGCAAGCAGCCCGCGTACCTCGGGGTGAGCACCCTCGACGTCAACCAGGCGAAGGCGGACGGTCACGACGTGTCGGTGGATTCCGGGGCCTACGTGCAGTCGGTGAGCTCGGGCACGCCCGCGGCGAAGGCGGGGATCCAGGTGGCTGACGTCGTGATCGAGGTCGACGGCAAGGCGATCACCAGCGCGGCGGCACTCGGCAACGTCATCCGCCTGTACAAGCCCGGCGACACGGTCCGGATCAAGGTCGACCGGGAAGGCGTGACGAAGACCCTGACCGCGACGTTGGGTGAAGCGCCCACATCATGAACGGGCGCCGGCACGGGCTACGCTGAGCTGCATGTCGACAGCACCGGAAGAGCTGGAACAGGTCCCGCCCGTGGGGCACGTGAAGGTCGTCTACCTCGGCCCGGTCGCGCCCCACTGGGAGGTCCACGGCGTCTTCGGCGACGGCCGGATGATCGACGAATTCCGCCAACGCGCGGTCGCCCGCCTGCAGCTCCTCCCCCCGCACGACCCGCAGTTCCGTCGCAACCGTGAACGGGTGGCGCGCGACGCCGAGCGTGAGCATCTCATCCTCGAGTGGGATCTCGGCTACGAAGAAGCCTGATCGTCTTCCGGTGTCGGGTGTTCACCCGTCACCATGAAGCCGACCCGTTCGGCGATCGTGACCGCGTGATCGGCGATCCGCTCGTAGTGACGACCGACGAGCGCCATCTGCACCGCGAGCAGCACCGCGGCCTCGTCGTTGCCGTCGCCCGCGAGGATGTGCCGGAAGAGGCTCTTGGTGAGCTCGTCCATCGCGTCGTCCATGTCGGCGAGCGCGGCGGCCCATGACGGATCGGCGTCGGCGAACGCGTCGATGGCGACGCGCGGTCTGGTTGCTGGCCTGGGTGCCCATGCGGTCGATGATCCCGCGCAGCTTCGGATCGAGCTGGTGCGGATAGAGACGACGCGTGGTCTTGGCGACGTTGACCATGAGGTCGGCGCTGCGCTCGAGCTCGTGGGCGACGCGCATCACCGTCACCAGGAACCGCAGGTCGGTGGCGAGCGGCTGCTGGCGGGCGAGCAGCAGGAACGTCCGATCCTCGACGGTGTGGGTCAGCTCGTCGATGACGTCGTCGGCTTCGATGACCCGCTCGGCGGCACTGAGGTCGCCGTCGAGCAAGGCCTGCGTGCCGCCGGCGATCGCCTCGGTGGTGAGCGCGGCGAGACGGATGACGTCCATCCGCAGCTCTTCGAGGTCTTCGTGGAAAGTCTTGCGCGCCGGTTCGGCGGGCGGGCTTTCGGGAACGGGGGTGGTCGTCACGACGCCTCCGGATGCTGAGCGGTGGACGGCAATTGCGAGCGCGGGGCTGATCTTGCCGTTCGACCGGGTCGGACGGGGCGGGTCAACCCTAGGACGCGGACAGTCTTCATTCCTCGTTTACCTGCCCGCCACGATCGGGCAACGGGTTGGAAACGGGTGACGCGTAAGTTCGTACGCAACCGAGAACGGCTCGAAGATCCCCCCTCTGAGAGCAGTTCCGGGATGTGGCTCTTCACGGTTTGGGAGTGCGTGGCCGTGAAGAGCTCGAACGGAGAGTGCGGGGCCGGGAACTCCCCCCTTCCCGGCCCCCCGCTCTTCGGCAGGTCTGCCGCCCGGTCCGGCCGTGAACATCTCACCGATGCCGCGGCCGGCGCGTCCGCTCGCCGGTCACGACGAACTGGACCTGCTCGGCGATCGCCACCGCGTGATCGCCGATCCGTTCGTAGTGCCGGGCGACGAGCGCGAGCTGCACCGCGTCGTTCAACTCGGTTTCGGCGGTCAGGACGTGGCGGAACAAGCTCTTCTCGAGTTCGTCGATGGTCTCGTCCATGTCGGACAGCGCCGCGGCCCAGGAGGGGTCGCGGTCGGCGAACGCGTTGATCGCCACCCGGAGCTGCACCGCGGCCTGGCGGCCGAGGCGGTGCACCAGGTGCCGGGCAGTCGGGTGGAGCTGATGGGGAAACAGCCTCCACGTGGACTTGGCGACGTTGACCATGAGATCGGCGCTGCGTTCGAGCTCGTGGGCGACCCGCATCGCGACCCCGACGAACCGGAGGTCGGGCGGCGCGAGCCCCGGCAAGCCGAAGATCCGGAGGCACTCGTCCTCCACCGTGTGCCGGAGGGCGTCGACCGCGTCGTCGTCGGCCACCACTCGCTCCGCTTCGTCGAGGTCACCGTCGAGCAGCGCCTGGGTGCCGGCGGCCACCGCGTCGGTCGTGAGCGACGCGAGGCGCACGACGTCGATGCGCACGTCGTCGACGCGATCACGGACGCGGCCGTCGGAGCGGTCGGAAAACGTATCCGGCGCAACGACTTGGGACGAGGTCACCTCGTGATCATGGAGTCGTACCGGACGATCGGGAGCGCGTTGTCGTGACTGTTTGTCCGCTGTTCACCTCCGCGCCACCACGCGGCCACGGCGCGGCTACGCCGGCTCCGTACGCTCCCGGCGATGACATCCACCGTTCCAGGAGGGAACATCCAGATGCGACGCTCGTTCGTTCATCGTTGCGGCCTCGTGCTCGCAGCGCTGGCGCTACCGGTTCTGCTCGTCGGCACCGCCGCCTCGGCCGCGCCCAACACCAACAAGCTCGCTTCGGCGACGCTCAACGGTGACGGCTCGACCTTCCAGCTCGGCTTCAACCAGGTGGTGATCGGCGCGTTCAAGCCGGTCCAGAAGTCGGTGACGATCACCTACCAGGGCAACGGCTCGGGTGCTGGCCGTACCGACTTCGTCGGTGGGGTCGTCGACTACGCCGGTACCGACGCGACCTACAAATCGACGGATCCACAGCCGCCCAGCCCGTTCTTCTACTTCCCGACCGTGGTTGCGCCGATCACGGTGTCGTACAACCTCCCGAGTGTCTCGAAGCTGAAGCTGTCGGCTGACAGCATCGCCAAGATCTTCTCGGGCAGCATCACGACCTGGGACGACACCGCGATCGCGGGCGACAACCCGGGCGCGAAGCTCCCGAGCACCACGATCACGGTCGTGCACCGCAGCGACTCCTCGGGTACCACGGCGAACTTCACCAGCTTCCTCGACAAGGCGGCGCCGTCGTCGTGGACGCTCGGGAGCGGCTCGACGGTGAGCTGGCCCGCGGGCACCCAGGGTGCGAGTGGCAACTCTGGCGTCGCCAAGGGCGTCAAGGACACCGAGGGTGCGATCGGCTACGTCGACTTCTCCGACGCCAACGCCAGCGACCTCACCTTCGCGGCGGTGAAGAACTCGAGCGGCAAGTACATCACGCCGAACCTCGCCTCGGCTTCGGCGGCGGCGAACGGCGCGACGATCAACGCCGACCTCACGTTCGACCCGATCAACGCCGACGGGGCCAAGGCGTACCCGATCACGTCGCCGACGTGGATCCTCGTGTACCAGACCCAGACCGACGCCAACAAGGGCGCGGCGATGAAGGCGTTCCTCAACTACATCTACAAGCAGGGTCAGAAGCTGGCGTCGTCGGTCGACTACGCACCGCTGCCGAAGAGCCTGCTCAAGCAGGCCAAGGCTCAGGTCAACAAGATCGTCGTCCCGGCATCTTGACCTCGAGCGGGATGAGCACGGGGCGGGTTCCCCCCTTACCCGCCCCGTGCTCCCGCTCCCGTGCTGCTCCCCGCGTAGAGTCCGGACATCCGCATGGCCGCGATCGCCCCGCCCCGAGAGAACGAGAGTCCCGCCCCGCCGCCGAGAGGTCTCGGCACGGGCCCGCGCCCGCCGGGAAGGACGACGGATCGGATCTTCCGATGGGTTGCGCTGGCGAGCGGGCTCCTCGTGCTCGCCATCCTCGGGCTGATCGCCTACACGACCACCAAGAACTCGTGGCCCTGGTTCAGGGCCGAAGGTCTGGGCGTGTTCGAAGACAACTGGGACCCCGCGAAGGGCCAGTTCGGCGCCGGCGCGATGATCTACGGCACCTTCCTGGTCGGCGTGATCGCGCTCGTGATGTCGGTCCCGGTCAGTCTCGGGATCGCCCTGTTCGTCACGGAGATCGCGCCGAGCCGGATGCGCAAGCCCATCGTCTACGCGGTGGATCTCCTCGCCGCGATCCCGTCGGTCGTCTACGGGCTGTGGGCACTGGCCGTGCTGGCCCAACCGCTGGCCGACATCTTCGACAGCATCTCGTCGGCGACGTCGGGCATCCCGTTGATCAGCGACCTCACCTCCGACCCGAGCCCGTCGGGACTGAGCTACATGACCTCGGGGATCATCGTCGCGATCATGATCACGCCGATCATCACGTCGCTCACGCGTGAGGTCTTCGCGACCACACCCCAGCCGCTCAAGGAAGCCGCCTACGGCTTGGGGGCGACGCGCTGGGAGATGATCCGGGGCTCCGTGTTCCCGCACAGTCGCGGCGGGATCGTCTCCGCCGTCATCATCGGCCTCGGCCGGGCGATCGGCGAGACGATCGCCGTCGCACTGCTGATCGGGAGTTCGCAGCACATCAGCGCCCACCTCTTCGGGCCCGGTGACACGTTGGCCAGCATCATCGCCAACCAGTTCAACGAGGCAGTCGGCGAGCACCGCGCCGCGCTGATCGGAATGGGCGTCATCCTCCTCGTGCTGACCATTGGCGTCGGTGTGCTGGCCCGGGGATTCGTGAACCGGTACGACCGCCACGCGGGAGCGACGGTGTGAGCACGCTGGCACCCTCGTCGGATCCTTCGTTCCTGGCGCCGCGGCCCGCTCGCGTTCCCGGAAGATCAAGAACGTGGTCGCAGGCGGCGTGATCTCGTTGACCTTCGTGATCGCGATGGTCCCGCTCGCGTTCCTGGTGATCTACGTCGTCCAGCGTGGCACCCGCGTCATGAGCTTGTCGTTCCTCACCGACGACCTGCCGTTCGTCGATCGTTTCCCCGGGGGCGGGATGGGTCCGGCGGTGACGGGTACGTTGCTGATCACCGGCGCGGCCTCGCTGATGGCGATTCCGCTCGGCGTGCTCGGCGGCATCTACCTCAACGAGTACGGCGGTACCCGACCGCTCGCCCGGCTCGTCCGGTTTCTCTCGGAAGTCATGACGGGCGTGCCGTCGATCGTCATGGGCCTGTTCATCTACACGCTCGTGGTGCTCAACACCAAGCAGAAGACCGGCTTTGCCGGGGCACTCGCCCTTGCCGCGCTGATGCTGCCGATCGTGATCCGCACCACCGATCAGATGCTCGCGCTCGTGCCGCGCGAGCTTCGCGAAGCAAGCTTTGCGCTCGGGAGCCGTCGGGTGCGCACGATCCGGACGGTCGTCCTGCCGAACGCGGCGGCGGGTATCGTGAGCGGCGCCCTCCTCGCGGTCGCCCGGGCCGCGGGCGAGACGGCTCCGCTGCTCTTCACCATAGGGATCGTCACCGAGACCAACACGGATCTGTTCCACGGCACGAACACCGCGCTCTCGGTACAGATCTTCAGCAATGCGACATCGCCGTTCACCGCCGCGCAAGATCGTGCCTGGGGCGCGGCGTTGACGCTCATCGTCATCGTCTTCGTGTTCACCATCCTCGCCCGCGTGGTGACCGCGTTCTTCTCCCGCCGGCAGACGGCATGACCCAGGAGGACGGATCCGTGCCCACGCTGGTGGAGCCCACCGCTAACGTCATCGACGTGACGAGTGACCTCGACGCGCCCACGACCGGAGTCGAGGTCCCCGACGCTCCCAAGACTCCGGAGGAACCGGAACGCGAGCGGGAACTCGTATTCCAGCTTCGCAACCTGGAGGTCCGCTACAGCGGGCATTCGGCGGTGCGGGAAGTCGACCTCGACGTCGCGGCCAACGAGATCACCGCGTTCATCGGCCCGTCGGGGTGCGGGAAGACGACCGTCTTGCGTTGCCTCAATCGCATGCACGACCTGACGCCCGGCGCGCAGGTGTTCGGAACGGTCACGTACCACGGGGCCGATCTCTACGCCGCCAAGGTGGACCCCGCCGAGGTGCGTCGGCGCATCGGCATGGTGTTCCAGAAGCCGAACCCGTTCCCGAAGACGATCTTCGACAACGTCGCCTACGGGCCAAAGCTCAACGGGCGGAAACGGTCGGAGTTGTCCGACATCGTCGAGCACGCGCTCACCCGGGCCGCGTTGTGGGACGAGGTGAAGGACAAGCTCAAGCAGAGCGGGCTCTCGCTCTCGGGTGGGCAACAGCAGCGTCTGTGCATCGCGCGCGCGCTCGCGGTCGAACCCGACGTGATCCTCATGGACGAGCCGTGTTCCGCGCTCGACCCGATCGCCACCGCGCGCATCGAGGACCTCATGGAGGAGCTCAAAGCGGAGTTCACCATCGTGATCGTCACTCACAACATGCAACAAGCCGCCCGCACCTCGGACCGGACCGCGTTCTTCACCGCCGAGGTCGACGACGAGGGAATACGCGTCGGACGGTTGGTGGAGTTCGACGTCACCGAGAAGCTGTTCACCGCGCCGACCGACCCCCGTACCGAGGGCTACATCACCGGGCGCTTCGGTTGATCACATGAGCCCGGCGCGACGCGAGCAGGCGAACGCCGCGTTGGAACAGGCCTTGGCCAAAGCACTCGTCGAGACCGAGACCGTCGGGGAACAGCGGGACCGTTTCGTGGCGGTGCTCGACGAGCTGCGTCAGGGCGTGCTGGTCCTCGACGTCGACGGCAGCGAAGTGTTCCGCAACCCGGCGGCCGAACGGTACCGCGAAGCGCGCCACTCGGACGCGGTGGTCGCCGGAGCCCTGGATGCGCTCGTTGCACGCGCGCTCAACGGTGAGCGCTGCGAACGCGAGCTGCAGCTCTTCGGGCCGCCTCGCGCCGTCGTGCACCTCTCGGCCGTACCCATCAGATCGCAGGATCGATCGCTCGGGGTCGCGGCGTTCGTCGCCGACGTCTCCGAGGTCCACCGGATCGAGAGCGTGCGGCGCGACTTCGTGGCCAACGTCAGTCACGAGCTGAAGACGCCGATCGGTGCGCTCGAGGTGCTGGCAGAGACGCTCGCCGCGGAGGACGACCCGGCCGTCACCCGACCGTTGGCCGAACGCATCGTCAAAGAAGCGGAACGGCTCGCGCGTATCGTCGACGACCTGCTCGACCTCAGCCTGATCGAGACGCAGGAGGCGCCGCGTCGTTCCCCGATCCCGCTCGAGGTGCTGGTCGACGACGCGGTCGACCAGCTGCGCCCGGCCGCGGCCGCGGCCGGCATCAATCTCCAGGCGCACCCGGGCGTGGCCGGAGCGTCGGTCGCCTGCGACCGCCGGCTCGTGGTGAGCGCGATCGCCAACCTCATCGACAACGCGGTGAAGTACTCGGAGCCGGGGAGTCCGGTGACGGTGAGCACCGCCCTCGACGGTGGGTTCGTGGAGGTCGCGGTCCGCGACGCCGGGATCGGGATCCCCGGGCGTGACCTCGAGCGGATCTTCGAGCGGTTCTACCGGGTGGACCAGGCGCGCAGCCGGGCCACCGGTGGCACCGGTCTCGGGCTCGCTATCGTGCGGCACGTGGCGCGGGCGCACGGCGGGGACATCACCGTCGAATCGGTCGAGGGGCAGGGGTCCACGTTCCGGTTCGTGTTGCCGCTCGAACCGGAGTCGACCGCGGTGCCATCGGAGCAGCAGGAGATCTCCTGATGCCCGAAGCACCGCTCATCCTGGTCGTCGACGACGAGCAGTCCTACCGCGACGCGTTGCGGGTCGCGCTCGAGCGCGAGGGCTTCCGGGTGGAGGTTGCGGCCGACGGCGCGGAGGCAATCGAGCGGTTCGACGCGGTACGGCCGGCGTTGGTGCTGCTCGACGTGATGCTGCCGCGCATCTCCGGCATCGACGTGTGTCGCGAGCTGCGGTCGCGATCGCAGGTGCCGATCATCATGGTCACCGCACGCAATGCCGAGATCGACGCCGTGGTGGGGCTCGAGGTCGGCGCCGACGACTACGTCACCAAACCCTTCCGGCTCCGCGAGCTGGTGGCGCGCGTTCGTGCATCGCTGCGCCGGGGCCGAGGGGAGGACACCGGGATCGCGCAACCCGGCGAGGTGCTCGAGATCGGCGACGTGCGGCTCGACGCGGCGCGCCATGAGGTCGCGGTGCGCGGTGAGCACGTCGCGTTGCCCCTGAAGGAGTACGAGTTGCTCGAGCTGCTCCTGGCGAACGCGGGCCGGGTGCTCACGCGAGACGTGCTGATCGACCGAGTGTGGGGGCCGAACTACTACGGCGACACCAAGACGCTCGACGTGCACGTGAAACGCCTGCGGGGCAAGATCGAGGACGATCCGGGGAGCCCCGCCCGGATCGTCACCGTGCGTGGCGTCGGGTACCGCTACGAGAAGGTCTAGTCAGCCGACCTTGGCCAGCGCGGCGTCGTACTCCGCCTTCGCGCGGCGTGCCGAGATCGGGCGACGCGAACGTCGAGCTGACGACCCCCTCCTTGTCCAGCACGAAGGTCGCGCGGTTCGCACACCCGAGGGCCTCGTTGAACACGCCGTACTCCTTGGCGACTGCGCCGTGGGGCCAGAAGTCGCTGAGCACGGGGAAGGTGAAGCCCTGCTGCTCGGCCCAGATGCGTTGTGAGTGGCGGGAGTCGCACGAGATGGCCAGCACCTGTGCGCCGTTGCGCTCGAACGCCGACGGATCGTCGCGGATCTCGCACAGCTCGCCCTGGCACACACCGGTGAAGGTGAACGGGTAGAAGACGATCACGACCGGCTGACCCCGCAACGCGGAGAGCGTGACGTCGTTGCCGTTCTGGTCCTTGAGGGTGAAATCGGGCGCGGGGTCGCCGACTGCCGGCATCGTGGAGCCTCCTCGTTCGGGGTTCCGAGACTACCTGTCGTCCCTCGCGCGGCCCGGAGCCGCACGTCGGACGGGGGCCGGTCAGGCCAACGCGTCACGCACCGCGATGGCGGCGCCGGTCGCCGGGCCGCGCACGATGCTCATGAGCGGGGTGACCGACACGAAGCCCTCGTGGACGACCGCGACGTCGGTGCCGGGTGCGGGGTCGGCCCGTCCCGTGATCTCGAGCTTGAGGTCCCCTGACGACACGTCGGCCGACGCGATCCACACCTCACCTGCGGGCGCGAGCTCCGCTTCGCGCACGCCGAGCAGCTCGCCGAGCGGGCGGTTCGGTACGTTGATGTTGAGCACGCGCGGTTCGGTGTCAGGTTTGGCGGCCCATTCGACTGCGGCCGCCGCCACCGTTGCCGCGGTTTCCCAGTGGTATTCGTGCGACTGGCTCCACTCCATCGACACCGCGATGCCGGGGACCCCGTAGCCCGCCCCGGTCAGCGTCGCGCCGACCGTCCCGGAGTGCAGGACGAGATGCCCGGTGTTGGCGCCCGGGTTGATGCCCGACACGATGAGGTCGGGGAGGTCGCCGAACGCGCCGAGGCACGCCGCGAAGACCGCGGTGGCCGGCGGCGCGTCGATGGCGTGTACCGACAGGTCGGGCAGCTCGGGCCACACGTGGCGGACGACGGGTGGGGGACCACCGCCGTAGAGGCGCCCGATCGAGGCCCCGGAGCCGCTGCGGTCGTCGGTGGGTGCGACCACGAGCACGTCGTGACCGTCGGCGACGAGCGCAGCGGCCAGGGCGTGGATGCCGGGGGAGTCGACGCCGTCGTCGTTGGTCACGAGGATCCGCATGGCGACCACGGTAGCGGCGCTCCTTCACCGGGTGATCGTCCGGCGAGCGACCGGCGGGTGAACGACGGATGAAGCTTCGGAGCGGGGTGTCAGGACCCCGGCGGTGGGACGTAGCGCGCGCGGTGCATCTCGCCCTCGGTGGTCTCGAGCACCCAGATCGACGCCTTCTCGATCCGGTGGTCGTGGAGGACGACGCCCGACTGCGCGTAGTGGTGCAACAGATTGCCGAGCACGTCGCCGTGGCTGCAGAGTGCGACGTCCGCGTCGGCGAGCTTCTCGACCAGTCGGAGCGAGTCCGTCAGCGACGCGCCTTCGGCGAGCGCGTCGGAGAGCTCGACTGCCACGCCGAGGCGTTCCGCAAGGGGCTCGACCGTCTCGCGGCAGCGCACGAACGGGCTGGAGACGACCCGTGTGATCCCGGCGGCGGCGAGCGCCTTGCCGATGGCGCGAGCCTGGCTGCGGCCGACTTTGGACAGCGGCCGCAGCGTGTCGTCGTCGGCCCACGCCTTCCGGCTCCCCGCCTTTGCGTGACGCACCAGGTGGACGGTCACTTCGGCGGCGGCACCTGTTCGAGCAGCTCGCGGTCGTGCGCGTACGAGAGCCGTCGGGCGGCTTCCTCGCGGGTGCACCACTCCACCGAGTCGACTTCGTCGTTCGGCGTGAACTCGCCGTTCGTGGGCTCGGGTTGCATCAGCCAGTACCGCACGACTTTGGAGCGTCCCTTCGCGTCGCGGTAGCGAGTCTCGCCGGCGGCTTCGCCGAGGAGGCAGCGTAGGCCGGTCTCCTCTTCGACTTCGCGCAGGGCGGTCTCCTCGGCACGCTCGCCGCGGTCGGCCTTGCCCTTGGGCAGGCTCCAGTCGTCGTAGCGCGGCCGGTGGACGAGCAGCACCCGCCACACCCCGTCGAGATCGCGCCGGTGCACGATGCCACCGGCGGCGCGCACGGTCGGGCCGCTCACATCCACCGCCGGAACCGGCCGCGTCGCGCCTCGGCCCACGCGGCCGGCCACGCGGCGCGTGATGCGCGGGCGGCGACGTCTTCGAGTCCGGCCAGCTCTCCGGCGACGAAGGCGCGATCGACGCGACCGCCGCCGTCGGCGGCATGCGTCCGGACCCACCGGGCGGCGACCACGGCATCCTGGTGCTCACCGAGCACCTCTTGGAGCGCCTCGACCGCCTGGGCGAAGCGCTTCGCCGCTCGGCCCACCGCCGGCGCCACCGCCTCGGCGGCGTACCGGCAGCGCTTGGCCCGTATGCGCACCGCGTGGAGGGCCTCGTCCGGCGGATCGTCGCCCAGCGCCTCGACCGCTCGCCGCAGCTTGCGCCAGGGTTTGCGCACGAGGTCTCCCAACTCGAGGTCGAAGTCGCTGCCGTCATCGGCCGGCGGGATGGCCCTCGCCGCCGCGATCAGCTGGTCCAGCAGCCCGTCGTATCGCTCGGAACGCATCGCGACCAGCAACTCGTCGCGAGCGCGGGTCCGGTGGTCGTACAACCACTCGAGCAGATGCTTCCCGGCATCGAGGTCACCTGGCGGCAGGGTCTCGAGCCGTGCGTCGAGCCGTTCGAGCAGCACGTCGGTGTCGCGCACGGCGCCGAGGAGTTGACCCAGCCATTGCAGCTCGCTGCGCAACGACGCGTTCCACTCGGGATCGACGACCGATCCGAACGTGCGGAGGTCGGAGCGGAGCCGACGGGTTGCGACCCGCGCCTGGTGAACGCCTTCGGGGTCCGTCCCGACGCGGACGGCCGGGTCGTGTGCGATGAGCCGCGCCGTTGAGGTCGCGACCGTGGCGCGCAGCACCTCGAGCGGCGTCGACGCGAAGTCGAGTCTTGGCGGGGCGACGAGATCGGGCGGGTCGAGGGCGCGCGGGCCGAGCGCGCGGACGATCTTGGGGATCTGCTCCGGCTTGCCCGCACCGGCGGCGCGCAGTTGGCGGGCGACCGCCTCGATCAGCGGGGGCTCGGCGAGGTCGGTGAATTCCACCTCGAGCTCACGGAAGCGGGCCGCGAGGCGCGCGCCGTCGAGCACCGAGACCTCGTCGTCGACCAGTTCGGCGAGCTGAGCGCCGTCGCGGTCGCGCACCACCACGCGGTGGCGGACGGTGTTGAGCCGGGCGGCGAGCACGAGCGGGTCCCGCCGGATGAGCGCGCGGACGAGATCCACCGCCCCTTCGGGCGGGTCGCCCGCTTCACCACCGAGGTGCGTCTCGGAACGCACGAGCACGACGTCGCCCGAGACCTTGTGCTTGACCGTCCAGCCGTCGTCGTTGCGGAACCGCAGGCTGGAGCCGGCGCGGGCGAGGCGCAGGTCGGCGGTGTCGAAGTAGACGGCCTGGAGGCGCAGCGTGTCGGCCGGCTCGATGGTGATGCCCGGGCCCGCGGTGGTGAGGTCGGGCATCCGGAACGTCGGCCCGGGCGTGAACTTCAGTTCTCGCTCCGGGCCGGAGGAGGTGGCCACGGCGTGTCCTCAGGAGGAGTGGGCCCGCGCCGTCGCGAGCTCCTGGAGGGCGCGGTGGGTCGAGATCCCCTCGACGGTCGGGATCTTCCGCCAGGCGCCGTCGGCGCACAGCTCCCACGAGAGCACGTCGTCGCTGAGATCGATCTGCATCATCTCGGCCAGGCGGGATCGGAGGCGTGGATCGGTGACGGGCACCAGTGCCTCGACGCGGTGGTCGAGGTTCCGCGGCATGAGGTCGGCGGAGCCGATGAGGTATTCGGCGGTCTCGGGATCGGCTCCGAAGCGGTACACCCGGGAGTGCTCCAGGAACCGACCGAGGATCGATCGCACGCGGATGCGCTCGGACAAGCCCGTCACCTGCGGTCGGAGGCAGCAGATGCCACGCACGATGAGATCGATCTCGGCGCCCCGTTGCGACGCGTCGTAGAGCGCGTCGATGAGTGCGGGATCGACCAGGCTGTTCATCTTGAGGATGATCCGGCCGTCGGCGCCGAGGGCGGCCTGCCGTTCGATCCGCTCGGCGAGCTCGCGCCGGAGATGGGACGGCGCCACCAGCAGCTTGCGGTACGCGCCCTGGTGGCTGTACCCGGTGAGGTGGTTGAAGAGGTCGGTGAGGTCGGCGCCGAGGTCGGGGTCGGCCGACAGCAGCCCGAGGTCCTCGTAGAGGTGCGCGGTCTTGGGGTTGTAGTTGCCGGTGCCGACGTGGCAGTAGCGGCGGATCCCGTCGGCTTCCTGGCGGACGACGAGGAGCACCTTGGCGTGGGTCTTGAGCCCCACCAGCCCGTAGACGACGTGGACGCCGGCCTCTTCCAACACCCGGGCCCGGGCGATGTTGGCCTGCTCGTCGAAGCGGGCCTTGAGCTCGACGAGGGCTACGACCTGCTTGCCCTGCTCCGCCGCCTTGACCAAGGAGGCCACCAGCGCGCTTTCGGCGCCGGCCGTGCGGTAGATCGTCTGCTTGATCGCGAGGACGTGGGGATCGGCCGCGGCCTGCTCGACGAACTGTTCGACCGAGGTGGCGAACGAATCGTAGGGGTGGTGGACCAGCACGTCGGTCGTCCGCAGGAGACGGAAGAAGTCGGGGGCGGGATCGGTGCCCTGCAGCACGACCTGGGTCTGGGGAACCCAGGGCTCGTCCTTCAGCTCGGGACGGTCGAGGGCGCACAGCGACCAGAGGCCACCGAGGTCGAGCGGGCCGTCGATCACGTTGACGTCGGCGTCGCCGAGCTCGAGCTCCCGGCAGAGCAGCTCGAGCACCTCGTTGGGCATCTTGGTGTCGACCTCGAGGCGCACCACGCGGCCGAACTTGCTGCGTCGCCGCAGCCCCGACTCGATGGCTTCGAGGAGGTCTTCCGCTTCGTCCTCGAGCTCGAAGTCGGCGTCACGCGTCACGCGGAACGGATGGTGAGCGAGCGCTTCCATGCCGGGAAACAGGGCGTCCAGCCTCGCTGCGATGACCTGCTCGAGGAGGACGAAGCGTTCGCCGTCGGGAAGGCCGACGAAGCGCGGGAGCAGTGGCGGGACCTTGACCCGTGCGAAGCGCTCCTCGCCGCTCGACGGGTCTCGCACGGTGACTGCGAGGTTCAGCGAAAGGTTGGAGATGTAGGGAAACGGGTGCGCGGGATCGACCGCGAGGGGCGTGAGCACCGGGAAGATGAGCTCGGCGAAGAGGTCGTCGAGGTGAGCTCGGTCGTCAGCGGAGAGGTCTTCCCAGTCGGCAAACCGGATGCCGGCATCCTCGAGGGCCGGCGTGACCTCGTTGGTGAACACCGCGGCGGAGCGAGTGACCAACTCCTCGACCCGGCTGCGGATGGCGCGCAGCTGGTCGACGAGGTCGAGACCGTCGGCCGTGGTGGTGCGGAGCCCGGCTGCGAGCTGCTCCATGAGTCCCGAGACCCGCACCTGGAAGAATTCGTCGAGGTTCTGGCTGAAGATGGCGAGGAATTTCGCCCGCTCCAGCAAGGGCAACTCCCCGTCCTCGGCGAGCGCGAGCACCCGGGCGTTGAACTCCAACCACGAGAGCTCGCGATTGAGGAAGCGCTCCGCGGGGTCCGACAGCGGGGGACCTGGGCGTCGCGCGTGCCCGGCCCCGTCCGCACCGGCACCGAAAACGACATCCAGCCCGGCCACCAGGCAATGCTACTCCGCCGATTCCGCGGCCGAACCGGGCCGAACCCTGCCGTGGACGAGGGCTAACGTCCGGGAGGGAAATGAGCACTGATCCCCGCTTCGCCGAACCGACGCCGTTCGCACGCCTCGTGTACGCGCAGGCGGCCGGCGCGTGTGGCGACGCGTGCATCCTCGTCTCGATGGCGGGTTCGATCTTCTTCTCGAGCCCGACCAGCGCGGCGCGGGGCAAGGTGTTGCTGTTCCTCCTGATCACCATGACGCCGTTCGTGATCGTCGCCCCGGTGCTCGGTCCGGCGCTGGACCGGATGAAGGGGGGGCGCCGCCTCTTCCTGATCTCGTCGGCCGCGGGTCGTGCCCTGCTGTGCGTGGCCCTGGCGATGTACATCAGCAAGCCCGCGCCCGAAGGTCTACTCGTCTACCCGCTCGCGTTCGGCGTGCTCGTGCTCCAGAAGGGGAGCACGATCGCCAAGAGCGCGCTCGTCCCGGCGCTGGTCAAGGACGATGGCGAGCTCGTCACCGCCAACTCGCGCCTTGCGCTCATCAACGCGGTCGGCGCGTTCGTCGGTGCGGCTCCCGCGTTCGCGGTGTACAGGCTCTTCGGCGCCGACTGGTCGCTGCGCTTCGGCGCGCTGGTGTTCGTGATCGCGACGATCCTCGCGATACAGATTCCGCGGACGCGCCTGCGCGGGCCCGCCGACGAGCGGCTGCAGGAGCTGGAACGGGAGGAGATGCACACACCGAGCATCCTGCTCGGTTCGAGCGCGATGGCCGTGTTGCGAGCGAGCGTCGGCTTCTTGGCGTTCTTCGCGGCGTTCTCGCTCAAGCACGATCTCGTTGCGTTGGGCTTGGCAGGAGCGGCGGCCTACATCGGGAACTTCGGCGGCGTGCTCCTTGCACCCGCGCTCCGTCGCTCCGTGCGCGAAGAGGTGATCCTCGCGTCGTCGCTCGTGCTCCCCGCCGCCTTCACCCTGCTCGGTGCTCTGGTGGCCGGCTCGGTCGGCTTCGTGCTCGCCGCGTTCACGATCGGGATCGGCGCCGCGGCCGGTCGGCTCGGGTTCGACAGCCTCCTCCAACGCGACGGGCCCGACGCCGCCCGCGGTCGTGCGTTCGCCAAGTTCGAGACCCGCTTCCAGCTGGTCTGGGTGATCGGCGGCATGATCGCGATCATCCCGTTCGCGAAGCAGATGGGTCTGTTCCTGCTCGCCGTGACGCTCGGGTTCGCGGCCGTGTCCTACGTCGCGGCGCTGCGCGCTGGCGCGGGGGCGGGTGATGCGGTCGAAGCTGCTCCCGGAGGCGGTCGACCGCAAGATCGCCCGATCACGCGACCAGGCCGTCGACCGCGTGCGGCGTCGCTTCCGCAAGCCGGCACGAGCCCGCGACGAACGACCCCCTGCAGACCCCTGACCCTGGTGCCTACTGGCCCCAGCCGGTGGTCGCACCCTGCACCATGCCGAACGGCCCGACCGGCCATCGGAAGCAGTCGACCATGAGCTCGTCGATCTGCCCGCGGGTGGCGATCCCCTCCTCGACGCAGCGGTTCGCTTCCTGGATCATCGCCCCGTAGACGCGGTTGGCGACGAAACCCCACGCGCTCGTCGTGTCGGCGATCACCACCGGGTTCTTGCCGCATGCGGTCGCAATGTCGACGATGGTCCGCACGGTGGCGTCGCTCGTGAGCGGTGTCCGCACGATCTCGGCCAGGCGCATGACCGCCGGTGGTGATGCCCAGTGCCAACCGATGACCAGCTCGGGTCGCCCGGTGGCCTCGGCGATCCGCGCGATCGAGAACCCCGAGGTGTTCGACGCCAGGATCGTGCCCGCAGGCGCGGCGGCGTCGAGGTCGCGGAAGACCTGCTGCTTGAGCTCGAGCTTCTCGGGCACGGCTTCGACGACGAGGTCGACGTTCGCGGCATCGTCGAACGACGTCGTGAACGAGAGCCGGGCCCGCGCCGCGTCGGCTTCCTCCCGCGTGAGCTTGCCGCGCTCGACACCTCGCTCGAAGCCGTACCGGCCGGTGGTCACGTGCTCGAGCCCACGCTCGAGCGCCGCGGCGTCGATGTCGTAACACACCGTCTCGTAGCCCGCAGTCGCCGTCACCTGCGCGATCCCCGCGCCCATGACCCCCGCTCCGACGACGCCCAACTTCTCATCGGCTTCGCTTCCCACTCCGCTTCGGCTCGACCGGGCCTCAGTCTGCGTCGGGGAGGTCGATGCGGGCCAGCCAGAGACCGGGGGCGTCGAGCTCGTTGGGGGTGGGCAGCATCGCTTCGCGCTCCCAGAGGCGGTTCAGGCCCTCGATGCCCGCCCGTTCGACGACGCCCTCGATGAAGGCCTCCCCGCGCTCGTAGTGCGCCCGCTCCAACTTCAATCCGAGCAGCGTCTCGATGAAGCGTTCGGCCTCACCGCGCTCGACGCGGTGGCGCTGCATCGCTTCGTGGATCTGGTCGAACGTGGGGATCAGCCGTGTGCCGACGCGGGTCAGCACGAGATCGGCATAGCCCTCGACGACCGACGTCAACCGCTGCAGCTCCTCGCGGGGACGGGCCTGCCGGGCGGACTGCATCGCACCGAGCACCCGTTCGGGGCTCTCGGTCATCCGCTGCATCGCTTCGGGATCTTCGGGATCGATCATCCCGAACTCGGCTTCGAACGCCGAGGGGTCGATCTCGTAGCTCGACACGTAGTCGACCGCGAGCTGGACCAGACGCCCGCGCACCCACGGCACCGAGCGGGTCGCCGCGTGCACCGCCTCGTGCAACGCGACGTAGAAACGGAGGTCGTCACGCGGCAGCGACCACTCCGACTCGAAGGCGTCGATGTTCGACACCACGAAGCACAGGCTGGGCGCGTCGCCGCCGGGCGCGCGGTCAGTGGGCGCGGGTCCGGTCGGAAGCGGGAGGTCGTAGCGTCCGAGGGCGTGCTGCGCGAGGTATCCGATCATCGAGCCGGCCTGCACGCCGAGCAGCGCCGGCGCCAGCAGGCCGAGCATGTTGCCCATGCCGCCCATGCCCGCCAAGGCCGCGAAGGGCGAGCCCGCCATCTCCTCCGCGGTCGGTTCCTCGGCGTCGACTTGCTCGCCCGCCTGCTTCATCGTCTCGCCGAGTGTGCTCGCGAGCGCCTCGAGCACCGGTCGCAGCGCGGCCAGGTGGAGGTCGACCCATCCCTTCGGTCCGACCGTGGTGAGCGTGGTCGCGAAGGTCGCCGCGAGCCCGGTCTCGCCGACCACGAGCGTCTGGGCCGCGTGGGCGAGCTCCTCGAGCTGCTCGCGGTCGCTCGCCGCGACCGTTGGTTCGGGCGCGCCTTCGAGCGCCACCCATTCTGCGGTCTGGCGCGCGATCTCCCAGTTGACCGGGCCGTCGGACTGCAGCAGGCGCATCACCTGGCCGAGATCGATCTGCGAGAGGTCGATCTTGGAGAGGTCGAAGTCGTGGTCGCCTCCCGGGCCCGCGCCGAACAGGAAGCCCGGAAAGCCCGGTATGGGCGAGTCTCCCGGGTCTTGCGGAAACGGATCTTCGGGTTCTTCCGGGTCTCCGGGTTGAGACGGATCGGCCACGCGGTCAGTGTATGGGTGTGCATTCCATCGCGGTTACCGGCGCAGCCGGTCTCGTCGGCCGTCACCTCCTGCCGGTGCTCGCCGCACGTACCGACGTGACGCGTGTGCTCGGCCTCGACGTGCGCGAGCCCGAACGGCGGGCCCGCAACGTCGAGTTCGCGCGCGTCGACATCGCCGGTACCGAGTTGAAGCCGTTGCTCGATGGCATCGACGTCGTCGTGCACCTCGCCGGTGTCGTCGACCCGATGCCCGATGTCGGGCTCATGGCGCGGGTCAACGTCGAGGGCACGCGCCGGGTCCTCGACGCGGCCGCGTCGGTCGGTGTGCACCGCATCGTGCGCATCTCGAGCGCGACCGTCTACGGCGCGTGGCCGAACAATCCGGTCCCGCTCACCGAAACCGCCGCGTTGCGACCGAACCCCCACTTCTCGCCTGCGGTGCAGGGCGCCGAGGTCGAACGCCTCCTCGCCGAGTGGCGCACCGCGCACCCTGGGGTCACGGTGACCACGTTGCGGTCCGCCCCCGTGGTGGGCCCCGGAGCGGAGCGCCTTCCCGCGCGCATCCTGCTCGGCCGCCCGCCGCTGCGGGTACGCGGCGCCGCGTTGCCGGTCCAGGTGGTGCACGTCGACGACCTCGTCGCGGCGCTGGCGCTCGTCGCCACCTCCGACCTGCCGGGGGTGTTCAACGTGGCGGCCGACGGCTGGCTCGACGCGGCCGAAGCCCGTGCGCTCGTCCCGCCGTCGAGCGTCCCCGCGCTCCCGGCGGAGGCGATGGAGCGCCTGCTCACGCGCACCTGGGACCTCGGCCTCGGTGATGTCCCCCCGGGAGTGGTGCCGTACCTGACCCACCCGTGGGTGATCGCCAACGACAAGTTGAAGGCCGCGGGCTGGGCGCCGACGCACACGAACGCCGACGCGATCCGCGAGGCGCTCGCGAGCCTTGCTCCGCGCGACCCACGACCGGCGGTGGTCGCGGGCGCCGGTGCCGTCGCGGTCGCGACCGGGACGGTCGTGTGGTTCCGCCGCCGCCGGGGTCGTCCGTAGCGACGAGAAATCGCTCGGTACGCCCGGCGCGCCTCTGGCAGAGTGCGTCGATGGTCGGGTCCGGGATCGAGAACGACGGGATCGAGAACGACGGGATCGAGAACGAGTGGTGGGTGTCCGAGTACGGCGATCCGTGCCGGGAGTGTGCGTTCTCGTGGACCCAGCCACCCGACGTGGTGATCGACCAGGTGGAGCAGCTCCCGGATCGGTTCGCGGCACTCCTCGCCGGGCGCTCTGGTGACGAGCGGCATCCGGCGCGCGCATGGCCGGTCAAGGCCTACGTGTTCCACGTGGCCGACAACCTCCGCGTCTTCGCCGAGCGCCTCGAAGGAGTCGCCGGCGGTGGGTCGGCGACGCTCGCCGCCTACGACCAGGACGAGCTGGCCCGGGCACGCCGCTACGAGGAGATGTCAGTGCAGTCTGCGCTCTGGTCACTGCGCACGGCGACCGCGGCGTGGGTGGCGGCCAGCCGCGCCGCCCTCGCGGATCCCGAGCCGCGCCGGTTCCTGCACGCCGAGCGCGGGGAGCTGAGCGTCACGGAGATCACCCGTGGACCGGCCCACGACGCGTTGCACCACTTCTGGGACGTCGTGGAGACGTTGCGGGCCTTCACGCAGTGATGGCGGCAACCAGCCGCTCGAGCTCGTCCTCGGTGTTGTAGTAGTGCACGGAGGCGCGTGCGACGGCTTCGAGCCCCCGTGCCTCGAAGTCGTAGCGGGCGAAGTCGATGGTCGACACCGAGATGTTGATCCCCTGCGCGCGCAGGCGTGCCGCGAGGTCGTAGACGTCGACACCTTCGATCGTGAACGTGACGATGCCGCACTGCTCGCGCCCGAGGTCGTGCAGGGTGAGTGTCGGCACGCGCCGAAGCTGCTCGCGCAACGACTCGGCCAGCGCGACCACGCGCGCGGCGATGGCATCGACGCCCAACGCGAGCGCGTAGTCGACCGCTGCGCCCAGACCGAGGCGAGTCGCCACGTTGTGCTCCCAGCTCTCGAAACGTCGAGCGTCGTCGCGCATCACGACCTCGTCGCCCGCCGACCACCGCGCCGCGTGCACGTCGAGGAACGGGGGCTCCAACCCCGCCAGCCGTGAGCTGCGCACGTAGAGCAATCCGGTCCCGCGCGGCGCCCTGAGGTACTTCCGGCCGGTGGCGGAGAGGAAGTCACACCCGAGGGTGTCCACGTCGACCGGCAGCTGGCCGACCGCCTGACACGCGTCGAGGAGATACGGGACCCCGGCATCGCGCGCCACCGCACCGACCGCGGCGGCCGGGTTCACCAGACCGCCCTGGGTCGGGATCCACGAGATCGCGATCAGGCGGACTCGCTCGTCGAGCATCGTGCGGAGAGCGTCGACCGAGAGTTGGCCGGCATCGTCGTCGGGGATCACCTCGACCCGGGCGCCGGTCCGCCGCGCGACCTGCAGCAGGCCGATCACGTTGCTGGCGTACTCCGCGCGCGACGTCAGGACGCGGTCGCCGGGGGAGAACGACGCGCCCAGCGCGTAGAACGCCATGTCCCACGCTGTGGGTCGCGTTCTCGACGAGCGCGATCTCGTCGGGTGCCGCGCCGATCAAGCCTGCGACCGACTGGTAGACCGCCGCGGAACGCGCCGCGACCACATCGGCCGCCGCGTACCCGCCGATGCGGGCCTCCAGCTCGAGGTGTTCGATCACGGTGTCGACGACGACGCGGGGCGGGAGCGCGGCCCCCGCGTTGTTGAGGTGCACGACGTCACGACATCCGGGCGTGTCGGCCCGGACTCGTGCGACGTCGATCACGACGTCGTCGTGAGGTGCGCGGCGCGCCAGTCGTCCCACTCGTCGGTGTAGTAGCGGACCCGGGTCTTCTTGTACTCCTTCACCGACCAGAGCAACGCGTACTCGTCGACCCCGGTCTCGGCGTGGATCGCGGCGATCGTCGCCTCGCATTCCTTGGCGTTCTTGCCGTGCACCATGGTGAAGATCGAATACGGCCAGTCGTCGTACGTCGGGCGGCGGTAGCAGTGGCTCACCAGCGCGAAGCTGGCCATCTGCGGGCCGATCTCGTCGAGCTGGGCCTGAGGGACTGCCCACACGCCCATCGCGTTCGCCTTGAACCCGGCGGAGCGGTGGTTCATCACCGCGGCGAAGCGCCGCATGAGCTTGCGCTCCTTGAACGACCTCAGGAGCTCGAGCACCGTGTCCTCGTCGCATCCGACGAGCTCGCCGTAGGCCGCGAAGGGCCGCTCGACCAGTGGGAGGTCTTCCTGGACCACCCGGATCGTCGCGATCTCCAGGTCGGAGAGCTCGGGCGCGTCCATGTGCTCACGGCGCTCCGGCCTCTCGTGCTCGAGCACCTCCGCCTTGGCGTCGGCCGCGGTGTTGCCGGTCATGTCGAGCTTCACGCCGATCTTGTAGAGCTTCAGCGTGGGCAGCTTGCGCGTGACGATCGCTCCGGACTCCCGATGGAGCACCTCGATGTGGTCTTCCAACGACTCACCCGGCGGCACCGCGATCGTGTACCACAGGTTGTAGGCGTGGTTGCGCTTGTAGTTGTGGCTCACGCCCGGGTGGGCGCTGATCACCGCCGCCGCCTCGTCGACGTGGTCGGGGTCGATCTGTGCCGCGACCAGTGCGGACCCGTAGCCGAGGGCCCGAGTGTCGAAGATCGCCGAGAGCTGGCGGAGCACCCCGAGCTCCTTCACCCGCGCGATTCGTTCCCGGACCGCCTCCTCGTCGAGGCCGAGACGCTCGCCCAGCACCGCGAACGGCCTCGGTTCGAGGGGGAAGTCCCACTGGAGCGCGTTCAGCAGCTCACGATCGAGCACTTCCAGTTGGTCCTCGCTCGTGCTGGTGGTCATGACCTCATGGTCGCGCGGAATGCCGGGCGGCGAGCAATTCGCCGTCTTGCGCCCCGCTCAGCCCATGTCGGGGGCATACGCCGCCAACACCTGGAGGTCGCCCGCCCCGAGGATGACCGTGGTGCTCTTGGGATGCCCGCCGCGCAGATATTGGATGTCGAGCGGGTCCTGCGGGCGCAGGCTGCGACTGGCCGCGACCAGGTCGGCCCGCCCGCTCACTCGTTGACCACCGGCGCGCACGATCACGTCGTCGGGTACGAGGCCGGCCTTGGCCGCCGGGCTCGCCGGGAGCACCACCGCGAGCGTGGCGCCGCCCCCGGGTCGGTCGGCGTCGTCAGCGTTGCACAACACGCCCATCGAACCGTGGCTGACCTTGCCGATCGCGTCGAGCTGGGCCTCCACGTCGCGGATCGTGGAGACCGGGACCGCCAACCCGTCCGCGCCCAGCGTGCTCGGCGCGGCGCCGGCCGGGTGGGTGAGGATCCCGACGACGCTCCCGTTCTGGTCCACGAGCGCGCCGCCGGCCATGTCGGGCGTCACGCTGATCCCGATCTCGACCAGACCGGCGACGTGGACCCCGGTACCGGTGTCGGCCATCACGTTCTGGCCCGACACCACATTGATGCCGAGCCGGTAGCTGAGCTCGTGGACCCGGGACACGGCCACGACGGTCTGGCCGACCTGCAGTGGCGTCGCCGAACCGACCGGGGCCAACAGGAGGTCGCCCCGGTCGACCTCGAGCAATGCGAGGTCGGTCTGCGGATCGGACCCGATGACCCTCGCGGCCAAGTTCTCGCCCTCGGGGGTGACGATGTCGACCTTGGTCGCACCGGCCAGCAGATGGGCGACGGTCATCACCTGGTTGGACCGCAACACCACTCCGGAGCCCACAGGTTCGGGCGACTCGCCGCCGGCTCTGACCGTGACGACGCTGGGAGCGATGACGGTACCGACCCGCTTGGCGACGGCGTAGTCGATGACGTCGTTGGGGCTGGTGACGACGGGCGGGGGGAGCAGCGACCGGTGACGACCGCCGAGGGCGCCGAACGCGACCAGCACGAGGACGGTCGCGATCGAGGCGGCAACCGCGGAGCCGATCCCGATGGCCCATTCCCGGGGCCGCGTCTCGTGCGTGGGCGATTCGGCCGATGGGACGAACGACCTGAGCTCGGTCGGGTGGACCCAGGGTCGATCGAGGGGGTCCGGGCGGGGCCCATTCGGGACGTCGTCGGGCTCGGGCGCGCCGTCGCCACCGGACTCCTCAGGGGACATGGCGCGGAGTGTACCGACGCCCCGCGGCCGTTCCCCGTCGCCCTCATGGCCCGGGCCGGGGGCTCGCAGGGCGCTCCCGAGCCCCACTTCACTACCATGGCGTCGTGCAACCACCCGCAACCGGTGACTGGATCGCCGTCACCGAGGAACCGCTGCCGGTCGACACCGCGACCGCGTGGGCCACGACCCCGGGGAGCGGCGCGGTCGTCGTGTTCCTCGGCGTGGTGCGCGACAACTCCGACGGTCGCGACGGTGTGCGCGGGCTCAGCTACGAGGCCTACGAGGAAGCGGCGGTCACCAAGCTCGCCGCCGTCGCACTCGAAGCCCGTCGACGGTGGCCGGTGGTCGACCGGGTCGCGCTGCTCCACCGCATCGGCGATCTCGATCTTTCGGAACCGTCGGTCGTGGTCGTGGTGTCGTCACCTCACCGGCCTGAGGCCTTCGACGCCGCGCGGTTCTGCATCGACACCCTCAAGGAGACCGTGCCGATCTGGAAGCGCGAGCACTGGCAGGGCGGCTCCGACTGGGCCACCCGATCGCACCCTGTTCGTTCCGTGGACGACCCGGCCCCTCCTGGGTCCGTGAGGGTCAGGTAGGAGCCCGCCCTGTCCCGCGACCTGGCGATCGATCTCGGCACCGCGAACACCCTCGTGTACCGCGCGGGCAGGGGATCATCCTCAACGAGCCGACCGTGATCGCGATGAACACGCGCACGCACGAAGTGCTCGCGCTCGGCCGCGACGCGTGGCAGATGATCGGCCGTACCCCCGGGTACATCGTCGCCGTCCGCCCGCTGCGCGGCGGCGCGATCACCGACTTCGAGATCACGCAGCGGTTGATCCGGATGCTCTTCCAACGAGCCGGGATCTCGCGGCTGCAGCGGGCGCGTGTGCTGATCTGCGTGCCGTCGGCCATCACCCACGTGGAGCAGCGGGCGGTGCTCGAGGCCGCGCGCCGAGCGGGCGCCGCGCAGACGTTTCTCATCGAGCAGCCGATGGCCGCGGCCATCGGCGCGTCGCTCCCGATCCACGAGCCCCTCGGCAACATGGTGGTCGACATCGGCGGCGGCACCAGCGAGGTGGCGGTCATCTCCCTCGGCGGCGTCGTGGCGCTCGAGGCGGTGCGGGTCGGTTCGTTCGACATCGACGCCGCCATCCAGAGCTACGTGCGGCGTGAGTACGGCCTCGCCATCGGCGAACGCACCGCAGAGGAGGTCAAGCTCGCCATCGGTTCGGTCTTCCCGACCGACGACGAGTACAAGGCCGAGGTCCGAGGCCGCGACCTGATGAGCGGCATGCCGAAGACGGTGGTGCTCACGCCCGAGGAGATCCGCGAGGCGATCGACGAGCCGATCCAGGCGATCCTCGGTGCGGTGAAGCAGGCGTTGGCGCAGACCCCGCCCGAGTTGTCGCAGGACCTCCTCGCCGAGGGGATCCATCTCGTCGGTGGCGGCGCGATGCTGCGGGGCTTCGACCTCCGCATCGAGAAGGAGACCGCGGTGCGGGCGCAGCTGGTCGACCTCCCACTCGAGACGGTCGTGCTCGGCGCCGGACGCTGCCTCGAGTCGTTCGACCGCCTCAAGGACATGTTCATGTAGCTCCCAGCCCACCGATGTGTACGGTGAGCGGTGTGGGAGACGAGGCGGTGGTACGCGCGGCGGCCGACTCCTCCGCGGAATGGTGGCGACCGACGCGGATGCTGGCAACCTGGCTCACCGGGTTGCTGGCGGCGCAGGCGTTGGGCCAGGCCTTCCTGATCTTCCTGGACTCGGCGACGCCCTACGTCCGCATGCACGCGGCGTTCGACGCCCTGTTCGACGGCCGCGATGCGACGGCCCGGCGGTTGTTCGACCACGTGTCCGACGGGACGAACCAGGCCACGACGCAGCTGATGAGCTACGTGCTGCTCGACGACGACGGCCCTCCTCATCGTCTGGTCGTGGCGCGCCGCCCACAACGCGCGTGCGCTGGGTCGCGTCGGTGCGCGGCTGTCACCGGGATGGGCGATCGCCGGCTGGCTCATCCCGCTCGCGTCGTTCGTGCTGCCCTACGTCGTCGTGTCCGACCTGTGGCGGAGCTCGGCGCCCGACGCGCGTCGGGGCGACGGGTGGCGAGCTGCGCCGGCGTCATCGCTGCTCGTGGCGTGGTGGGTCGCGTACGCGGGTGCCCAACTCGCGATCGCGGCGGCCATCGTGCTCGCGGTGACCGGGACGACCGACAACTCCGAGAGCGACGTGCTCCTCGCGGTCGCGCACCTCGTCGCCCTGGTCGGCGCGCTCCTCACCCTCCAGGTGGTCCGCACGATCACCGATCGCCAGGAGGCCCAGCAGGCGGCCGATCCGGCCCCCACGGTCCGTCCCGAGACGCGCCGGTGGGTCGTGCCCACCGCCGACGACGGTCCGGGCTGGTACTCCGACCCGGGGCGGCGCTACGACCACCGCTACTGGGACGGCGAGACGTGGACCGAGCACGTGAGCACCGCCGGCGAACCGTCGATCGCGCCCGTGGTGCCTCCCGACTGGTATCCCGACCCGACCGGGCGCTTCCACTGGCGCTACTGGACCGGCCACGAGTGGACCGAGCACGTGAGCCGCGACCAGGACCTGTTCGTCGACCCGATCTGAGCAGGAGACGGACCGGAGTCGACGGTCAGAGGAGGTCTTCGGCCGCCTGGCGCACCTGCCAGTCGCGGTCCTCGAGCGCGGCTTCGATCGCGGCGTCGACCTCGGGGCCGTCGAACGGCGCCAGCGCGAGCACCGCACGTCGCCGCACCGCGGGCTTGTCGGTGCAGGCGTCGAGGATGGCGGGGAGCGCGGAGGGAGCGCCGAGTGCACCGAGCGCGGCCACGGCGGCTTCGCGCGCGAGCGCGTCTCGGTGGTGAGCGACGAGGTGCGCCAGAGCATCGACCGCTCCACGCTCGACGGCGTCGTCACCCAGCTCACCGACCGCCCACGCCGCCGCCTCCACGACGGTGACCTCGTGGTCGGTGAGGAGCTCGAACAGACCATCCATGACGTCGGCCCCGCCGATCGCCGGCGCGAGCTCGGCGCAGCGGCGGCGAACGGCGGGCGCGCGGTCGTGGATCGCCGCTCGCCACGACGTGCCTGCGGCGTCGGGGCTGACGCGGACGAACGCGGCGAGCGCCGCGGTGCGCACCCGGGGATCGGGATCCTCTGCGACTGCCTGCTCGAGCCGGCGCGACGTCGGCGGGCGGCACGGACGTCCGGTGCCCGAGGGCGGCGAGCTCGGCCGCGCGTGCGACCGGGCTCGCGCCGGTCACGGCAGTCGACCGTTGATGGCGATCACCAGGCCGGCGAACACCGTGGCGAGCACCAAAGCGACGAGGAACCCGGTGAAGCCCACCAGGAACAGCATGCGCAGGAAGGCGAAACCACGGCGAGCCGCACGCATCCCCGGCGTCGGGGCCGCCCGCGTGCCGAACGGCGAGGGGGGCATGGCAGGCTGAGGGGCGGGTGTACCCGTCAAACGTTGGCTCCTGCGTTCGAGAGAACAGGTCGATCAGCTGGTGCGACCGGGCCGTGCAGCACCAAATTACCCGTCGGAGGCCGGAGCCGCATGAACGAGCAGATCCCGGGGCCGCTGCCGCCACCGCCCTTCGAAGCACCGGGCCGGCCGTCGGGGCGCCGACACACCGTACTGGCGGTCGTCTTCTCGGCCCTCGGCGTGCTCCTGGTGACCGTCATCGTCGCCGGGTTCGTCGTCCATCTCCCTTACGTCATCATCTCGCCGGGGTCGGCCACGCCTCTCGACTCGTCGGTCGTGCAGGTCGAGGGCGCGACCACCTATCCGCACGGGGGCGATTTCCGGTTCCTCACGGTGCAGGTCTCGACCCACGACCCGAACGTCTGGCGGCTGGTGACCTCGTGGCTCGATCCGGACCGTGACGTCGAGAAGCGCAGCGCGGTCGTCGGGTGCCTGACCGACGCGCAGAACGCGGCGTTCAACACCGAGCTGATGGACCAGTCGCAGAACGACGCCAAGTACGTCGCACTCACCCGGCTCGGCTACACGGTACCGGCGGATCCGGTGCAGATCCGCGTCATCGAGGTGTGCCGCGACGCGCCGGCCCACGGCGCGCTCGAGCCCGGTGACCGCCTGCTCGCAGTCGACGCCCACGACGTCTCGGACGTGAGCGAGGTCGGGCCGCTCGTGCAGCAGCACCATCCGGGTGACCCGGTGGCAGTGACCTTCGAGCGTGACGGCACCACACGCACGGTGAGCATCGTCGCGGGCAAGGCCTCTCCCGACGGTCGAACGTGCCTCGTCGCTCACGGCTCGACGTCAGGACGGACCTGCCTCGGTGTGACCTCGCAGGAGTTCGTCACCTATCAATTCCCGGTCGACATCAAGATCGACACGCAATTGGTGGGCGGTCCGTCGGCCGGACTGGCGTTCACCCTGGCCATCATCGACGACATGACGCCAGGCGACCTCACCGGAGGCGAACGGGTCGCGGTGACCGGCACGATCAACCCCGACGGGTCGGTCGGTGAGGTCGGCGGGGTGGAACAGAAGGCGATCACCGCACGCACGAACGGCATGCAGTCGATGATCGTGCCCAAAGGCGAAGTCAAGGACGCACGCCGCGGTGCGGGCAACGTGCGCGTCGTGGGCGTCGACACCATCGACGAGGCATTGGCCGCGCTGCAGCGGGCAGGGGGCGCGGGAGTGCCGCCACCGTCGACGACGGCGGCGCGATCATGAGGGCATGACCGACAGCTCGGATCCCTCGTTCGCCCAGCGCGGCGCCCGCACCACTCCCGAAGCGATCTCGGAGCGCTCGTTCAGCCAGGTGAAGCGGGGGTACGCCGAGTCGGAGGTGCGCGCCTACCTCCGTATGGTCTCCAGCGACTTCGCCGCGGCTGCGGCGCGAGAGCGCGAGTTGTCGGCGCGCGTGCGCGAGCTGGAGGACCAGCTGCGGAAACCGGTGCTCCCGCCGTCGGACCAGGATCTCATCACCGCGTTGGGCGAGGAGACCGCCCGTGTGCTCGGCCAGGCTCGCGAGTCGGCGTTGGAGCTTCGGGGCAAGGCGGAGGAGCACGCCCGCCGTGTGGTGCGTGAGGCCCAGGAGACCGCCCGCGAGCTCCGGACGACCACACAGCAGGCAGTGGAGGCGAAGACGCGCGAGGCGGAGGACGCCGCCCGGAACCGGGCGAAGGAGATCGTGGGTGAGGCGCGTGGCCTGCGTGAGCGGGTGCTCGCCGATCTCAACGAACGCCGCCAGGAGCTCGAGCGCCAGATCGCCGACCTGCGTGCCGGTCGCGGCAAGTTGGTCGAGACCTACGAGTTGGTGGAGCGCGCGCTCGCGCACGCGAGTCGTGTCATCGCCGAGGAGCCGTCCACCGCGCCCGAGGTGCCGCCGACGCCCGAACTGCCCACGCCGGCGCGTGACGACGCGGAGTCCCTGGCCGGCGCGCCCACGGCGGCGGTTCCCGAGCCCGACGCAGTACCGGAGCCCGAAGCGCAGGAACCCGCGCCCGACGCAGAGCCCGAGCCCGCGAGCGCCGACGTTCCGGAGGCCGCCGACGCGGCGGGGTCGGAGGGATCGGCGCCCGACGTCGGTGCCCTGTTCGAGAAGCTGCGCTCGGTCCAGGACGACGAGCCGCCGGCGGCGCCGACGCCCGAGGCGGCCACGGTCGCCGATGCGGCCGAGCCGCCGCCGGCCGCGGTCCAGGAGGTCGACGAGGAGGAGGACGTCGCAGCCGACGAGGGTCCCGACCGGGCGGCCATGTCGGCCCGTGACGCCGCGTTGGCCGAGGCCACCGAGGACCTGGTGCGCCGCGGCAAGCGGGCGCTGCAGGACGAGCAGAACGACGTCCTCGACGGCCTGCGCCGCCAGCGCGGGAAGATCGACACGGCGAAGGTGCTGCCCTCGCTCGAGGACCAGCTGGCGCGTTGGGCCCACGTGCTCCAGCCCGCCGTCGACACCGCCTATTCGGCCGGCGCGGCCTCGGTGGGTGGCGCCGTCGGCGCGGCACCGCGTGCGCTGCTCACCGAGTTGGCCACGGGATCGGTGACGCCGCTGCGCGACCGCCTCGCCGAGTCGCTCGACTCGATCGAGGCCCGGACACCCGCCGACACCGAGATCGCGATCGCCCAGAGCCTCGGTGCTCGCTACCGGGAGTGGCGGGGGGAGCAGCTCGAGCTGGCCCTCGGCGACGCGGTGGCGGTCGCCTACTCGCGGGGGGTGTTCGACGCCGCGCCCGACGGGGCCCGGCTGCACTGGGTGCCGGCGACCGTGGGCAAGTGTCCCGACTGCGACGACAACGCGCTGGAGCCCACCGTGAAGGGGAGCGACTTCCCGACCGGGCAACCGCACCCGCCGGCGCACCCGGGCTGTCGCTGCCTGCTCGTGCTCGACGCGGACTGAACCCGTCTCGCCGCCCGCGCCTCCGAGAGAACCCCGTTCCCTCTAGGCTGCGCCCCGATGCGGGTCCCCACGCTCGAACCAAGACGCCGATTCCGCCTCCGCGGCTGGATTATCGGCGCGGCCGTCGTGCTGGTGGTCTTGCTGTTCAGCCTGCGCGGCCTCGCCGGCTTCTACACCGACTACCTGTGGTTCGACTCGCTCGGCCAGGGGAGCACCTGGAGCAGCCTCCTCGCGGCCCGGGTGGCTCCGGCGCTGGTCTTCACGATCGTGTTCTTCGTGATCATGTTCGCGAACCTCGTGATCGCCGACCGGTTGGCGCCCAAGTACCGGTCGATGGGTCCGGAAGACGAGCTGATCGCGCGCTACCAGCAGGTCGCCGGGCCTTACACGATGCGGATCCGCATCGGGGTCTCGCTGTTCTTCGCGCTGATCGCCGGCATCGGTGTCTCCGCGCAATGGAAGCAGTGGGTGCTCTTCACGCACTACCAGAGCTTCCACCGGCAGGATCCGCAGTTCCACAAGGACATCGGCTTCTACGTGTTCCAGTTGCCGTTCCTGAAGTTCATCGCCGAGTGGCTGTTCGCCGGTCTCGTCATCGTGCTCATCGTCACGGCGGTCGAGCACTACCTCAACGGCGGCATCCGGTTCCAGAGCCCCTTCCAACGCGTCACACCGCAGGTGAAGGCTCACCTCTCGGTGATCCTCGCGGTGATGGCGTTGGTGAAGACCGCGCAGTACTACCTCGGGCGGTTCGAGCTCGACTTCTCGACCCGCGGCGTGGTCGAGGGGGCGAGCTACACGGACGTCAAGGCGCAGCTTCCTGCGCTCAACCTGTTGATCTTCATCTCCATCGGCGCCGCCGCGCTGTTCCTCTGGAACATCCACCGTCGCGGTTGGGTGCTGCCCATCATCGCCGTCGGGCTCTGGGCGTTCGTGTCGCTGGTGATCGGGACGATCTACCCCGCGGCGGTCCAGCAGTTCAAGGTGGGGCCGAACGAGTACCAGGCCGAGTCGAAGTACATCGACCGCAACATCCGCGCCACCCGCGACTCGTTCGGTCTGACTTCGGTCGAACCCACCGAGTTCCCGTTCACGTCGTTGAAGAAGGATCTGTCGTCGACCGAGGCGCAGCAGGTCGTCGACACGAACACCGGCACGATCAACAACGCGCGCCTGTGGGACCCGAACGTGATCCGCGACACGTACTCGACGCTGCAGAACCTCCAGACCTACTACCAGATCGGTGATGTCGACATCGATCGCTACCTGATCGACGGCGAGGTCCGCCAGGTGCTCATCGCGGCACGCGGTCTGAACAGCGCGGATCTTCCCAGCCAGTCGTTCGTCAACCGACACATCGTCTACACGCACGGGTACGGCGCGGTCGCATCGCCGAGCAACGACGCCGACCCGTCCGGGAACCCGCAGTTCTATCTGCGCGACGTGCCGGTGAAGGACAAGGCAATCAAGATGGACTCCGGCCCACCATCGCAGATCTACTTCGCCGAGAACCTCACCAGCTACGTGCTCACCGGGGCGAAGCAGGCCGAGTTCGACTACCAGCGCGCCGGCGCGACCGACAAGTTCACCCGCTACAAGGGCGCCGACGGCGTGAAGCTCTCCAACTTCGTGCGCCGGGCGGCGTTCGCGCTGCGCTTCGGGAGCCTCGACCCGCTCATCTCGGGCCAGATCGATTCGAACACCAAGCTGCTCATGGAGCGCGACATCCGCGCCCGCGTCACCAAGCTCGCGCCCTTCCTCCAGTTCGACGCCGATCCCTACCCCGTGGTGCTCGGCAACAAGACGGTCTGGATCATGGACGGTTACACCACCACCGACCAGTACCCGTACGCGCAGTCGTTGAGCGGCGAGGGCTCGCTGTCGAGCTCCTTCAACTACGTGCGCAACTCGGTGAAGGTCACCGTCGACGCCTACAACGGGACCGTCACGTTCTACGTGTTCGACAACAAGGACCCGATCATCAAGGCGTACCGGGAGGCCTTCCCCGACCTCTTCACCGACGGGTCGCAGATGCCGGCCGAGATCCGCGCGCACCTCCGGTACCCGGAAGACCTCTTCAAGTCGCAGTCGACGATGTTCGGCCGTTACCACGTGACCGAGCCGAAGCGGTTCTATGACGGCAGCGCGAAGTGGCTGGTGTCCCCCGATCCCGGCTCCGGTCGCGTCTCGAGCGACTTCGTGGCGATCGCGGAGTCGGCGTCGGGGGCGTCGACCGGGTCCGGATCGAACACACAGCCGCAGGCGGCGACGTCGACCGGGAAGCGCATCGACCCGTACTACCTCAACATCCGGTTGCCCGGCCAGAAGTCCGAGCACTTCATCGTGCTCGAGCCGTTCGTCCCGGTGTCGTCGGGCAACAGCCAGACCCGGCTGGTGTCGTTCCTCACCGCCGACTCCGATCCCGGTCAGTACGGCAAGTTGCAGTCGTTCACCATGCCCCAGGGCCAGACCGTCGAGGGCCCGGTGCAGGTGAACAACGCCATCATCCGCACGCCCGCGATCTCGACGGCGATCACCCTGCTCAACCAGCAGGGGTCCCAGATCATCCAGGGCAGCATGCAGCTGATCCCGGTCGGGAACTCGATCCTCTACGTGCGGCCGTTCTACGCCCAGGGCCGGGGCGCGGGGAGCTACCCGCTCTTCCAGTTCGTGGTCGTCTACACGCAGGACTTCGGCGCGTACTGCGGCCAGACCGTGCAGGACGGCCTCGATCAGATGCTCGGCCGGGCCGATCCCGTCACCGCGTGCAACGTCTCCGCCGGCGCGACCTCCGGCGGCACCGGCTCCGGCTCACCCACCACGACCACCACCACCACTCCGGGGACCGCGACCACCACCACGCCGCCCGCCAGCACGACCATCCCTCCGGCGACCGGGAGCGCGCAGGACCTCCTCAACCAGGCGGCGGCCAAGCTCGACCAGGCGCAGGCCGCGCTCGACGCCGGGAACCTGGGCGAGTACCAGAGCCTGGTCGACGAGGCTCGCACGCTGGTGAAGCAGGCCCAGCAGAAGTCGGGCGGGTAGTCGCAGCTCCCGCACGTGCCGCGACTCGGGGTTGGGGATCGCCTCCGGGGATTGTTACTATGGGCGTAGTGGAAATCCCCGTCGGCCCTTACGGGGAGCCCCAGTTGGGAGTTCGGTATGGCCGTGTCCGGGATCGATCTCGGGAAGTACAAGCTCGGGTGGTCCGACAGCACCGACGACTACGTCTACGCGCCCAAGAAGGGGCTGAACGAGGCCGTCGTCCGTGACATCTCGGGCCAGAAGGACGAGCCGGAGTGGATGACGAAGTTCCGGCTCAACGCGCTGAAGCGCTTCGAGAAGAAGCCGATGCTCGACTGGTTCGCCCGGAACATGCCCGACATCGACTTCGACGACATCTACTACTACCTCAAGCCCACCGAGGGTCAGGTCGGCGAGTGGAACGAGCTCCCCGAGAGCATGCAGCGCACCTACGAGAAGCTCGGCATCCCCGAAGCCGAGCGCAAGTACCTCGCGGGCGTCACGGCGCAGTTCGAGTCCGAGGTGGTGTACCACAAGAACCGGGAAGACCTGGAGCGTCGGGGCATCCTCTTCACGAGCATGGACGTCGCCCTGCGCGAGTACCCGGAGCTCGTGCGCGAGCACTTCGGCACCGTCATTCCGCCGGGTGACAACAAGTTCGCCGCCCTCAACTCCGCGGTGTGGTCGGGTGGCTCGTTCATCTACGTGCCCCCCGACACCCATGTCGAGATGCCGCTCCAGGCCTACTTCCGGATCAACGCCGAGAACGCAGGTCAGTTCGAGCGCACGCTGATCATCGCCGACGAAGGCGCCTCGGTGCACTACGTCGAAGGCTGTTCGGCGCCGGTCTACTCCACCGACTCGCTCCACTCGGCGGTCGTGGAGCTGATCGCCAAGCCCGGCGCCCGCATCCGGTACACGACGATCCAGAACTGGTCGCCCAATGTCTACAACCTCGTCACCAAGCGGGCGCGGGCCGAGACCGAGTCGACCGTGGAGTGGATCGACGGCAACCTCGGTTCCAAGCTCACCATGAAGTACCCCGCCGTCGTCATGACCGGGCCCAAGGCCCACGGCGAAGTGTTGTCCGTCGCCTACGCGGGTGCCGGTCAGCACCAGGACGCGGGTGCCAAGATGACCCACGCCGCGCCGGAGACCACCTCGATCATCGACTCCAAGTCCATCTCCAAGGACGGTGGCCGCACCACCTACCGCGGCCTGGTGAAGGTCGAGGAAGGCGCGCACAACGTGAAGAGCCACGTGCGCTGCGACGCGCTCATCCTCGACGACGACAGCCGCTCCGACACCTACCCGTACATGGAGATCGACGAGAAGGACGCCCGCATCGGTCACGAGGCCACGGTCTCCAAAGTGGGCGACGACCAGCTCTTCTACCTGATGAGTCGCGGCCTCACCGAGCAGCAGGCGACGGCGATGATCGTCAACGGCTTCATCGAGCCGATCACCAAGACGCTTCCGATGGAGTACGCGGTCGAGTTGTCGCGCCTCATCGAGCTCAACATGGAAGGCAGCGTCGGCTAGCTCCGGCGTGACCAGTTGACGATGCTCGAGCACTTCACGGCGGACGCGGCGCGGGCCCTCCCGGGACCGGCGTGGCTCGTCGACCGCCGCGTCGCCGCGGCAGCACGGCTCGGCGACGTCGAGTGGCCCAGCGCGGCGGAGGAGATCTGGCGGTACAGCCGGATCGGCGAGCTCGACCTGTCCCGGTTCCGGCCGGTCCCCGCCCAGCAGATGGGCGAGCCGGGTGAAGAGCCCGCGCCCGGCGGCGGCCCGATCGCGGCCGAGGCCGGCGAGCGCTCAGGGCTCCTGGTCGTGCGCAACGGCCGCGTGGTGCACCACGCGCTCGACCCGGCGCTCGAGGCCGAAGGCGTGCGGGTCTGCGGGATCGCGACGTGCGAGGCCGACGAGCTCGCGTCCGCTCTCGGCAGCTGTTCGGACGCGTCGCCCGACGCGTTCACGGTGCTGCACGACGCATTCCTCGCCGGGGGCGCCTACGTCAAGGTGCCGCGCGGCGTGGTCGTCGACAAGCCCATCGTCATCCTGCACTGGTCGGAAGGCGACGCGCTCGCCAGCTTCCCCCACAGCCTGGTGGTGGCAGAGGAGGGAGCCGAGGTCACCGTGTTCGATCGCTACGGCTCCACCGACACGGGTACCGGGACCACTGGTCATCTCGTCGACGCGGTCGTCGAGCTCATCGTCGGCGACAACGCGCACGTGCGCTACCTCTCGGTGCAGGAACATGGTCCCCGGACCTGGCAGATCGCGCTGCAACGCGCGCACCTCGGGCGCGACGCGTCATTGAAGTCGTCGGTGGTCGCGCTCGGTGGCGACTACGCGCGTCTGCGCAGCGAGTCGAGGCTGTCCGGCAAGGGCGCGGAGTCGGATCTCACCGCGGTGTACTTCGGTGACGGTTCACAGATGCTCGACTTCCGGACACTCCAGGATCACGACGCGCCCAACACCCGCAGCGACCTCCTGTTCAAGGGTGCGGTCGAGGACACCGCGCAATCGGTGTACTCGGGCCTCATCCGCATCCGCCAGCACGCGCAGAAGTCGAACGCGTACCAGACCAACCGCAACCTCGTGCTCACCGAGGGCGCGGAAGCGAAGTCGGTGCCGAACCTGGAGATCGAGGCCGACGACGTCAAGTGCTCGCATGCCAGCACGGTCGGGCCGATCGACGAAGAACAGCTCTACTACCTCGCCACGCGCGGGGTTCCCCCGGACGAAGCCGAACGGCTCGTGGTGCTGGGCTTCTTCGACGACGTCTTCGACCGCCTGCCGGTGCCGTCGCTGGTCGCGCCGCTTCGCCGCAGCGTCGTGGAGAAGATCGAGCACCGTGATCCGATTGCGCGGGCCCGTGTCTGACGTCCGGATCTGCGCGGTGAGCGACGTGAAGCCGGGGACGGCCTCCCGTTTCGACGTCGGCGGTCACCGGCTGTGCGTCGTCAACATCGCCGACTCCTTCTACGTGATCGGCGACGAGTGCTCCCACGCCGACTACTCGCTCTCCGAGGGCGAGGTGTGGGAAGACGAATGCGAGATCGAGTGCCCCAAGCACGGCTCCACGTTCTCCCTGCTCACGGGTGAGCCCCAGACGTTGCCCGCCACCCGTCCCGTGCCTGTGTACGCCGTGCGCGTCGAAGGCGAAGACGTGATCGTGAGCGGGTCGTGAGCACGTTGCAGATCGTCGGGCTGCGCGCCGCCGTCGCCGGTCAGGAGATCCTGCGCGGGGTCGACCTCGAAGTTCGCTCGGGCGAGGTGCACGCGCTGATGGGGCCGAACGGGTCCGGGAAATCGACCCTCTCCCACGTGCTCATGGGACGGGGCGACTACGAGGTCACCGGCGGCTCCGTCACCATCGACGGCGAGGAGTTGCTGGGGCGCCCGACCCACGAGCGCGCCGCGCTCGGAATGTTCCTCGCTCTCCAGTACCCGGTCGAGCTCCCGGGTGTGCGCCTGGGTGACTTCCTCGACGCTGCGTTGCGGGGCCAGGGTCGCGCCGGCGACGACCTGCCGGCCCGCGTCTCGGCCGAAGCGTCGCGCCTCGGAGTGGCGCAGCAATTCCTCGATCGTGGGCTCAACGTCGAGTTCTCCGGTGGTGAGCAGAAGCGGGCCGAGACCCTCCAACTCGCGGTGCTGCGGCCCAAATTCGCGATCCTCGACGAGATCGACAGCGGACTCGACGTCGACGCGTTGCGCGACGTCGCCCGCCGGGTTGAGGCGATGACCCACGAAGACGACCTCGGTGTGCTCGCCATCACCCACTACGCCCGGTTGCTCGACGAGTTGCGCCCCGACGTGGTGCACGTGCTCATGGGGGGTCGGGTGGTGTCGAGCGGAGGTCCGGAGCTCGCCCAGAAGCTCGAGGAGACAGGCTACGAGGGTCTCGCTGCCGAGCTCGGCGTCGAGACGGTTGTCGAGTCACCGGTCGCACGCGACCCGTTCGCCGATCCACTCGCATTCTGAACCGGATCGCCCACGTCAGCTGATCACGACGGGTGTCCCGAGCGGCAGTGGCGCCAACTTCAGGATCACGTCGTTGTTCACCCGCACGCACCCGTGCGAGACGCTCTCGCCGATGGTGCTCGGGTCGTTGGTGCCGTGGATGGCGATCTGGCCGTCACCGCCGGCGAACTCGCTGAGCGTGTTGCTGTGGCCCGACAACCCGATGGCGAAGACGCCGTAAGCGGTGCCCGGTTGTGTCGCGAGGTCGAGTGGATCGGTGTAGAAGAACGTGCCCGTGGGGGTCGGGTTCTCGTCGGTGCCGATCGCGGCCGGAGCCTCGAACTCGACGACACCGTCGTGCAACAGGGTGAGCGTGCGGTCGGCGAGGCTCACCTTGATCTGGTAGTCGAGCGGCTGCGAGACGGTGACGTCGGATGTCTTGATCCAACCGGTCGCGTCGTTCGGCCGGGTCGGCAGGTAGACGTGGAGCCAGTCCTGGTACTGGTCGAACGCGAGCACCGTACGGGGCAGGGTGTACTCGGTCTGCGGGCTGAGCGTCGCCACGGGCTGCGCGGCGGGGTTCGGCGTGGCGTAGACCCCGATGTCCGCACCCTTCGTGGTGGCGGCCCGTAGCGGTACGACTCCGAAGCCCGTCGACAGGCCGGCTGCGGCCTGGGTCAGCGCCGCCGTCGCCGACGGCTTGGTCGCGGCGGTCTCCGTGCCACTGTCGCGGACGGCGAGGAACACCCCACCCGCGGCGACGAGGAGGATGACGACCGCAAGGAACGCAAGACGACGCCGCGTGCGGCGCCGTCTGCGCATCTCGGTTCGGGCGACGCCGGCCTGCGGTGCGAGATCCGTCATTCGGACCGCATGGTACCGCCGAGGGCGGTGGGGACTAGCCGGCGGGGGTGACGGCCGGCTCGTCGAGCAGTTGCTCGAGCGACTCCACCTCGAGGAGCAGCAGCCTCAGATCGAGGAGCACGTCGACGACCTCTGCACTGGCGATGAGATCACGGCCACGGAAGCGCTCGAGCGCTCCGTCGACCACCTGGGTGAGCTCTTGCTGGTTCATTGGCACGACCTCCGTGGACAACAACCTACCGGCTCCGGGTTTCGTTCCTGGATCACCCGTGTTTCGTGACGGTTGCCTCCGAACTCGTTCGGTGCCCGAGATACGACCGGATTGCACCGGTTGATCACCCGCTAGACGCCGGTTTTCGGCGCGGCGGTGATCTCGTCGAGGCCCTGCTGGAGCGTGTTCCACGCCAGCGTGGCGCATTTGATGCGCACCGGGAACTTCACCACTCCCTGGAGCGCCTCGAGGTCTCCGAGCTTCACGCCCTCGAGCTCGGCGCGCAGGTCTTCGCCGTCGTCCTCCCCTTCGAGCTTCGACTCGTGGATCGACATGAGTGCCTTGAACGCCCGGATCAGCTTGCGGGCCTCGGCGACCGTCTTGCCCTTGACCGCGGCCGACATCATCGAAGTGGACGCCTGGCTGATCGAACAGCCCTGGCCGGCGATCTTCAGGTCGGTGACGGTGTCGCCGTCGACGACGAGGTAGAGCACTACCTCGTCACCGCAGAGCGGGTTGAACCCTTCTGCCTTGTGGGCCGGCGGAACGGCCAACTCGCCACGGTTCCGCGGCGCGCGGTAGTGGTCGAGGATGATCTCGCGGTAGAGGTCTTCGAGGCCGGGCATCGGGTCTCCTTGGACGGCCTTGGACGGGCCTAGAAGGCGAAGAACTTCTCGGCGCGGGCGAGCGCGTCGATGAGGGCGTCGGCGTCGGCTTCGTCGTTGTAGACGTAGAACGACGCCCTGGTGGTGGCGGGGACGCCGAGCACTCGCATGAGCGGCTTGGCGCAGTGGTGGCCGGCGCGGACGCACACCGCTTCCTCGTCGACGACCTGCGAGATGTCGTGCGCGTGGATACCTTCGAAGAGGAAGGAGATCGCACCGCCCCGCACCGCGGTGTCGCGCGGTCCGTAGACCTTGAGGTTGGTGCCGAAGCGCTTCTCGAGCGCGGAGAGGGTGTATTCGGTGAGGGCCCGTTCGTGCGCCCGGATCGCGTCCATGGACAGGTTGGTCACGTAGTCGACCGCCGCGCCGAACCCGACCGCTTCGGCGATCGGCGGGGTACCCGCCTCGAACTTCCAGGGCACCTCGTTGGGCGTGAACCCGTCGACGGTGACCTGGGTGATCATCTCGCCACCGCCCATGAACGGCGGCATGGCCTCGAGGAGCTCGGCGCGGGCCCAGAGGGCGCCGATGCCGGTGGGACCGCACATCTTGTGGGCCGAGAACGCCACGAAGTCGGCGTCCCAGGCCCGGACGTCGACCGGCAGGTGGGGGACGGCCTGGCAGGCGTCGACCAGCACGTGGGCGCCGGCGGCGTGAGCGGCGTCGGCCAGGGGCCGGATGTCGTTGATCGTGCCGAGCACGTTGGACATCGCACTGCACGCGAGCAGCTTGGCGCCGTCGAGCAGCCGGTCGAGGTCGGCGAGGTCGAGGCGGTAGTCGGGCGTGAGGGGAATCCACCGGATCTCGATGCCACGCTCGGCTGCGAGGATCTGCCAGGGCACCACGTTCGCGTGGTGCTCCATGTGGGTGAGCACGATGGGGTCGCCCTCGCGCAGGTTGGCCCGGGCCCACGAGTAGGCGACGAGGTTGATCGCTTCGGTCGCGTTGCGGACGTAGACGATGTCGTGCGCGCGCGCCGCGTTGACGAACCGTGCGACCTTGGCGCGGGCCGCTTCGAACGCAGCCGTGGCCTCCTCGGCGATGGTGTACACGCCGCGGTGCACGTTGGCGTTGTACTCGCGGTAGTACCGGTCCATCGCGTCGAGCACCGCGAGCGGCTTCTGCGAGGTCGCGGCGGAATCGAGGTACACGAGGCGCTTGCCGTGCACCTGGCGCTTGAGGATGGGGAAGTCGGCCTTGATGCTGGCGACGTCGAGTGGCGTGGTCATGCTCGCCCGTTCACGCCGCGACCTCGTCCTTGAAGGACTCGAATCCGCCGCTCTCGATGCGCTGGGCCAGCTCCGGGCCCCCGGTCGCGACGATCCGGCCGCCGAGCAGCACGTGGACGACGTCGGGGGTGAGGTGGTCGAGGATGCGCTGGTAGTGCGTGATGAGGAGGATCCCCAGCTCGGGGCGGGCCGTGCGCACCTGGGCGATGCCGTCGGCGACGGTGCGGAGCGCGTCGATGTCGAGGCCGCTGTCGGTCTCGTCGAGCACGGCGAAGTCGGGTTCCATCATGGCCATCTGCAGGATCTCGTTGCGCTTCTTCTCCCCGCCGGAAAAGCCCTCGTTGAGATAGCGCTCCTGGAAACGGTCGTCCATCCCGAGGCGCTTCGTCCACTCCATGAGGGAGAGCCGGATCTCGAGGACCGACAGGTCGGGGATGCCCTTGCGCACCGCGAGGGCCTGGCGCAGGAAGTTGAGGACGCTCACCCCCGAGATCTCCTCGGGGTGCTGGAAGCCGAGGAAGATCCCCCGGGCAGCCCGTTCGTCGGTCGGGAGGCGGGTGACGTCCTCGCCCTGGAAGCGGATCGTGCCCTCGGTGACCTCGTAGGCCGGGTTGGCCAGGAGGGTGTTGGCGAGGGTCGACTTGCCGGACCCGTTGGGGCCCATGAGCGCGTGGACCTCGCCGGGCGCCACGGACAGCGTGACCCCCCGGAGGATCTCGGATCCATCGACGGAGACGTGGAGGTTGTCGATCTCGAGCAAGGGCACGGCGGCCATTCCTTGATGCTATTGGGCCCTCGAGTGTATTACCACTACCGCCGTAGTGGAAATCCTCACCGGCGGAGGGCTCCCCGGCGTTCACCGGAGATCTCCGCGGTCCCGGTCGTGCGCGGTCCACCATGCGCTGAGCGACGCCGCTGCGGCCAGGAACAGACGAAGGTGGACGGCGTCGTCGGCCGCGGCATCGAAGCAGGCGAGCGTGTACTTCACGAGGTGCGCGTCGTGATGCACCGCGGCACGCGTCGGCGAGCTCGGTGATGATGGCAGGGCGCGCGTCGGCGTCGGCGTGCCAGACCGCGGCGGCTGCGTGCGCGGGCGATGCGTCGATCGCCTCGGGGATCGTGAGCCGCGGATCATCGTGGGTGAACTCGGGGACGAGGGGCCGCATGGCGAGCGCGGCGCGGAACCCGACGACGTGGGTCGCGGCGACGGCCAGCGCGCGACCGGACGGCGCCACCCCCGGTGAGGGGTGCGAGGAGCGCCGACGCGACACCGTCGCCGTCGACGCCGGCCATCACCGGGTGGATGAACGGGGTGTCGCCGAGTGGCCGATCGCGAAGCGGTGTGGCCGCGATCGCGCCGAGGAGCGCGTCGGGTGAACCCGGCCGGCGCTCCACGTCGTCGACCCACCGGATGCGCCAGCCCGGGTTGCGGGCCAGCTCCCTGGCGAGGCCCCGGAGCACCTCCCCGGTGACCTCGGCGCGCGGCGCGATCCGCGGAAAGGCGAAGAGGAAGATGGGCGCGTGAGCGGCCGCGGCGGTGCGCGCGAGGAGCGGATCGGCGAGGAACGAGCGCAACTCGCAGGGTGTCGCGGTGCGACCCAGAGCGAGCGCCACCGCATCGACGTCGTCGAGATCACCTCGACCCATGGCCGCGAGCAGCATCGAGACGATCTCGGGACCTGCGCCGGTCGGGAGAGCATCGGGAGAACGCTCGAGGGCGTCGTAGGTCGCGAAGCGGGTGGCCACGTCGGTGATGCGGGCGCGGGCACGTTCGCGGGACGACGCGCGCACGTAGGGCAGGAGCGCGGCGCGGGCGAGGAGCTCGAGGGGTGCGTGGAGCACGAAGGAGTCGGCCGGACCGGCGCGGGGGGTGGCGAGGACGTCGGCTGCGCCTGCCACCAGTTCGACGTCGGTGGGCACGACGATCACCGTCTCGCGAACGAGAGCGAGAGCGCGAAGTCCCCGGCCGGATCCGTCCACCATTCCGACAGCTCGAGGCCTGCCGCGGCCAGCTCGGCCTCGACCCCGGCGCGCCGGAACTTCGAGCTGATCTCGGTGCGCATCTCCTCGCCGTCGGCGAATTGGACCGTGAGGTCGAGGTCGCGGAGGCGGACGGTCCGGGGGCCCTCGGCCCGGAGCCGCATCTCGATCCATTCCGCTTCGGGATCGAAGCGGGCCACGTGCGTGAACGTGTCGGGATCGAAGTCGGCGGCCAGCTCCCGGTTGATGACCCGGAGGACGTTGCGGTTGAACTCCGCGGTCACGCCGGCTGCGTCGTCGTAGGCCGCGACGAGGCGATCGACGTCCTTCACCAGGTCGGTGCCCAACAGGAGTGCGTCACCCGGGGCCAGCCCGCGCGAGAGATCCGCGAGGAATCGCGCGTGCGGGACGGGTGCGAGATTGCCGATCGTGCTCCCGAGGAAGGCGACGACGCGGGTGCCGCCGGTCGGGAGGTCGGCGAGGTGGTGCTCGAAGTCGCCGACGACGGCATGGACGCGTACGCCGGGGTACTCCTGTGCCACGGCGGCGGCCGCGTCGCGCAGGGTCTGCTCGCTCACGTCGAAGGGCACGAAGCGATCGAGGGTCCCGGCCTCGTGGAACGCGTCGAGGAGGATGCGGGTCTTCTCCGACGTGCCCGAGCCGAGCTCGACGAGCGTGTCGGCCTTGGTGAGCTCGGCGACGTGGTGCGCGTGATCGAGCAGGATCCCGCGCTCGGTGCGGGTGGGGTAGTACTCGGGGAGGCGTGTGATCTCGTCGAACAGCTCGCTCCCGCGATCGTCGTAGAACCACTTGGGTGGGAGCGACTTCGGGGTGCTGGTCAGTCCCGTGCGCACGTCGGCTTCGAGCGCGCGTGCCATCGCGCCCGGTTCCAGGCGGACGTCGACGATGACGTCGGCAATCATGAGGTTCCCTTCGTGGCTCGGTGATTCACAACGAGGTGGTGGTGACGCGGTCGGGGGCGACGTCGACGAGCGAGTGGTCGGGGATCTCGGCCCAGCCCGGCCGGGCGTCAGTGGGTTCCGACGCGATCGCCGGTCCCAGGCGGAAGAGCGAGTTGCCCCACCGCGTCGCGTGGAGCCGGTGTCCGTCGGTGAGCAGCAGGTTCAGGCGGCCCGTGGTGACGCCGAGCACCTGCCCGACGACCTTCGCGAGCGCGCTGGACGGGTCGTCGCCGTCGGCGAGATGCTGGAGGACGAGCGCGAAGAGGACCTCGGTGTCGGCGTCGCCGGCGATTCCGGCGATCCGTTCGACCCGGAGCCCGGCTCGGAGCTCGTCGCCGACGCCGTCGGGGAAGCCGTCGACGATGCCGTTGAGGGAGAAGGCCCACGGCCCGGACACGAACGGCGCGTTGCCGGTGTCGGCCAGCGTCGCGCCGGGTGAGGCGAGCCGGGCCGCGGCGAGGAACGCGCCGCTCGTCAGGCCGCGGGCCCGCGTCGCGAACTCGGAGTCGTCCCAGATCGGGGTGACCGTGCGGTACGACTCGGGCAGCGGGGTGCCCGAGTCGTACCAGGCCACACCCCATCCGTCGGGGTTGGTGGTGCCCGACGTCTGCAGGCGGGGTTCCTCGGCCTGCCGGGCGAGACTGTGGGGCGCGTCGAACAGGAGGTCGGAGAGGCCGGTGGGCGGGCCGAGGTAGGCGAGATGGCGGCACATCAGCGTTTCACGCGTCGCGCGCGCACCGGAAGCCCGCGAAGACCTGGCGACGGATCGGGTAGTCCCAGTTGCGGAAGGTCGTGCGGGCCGCGCTCGGGTGGGTGGCCCACGACCCACCGCGGAGGACCTTGTAGCCGGGTCCGAAGAACACCTCGGAGTACTCGCGGTACGGGAAGGCACGGAAGCCCGGGTACGGGCTGAAGTCCGACGCGGTCCATTCCCACACATCGCCGAGCAGGGCGTCGACGCCCCATCGGCTCACGTTCCCGGGCCGGGATCCGACCGGTGCGGGGCCGAACCGGTGCCTCCCGTCGCGCCAGAGGTTGGCCGTCTCGACCGGCGAACCCTGCGCGGCGTACTCCCATTCCTCCTCGGTGGGAAGGCGCGCACCGGACCAGCGGGCGTACGCGTCGGCCTCGTACCAGCACACGTGCTGGACCGGCTCCCTCGGCGGGAGCGGCTCGTCGCGACCGAACCGCCGGCGGGACCAGCTGCCGGCGGTTGCCCGGCGCCAGAACTGGGGCGCCTGGAGATCCGCCTCGACTCGCCACTTCCAGCCGGTCTCGCTCCAGTGCGACGGGTCGTCGTAGCCACCGCCCTCCACGAACTCGAGGTAGGCCTGATTGGTGACCGGCGTCGTGTCGATCCGGAACGGGGCAACCGCGACCTCGTGTGCGGGACGCTCGTTGTCGTAGGCCCACGGCGCGGTGCGGGCGCCCATCGCGAACGTGCCGCCCGGGACGAGGACATCGGCGCACGGCTCGGGGTGCGTCACCGCGCCTGGCCCCGCACCGTCGGCGTCGGGGTGGGCGAAGTCGTCCATGAGCTGGATGGTGGCGAGCAGGGTCTCGTCGTGCTGGTGCTCGTGTTGCACCACCATGCCGTAGACGAACCCACCGGCGAGGAGGGGATCGCCGGTGTCGAGCTCGATGTCGTCGAGGACGGCGAGGACACGGTCTCGCACGGCGGCGTCGAACGCTCGCGCGCCTTCGGGATCGAGGATCGGCAACGACGGTCGGTCGCGACGCGGATGCTTGAACGCGTCGTAGACGTCGTCGTACAGCTCGACCGTCGGTGGTGCGCCGGTGAGCTCGCGTACGAGCCACAGCTCTTCGTAGTGACCGATGTGGGCCAGGTCCCAACACAGCGGCGACATGAGCTCCGACACCTGCGCGCGCTGGCTGGCATCGGGGATCGGCGCGAGGAGCCCGAGCGTGCGTTGCCGGGCGGTCTCGAGCGAGGCGACGATCTCGGGCTTCGTGGCCACGTTCACACCAGTGCGGTCACGCGCGACCACTCTTCGAGGAGGTCGTCGGCCGGGCACAGGCCCCGCTCGACGTAGCGGTCGAAGTACGCCGAGGTCGCGGCCCGCGTGGCCGGGTCGGATTCGAGCCGGGGAAGCGCATCGAGCGCGGCCGCGAAACACCGGAGCGCGGCGTGGTGGAGCACCGGATCGCCGAGCGCGCGTCGCGCGACGCCGTGTACCAGCGTCCGCTCACCGGCGCGACGGCGCGCCGCGCGTGCTCGGCGGCGGTCGGATCGTCGAGGAGTGCCGTCGTGACCGCGACCGCGACCGGCCACCACTCCTCGGGGAGTGCGTCGATCATGCGGAGCTCGAGCCAGCCACGCGGTCGCACGGGCGGGAACAGGGTGGTCAGGTGGTACCGGACGTCGTCGACCGTCGGCCAGCCGAGGGAATGACCGTCGGTGACCCACTGCCCGAACGTCATGCACTCGCGCTGGGCCACGCTGCACTGGTCGTCGATCCAGATCATCATCACCGGGGCGGCGAGCAAGTAGCGCGTCCACTCGGTTCGGGCGCCGTCGCGGGGCGGGCGGGACGCCGCGCTCGTGCGGGCAGGATCGATCGCGGCCCACACCGCGAGCCGGGTCGAACGGAACCCGGTGGGGGCGCCGGACGCGTCGAAGGGCGAGTTCGCGAAGCACGCGGTCAACACCGGGCCGAGGTCGTGGGCCAGGCGCCAGCGTGCGTCGAGGCCCGCGGCCGGACCGAGATCGAGGTTCACCTGGATGGCCGCGGTGTTGCGCATCATGGTCCGTCCCGACGGCCACTGCGTGTCGAAGTACTCCTCCATGGCGCGGTAGCGAGGCGCGTCGAGCACCCGGGGCGACTCACCCCGACTGTCGACCCCGACCCCGACCAGGTCGATGCCCGCGCGGTCGAGCGCCGCACGGACGGCGGCGGTGTCCGCCCGCATCGCGGTGCACGCCTCGGCCAGGGTGCGCCCGGCCGGACCGCTCAGCTCGATCTGCCCGCCCGGCTCGAAGGTGACCCGGCTCCCTCCGGGCAGCGCCGAAGGGAGCAGCACGGCCAGCGCTTCGGGAGCCGGAGCCGTCGTTCCGTCGCGCGGGACCGGGATCCATTCGAGCTCGATGCCGACGCGACCCTCGGCTCCGCCCCCGGTCGGGGACTCGAAGACGTGCTCGTCGACGAAGCGTCGGACGTCGTGGACGGTGAGGGTGGGGGTCGGCGAGGGCATGGCTACCGGTGTCCGAAGTGGGCGGCGACCCACGTGAGGTTTCGGACCGGTGCGGACCACTGGTACCAGGAGTTCATCGAGTGCTCCTCTGGGAGTGGGGGTGGGGGCGCGCTCATGGCACGGGACGGAGGTCGAAGGTCCTGTCTCGGCTCCGTGCGGAACGCTGCACGACATTCGGAGGTACGAGGGTGCCCGGATGAGGGATTGCCCGAAACAATACCCTGCACCCGATGGACCTCGGCTTCGAGACGATCGGGAACGCGACCGTCGTCGTCCACGACGGCGCTCCGGTGCTGGTCACCGATCCGTGGGTGCAGGGATCGGCCTACTTCGGGAGTTGGGCACTCTCGTACGAGATCCCTGCCGAGCAGGACCGGGCGATCCGGTCGGCGGCGGCGGTGTGGTTCTCCCACGGTCATCCCGATCACCTGAACCCGGCGTCGTTGCCGCTGTTCCACGACACCCGGATACTCCTGCCCGACCACGTGGGCGGACGGATCGCCGCCGATCTCACCCGCGACGGCTACCGGGTCGACGTGCTCCCCGACAACCAGTGGGTCCGGATCTCGGACCGTGTGCGCGTGCTCTGCATCGCCGACTCCGGTCAGGACGCGATCCTGTTGATCGACGTCGGGGGTCGTCTGGTGGTGGACCTCAACGACGCGCAGGACCGCGGCTGGGGGCCTTTGGTGAAGCGGGTGATCCGCGCCTTTCCCCAGTCGATGATGCTCCGGCTCAGCGGCTACGGCGACGCCGACATGATCAACTTCGTCGACGAGGACGGCGAGCGCATCCCGAGCCCGGCGCAGATGCGCCGCGAGATCGGTTGGGAGGTGGGCGCCGACGTCGCACGGATGACCGAGACCTTCGGCGCCAACCACTTCGTGCCGTTCAGCTCCTTCCACCGTTACCAACGCAGCGACAGCGTGTGGGCCAACGAGTGGACGACGCCGCTCGAGGAGTACGCGCGCGGCTTCCGTTCCGAGACGGTGGAGCTGCTTCCGGCGTTCGTGCGGTACGACTGCACGACCGATCTCTGGGAGGGGATCGACCCGTCGCCGGTGCCCGACGTCGCGTTCGCGCCGGAGGAGTTCGGCGACGACTGGTCGACCCCGCTCGGCGGTGACGACGTGGTCGCGCTCACCCGCTACTTCGGGTCGATCGAGCGTTTGGGTCGCACCCTCGACCGGATCACGTTCCGCGTCGCCGGCCGTGAGCACGTCGTCGACTTCGGCCGGCGCAGGACGGGTCGGTCGATCACGTTCACGGCGCCGCGCACGTCGTTGATGCACGCGATCGAGTGGGAGATCTTCGACGACCTGTTGATCGGCAACTTCATGCAGACCACGCTGCACGGCAAGTGGCCGAGCTCGGGGCTCTATCCGGAATTCACCCCTTACGTGACCAAGTACGCCGACAACGGCCGGGCCCGCACGCCGTCGGAGCTGCGGGCGTACTTCGCCGAGTACCGGAAGCGGCTCGGGGTCGTGACCTGGTTGCGGGGTGCGGTGGAACAGCGGGCCAAGGACGCGGTGCGGGCCCACGTCGCTTCCGACTCGTCGGTGTACCGGGCGGCCAAGCGCCTCTACACGCGGGCCAACCGCGTCGGCTAGCGACGCTGCGCCACGGCGCGGAACACCTCGGCGAAACGCGGGGCCGGAAGGACGAGTCCGGGCGACCGAGCCCGTCGCCGCTCGGCCGACGTGCGATCGGGGAGCGACTCGACGACGGCGATCGCGAGCGCGTCCGCGTCGCCGACGGGGACGATCCGGCCGGCCCCGGGTGCAGCCCGCGAGACGATCTCGGGTGGGCCACCTTCATCGGTGACCACCACGGGGACGCCGCTCGCCAGCGCCTCCACGAGCACCAGCCCGTAGGACTCGGGTTCGATCGACGGGAACGCGAGCACGTCGAGGTCCGCCATCACGTCGGGAACGTCGTCGCGGGGGTCCAGGAGCCGGGCGCCCCGAGTCGCGGCGATGCGGGCGCCGAGAGCCTCGGCGTAGTCGGACTGGCCCAGCACGGGCGCGCCCACGATCACGAGTCGGGCGTCGTGCCGGACCGTACGCACGCGCGCGAACGCGTCGACGAGCACGTCGAGTCCCTTGAGCGGGTCGAGCCGCGCCACCGCGCCGATCACGGGGACGTCGTCGGGGATCTCGACCCGGGGGCGGAACGCTCCGGCCCTCGCGGGCGAGAAGGATCCGGGCTCGAGGTGCTCGTCCAGGACCACCACATTCGCGGGATCGAGTTGTGCAGCGACCGCGTATGACACCGCGATCACGCGGACCGCGAAGCAGCGACAGAGGAGACGCTCGACGACGAGAGCGGCGCGTGACTGCACGACGATCTCCCGGGCGTGCACCACGTGCGGTCGCCGCACGATCCGCGCCACGGCCCAGCCGTACCAGCTGTGCAACGAGTTGGAGTGCACGATGTCGACCTCGAGGTGGCGTGCCAGCCGGGTGAGGCGCGCCACCGAGACCGGCCAGCCCGCGACGTATCCCGCCCACTGGCCGCCGCGGTGACTGGTCGAGATCCGTCGCATCGGGATCTCGTGGACGGTCGCGCCGGCGTCGGCGAATTCGGTCGCGAGCGGGGAGGGGCCGGGAAGAGCGATGTGGAAGTCGAACTCATCGCGTGGGAGGCTCCGCACGAGTCCGAGGAGCGCCTGGTCCGACCCGCCGCGCTCGGCGACCGGCTGCACGGAGAGGATCCTGATGGTGCGGGTTGCCGTCAACGTCGAACAGCTGCTTCACGAGGCGCCGGGTGGCATCGGGCGCTACACGGCGGAATTGGTGAGGCTACTCCCGGCGCACGGTGTCGACGTGACCGCGTTCACCGCCCGCCACGCGCGGGCCGACGTGGAGCGGGCGCTCCGCGCGCACGAGCTCGTCGGTCTCGATCCGGTGATCCTCCCGCTTCCCGCCGCGGTCCTCTACGACGTGTGGCACGTGCTCGGCGTCGCGGGGCCGGTGCGGCGGGTGGCGCCCGTCGACCTCGTGCACGCGCCCTCGCCGGCCGTACCGCCGACGGGCCGGGTACCGCTCGTGGTCACGGTGCACGATGCCGCGCCCGTCGTGATGCCGGCGGCGTTCACTCGTCGAGGGGTGATCTTTCACCGCCAGGGTTTCGCGGCGGCGGCGAAGCGGGCCCGCCTCGTGATCGCCGTGTCCGAGTTCAGTGCCGACGAGATCGCCACGCACACGCCGATCCCGCGTGACCGCATACGCGTGGTGCCAAACGGCGTCGATCTCGTGCGGTCGACGCCCGAGCAGGTCGACGAGACTCGACCGCGCGTTCGGGATCCACGACCATCCGTACGTGTTCTGGGCCGGCACGCTCCAGCCCCGGAAGAACGTCCGCGTGCTGCTCGACGCCTTCGCGCGCCTCGACCCTGTCGCGGTCCCGCACCGGCTCGTACTCGCCGGGCCGCCGGGGTGGAAGGCCGACGACGAGGACGGCGAGGTCGCCACGGGACTGGGCGACCGCGTGCGCCTACTCGGACCCGTGGATCGAGCGCACCTCTTCCCGCTCTTCGCGGGCGCCGACGTGTTCGCGTTCCCGAGCCGTCACGAGGGGTTCGGGATCCCGGTGCTCGAAGCGATGGCGCAAGGGACCGCGGTCGTGTGCGCCGACATCCCCGCGTTGCGCGAGGTGGCGGGTGACGCAGCCCACTTCGTGCCTCCCGACGACCTCGACGGGTGGGTCGAGGCGCTCGGGGAGCTGCTCACCGACGACCGCGCGCGGGCGGGCCTGGTCACACGCGGTGATGGGCGCGTGCGCCGCTACTCGTGGGACCGGTGCACCACAGAGACCGTCGCGGTCTACGACGAGGCGCTCAACGGGTGAGCACGTCGACGCCGGTGTCGGTCACCAGCACCATGTGCTCGAACTGCGCGGTGCGCGAGCCGTCCGAGGTCGCTGCAGTCCAGCCGTCGGGCCAGATCACCGGTTGCACGCTGCCCATCGTGATCATCGGCTCGATGGTGAAGGTCATGCCCGGCTCGAGGATCGTGCTCGCCGCCCGTTCGTAGTAGTGCGGGATCTGCGGTGGACCGTGGAACACCTCGCCGATCCCGTGGCCGACGAACGCCCGCACGACGAAGAACCCCTCGGCGTGCGCGTGCGTCTCGATGGCGCGGCCGAGATCGGACACGGGCACGCCGGGACGGACCGCATCGATGGCGAGCTCGAGGCACTCTCGGGTGATTCGTACCAGCCGCTTCGACTCGGGATCGACCCGACCGACGCAGAACGTCGCGTTGGTGTCGCCGTGCACGCCGTCGACGAACACGGTGACATCGACGTTCACGATGTCGCCTTCGGCAAGCGCGCGGTCGTCGGGGATGCCGTGACAGATCACCTCGTTGACCGAGGTGCACACCGACTTCGGGAAGCCGCGGTAGCGCAACGGGCTCGGGTACGCGCCACGGTTCACGTGCGCTTCGTGGGAGACGCGATCGAGCTCGTCGGTGGTAACCCCGACCGCGACCGCGGCGCCGGTCTCGTCCAGCACCTCGCGCGCGACGCGCCCGGCGACGCGCATGCGCTCGATGACGCTCGCGGACTTGACCATCGACTCGTTGCCGCGCACCGGCGTGCCCGTCGCCACGTAGTCGGGGCGGGCGATCTCCGCGGGCACCGTCCGCTCCGGACCGACCGTCCCCGCCTGCAGCAGCGTCGACTTGTGGCATCGCTTGTACTTCTTGCCGCTGCCGCACCAGCAGTCGTCGTTCGCCCGCAGCATCATCGACTCACCAACCGCGGTCGACCCACTCCTGCAGATGGGGTCGTTCCGCGCCGATCGTCGTGTCCAGGCCATGCCCGGGCAGCACCAGGAGATCGGCCGGCAGCGTGAACAGGCGACGGTCGATCGACTCGATGATCTGCTCGAAATCACCCCCGGGCAGCGAGGTGTTGCCGGCGCCGCCGGGGAAGAGCGTGTCGCCACTGAACACGATCGGGTGCCCCTCGAGCAGGAACGAGGTGGAGCCCGGCGTGTGGCCGGGGTTGTGGATCGTGCGGAACCGAAGGTCGCCGACGGTGATGACCTCGTCGTCGGGCAGCACGAAGTCGTAGGCGGGGAGCATGGAGGCGTCCTCGGGCGCGATGCCGACGTCGATGCCGGCGTCGCGGACGGCTTCCACCGCCTGGATGTGGTCCCAGTGCCCATGGGTGGTGAGGACCCTGCGGACCCCGGTCGCCTTGCTCACCTGGAGGAGCAGCTCGTGCTCGTTGGCGGCGTCGATGATGACCGCGTCTCCCGTGCCCTTGCAGCGCACGACGAACACGTTGTTCTCGAACGGGCCGACGATCAGCTTCTCGATCCGGACCGTCGGGGTCTCGTAGTGAGCCGGACGCGCCATGGAGCCCAGGCTACCCGGCGCTCTTCGTGCCGAGACCGTCCCGATCCGCCTGGCCCGGGCTCCGGGCGGTCCGGTAGCGTTCGCCGCACTCTTCCGAGACACCACCTTTCCGAGACACCCGGGGGCCTGACCGTGAACTTTGCCTTCTCCGACGAGCAGGAGCAGCTGCGCGACGCCGTCCGACGGTTCCTCGAGACGAAGTCGCCGTCGACCGAGGTCCGCCGGCTGATGGAGACCACCGAGGGCTACGACCCGGCGGTCTGGAGCCAGATGGCGAACGAGCTCGGCCTCCAGAGCCTGCACATCCCCGAGGAGCACGGCGGCCAGGGCTTCACGTTCGTAGAGCTCGGCATCGTGCTCGAGGAGATGGGTCGGGTGCTGCTGTGCGCCCCCTATTTCTCGACCGTCGTGCTCGCGGCAGACGCAATCATGAACGCCGGCACGCCCGAGCAGCAGGGCACACTCCTGCCCGGCATCGCATCGGGTGAGACCATCGCCGCCCTGGCGTTCACCGAGCCCAACGGCAAGTGGGACGCCTCCGGCATCGAGATGGTCGCCAGTGGCTCCGGCGACGGCTCCACGCTCGACGGCACCAAGATGTTCGTGATCGACGGCCACACCGCCAACGTGATCGTCGTGGCGGCGCGCCTCGCCGGGACGACCGGCGAGCAGGGCATCTCGCTCTTCACGGTCGACGCCGACGCGCCCGGCCTCACCCGCACCCCGCTCGCCACGATGGACCAGACCCGCAAGCAGGCCAAGCTCGAGTTCTCGGGCGTGGCGGCCACGCCGCTCGGCGAGCCCGGGGAAGGATGGGCGGCGTTGTCGAAGACCCTCGACCAGGCCGCGGCGATGTCGTCGAACGAGATGGTCGGTGGTGCCCAGAAGGTGCTCGACATGTCGGTCGAGTACGCCAAGGTCCGTGTGCAATTCGGCCGCCCGATCGGTTCGTTCCAGGCGATCAAGCACAAGTGCGCCGACATGCTGCTCGAAGTCGAGTCGGGGAAGTCGGCCGCGTACTACGCCGCGTGGGCCGCCGCGGAGGACAACGAAGAGCTTCCCGTCGCCGCGAGCCTGGCCAAGGCGTACTGCTCCGACGCGTATTTCCACGCCGCGGCCGAGAACATCCAGATCCACGGCGGGATCGGCTTCACCTGGGAGCACGACGCCCACCTCTACTTCAAACGGGCGAAGAGCAGCGAGATCCTCCTCGGCGACGCGACGTACCACCGCGAGCTGCTGGCTCAACGCATCGGCATCTGAGCACCGCCCGGAGAATGCCGGAGCCGACTCGCTAGCCTGCTACCGATGGCAGTCCTGGTCACGCTGTTCGCAGTCGTGCTGGCCCTGCTGGCGCTGCTCGTGGCCGGCCTGCTGCGTAGCCACGCCGAGATCCTGCGGGCGCTCCATCAGCTGGGTGTCGACATGGACCCGGCTCGGTCCGACGAATCCGACGGCGTCACCACCCCGGTCGGCGCGCCGGTCATCCGCTCCGCCGCGGTGCCCAAGCGGCCGTCCCGCACCGGGGTCGACGTGTCGGGCATGACCCCGGAGCACGACGCGGTGAGCATCGCGGTGGTGGGTGCCAAGCACCTCACGCTCCTCGCCTTCCTGTCGAGTGGCTGCGGTTCGTGCCTCGCGTTCTGGGACGTGTTCCGTGACGGCGGCCCGATCGAGATCCCCGGCGACGCCCGGCTGGTCTGTGTGAGCAAGGATCCGAGCGAGGAGAGCACCGCGAGCATCCGCCGGCTCGCGCCCGCCGCGGTCCCGACGGTCATGTCGAGCGCGGCATGGGAGGCCTACGACGTGCCGGTCGCGCCCTTCTTCGTGCTCGTCGACGGCCCGTCGGGTGAGGTCATCGGCGAGGGCGCGGCCAACGAATGGGGGCAGGTGCAGTCCCTGTTGCACACCGCGCTCGACGACGCGGGGCTGCTCGACCGCAAGGGCAACCTGAAGTCCGGGAAGCAGGCGAAGCCGCGGAGCTGACGCGCTCCGTGAGGCGCGCGCCGACCGCGATCTCCTCGCGGCCGGGATCCGTCCGGGCGATCCGAGCCTGTACACGCTGTCCGGTCTGGAACCGGACGAGCCGGAAGCAGCCGGATGACGGGCCTGGCGGCACACGGTCTCGAGGTCACCCTGCCGACGGGGTGGGAGGGACGGGTGTTCCGGCGTCCGTCGTCGGGCGAGGTCGCGGCGGCCGCGGACGGACCTCCGGCGCCCTCGGGGGAGACCACGCACGCGGTCCTGCACGTGTCGACGATCGCGCTCCCGCCCGGCGTCGGCGACTTCGCGAGCGGGGCGGTCGACAAGCTCGGTCCGGACGATGCGTTGATCGTGCTGTTCGAGTACGACCCCGCCAGCATCGACCAGCCCTTGTTCAAGGCCGCGGGCCTGCCGGCGAAGTTGTCGGAGAGCGACTTCAGCCCGAACGTCCTCCAGCGCAACCTGAAGGGTCAAGCCGGCGTGCAGCGGTTCTTCCACGCCGCCGGTCGCACCTTCTGCCTGTACGTCGTGCTCGGCGCGTACGTGAACCGTCGCAAGCTGGTGCCCGCGGTGAACCAGGTGCTCGCGACGCTGGCGATCGACCCGCTCGACGCGAGCGGCGCACCGACCACCTCCACGTCGACCACCGTCGAGCCGGCGCCGTCGACGAGCGAGCCGTCGACCACCGAGGCGCCGTCGACCACCGAGGCGCCGTCGACGAGCGCGCCGTCCACCACCGAGGCGCCCTCGACCACCACGCCGAGCGGCCCGTGAGCGTCCTCGCCGGCCCGTTCACGATCGCCATCGTGCTGCTCGCGGTCGGCGGCGCGCTCAAGGCCGCCCGCCCGCGCGACACCGCCCAGGCCCTGACTGCGGTCGGGGTGCAGTTCCCGTCGTTCTTCCCGGCGCGCGCCGCGGTGCGCGTCGGGGGCATGGTGGAGACGGTGATCGGCGTCGGCGCGCTGACTCACCGGCGGGCCGGTGTTCGCGGCATTGGTCGCGGCGTCCTACCTGGCGTTCGCCGGGTTCGTGCTCGTCGCCCTGCGCACTCGTGCGCCCATCAGCTCGTGCGGGTGCTTCGGCAAGGTCGACACCCCACCGAGCGTCGTGCACGTGGTCATCGACCTCGCGGCCGCCGCGGTCGCCATCGGCGCCGCGATCGTCGGCGACGTCGCGTTGCCCGACGTGCTCGGCGATCAGCCTCTCCTGGGGCTACCGTTCCTGCTGCTCGTCGTGATCGGAAGTTCGCTCGTGTTCCTCGCGTTCACCTCGCTCCCGAAGACCATGGCCGTCGTCCGAGAGGTCGCAGCGTGAGTACGGAACCGCGGAGAGCAAGGGCGTTGCCCTCACCAACTGGATGGTGAACAAGGCGGCCGGGCTCCTCGATCGCAAGTCGAGCCGACGTGGGTTCATCCTCGGATCTGCGATGGTCGGCTCGGCCGTCGCGGTGGCCGGGTGTGCCCCGGGCACCCAGCCCGGCGGTCCGTACAAGCACATCACCGACTGCGCGGGTGGGCTCTGCACCGACGGTTACACCGAGTTCTGCTGCACCATCAACAACGGCCTGAACGCCTGCCCGACCGGGAGCTTCATCGGCGGCTGGTGGCGTGCCGACTACTCGAGCTTCTGCAACGGCACCCGCTACTACATGGACTGCATGCAAAACTGCTGCGGACCCGGCCTCGGGAACGGGTTCTGTGCAGGTTGCACCGAGTGCACCTGTGGTGGCGGGTGCGACACGAGGAAGATCTACTGCAACTACTTCCGGTACGGGCAGTGCCACCAGGAGATCGGGGCCACCGGCCCGATCGCATGCCGCGTGGTCACGTGCACACCGCCGTACACCATCGCCGATTATGCCTGCAGCACTGCCGCCGCGGTCGACAACGCGACGGCCGAGCACGCGCCGGCCCACGGCTGCGTTGAGCACGCGGAGCTGCCGGTCGCGGCGGCGGCGGCCTCGACGGGCCCCGGCCGGGTCGCGGTCTTCTACCGGGGTTCGAACGGCAACATCTTCGCCTTCACCTCGACCGGTGGTCCGTTCAGCGGCGGGCAGATCGGCCCCACCGTGTCGTCCGCGCTCACCGCGACCGTCGATCCCACCGGGCTCTATGCGTTCGGACGCGGCGTCGGCGACGCCCTCTGGTGGAACCGCCTGTCCGAAGGTGCGTGGTCGGGACCGCAGGTCTTCGGGGGCGTGCCGCTCACCTCGGACCCCGTCGCGATCACCGCGCCCGACGCGATCTACGTCTTCGCCCGGTCCCAGAACGGGCAGCTCTGGTACGGCCACCTCGACAACGGCGTCTGGTCCTCTTGGGCCCCTCTGCAGGGCAACTTGACGTCGGACGTCGCCGCCGTCTCCAGCTCGTTCGGGGTCCACGTCTTCGCCCGCGGCTCCGACGGGCAGCTCTACACCCGACTCCTCGCCGGCGGGGCGTGGGGTCCCTGGAGCAGCCTCGGCGGCTCGCCGCACGCGGCGCCGACGGCCGTCGCCACCGCGACCGGTGTCTACGTCTTCATCCGCAACAGCGACGACGCGATCTGGTTCCGCCGCTACAACGGAGCCTGGGGCGGATGGCAGAACCTCGGTGGCACGTGGACCGGTGACCCGACCTCGGTGGTCGACGGTGCCGGCAGTGTCTACGTCCTGGCGCGCGGGACGAACGCTGCGGTGTTCTGCAACCGACTGATCAGCGGAAGGTGGACGGGCTTCCAGTCGCTCGCCGGCAACACCAATGCGTCGCCCACGGTGGTGTCGGCGACCTCCTCGGTGTCCGTGTTCGTCCGGGGCGTCGACAACGCGCTCTGGCACGGCCAATTCACTTCGTCCGGATGGTCGGGCTTCCAGTCGCTCGGTGGAACCGTCGCGGCGACCGACGCACTGTACGTGTGAACGTGCGCTCGTCCGTCGCCGTGGTGGCGGTGGTCGCCGCCGCGGTGGCGCTCGCTTCGTGCGGAGGAGGCGGCGACGACACCACGGCTCGGGCGACGACCACCGTGCCGCGTCCGAAGGGCACGGCCACGACCAAGATCGCGACGCCTCCCCCCGCGCCGACGGTCGGCGAGCCACAGGGCAACGTGAACCCCGTGCTGGAGCCCGTCACCGGGCTGGGGGTCGCCGGTACCGCGGCGGCGGTCGACGACCGCGTCGCCGTGCTCCTGCAGAACGGCGGCAACGAGACGGCGCGCGTCGACCTGGTCACCGCCACCGCGACGAGCCGGGACGGAGCCTCGGTGACGCGCGCCCGGAGCGTCGAGGCGTTCCCGCAGGTGCTCGCGCCGGGTGAGCTGTCGCTCGCCTCGGTGGCGTTCCGCGCCAACGGCGTGCCCCCCGGTGCGACGGTGGTCGTCAAGGTCCGCAGCACGCCGGTGACGGAGGCGAAGGCGTCGCGTGCGCTCGCGGTGAGCGGCCTCGCGCTCTCGGCACCGCAGACCGGCGACGTCGCGCAGACGCTCGCAGCCACCCTCACGAACCCCACCGGTACCTGGACCGCCCGTTCGCCCCGGGTGGCGGTGATGTGCTTCGGCGAGTCGAGACAGCCGTCCGGCATCACCACCGTCCGTGCCGGGGTGGCCGAGCTCGCGCCGGGGCAGCAGGCGTCGGTCTCGGTGCCGCTCGCGACGCTGTGCCCGACCTACCTGGTCGCGGCGACCTCGGCCTAGCGTCGCGCGGGTGGAGGTCGTCGTCGGATTCCTGGTGGTCGGGATGGTGATCGGCATCGCCGCGTTCTTCGTGACCCGTGAGGCAACCCGGATCGCCGATCGACCGCCACCCGCGCTCTACCACCTCGATGACGCGCTCGACTGGGTGGTGGAGCACGTACCCGACGACATCGCGGCGACGCTCACGGCAGGCGACGTCCGCCGGATCCTGGAGTTCCAGGTCGAGTTCTTCAAGCGCAAGGGTGTCTCTTCGAACGGTTCGACCGCGTACCCGGCCGGCACGGTGGTGATCGGCGGATCGGAGACCGTCGAGTACATCCTGGAGCGCTGTGCCGACACCGGCGAGGCCTACCTGCCCGAACAGGTCTTCGGCGTCATCGAGACCCAACTCAGCTATCTGCGGGCGATCGGCGCGGTCGGCCCGCCGGCGACGAACGACCCCGATCCGGGAGGAAATTTCCCCCCGCAATGACCCCTTCACGTGGTACAAGTTTCGGTACCAGAGAAAGGAGGTGGTCCACACGATGCATGATCAACCCGGGACCCTGGAGGTGCGCGGCCGCTGAGGCAGCCACGTGAACCAAGGAGGACTGCCTGGCGGAATCCAACCGCCGCGCCGCCACCACGACGGGTAGGGACTGGTCCCGCCTACGAGTTCCGTCCGGTGGTTCTTTCCAACCTGTGTTCCGACGAAGGGCGCTTCGGCGCCCTTCGTCGCGTTCCGAGCACGTAGTCTCTCCGGCGATGAGCCGACCGACGCGCTTCGAAGAGTTCCGGTACCTCGGCGACAAGCGCCGTCAGGTGGTCTACGACCTCGACACCGACGATGCCAAGGTCTCCGAGCTGATCGCCGAGCTCCTCGCGTCGGAGCAGTTCGCCGCGTTCTCGCCCGACACGCTGGCCGAGGCGGCGAACCGGGGATACCGACCGCACACGTCGGCGCGGCCAGGAGACTGAGGCCTGCCTACCCGCTCGTCGGTGGGACGAGCGAGGGCAGCGCGTCGATCGAGCCCTTGAGCCGGGCCTCGAACGCGACGTCGGACAGCGCGGGCTCGCTCGGGAGCGACGCGGGATCGTCGGGCAGCCCGGCGAGCTCGACCCACGAGGTGCAGCCGCCGTAGTCCTCGGCCCAGGGGACGGTCACCGGTTCCACCAGCCGGTGCCGCGAAGCGCCAACACCCAGAGTGGGTCGCGTTGCTTCCACCCGAGGCGGGATTCGGCGTAGTCGGCGGTCCAGATCAGCTTCGACTCGATGGCCGCGAGCTCGTCGGCCTCGGTGACGGTTGCGACGGCCACGACGTCTGCCCAACCCTCGATGCTGATCGGCTCGCCGACCGGCGCCGCGTGCGCGAGGTCGATCCAGTGCCGGTACGGGTCCTTGAGGAGCTCGGGCTTCTGGTGCTCGGAGGTGGGATACAGCCAGAGGCGGGTCGACTGGAGCGAGAAGTGCCGACCGTCCTCGCGGATACCTCCCTTGCGCACGTCGAGGATCTGCTCGCCCTCGAGCAGCGCGTGCACGATGACGGCCCATTCCTTGAACGCGGGTGACATGTGTCCACAATAGGCGGACCATGGACGAGACCATTCTGTCGGGTGACCTTCGGCTGTCGGCCCACGTGGCCAACCCGACCACGCCGGGACAGGGACTCGGCCTGGTGCTCTGTCACGGGCTGCCGAACCCGCCGCGTGGTGCGGCCACGGTCGGCACCACCTATCCCGACCTGGCCGACCGCATCGCCTCCGAGGCCGGGTGGGTCGTGCTCACGTTCAACTTCCGCGGCACCGGCACGTCGGACGGGGACTTCTCGGCGCGGGGTTGGCTCGACGACCTGCGCGGCGCGGTGCGAACCCTGGCGGCGCACGACGACGTGCGCGGCGTGTGGATCGCGGGCTTCGGCCACGGGGGCACGTTCGCGGTGTGTGAGGCAGCCGACGACGACCTCGTGCGCGGGGTCGCGACCATCGCGGCGCCGGGCACCTTGCGCGGTTGGGCGCAGGACCCGGGGCGTCTGCTCGTGCACTCACGCTCCATGGGGATGATCCGAACGCCCGGCTTCCCCACCGATGCGACTGGTTGGGTGCGCGACATCGGGCGCGTCGACGCGGTTGCCGCGGCGTCGCGACTCGGCGGACGTCCTCTGCTGGTGCTGCACGGTGTCGACGACGCCGAGGTGTCCGTCGACGAAGCGCGTGCCCTCGCCGACGCCGGAACGTCGGGCGCGGAGCTGCGGTTGGTGCACGGTGCGGGCCACCGCCTTCGTCACGACCCACGGGCGATCGCCACCCTGCTCGGTTGGCTCGCCCGTCAGGTCCCCGAGGGGGCCGACGTGGAGCGTTGAACCGGTGTGGGCTGCCGGGTCAGGAGTGGCGGGCGGCGTCGAGCACCGCGTCGAGGGTGTCGGCGAGCGTGTACTGCGGTTGCCAGCCGGTGGCCGCGACGAGCTTGGCCGGATCGCCCACGAGCACCGGCACTTCGACCGGCCGCGCCAGGTCGGCGGTGACCGTGACCGTGAGCGGTCGGGCGGAGCGCTCCAGCAGCTGCGCGGCGAGATCGCCCACGCGCACGCCCCGGCCCGAGCTCACGTTGTAGGCCTCGCCCGGCGTTCCGTGGGCCGCGAGGAGCGCGTAGGCGTTCACGACGTCGCGCACGTCGCTGAAGTCGCGCACGGGATCGAGGTTGCCGAGGGCGATCTCGTCGGCCCCGTCGCGTTCGGCGGCGGCGATGCGCGCCGCGAGGCCCGGCACGAGGAACGTCGGAGGCTGTCCGGGGCCGGTGTGGTTGAACGCGCGGACGCACACGACGGCGAGCCCGTCGTCGCGGAACGCTTCGAGCGCCAGGCGCTCGGCCGCAACCTTGCTCTCCCCATAGGGAGTCAGGGGCCGCAGCGGTGCCGTCTCCCGGACGGGGATCTCGTCGGGCGCCACCCGGCCGTACTGCTCTGCGCTCCCCACGACGAGCACGCGGCCGACACCGGCGGCAACGCACGCGTCGAGCACGTGGCGCGTGCCGTCGACGTTCACGCGCACGAGCAGCTCACCGTCGGTCCACGATTGACCGACGTGGCTGCGAGCCGCGAGGTGGTACACGACGTCGGGATGCTCGTCGCCGATGCGACGACCGACGGCCTCGCGGTCGGTGATGTCGAGTGGCGTCGGGCCCGCGAGGTCGAGGTCGACCACCGCGACTCCCTCTCGGCGGAGGTGGGCGGCGAGGTGACGTCCGACGAACCCGCGAGCGCCGGTGATGGCCGCGCGCACTGCCCTAGATCTCGAGGGGCTCGTGCTCGATGGCCTCGACGAGGAGGCTGAGGCTCTCCGGTGTCGCCGAGCGCAGGCGCGTCAACAGGAAGATCGCCATCGTCGCCGCCGACGCGAGGCAACCGGCGAGGTACCCGAGCTCGGCCCGCAGGAAGAGGTCGGTGCTGCCGAAGCCCATCACCGCGACGCAGAGCACGAGTCCCACGGTCCATGCGACGAGCGCGCGCCCGTGGCCGAGCAGCGCGATGAGGGCCTGGGCGAGGGTCAGGGCCAGGATGAACGCGGCGCTCCCGACGAACAGGAGCGTGAGGTCCTGGTTGCTGAGGTTGAACTTGTCGCCGAAGAGGATCTGGCCGACCGTCGGTCCGATGCTCGCCCCGGCCGCGATCCCGAGCAGGCCGACGCCCACGACGATCATCACGAGCTTCTTGAGCCCCGAACGGAAGTCGTCGAACTTGCCCGCGCCCGACAGTGCCGCCAGCTTCGGGAGCAGCGCGGCCTGGATGGCCTGGAACAGCAGGATCGGGATGCGGGCGATGAAGAACCCGACGATGAAGTCGGCCGCTTCCCTGCGCTCGTGCTTGCCCTGAGCGAGCACGATCACCCCGAGGGCCGCGGCGTAGCTCAGGGTCTGGGCGGCGAGTGAGCCCAGGAAGAGCAGCGTGAGGTTGGTCGAGAGCTCCGACCACTCGGCGTCGGGACCCGGAGCGAGCAGCCCGTGCTCGCCGCGGATTGCCACCAGGCTCGCGAGCAGCGGTGGGATCGCGAGCGCGAGGCCGTACCAGAGCAGGTCGTCGACCCCGGCTGCGTAGATCACGATCACCGGGAGGATGCGGAACACGCCCTCGGCGCCGAGGATCATGCCGTAGGGGCCGAAGCGCCCGTTGCCCGAGAGCGTTCCGCGGGTGATGTGCTGCACCGCGTACGTGCCGAGCGCGATGACGAAGCAGACGAGCAGGACCTCCTGCCCGTGGAACAGCCGCTCGGTGAGGCCGAAGGCGAGGGCGCCGATGACCGAGAAGACCATGAGGGAACCGGCCAGGATCGCTCCGGCCCGCGCGGCCTTCTTGACGACCGGTCCGCCGCCCTCGGAACGGGACCGGCGGTCGGCGACGGCGCGGCCCACCTCCTGCTCGAGGGGGAGGAAGAAGCCGGGCGCGACCACGAACACGAGGATCCAGAGGCCGTTGAGGGCCGCGTACTCCGATTTGGTGAGTCCCTTGAAGGCAAGGATCTGGAATCCGTACGCGGTGATGCCCGAGATCAGCAGCCCGAGGCCGACCGCATAGGTGCCCTCGGGGACCGGCAGCTTGCGAGCGGCTTCGATGAGGCGTTGTGCGCGCTGCGACATGCTCGTCTCGGGTGTCGGCTGCTCGAGAGGGATCTACGGGCTGGGGACGTGCTCGAAAAAGGGCCGTGGTGCGGCGGGTGCCCGGCGAGTCAGCATATCGGCGGTGGTGCCGCCGCCTCGGTACTCACGGCGCCGGTGGCGAAGGCCTCGGTGCAGGCCATCGGGCTCAGGGGCGCGAGGATGAGGCGTGAGTACCCGCACCCTGCTCATCCTGGCGGCGATCACCGGGGTCGCGATCCTGACTGCCGGGGCGGTCCAGATCCTGCTCGCCCGCTGAGCCCTCCACTCGACGTCAAGGTGGCATCCCGCCACGCCGACTGAACATGTCTGTGAACATCGGGAATCGGAATGACCGTCCGCGGGTTCCGGCCTGGAAGAATGACAAGGTCCGCACGTGACAACTCGCCGGCGCCGTGGAGCGCCGGTTCGGGGAGGTGGCCGTCCTGGCCGAGCAATTCGACATCGTGGTTCTCGGCGGTGGTCCGGCCGGCTACGCAACCGCGCTCTACGGGGCAGCAGCCGGGCTCAACATCGCCCTGGTCGAGGAAGGTCGCGTGGGCGGCACCTGCCTCCACCGGGGCTGCATCCCGGCCAAGGAGCTCCTCCAGACCGCCGAGGTGCTGCGCACCGTCCAGCGCGCGCCGGACTTCGGCGTCGATGCGGGGGTGCCCACGCTCGACTTGTCGCGCTCGCAGGTGCGAAAGCAGGAGGTGGTCGACCGGCTCACGAAGGGCCTCGAATCCCTGCTGAAGGGTCGGCACGTCACCGTGTTCAACGCGCGCGGTGAGGTCGCCGACGCCGCCGCGCATCTCGTGCGGCTGCCCGACGGCACGGAGCTGCAGGGGGCGAACCTGGTGGTGGCGACCGGGTCCTACCCGCGGTCGCTCCCGGGACTCGACTTCGACGGCACCCGTGTGCTCTCGTCCGACCACGTGCTCGAGCTCAGCGAGCTCCCCCGCGTGTCGCCATCATCGGCGGCGGCGTCATCGGCGCCGAGTTCGCGTCGATGTTCGTCGACCTGGGCACCCAGGTCACGGTGCTCGAGGCGCTGCCCAGGATCCTCGCGCCCACCGACGTCGACGCCGGCAACGTCGTCGCCCGGTCGTTCAAGAAGCGCGGGGTCGACGTGCAGACGTCGGCGCGCGTCCTCGGGATCGAGGGCTCGCGCGAGCTCACGGTCACGTGGGACACCGACGCGGGTGAGCAGTCGGTGGTGGTCGACAAGATCGTCGTGAGCATCGGGCGCGCCCCGCTGAGCGCCGGGTTCGGGCTCGAGGATTCGCCCGTCGACGTCGACGACCGCGGCTTCGTCGTGGTCGACGAGCAGCTCCGGACCAGCGTGCCGGGAGTGTTCGCGGCGGGTGACGTGATCGACACCCCGCAACTCGCGCACGTCGGGTTCGCCGAGGCGATCGTGATCGTGAAGACGATCCTCGGGGATCCGGTGACGCCGGTCGACTACCAGAAGGTCCCGTGGGTCGTGTACTCGCATCCCGAGGTCGCCTGGTGCGGGCTCACCGAGGAGCAGGCGCGGGAGCAGGGCCACGACGTCGCCGTCAACACGCACCGTTTCGCCGGCGACGCCCGGGCGATGATCCTGGGTGACACCGACGGGCTGGTGAAGCTCGTCACCGACGCCGACGGTTTGCTGCTGGGCGCGCACTTCGCCGGTCCGTGGGCCACCGAGCTGCTCGGCGAGGGGTACCTCAGCGTCAACTGGGAAGCCAACGCCGCCGACATCGCCGCGCTGGTCCATCCCCATCCGACGCTCAGCGAGGTGTTCGGCGAGGCGGCACTGGCGATCACCGGCCGTCCGCTCCATTGATCGCTCTGGCATTGATCTCCGTGATCGGCCCGGACCCGAGGAGTACCCAATGGACGTGACGATGCCCCAGCTCGGGGAGACGGTCACGGAAGGCACGATCACCCGCTGGCTCAAGCGGGTGGGCGAGCACGTCGACGCCGACGAGCCGCTGTTCGAGGTCTCGACCGACAAGGTCGACTCCGAGGTCCCCGCGCCCGTCACGGGTGTGATCACCGAGATCCTCGTGACCGAGGGCGAGACGGTCGAGGTGGGGACGCGCCTGGCGGTGCTCGGCGACGAAGCCGGCGCTCCGCCACAGGCGCCGGCACAAGAGGTCGCCGCGCCTGCGGCCCCGGCGCCCGCCGTGGCCGAACCGGTCGTCGCACCGGCACCGGCACCGGCACCGGCACCGGCACCGGCGACGGAGCCGGAGCCGGAACTGGAACCGCCCGAGCCCGTGGTCGACTTCATGGCCGACGCGCCGGCGCCCGTCCCCCCGCGGAGCCGACGGCCGAGGCGCCGCTGACCTCGCCGATCGTTCGACGGCTCGTCGCCGAACGGGGCCTCGACGTCGCCGACATCCAAGGCAGCGGCCCCGGCGGTCGCATCACCCGAAAGGACGTCCTCGACACCGCCGCCCGCCCGCCCCGCTCCGAGCCGCCGGCGCCCGAGCCCGCGCCGGCCCCGGCGGTGGCGCCCGCGCCGGCTCCGCCGCCCCCCGAGGTGGTCGCGCCGGTACCCGCTCCCGTGGAGCCGCCCGCACCGGCCGCGCCGCCCGCGCCGGTGGTCCCGACGCTCGCCCCGCCGGCCCCGGCGCCTGCCGCGGTGGTGCACGACGAGATCATCCCTTTCGACAACATCCGGCGGCGCACCGCCGAGCACATGGTGCGGTCGAAGGCGACCAGCGCGCACGTCTACACGTCGATCGAGGTCGACTACGAGCGCGTCGAGCGAGTGCGCTCGGCGCACCAGGCGGCGTGGAAGGCGAGCGAGGGCTTCTCCCTCACCTATCTCCCCTTCATCGTTCGCGCGTTCTGCGATGCCGTGCGCGAGTTCCCGCAGCGTCAACGCGACCGTCGGCGACGACGCGCTCGTCGTCCATCACGACATCAACCTCGCGATCGCCGTCGACCTCGACTTCAACGGCCTCGTGGCCCCGGTGATCCGCGAGGCCGACGGCAAGCGCCTCCGCCTCATCGCCCACGAAGTGCACGACCTCGCTGATCGGGCCCGCTCCAAGAGGCTCGTGCCCGACGACGTGCTCGGCGGGACGTTCACGATCACCAACCCCGGGCCGTTCGGCACGTACGCGACGTTGGCGATCATCAACCAGCCGCAGGTCGCCATCCTGTCGACCGACGGCATCAAGAAGCGCCCGGTGGTGGTCACCGGACCCGACGGCGACGACACGATCGCGATCCACCACACCGGGCTCCTCGTGCTCACGTGGGACCACCGTGCGTTCGACGGTGCGTACGCGGCCGCGTTCCTCCGCGCCATGCGGGCCGTGCTCGAACAGCACAACTGGGAAGACGAGCTCGACTGATGCTCCGGACGCGCTGGCTGGGTCGGGTCCCGTACCGGGAAGCCGACCAGCTCCAGCGTGCGCTCCACGAGCGCGCCGTCGACGACTACTTGCTGCTCCTGGAGCACCCTCCCGTCTACACCCTCGGCTCGACCGCCGATCCGGCGCACGTGCTGGTCGCGCCGGCCTCGGTCGGGGCCGAGCTGGTGGCGGCCGATCGGGGGGGCGACGTCACGTACCACGGCCCGGGGCAGCTCGTCGGGTACCCGATCGTGACCCTCCCGGAATGGCGTGACGGTCTGCGCGACGTCGTGGCGTACGTCCGGCGCCTCGAGGACACCCTGATCGCGGTGCTCGCCGGCTTCGGGGTCGCGGCGCACCGGGAGCCCCGCCTCACCGGGGTGTGGGTCGGGGACGAGAAGATCGCGGCGATCGGCGTGAAGGTGGCGCGGGGCCGGACGCGCCACGGGTTCGCGCTCAACGTCGATCCCGACATCTCGATGTTCGAGCACATCGTGCCCTGCGGCATCCGCGACCGCGGCGTCACGTCGCTCGCCGCGCAGCTCGACGGCGCCCCCGAGATGCGAGCGGTCGTCGACGCGGTCGTCGACCAGTTCGTGCGGCACTTCGACGTGGCGGGCGCCGACGTGGAGCGCCAGGACGTGGTCTGGCGCGAGCGCCCGAGCGACCTGAGCGCGTTCACACGCTCAGCCATGGCCGGTGTCGCCCCGGAGGCGGGTGGCGCCCCGGTACGCCTCCTCGGGCGGCTGGCCGAGGCCGGCGTGCACGGCTCCGCGGAGCAGCCCGGCACGCGGCGACCGGAGTGGATGCGGGTGAAGGCCGACCTCGGGACCAACTTCCGCGAGACGAAGCGCCTCGTGCAACAGCTCGATCTGCACACGGTGTGTGAAGAGGCGGGCTGCCCGAACATCTACGAGTGCTGGGCCGACCACACGGCCACTTTCATGATCCTCGGTGATCGGTGCACGCGGGCGTGCGGGTTCTGCCTCGTCGACACCCGCAAGCCGATGGCACTCGACACCGACGAACCGCGCCGGGTCGCCGACGCCGTCGCCACCTTGGGTCTCGAGCACGCGGTGGTCACGAGCGTCGCTCGCGACGACCTCGCCGACGGTGGGGCCGAAGGGTTCGCGGCGACGATCCACGCGTTGCGGGCCCGCTCGCCGTCGACACGCATCGAAGTGCTGATCCCCGATTGCAAGGGCGATCCCGACGCGCTCGACGTGATCTTCGCGGCCGGGCCCGACGTGTTGAACCACAACCTCGAGACGGTGGCCAGGCTGCATCGCGCCGCGCGTCCGTCGGCTGCGTACTTCCGCTCGCTCGCCTTGCTCGCCCGCGCCGCGAGTGCCGGTCTGCTCACGAAGTCGGGCATCATCCTCGGCATGGGGGAGACTGCCGACGAGGTACGGGGCGCCATCGCCGACCTCCGCAACGTCGGGGTCGACGTCCTCACCCTCGGTCAGTACCTGCGGCCGTCGGTCCACCACCTGCCGGTGGCCCGGTGGTGGACACCTGACGAGTTCGCCGAGCTCGGGGCCTACGCCGAGAACCTCGGGTTCGGCCATGTGGAGTCGGGGCCCCTCGTCCGTTCCAGCTACCACGCCAAGCGCGCCCGGCCCGCGTCCGCGCCCCAGGCTTCCGGCGCCGAAACCGTCGAGGCGGTTCGGGTGTGAGCGTGCACTCGGCGCGGATCGCGCGGGCGCAAGCGTGCATGCGGGAGCTCGGGGTCGACGTGATGCTGCTGTCGACGGGAGCCGACCTGCCGTACCTCACCGGCTACGAGGCCATGCCCCTGGAGAGACTCACGATGCTCGTGCTGCCCGCCGATGGTGACGCGGTCCTCGTCGTCCCGCGGCTCGAGGCACCTCGCGTGGTCGAGCAGCCCGACGCATTCGAGGTGTTCTCCTGGGACGAGACCGACGACCCCATCGCGGTCGTCGTCGGACTGGTCGACGCGGTCGACGCCATCGACGAGACGACGACCGCTGCGATCGGCGATCACACGTGGGCCCGGTTCGTGCTCGACCTGCAGGACGCGCTGCCCGCGGTGCGCTTCCGGCGCGCCATCGACGTGACCGGCCCGCTGCGCGCCGTGAAGGACGCCGCCGAGGTGGACGCGCTCCGTGTCGCCGCGGGCGTCGTCGACGAAATTGCCGGTGTCATGCGGGAGCGCCCGTTCGCGGGCCGGACCGAGCTCGACGTCCACCGGGAGCTGGTCGAACGCATGCTCGAGGGGGGACACGAGCGGGCGAACTTCGCCATCGTCGCCACGGGACCGAACGCCGCCAGCCCACACCACGACCCGACCGATCGGGTCATCTCGCCGGGCGACGTCGTGCTCTGCGACTTCGGCGGCACGATGCACGGGTACTGCTCCGACATCACTCGGATGTTCGCGGTGGGAACCCTGGAGCCGGAGATCCGCGATGCCTACGCGGTGCTCGTGGAGGCGCAGGAGGCCGGCGTGCAGGCGGCGATTGTCGGCACCCGCTGCGAAGACGTCGACGCTGCGGCCCGGCGCGTGATCGTCGACGCCGGCTACGGCGACTCCTTCGTGCACCGCACCGGACACGGCATCGGCACCGAGGCCCACGAGGAGCCCTATGTGGTCGAGGGGAACGGCACGGTGCTCGTCGCGGGCCATGCCTTCAGCGTGGAGCCCGGGATCTACCTCCCCGGGCGGTTCGGCCTGCGTCTGGAGGACATCGTGGTGGCGACCGACGCCGGCCCCGAACGCCTGAACCACGCGGCGCGTGACCTCGCGACCGTGGAGTAGCGGTGCAACTCGATCTCGCGACCCTGCTCGCGCAATGGGCGGCGGGCGGACTGTTCTTCTGTTGGGTGACCACCCGCCGCCGGGAGGTCGGCATCGGTTACGGGTGGCTGCTCCGCATCTCGTTCGGGGTCATGGCGGTGTTCTCGGTGGTCGCCGGCGCGGGTGACGCCGGCACCGGTGCGGCGATCCGCAACGTCGCGACGGCGTTGATGGCCGTGGCCGCGGGGGGCGCCCTGCTCCAGTCGTACGTGCGCCGAGCCGCCGGCGTGCGGGGCCAGCGTGAACGCAGGGAACGGCGCGCGCAACGCGTCGCGGCGATGACGGGCACCGTGACCGAGCCCGGCCGGCACGACGACATGCCCGAGGACGTGATGAAGGAGTTCGATCCCCGTCTCGACCTCATCGGTCCCGGGTTCGGGGTGATCGCGCTCTTCGGCGCGGCGTCGTTCGTCGGGGGTGACTACGCGCTCGGCCTGGTTCGCCTCCAGGTGGGAGCGCTGTTCCTCGGTGCGGTGTCCGACGCCATGCTCCTCGGCCACTGGTACCTGGTGCAGCCCGGCCTCGGCCGCGAGCCGATCCGTGAGCTGGTGAAGTGGGTGGCGGGTCTCTGGCCGTTGGAGCTGATCGTGTACCTGATCCCGGTCGGGATGGTCTCCGTCCTCTCGGGGTCGGTCGATGACGGGTACGGGGGCCTCATGGGCTGGATGTGGGTGGTCGCGTCGATCACCACCATCGGCCTCGTGATCGCCACGTGGTTCGCGCTGAAGGAGCGGTCGTACTCCGCGGTGATGGCCGCGACCGGGCTCCTCTACCTCGCCATCCTCACCGGCTTCGGGATGGACCTCCTCCCGCGCGCCCTGCTCGGCTGAGGCTTCACCGCATCGCCGCGACCCGCCGGTAGAGGTCGACGAACGCGTCGATGGCGGCCGACCAAGGGAACGCCCCGGCCCGCACCCGCCCTCGGGCCACGAGGTCACGGCACAACGCGTCGTCGGTGAGCACCCGCGCGATCGCGGCCGCGAGCGCGTCGTCGTCGGCGGGCGGTACGAAGTACGCGGCATCGCCGATCACCTCGGGCAGCGAGCCGGCCGTGGTCGTGACCACCGGGACGCCGGCGGCCATGGCCTCGAACGGCGGGTGTCCGAATCCCTCGTAGAGCGACGGGTACGCGAGGAGCGACGCGCCGGCGAGGAGATCGGCGTGGTCGCGGTCGGGCACGTAGCCGAGCCGGCGGATGCGCGACGAGAACGGCGACGCCAGGACCGCGGCATCCACCGCCTCGGTGCCCCATCCTTTCCCGCCGGCGATCACGAGCAGCACGTCTGAGTCGTCGGCGGCGACACGGCCGAACGCGCGCACGAGGCTCGGGAGGTTCTTGCGGGGCTCGACGGTCCCGATCGCGAGGACGTACCGGTCTCCGCCGGCGAGCGCGTGACCGGAGGCGGCGTCACCATCGGCCGCGTGGGTGGCGATGCCGGAGTACACACGCACCACGCGCTCCGGGGGGAGGTCGAAGAACTCGCGGATCTCGGTGGCGACGAAGTCGCTGCCGGTGTGGAGGATCGCGCCACGCTCGATGGCGTGACGCAGCAGCGGGACGAGTTGTTGCGCCTCGGGACGGCACAGCTCGGGTGAGTGCGCGAACGCGAGGTCGTGCACCGAGACGATCACCGGGACGCGTGCGGGGGGCGCGATGAAGTTCGGCGAGTGGACGACGTCGACCGGACCGGTCCAGTGCTCGATGGTCGGCCACGCGACGCGGGTCCACAGCGGGTGGACGATCCGGGCCGGCACCCAGGACGTCGCGGGCACGATGCCCCGAGGGAGGAGCCCGGCGAGATCCCGACGGCCGGTTCGCGTGATGGCGTAACCGGTGACCTCGACGTCGTCACGGGTCGCCAACCCTTCGAGGAGACGTGCGGTGACGTGGCCGATCCCGGTGCGCTCACCGATGAGCGGGTTGGCGTCGACGGCGACGCGAAGAGGGGAGTGCGCAGTCACGAGCGAGCGAGCCTACGGCGGACCTCGGCGGTCGGGGCGTTTTCGACCGCCGAATGAGGGAGACGCCGGCCGCGAACGGATCCGGTCCGCACGGTGGCGCCTGGTACCGTCGTGCGGCAGGACCCCCTATGACCTCGACGACTGCCGACCGTCCCACCCGCGTGAGCACCGCCCGCGTCGGGCGGTGGGAGCGGGTCACGGAGATCTGGCGGTACCGCGAGCTGCTGGTGGCCTTCTCGCGCACCGAGCTCAAGGTCAAGTACAAGAACAGCGCCCTCGGGTTCGTGTGGTCGATGCTGAACCCGGCGCTCTACCTGCTCGTGTACTGGGTGGTCTTCGACCTCATTCTCGGGACGGGCATCCCGAACTTTCCGATCTTCCTGCTCTCGGGGATCCTGGTGTGGAACCTCTTCGCCACGTCGCTCGGGTCGGCGACGAGCTCGGTGGTGGCGAACGCCGGCCTCGTGCGCAAGGTGGCGTTCCCCCGCGAGATCCTGCCGCTCGCCTCAGTGGGCGCGGCGTTGGTGCACTTCTTCCTCCAAGCCATCGTGCTGGTGCTGGCGCTCGTGGTCTTCCAGTATCAGGTCGCGTACTCGTATCTCCCATTGCTCCCCGTCGCGTTGTTCGCGCTGCTCTTCTTCGTCGCCGCGCTGGGGATCCTGCTCGGCAGCATCAACGTGTACCTCCGTGACACCGAGCACTTCGTGGAGCTCGCGCTCATCGCGTGGTTCTTCATGACGCCGATCGTGTACCCCTACGAGATCGTCGCCGACAAACTCGGGAACCACAGCTGGGCCTACCTGCTGAACCCGGTGACCGACATCGTCCTCACCTTCCAGCGGGCGATCTACGGCCAGGTCTCGGGGGCCAAGACGACCGACGGCGTCACGACCGTCACCAAGATCTTGCCCCAGGGCGTGGACCAGTGGTGGTACCTGTGGCACCTCGGGCTCGTCATCGCGGGCTCCGCGGTGCTCTTCGTCTTCGCCCTCACCGTCTTCGGCCGCGCCGAGGGCAACTTCGCCGAGGAGCTCTGAGCGGGGGTGTCGACGGCGATCACGGTGCGCGGTGTCTCGAAGCGCTTCAAGCTGTCGAGCGAGCGGTACTCGTCGCTCAAGGAGCGCATGATCCATTTCGGGCGTGTCCCACACGAGGACTTCTGGGCGCTGCGGGACATCGACCTCGAGGTGGCCGACGGCACCACGGCCGGGCTGCTCGGCCACAACGGTTCGGGGAAGTCGACGCTGCTGAAGTGCATCGCCGGTATCCTGCGCCCCACGAACGGCGAGATCGTCACCCGCGGCCGGGTCGCCGCGTTGCTCGAGCTCGGTGCCGGGTTCCAGGCCGAGCTCACGGGCCGCGAGAACATCTACCTCAACGGTGCCATCCTCGGGATGTCGCGCCGTGAGCTCGCCCGCCGCTTCGACGACATCGTCGGCTTCGCCGAGCTCGACCAGTTCATCGACACGCAGGTGCGCTTCTACTCCTCGGGGATGTACATCCGCCTCGGGTTTGCCATCGCGGTCAACGTCGATCCGGACATCCTCCTGGTCGACGAGGTGCTCGCGGTGGGCGACGAGTCGTTCCAGCGCAAGTGTCTCGACCGGGTCGAGGAGTTTCAGCGTGAGGGTCGCACGATCGTCGTGGTGTCGCACGCGCCCGACCTCATCCGGCGGATCTGCCAGTCGGCCACCGTGCTCGACCACGGGAACATCGTGGCGTCGGGCGATCCCGACGAGGCGGTGAAGGTGTTCCGTGAGCACCTGCGCATGGCGCCGCCGCGCGCGTCCGGGCGAGCCACCCCCGGTCGACGACCGCGTCCGGGTCACGAGCGTGGAATTCCGCCATCCCGGCCTGCCCGAGCGTGCCTACCTCGAACCGGGCGAGCCGCTGGCGATCCACGCGCAGTTCGAGGTCGACGCGCCGGTGGACGACCCGGTGTTCACGCTCATGATCTACGACGCCGAGGGCCGGTTGCTGCACGGCTCGAGCACCGCGTCCGAGTCGGTGGCCACCGGACACTTCGAGGGCTCCGGCGAGGTGGTGTTCGACTTCGAGCAGATCCCGTTGCTCGATGGTGAGTATGCCGTCACGTTGTGCGTCACGTCGAGCGACGGCGCGTACATCTACGACTGGCACGAGCAGCGCTACCGCTTCGAGGTCAGGGATCCGAAGCGGAGCTTCGGTTCGGTCGAGTTCCCCGTGCAGATCTCGGTCGACAAGCGATCGGCGCCGCGTCCGGCCACCCGGTGATGACGCGTACCCCGCTGGTGCGCGTCGTGGTCCTGAACTACGACGGTGGCGACATGACCCTGCGGTGCCTGACCGCGCTGCACGAGGTCGAGTGGCCCGAGGAGTCGCTCGAGATCGTGCTGGTCGACAACGCGTCGATCGACGGCATCGCACCGCGGGTGCGGGCCGAGATGCCGTGGGTCCACCTCATCGAGCACACCCACAACGTGGGCTTCGCGGGCGGATGCAACCTGGGGCTCCGTGATCTCGACGGTGTCGACTACGTCGCGTTGCTCAACAACGACGCGATACCGGATCGCGACTGGCTGCGCCCGCTCGTCGACACCTTGGAGTCCGATCCCGGGCTCGGCGCCGCGAGCTCCAAGATCGTGTTCGCGCCCTCGTTCGCGACCCTGGTCGTGGAGTCGCCCACCTTCCATCCTCCGGGCGACTCCCGCAAGCTGGGAGTCAAGATCACGGGTCTCGCGGTCGACGGCACCGAGGTCTGGGACCACGCCCAGTTCGCCGACGGCTGCTACACCCACCAGGCCCGAGGATCCGGCGTCGAGGAGGTGTGCTGGACCGGGCCGCGGGGCGAGGTCCGGGTCCCGGTCGAGGCCGGTGCGCCGCGGCCGGAGGCGATCGAGATCGAGCTCTCGGCCGAGCGCGACAAGACGGTGCGCCTCACCGCGGGCGGTCCGGCGGTCGAGGTGGCGGTGGGTGGAGGGCCGACGTGGCACCGCGTCGCGCTGGCCGGACCCACCTACGACGTGATCAACAACGTGGGTTCACGGTTGGTGCTGGGGGGTTACGGCGGCGACCGGGGGTTCCTCGAACCAGATCGCGGACAGTTCGCGGTTTCCGAAGAGGTGTTCGCGTGGTGTGGAGGCGCGGTGCTCCTCTCGACCCGCTACCTGCGCGAGGTCGGTACCTTCGACGACCGCTACTTCATGTACTACGAGGACACCGACCTCTCGTGGCGCGGACGCCTGGCGGGTTGGCGGTACCGATACGTCCCGGAGTCGGTCGTGCGGCACGAGCACGCGGCGAGCAGCAAGGAGGGCTCGGCGCTGTTCACGCACTTCGTCGAGCGCAACCGGTTCCTCACGCTGGCCCGCAACGCGCCGTGGTCGATGCTCGGAGAAGCCTCCTACGTGTACCTGCGCGACACCGCGGTGATCTTCGATCGCGACGTGGTCCGGCGCGTCTTGCACCGCGGTCGGCCGTCTCCGGCCTTCGTGCTGCTCCGTCTCCGTGCCTATGGCGCGTTTGTGAAGCTCCTGCCGGCCACGCTCAAGACCCGTCGCCGCCAGCGCGCGTCGTCGTCGGAGCGGGCCGGGATCGTGGAACGTTGGGTGGTCGCACGGTGAGAGCTGCGGTCTTCAACGCGCACTGGACGACCCTCGGAGGTGGCGAGCAACTGGCGGGGGGACTCGCGGCTGCGCTCGCGCGGCACGCACGACGTCGAACTCCTGGTGAACGAGCCGTTCGACGCCATCGTCGCGTCGGAGCGCCTCGGCTTCGACCTGGTGGCGTTCCCGCAGGTGCCGATGGCACACGGCACGCGCGCCTTCCTCGAGGTGAGCGCCCACTACGACCTGATGGTCAACACATCGTTCGCCAACACGTTCGCCAGCCGGGCGCCTCGCAACGTGTACTACGTGCACTTCCCGATGCCCAACGGCAAGGTCTCGGCCCTGACCCGCGCCACGTGGCCGGTCACCGCGATCAACCCGCTGGCACGGTGGATCGAGCGCGAGCACGGGTTCTGGCTCGGGGAGTTTCCCGGCAACGGGAGCTGGACGAAGGGCGACGCCGTGATCGATCTCGTGGTACCCCGCGGAGTCACGATGCCGTTCGGGCTCTCACTGTCCGCCAAGCCCTGGCCGATCGACCGGACTCCGTACGTGCGCGTGACGGTCGGGACCGAGACGGTCTACGACGGGGTTGTCCCGCACCGCGGCCGGGCGTCGGCGCGCACGGTCGTGACGGGCCGCGGCGTCGACGACCCCATCCCGGTGCGCATCGAGTCGGACACGTTCGTGCCGCGCATCGCGTCGGGCATTCCCGACGACCGCGAGCTCGGCGTGGTCGTCTCGCACGTGTACCTCGGGCGCCGGCTCCCGAGCGTGCGGCCGCGCGACGTCGTCGTGCTCACCTCGGTGGTGCCGGGAGCGTTCGTCGACGAATTTCTCGAGTCGTACCAGGTCGTGGCGGCGAACTCCGCCTACACCGCGGCTGGGTGGAAGATCTGTGGGGGAGGGCAGCCTCCGTGCTCTCACCGCCGGTGGGCCTCCGGGCACCGGGTGAGAAGCGACCGATCATCCTCGCGGTCGGGCGCTTCTTCCCCAACGTGTCCGGTCACTCGAAGAAGCAGCTGGAGCTGGTCGAGGCGTTCCGATTGGCGTGCGAGGCAGGCCTCGAGGGGTGGGAGCTCCATCTCGTCGGTGGCTGCAGCGCCGCCGAGCGCAGCTACGTCGAGACGGTGCGCCGCGCCGCGGTCGGTCTCCCGGTCCGCTTCCATGTGAACGCCCGCGGCGAGGACCTCTCGGAGCTGTTCGGAGCGGCGTCGGTCTTCTGGCACGGCGCGGGCTTGGGCGAGGACCTCCATTTGCACCCGGATCGCTTCGAGCACTTCGGGATCAGCGTGGTGGAGGCCATGTCGGCCGGCGCGGTGCCGGCCGTCTACGTAGCACGGGGGACCCGCGGCGATCGTGGGGCAGACGGGGTGCGGCGTGCTCTATGCCACCATCGAGGAGCTGGCCGAGCGCACGCGCGCGCTGATCGCCGATCCCGCCGAGATGGCGCGCCTCTCGGCCGCAGCCATGTCGCGTGCCGAGGACTTCGGTTTCGACCGCTTCGCCGACCGGCTCGAGGAGCTGGTGGCGGGCATCGCGGTGGCATCGTGATCGGCACCGCGGCGCGGCACGTCGCCCCGGTATCCCATCCCGGTCGCACCGGGTGCGGTCGACCGGGCGATCGTCCGCATCGGCACCGTCGCGCCGATGCGCTGCCCGGTGTGCGGGCATCTCTCGGCGGCCACCGGCTTCTCCGACAACCTGCGCGAGACCGGACGCTGCCGCCGCTGCGGCGCCACCAACCGCAACCGGCAAGTTGCCTTCGTCGCGGCGCGGGCCGTCACCGAGCGCACCGGTCGCCGCGTCGGCAGCCTCGCCGGCGTCGCGGTGCTGCCCGACCTGGTCGTCTACAACACGGAGGCGCAAGGGTCCCTGCACGACCAGCTGCGCACCATGCGCGGGTACCGCTGCAGCGAGTATCTCGGCCCGGGCCACGAGCCCGGAGAGGTGGTCGGCGGGACGACGCATCAGGACCTGATGGCGCTGTCGTACGACGACGCGTCGGTCGACCTGGTCCTGTCCTCCGATGTGTTCGAGCACGTGCCCGATCCCTATCGAGCCCACGCCGAGGTACACCGTGTGTTGCGGCCCGAAGGACACCACGTGTTCACGGTGCCGTTCCACCAGCACGCCCACCTCGACGACGTGCGAGCCCGGATGCTCGACGGCGGTGAGGTCGAGCTGCTCGCCGACGCGATCTACCACGACGACCCGGTCCGTCCCGAAGGGGTGTTGGTCTTCACGATCTTCGGGCTCGAGATGCTGGTGCGCCTCGCCGAGCTCGGGTTCGACACGAAGATGTACTGCTTGTGGACCCCGTGGCACGGGATCGTCGGGCCCAACGCGCTCGTGTTCGACGCGGTCAAGCAGTAGCGCGGGCCAGCGGTTCCCACCACCAACGGTTGTCGCGGTACCACGCGACGGTCTCCTCGAGCGCTTCGTCGAGGGTGCGCTGCTTGCGCCATCCCAGCACCGTGACCTTGGTGATGTCGACCGAGTAACGGCGGTCATGGCCGAGGCGGTCGGTCACGTACTCGACCATCTCCTCGCCCGCGCCGAGCAGGCCCAGGAGCTTGTCGACCAGGACGCGGTTCGGCGTCTCGTTCCCGGCGCCGAGGTTGTAGATCTCGCCCGGCGCACCGTCGTGGAGCACGAGGTGCACCCCGGCGCAGTGGTCGTCGACGTAGAGCCAGTCGCGCTCGTTGAGGCCGTCGCCGTAGAGCGGGATCTGCTTGCCGTCGAGCAGGTTGGTCGTGAACAGCGGGATCGCCTTCTCGGGGTACTGATAGGGCCCGAAGTTGTTCGTGCAGCGGGTGACCGTGACCGGCAGCCCGTAGGTGTGGTGGTAGGAGAGGGCGATGAGGTCGGACCCCGCCTTCGACGCCGAGTACGGCGACCGAGGTTCGAGCGGGTCGGTCTCCCGTGAAGAGCCTTCCTCGACGGAGCCGTAGACCTCGTCGGTGCCGATGTGCACGACGCCGCCCGATCTCGAGTCGCCGAGCCGAGTCCATGACGACGTTGGTGCCGAAGCAATTGGTGTGGATGAAGTCGTCGGGTCCGGTGATCGAGCGGTCGACGTGGCTCTCGGCCGCGAAGTGCACCACCGCGTCGTGGCCGGCCATGGCATCCTCGAGGACGGCTGGATCGCAGATGTTGCCGTGCACGAAGCGGTAGCGGGGGTCGTCGTCGACGTCCCTCAGCGTGGAGAGGTTCCCTGCGTACGTGAGCGCGTCGTAGACGGTCACCTCGTCGTCGGTGTTCGCGAGCACGTGGCGCACGTAGTTCGATCCGATGAAGCCGGCGCCACCCGTCACGAAGAGCTTCATCGGATCAGGTACGGAGATCGACGTGCGGCATGCGCGCCGGGTCGAGGTCACGGCGGCGCGGATTCGGCCTGGTCGCGCGTCGAGAGGATGGGGTCGGTGAGGCCCCAGTCGGCGCCGATGTCGGGGTCGTCCCATGCCACCCCGAGCTCGTCGGCCGGGTTGTAGTACCCGTCGACGAGATACGTGATGGTCATGTCGCTGAGCGCGGCGAACCCGTGCGCCACACCGGGCGGGATGAACACGCCGCGATGGTCGTGGGTGCCGTCGGCGCCGGGCGCCGAGGTCGACCGCGAGGGTCGCGCCGTCCGTCGCCGAGCCGGCGCGGAGGTCGTGCAGCACCATGCGCGCGGTACCGAAGGGCACGTACCAGTAGTCGGCCTGGTGCAGGTGGTAGTGGAAGCCGACCACGCTGCCGCGTTGGCGATCGGCGCGGTTGGACTGGATCATCTCACGCGCCTTGGGGATCCATTCCCGGCGGTAGGTCTCGACGAAGAAGCCGCGCTCGTCGCCGAAGATCGTGGGGTCCACGACGAAGACGCCCTGGATCACCTCGGATTCGTGCACCTCGCCAACACGGTCCTGCCAAATCGCTTCATCGAGATCGCTCATCGAGATCGCCTAATCGAGGTCGATGGTCGAATGGTCGCCGAGCATGAGCCGGAGCGCGCGGCGGGCGTTCGCCGGTACGGGTGACCTCGACCTCGCGTCCGACGAGCGAGTCGGCGATCGCGGGCCACACCGACGATCCGGCTGTTCTCCAGCACCACCGAGTGCTCGAGCTCGCTGTCGACGATCTCGCAGCCCGAGGCGATCGAGGTGAAGGGTCCGATGTAGCTGTTCTCGATCCGGGCGTCGGCGCCGATGATCGCCGGACCGCGAACACTGGAGGCGAGGATCTGCGCGCCGGCTTCCACGATGACCCGACCGTCGAGCTTCGACGCGTCGTCGACGGTGCCGTCGACGCGCGTCTCGATCGTCTCGAGGATCCGGCGGTTGCTCTCGAGCAGCGGGTCCTTCTTCCCGGTGTCGATCCACCAGCCTTCGAGCACCGCGTGCAACACGCGGTGCTCGTGGTCGAGGAGCCACTGGATGGCGTCGGTGATCTCGAGCTCGCCGCGTTCCGACGGCTCGATCGCTCGCACGGCTTCGTGGATGCTCGGATCGAACAGGTACACGCCGACGAGCGCAAGGTCCGATGGCGGGTGTTCGGGCTTCTCGACCAGGCGGACGACCTCGCCGGCGCTGTCGATCTCGGCGACCCCGAACTGCTTCGGGTTCTCGACGTGGGCGAGCAGGATCTGCGCCGACGGTGCGTCTGCGCCCGAGGCGCGAAGCTTCGTGAAGCCCTGGACGAGCCCCACGAGCCCCTGCTGGAGCATGTTGTCCCCGAGGTAGAGCACGAAGTCGTCGTCGCCGAGGAAGTCGCGGGCGATCAACACGCAGTGGGCCAGGCCGAGCGGCGCCTCTTGCGGGATGAAGGTGACGTCGATGCCCCAGCGGGAGCCGTCGCCGACGGCGGCCACGATCTCGTCGCGCGTGTCGCCCACGACGAAGCCGATCTCGCGGATCCCGGCGGCGACCATGGCCTCGATGCCGTAGAACATGATCGGCTTGTTCGCGACGGGTACCAACTGCTTGGCGCTGGTGTGGGTGATCGGCCGGAGGCGCGTGCCGGCCCCGCCGGCGAGGATCAGGCCCTTCATGCCTGCGTAGGTCTAGCACTCACGGGCTGGCGGATTCTCTTCCGGTTGCCGCATCCCGGGTGACCCGGCGGAGCGGTGGACGGATCCCGGAACGGCAGACGGATCCTGGAACGGCAGACGCAGCGCCGTAAACTCGCGTCCTTATGCCACCCGACCGCCCGCTGGTCTCCGTCGTGTCGCCGGTGTACCAAGAGGAGCAGGGCATCGAGGAGTTCCACCGCCGCCTCGTCGCGTGTCTCGGCACGCTCGGTCAGGAGCTCGACTTCGAGATCGTCTACGTCAACGACGGCAGCACCGATCGTTCACTGGAATTGTTGCAGACGATCGTCGCCGACGATCAGCACGTGCGGGTCGTCGATTTGTCGCGCAACTTCGGCCACCAGGTGGCACTGAGCGCGGGTGTCGACCATGCGCGCGGCGACGCCGTCGTCGTCATCGACTCCGATCTCCAGGACCCGCCCGAAGTGATCCCCGAGATGATCGAGAAGTGGCAGAAGGGCTTCAAGGTGGTCTACGGCGTGCGGGTCAGCCGCGCCGGCGAGACCCGGTTCAAGCTGTTCACGAGCAAGCTCTATTACGGCCTCATCGATCGCGTGTCGGAAGTGCCGCTGCCGCGCCAGGCCGGCGACTTCCGCTTGCTCGACCGCGCGGTCGTCGACGTGCTCGCGCAGATGCCCGAGCGCAACCGCTACGTGCGGGGCATGGTGGCCTGGGCCGGGTTCGCGCAGTGTGCCGTGGAGTACGAGCGCAACCCGCGCTTCGTGGGCGACACCAAGTACACGTTCCGCAGGATGGTGCACCTCGCGTTCGACGGGATCACGAGCTTCTCGGACCGACCGCTGCGCCTGGCGACCCAGCTCGGGCTCGTCGTGATGGCCGTGGCGTTCGCGTTCGCCGGATGGGTCATCGTCGCGAGCATCGTCGACCCCGGGGGTGGCGGGCGAGGCTGGCCGTCGTTGATGGCGGTGGTCGCCCTGCTCGGAGGCATCCAGCTGTTGTGCATCGGTGTGCTCGGCGAGTACATCGGGCGCATCTACCGCGAGACCAAGGGTCGTCCGCTCTACGTGGTGAGCGAGGTGCTCGAGCCGACGATGGTCGGGCGCCCCGTCGGCGAGGAAATCGAGTGACGCCCACCGTCTCGGTCTGCATCCCCACGTACAACGGTGAGCGGTTCGTGGAGCGGACGCTGCGCTCGGTGCTCGCGCAGGACTACACCGACTTCGAGATCGTGTTGGGCGACGACGGTTCCACCGATGCCACCCTCGACGTCGTGAGCCGGATCTCCGACGAGCGGTTGCGCGTCGTGCCCGGCGTCTCGGGCGTGAACGCGCCGGCGAACTTCAACCGACTCATCGACGCGTCACGCGGGAAGTACGTGAAGCTCCTCTGTCAGGACGACGCCCTCTACCCGCAGTGCCTCGGTCGGCAGGTCGCAGCACTGGACGCCGGCGCCGACCAGGGCGTCGTGTTGGTGTCGTGCAAGCGCGACATCGTCGACGACCACGATCGCGTCGTGTACCGGCGCCGAGGGTGGCGCAACGCGTCCGGTGTCATCGACGGCAAGCGGGCGATGCGGGCCAACGTGCGCGCCGGCACCAACCTCATCGGTGAGCCCTCGGCGACGCTGTGCTCGCGTGAGGTCATCCAGGCGGTCGGTGGCTACTCGCTCGACCAGAGCTACATGGTCGACCTCGATCTCTGGATGCGGATGCTCGACCGCGGCAACCTCGCGTACATCCCCGAATCGCTGTGCACGTTCCGTGTCTCGCGGATGTCGTGGAGCTCGCGGCTCGCCCGGCACCAGGCGCGCGAAGCTCGCAAGGCCATGCGCTTCGTGTACGCCACGCACCCGTCGACCATTCGACGGACCGACCTCGCCATCGGACTGGTCAAGCCCACCGCCCTGGCGGTGGCGCGGCGCCGCGGTGTTCGTCCTCAGCCCGATCCTGCCGTCGCACGGCAACGCCGAGCCCGTGACCGGGGTGGCGTCACCCGAGATCGCCTAGCGTCTTCGCCTTCAGGCGGCGTACCCCTGCGGGCCCGAGGTCGGCGCGCACGCCCTCGGCGTAGTCCCGGAGGTCGAAGAACACGAAGCGCCCGTCGGGGCTCGTGATCGGGGTCGAGCCGGTCGCGGCCCCGACCTCGTCGATGATGTCGCGGGCCTGGTTGGGGTACCCGCGGGTGTCGATCCACAGGCCGTCGAAGCCGACCGCGGTGATGGCGTCGAGCATCTTCGGCGTGGCCAGCTCGACCACCTGGGCCTGCCAGTCGGCGGCCCGGCCTCGGGTTCCCCCGTAGCCCCAGAAGAGCTCGTGGGAGTGAACGTAGCCCCGCAGCGGGTCGTAGTCGACCATGCCGTAAGGGGGCACGTCGAGCTCCGCCTCGGGGAAGGGCAGGTAGGGCAGCTGGAACACGGCACCGCCCGGACCGAGTGTGTCCTCGATCTTCTTCACGAACACTCCGTCGGAATTCCACTCCGACTGGAACCGGCGGGAGTCGGGGATGATCGCCGATGACGTCTGGTCGAAGACGCCGATCACGACGAGCAGGATCGCGAGACCGGAGACCGCCAGCGTCTTGCGCGGGAATTCGCGCGTGCGCGCCACAAACCAGTCGAGTGCGAGGCCGACGGCGACGAGCGTGTAGAACGCGATGAAGATCGAGATGCGGTTCCACGATCTGATCTCGGTGAAGCCGGCGATCCCGAACACCCAGGACAAGCCACCGGTGACCCCGAACAGCACGGAGAGCGCGCTCAGGGCCGCCAGGCGAAAGACCAGGGGTGGCGAACGGTCGCGGCTTCGTGACACGCCGAGGCCGAGCAGCACCACCATGAGTCCGAGGAAGCCGAGCGAACCGATCGCGCCGAGGAACTGCGTGGCCTCGGAATTGTTGGGCGCAGTGAAGACCGTGTTGGTGATCTTGCCGATCTCGCTGATGCGGTACCCGGGGATCGGGCTGAGCATCTGGATCGGGCGGAGCGCGTAGTAGTCGCTCTCGGCGACGGTGCGCTGGGCGACCTTGTCGTTCTTCCCGTGGTCGCGCCAGTAGAGCAACGACGGTGACAGGTTGGCGACCACGCCGACGCCGATGATCCCGGTGAGGAGCACGGCAGAGAGCAGCGGCCGCCAGGCGCGAGCGGTGAGGAGTCGCAATGCGCCGGCCGACAACATGAGCGTGATGGCGAACGCGGTGTAGTAGATCCCCGTCGATGCGATGGCCAGGCAGGCGACGACGAACCAGATCGTGCTTCGGCGTTTCCAGTCGAAACGGACACGCCCGTCGACCTCCCGGAAGAACGGCGGTGCGTGCTTCCACACCATGATGGTGAAGAGGCAGGCGATCGGCACCGTGTAGTACGCCGCGAGCGTGAGGTGCCACGTGCCGCGCAAGAAGTGGTACGGCAGGAAGGTGTAGAGCATCGCGACGGCGAACGAGAAGCGCCGCGACACGCCGAGGTATCGAGTTACGAAGTACGCGGTAACGGCGACGAGCACGAACGACAGGAGGTAATAGGCGTTGGTCACCAGGACCGCGTCGTGCGAGAAGAGCCCCATGATCTTGAGCACGAACCACTGGAGGTTGTCGGCCCCGATGGGGAAGTCGTGGTGGTCGAAGCCGATCGGGTACCCGACCCGGGGGTTGAACTCGTACCAGCCGTTCTCGATGATCGACTTGACCTCGGCGATCTGCGCGATGCCGTCGCGCTGGTAGAGGAACGGCAGCCGCAGGGGGATGGTCCAGATCTTGAACAGCCAGGCGGTGATGGCCGCGCTGGTGGCGGCGACGATCGCGCCGTCGCGCAGCTCCAGCATCCACCGGGGCCGGGATCGGGACGGTTGCTCCTCCGGCGGCCCGCCGCCGGTCGGGCCGCTCGTGGGGCCCGACCCCGGTTCGTCGTCCGGCTCCAGGGCGACGCCACCGGCCGGATGTGGTGAATCGAGCGGCATTGACCTTCCGGGGCACGCCTGACGGGAGCTTCCGTACCTTAGACGAGGCGTTCCGCGAAGCCCGGCCGGTAGGATCCGGGCGCCCACGTCGATTCCGGGAGCCACCAGGGTGAGCGAGACGAGCACGTGCCGCGCCTGCGCCGCCAACTCCTTCACCGCCCGCTACGACGCTCCCGACACGATGTACGGCACCGGCGAGGAGTTCCCGTACGGGGAGTGCGCGGCGTGCGGATCGCTGACCCTGCTCGACGCGCCCGACGACTTCGCGCCGTACTACCCGCCGAGCTACCTGAGCATGACCGTCGACCCGGGCTCACTGGGTGTTGCTCCCACCGCCGCCATCACCGCGATCTCGCACTCCGTGCTGCGGGGGCGCGGGTGGGCGGGGACCCTCGGCCGGTCGGTGCCCGTCCGGCGGGTGCAGACCCTGGTCACGATCCTCGATTCGGTCGCCCGGGTGCCCGGCCCGCTTCCCCGTCGGGTGCTCGACGTCGGCTCGGGGTCGGGCATGGTCCCGCTGGCGGTGTCGCTGGCGGGCGGCGTCGAGGTGCTCGGCATCGATCCGTTCGCGTCCGGCGACCGCCGCCTCGGCGACCACGCCGAGCTGCGCGCGGTCGGCCTCGACGACGTGACCGGGCGCTTCGATCTCGTGATGCTCCATCATTCGCTCGAGCACATGCTCGACCCGCTCGATGCACTGCGGGCGGTCGTCGGGCTCCTCGAGCCCGGCGGTGTTGTGCTGGTACGGGTGCCGACCGCGTCGTCGTGGGCCTGGCGCGAGTACGGCACGCACTGGATCCAACTCGACCCGCCCCGGCACGTGTGGATCCCCTCGCGTCCCGGCTTGAGCGCGCTCGCCGCTCGCGCCGGCCTGGACATCGTCGCCACCCACGACGACTCCAACGAGTTCCAGTTCTGGGGTAGCGAGCAGGCTCGGAGAGGTGTCGTGCTCACCGACGCGAAGTCGCACTACGTGGACGCTCGCCATTCGGCGTTCACCGCACGCGAGGTGCGGGACTACCGCCGCCGCAGCCGCGAGCTCAACCGCGCCCTCGACGGCGACCAGACCGTCGTCTACCTCCGCGCCGCGGGCTGACCGATTCGGCGTGCGGGGCGCCGGTAACGTCGCCCGTCATGAGGGGGAGACGCGCACGGTGCCGGGGCGTGCTGGTGGCGCTGGCGACCGCGTGCGTCGCGGGCGTGCTCGCCACACCCGTGGGGGCCGTGAGCAAGTCGCCGGCCACCTGGGACGCCCGGATCCGGCCGATCGCGGCCAAGGTCGAGCGGCTCCGGGGCCTGAAGTTCGACCATCCCGTCGAGGTCGACTTCCTGAGCGAGGCCGCGTTCGAGAAGAAGGTCGCCGTCGACAAGGGCAAGCTCACCAAGCAGGACAAGCAGGAGATCGAGACCGCGCAGAGCCAGCTTCGGGCCGTCGGCCTGATCGGCGCCGGCGTCGACATCGTCGACGCCACCAGCTCGCTCCAGACCTCAGGTGTGCTCGCGTACTACGACCCGAAGGCGAAGAAGATCACGGCCAAGGGAACTTCGGTCGACGACGTCAGCCTCCGGGTCACCCTGGCCCACGAGCTCACCCACGCGCTCCAGGATCAGCACTTCGACCTCCAGAAGCTCGAGCGGACAGCTGCACGAGCGCACGCGTCCACACCGTTGCGCACGCTCGTCGAGGGTGACGCGGTCCGCGTGCAGCAGGCCTACGTCGACTCGCTCTCGCAGGCGGATCGGAACACGTACACGCACGAGGAGCAGCAGGAGAGCGCGACCGCGCGCGCGGAGATCGCTTCGAAGGCGGTGCCGGAATCGTTGTCGGTGTTGTTCGAAGCGCCCTACGACCTCGGACCGATCATGGTCGACGCCGTGATCGCCAAGCGGCACGAGGCGGGGATCGACGCGTTGTTCCGCAAGCCTCCCACCAGCGACTCGTCGTATCTCACCCCGTCGACACTGCTCGACGGGAGCAGGTTCACGACGGTCGACACCCCGAAGCTCGCGGCGGGCGAGCATGCGGTGGGCAAGCCCGACGTCTTCGGTGCGTTCGCGCTCTATCAGGTGCTGGCGTCGCGCCTCGATCCCGCGACCGCGCTCACCGCCGCCGACTCCTGGGGCGGTGACTCCATGGTGACCTTCAGGCGCAAGGGCGTGACCTGCCTCCGCAGCACGTTCGTCGGGAGGACGCCGGACGGGACGCGCGCGATCGCCGACGCCATCACGCAGTGGGTCGCGGCGATGCCCGCCGGTACCGCACAGAGCGACGTGCAGAACGACCACGCGACGCTCACGGCATGCGATCCCGGTACCAGCGCGACCGAAGCGCCCAACCGCGCCGTCGCCGCGCTGGTGCTGGCGGCGAGCCGCGACGAGCTGTTCCTCGAGGTCGTGCAGCAGGATCTCCCGGTTCCGGTGGCGATGTGCACCGCCGACGCTCTCGTCCGTGACCCGACCTTCGCGCCCATCCTCGACACGGGAGCGAACGACCCGAGCGCGAGCCCTGATCCGGCGGCGCTCTCCGCGGTGCGCGCACGCGCCCCGGAGATCCTGTCGGAATGCATGGCGTCGGCCAAGGTATGACCAGGGCCGAGGTCAGACGACGAAGTACTTCGCCTCGGGGTGGGGGACGACGATCGCCGAAGTGCTCTGCTCTGGTTCGAGCTGGAACTCCTCGGTGAGCTTCACGCCGATGCGGTGCAGCTCCAGCAGGTCGTCGAGCTTGGCCTGGTCGTCGAGGTCGGGGCACGCCGGGTAGCCCCACGAGTACCGCGAGCCGCGGTACTGCTGACGGAACAGCCCCGCCAGGCTCGGGCCGTCTTCGTTGGCGAAGCCCCACTCCTCACGGATGCGCCGGTGCCAGAGCTCGGCGAGCGCTTCGGTCATCTCCACCGAGAGGCCGTGTGTGAGCAGGTACTCGTGGTACTTGTCGGCGGCGAACAGCTCGCGCTCCCGCTCGCTGGCCCGTTCGCCCACCGTGACCACGTGGAAGGCCGCGTAGTCGGCGTCACCGCTCTCGACCGAACGGAAGAAGTCGGAGATGCAGAGGTGACGGTCGCTGCGCTGACGGGGGAACGTGAACCGCAGACGCTCGTTGCGCCGGTCGTCGTCGGCCCACACGATCAGGTCGTTGCCGTCGGCGTTCACGGGGAAGTACCCCCAGACCACCGCGGGTACGAGCCAGCCTTCGGCCTTTGCCTCGTCCAGCTGTGCGCGCAGGATCGGCCGGACGCGCTCCTTGAAGTCAGCGTCGTTCTCGGCGATCGACTTGTCGGGCCGGAACTGCCACTGGTTGCGGAACAGCGCCGTCTCGTTGATGTAGCCGGCGATGTCGTCGAGCGCCGTGCCCTTGGCGATGCGCGAGCCGAGGAAGGGGGGCGGGAAGACCTCGACGTCGGCAGCGACGTCGGAGCGCACGGCCGCGGCCGTGACCGCGCGCTCTGCTTCCATCTCCGAACGGCGAGGCGGCAGGATCCGACCCCCAGCGCGCGCCCGAAGTCGGGGTCGATCGTGCCGCTCTTCTTGCCTTCCATGAGCTGGTCCATCGTGTGCAGACCCTCGAAGGCGTCCTTGCCGTAGAAGAGGCGACCGTCGTAGACCTCGCGCAGATCCCGCTCCACGTAGGTGCGGGTGAGGGCGGCGCCACCGAGGAGCACGGGGATCTCCGCCAAGCCCTGCGTGTTGAGCTCCTCGAGGTTCTCGCGCATGATCAGCGTGCTCTTGACGAGCAGCCCGCTCATGCCGATGGCGTCGGCGTGCACCTCGGTGGCCTTCTCGACGAAGGCCGACAACGGGGCTTTGATCCCGATGTTGTGGACCTCGTAGCCGTTGTTGGTGAGGATGATGTCGACGAGGTTCTTCCCGATGTCGTGGACATCGCCCTTGACCGTGCCGAGCACCACGCGGCCCTTGCCCCCGGCGTCGGCCTTCTCCATGTGGGGCTCGAGGTACGCGACCGCCGCCTTCATGGTCTCTGCGCTCTGGAGCACGAACGGAAGCTGCATCTCGCCGCGGCCGAACAGCTCGCCGACGACCTTCATGCCCTCGAGGAGCACTTCGTTCACGATCGACAGCGCGGGGCGTGAGGTCAGCTGATCCTGGAGGTCGGCCTCGAGGCCGTCGCGGTTGCCGTCGATGATGCGGTGTTCGAGCCGCTGCTCGACGGGCCACCCGGAGCGGTCCTCCTGCTCGACGGCTGTCGCGTCGACGCCCTCGAACAGCGCCATGAGCTCGGTGAGCGGGTCGTAGTCGTCGGTCCGGCGGTCGTACACGAGGTCGAGCGCGAGCTCGCGGGCGCGCTCGTCGATCTTGTGCATCGGCATGATGCGAGCCGCGTGGACGATGGCAGCGTCGAGGCCGGCCTCACGGCATTCGTGGAGGAACACGCTGTTCAACACGTGGCGGATGGCGGGCTTGAGCCCGAAGCTGATGTTCGACAGCCCGAGGATCGTCGACGAGCCGGGCAGCTCGGTCTTGGCCCGGCGGATGGCCTCGATGGTCTCGATGCCGTCGCGCCGGAGATCCTCCGCCCCGGAGCCGAGCGGGAAGGTCAGCATGTCGAAGATGAGGTCGGTGGGCTCGATGCCGTAGCGTTCGCCGGCCAGGTCGTAGATGCGCTTGCACACCTGCAGCTTCCAGTCGGCGGTGCGGGCCTGGCCCTCTTCGTCGATGGCGAGGCAGATCACCGCGGCGCCGTACTCGCGCGCCAGTGACATCACCCGGTCGAAGCGCTTGCCCGGGTCCTCGCCTTCTTCGAGGTTGGCGGAGTTGAGGATGGCCTTGCCGCCGGAGTGTTGGAGCCCGGCCTCGAGCACCTGAGGCTCGGTGGAGTCGAACACGAGGGGCAGCGCCGCCTGGGTGGCGAAGCGGCTGGCGATCTCGTGCATGTCGGCGGCGCCGTCGCGGCCCACGTAGTCGACGCACACGTCGAGCACGTGGGCGCCTTCCTTCACCTGCTCGCGGGCCATCTGCACGCAGGTGTCCCAGTCGCCCTCGAGCATGGCGTCACGGAACTTGCGCGACCCGTTGGCGTTGGTCCGTTCGCCGACCGCGAGGTAGGCCAGCTCTTGGTGGAAGGTCACCGGGCTGTAGATCGACGAACAGCTGGGTTCGTGTTCCGGGGTCCGCGCGACCGGAGCGCGCGTGCCGAGCCGATCGACGACGGCTCGGAGGTGCGCGGGCGTCGTGCCGCAGCAACCGCCGACGACGTTCAGGCCGAACTCGTCGACGAAGCGCGCGTGCGCGTCGGCCAGCGCGTCCGGAGTGAGGTCGTAGTGGGTGTGTCCGTCGACGATCGACGGGAGCCCCGCATTGGGGAGGCACGAGAGGTAGGTGCGCGAGTGCTGCGCGAGGTACCGCAGGTGCTCGGTCATCTCGGTGGGGCCGGTTGCGCAGTTGAGACCGATGACATCGGGCCGGAGCGCCTCGAGCGCGGTGAGCGCGGCGCCGATCTCGGAACCGACGAGGAGGCGGCCCGTCGTCTCGACCGTCACCTGCACCATGATCGGGACCTCGACGCCGACGGTGGCCATGGCCCGCCGGGCACCGACGATCGCCGCCTTGCACTGGAGGAGGTCCTGGACCGTCTCCACCAGGAGCACGTCGGTGCCGCCGGCGAGGAGTCCGGCGACCATCGCCTCGTAGTCGTCGCGGAGTTCGGTGAAGGTGATCTGGCCGAGCGACGGGAGGCGCGTGCCGGGGCCGATCGACCCGATCACGAAGCGCGGCCGGTCGGGGGTCGAGAAGCCCGCCGCCACCTCCTTGGCGAGGCGCGCCGCCTGCTCGTTGATGGCGAAGGTCTCCTCGGCGATGCCGTACTCGTTGAGCACGAGGGAGAACGCGCCGAACGTGGCCGTCTCCACCGCGTCGACGCCGGCTCCGAAGTACTCCGAGTGCATCCGCTGGATGAGCTCGGGGCGGGTGAGCACGAGGCGTTCGTTGCAACCCTCGAGGGCCGGACCGCCGAAGTCGTCAGGCCCGAGGTCCTGGTCCTGCACCCAGGTGCCGAACGCACCGTCGAAGATGAGGACGCGTTCGGCGAGCGCGGCGAGGAATCCAGACATTCGACCCAGGGTACCGGAGGGTTCCGGGGTACCTCGCAGCTACTCCGTGCCGCGGTGTGCCCGGCGGCCGAGACGCACGGCCCGGTCCGCGCACGCCCAGAGGTCGCGGTCGCCGGAGCTGTCGCCGTAGGCCCACACGAACGAAGGCTTCCCGCCCAGCGTGCGGTCCAGCCATTCGTCGAGTCGGCGCACCTTCTCGGGCCCGCGCACGTTGGCGCCGTGGAGCCGGCCGGTGAGGCGGCCGTCGTCGGCGACCTCGAGCTCGGTGGCGAGCACCGCGTCGAAGCCCAGCCGATCGGCGACGGGCTGCAGGTACACGCCGAAAGACGCGGACACGATCACCAGCCGGTGGCCGTGGGCGCGGTGCCAGCCGGCGCGTTCGACCGCCTCGGCCCGGAGGTGGTGGGCGACGACGTCGGCGGCGAAGCCGCGGCCGGACCGTTCGACGTCGGCGGCCGCTCGGCCGCCGAGCAGCTGCTGCACCAACTCGCCCTTCACGCGGTCGCGGCTCCAGTGCGACCGACTCTGACGTCCGAGGTGGGCCGCGGTTGCCGCGAACGCCCGGGCCGTTGCCGCACTCCCGGCGACGGAGCGGAGGAACGGCACGACGTTGTCCCGGCGGGAGAGGGTGCCGTCGAAATCGAACGCGGCGACGACGGCGACGTGCTCCATCGCCGCCATAGCTAGCACACCGAGCGTCGCGTGCGACCGGGTCCGGCGGGAGACGACGCGCGGCTCGAGGGGACCTTCCCCGGGGTCAGAGGGGCAGCTTGCGGAAGATCGGGCGGGGCACGTGGCGCAGGACCGACATCACGTAACGCAACGTCGACGGGACCCACACGGTCTCTCGGCCCCGGGCGAGGCCCGAGACGATCGCGGTGGCCACCGCCTCGGGGGTGGTGGAGAGGGGCGCCGCCTCCATGCCTTCGGTCATCTTGGTGTGCACGAAGCCCGGCCGTACGACCATGACCTCGACCCCGGTCCCCACGAGGCTGTCGCCGAGGCCCTGGAAGAACGCGTCCATGCCCGCCTTCGACGACCCGTACACGAAGTTCGAGCGTCGGGCACGCTCGCCTGCCACCGACGAAAGGGCCACGATCGTTCCGTGCCCCTGGGTGCGCATCCGCTGCGCGATCGGCACCGTGACCGACACCGCGCCCACGTAGTTCACCTCGGCGATGTCGACCGCGGCACCGCCGTCGTGCTCCGCGGTCTCCTGGTCGCCGAGCACGCCGAACGTGAGGAGCGCGAGGTCGATGTCGCCGAACCGCTCGAAGACGTCGTCCACGAATGCCTCGTGGGTGGCCGTGTCCCGAGCGTCGAACGCGACGGTCTCGACGGTGGCTCCGGCGGACCGGAGCTCCCCGGTGATGCCGTCGAGCGCGGTCAGGTCACGCGCCGCGAGGACGATGGTGCGCGCCCGCCGCTGCACGAGCTCGCGCAACGTCGCCTGCGCGATGTCGGAGCCGCCACCGAGTACCAGCACCGACTGCACCGAGCCGAGCGCGTCCTTCATGTCGTCGAGCCTTTCGTCCGCTCCGGGGCTTCCCGCCCGGGCCGCTCGGGCCCGGCTCGTTGCGCCGCAGGGTACCTGCGGCGCGGTCACTCGCCTGGCGGGCGCCTACGGGAGCCGCAGACGGCGTCGGAGATCGGATTGGAGGACGCCGGCGGGGTCGACGCGGGCGCGCAGCTCGGCGAAGCGGTCGAGCTCGGGGTACATGACGGGGAGCAGGTCGGGGCGGAGCCGCGAGTCCTTGGCCAGATAGATACGACCGCCGACGCCGGCGACGAGCTCGTCGAGTGCGTCGAGCAACTCGGCGAGCCCGGGGACGGTCGCCGGGATGTCGAGCGCGAGCGTCCACCCGGGTCTGGGAAACGACAGCGGGCCGGGATTGCCGGCACCGAAGCGCTTGAGCACGGCGAGGAACGACGCCGCCCGTGCGTCGCTCAACATCTCGAGGGAGGTCCGCACCGCGGCGTGGGCCGCGTCGGGTACGACGTACTGGTACTGGAGGAAGCCGCAACTGCCGTAGAGACGGTTCCAGCCCCGCACCCCGTCGAGCGGGTGGAAGAACGACGAGATCGTCTCGACCTTGCCGTGCAACGCGGGCGACACGCGGAACCAGAGCTCGTTGAACGCGGCGATGCTGAGCCGGTTGAGGAGCCCGTTGGGAGCCCACGGCGGCGCCGACAACTTCGACGTGGGATCGAATCGCAACGGTCGCGCCCGCAACTTCTTCGGAAGGTCGTCGACCGTCGCGTGGTCGCCCCGGGACAGGATCGAGCGGCCGAGCGCGGCGCCCGTCGCCAGGCAGTCGATCCATGCCGCCGAGTACCGGTGCTGGTCGTCGCCGTCGACCATCAGCGCCATCACCGAGTCGAGGTCCGGACAGCGGATGTTCTCGGCTCGGATCATCGACGTCGTGACCGGGAGGAGGCGCACCGTGGCTTCGCCGATCACGCCGGTGAGCCCCATGGCGCCCGCGGTGCCCCAGAAGAGCTCGGGATCGCTCTCGGGGGTGACGGTCACGGTGCCCTTCGGCGTGTGCAGCGTGAAGGACTCGACGTGGTTGGCGAAGCTGCCGTCGAAATGGTGGCTCTTCCCGTGCACGTCGGCGGCGATGGCCCCGCCGACGGTCACGAGCCTCGTGCCCGGCGTGACGTGTACGAAGTAGCCGAACGGCAGCATCGTGCGCATGATCGTGTCGAGGCTCACCCCGGCGTCGACCCGGATCACGCCGCGCTCGAGATCGACGTCGTGGACGCCGGCCAGCATCGTGGCGTCGAGCACCGTGCCACCCGCGTTCTGCGCCGCGTCGCCGTAGCTGCGTCCCAGCCCGCGCGCGATGAGGCCGCGCCGACCCGCGCGCGAGGAAGGCATCGATCTGAGGTCCGTCGTGCACGCCGACGACCGTCGCCGCGCTCGGCGCGGTACGGCTCCAACCGGCGAGCAGCTCGACGTGCTCGTCGGCGGCGGGCGCGGCCGCGGGAACATCAGGCATGGACGCCCAACGCGAAGGTCAGGATCCACACGAATCCTACGATCTGCAACACGCGGTCGGAGAGCACGACCTCCTCGGGCGCGCCACCACCGCCCTGGTCGATCACCAACGCGTAGCGCAACACCGCGATCACGAACGGGACGATCGAGAGACGGAACCATGTCTCGTCGCCCGTCGACGCCGCGTTCTCGAACGCCCAGAGGCAGTAGGCGGTGATCATCACCCCGGACGCCACCGCGCGGACGTAGCCGAGGAACGCGGTGGAGTACTCGCCCAGGGTGCGGCGGTGTTCGAGCGAATCGGATCCGAGCTCCACCTGCTCCGCGTGGCGTTTCCCGGTGACGATGAACAGTGACCCGGCGCCGGCGACGATGAGGAACCAGTCGGAGAGGGGCACACCGGTCGCCACGCCGCCCGCGATCGCGCGGCAGGACGAAGCCGGAGGCGACGGCGGCGAGGTCGATCACGGGTTCGTACTTCAACCACATCGTGTACGACAGCGTGATGACCACGTACCCGCCGACGACGCCGGCCAGCTTGAAGTCGTTCACGGGCGCGGTCACCGCGAGCGCCAACAGGATGAGCACGACGGCGATGATCCGCGCCGTGCGTGCGTCGAGATCGCCCGCCGCGATCGGCCGCAGGCGTTTGGTGGGGTGCAGCCGGTCGGCCTCGGCGTCGTTGGCGTCGTTGAGGAAGTAGGTGCCGCTGGCGGCGAGGCAGAACCCGACGAACGCGACGAGGGTCTGGAGGATCGCGTCGCGCTGGTCGAGGACGCCCGCGGCCGCGGGCGCCGCGAACACGAGCACGTTCTTCGTCCACTGCTTCGGCCGGGCGGTGCGCAGCACCGCCTTCATGGTCGACATCCGGTGCTCTGCCGCGCCAGCGGGAGGAGTCGCGCGGGCTGGATCGGGGACCGCAGACATCGGGCCAAGGGTACCGAACACCCTCGCGTGCTCCGGACCGCTCGTAGACTCCGGCGCAGATGGTTCCGAAGATCTACACGCGCAAGGGTGACGACGGCACCACCGGCCTGCTCTACGGAGGTCGGGTCGGCAAGGACTCCCCGGGGCCCGACGCCTACGGCGCGGTCGACGAAGCGGTCTCGATGCTCGGCCTCGCCCGTGCCGAGACCGAGCGGGGCTCCGAGCTCGACGAGGTGCTCGTCCGGCTCCAGCGCGAGCTCTTCGTCGTCGGGGCCGAGCTCGCGACGGAGCCCGGGAACCGCGCCAAGCTCGAACCGGGTGTGTCTCGCACGACCGAGGCCATGGCCGGGGCGCTCGAGCCGCTCATCGACGACATCACCACGCGCTACGAGGCGCCCACCGAGTTCGTGCTGCCCGGCGAGAACCGGATCGCCGCCGCGCTGGACGTCGCCCGCACCGTGGTGCGGCGCGCCGAGCGGCAGGCAGTCGCCGCCGCGCGCGAAGGGTGGCTCCCCGACAGCCAGGTCGTGCCCTACCTGAACCGGCTGGCCGACCTCGTCTACACCCTCGCCCGCTGGCAGGAAGGCACCTTCCGGCCCGTGCGTCCCCGTCCCCCGGACTGAGTGCCGGACCCAGAACCCGAAGCCAACTGGAGCGCGATCGTGTCACTCTCGTTCACCGTCGTCACCACATCTCCCGACCGCGTCGCGGTCGAGCTCCTCGCCGTGCCGATCGGCAAGGGCGGCGCGTTCGGCCCCGGCGCCGACGCCGTCGACGCCGCCCTCGGCGGCGGTCTGGCCGCGTTCCTCGAGGAGGCCGGGTTCGAGGGCAAGGTCGGCGAAACGCTCGCGGTCCCCACCGCGGGCAAGCTGCGGGCCAAGGCGGCGATCCTGGTCGGGATCGGTGAGCCCGAGAAGTTCACGGTCGACGGCGTCCGCCGCGCCGCGGCTGCCATCGCGCGCCGGGCGAGCAAGGCCGCGTCCGTGGGTACGACGCTGGCGACCGCCGGTACGGACCTCGAGCCCGCCGAGGCGGCCCAGGCGCTGGCCGAGGGCTTCGTGCTCGGCGCATACCAGTACCTCGACTACAAGGGCGAGGGGAAGCCCACCAAGCTGAAGAAGGTCGCCGTGATCGGCGCCGGTGGCGTGGAGCTACGCGACGCGGTGGCGCGGGGCGCGACCGTCGGCGAGGCGGTCAGCTGGGCGCGCGACATGGTGAACACGCCGTCGAAGGAGAAGTCGCCGGCCGAGATGGTGGCAGCCGCGCGCAAGCTCCTCCGGGGGCGCGGCATCACCGTGCAGGTGTTCGCGGGCGCGCAGCTCCGGGCGGAGCGCTTCGGTGGTGTCCTCGGGGTCGGGCAGGGCTCCGAGCAGGCGCCGCGCTTCCTGAAGATGACGTACGCACCACGCGGGCGCGCGGCAAGGCGCTCGCGCTCGTCGGGAAGGGTGTGGTGTTCGACTCCGGCGGCCTCTCGCTGAAGACGGCCAGCGGGATGGAGACGATGAAGACCGACATGTCGGGTGGCGCGGCGGTGATCGCCGCCATGTCGACGCTGCAGGACCTCGGGATCGAGACCCGCGTCACCGGGTACGTGCCGCTCGTCGAGAACATGCCGAGCGGTACTGCCATCCGCCCCGGTGACGTGCTGAAGATCCGCAACGGCAAGACCGTCGAGGTGCTCAACACCGACGCCGAAGGACGGCTGATCCTGGCCGATGCCTTGTCGCTGGCGTCGGACGAGCAGCCCGCGGCGGTGATCGACCTCGCCACGCTCACCGGCGCGTGCATGGTCGCGCTGGGCGACAAGATCGCAGGCCTGATGGGGAACGACGATGCGTGGATCGGCCAGGTCCGCGAAGCCGCTGACCGCGCGGGCGAGCCCGTGTGGCACCTCCCGCTCCCGTCGGAGTACCGCAAGCAGCTGGAGTCCGAGGTCGCCGACCTCAAGAACATCGGCGGCAGCTACGGCGGTGCGCTGACCGCCGGTCTGTTCCTCCAGGAGTTCGTCGACGGTGCGCCGTGGGTGCACCTCGACATCGCCGGCCCCGCCCGGGCCGGCGCCGACGACGGGCATGTCCTCAAGGGTGGCACGGGCTTCGGCGTGCGCACCCTGGTGGAGCTCGCCCAGCGTTTCGAACCGCCCACCGGCGACGCCGCCGAGCCCGCCGCGAAGAAGACAGCCGCGAAGAAGGCGGCCGCGAAGAAGACAGCCGCGAAGAAGGCGCCGGCTCGATCCCGCACCCGCTCCGGATGAGCAACGTGCGACGCGGCCTGGCGGCCGTGGGGGGCCTCGCACTGCTGCTCGGAATGTCGTGGGTGGCGCCGGCGCCGGCGACGGCGCGCACGCCAGGCGTCTACCACGTCGTCACCATCCACATCCGCGACAACGTGTTCTCGCCCACCAACCTCAACGTCGCGCCGGGTACGACGGTGAAGTGGGTGAACGACGGCCGGAACACGCACAACGTCACACCCGCCGCCGGGCATGGGTACGGCAGCGGCAACTTGCAGCCCGGCAAGTCCTACGTCCACACCTTCGAGAAGGCCGGCTCGTTCGCGTACTACTGCACCCTCCACGGCACGCCGAAGAAGGGGCAGCACGCGCGCCTCGCGGTCGGCGACGACATCTCGGTCACGCCGATCGCGGCAGTCGGTGAGGGCGAGCACCCGGTGCCCAGCGTCAAGGCCTCGGGCCACACCATCCGCGTCCCCGGCGACGCGAAGACCATCCAGGCCGCGGTCGACCGGGCCAAGCGGGGTGACCTCGTGCTCGTGTCGCCCGGCGTCTACAAGGAGGCGGTGACCGTCTCGACCGACGGCGTCGTGATCCGCGGGCTCGACCGCAACACCACCGTCCTCGACGGCGAGTTCAAGCGCGAGAACGGGGTGTTCGTCGTCGGCGCCGACGGTGTGGCGGTCGAGAACCTCACCGCGCGCAACTACACCGAGAACGGGTTCTTCTGGAACGGAGTGCTGGGGTATCGAGGTTCATATCTCACCGCGTACCGCAACGGCGACTACGGCATCTATGCGTACGACTCGCAGTACGGGCAGTTCGACCATTCGTACGCGTCGGGAAGCCCCGACTCCGGCTTCTACATCGGCCAGTGCAACCCGTGCCATGCGGTGATCACCGACGTCGTCTCCGAGTTCAACCAACTCGGCTACTCGGGGACCAATTCGAGCAACGATCTCTTCATCGTGAACTCCGTGTGGCGGCGAAATCGAGCCGGCATCGTGCCCAACAGCCTCGACACCGAGGAGCTCCCCCCGCAGGGGAGCAACACGATCGCCGCCAACATCGTGACCGGGAACGGCGATCCGGACGCGGCGCATTCCAGCACGTCCGAATTCGACGTCGTGTTCGGCGGGGGCATCGTGATCGGCGGCGGTATCGACAACGTGATCACGAAGAACCGCGTCACCGAGAACCCCAAGATCGGAATCGCAGTCGCGCCCAATCCGGGGATCAACGGAGGGAGCCTCTGGCCGGCGACGGGGAACTCCGTCACCGACAACGTGGTGGAGCAGTCGGGCACGGCGGATCTGGTGACGCTGCTCCCCGGCCTCGACGACGGGAACTGCTTCTCCGGGAACACGTTCAGCACGAGCGCGCCCGCGAACCTCGAGCAGGCGAAACCCTGTGGTGGAGCCGCGGGCACCGGTGACCTGGCCACCGGGGCGCTCGACCTCGCCAAGTTCCTCGACGTCTCGGGCAACCCACCCGGCAGGCCCTACCGCAAGACGCCGGGAGCGCCGAAGCAGCGGAACATGGCGAAGGCCGCGACCGCCGCGGCCCGTCCCGCGGGCGCGCCGGTCAAGGTCGACGTGGCGATGCTCCGGGTGCCGACCGGCGGGTAGCGCTCAGGCGGTCGTGTCGAAGAGCTCGGCGGGCAGCTCGACGCCGGCGTCGTGCAGGCGTTCGGCGAGCTTCGGCCGGATACCGGTGCTGCGGAGCACACCGGTGATCGGACCGCCCGGGGTCGACTCCCCGACCTCGAACACGAACAGGTCGGAGAGCGTGATCATGTCGCCCTCCATCCCGTCGACGGCCGCGACTTTCGAGACCCGTCGCACGCCGTCGCGTCCTCGGGTGACGTGTACGAGCAGGTCGATGGCCGACGCGGTCTGCTCACGGATGGCTCGCACGGGCAGGTCGAACCCGGCCATGAGCACCATCGTCTCCACGCGCGCGAGCGCGTCGCGCGGCGAGTTGGCGTGGAGGGTCGAGAGCGACCCGTCGTGGCCGGTGTTCATCGCCTGGAGCATGTCGAGCGTCTCGCCGCCCCGTACCTCACCGACGACGATGCGGTCGGGTCGCATGCGCAGCGCGTTGCGGACGAGCTCGCGGGCCCTGACCTCGCCCTTGCCCTCGATGTTGGACGGACGACTCTCGAGGCGCACGACGTGGCGTTGCTGCAAGCGCAGCTCGGCGGCGTCCTCGATGGTCACGATTCGTTCGCTCTCGGGGATCATCGACGACAGGACGTTGAGCAGCGTGGTCTTGCCACTCCCGGTTCCGCCGCTGATCAGGATGTTCATGCGGCCGAGGACACAGGCGGAGAGGAACGAGCCCACCGCCACGGTGAGCGTGCCGAGCTCGACGAGATCCTCCAAGGTGAGGACACGCTGCGTGAACTTCCGGATGGTCAGCTGCGGGCCGTCCAACGCGAGCGGCGCGATGACGGCGTTGACGCGGGAGCCGTCGGGGAGGCGGGCGTCCACCATGGGCGACGCCTCGTCGATGCGACGGCCGATCGGCGCGACGATGCGGTCGATCACGCGCAGGACGTGCTGCTCCGAGAAGAACTGCGCGTCGGTCGACTCGAGCTGGCCGTTGCGCTCCACGAACACGCCGTCGAGCCCGTTGACCATGACCTCGCTGACCGTCGGGTCGTCGAGGAAACGCTCGATCGGTCCGTAACCCAGTGCCTGGTCGACGATCTCGCTCACGAGCTGGTCGCGCTCGGCGTCGTTCAGCGGGATGCGCTCTTCCTTGATGACCGCGTTCAGCTCACGAACGACCTGCGCGTCGAGCTGGGGTACGGACTTGTTCGCGTCCCACAGCGACGGACCCATGCGCACGAGCAGCGCATCCTGGGCGCGGCGCTTCAGCTGGCGGACCGGGTCGTCCTGGACGGCGGACCTCGCGTCGGCTGCCTCCGCGGCCCGCGTCGTCATCGTGCCGAACGTCGACGGCTCGTCGGCCTTCGGCTTGTTCTGCTTCATCCGCTCGCTGAGCTTCATGGGTCATCGTCTCCGGAAGATGCCGGTCGGCCGGGTGTCGGCCGGAGCCGCCCGGGGCGCGACCCGTCGGACGATCTGCAGCATCGCGAGCGACACCGCCGATCGGGGATCCGCGAGCACGAGGGGCTCGCCCTGGTTGAGCGACATGGGGACGGAGCGCGAGCTCGGGATCGAGACGTCGACGTTGATGCCCACCGTGCGTTCGATCGCGGGGATCGTGAGCCCGGTGCGGGCGTCGGCCCGGTTGAGCACGAAGTGCCAGAGGTGTTGCGGTTTCCCGATCACCCGGAGGGCTTCGATCTCCTTCACCGTCGCCCGGATGCTCGGAATGTCGGTCGCCGAGATGAGCAGGAGGTCGGTGGCGTACTCGAGCGCCGCGAGCGTGTTCTCGTCGAGACCCGACGCGGTGTCGATGACCACGTACTTGAACGACTGCGTGAGCAGCTCGAGGACCCGTTCGACCTGTTCGACGGTGAGATCGTCGGCTTCGGTCGGCGTCGTCGGCGCGCAGAGCACGAACAGGTCCGCGGGGTGGACCGTGAGGTGCGCCTTCAGGCCGGTGGCGTCGAGCGTGTCGAGGGAACGCACCGCGTCGGCGAAGGTCAGATCGGGCCGCAGGCCGAGCGCGCTGGCGACGTCACCGAACTGGAGGTCGAGGTCGATGATCACGACCTCGCCCGGCGCGACCTGCGCCAGCGCGAGCGCGAGGTTGGTCGACACCGTGGTCTTGCCGGCGCCACCCTTCGGGCAGAGCGCCATGATGACCCGACCGCGGTCGCCGTTGTCGCCCTCGGCGTCGTCGCTGTCGAAGAGTTGGCGGCGATGGACCGCGGTGTCGAAGGCGCGTTCGATCGCGGCGCGCAGGTCGGCGGGTTCCATGTCGGGCGCGAGCACGTCGCGCGCTCCGGCCCGCAGCGCGGACTGCAACAGGTCGGTCGACGGCGGCGCGATGATCACGACGCTGATGTCGGGACGCTGGTGGTCGAACGCGCTGGCCAGCGCCAGGGCGTTCTCGGGGGGGACGTCCGGTCCGAGGGCCACGACCTCCACGCCGCTGCCGCTGAGCTCGCGCACCGCGTCGCCCGGGTCGAGGAGCAGGCCTTCGCGCCAGTAGCTCAACGGCCCGGTGAGCTCGCCGTCGAATGCGTCGCGGACACGTGATTCGAACTCGACGTTCGCTGTCGCCAGCACCAACCTGCTCATGCCGTTCCCTGTCGAACCATGGCCTGATCCCTCCGGGGTGGGATCGTGCGCCGATCTGGCGCACGAGACTCGTCGGGGAGGAATCGGCCGGTCGACGGACCGCCTTGAGAGGAACTAGTGGGCGGCGGCGAGCGCGCTGCCGTCGGCGAGCACCGCGTGGGGCAGGCAGTGCTCGTCGTACTCCGCGATCACGATCGGCGCGGCGTCGGGCCCGCAGGCGGGGCACTGCGGGTCGCGTCGCACCTTGAACGCCCGGAACGACTGCTCGAGGGCGTCGTAGGCGAGGAGCCGCCCGACGAGGGGGTCGCCGAGGTCGAGCAGCAGCTTGATGGCCTCGAGCGCCTGGATGGAGCCCACGATGCCGGGCAGCACACCGAGCACACCGGCCTCCGCGCAGCTCGGCGCGAGCTCCGGTGGAGGCGGCTCGGGGAGCAGGCAGCGGTAGCAGGGGCCGACGTAGGGCTGGAACACCGAGACCTGGCCCTCGAACCGGAAGATCGAACCGTGCACCACCGGGATGCGCTTGAGGAGCGAGGCATCGTTGAGCAGGTAGCGGGTCGGGAAGTTGTCGGTGCCGTCGACGATGACGTCGTAGCCGTCGATGATGTCGAGCACGTTGTCGGCGCCGAGCCGCACGTCGTAGGTGACGACGTCGACGTCGGGGTTGAGCTCGGTCAGCGTCTTCTTCGCCGAGTCGACCTTGCGATCGCCGATTCGGTCCATGTTGTGGAGGATCTGGCGCTGCAGGTTCGACGCGTCGACGACGTCCATGTCGACGATGCCGAGCGTGCCGACGCCGGCTGCCGCGAGGTAGAGCGCCGCGGGGGAGCCGAGGCCGCCGGCGCCGAGGAGGAGCACCCGGCTCTCGAGCAGCTGCTGCTGACCCGACTCGCCGACTTCGGGCAGCAGGATGTGACGGCCGTAGCGGTCGCGCTGCTCGGCGGTGAGCGCCTGGGGGGTGATCCACGGGCGGCCCTCGTTCTTCCAGCGACCGAAGCCGCCGGCCATCGAGGCCACGTCGGTGAAGCCGAGCTGCTCGAGCGTCTCGACCGCGAAGGCGGAGCGGTTCCCGCCCGCGCAGTAGACGACGACGGGCTTGTCGCGGTCGAGCAACTTGGTCTCGGCCTGGCTCTCGAGGTGACCGCGGGGGATGAACACCGACCCCGGGATCGTGCCCTGGTCGTGCTCGTCCTGCTCCCGCACGTCGAGGAAGGTCGCCTCGTTGAGGCGCGCCTCGGCGTCTTCGGGCTGGATCTCGGTGATGCGCTGCTTGGTCTCCCGGAGCAGGTCGCGATAGCTCGCCATCTCTGTCTCTCCTCGTCGAACAGGGAAATGCTACCGCAATGGTCGGGTATTCCCAAGTGCCGCCCGGAGCGCGGCCTCAGATCCGTTCGACCAGGGCGGGGAGCACCTCGCCGAGCCGATCCCGCACCACGAACCCGGCGAGCGGGTCGAACGGCGTCTCGTCGGCGTTGAGGACGGCCAGGGTGGCGCCGGCCCGCAGGGCGAGCTCCGGGAGCGCCGCCGCCGGGTAGACGCCGAGCGACGTCCCGATGGCCAGGAACACGTCGGCGCCCGCCGCGGCGACCTGTGCCCGTTCGAGGTCGGCGGGCACCAGGTTCTCCCCGAACGAGATCGTCGCCGACTTCAGCATCCCGCCGCACACGAGGCAGGCCGGGTCCGGCTCACCGCCGCGCACCCGGTCGAGCGTGGCGGCCATGGGACCTCGCCAACCGCACGACAGGCACTTCGCCTCGTGGATGGTGCCGTGGATCTCGACGATGATCTCCGGCGAGGAGCCGGCCGCCTGGTGGAGCCCGTCGACGTTCTGGGTGACGAGGGTGTGCAACGTCCCGCGCCGCTCGAGCTCGGCGAGCGCGACGTGGCCCGCGTTGGGCTCACCGCCGAACACCTCGCCCTGTGCCCGGTTGGCCCACACCTGCTGTCGGTGCTCGGCGTCGGCGACGTAGTGCTGGATCGTCGCCCTGCGCTCGGCCGACGGGTCCTTGGTCCAGAGGCCCTGTGGACCGCGGAAGTCGGGGATCCCCGACTCGGTGGAGATGCCGGCGCCCGTGAGCACCACGATCTGGCGGGCGTCGCGGAGACGCTCGGCGAGCTGCTCGAGCGCGTCGTCTCCGGACATGCACCGAAATTAGGGGATGCGAGTGGCGCGTCCCGGGGACATGGGACGCGCCACTCGTCGGCGGTCCTGAGCACGGGGGCGAGCTCGTGACCGCGGCCCGGGGTCAGCGGTGGCTCACGACGCCAGCCCGTTGACGTGGTCGAGCGCGTCGCGGTGACGCTGATAGGCCCACCGCGCGCTCTCGTGGCACAGCGCGGGGTGGAAACCGATCGCGTGCAGCGCCCGTTCGACGTGGTCGGGATCGTCGCCCTGCTCGAGCAGCGTGAACGCGACGCGCCGGGAGCGACGTCGGGCTTCGGCGAGTGGGGGCTCCGCCTGTTGGGCCTCCGCCCATTGCGCGTCCGCGACCTGCAACTCGCTCGGGAGGCGCCGCAGGTGGCGGGTGTTCACCGGCGGCACGTTGCGGCGCACGGCCACCGTGTCCGACAGCGGGTCTTCGCACGCGAGGTCGAACTGGGTGAGCCGGTGGAGGGTCCGCACGAGGGGGGAGCTGGTGCCGTCGCGCTGGCCGAGGCCGAGCGCGTGCGACGTGTCGCTGACCGTCAGCTCGACGCCTTCCGGGGTGCGGTCGAACCGGTCGGCCAGGTGGCGCAGGAGCAGGAGCGCAGTGGGGCCGAGGGTCGGCAGCCAGAACGTCTCGACGTAGCGGGAGCGTGGGTCGTGTCCGAGGGTGTCGACGATCGGGTCGTTCCAGGGCTTGATCAGGAGCGTGGCGGGCATGGCATGTCCTCCGCGAGCGGGCCGGTCGAACCGGGAGATGGCGCGGGGAAGTGCGGAAGCGTGAACCCGTCGGAACACGACTGAGTGCGTCAGAATGTACCCAATGGGTGGTGACGGTGTCAACCACGGGTGATGTGCACGTCGACGGAGGCCCCGACAGGGGTCGGGGCCTCCGGGTCGCGCGCGCTGCGGATCAAGCGGTCAGGGTGGGGGGGATCACGATCGGCGGTGTGACCGGGGGCGATTGCAGCTCGCCGGTCGGCGTTCCGGTCGGCGTCCCCGAAGCGGTGCTGCCGGCACCGGAGGCCGGGCCCGACGGCCCGGTCAGGGTGTCGAAGACGGTCGTGTGGATGGTCGTCGAGCATGTCACCGTGCTCCCGCCGCCGTTCTCGGAGCCGTTGCACTGGTCGACGGTCACCGGGAAGCTACGCGCTCGTGGTGCCCGAGGCCGTGCACACCAGCGTCGCTCCGCCTCCGTTGCCGGAGCCGTTGCACTGGGTCACCGTCGGCGATCCTTGCGAGCTCGCGATGCACGCGACGACGTTCGCCCCGCCGCCCCCGCCGGATCCGATGCACTGGTTCAACGTGATGGCGGTGGCGGCAGCCGGCGCGTCGGCGCTGACGTAGTTGGTGATGTCGACGGTGCAGGTGGTTGTGCTCCCGCCGGCGTTGTCCGAGGCGTTGCACTGGTGCACCTCGTTGATCACGTTGGCGGAGCTGGAGACGTCGCCGGTGCAGCCGCCCAAGGTGCAGGTCCGGTGGTAGACGACCGCTGAAGTCGCGCCGTTCGCGTCGATGGTGTTGACGATCGAGATGGAGCAGTTCACCGAGAGCGCGGCGCCGGCGGGATCACCGGCATCGTGACCGTTGCACTGCGAGAAGGACACCGTCGCCGCCGAAGCGGAGGTGGTGTTGGTTTCCAGCGCGACCGCGGTGAGCCCCAGCGCCGCCAGGGCGGCGACGCACATGACGACCCACAGACGGAATGCTCGGGATCGGCGCGGATGGTCCTGGATCGATGCGGTCACGGGAACGCTCCTGCAAGTGAGGGAGCGTTGAGGCCTCATGACAAGGTTCCCGAGACGTCACCGAGCGGTGACGGGACCGGTCCACGGACTGACGTCGATGGAGACGAGCGCTCTTGAACCTGCTTCGTCGGCCGATCGCGCCACGAACTTGAGGGCGCGAGCGCAGAGAGCGGGTCAGGACACGTGCTGCGCTTCGCGAACCCGTGGTCGGGGGACGACGACCTTTCGGGGGTCGACCCCGTAGACCTCCGCCGGCCGGGCCGGGCCGAAGAGGTAGCCCTGACCGGTCTCGCACCCCATCCCCCGCAGGAGCTGGAGATGCCGGGTGGTCTCGATCCCCTCGGCCACGGTCGTCAGCTCCAGCGCCCGGGCGAGGCTCACGATGGCGTTGACGATCGCGGTGCTGTCCTTGCGCAGACCGACGCCCTCGATGAACGAGCGGTCGATCTTCAACGACTCGACCGGGAGACGCTCGAGGTACGAGAGGGACGAGTAGCCGGAGCCGAAGTCGTCGACCGCGAGGTGCAGACCGAGTGCGCGCAGAGCGCCGAGCGCGCTCACGGCGGACTCCGCGTCTCGCATCAGCGTGCTCTCGGTGATCTCCAACCACAACGCGGAGGGTTGGATGCCGGTGTCGTGCAGCACGCGGGCAACTTCGTTCGGCAGCGCGGGCTCCGCCAGCTGGCGTGGCGACAGGTTCACGCTCATCGACAGTTGTGGCGCGTCGGGGTTGGCCTCGTGCCAGCGCACGGCCTGACGGCACGCCTCCTCCAGCGCCCAGGCGCCGAGGGGCACGATGAGCCCGGTCTCCTCGGCGAGCGGCACGAATTCCATCGGCGGTACGAGCCCGCGCTCCGGGTGCTCCCACCGGATGAGCGCCTCGAAGCCGGCCAGCAGCCCTCGGTCGAGGCTGATCATGGGTTGGTAGTACACGCGCATCTCGCCGCGCTCGATCGCGCGGTGGAGCGCGTTCCCGGTACGCAGGTCGTCGACCGCGCGGTGGTGGGTCCGGGCGTCGAACAGCTCGGAACGGTCGCGCCCGTTGTCCTTGGCGGCGTACATCGCGGCGTCGGCGTTGCGCAGGAGCGTCTCGGGAGAGTCGGCCGCGCCGCCCGACGAGCGCGATCCCGATGCTCGCCGTGACGAAGACCTCGCCTTCCATCAGGGCCACGGGCCGTGCGACGGCTTCCGCGAGGCGTTCCGCGAAGAGCTCCGCGGTCTCCTCGCTGGTGACGTCGTGGCACAGGATCGTGAACTCGTCGCCGCCGAAACGGCCGACGATGTCGGTCGGGCCCATCGCGCTGCTCAGTCGATCGGCCACGGCCACGAGCAGCCGGTCCCCCGCCGAATGGCCGAGGCTGTCGTTCACGACCTTGAACCGGTCGAGGTCGAGGAACAGCACCGCGATGCGTTCGTGACGCTGTTCCGCCCGCGCCAGCTCGCGGCCGAGGCGCTCCACGAAGTGCGAGCGGTTCGGCAGGCCGGTCAGCGGGTCGTGGATCGCCTGGTGCGCGAGCGCTTCGCCGCTCGCGCGCCGCTCCGCGATGTCCTCGATCTGGCAGACGAGGTAGAGCGGCTGGCCGTTCACGTCGCGCACGAGCGACGCGCTCACCGACACCCACACGGGCAGTCCCTCGTGGTGCAGGTAGCGCTGTTCCAGTTGGCAGCTGGCCGTGTGACCCGACAGGAGGCGCGCCATCGACTCGCGGCACATGTCGCGGTCGTCGGGATGGCTCAGATCGAGGATCGACGACGCGAGCAGCTCCGACTCGCCCCGGCCGAGGATCTGCACGAGCGCCCGGTTCACCCGGAACAACCGTCCGTCGAGCGAGGTGAGCGCCATGCCGATGGGCGCGTGCTCGAACGCGCTGCGGAACCTCTCCTGGGCCTCGCGCAGCTCTGCTTCGGCGCGCCGTCGATCGGTGAGGTCGCGCACGCTGATGACGATGCCCTCGACCGCGGGGTCGTCGAGGAGGTTGGTGGCCACGGCTTCCATGACCCGCCAGCTGCCGTCGGCGTGGCGCAGGCGCAGCTCGACCCGGTCGACCTCCCTGCCGGAGCGAGTGAGGTCGAAGCCCTCCATCGCGACCCGGCGGTCGTCGGGATGGACGAGGTCGAAGACGTCGGTACCGATGAGGGGCTCGATGTCGACCCCGAGGATCCGCTCGGTCACCGGGCTGGCGTAGACCAGTCGGCCCCCGGAATCGACGATGGCCATGATGTCGTTGGAGTCGCGGACCATCGCCCGGAAACGAGCCTCGTTGCGCTCCAGGAGTCGGGTCACCTGATCGACCGTCCGCGCCGCCCGACGGCCCACCACCTGGGTCGAGACGATCGCCAGCACGACGATCGCGGTCAGCAGGAGGATCGCCAGGATCCCTTCGGCCTTCACGGCCTCTGTGTCGGCACTTTGTTCCCCCCACCTTGAGCAGGCGGCCCGCCGGAGCAGCTCAGGGGTGACGTGCGTGGAGAAATGCCTGGACCACCGCCCGGGCTGCAGTGGTGGGGGCCATCGTGCCGACGGCGACCTCCGCCTCGAGCCGCCGGGCCAGCGCGGCCGCCTCGCCGTCGGCGGCCAGGGCGTCGAGGAGCGAGTCGGTCACCTCCGACCACATCCAGTCGCGGTTCTGGTCCGCCCGCAGGCCCACGAGAGCCCCCGCGACCGCCGTCCGGAAGTCCTCGACCGCGGTCCACACCTCGGGGATCCCCTCACCGAGGAGCGCCGAGCAGGTGAGCACCCGGGTCGTCCATGCGGGGATCCGGGGTCGCACCAGGTGGAGCGCGGCCGCGTAGTCGGCCGCGGTGTGCGCGGCGGTGGCGGCCAGGTCGCCGTCGGCCTTGTTGACCACGACGAGGTCGGCGAGCTCCATGATGCCGCGCTTGAGACCCTGCAACTCGTCGCCGCCGCCCGGCGCGACGAGCACGAGGAAGAGGTCGACCATGGCCGCGACCTTCACCTCGGACTGACCGACGCCGACGGTCTCCACGAGCACGACGTCGAAGCCGGCGGACTCGCAGAGCAGCATCGCCTCGCGGGTGCGACGGGCGACGCCGCCCAGGGTCCCGCCGGTCGGTGAGGGTCGTACGAACGCGTGCGGCGACCGGGTCAGCTGCTCCATACGCGTCTTGTCGCCGAGGATGGAGCCGCCGCTGCGGGTGCTCGACGGGTCGACCGCCAACACCGCCACCCGGTGCCCATCGGCCACGAGGTGGCCGCCGAGCGATTCGATGAACGTCGACTTGCCGGCACCCGGCGCGCCCGAGATGCCGACCCGGATCGAGTTGCCCGCGTGGGCCAGCACTTCGGCGAGCAACATCTCGGCGTCGGCCCGGTGATCGGCGCGGGTCGACTCGACGAGGGTGATCGCGCGCGCCGAACGCGCGCCGGTCACCCTCGATCACCTGACGCGCGAGCTCGCTCATGGTTGTCGGTCGGTGAGCTCAGGAGCGGCGGAGGAGACCGATGATCTCGGCCGCCGCCTTCGGGATGTTGGTGCCCGGCCCGAAGATGGCCGCGACGCCGGCCTCGCGCAGCTCGTCGTAGTCCTGCGCGGGGATGACCCCGCCGGCCACGACGAGGATGTCGTCGCCGCCCTGCTTCCGGAGCTGCGCGATGAGCTCGGGGACGAGGGTCTTGTGCCCCGCGGCCTGGCTCGAGACACCGACGAGGTGGACGTCGTTCTCGATCGCGTCGCGCGCGGCCTCTTCTGGGGTCTGGAACAGCGGACCGACGTCGACGTCGAAGCCGAGATCGGCGAACGCGGTGGCGATCACCTTGGCGCCCCTGTCGTGGCCGTCCTGGCCCAGCTTCGCGACCAGCAGGCGTGGTCGCCTGCCCTCGGCAGCGGCGAACTCCTCGATCGCGGCCCGCACCTCCTGGTAGCCCTCGTCGCCCTCGTAGGCCGCGCCGTACACACCGGCGATGCTACGGATCGTGGCCCGGTGGCGCGAGAACACCTCCTCGAGCGCGTCGGAGATCTCGCCGACGGTCGCGCGTGCCCGCGTGGCCCCGATCGACAGCTCCAGCAGGTTCGCGGTGCCCGCCGCCCCCTCGCGCAGACGGTCGAGCGCGGCCTGGCACGCAGGTTCGTCGCGGTTGGCGCGCAGCTGCGCGAGACGCGCCAGCTGTTGTTCGCGCACGCTGGCGTTGTCGACGTCGCGGACGTCGACGTGGCCTTCTTCTGCGAGCCGGTACTTGTTGACGCCGACGATCACCTCTTCGCCGCGGTCGACGGCGGCCTGTCGGCGCGCCGCAGCCTCCTCGATGCGGAGCTTCGGCATCCCCGACTCGACCGCCTTGGTCATCCCGCCGAGGGCTTCGACCTCCTCGACGAGCTTCCACGCCTCCTCGGCGAGGCCGGCGGTCAGGGCTTCGACGTAGTAGCTCCCCCCGAGCGGGTCGACCACCTTGGTGACACCCGTCTCCTCGGCGAGGATCAGCTGGGTGTTGCGGGCGATGCGCGCCGCGAACTCGCTGGGCAGAGCGATCGCTTCGTCGAACGAGTTGGTGTGCAGGCTCTGCGTGCCGCCGAGCACCGCCGCCAGTGCCTCGACCGTGGTGCGCACGATGTTGTTGTAGGGGTCTTGCTCGGTGAGCGAGACGCCTGACGTCTGGCAGTGGGTGCGGAGCATCGAAGATCCCGGCTTCTGCGGATCGAACTGGCCGATGACCCGTGCCCACAGCAACCGCGCCGCGCGGAGCTTCGCGACCTCCATGAAGAAGTTCATGCCGATGGCGAAGAAGAACGAGAGTCGCCCGGCGAACTCGTCGATGGTGAGCCCGCGTGCGAGCGCGGCCCGCACGTACTCGAGCCCGTCCGCGATGGTGAACGCAAGCTCCTGGACCGCGGTCGCGCCGGCCTCCTGCATGTGGTAGCCCGAGATCGAGATCGAGTTGAACTTCGGCATGCGGCGCGCCGTGTACTCGATGATGTCGGCCACGATCCGCATGCTGGGCTCGGGCGGATAGATGTAGGTGTTGCGGACCATGAACTCCTTGAGGATGTCGTTCTGGATCGTCCCGGCGAGGAGCGACTCGTCGACACCCTGCTCCTCTGCGGCGACCACGTAGCCGGCGAGGATCGGCAGCACCGCCCCGTTCATCGTCATGGAGACGGTCATCTTGTCGAGCGGGATGCCGTCGAACAGGATCTTCATGTCCTCGACCGAGTCGATCGCGACCCCGGCCTTGCCCACGTCGCCGACCACGCGCGGGTGGTCGCTGTCGTAGCCGCGGTGGGTGGCGAGATCGAAGGCCACCGAGAGTCCCATCTGCCCGGCGGCGAGGTTGGCCCGGTAGAACTCGTTCGACTCCTCGGCCGTGGAGAACCCCGCGTACTGGCGGATCGTCCATGGCCGGTTGGTGTACATCGTCGCCCGGACGCCGCGTACGAACGGGTCGATCCCCGGGAGCGTGCCGACGCCTTCCAGGCCTTCGAGATCGTCGGCGGTGTAGAGCGGCTGGACGGGGATGCCCTCGGGCGTGATCCAGGTCAGCTTGTCGATGTCGCCCTTGACCTCCTTCGCCGCCAGTGCTTCCCAGTCGGACCGCGTCGGACGCTCGGTGTCACCCATGCCGGAAAGGGTACGACCCCCTCTTCCCGCCGACGAAGTTGGGCGATCGGCGGCCCCGCGGCGGTCAGCTCGCTCGGGACAGCTGCTCGGAGGCCGCGGCCTCCTCGAGCGCCCTGCGGGCAGCGGCCACACCCGCGTCGGCCGACCGACCGGGTGCGGGCGTCGAGGCGCCAGTCACCCCAGTTCACCTGACGGGCGGGCCCGGCCCGGCGGGCCCCGACGACGGTCGCCTTCCGGGTCTGCTTGGCGGACTGCTTCCCGGACCCCTTCCCGGAGGTCGGGCGCGGCGCGTTCCGGGTGCCGGCGACCGGGGAGGGGGGCTCGACGAGGCGGAGTTGCGTGCTCACATCATGAGTATCCCCGGGGGGTGTGACAGTTATTCCGCGGGTGGGGCGCCCCGTGACGCGGATCACGGCGCGGCGGGCGGCATCACCGGGACGGTGAAGCCGGCCAGGCCCGTAGACTGGCGGAGGTGAAGAGGGTCGGCGCGTATCTCGACCACGCCGCGAGCACCCCGATGCGACCCGAGGCGGTCGCGGCGATGGAGCCCTTCCTCCGGGAGAGCTTCGGCAACCCGAGCGGGGGCCACAGCGCCGCGCGAGCGGCCAAGACCGCGCTCGAGGAGGCCCGGGAGGAGATCGCGGAGCTGCTCGGCGCCCGTCCGGGCGAGGTCGTGCTCACCGGTGGGGGCACCGAAGCCGACAACCTCGCGGTGAAGGGAGCCGCGCGGGGCGCGACGCGTGGCCGCGGGTGGGGACCCCCGTGGCGTCGCGGTGGTGACCGCGGCCTTCGAGCACAAGGGCGTGCTGGCGTCGGTCGACCGGCTCGAACGGGAGGGCCTCACCGCGACCAGGGTCGGCGCCGCGTCCAGCGGGATCGTCGACGTCGACGCCCTCCTCGCCGCGGTCGACGAGCGCACCGCGGTCGTGTCGGTGATGCTGGTCAACAACGAAGTGGGCACGATCCAACCGCTCGGCGAGATCGTGGCCGGCGTACGCGATCGGGCGCCCCGCGCCGTCGTGCACACGGACGCCGTGCAGGCGGTGCCGTGGCTCGACGTGGCGCGGGCGGCGGCCGGTGCCGATCTCGTCGCGATCTCCGCGCACAAGTTCGGGGGTCCCAAGGGAACGGGCGCCCTCGTCGTGCGGTCCGGGACCCGGCTCGAACCACTCGTCGAAGGTGGTGGCCAGGAAGGCGGCCTGCGCTCGGGCACGTCGAACGTCGCCGGCGCGGTGGCCATGGCCGCGGCCCTCCGCGCCACGTGCGCGGACCGCGAGGCCGACGTCGTCCGTGTCGCCCGGTTGCGCGACCGCCTGGTCGACGGGCTGATGGCGGCGGTCCCGGACACGTTCGAGAACGGCGCGCGGGCGGCCAAGGTGGCGGGCAACGCTCACGTCGGCTTCCGTGGGATCGAGGCCGAGGCCCTGCTGGTCGCGCTCGATCGTGCCGGCGTGTACGCCGCGGCGGGTTCGTCGTGCTCGTCGGGCGCCACCGAGCCGTCGCACGTGCTCGCGGCGATGGGCTCGACGCGTGCTCGACGCGCTCGCGTCGATCCGGCTCAGCCTCGGCTTCGCATCGGTCGGCGCCGACGTGGACGCGGCCTTGACCGTGATCCCGGCCGCGGTGGCTCGTCTCCGCGGCGCCGGCGTCGCCGCGTGAGCCGGGTGACCGGGGCGCGCGTCCTCGTCGCGATGAGCGGCGGGGTCGACTCGTCGGTCGCCGCCGCGCTCCTGCGCGAGCGGGGCCACGACGTCACGGGCGTGACCCTCAAGCTCTGGGGTGGTGACTCCGACTCCGGGTGTTGCAGCGTCTCGGACGTCGAGGACGCCCGGCGCGTCGCCGCGCAACTCGACATCCCCCACTACGTCTTCAACTTCACCGACGAGTTCGATGCCGCCGTCGTCGATCCCTACGTCGACTCGTACGCCAACGGCTCCACCCCCAACCCCTGCGTCGAGTGCAACCGCTCGATCAAGTTCGGGCGTCTTCTCGAGCGTGCCGACGCGCTCGGATTCGACTACCTCGCGACCGGGCACCATGCCCGGGTGGCGCTCGACGGTCACGACGGGTACCGGCTGCGCCGCGGCGTCGACGTGGCCAAGGACCAGTCGTACGTGCTGTACATGCTCGGTCAGCGCGAGCTCGCTCGCACGTTGCTCCCGGTCGGAGAGCTCACGAAGGTCGCCGTGCGCGAGCACGCGTCGCGCCTCGGGCTGCGCACCGCGCAGAAGCCCGAGAGCATGGACGTGTGCTTCATCACGCGGTGGAGGTCGTGAGGAATTCCTCGCGGCCCGCGCGCCGACGTGCCCAGGCCCCATCGTCGACACCGCCGGGTCCACCGTCGGCGACCACCGCGGCGTCGCGGGCTTCACGATCGGACAACGACGCGGGCTCGGGGTGGCGACCGGCGAGCGACGCTACGTCGTCGACGTCGACGCGTCGCGCCGCGACGGTCACCATCGGCACGCGTACCGACCTCTTGCGCGACGTGGTCGAGCTACGGGCCCTGACGTTCGTGCGCGGTCGACCGGTGTCGACACCGCTGTCGGCCCAGGTCCGAGCACACGGTGAGCCCGTCGAGGTGATGCTCGACGGGACCATCATCCGGTTCCGGCGTCCAGCGTTCCGGGTCGCTCCCGGGCAGGTGGTCGCGCTCTACCAGGGCGACGCGCTCGTCGGCGGGGGGATCGCTACCTGACCGGCGCCCGCACGGGCAGGCGGCGCGCGGCTGCCAGCTGCAGCATCGCGCTGCGTCGCACGACCGCTACCAGGATCTCGTCGGTCGTCACCATGGTGCCACCGTGGCGACCGCGCGCCGCCCGCGCCAGTTCCACGGCTTCGTCGAAGCGGACGGAGACCGATCCCATGCTCGCACCCAGGCGCAGGTCGAGCGCACCGGACGGTGCAGCGGCGGCGGGCTCCGGCGCGAGGTGACGGACGTGTTCCCGGGGGAACAGGAAGGGATCGGCGAGGGTCAGCGGGTCGACCACCACGAAACCGGCGGGCACGAGCACCGCCCATCGGCGCGCCAATGACACCAGGGACCGGCTGAGCCCGAACACGAGCGCGGCCCCGATCACGAGGGTGAGCGCGCCGAGCACGAGCTCGCCGTCGGCCAGCAGCAGCACCGGCGCGATGACGCCACCCGCGACGAGGGCCCGCGCGATCGGCAGCGGCCCGAGGAACAGCGCCGGCGGGGTCCGCAGCGGAAAGCGTTGTTCGTCGCCGTAGGCGGCGGCGTTCGCGGCCGCCGACGCCAGGTCGTGCCCTGACGCGAGGAGCACGCACACGAACGTCGCGACGAGCGCGCTCGACGATCGCGAGCGTCGAGCCCGAAGCGTCGATCGCGGCCAGGATGGCACCGACGGCGAACGTCGGCGCGATGACCCGCAGTGCGGTGAGCGTCTCGGGTCGCGGCGCGAGCGTCGCGAGGAGACCGGCTGCCCACGCCAGCCAGAGCAAGGTCGCGCCGGCGGCGCGCGGCGTGTCGGCCCAGGAGCCGATCGCGGCGGACGCGGCCGGACCCGCGGTCAATGGCAGCGTCACCCACGCGACGCGGATCAACCAGAGCACGAGGGGACGAGCCAGGACCACTCCGTTCGCGACACCCGCGCACCCGCTTGGAGCACGCGTCCGGACCGTCCGTATAGTACGGCCCATGACGCCGATCCTCCGAGCGCCCGTACTCGTTCCGGGCGTCGCGACGGGCATCGGGAGTCTGCCGCACGACGATCCCGTCGCGGCCGCCGAGCTCGTGCTCCGGTGCCTGCCGGAGCTCCCGGCTGCACCGCAGCTGCCGGGTCGTGACCCACGCGAAGGCATGATCGCCCAGTGGTTGGGGGCGCTCCCCGAGGTCACCGTCGGCGGCCAGGGCACCGTCGTCGTGGCCGGCGCGTCCGACGCCGAGCCCGAGTGCGAGTTCGACACCACTGCGCACGCGGGCCTGCTCGCGTTTCTCGACGTCGCCGCCGCGCGCGACCCGCAGCCGCTGCGGGTCAAGGTGCAGGTGACCGGGCCGTTGACCCTGGGTGTCGCCCTCGAGGCCGCGGGGGTGCCCACGACGCGCGCGTTCCGGCGTGCTGCCGCGACCACGCGCGCGTGGTCGGTGGCGATCGAACAGCTCGTGGCGTCCCGTCTCCCCGACGCCGGTCTGGTCCTCTTCTTCGACGAACCGGCGCTGGTCGCGTGGCGCGGTGGCGAAGGCCCCCTCGACCGCGAGTCGGCGATCGACGTGCTGTCGGGTGCGCTGGCAGCGGTCGACTGTGCCACGGGCGTTCACGTGTGCGGCGACGGTGACGTCGGCCTCGCACTGGAAGCGGGACCGCAGATCCTCGGGGTCGAGGTGGGCGAGGCGCTCGTGCGTGACGCGGTGGCGCTCGCCCGGTTCCTCGACGGCGACGGGTGGATCGCATGGGGCGCCGTCCCCACCGACCGCCCGGTGGGCGAGTCCGCCGACCCGCACTGGCGGACGCTCGCCCGCGTCTGGTGCGATCTCACCCGTCATGGGTGCGACCCGGTGCCGCTGCGCACGCGCGGCTTGATCACCCCGGCGTGCGGTCTGGCGGGCTACGGTGCCTCCCAGGCCGAGAGGGTGCTCGGCCTCGCACGGAAGCTGGCGTCCCGGGTGCATGACCAGGCGGTCGCCGCGCGACTGACACTGGGAGCCTGACGTGGAGACCACCTCGTACCGGTACTGCGGGGTCTGTGGTCAGCCGCTCGAACCTGGGGCGACGGTCTGCGGCGAGTGCGGATCCCCGGTCGACGCGACCGGCGCCGGACCGGCCACCGGCGACTCGACCATGGCGATGCCTGCCGCCGCAGCCGGCGCCGCGGGTGGCGCGGCGGGAGCTGGTGCGGTCGGAGGCGGCGGAGGCGGCGGAGGCGAGACCCCGCCGGGCGGCGACGACGAAGGCATGTCGTCGGGGATGCGCTGGCTCATCGCGGCCGTCATCATCCTCCTCCTCATCCTCCTCGGCGTGATCCTCGCCCTGGTGCTCTCGAACGACAGCAGCAACAAGCCGTCGACGACCACCACCTCGTCGACCACCTCGACCAGCTCGACGACCTCGACCACCACGACGACGACCGCGCCGACGACCACGACCGCCCCGCCGACGACGACGACCGCCCCGCCGACGACGACGACCGCCCCGCCGACGACGACGACCGCCCCGCCGCCGCCGACGACCACGCCGCCGCCGACCACGTAGTTCCCGTCGTACCCGGTCGGTAGATTGCGGGAGATGGCCCGCGCAACCGGAGCAGCGCCCGACGCGGTGGCGGCGCGCGCCGCCGACCTGGCCGCGCAGATCCGCCACCACCGCGAGCGGTACTACCGGGACGACGACCCCGAGGTCTCCGACGCCGAGTTCGACGAGCTCGTGCGGGAGCTCGCGACGCTCGCCGGGCAGTACCCGGACTTCGACACGCCCGACTCGCCGCTCGCCGAGGTCGGCGCGCCACCTTCGGCGACCTTTGCCCCGGTGCGCCACGTGGTCGCGATGTTGTCGCTCGACAACGCCTTCGATCATGAGGAGCTGGTCGCCTGGCATGCACGCATCGAACGCGTGATCACCGATCCGGTCGCGTTCGTCGGCGAGCCCAAGCTCGACGGGCTGGCCATTTCGCTGCTCTACGAGGACGGCCGCCTCGTCCGCGGCGCCACGCGCGGCGACGGCGAGGTCGGCGAGGACGTCACCGCCAACGTCGCGACCATCGCCGCCATCCCCGAGCAACTGCAGGGCCGATCCGTGCCCGCGCGTCTCGAGGTCCGCGGCGAGATCTTCATGCCGCTCGCCTCGTTCGAGGAGCTCAACCGGCGCCAGGGTGAGGCCGGCGACCGGCTGTTCGCCAATCCGCGCAACGCGGCCGCGGGCAGCCTCCGGCAGAAGGACCCGCGTGTGACCGAGTCACGTGATCTCGCGTTCGACGCGTACCAGCTCGGGGTGCAGGAGGGCGGGCCCCTCCTCCGGTCGCACCACGAGACGCTGGAGTGGCTGGGCGATCTCGGTCTCCCGGTGAACGAACACATCCACCGGTTGGCGACGCTCGACGAGGTCTACGGCTTCTGCGAGTGGGTCGAGACCAATCGTCACTCCTTCGGCTACGAGATCGACGGAGCGGTGATCAAGGTCGACGATCTCGCGCAGCGCGCGGAGTTGGGGTTCACCAGCCGCGCGCCGAGATGGGCCATCGCCTACAAGTTCCCGCCCGAAGAGAAGACCACGGTGTTGCGCGACATCATGGTGAGCATCGGCCGCACCGGTCGCGCCACGCCGTTCGCGCGACTCGAGCCGGTGTTCGTGGGCGGCTCGACGGTGGGCCTGGCCACGCTCCACAACCAGGACGAGGTCGCCCGGAAGGACGTCCGCGTCGGCGACACGGTCATCGTGCGCAAAGCCGGTGACGTGATCCCCGAGGTGGTTGGTCCCGTGCTCGCCAAGCGCAAGCGGGGCGCCCGCAAGTGGAAGTTCCCCACCACCTGTCCCGTCTGCGGACAACCACTCGTGCGTCTCGAGGGTGAAGCCGACCATCGCTGCGTCAACTTCGACTGTCCGGCCCAACGCGTGCAGCGCATCGTGTTCTTCGCCGGGCGTTCGGCCATGGACATCGAGGGCCTCGGGGAGGAGCGGGTCACCCAGTTCGTCGACGCGGGCCTGCTCACCGACGCGGCCGACGTCTACTCGCTCACGGTCGAGCAACTCGTGCCCCTGGAGCGCATCGGCGAGCGCTCGGCGCAACTGCTGGTCGTGGCGATCGACGCGTCGCGAACCCAACCGCTGGCGAAGTTGCTGGTCGGCCTGGGGATCCGTCACGTCGGGCCCAGCGCGGCGATCGCGCTGGCCCGGGAGCTCGGCGATCTCGACGCGATCGCTTCGGCGTCGGTCGAGGATCTCGCGGCGGTGCCCGGCGTCGGTGGTGTGATCGCCGAGAGCGTGCGGGCCTTCTTCGCCAACCAGCGCAATCGCGCGCTGATCGAGAAGCTCCGGGTGGCCGGCGTGCACTTCGAGGGTCCGGCGCGGCTCGCGGCCCCGGCAGACGGACCGTCACTCGAAGGCCTCACCTTCGTGCTGACCGGCACGCTCCCGACCATGACCCGCGAGGCGGCGCAAGCCGAACTGGAGGCACGCGGGGGGAAGGTGACGAGCAGCGTGTCGAAGAAGACGAGCTACGTGGTCGTGGGCGAGAGCCCGGGATCGAAGCTCGCCAAAGCGGAGCAACTCGGTGTTCCCACCATCGGCGAACCCGAGCTCCGTGACCTGCTCGAGCACGGCCCGAGCTGACGCCGGGAGTGGGATGCCCCGGCCGCGGCGACCTAGCCTCGGGCGACCCCGATGACCGAGCGGGGCGCGCGACCAAGCGAGGGGAGACGGTTGCATGGCTGACGACGCGGTGATCGGGAAGCGCTTTCCCGGTTACGAATTCCAGATCGAACGCGGCAAGGTGCGCGAGTTCGCGCGGGCCACGATGTCGCGCAATCCCGACTACCTCGACGACCCGGCGCCCGTGATCCCGCCGACGTTCTTCATGGCCTCGGGGTTCTGGGCGCCGGAGGACCTCGAGAACCCGGTGGCATCGCTGAACATCAGCCTCGCCCGGCTGCTGCACGGAGGCCAGGAGTTCGTGTTCTTCGGGCCGCCTCCACGCGCGGGGAGCAAGCTCACGACGGAGTCGTGGGTCGACGCGATCTACGAGAAGGAAGGCAAGCGCGGCGGCACGATGCGCTTCGCGGAGATGGTCACCGAGTACCGCGACGAGCACGGCAAGGTCGTCGCCGAGTCGCGCACGACGATGATCGAGACCGGCAAGGCGCCGACGGAGGGTTCGTGATGACGAGCTGGGACGATCTCCACGAGGGCAGCGCGCCCGAAGCGCGCGAGTACGGCCCGATCACCCGGACCGACATGGTGCGGTATCAGGGTGCGTCGGGCGACTTCAACCCGATCCACCACGACGAGGAGTTCGCCAAGTCGGCGGGCTACCCGTCGGTGTTCTCGGTCGGCATGCTCCAGGCCGGCATCTTGGCTTCGTTCGCGACGGACTGGCTCGGCGCCGCCAACGTGCGTCGCTACACGGTCCAGTTCCGCGAGCAGGTGTGGCCGGGCGACCATGTCGTGTGCTCGGGCAAGGTCACGCGGCGCTACCAAGACGCGGGCGAGCGCAAGGTCGACGTCGAGTTGCTCTGCACCAGGGTCGAGTCGGGCGGCGCGGCGATCAAGGGCGAGGCCACGTTCGTCGTCGCGTGATGGGCACATGAGCCGAGCGCAGCAGCTCACGACCGCGGGGCCCATCGCGTCCCGGCCGCTCGTCGCGGTCGAACGCCCCCTCCCGGAGCCGGCCCGCGGCGAGGTACGGCTCGCGGTCGTGGCGTGCGGGTGCTGCCGTACGGACCTCCACGTGATCGAGGGTGACCTGGCGCTGCCGCGCCTGCCGATCGTCCCCGGACACCAGGTCGTCGGGGTCGTCGACGCGCTCGGCGAAGGATGCTCCGTCCTGGCCGTCGGCGACCGCGTGGGGGTCCCGTGGCTGCACCGCACGTGCGGGCACTGCGAGTTCTGCGTCCGTGGCGAGGAGAACCTGTGCGTCGCGGCGGAGTTCACCGGATGGACCGTCGACGGCGGGTACGCCGACGCGGTGACGGTCCCCGAGGCGTTCGCGGTCCGGCTCCCGGCGGACCTGGGTGATCTCGAGGCCGCCCCGTTGCTGTGCGCGGGCGTGATCGGCTACCGGGCGCTGCGCCGCGCCGAGGTCGTGCCCGGCGACCGGGTCGCGCTCCTCGGTTTCGGCGCGTCGGCGCATCTCGCCCTCCAGGTGCTGCACCACTGGGGGTGCGAGGTGGTGGTGATGACGCGGGGTGAACGGCACCGCGAGCTGGCCCGTGAGCTCGGCGCGTCGTGGGTGGGCGCCGCGGCCGACGCGCCGCCCGAGCCGTGTGACCGGGCCGTGGTGTTCGCGCCGGCCGGTGAGCTCGTGCCGGTCGCGCTCGCCGCGGTGCGGGCGGGTGGGACCGTGAGCCTGGCCGGGATCCACATGAGCGAGATCCCGGCGATGCCCTACGACCTGCTCTGGCACGAGCGCAGCCTGCGGTCGGTGGCGAACATGACCCGGGCCGACGCGCAGGAGTTCATGGATCTCGCGGCGGTCGCCGGGGTCCGCAGCGAGTTCGAGACCTTCCCACTGGAGGCGGCGAACGACGCGCTCGCCGCCATCAAGTCCGACGCCGTGCGCGGCGCCGCGGTGCTCCAGATCGCCTGAGCTCAGGCCTTGACCTGGAAGCTCCACGAGTAGCTCGTCGGGTGAGCGGGTCGTCCGCCGACGCGCGTCTTCGACCAGAAGAGGACGACGACGTCGTTCTCGCCCACCTGGAACTTCGTGATCTCCTTGCCCGGCCCGGGCCGGAAGCTCACCTGGCCCAGCTCGCGCACCCGATCGAGCTGGTCTTCGGGGATCTCGACGTACGCGCCGGCCTGCTTGACGAGCAGCACGCCGGTCAGGTGGTCGTCGAGGTCGACGGTGATGGTGTCGACGGGGCCGGCGATCGAACCGGGCTCCGGGCTGACCGACTCGACGGTGGCCGGAAGCAGGTTGCGGCCGGCCGGATTCGTGTCCGACTTGTCGAGCAGCACGATCCCGAGGTTGAGCACCGCCAGGAGGGCGACGACGACGATCGCGACGCGTCCCGGGTGCCGGAACAGCTTGCGCGCCGGCGCGCCCGAAGTGCGCGGTCCGGTGGGAGCGAGGGCGCGAGGTCCTGTCGCGCTGGGGGTGTCCGCCATCGCGTCCGAGGCTAACGCCGCGACCGCTCGACTCGGCCATCGCCCCGCCTCCGGACCGGATGCCGAGGCGCGCGTGCCGCGATCTCGCGAACCCCGGCCGGTACCGTGACCCGATGGCGATCAGTGGCGTCGCCGATCTCACCGGTCGTGTGCTCGCCGGCCGGTACCGATTGCTCGCTCCGATTGGTGCGGGCGCGAGCGGTCGCGTCTACGTGGCCGACGACGTCCGGCTCAAGCGACGCGTCGGCGTCAAGGTCCTCCACCTCGCGCTGGCCGAGGACGCGGGCTTCCTCCGCCGCTTCCGCGCCGAGGCTCAGGTCGCGGCGTCGCTGAACCACCCGAACGTGATGGCCGTCTACGACTGGGGCGAGGACGACGTCCCGTTCATGGTGCTCGAGCTGCTCACCGGCGGGAGCCTGCGCGGGCTGCTCGATGCGGGAGCGCGCCTCAGCCCCTCACAGGCCGCCCACATCGGCCGGCAGGTGAGCAGCGCGCTCGAGTACGCGCACGTGCGCGGCGTCGTGCACCGCGACATCAAGCCCGCGAACCTGCTCTTCGACGAGCACGGGATCGTCCGGGTGGCCGACTTCGGGCTGGCGCGGGCGCTCGCGGAGGCGAGTTGGACCGAACCCGCGGGGGCGGTCGTCGGTACGGCCCGCTACGCGGCGCCCGAGCAGGTGACGGGGGCTCCGCTCGACGGCCGCGCCGATCTCTATTCGCTCGCGGTCGTGCTCGTCGAGGGAGTGACCGGCACCGTGCCCGCGGTCGCCGACACCGCCATGGGCACGCTCGCGGCCCGGACCCACACGCCATTGGTCGCGCCCATCGAGATGGGCCGGCTGGGGCCGGCCGTCGAGCGGGCGGGTCGCCCGGATCCCGCTGAGCGCTACCCCGATGCGGCCACCATGCGGGCCGCGCTCGCCGACGCGGCCCGCGTGCTCCCGCCGCCCCAGCCGCTCCCGCTCGCGGGGCTCGGCGGCGAGATCGACGGAGGTGATCCGACGCAGATCGGGCGTCCGCCCGGACCGTTCGACCAGGACGCCCCCGTCGTGGCGCCCGAGCTCGAGGTGGTGCCCCCGCGCAAGACGCGTACGCCGGGCAGCGCACGGTGGGTACCGGTCGTGGTGCTCGCGGCGATCCTCCTCGCCCTGCTCGGCGGTGGCGTCGCACTCGCGGCGGGGACCGGCGGCGGTACCGTCGCCGTCCCTTCGCTGGTGGGCCTCGACACCAAGTCGGCCACCGACAAGGTCGCGAAGTCGGGGCTGAGCCTGCAGATCACGCAACGCGAGGCCGACGACCCGCAGGACATCGTCATCGGGCAGCACCCTGCGCCCGGCTCGTTCGTCGGTGAGAACGGATCGGTCGAGCTCGTGGTGTCGCGGGGGCCGCCGCCGGTCGTGGTGCCCGGCGTCACCGGGCGGGCACCGGCCGACGCGCAGGCCGCGCTCGAGGCCGCCGGCTTCGCGGTCGTGGTGAAGCACCAGTTCGACGAGACGGTGCCGGCCGACGGAGTGATCGGTACCGATCCGGCCGATGGTGTCAAGGCGCCGCGGGACTCGACCGTGCAGCTGCTCGTGAGCGACGGTCCGGCGCCGGTCGCCGTGCCCGACGAGAGCGGCAAGTCGTTCGACGACGCCTCGCAGGCATTGATCGCGCAGGGCTTCACCGTCGCCGCGAGCGGACGACTTCCACCCGACGGTGCCGTCGGGCAAGGTGATCGGCACCGACCCGGCCGCCGGCCAGTCGGCGCCGCGCGGCTCGCAGGTGACGATCCACGTGAGCAAGGGCCCCGAGATGGTGACGGTCCCGAGCCTCGTGGGCCAGACGCTCGATGCCGCCACCCAGCGGCTGCAGTCGCAGGGCTTCCAGGTCGACACGCAGAGCTATCTGCCCGGCCGGGTGGTCAGGGCGCAGGATCCCGCGGCCGGCACCTCGGTCGACAAGGGGACGAAGGTCACGCTCTTCTTCTAGCGCGCCCGTTCGGCGGCCGGCTGTCCGTCCGACCGCTTCGCCCTCTATTCTCCCGCCGTCAGCGACGAGGGGGAACGAGCAATGGGTGCACTGGACGGTCGGGTGGCGATCATCACCGGAGCGGGGCGCGGCCTCGGGCGGGAGCATGCGCTGCTGTTCGCACGGGAAGGGGCCAAGGTCGTCGTCAACGACCTCGGCGGCGACCAGCAGGGCGGCGGTGCCGACCTCACACCCGCGCAGCAGACGGTCGAGGACATCAAGGCGATGGGTGGCGACGCGATCGTCAACGGCGACAACGTCGCCGACTGGGAGGGCGCCGAGCGGCTCGTCGACCAGGCCGTCGAGACCTTCGGCGATCTCCACGTGCTCGTCAACAACGCCGGCATCCTGCGTGACCGGGTGGTCGTCAACATGACCGAAGCGGAGTGGGACGTCGTGATCGACGTGCATCTGAAGGGTCACTTCGCGCCCTCTCATCACGCGGCGGCGTACTGGCGCGAGCAGACCAAGGCGGGGAAGGACGTGAACGCGGCGATCGTGAACACCACGTCGACCTCGGGTCTGTTCGCGAACCCGGGCCAGGCCAACTACAACTCCGCCAAGTCGGGCATCGCCACGTTGTCGCAGGTGATGGCGAAGGAGCTGGTGCGCTACGGCGTGCGGTCGAACGCGATCGCGCCCGCGGCCCGCACCCGGCTCACGCTGTCGACGCCGGGCGTCGGCGAGGCCATGGCCGCGCCCGAGGATCCCGAGACCTTCGACGCGTTCGACCCGGCCAACGTGTCGCCGATGGTCGCGTACCTCTCGACCGCCGACTGCCCGTTCAGCGGCGAGACCTTCGTCGTCTTCGGTGGCATGGTCCAGCGCGTCCAGACCTGGCTGCTGGCCGAAGCGATCGAGCAGTCGGACCGCTGGACCATCGACGGCCTCGCGGCCCGGGCGGGCGACCTGGCCTCGACGCTTCCCGTCGAACCGGGGTTCATGGGCTTCCCCTCGATCAAGGGCACGAACCCCGGCAGCTGACGAGCGCGTGACGTGCCGTGCGCGTCGGCGTCTACTGCGTGGGCGGAGGCTCGAGGCCTCCTGGAGCTGGGAGGGTTCGATGCGGCGACCCGCGCACGGCGCGACCTCGAGACCGGGCCCGTGCCGGCCTGCGAGTGGCTACGGCCGTGCGATCGGGCGACCCGGACCGCACGTCGTCGCCCGCGCCGCCGCGGAGGTCGTCGTTCACGACCCGGCGCGCGTCCTGGAGCCGGCCTGGTTCTCGGAGGCTGCGGCCGGCGCCGAGACGCCGGCGCCCGTCACTCCGTGATCTCCGACAACGCGTCGGCGAGGCCCGGCGCGCCGGGGCCGGTACCGGCCACCTGGGCCGCCATCAGCTTGGTGAGGTCACCCTGGACCTTCACCTTCCCGTCCATGAACGCCTGCATTCCGGCCTGTGGGTTGCCGCTCATGAAGATCTCGTAGGCGGTCGCGTAGTCGGTCGTGAGCGTGAGGTCGGCGTCGTCGTGGTGACCGGCGCCCCAGTCGGCCCGACCGTCGCGCGTCCCGATGTGCAGGCGACGGTCGTCGCCGAAGGGCGTCTCGGACACCACGAGGTTCATGGTGAGCTCCGCGTGCGGCGGGATCTCCACGTGCTGCGCGTCGACGATCGCACGGACCGCGACGAGCCAGTCGTCGGAGAGGAACTGGTAGGTCGCCACGGTGGCATCGTAGCCAAGGGGGTGCGACTCCTAGACTCGAACCCATGTCCCGTTTGACGCGAGCCGACGTTGAGCACGTCGCGCACCTCGCCCGCCTCGCGCTCACGGACGACGAGATCGAGCACTTCACCGAGCAGCTCGGGGCGATTCTCGACCACTCGGCGCGGGTCGCGGCGCTCGAGACCGCGCGACGTGCCTCCCACCGCGCATCCCCTGCCGATGGTCAACGTGCTCCGAGCCGACAAAGTGCGCCCCAGCCTCCCGCGCGACGAAGTCCTGGCAATGGCACCGGCGACGGAAGACGGCCGCTTCCGGGTGCCGCGCATCCTCGACGCGCCATGACGCGAGTGAGCGCGCTCGAGCTGGCGGCGTCGATCCGGGCCGGTGCGCGGAGTGCTCGCGAATCGCTGGACGAGCACTTGGCGGTCGTCGAAGCCCGCGACGGCGAGTTGCACGCCTGCAACCTCGTCACCGACGACGCCGCTCGCGCCGCGGCCGATGCCGTCGACGCCGCCGTCGCACGCGGCGAGGATCCCGGCCCGCTGGGCGGTGTGCCGATCGTGCTCAAGGACAACCTCTGCACGCGGGGCGTACCGACCACGTGCTCCTCGAAGATCCTCGACGGCTGGCGCCCGCCGTACACCGCGACCGTGGTGGAACGGGTGCTGGCCGCCGGCGCGGTACCGGTGGCGAAGACCAACCTCGACGAGTTCGCGATGGGCTCATCCACCGAGAACTCGGCGTTCGGGCCCACGCGGAATCCGCGCGACCCGTCGCGGGTGCCGGGAGGATCGAGCGGCGGCTCGGCCGCGGCGGTGGCGGCGGGATACGCGCCGTTGGGTCTCGGCTCCGACACCGGTGGCTCGATCCGCCAGCCGGCCGCGCTGTGCGGTGTCGTGGGCGTCAAGCCCACCTACGGGTTGGTGTCGCGCTACGGGCTGATCGCGTTCGCCAGCTCGCTCGACCAGATCGGACCGTTCGCGACCACCGTCACCGACGCCGCGCTCCTGCTCGACGCCATCGCCGGCCACGACCCGCTCGACTCCACGTCGATCCCGTCGCCCTACGAGCCGGTCGGGCCCGTGGTCGAGCGGGGGGTCGACGGTCTTCGGATCGCCGTCGTCGACGAGCTCGTGGAAGGCGACGGCTTCCAACCCGAGGTGCTGAGCGCCGTCGAGGATGCGGCGCGCGCGCTGGAGAAGGCGGGGGCCACCGTCGACCGGGTCAGCGTGCCGAGCGTGCGCTACGGATTGTCGGCGTACTACGTGATCGCGCCGGCGGAAGCCTCGTCGAACCTCGCCCGGTACGACGGTGTGCGCTACGGCCTCCGGGTCGACGGCGACGACGTGGCCGCCATGAACGCCCGCACCCGCGACGCGGGGTTCGGACCCGAGGTGAAACGGCGCATCATGCTCGGTACCTACGCGTTGTCGGCCGGCTACTACGACGCGTTCTACGGCCAGGCCCAGCGTGTGCGCACGCTGATCATCCGTGACTTCGCTCGCGCCTACGAGCAGTACGACGCGTTGCTGTCGCCCACGTCGCCGACGGTGGCGTTCGAGCTCGGCGCCAAGTCGGCTGACCCGCTCGCCATGTACCTCTCCGACGTGTGCACCATCCCCACGAATCTGGCCGGGCACGCGGCGATCAGCGTGCCCTACGGCACCGGCGAGGGAGGACTGCCGATCGGGGTGCAGGTGCTGGCGCCCGCGTTGGGCGAGCCGGTGATGTTCCGCGTGGCACGCGTCCTGGAGGAAGCGGCGCCATGACCGCGACCGACCGGTCGACGGAGTACGAAGCGGTGATGGGGCTCGAGGTGCACTGCGAGCTCTCCACCGCGACCAAGCTGTTCTGCGGGTGCCCGAACGAGTTCGGGGCAGAGCCGAACACCCACGTGTGCCCGGTCTGCCTGGGGCTCCCCGGCTCGCTCCCGGTGCTGAACGAGCGCACGGTGGAGTTCGCGTTGCGCTTCGCCGAGGCGGTGCACCTGCGGGTGCCCGAGGAATCGACCTTCTCGCGGAAGAACTACTTCTATCCCGACATGCCGAAGGACTACCAGGTCTCCCAGTACGACGAGCCCATCACCGTCGACGGGTGGATCGAGGTCGACGGCGCCCGCATCGGCATCGAGCGGGCGCACCTCGAGGAGGACACGGGGAAGACCGTCCACGTGGGCGGCGGGGGTCGTATCCACGAGGCTGACCACTCGCTCGTCGACTACAACCGCGCCGGGGTGCCACTCATGGAGATCGTGAGCCGTCCCGACATCCGCAGCGCCGAGCAGGCGCGCGCCTACGTGTCGGAGCTGCGGTCGGTGCTCCAGACCATCGGCGTGTCCGACGTGAAGATGGAAGAGGGGTCGATGCGCGTCGACGCCAACGTCTCGGTGCGACCGGTCGGCACGTCAGAGCTCGGTGTGAAGGTCGAGGTCAAGAACATGAACTCGCTCCGGTCGCTCGGACGCGCGATCGACTACGAGATCGAACGCCAGATCACCGCGATCGAAGCGGGCGAACGGCTGGTGCAAGAGACCCGGCACTGGGACGAAGCCGACGGCCGTACCCATTCGATGCGCAGCAAGGAAGGCTCGTCGGACTACCGCTACTTCCCGGAGCCCGATCTCGTGCCGGTCGCGCCGACCGCGGAGATGCGGGAACGCGTGAAGGCGTCCATGCCCGAGCTGCCGGCCGCCCGCCGCGCCCGACTGCAGCACGCGTGGGGATCGGCGAGTCCGAGGCCCGGGTCCTGGTCGCGACACCGGGCCTCGCCGAGTACGCAGAGGCCGCGGTGGCGGCGCTCGACGGCGGGACGCCGAAGGACGTCGTCAACTGGGCGAACGGCGAGGTGCTGGGGCACCTCAACGAGTCCGGGTTGTCCCCGGCGGTGCTGCCGCTCGCTCCGGACGGTCTCGCGGAGCTCGTGGGGCTCGTCGATGCCGGGCTGATCTCCCGCAGCCAGGCCAAGGACGTGCTGGGTGAATGCCTCACCCTGCCGAAGCGACCGAAGCAGGTCGTCGAGGAGCGGGGGCTGTCGCAGGTGAGCGACGCCGGCGAAGTCGGTCGGGTGCTCGACGGGGTGCTGGCCGTCAACGCCGACGCGGTCACGGAGTGGCGCTCCGGCGACGACAAGGTCCGCAAGAAGAAGCGCGGCTTCCTCATGGGTGAGGCGATGAAGGCGCTGGCCGGGCAGGGCAACCCCCAGGTGGTCGGTCGACTCCTCGACGAACGCCTGCAGGCCTGAGCGGCGACGGGGCTTTCGGCCCTGCCACGACGCCCGGAGGTCGGCCAACCTGGGCCGATGGGCGTGCGCGACGGCAGGGCCTCCAGCTCGTACCCTTCGACGTCCCTTGCGCCGCTCTGACCGGCAGGATGCCCCGTGACCGCCCCGCAACCTGCCACCCGCCAACACTGGCCCGCCCTCGACGGCTGGCGGGGGTTCAGCATCTGGTTCGCGATCTCCGTGCACGCCGGCTACTTCACCGCCGGTGGCGTGCTGTCGCTGGACACGTTCTTCGTGCTCTCCGGGTTCCTCATCACCGGGATCCTGTTGCGCGAGTGGAACCGCACCGAGCGCATCGCCCTCGCCAACTTCTGGGCGCGCCGGGCGTGCCGGTTGCTCCCGGCGCTCTTCGTCGTGCTCGGTGCCGTGCTGGTGTACGCCGCGTTCCTGGCGCCGTCGATCGGCCTGGACACGGTGCGCGCCGACGTCATCTCGTCGCTCTTCTACGTGGTCAACTGGCACTTCATCGCGTCGGGCCAGTCGTACTTCGGGGCCTTCACGACGCCGTCGCCTGTGCTGCACCTGTGGTCGCTCGCCGTCGAGGAGCAGTTCTACCTGTTCTGGCCGCTGATCGTCCTCGCCGTGCTCTGGGTGGCCCGGCGGCGCTCGAGCCCGAGGGGCGCCATCATCGCGGTCGGCGTCGTCGCCCTCCTCGGGTCGATCGCGTCGGCGATGTGGATGGTCGCGTTGTACCAGCCGGGCGGCGATCCGTCGCGCGTCTACTACGGCACCGACACCCGCGCCCAGGCGATGCTGATGGGCGCGGTGCTGGCGGTGATCGTCATGATCCACGGTCCACTGCGGTCGCGACTCGGGCGCGCCCTGCTCGCCATCGCGGCGCCGCTCTGCCTCGCGGTCGTGGTCGTGCCGTGGTTCCTCACGGACCAGACGGCCGTGCACGACTTCTTCTACGGGCGCTACGGGTTGTTCGGGTATTCGGTCGCCACCAGCGTCGTGCTCTGGCGGTTGGTGCAGCCCGCGCCCGGTGTGCTCGGCTGGGGCCTCGCGCTGGCACCGATGCGCTGGGTGGGCGGCATCTCGTACGAGATGTATCTCTGGCACTGGCCCACCTACCTCGTCGTCACGCCGGCGCGCACGGGGATGAGCGGCCTCACCCTGCTCGCGGTCCGTCTGGGCGTCGTGGTGCTCCTCTCGTGGGGCACCCACGTGCTCGTCGACGAGCCGATCCGACGGGGAGCGCGGCTCCACTCGCCCCGCTTCGCACGCGTCGCCACCGTCGGCGTGGTCATCGCGTTGTCGGTCGGGGTGTTCGCGGCGACCGTGGGGGCCGAGCCCGCGCTGAGCGGGAACATCGGGCAGGTGGCGGACCGCGGTGGCCCGCCCGTGGTCTCGAAGCGGGCTGCGACGGTGCCGCTCAAGGTGCTCGTCGTCGGCGACTCGCAGGCCGCCACGCTCGCCCAGGGCGTCCACGCCGATCCCGGTGTGTACGGAGTCTCGGCGCAGCCCGGGATGGTGGTGTGGAACCGGGCCATCCTCGGCTGCTCGATCATCAGCGCGCCGACGTTCCTCATCGACGGCAACCGTGTCGCCAACAAGTGCGGCGGCGCCGGGTTCTGGCAACGTGAGTGGGCGGCCGACATCGCCACGTTCCGGCCCGACGCGGTAGTCGTGATGGCGGGCGCCTGGGACGTGTTCGACGTCGTGCTCCCGAGCGGGGGTACCCTGCGCCCCGGCGACCCGGCCTGGAGTGCCGTCTACGACCGCGACGTCTCGAAGCTCTTCGAGACCCTGGGTGCCCAGGGAGCCGAAGTGGTCGCGGTGAAGCCACCGTGCTTCGGGGAGAGCCAGCTCGTGGGCACCGATCCGCAGATCCCGTCACGCATGGATCCGGCGATCCGCAACGCGATCATCGACGCGTGGCACCGGGCGGCCCTCGCGCACGGAACCCGGCTGCTCGATCTCGACTCCGTGCTCTGCCCGAAGGGCGTCTCCGATCCCGCGGTGCGTCCCGACGGCGCGCATTTCGACGGCGCGGGCGCCGACCGGGTCGCGCCCGTCGTCGCCACCGCGGTGCGCCGGGCCGCGGCGGCGGCAGCCGCCCCCGCCGCGACTCCGGGCGCCGGTGGCGGTTGAGCCGGTGCACCGTGGTGCGACCATCGGGCTGATCGCCCTCCTCGGTTCGTTGGCCGTCCTCGGGGCGGGATGCGGTGCGGACGCGGGACCCCAGGTGAGCCCGTCGACCTCGACGCCCGCGGCGCCCGCCCCGAGCGCGCCCACCACGACCACCGTGGCGCCCACGACCACGACGGCGACGCCCCCGCCCGAGGGTGTGGCGGCGGGAAATCCCTGGCCGCCCGTCGGCACCGTCGCGCCCGGCCACCACTCGATCCTGGTGATGGGCGACTCCCTCGCCGGTCAGGTCGTGTGGTCGTTGCCGACCATCCTCGCGTTCCGCGGGATCGACGCCACCGTCTCCTCGGGAACGATCGCGGCGTCGGGGCTCCTCGACCTCATGGACGGCCTCCCGTCTCCGGAGTACTTCGCGCAGCAACTCGCCGCGCACCCCGACGTCGACACCGTGGTGTTCGAGTGGGCCGGTGCGTGCGCCTCGTGCGTACCCAACGGCCCGGTGGTGTACGGCTCGCGTGACTACTTCCAGCAGTGGCAGGCCGTGGCCCGCGACCTCATGCGCACAGCCACGGCTCGCGGTCTGTACGTGATCTGGGCGGTTTCGCCGCCGCCGCCGGTGCCGACCGACCCGAACGACACGAGCTTCGCCACGAAGACCACGACGGCCACCGTCCTCACGTGGGCCGACCGCCGCTACCCGGGGTCGGAAGGAGTGGTGGCCGCCGACTGGTGGCAGGCGCTCGCCGACACTGCGGATCGCTGGCAGCACGCGCTCTGGTACGACGGCTCGCTCCACGTCGTGCGGAACGACGATCTCGTGCACCTCACCCCCGACGGGTCGGTGCGCGCATCGGTGTGGACGATCGCCGCGCTCGAGCAGGCCTGGGCGCGCTAGCTCAGTCCATCGGCACCTTGCGCACGATGCGGCCGTCGATGCGCTCGAAGATCTCGTCGAGGGTGTGGCCGGTGATGGTCAGACCGTGGTTGCGCTGGCCGACGACCGCGCGTGACGGATCCGGCGCACGACGGACGAGCTCGGCAACCGACTCGGCGAGCTCGACGGTGCCGCAGGGATAGTTGATCTCGGTGGCGATGGTGCCCTCGATCCACGCGTGCACATGGAGGATCGCGCCCACGGCGGGATGGTCGCGGTAGATCATCCAGTGCTCGATGGCGTCGACCGAGACGCGACGCGGCTCGACGCCGTCAGGCACGCTGAGCAGCATGATGTCGCGCGCTTCGTCGTAACCGTTCACGAGCAGGATGTCGCGCCCGATCTCGTAGAGCGCGGACTTGTCGACGCCGCTCGCGCTCATCCAGTACTGCGGCTGGGGCTCGGCGTCGGGCACGACTCGACGCGCGCTCACGTTGCCGTAGCTCAGCCCGCCGATGCCGTACAGCAGCTTCACGTGTCGCAGGTCGCGTTCCGAGAGGATCTCTTCGATGGGGAAGGCGGCGGGGAGCAGATCGAGCGCGGCGAGACGCCGACCGGCACGCGTGATCTGGCGGGTGACGCCGTCGCCGTCGCGCAGCTCATCGGGAAGGTCCGTGGTGAACTCGTTCCCGATCACGAGTCGCGAGGACGCCAGCGGCTCGACGCGCGCGAACACGCTGGTGAAGAACTCAGCGTCGTCGTCGCCGGTGTCGATCGCATACATCCCCTGCTCGAGCGTGACGAACTGCGCGATCGACCCGCTCGCGGTCGGGCTGACCATGATGGTCAGGTTCGCCAACCCGCGGACGAGGAGCGGGTACCCGGTGCGCAGCATGTCGTCAGGGGGCGCGTCGAGCTCGGCGAGCGCGACGACGAACGTCGGTGCGTTCTTGCGGCGGTAGGGCTTCGCGGCCGCGGGGTCCACGAAGTGCAGCACGACGGCGACGTCGGGGCCCGGTGCGGCGACCTCGGTGTACCCCTGCTCGAGCATGACGGTACGCAGGCCGTCGGCGAACCAGCGGAGGCGCTCCCCGAGCGGTTCACCGCTCCACGCGAACGTGCGGGGTACGACACCGCCGCGGTCGGCGACGGCGATGCCAGCAGTTTGACTCATGCGTTCCCCCACGCGGCTCCTCGCTCGAAGCCCCGAGAGTAGTGGTGCACTGCCACGAGTCAGGCGACCGCGACTGCCGTCACCCCGCGCAGCCCGGAGGCTATGGGCTGCCAGCCTTCGAGTCCTTCGGACGACGACCACGCGTCACCATTGCCGTCGACCAGTGCGACGCGCCGCCCGTCGCTCGCGATGCAGTGAGTGTCGACGTTCCCACCGAGGAAGTCGGGGAGGCCGCCGCGCACGCGTTCCACGGCGCCACCGTCGACTCCGGCGCGGTACAACGCGGACCGCCTCGCGCTCGGGCCGTCCGACACGGTGACGACGACGTCGTCACCGACGATCGCGACACCGCGCGTACGAAAGCTCCATGCCGTCGGTCGTGCTGTTCCACGTCGCTCCGCCGTCTGCGCTGCGACACAGGCCCACCGAGGCCGCGGCGACGACGATCTCGGGTCGCGACGGGTGGGCGAGCACCTGGTGGACGTCGTCGTCGACGTCGATCGTCGGGAGCCAGGCGCTCCCGCCATCGACCGATCGGGGGATGCCGCCGACGTGGACGTTGACGAGCAGCGCGCCGCCGTCGCACGTCGCCGCCATCGACCGGACCTGCAGCGGTATCCCGACGGCGTGCCACTGGTCGCGTCCGGGGACCGCGTCGAACCCGGTGAGCGGCACGATCTCACCCGCGTCGGAGAGCCGCAGCATCCGGGCGTCGGCGGTTCCCGCATACACCGTCGTGCCCGCGGTCACGAGGGCGGTCAGGTCGGTGTCGGCGGTCGCGAGCGGTACCCACCGGCTGTCGGCGCCGTGGCGCCAGACGCCCCGTCGGTCGACCACGGCGAGCCAGGTCGTGTCGGGGCCCCGCGCCAGCGCCTCGACGCGGTGGCCTTCGAGCGACCTGAAGTGCTCGCCCTTCGACGTGAAGATGTGGTATCCGTCGGTCGTCGTCACGAGCACGCTCATCGGCAGGCCTTTCTCGAAGAGGGCGCGACACCACCGAGGGTACGCTGCCTCCGATGTCGGATGGGATGAAAGGGACGGTGACCGTGAGCGACATGTCCCGTGAGTTCGTGTCGGGAAATCCCGGGCGTGATGTCCAACGTGTCGGGACCGCTCGCTTCCTGGGTGAGGACGTTGCCAAGGTTCACGGTCCCGTGTGGGGCGTCATCGGCACGCTCGGCGACAGCCAGTGCTACCTCGGCGTGCGGTCGAAGGTCGATGCGGTGCACGAGGCGCTGGCCCAGCGGATCCACGACGACGATCTCCCCGTCCGTCTCATCGCGCCGGCGTTCACCCTGGGTGTCTCCGACGGCCAGCTCAACGGCACCGACCGCATGCGGTACTCGCTGACGAGTCGCGAGCTGGTCAACGACAGCACGGAGGCGCACCTCAAGGCCAACGACATGTCGGGGATCGTCACGGTCGTCGCGTGCGACAAGCCGCCCGTCGGCACCTTGGCCGCCCTGCTCGAGCACAACGTCCCGGCCGTGATGCTCTCCGACGGATCGATCCACCCCGGGATCGATCCCGTGACCGGCAAGCCCATCGACCTCGTGACGGCGTTCCAGTACGCCGCCGATCCCGACCCCGAGGTGCGCGCTCGCCTCGCGCTGCATGCGTGTCCTGGCCAGGGCAGCTGTGGCGGCATGTTCACCTACAACACCATGCAGACGTTCATCGGCGTCCTGGGCATGGAACCGCTGCACATGGTCGCTCCGGCCTCCGACGACACCCGCCGCACGAAGTCGTTCCCCGACGAGATCGCCGGGCTGCTGTCCACGATCACCGCGGCCGGCATCCGCCCTCGCGACATCGTCACCCCGGCTGCGATGCGCAACGCCTTCGTCGTGGTGATGGCAATGGGTGGCTCCACCAACGTCGTGCTCCACGCGCCCGAGATCGCTCGCGCCGCCGGCTTCGACCTCTGGGACGACGTGATCAGTCAGCAGGAGTTCAACGAGCTCTCGCACCGGCTCCCGGTGCTCGTGAACATGCGGCCCTTCGGGGAGTACTCGATGGTCGACGTCGACGCGATCGGGGGCGTCGCTGTCATCGTGAGGGAGCTCCTCGCCGCCGGTGAGCTCGACGGATCGGCGCTCACCTGCACCGGCGAGACGCTGGCCGAGCAGGTCGAGCGCCTCGACCCGCCGGCGCCCGACGGCAATGTCGTGCTCCCCGCGGGCGCACCGTTCAAGCCGACCGGCGGTCTCCGCCTGCTCCGGGGCAACCTCGCACCCGAGGGCGGAGCCATCCTCAAGGTGGCGGGAGTGGAGGGCGGCATCGTCGACGGGAAGTTCACCGGTAGCGCGCGCGTGTTCGAGGGGGAGTCGTCGCTCATCGCCGCACTCGAGGACTCCCCCGAGTCGTTCGCCGACGGCGACATCGTCATCGTCCGGTATGAGGGCCCTCGCGGCGCGCCGGGCATGCCCGAGATGCTCGACCCGACGTCACGCATCACGGCGCTGTGTCGTGCGAGGGGCATCACGGTCGCGCTCATGACCGACGGGCGGTTCTCGGGTGGATCGGTTGGCCTCGTCGTCGGACACGTGTCGCCCGAGGCATTTCTCGGCGGCCCGATCGCACTGCTCCAGGACGGCGACACGATCACCGTCGACCTCAACACCGACCGGCTCGACTGTCGCGAGCTCGACGATCGCGACACCAGACTGTCGCGCTCACGGATGTGGGACGACGCCGTCGCCGCGAACGGGGGAATCCACCCTGATGCCCCGACGGTCGACACCCGAGTGCTGAAGCGGATGCGCGCCACCGCGAGTCCCGCCCTTCGCGGGGCGGGCGTCGCGAACGACTGACGGCGCGCACGTGCCGGAGATCCTCGAGGTCGAGACGGCGCGCGCGCTGCTCGACGCGCGCGGGCGCTCGATCGTCAGATCGCGAAGGTGCACGCGCCCGACGCCTGGTTCCTCAAGCGGGGCTTGACGCCGCGTGCCGTGCCGCGCCGCGTTGTCCGGCCAGGCCTTCAGCGCGGCGCGGCGGCGCGGCAAGCTCATCCTGGTCGACGTCGACTCGGGAGCCGTGCTCGGGCTGCACCTCGGGATGAGCGGGCGCGTCCTGGTCGACGACGAGGCCGCCGGGGATCCTCTGCTCTACGCCAGCAACAAGGCCGATCCCGCCTGGCACCGGTTCGGGGTGACGTTCGCCGACGGCGGCACGATGTATCTCGCGCGATCCACGCCGGCTCGGCGCGGTGGAGCTCGACCCGGACGAAGAGCGCCTGGGGCCCGACGCCTTCGACCTCACGCTGGCCCAGCTCCGTGGGATCACGGCCAGGAGCCGGGCGCCGGTCAAGGCCGTGATCATGGACCAGTCGCGCATCGCCGGACTGGGCAACCTCCTGTGCGACGAGGCGTTGTGGCGCGCCGGGATCGATCCCGCCCGCCCGGCCGACGAGCTGGGCGACGACGAGGTGCGCCGCCTGCACCGGGCCGTCCGGGACACGCTGCGGATCCTGGGGCGGCGCGGTGGGTCGCACACCGGCGACCTCACGTCTGCCCGGGGGCCCGGGCTCCACTGCCCGAGGGACGGCGCCCCGCTGTTGCGGCGGACGGTGGGTGGCCGCACGACCTACTCCTGCCCCCGGCACCAGCGCTGAGACGCTCTCATCCAACCCTCATCGACGGTGTGGTCAGGTGTCGGGATGAGCCTGGACGCGCGCGCCGAGCGGGGGTGGACCGCGTGACGTCGGATCCGCTCGCCGTCTCCTACGATGCGGCGGTGCGCGTGCTCGTCGTGGAGGACGAGGTCAAGATGGCCGCGTTGGTGAAGCGAGCACTCGAACGCGAGGGCTACGCGGTCGACGTCGCGGGCACGGGCACGGACGGGCTGTGGCTGGCGTCGGAGAACGACTACGACGCCGTGGTGCTCGACGTGATGATCCCGCCGCCCAACGGCTTCGAGGTCTGCCGGGAGCTGCGCGCCCGGGGTCGCTGGGCCCCTGTCCTGCTCCTCACCGCGCGCGATGGTGTCGACGACCGGGTGACGGGGCTCGACGCGGGGGCCGACGACTATCTCGCCAAGCCGTTCTCCTTCGCCGAGTTGGCGGCGCGGCTGCGCGCGTTGACCCGGCGCGGGGCGGTGCCACGTCCTTCCGTGCTGAGCGCGGGTGACCTCGACCTCGATCCCGCCACTCACCGCGTCACCCGCGGCGGCGTCGACATCGACCTCAGCCCGAAGGAATTCGCGCTGCTCGAGCTCTTCCTCCGCCATCCCGACGAAGTGCTCACGCGCACGGCCATTCTCGAGCACGCGTGGGACTTCGCGTACGACGGCACCTCCAACGTGGTCGATGTCTACGTCCGTTACCTGCGGGAGAAGATCGACCGGCCGTTCGGGCGCAAGACCATCGAGACGGTGCGCGGTGTGGGGTACCGGTTGCGCAGCGCGGCGTGAAGCAATGACCCAGCGGTGAGGCTCCGACCGCGGACGCTGCGCGGGCGCCTCACGCTGATCTTCGCCCTCGTGACGCTGGCGCTCTCGGCGTTGGTCGGGGTGCTGGTCGACGTGCAGTACCGCTCGGCCTTGAACTCCGCGCTCGACGAATCGCTCCGGACGCGCTTCCTCGCCGCCGCACAACAGGTCAAAGCGGCGGGTGACTCGACGGTGAAGCCGGCGATCCCCGACGCGGAGTCCTTCGCGCAGGTGATCGGCCCCGACGGTCAGGTGATCGCAGGCTCGCCACGCGCGCTCCGTCGCCGTACCGTCATCCGTGGCGCCGACCTCGCGCTCGCGCGTGAGCATCAAGTCACGCTGGTGCGCGACGCGGGCCCGCGGGGGGAGCGGGCGCGGCTGCGGGCGGGGCCCGTCGCGAACACGGGCAAGGTCGTCGTGGTCGGGACGACGTTGGAGGAGACGGCCCGCGCCCAGCGCAGGTTGGAGCTCGCGCTGGCGGTCGGGCTCCCGCTCCTCGCCGGCCTGGTCACGTTGGCGGGCTGGTTCCTCGCGGGTGCCGCGCTCTCCCCGGTGCAGGAGATGATCGAGGATGCCGACGTCATCTCGGCGCGCTCCGCGCGGCAGCTCAGCCGCCGGCTCTCGGTGCCGGAGAATGCGGGTGAGGAACTCGCCGAGCTGGCCCGGCGGCTCAACCACTTGCTCGAACGGATCGAAGCCGCGCTGGAACACGAGCGGATGTTCCTCGACGACGCGAGCCACGAGCTGCGCACGCCCATCTCGATCGCGCGGGGAGCTCGAGCTCGCGCGCCTGCAGACCGACGCGGGCGCCGACGCGGAGACCGCCGCCGCGCTGGACTCCGCGCTGGAGGAGATCGACCGCCTCGACCACCTCGCGGTGAGCCTGCTCGTGCTGGCGCGGACGCGTTCGGCCGGGCCGCCGCCGCAGACCCTGTGCGATCTCGTCGAGATCTCCCGGCGGGCGGTGAACACCGCGACCGCGGTGGCCGACGGCACGCGGACGCCTCCGGTCGTCGTCGGGATCGCCGGCCACGGGCGGATCCGCGGCGACGCCCCGGCGATCGAGCGGGCGGTACGCAACCTGGTCGAGAACGCGCTGCGCTACGCACGCCACCGAGTGCAGGTCACCGTCACGGACGACGGGGAGGACGCGGTGGTGGAGGTTGCCGACGACGGGCCGGGCTTCCCGCCGCAATGGTTGGAGCAGGGGGTCGGCCGGTTCTCAGCCGGCGACAGCCCCCAGGCCCACGGGGGTGCGGGGCTGGGGCTCGCGATCGTCGATGCCATCGCCGGTTCCCACGGTGGGACCGTCGAGATCGGCGTGGCGACCGACGGCGAGGGGGCCGGCGGGGGTGCCCGGGTCCGGTTGCACCTGCCACGCGCGTACCCCGACCGTGACGTCCCCCGGTGATCGGCGCCCGTCGGGTTTCCCACCTCCCTGCTGATCCTCATGTTCCTCTCACAGGGCGTCCTGCATCCTGTGCGTGGCGGGACGGTCCGATGGCGGCCGTCGCCTGATGGTGGTGCCCGAGTCGATGCCCTCCCACGCAACGGCGTTGCCGGATGAGCGCATTCGACCGTCCCGGTCGTCCCGCCACTTCTCCCGGCGAGCATGCGCCTGGATGACGAGCCCCCGGGGGCTCGGGTTCGCCGTCGCCGCGGTCGGTGGGGTGAGCGTGGTCTCGGCCCTCACTCCCGAGCTTCCGCTCCGCCTCGAGCTGGTCGAGGGGCTCGTCGATCCGATGGTGGTGCACCTCGCCGGCGGCACGACGGCGCTGATCGGCGTCGTGCTCATGCTCCTCGGCCGGGGGCTCGCCCAACGCCGCCGGAGCGCGTACTTCGGGGCGCTGGGGCTCCTGAGCCTGTCGGCCGTCCTGCACGTGGTGAAGGGCCTCGACGTCGAGGAGGCGGTGCTGGCGCTCGGGGTGGCCGCGGTGCTCGTCCGTGCCCGTGACCTGTTCTCCGTCCCGCTCCCGAGGGGACGGGTGGTGCGGGTGGTGCGAGTGGCGCTGGCCCTGGCCGTCGTCGACGTGGGGCTCGGCATCGCCGGTCTCGCCCTCGGCGCCTCACGGCTACGGGTGCCGTTCAAGCCGGGCCGGGCACTGATCGAGGTCGCGCGCCGCCTCGGCGGCGCGAGCGGCTCGTTGGAGTTCCACGGCGCGGCACGCGTCTTCCCGATCTCGCTCGCGCTGCTCGGGTTCCTCACCGTCGGGGTGCTGCTCGTCGTCGCGTTCGCCCCCGCGGGGGCGGGAGACGACGTCGACGAGACGCACGCGGCGGTGCTCACGCTCACCGATCGGACCGACGGCGACACGCTCGATCCTTTCGCGCTGCGAGCGGACAAGCGTCACGTGTTCTCCGCCGACCACCGGGCCGCACTCGCCTATCGCTGCGTCAGCGGCGTCGGGCTGGCGTCGGGTGATCCGGTCGGAGACCCGGCCGCGTTCGCGGGCGCGCTGGGGAGCTTCCTGGCCCGGTGCGACGAGATGGGATGGCGACCGGCGGTGATGGGGGTGCGGGGCGACCGTCTGGCGCTGTACCTCGACGCGGGGTTGCGCGGCGGAGTACCTGGGCGACGAGGCGATCGTCGAGGTCGACTCCTTCACCCTGGCCGGTCGGTCCATGCGCGACGTCCGCCAGGCCGTCAACCGCACGAACAACTTCGCCATCACGACGGAGTTCCACCGCGAAGGCGACCTCGACGACGATCTCAGGGAAGCGTTGCTCGGCATCGCCGAGCGTGGTCGGCGCGGAGCCCCCGAGCGCGGCTTCTCCATGGCGCTCGACCGCCTGCTCTCGGGGCGAGACCCGGAGTGCCTCGTCGCGGTCGCGCGCGACGCTCGACGGCACCCCGTTCGCGTTCCAGCGGTACGTGCCGTGCCGGGCCGGTGCCGGGCTGTCGCTCGACGCGATGCGGCGGGACGAGGTGGGGCCGAACGGTGTGAACGAGCGGCTGATCGTCGACACCATCGAGTGGGCGCGCGACCACGGCATCGACGCGGTGTCGCTGAATTTCGCGTTCTGCCGGAGCCTGATCGACGAGGCGATCGGGAGGCGTTCGCCCGGTGCCCGTGCCCAGGCCTGGGTGGTCCGCCGGCTGAACCCGCACTTCCAGATCGAGTCGTTGCTGCGCTTCAACGCCAAGTTCCGGCCGCGGTGGGTGCCCCGGTACCTGGTCTACCGATCGATCGGCGACCTCGCGCCGGTCGGTGCCGCCGCCGCGAGCGCGGAGGGGTTCCTGCCCTTCGACCGTCGCGTCGCGAGCGCCGCCGCATGAATGACTTGCACCAGTGGCCGGATTCGGGCACACTGGTGAGTCGATGCACTCGCACACCACCATCCTCGTAGTCACCTAACGCACGGCGCGCCCTCGCGCCCGTGCGTTCCCACCCCTCGCCCCGGCGGGGGGTTTTTTCTGCCCGCATTCGCTCGTGAACCGGCCCTGACAGGAAGCACAGACCATGCAGCTCACCGGAGCCCAGGCCCTCATCAAGAGCCTCGAGATGGAGCACACGGAGGTCATGTTCGGCCTCCCCGGCGGTGCCATCCTCCCGGTCTACGACCCGCTCATCGACTCGTCGATCCGCCACATCCTCGTGCGGCACGAGCAGGGCGCCGGCCACATGGCCGAGGGGTACGCGCACGCCACCGGTCGCCCCGGGGTGGCGATGGTCACCAGCGGCCCGGCGGCGACCAACATCGTGACGCCCTTGTGCGACGCGTACATGGACAGCATCCCGCTGGTCGTCGTGACCGGTCAGGTGCCGTACGCGGTGATCGGCACCGACGCGTTCCAGGAGGCCGACACGGTCGGGATCACCATGCCCGTGACCAAGCACAACTGGCTGGTCACCGACGCCGCCGACATCCCGCGGGTGGTGCGGGAGGCATTCCACGTCGCGACGACCGGTCGTCCCGGTCCGGTGCTGATCGACCTGCCCAAGGACGTCGCCAACCAGTCGATGAGCTGGTACTGGCCGGATTCGGTGGATCTCCCGGGCTACAAGCCGATCACGAAGGGCCATGCCAAGCAGATCAAGGACGCGGCGCGGCTCATGGCCGAGGCCGAGCGCCCGGTCATCTATGCCGGCGGCGGCATCCTGAAGGCGCGCGCCGCCGAGGCATTGCGCGAGCTCGTCGAGCTCACCGGCTTCCCCGTGGTGACGACGTTGATGGCGCGGGGCGCGTTCCCCGACGACCACGAGCGGTGCCTCGGAATGCCCGGCATGCACGGCAACTACACGGCCATCACCGCGATGCAGCAGTCCGACCTGCTGATCGCGTTGGGTTCGCGCTTCGACGACCGTGTGACCGGCAAGGTCGACGCGTTCGCCCAGGGCGCCAAGATCATCCACGTCGACATCGATCCCGCCGAGCTGGGCAAGGTGCGCCGACCCGACGTGCCGATCGTGGGCGACTGCCGCCTCGTCATCGAGGAGATGGTCAAGGCGGTGCGCGCCGAGAAGACCCGTTCCGGAGAGCGTGGGCGCGAGTGGCCGTCGCTCTCCGGGTGGCACATCCAGCTGCGCCAGTGGCAGGACCAGTTCCCGCTGCACTACGAGCAGATGGAAGACGGTCCGCTCAAGCCCCAGTACGTGATCGACCAGTTGCGCGACAACACCCCCGACGACACGATCGTCGCGTCGGGCGTGGGGCAGCACCAGATGTGGACGAGCCAGCGCTGGAAGTTCAACCACCCCTACACGTGGGTCAACTCGGGTGGCCTCGGCACCATGGGCTTCGCGGTCCCTGCGGCCATCGGCGCCAAGGTGGGCAAGCCCGAGCGCATGGTGTGGGCGGTCGATGGCGACGGGTGCTTCCAGATGACCGCGCAGGAGCTCGTCACCGCGAGCGCCGAGCGGATCCCGGTGAAGATCGCGATCCTCAACAACGCCTACCTCGGCATGGTCCGCCAGTGGCAGGAGCTCTTCTACGAGGAGCGCTACAGCGAGGTGTACCTCTCGCCCGACCTCCCCGACTACGTGAAGTGGGCGGAGGCGATGGGGTGCGTGGCCTTCCGCGTCGACACGCCCGAAGACGTCGAGACCACGATCCAGAAGGCCAACGAGGTCGACGACCGACCGGTCGTGATCGACTTCCGGACCGACTACCGGGAAAAGGTGTATCCGATGGTCGCGTCCGGCACGTCGAACGACGACGTGATCCTCGATCCCGCGCACGACCGTCCGGGCGGAAGGGACTGAAGGGCGAACATGGCAACGTCGGAGATGTCAGGCAAGCACCACATCCTCACGGTGCTGGTGGAGAACAAGTTCGGGGTGCTGTCGCGTGTCGCCGGGCTGTTCGCCCGCCGCGGGTTCAACATCGTGTCGCTAGCGGTCAGCCCGACGGAGGACGATCGCCTCAGCCGGATGACCATCGTGGTCGACGCCGAGTCCGCGCCGCTCGAGCAGATCACGAAACAGCTCAACAAGCTGATCCCGGTGCTCAAGATCGCCGAATTGCGCCCTGACCAGGCGGTCGAGCGCGAGCTGATGCTGGTGACGGTCAAGGCGACGCCCGAGTTGCGGTCCCAGATCACCGAGCTGGCCTCGATCTTCCAGACCCGCATCGACGACGTCGGCCACGACGCGCTCACCATCCAGGTGGCGGGGGCGCCGGAGAAGCTCGACGCCATGACCGACCTGCTGCAACCGTTCGGCATCCTGGAGCTCCAGCGCACCGGGCGAATCGCCCTGCCCAAGCTGGCGCGCCGCCCGGCCAAGCTCCGTGCGGTCAGGCGCCGCGCCGTCTGACAGACTGTTCTGCTTCCGAAAACCAGGAGATTCCCCGTGCCGGCAACCATCTACTACGACGACGACGCCGATCTGGCCCTGCTCGAGGGCCGCAAGGTCGCGGTGCTCGGCTACGGCTCGCAGGGCCACGCCCACGCCCTGAACATGCTCGAGTCGGGGGTCGACGTGCGCGTCGGCCTGCGCGAGGGATCGTCGTCCTGGGCGAAGGCGCAGGAGGCGGGGCTGCGCGTCGTCACCATCGCCGAGGCGTGCAAGGAAGCCGACGTGATCATGGTGCTGCTCCCCGACACCGAGCAGGCCCGCGTCTACCGCGAGGAGATCGAGCCCAACCTGAACGAGCGTGACTCGCTCGCGTTCGCCCACGGCTTCAACATCCACTTCGGGCAGATCCGCCCGCCCAAGGGCGTCGACGTGTGGATGATCGCGCCGAAGGGCCCGGGCCACCTCGTGCGCCGGACCTTCGAGGAGGGCGGCGGCGTCCCCGCGCTGGTCGCGGTGTCGGCCGACGAGACGGGCAAGGCCAAGCAGACCGCGCTGGCGTACGCCCGTGCGATCGGCGCCACCCGCGCCGGCGTGCTCGACACCACCTTCGAGGAGGAGACCGAGACCGATCTCTTCGGCGAGCAGGTGGTGCTCTGCGGTGGCCTCGTCGAGCTCATCAAGGCGAGCTACGAGACGCTCGTGAACGCGGGCTACCAGCCCGAGTCGGCGTACTTCGAGACGCTGCACGAGGTGAAGCTCATCGTCGACCTCATCTACGAGGGTGGCATCGCCAACATGCGGTACTCGATCTCCGACACCGCCGAGTACGGCGACATGACGCGTGGCCCGCGCATCGTCACCGACGACACGCGTGCGGAGATGCGCCAGATCCTCGACGAGATCCAGACCGGCAAGTTCGCGCAGGAGTGGATCCTCGAGAACCAGGCCGGGCGTCCGGTGTTCAACGCGTTGCGCAAGAAGTCGGCCGAGCACCCGATCGAAGAGGTGGGCGACCGCCTCCGCTCGATGATGCCGTGGATCGGCCAGGGGAAGGCGAAGCCGCGCGACGTCTCCGGAGGCTGACGGAGCGCGGGACCTCAGCGTGCGGCGCGGTCGAGGCGCCCGGCGACGGTTCCGACGCGGGCGCGTAACCCGGCAGGCTCGAGGTCGGTCAGCTCGAACTCGGTGGCTGCGATCGCGATCACGACGATGAGTCGTTCTTCCGAGTCGGTGCGCACGTGCACGCGCGACCTGCGCTCGTCGACCGCCTCGACCTCGACGCCCGTCGACCGCAGCGTGCGCGCGGCCGCGTCGACTGGGGCCTCGACCTCGAAGGAGGCGGAGAACGCCGACGGCATGGCCTTGATCGATGCCGCCACGAACGTGGCCGCGTCACCGCCGGGCGGCGGCCGCGGGTCGAAGCGCACGCCGCCCAGCCGCGGCCGGTCGAGTCGATCGAGGCGGAACGTACGCCAGTCGTCGCGGCGCACGTCCCACGCCACGAGATACCACCGCCGGCCGGCCGAGACGAGTCGGTGCGGCTCGACCAGGCGGGCCGTGTCGATCCCGTTCCGACTGCGATAGTCGAAGTACACCTGCTCGCAGTCGCGACACGACAGCGCGAGCACCGCGAGGTGGTCGGCGTCGATCGTCGGACCCGCGCCCGCCCACCGCAACGAGGACACATTGGTGTGCACGGCGTGCACGCGCCGCCGCAGATGGTCGGGGAGCACCTGCTCCAACTTGGCCAGGGCTCGTACCGAGGTGTCCTCGATCCCCTCCACGGACGCGCTCGCGGCGGCCCCGAGCCCGACCGCGATGGCGACCGCCTCGTCGTCGTCGAGCAGCAGCGGTGGGAGATGCGCGCCTTGCGCCAGGCGGTACCCACCCGTCGGGCCCGGGGTCGCGTCGACCGGGTAGCCGAGCGCCCGGAGCCGCTCGACGTCGCGCCGCAGGGTCCGCGCGCTGGTCTCGAGCCGGGATGCCAGCTCGGTACCCGACCAGAACTTGTGGGTCTGGAGCAGGGATAGGAGCACCAGGATCCTGGCGGTCGGATCGGCCATCGGTCCATCCTGGCCCAGGTTGCGGACCGGAATCGACCGCAATTCGGCCCCGGGTCGTGCACAGGGCGATGAGTTCGCGCCCGGCGGGCGGTCTGCATGGGACCGAGGAAGCGCTCCCATGCGGTCAGGATCTGGCCGCATCGACCCGTAGGTTGCCCCCATGACCCAGACGACGACCCCTTCCCCCACCCGTCCGATCGGGGCATCCCCCTTGTCGACACCCGCGATCTCCGCCCGTGGCCTCGCCCGCACCTTCGGCGACGTCCGCGCGGTCGACGGGCTCGATCTCAGCGTCGGGCGTGGCGAGATCTACGGCCTCCTCGGACCGAACGGCGCCGGGAAGTCGACGACGGTGAAGATGCTCTGCACCCTGCTGGCGCCCACCGGCGGCACCGCGACGGTCGCGGGCTTCGACGTCGTCGAGCGTCCCACCGACGTGCGCCTGCGCATCGGTGTCGCGCTCCAGGACGTCGCGCTCGACCCGAGGCAGACCGGCGAGGAGCTGCTCCGGTTCCAGGGCCGGCTCTACGGCCTCTCCCGGCGTGAGGTCGAGGGGCGGCTGGTCGATCTCCGCGCGCTCGTCGAGCTGGGCGACGCCCTCGAGCGGAGGATCGACACGTACTCGGGCGGCATGCGCCGCCGGCTCGACCTCGCCGCGGCGCTGGTCCACAACCCCGAGGTCCTCTTCCTCGACGAGCCGACGACCGGCCTCGACCCGGGGAGCCGCATCCGCGTGTGGGAGGAGGTGCGACGGCTCAACGACGAGCTCGGGATGACGATCCTGCTCACCACGCAGTACCTCGAGGAGGCCGACGAGCTGGCCGACCGCATCGGCATCGTCGACGCCGGCGCGCTCGTCGCCGAGGGCACTCCCGTCGAGCTCAAGCGCAGCGTCGGTACCGACGTGATCGTCGCCCGCATCGACGGCGACACCGTCGCCGCCCGCGACGCCCTCGTCCTCGTGGCCGGGGTCGATGCCGTCGAGGGTCACGGCGACGAGCTGACGATCAGCACCGCCGACGGACCGTCGGCGGTCGGTCCTGTGGCGATCGCGTTGCACGACGCCGCTGTCGGGGTGCGTGACCTCACGTTGCGCTCACCGACGCTCGACGACGTGTTCCTCGAGCTCACCGGGAACCGGTTCGACACCGACGACGACCACGCCCACCCGGAGGATCTGCGATGACCACCGCCGAAGTCACCTTCCACGTCGGACACGACGTCGAGTCCGCCGTCGCGCGCGCGCGACCCGCGGGGTTCCTGCACGACGTCGTCGCCATCGCGGGACGCGCGTTGCGGGCGGTGCCCCGCGACCTCGAGGCCGTCCTCCCGCCGGTGTTCATCGCCTTCTTCTTCTTCATCGTGAACATCGGCACGCTCCAGGACCTCACCCAGGCCAACATCCCCGGGTTCGACTACAAGGCGTTCGAGATGGCCACCGCGATCCTCTTGGGCGTCACCGGCGTGTCTCGTGCCCAGGCGCTGGTGGTCGACGTGCAGGACGGCTACTTCGACCGGCTCCTACTGACGCCGGTGCGGCGGAGTGCGATCCTCGTCGGCCACATGGTCGCCGACGTCGCCGTCTCGGCCATGCTCTGCGTACCGATCCTGGGGCTCGCGTTCGCTCTCGGCATCGACTTCCGAACCGGGGTGCTCGGCGTCGTGGCGTTCGTCGCCATCGCTGCGTTGTGGAGCCTTTCCTTCGCCGGTTTCGGCTACGCCATCGCGTTGAAGACCGGTAACCCCGCGGCCGTGAACTCGAGCTTCCTGCTCTTCTTCCCGTTCCTGTTCCTCACCTCGTCGTACGTGCCGCGCGACCAGTTGAGTGGTTGGCTCGACACCGTCGCAGGCTGGAACCCGGTGACCTACCTGCTGGAGGGCATGCGCTCGCTGGCCCTGAGTGGTTGGCGATGGGACGATCTCGCTCGTACCGCGCTCGCGCTCGCAGTCGTGTTCCTCGTGAGCTTCTCGCTCTGCTTCGCCGCGCTGCGCTCCCGCGTCAACCAACGGTGAGTTCGCGGCGGTCTATTCTCCCGCCGTGTCCGACGGTGTGCAGCTCGTTCTGGGAGTGCTGATCGGCTACGTCGTCGGCATGTTCCCCTCGGCCGACCTGGTGACCCGGATCGCGACGCGCGGCGACGTCGACCTGCGTCGGAGCGGGAGCGGCAATCCCGGCGGGCTCAACGCGGCGCGCGTGCTGGGGAAGAAGTGGGGTCTGCTCGTCATCGTCCTCGACGCGGGAAAAGGCGCGCTCGCCGGGTTCGCCGGCCTCGCGCTCGGCGACGCGGCCGGCTACGCAGCAGGGACCGCGGTCGTGGCCGGGCACTGCTGGCCGGTCTGGAACGGCTTCCGCGGGGGGAAGGGTGTCGCGGCTGCCGGGGGATCGTTCTTCGCGGTGTTCCCGCCGATGGTGCCGATCGACGGCCTCGCGGCGCTCGCGGTCGCCGTGGTCACACGGAGCTCGAGGCTCGCGATCCGCGCCGCGCTGCTGGTGTGGGTGGTCGGCGCCGTCGTCTGGTGGGTGGCCGACCTGCCGATGTGGTGGGGTCCGGCGCCCGGTCCGGGGCTCGTCGTCTACGCCGCGCTCGGGGCGGTCATGATCCTCGGGCGCTTCTGGACGACCGACCGCGCCGGTGGCGCGTCGCTGTAGCCCGCGGGCACGACGTTCGGCTCGTCGACGCCCGAGCCGTCAGCTGACGGGGGGTGGCTCCTCGGCGTCGTCACCATCGGCCGCGAGCTCCGCTTCGGCAGCCTGGATCTCGCCGACGATGCGCTCGATCTCCGCATCGGCGTTCTCCGGGGGGCTGCCGGTCTTCTGGTCGTAGACGATGCCGCCCAGCTCTTCCTTCAGGTCTCCGACCTTCTTCTTGACCTTCTGCTCGTCGAGCTTGTCCTGGCCGGCCTTCACGCCGTCCTTGGCGAGGTCGGCACCCTTCTGAGCGGTTTCCTTGACCTTGTCGAGCAGACCCATGGGTGTCTCCTTGGCGGCGGCGATCAGTGGGATGCGTCCATGCTACGCGGGCTGCTGCTCGACCAGCACGAGGCGCGGGGCCAGGATCTCCTCCGGTGCCGCGAGGTGGTAGCCCTGGGCGCGATCGCAGCCCAGGTCGCGCAGCAACAGCAGCTGCTCCTCGGTCTCGACGCCCTCGGCCGCCACGATCATGCCGATCGCGTGTGCCATGTCGATGGTCGCGGCGACGATGGCATTGTCGGCGGCGCTGCGGCCCAGGCCCTCGATGAACATCCGGTCGACCTTGAGCTCGTCGAACGGGAAGCGTCGCAGGTAGGTGAGCGACGAGCCGCCGGTGCCGAAGTCGTCGATGGCGAGCTGCACGCCCAGGTCCTTCAGCGCTCGGAGCGCTTCGCTCGTCGCGTCGAGATCGTCGAGGAGCGCGCGCTCGGCGATCTCGAGGCACAGGGTGGCCGGGTCGATGGCGTACTCCCGCACGACACATGCGACGAGCGCAGGGAAGTCGGCGCGGTGCAACTGCCGGTACGAGACGTTGGTCGAGACGGCGAGCGTCCCGTCCTTGGCGCCGCCCCCGTTCGACGTGCGTGCCAGCTCACACGCCCGCCGCAGCACCCACTCGCCGATCGGCACGATGACGCCGGTCTCCTCGGCGACCTTGAGGAAGTCCCCGGGCTTCACGAGCCCTCGGGCCGGGTGGTCCCAACGCAGAAGGGCCTCGAGCGCAACGGGCGCGCCGCTGGCGACGTCGAACTGCGGTTGGAAGAGCACTCGAAGCTCGTCGTGCTCGAGCGCGCTCCGGAGCGCGCGCTCGGTCAGGAGCCGCGACGCGGCCTGGGTGTGCATCGCCTCGTCGAACAACTCGTGGCGTGCACCGCCACGACGCTTGGCGCGGTACATGGCGGCATCGGCGTCGTGCAGGAGATCCGACGCGCGGTACCGCGAGTCAGAGGTCACGGCGACGCCGATGCTTGCCGACACGGTCACCTCGGCATGGGTGAGCGTGAACGGTTCCACGAGGGCCTGCGCGGCGCGTTTGGCCAGCTCCTCGGCGTGTCGCTCGTCGGTGAGGTCCTCGCAGAGCACGACGAACTCGTCGCCCCCGAGGCGGGCGATGGTGTCCTGGCGGCGGACCGTGGCGCGGAGGCGGTCGCTCACCGAGACGAGCAACTCGTCGCCCGCTTCGTGGCCGAGCCCGTCGTTGACCAGCTTGAACCGGTCGAGGTCGATGAAGAGGACCGCCACCGCCGCGCCCTCGCTGCCGACGTAGGCGTCGTCGGCGAGCCGGGACAGGGCGTGCTCGAGGCGGTCCTGCGCGAGGGCCCGGTTCGGCAGGCCGGTGAGGGGATCGTGCAACGCGAGGTGGCCGAGCTGCCGGGCATGCGCATCGCGATCGATGGCGACGGCGACGAGGTCGCGCACGCGTTCCATCACCGCGAGCTCGCCCGGTTTCGGGTCGCGCACGGCGCGGAGCATGAGCCCGAGGAGCCCGATGAGCTCGGAGCCATCCGGTGTGCGGATCGGAATCGACCACGCGCCGAGCATCCCGTGGGCGAGGCACAGCTCGATGATCTCGGGCCTCCGTCCCTCGGCCGCGATGTCGCGCATGACGTGCAGGTCGGTCGCGCTGAGCGATTGTTCGATGTCGTCGACCGTCGTGCGCTCCGCGAGCTCGGCGAGGAATTCGGGGGAGAGGCCGGGTGCCGCGGCCCAGGCGAGCTCGCCGGTGTCCGGATCGAGGAGCTGGATGGTCCCCACCGCGTCGGGGATGAACGCTTCCAGGGCGTCGACGAGCGCGGCGACGGTCTCGGGCACCGGTGCGCCCGAGAGGATCATCTCCAGGATCCGCGTTTCCGCGTGCCCGAACGCGGCGTGCAGCTTGCGTGCGGTGATGTCCCGGAGGTTCCCGACGATGCCGCGCACCGTGGGCTCGTCCAGCTGGTTGGTCCAGGTCGATTCGATCCAACGCCAGGACCGGCCGTCGAACACGTGGAATTCCTTCGTGACGGGTCGGCCGGGATCGGCGGTGAGGCTCCGGTAGAGCTCGCCACCCTGCTCGACGCCGTGGGCGTCGAGGTAGTCGACGAAGCTCGAACCCCCGAGGTTCTCGGGCGCGCCGGTGAAGATGTCGAAGATCGCGGGGCTCGCGTACTTCACCCGTCCCGACGGGCTGAGCACGATGATGACGTCTGCGGCGTGTTGCACGAGCGCTCGGAGACGGGCCTCGCTCTCGCCGAGGGCTACCCGCGCCCGGTTGGAGTCGTCGACCAACCGGCTGACGCGCCAGCTGACGCCGGCGGCCGTGACCGCCGCGACCGCCGCCAGCGCGATGGTGGGCCCGGTGCCCGAGCGGTCGACGAGCATCACCGTGGGCGCGGCGAAGAGCGCGGTCGCCAGTACGACGATGCGGGCGCGCTCGCGGCGGACGAGTTCGGCCTCCCCCCGGGTCCAGAGCGTGGCCATCGACGGGTGCATCATCGCCCCCGCGAGGAGGAAGTAGCCGATGGGCCACAGGACGTCGAGCGCGCCGCCGTCGGCGGAGGCGCCTTCGGCGACCAGGCGGGCGTACGACGCATCGGCGACGAGCAGGACCCCGAGAGCGACGAAGAGCAGCCATGCGGCAGGGGTCCACCGGGACAGGGTGAACACGGCGTAGACGATCACGACCACGAGCAGGATGTCCATGGTCGGGTACGAGATCGAGAGCATGCGTTCGAGCGTCGCGCCGCCGGCGCTCTTGAGCACCGGCGTGATGGCCCACACCCAGATGACGGCGGAGAGCGCGACCGCGACGACCGCGCTGTCGATCGCGGTCTCCCGGTTGAACCGGTTCCGGGCCAGTTGGAACAGGGCGATGGCCAGGATCGGGTAGGCCGGGAGGTACACGAGGTCCGCGAACGGGAAGCCGGCAGGACGGCCGAAACCACGCTGGGTGATGTCGAAGACCACGTCGCCCGCAGCGAACAGGAGCACTGCGAGCGCGACCAACCGCCAGGCACCCCGGCTCCCGGGTTCGTTGCGCGTGATCCCGTAGACCGCACCGCCCGCAGCCACGAGGCCGAGCGTGTCGAACAGGAACGAGCGGGCCGTGGGCGTCGCCAGCACTGCGAGGAGCGAGAGGCCGATCCCCGCGGTGAGGAAGCACCAGAGGGCGCGGCCCGACACTCCTCGGGGCGAACGATTCACCCGTTCGCCTGCTTCTGCCCCGTCGTCCATTCGGCCGCGACGCTAATCCGGTGACTCTCCGTGAATCAAACGCTACGTTGGGTGATCTCTCCTCCAGACGCAACGATGTGGGACACTGCGCTCGGTCCGGGCGGATCCGACGGTTCGGGGGACACGATGCGGGAGTTCCGGGACCGGGTGGCGGTCGTCACCGGGGGTGCGAGCGGAATTGGTCGGGCGATGGCGATGCGCCTGGCTGCCGAAGGCATGCGACTCGTGCTGGGTGACGTCGAGGAGCGCGCCCTGGGCACCACCGTGGCCGAGCTGCACGCCGCCGGCGCCGAGGTGGTGGGCGTCCGGACCGACGTGTCGGTCGCCGCCGACGTCGAAGCGCTGCGTGACCGGGCCCTCGAAGCGTTCGGGGCGGTCCACGTCGTCTGCAACAACGCCGGGGTCGGCGGCTCCGGGATCGTCGGCGCGCCGCTCGAGGTCTGGGAATGGGTGATCGGCGTCAACCTCTGGGGGGTGGTGCACGGTGTGCATGCCTTCCTCCCACTGTTGCTGGAACAGAACGAGGGGCACATCGTGAACACCGCCTCGCTGGCCGGCCTGGGCGGGGTGCCCGGGCTCGGCATCTACTGCACCACGAAGTTCGCGGTCGTCGGGCTGAGCGAGTCGCTCGCGTACGACCTCGAGGGCCTCGGGAGCGAGGTGGGAGTCTCGGTGCTGTGCCCCGGATTCGTGCAGACCCGGATCGGGGAGTCGGCGCGGAATGCCCCGGGCGCGCTCGCTCGGTGGTCAGGTTCCGAGACCGCGCGCGCGACGCGCGACATGGCGAACGCGCTCGCGGCGGCAGGCATCCCACCCGCACAGGTCGCCGACGCGGTGTTCGAGGCCATCGGCAGCCGCCGGTTCTTCGTGCTGCCGCACACCCAGGCCGCGCTCGCGACGACCCGTGGACGTCTGGCCTGGATGGAGGGCGGCCAGGCGCCGCGTCTCGATCCGACGCGCGCGCTGCAACCCTGATCAGGCGGAGATCGGGGGCCGCCGCTCGATCCAGGGCCGGGCGGCTTCCAGTTGCGCCGCGACCCGGAACAACACGTCCTCACGTCCCGGAGCGGCGACGAGCTGCACGCCCACGGGCAGGCCTTCGTGCCACGACAGCGGGACGGACATCGCGGGTTGACCGGTCACGTTGAACGGCACGGTGAACGCCGCGTACGGCGTAGCCGCCAGCAGCGCGCCGTCGGGGTCGTCGCCGCGGATCTCGCCCAGTGGCGCGGGGGGCTTGGCCATGGTGGGGGTGAGCAGGAGGTCGAAGCCACCATCGTCGGGATCCCACCAGCTCACCACCCGGCGCGACCACGTGCGCAACGACTCGACCGCCTCGATGTACGCCTCCGCTGCCACCGCGCGTCCGAGTTCGGCCTGTGCCCAGGTGAACGGTTCCACGTCGTCGGGACCCAGTGCGCGCCCGGCGATCGCCGCCAACCTCCGGAGGTCGTGCGCAGTGCTGGCCGCCAGCACGGTGGTGAAGTGCACGAGCAACTCGAGGTCGTCGAGTGCGTCGGGGTACGCGGACTCGATCGTGTGGCCACCGACCTTCTCCAGCACCCCCTTGGCGTCGTCGGCCGCCGCCATGCACGCGGCGTCGACTTCGACGAGGCCCGCCGGAGCCCGGCCCGCCAGGTACCCGATTCTCAGCTGACCCGGGTCGGTCCCGACCTCGCGGAGGAACGGTCGGCCCGGCGGTGCCGCCGCGTACGGATCGCCGAGCACGCCGCCCGCGATGACGTCCAACGCCGCGGCGCTGTCACGCACCGACCGGGTGACCACGTGGCGCACCACGAGTCCGGCCCAAGCTTCGCCGTCGTCGGGGCCGAGCGACACGCGCCCGCGCGTGGGCTTGAGCCCGAACAGCCCGCACGCACTCGCCGGGATGCGGATCGAGCCGCCGCCGTCACCGGCGTGCGCGAACGGCACCATCCCCGACGCGACCGTGGCCGCGCTGCCACCGCTCGAGCCGCCCGGTGAACGCGTGAGGTCCCACGGATTGTGCGCCGGTCCGTACGCGAGCGACTCCGTGGTCGGGAGCAGGCCGAGTTCGGGCGTGTTCGTCTTGCCGACGATGACGCACCCGGCGGCGCGGAGCTTGGCGAAGAGGAAGGAGTCGTGGTCAGCGGTGTACGCGAGGTCGCGCAGCAGGTGGTTCCCGAGGTGGAGCGGCTCTCCGGCGAGCGACCCGTCGAAATCCTTGACCAGGATGGGCACGCCGCGAAACGGGCCGTCGGGCGCAGCGTCGGCTTCCGCGAGCGCCCGCTCGTCGCGCCGGTGGATCACCGCGTTGAGCATCGGGTCGAGAGCATCGATCCGCGCGAGCGCGGCGTCGACGAGCTCGCGGGGTGACGCGGCGCCGGTGTGTACGAGGTCGGCCAGCGCGGTCGCGTCGAGGGAGGTCAGTTCGTCGGGCATGCCCGGGACGGTAACCGGGATCACGGGCGTTCGCGCACGACCTCCGACGCCGCCTTGTCGTCGCGCAGACCCTTGTAGCGCGGCGCGCGCAGCACGCTGGCGCTCGTCCACTCGTGGAACGCGACCTCGACCACGACCTCGGGCTCGACCCACACGGGATCTGGCAACCGCGGTGTCGTCGCGAACGGCGACGTCGCGCGCCGCCGCCGTGCGAGCTGCGCCTCGAGCGCGGCGCGGCGCGTTCGCGTCGATGCCGGAGCCGACACGTCCGGCGAACTGCAGGGGCCCGCCCGCCGGCTCGTGGTACCCGACCAGGAGCGAACCGAGCCGGCCCTCGAGGCGTCCGGCGCCGTGCAACCAGCCACCGACGACGAGCTCCTGCCCGAGGTGCAGCTTCACCTTGCGCCAGGCGTTGGCCCGCCGTCCGGGGAGGTACGGGCTGTCGAGACGCTTGGCCACGACGCCCTCGAGGCCGAGCCGCGCTGCCGCACCGAGGACGGCGGGGCCGCCGCCGACGGTGGAGGGTGGCGTCTGCCAGGAGGGGCCGGCCAGTTCGAGGCGCTCGAGGAGGGTCCGGCGCTCGGTGTAGGGGAGCGCGGAGGTCGAGTGACCGGCGACCCACAACACGTCGAACAGCATGAGGACGACCGGCCGTTCGGGTGCGAGCCGGCGCGTGGCGGCGGCGCTTCCCGCCTGCATCCGGGGCTGGAGCCGCTCGAAGCTGGGGACCCCGGCGTCGTCGAGGGCGACGATCTCGCCGTCGAGCACGGCGTCCACCCCGTCGAGGGCTGCGCCGAGGCCCGCCAGCTCGGGAAAGCGGGCGGTGGCGTCGTTGCCGGCCCGGGAGCTGATCGACACCGCGCCGTCCTCGACGACCACCAGCGCGCGCATGCCGTCCCACTTCATCTCGAAGGCCCAGTGCCTGTCGTCGCGTGGCACGGTGTCGGCCAGCACCGCGAGCATGGGCCTGAGGTCGTGGGGAACGTTGGCGATGGGCCGAGGGTACCGAGCCCGGCCTCGCGCCGGGCGCGGACGCCGCGCTACCGTACGAGATTCGTAGGAGTGATCGCTCCAAGAGTGGAGACACCCATGAATGACGCCAACCCCCCGGTCGCCGGTCGCGAGATCCGCCAGGGCGCGGACTGGGAGACGCTCGATGCCGGATACGGCGACGTCCGCTACGAGACCAGCGACGGCATCGCCAAGATCACCATCTGCCGACCCGAGGTACGCAACGCCTTCCGCCCCCAGACCCTCTTCGAGTTGCAGGACGCCTTCGAGCGGGCCCGCAACGACCGTGACATCGGCGTGATCGTGCTCACCGGCCAAGGCCCCGACGCGTTCTGCTCCGGTGGCGACCAGCGCATCCGCGGTGACGACGGCTACGTGGGCGACGACGGCATCGGTCGTCTCAACGTGCTCGATCTGCAGATCCTCATCCGCCGGGTCCCCAAGCCGGTGGTCGCGATGGTCGCCGGGTACGCGATCGGCGGTGGCCACGTGCTCCACGTCGTGTGCGACCTCACGATCGCGGCCGACAACGCACGCTTCGGCCAGACCGGTCCGCGCGTCGGGTCGTTCGACGGTGGGTACGGCTCGGGCCTGCTGGCGCGCTCCGTCGGCCAGAAGAAGGCCCGCGAGATCTGGTTCCTGTGCCGCCAGTACGACGCCCAGGAGGCCTTCGCCATGGGACTCGTGAACACCGTGGTCCCCCTCGAGGCGCTCGAGGAGGAGACGGTCTCGTGGTGCCGACAGATGTTGGAGCACAGCCCGCTCGCCCTGCGCATGATCAAGGCGTCGTGCAACGCGGCCGACGACGGGCTCGCCGGCATCCAGCAGCTCGCGGGTGACGCCACGCTCTTGTACTACATGGGCGAAGAGGCGCAAGAAGGCAAGCGCGCCTACCTCGAGAAGCGCAAGCCGGACTTCGACCGATTCCCCAAACGCCCGTGATCCCCGATCCGAACCGGCGTCATCAGACGTCGCGGAGCGGGTGCGCGACGACGCCGGTTCGAGGGTGAGACGATGACGTCGGCGTCGTTGTGGGTGCAGGGGGCGCGGCCACGGACGCTGGGGGCCGCGGTGGCGCCGGTGCTCGTCGGGACCTCCGCCGCGGTGGCGGATGCCGACGGCGTGATCTGGTGGCGAGCCGGGCTGGCCATGGTCGTCGCGCTCGCGTTGCAGGTCGGCGTCAACTACGCCAACGACTACTCCGACGGCGTGCGCGGCACCGACAAGGACCGCAAGGGCCCGGTGCGGTTGACGGCGACCGGTCTGGCGTCGCCCGGCGCGGTGAAGCGTGCCGCGTTCCTCGCGTTCGGCGTGGCGGGCGTCGCCGGGTTCGTGCTCTCGGTGGTGGTCGACCCGTGGCTGCTCGTCGCCGGCGCCGCCGCGATCGCGGCGGCATGGTTGTACACGGGAGGTCCGAAGCCGTACGGCTATCTCGGTCTCGGTGAGGTCATGGTGCTGGCGTTCTTCGGGTTCGTGGCCACGGTCGGGTCGGCGTACGTGCAGGTGGAGTACGTGCCGGGTGCGGCGTGGTGGGGTTCGCTCGCGGTGGGCCTCCTGGCGTGTGCGATCCTCGTCGCCAACAACGTGCGCGACATCCCGACCGACGCCGTCACCGGTAAGCGCACGCTGGCGGTGCGCGTCGGCGCGGAGTCCGCCCGCCGGATGTTCGTGGCGTGCTACGTCGGTGCGTTCGCGGCCGTGGTCGTCGTCGGCATCACCCAGCCGTGGGCACTGCTCGGGTTGCTCGCGTTGCCGCTCGCGGTGACGCCGGTGCGCACGATCCTCACCCGCACCGATCCGCCGTCGCTGGTCTCGGTGCTGGTCGCCACGTCCAAGCTCGAAGTGGTTGTCGCGGTGCTCGTGAGCGTGGGCCTGTGCCTGTCCTGACCGAGCATCGGCTGCGGCTCGGGACTCGTGCCGTCACGCTGCTCGAGGGTCCGGCCGGCTGGGGCGAGTGCTCGCCGCTGCCCGGGTATCCGAGTGATCCCTCGGTGTGTAGGACCGCCGCGGAGGACGCGGCACTCGAGGGATTCCCGGTGCCGCGGCGCGACGCAGTGCCGGTGAACGCGCTGGTCGACGGTCCGTTCGCCGTGGCCGAGGTCCGCGCGTTCCCGGCGGTCAAGGTCAAGGTACGCGACGCGTCGGGGATCAGCCTCGTCGCCGCGGTGAGGGACGCGGTGGGTGCGCGCGTCGCGGTGCGCGTCGACGCGAACGGAGCGTGGGACGTCGAGACCGCGGTCACCATGATCGGCCGCCTGGCCCGCTACGACATCGAGTACGTGGAACAGCCGGTGGCCTCGCTCGATGATCTGGCACGAGTCCGCCGGCGTGTCGCTGTGCCGGTGGCGGCCGACGAGTGCATCCGCTCGCGCGACGACGCGGTGCGGTTGCGCGCGCTCGACGCCGCCGATGTCATCGTCGTCAAGCAGCAGCCGTTGGGTGGGGTGCGGGCGGCGCTCGAGGTCGTGGAGGCCGCGGGCGTCCCGGCGGTGGTGAGCTCGATGCTGGAGACGTCGGTCGGGATCGCCGCCGGGCTCGCGCTCGCGGCCGCGCTCCCCGAACTGCCGTTTGCCTGCGGGCTTGCGACGTTGGCGGCGCTCCCCGGCGACGTCACCCATGCTCCCCTCGTCCCGGTCGACGGGCTGCTCCGGGTGCGTTCGGTGACCCCCGACGCCGACCTGCTCGCGCGCTACCAGGACGCGAGCAGGTGAGCGACCACCTCCGGCTGCTCGAGGTGGCACGCGTGGCCGGTGTCCGCGAGCACCTCGACGCGCGCGTCCGGGATCACCTGGGCCATGTGGTGCGCGATCTGCACGTACTTGGTGTCGAGCGCTCCCACGATGAGCAGAGCGGGCATCGCCAACCGGTGGAGCCGGTCCCAGTTCGACGGCTGAGCGCCTTGGCCGAGCTTCCGGAGCTGGTGGGTGAGCGACTCGACGGTGCTGGCGGCGCGTCGGTCGTCGAGCCCGGCGCGGTCGGGGGGCAACGTGGCGAAGAGTGGCTGCGCGACCCAGCGTTCGAGGAAGGCGTCCACGCCGTCCCGCTCGATGTCACGCGCCAGACGCTCGTCGGCCTCGCGACGCGTGGCGCGGTCGCGCGCGTCGGCGATTCCGGGCGACGCGCTCACCAGCACGAGCCGCTCCACGAGGTCCGGGCGGTCGAGCGCCAATTGCAGGCACAGTCGGCCCCCCATCGAATAGCCGACGTACTCGCCGGGTCCGTGGTCGAGCGCGCCTGCGGCCGTGGTGAACTCCGTCGCGCGCGCGATCGACGCGAGCTGCACGCCGGCCGCGAGCCGGCTGGTCACGGGTTCCCAGGACGACGGCGCCTGCGTGAATCCATGGACGAACACATACTGCACGGAGGCATCTTCCCATGACCCGCGACGCCACCACCGCCTTCGCCGTCACCCTCGTCGACGAGTGGGTGCGCGACGGCGTCAGTGACGCGTGCCTCGCGCCCGGATCGCGCTCGGCACCGCTCGCGCTCGCGCTCGCAGCCGACGACCGCATTCGACTGCACGTGCACCTCGACGAGCGATCGGCGTCGTTCTTCGCGCTCGGTCTGGCCCGCGCCACCGGGCGTCCCGCGCTGGTGCTCTGCACCTCGGGCACCGCGGCTGCCAACTTCTACCCGGCGGTGCTGGAAGCGCACCACGGGCGCGTCCCGATGATCGTGTGCACGGCTGACCGCCCGCCCGAGCTGCGTGACACCGGCGCCGGCCAGACCGTCGACCAGGCCAAGCTCTACGGCGGCGCGGTGCGGTGGTTCCACGAGGCGAACGTGCCCGCCGATCGGCCCGGCGTCGGCAACGAGTGGCGAGCGCTGGCTTCGCGCGCGTTCGCCGCCGCTTCGGGCTCGCCGAGCGGGCCGGTGCACCTGAACCTGCCGTTCCGGGAGCCGTTGGTGCCGACGGGCGACCCCCTGGTCGACGCGCCCGGTCGGAGCGACGATCGGCCCTGGACGGCCCACGCCCCGGGTGTGCGGGCCCCGTCGGTGGAGATGCTCGACGCGCTCGCGCATCTGGTGGCCGACCGGCCGCGGGGTCTGGTCGTGGCCGGATGGGGGGCGGGGGTCCGGGCGTCGACGATCCTGCGCTTCGCCGAGGCCGCCGGGTGGCCGGTGCTGGCCGACCCCCTCTCGAACCTACGGGTCCCGGGCACCGTCGCGACCTACGACCCGCTGCTGCGGTCGCCCGCGTTCGCCGCCACGCACCGCCCCGACGTCGTGCTCCGGATCGGTGGGCCGCTGACCAACAAGATCACCATGGAGTGGCTCGATGCCGGTGTCGATCAGGTGCTGGTGGATCCCGACGACGCCTGGCTCGATCCTCACCACGCGGCGAGCGGACGCATGGTTGCCGATCCCGAGCTGCTGCTCGGCGCGCTCGCCGACGCGGTCGACGTGATGATCGACGACGAGTGGGTGGCGCGCTGGCGCGACGCCGACGCGGCTGCGGGTGCGGCGATCGACTCGGCGATCGACGCGTCACTCGAGCCCTTCGAGGGCCGCGTCGCCCGCGACGTGGTCGCCGCGGTCCCGGCGGGGACCGCCGTGGTGCCGGCGTCGAGCATGCCGGTGCGCGACGTCGAGAGCTTCGCCGCCGCGCGAGACGGTCTGGTGTTCCACGCGAATCGTGGCGCGAATGGCATCGACGGTTTCGTCTCCACCGCGCTCGGTATCGCCGCGGGATCGGGGCCGGATGCGGCGACCGTCGCACTCGTCGGTGACCTCTGCTTCCTCCACGACGGCAACGGTCTCCTCGGCGCCACCGCCCGCGGCATCGACACCACGTTCGTGGTCGTCGACAACGGCGGGGGCGGCATCTTCTCGTTCCTGCCCCAGGCGGAGCTCGCCGAGCACTTCGAGACGCTCTTCGGTACGCCGCAGCCCGTCGACCTCGGCGCCCTCGCGGCACTGCACGGCATCCCCGTGGAAGAGGTCGACCGCGCCGACGCGCTGGGCCCGGCGGTGCAGGCGGCCGTCGCGGCCCGAGGGGTACGGGTGGTGCGGGTGCGGACCGATCGCGCCACCAACGTCACCCGTCACCGCGAGGTGTGGGCCGCGGTCGCCGAGGCAATCTGAGCGTCAGGGACGCACGAGGGCCCGGAGCATGGGCTCGAGCTTGGCCTGGGTCTCGGCCCACTCGGCCTCGGGATCGGACCCGGCCACGATGCCCGCTCCGGCGACGAGACGGGCCCGGGTACCGTCGAGCTCCGCGCCGCGGAGCGCGATCGCCCACTCGCCGTCGCCCCGCGCGTCGACCCAACCGACGGGCCCGGCATAGCGACCGCGGTCGAAGCCCTCGAGCGCGCGGATCGCGTCGAGCGCGGCAGACCGCGGGGTGCCGCCCACGGCCGGGGTGGGGTGCAGCAGCCGCCCGAGATCGAGCGCGCTGGGTGCCGGGTCGACCAGCCGGCCCCGGATCGGCGTCGCGAGGTGGGCGACCGGACCGAACACCGCGACCTCGGGGATCGGCTCGACGGTCAAGTCCACACAGCGACCGGACAGCGCGTCGACGATGCCGTCGACCACGAAGCGATGCTCGCGCGTGTCCTTCACCGACGCCGCGAGCGCGAGCAGGGCCTCGTCGCTGTCGGCGACGGTCGTGCCGGCAACCGGGCGTGACTCGACGACCGCGCCGGTGCGCCGCACGAGCAGCTCGGGGCTCGCGCCGACGAAACCCGCGCTCGAGTAGACGAACGAACCCGGCTGATGAGCGACGAGCCCGCGAACGATCTCGCGTGCGTCGAACGGGATATCGGCCTCGACGAGCACCTCGCGCGCGAGGACGACCTTCTCGAGATCTCCGCGCGCGATCGCATCGATCGCGTGTTCGACGGCGATGCGCCAGTCGTCTCGCGTGCGGGGAGCGACGACGGAGAAACGGGTCGGCGGGCCGGGCCCGGTGCCGGGCTCGGCCGGAGCCGGGCCGATCTCGGTGATCCACGCGCGGCCGTCGAGCTCGCCGACGACACGTGCTGGGATCACCAGCTCGCCGCGCTCGTTCGGGTCGAACGGGAGCGCCCCCACCGCGATCGCGCCGGTCGCCGGCAGCTCGAGCGGATCCACGACCGCGACCGCACCGAGCACGGCGTCGACGTCATCGGGCGCGAGTCGGGCGGCGACGCCCGAGGTGACGAGACGGGTCTGATGGTGGAGCCAGGCGAAGCCCGCGGGGTCGAACGCCTCGAGGAGGTCACCACCGGGATCCACCTCGCGCGTGACCGCGTGGAGGCGTGTGGGAGCAGGCGTGGTGGTCACGCGCGCGTTCCGGTCAGGAGCAGCACCGAGCCACCGGTCAGCGAGGTGTGGTGCACGTCGGTGAACCCGGCGCCGGTGAGGCGAGCGGCCAACTCCGGTGCAGCGGGGAGGTAGGCCGTGCTCTTCGGGAGGTAGCGGTAGGCCTCGGCCTCGTGCGCGAGCATCCGGCCGAGCAACGGGACCGCGCCCCGGAACCAGACCGCGTTCCCCACTCGCATCACCGGATTGGTGGGAACGGTGGCATCGAGCGCGGCGAGGCGGCCGCCCGGACGGAGGACGCGGGCGCACTCGGCGAACACCGTGTCGAGATCGACGAAGTTCCGCAACGCGAACCCGCACGTGATGCCGTCGAGTGAGCCCTCGGCGACGGGCAGGCACGCGCCATCGGCCCGTACGAGGGGGGCGTCGGTGCGGGCCACCGACAACATCCCCGCAGAGAAGTCCACGCCGATGGGGACGTAGCGCTCGGCGGCGAGATCACGGCAGAGGTCACCGGTACCGCACGCGAGGTCGAGCACGCGCGCGTCGGGCGGAAGCCCCAGGGTGGCGACTGTGCGGTGGCGCCACCGCCGGTCGAGGCCGAGGGAGATGATCCGGTTCATGCGGTCATAGCGCGGCGCCACGCGATCGAACATGCCCTCGACGGCTTCGCGCTTCGTGTGACCCTGCGGGAGTGCGCCATCGTGCCCGAGCACGGACGCGTTCATCGCGCGCCCTCCCATCCGGGCTCGCCGCGCGCGGCCGCCAATTCGCTCGGATCGCCGACGGCCTCGAGGTGCTCTTGCGCGACCTCCAGCAGCACGCTGCGGAAGTGGTTCGCCACGAGGGTGGTCGCGATGGGCAACAACGTGCGGAAGGCGTCGACGAGCCGTTCCGCCTTCTCGCCGTCGGTGAGGTCGCCGTGCTGGATCGGCCGCCGCACGTGCTCGTCGAACATCTCGACCGCGTCGGTCGCGATCGCGCGCGTCGCATCGTGATGCCGGTGCGCCAGGGCCAGCAGCTCCGGCAGGGGGAACCCGGCTTCGAGGAGCCCGAGCCCGGCGTGTAGCACGTCGGCGTCGGCCGCGGTGTAGCCCGACGCGTCGCCGCGCTGTTGCGGGACGATCAGCCCCTCGCGCGCCACGGCGTCGAGCAACGGGGCCGGGACACCCACCCGGGTGGCGAGCTCCTCGAGGGTGAGCAGCTCGGCGTCGCCCGCCTGGGCGCCCGCGACCGCGGCGGCGAGCGGCGCGTCGGCGGCGTCGAGCTCGCCGTCGACGAGCCGGCGGATGACCGCGAGTGAGAACCCCTGACGCTGGAGCTCCTTGATCCGGTGCAGGCGGTCGACGTGGTCGGGTCCGTACCAGGCGATGCGGCCCTCGCGACGGGGCGCGGGGAGCAGCTGTCGCTTCTGGTAGAAGCGGATGGTGTCGACCGAGACCTCGGCGCGGCGGGCCAGCTCCTCCACGCGGATCTCCCCGTCGTCGACGCGTGTTCCGGTGGCCGCGATTCCCATGAGCGACCATTCTAGGAGCAGCTGCTCCCGAGGTCACGTCTCGGCCCGGCGCTCAGGCGGGTGGCTCGGCCAGGGGCTCTGCCGCCGGCGATGGCACCTCGAGGTCGCGCAGGCCGATGCGGGCCTTCTCGGCGTGGTACGCGACCAGCACCATGAAGAGGAATGCGACGAGCACCGCCAACTCGGTGCTGGCCTTCTGCGACACGTGGTCGGCCGACCACGACGCGAAGGCGTAGAACAGGAAGGCGAACAGGAGGTTGTGGACCATCTTCCCGAGGAAGAGGGGCGCCGCGAGCCGCCGCATGCCGTAGTGCACGACCGCGAGCGGTACCACCACCGCGCCGTCGGGCACCGGCGACACGCCGATCAGGAAGATGCCGAACGCGGTGAGCCGGGGGCGGCCGTCGACGTTGCGGGCGATCCACCGGAAGAGGCGGCCCTCGGGGAGCCGGGGACTCTTCGCCACGAACGCGTCGGCCACCTTGTACGACGCGACCGCGCCGATCCCGGCACCGAGGCCCGAGGCGACGCCGAGGGTCATGACGCTCTGCAGGTTGGCGCCACCGAGCGCGGCCGAGAGCAGCGGCAAGGTGTAGGGGATTTGGACGAGGATCGACAGGTTGGCGATCAGCGCGATCAGGAAGATGCCGATGCTGCCGAAACCGGCCAGGCGGTCGATGCCGTCGGTCACCGTGTCGTTGACGCCCGAGAACGTGCCCATGGCGTGCAGGATCACGAAGACCGCCACGATCATCACTGCGATCGCCGCGTACTTCAATTCCACCGTGAGTCGGCGCGAGCGCCGGGACGCCTGGTCCGCCACCCCGCGAGTTTCGCGCGTCGCCGCGTGCGGGACCCTTCTCCGCTCGCCGGGTCGGCGGTGGTCTCCCCCGCTCTGGAAGAATGGCGCCATGGACCGCGCCACCGCGTACGAGCACGTCGATTCGGGGGAGGCGTGGCGCGAGTTCTGCGCGGTGTTGGCGGATGCCGCAGCCGTGCTCGACCGCGACGACCTCGACCTCGACACCTTCGACCGCGCCGAGGGTCTGCGCTACCTCGCGCGCCTCACCCAGAACGGCCTCTCGTCGTTCCTCGAGAATCCAGGGCCGCGCCACCCGCGCTTCCGCGCGCTCCCCGAGCATTGTGGTTTCGGGCTCGACAATCCCGACAACGTGTACATGAGCGCGGGAATCGACGCCGCGCTCGAGTACCGGATCCGCGGCCGGCGCGGCACGATCGCCTACCTGTCGCTGGCCGCCCAGAATCAGAACTTCGCGCGGCGTGACCGGATCACCGGCGGTGCGGGCCACCTCGACCACGACGACCTCGTGCTCGCGCCTGACGGCACCTTCGAGATCATCGCCTCACGACGACCCCATCCGGGGAACTGGCTCGAGCTCGCGCCCGATTCGAGCATGATCCTGGTGCGCCAGACGTTCGCGGACCGGGTCCGCGAGGTCGCCGCCGAAGTCGCGATCGAGTGCGTCGGCGTGACCGAGCCTCCTCGCCCCCTCGACCCCGCGTTCGTGCCCGACCAGCTGCTGGGCGGGGCGATGTACGCCATCGGTGCGTCGGTCTGGTTCGCCGACTGGGTCGCGCCCTGGCGGGCCGAGCCCAACCGCCTCCACTTCCCCGACCCGGAGCATCATCGCCTCGTGGGGGGCGACCCGAACATCGTGTTCCAACTCGGCTACTGGTCGCTCGGTCCCGACGACGCTCTGGTCGTGGAGGCCACTCCTCCGCGGTGCGAGTACTGGAACTTCCAACTCGGCAACATCTGGGCGGAATGCCTCGACAAGCGCCGTCCGATCTCGCGCAACACGGCGACGACCACCTACGAGGCCGACGGATCGTTCCGCCTGATCGTGGCCCATCATGACCCCGGTCACCCGAACTGGGTCGACACCTGCGGACACCGGCACGGGATCATGGGCATGCGTTGGGTCCGGGCCGCGACCCACCCACCGGCGACCGTGCGGGTGGTCCCGGCCGCTTCCGTCGGCTGACCCACGCGACCCGCGACTACGCCGCGGCCGGGCCGAGGTCTGCGCCGTCGGGCAGCGGCGCGGTGTCGGTCATCACGGTGTCCGTGAGGGCGTCGGCGGCGCTCGGTCGGAGCACTCGCCATGCCAGGAGGAGCGCGCCCAGCATGATGGCGGCGCCGGCGGTGGTCGCTCGCAGCCCGATCTGGTCGGCGACGGCGCCTTGGACCACGCTGCCGACCGGGTACAGGGCGCCGATGAGCATCATGAGCACGCTGACCACGCGTCCGCGCAGCGCGGCCGGCGCGCGGAGTTGGGCGATGGTGGTGAAGCTCGACAGGCTCCCCAGGTAGAGGAAGCCCACCACGAAGATCGCGACCACGGCGAGTGGGAGCGTGGGTGCGAGTGCGTAGGCGACGAGCGCGATGGGCAACGTGGCGAGAATCGTCAACAGCACGCGTCGCGGGCCGAACCGCGCGAAGAGCCCGGCCAGGCTGAGCCCCATGCACACCGCTCCGACGCCCTGCGCCGTCACCAATGCCGCAGTGCCGAGCTTCTCGTCGTCGAACACCTTGAGCGCAACCGCAGGGATGAGCGCGATGAACGGCGCCGCGAGCAGCGAGTTCAAGGCCATGCACCCCACGACGAACCGCAACGCAGGATCGCCCCGCACGAACCGGGCCCCTTCCCGGATCGAGTGCAGGATCGAGGTTCCGAGCGACGGCGCGGGCCGGGGCAGCCGAAACGAGGCGATGACCGCGAACACCGCGAAGAAGCTCAGGGTGTTGATGAGGAATGCCAGCTCGTAGCCACCGAGGCCGATCACCACGCCGGCCAGCGCGGGACCGATCACTCGGCCCAGGTTCCACTGCGCCGACGACAGGGCAACCGCGCCGGGAACGTCGGCGCGCGGCACGAGATCGGGGAGCATCGCCTGGTAGGCGGGGAAGCCGATCGCGTTCGCGCTGCCGGCGCCGAGGACGAGCAGGGTCACGAGTCCCGGACTCGGATCGCCGAGACTGGCGAAGAAGGCAAGGAGACCGGCGAAGAGGATCTGGAACGAGGTGGTGGTCAGGAGCAGGGTCCGCCGCGGGATCCGGTCGGCGAGCGCGCCACCGAGTGGTGCCAGCAGCGCGGTCGGCACGAAGCCGGCGGCCGCGACCAGCCCGGCCCAGCCCGCCTGCCCGGTCGACGTGGTCACCAGGATCCCGACACCGACCGCTTCCATCCACGTGCCGATGTTCGACACGAACGCGCCGGACCACAGCAACGCGAAGCGCCGGTGCCGGAACGGTGCGAACGACTGCGAGAGATCCACCGCCGCCGACGGTACCCGCCTACTCGACGAGCGCGACCGGTCGTGCGACGAAGATGTCGAGCACCATTCGGCGAGCACCCTGCAGGACGAGCGCACCGCGGATGTCGTGCTCGGAGGCGGTGGCGTCCGACACGCGCCGACCGGCCTCGCGCGCGAAGTCGTCGGCCATGCCCTCGACGACCGGTCCGCACCCGTTCCACTCGGCGAGGAGATCCCGCACTCTCACTCGGGTGTGGGGGGCGCGACCGCGTTCATGCCGTCGGTGCCTGCCGCGAGCACGAGTTCGTTCACCCGCAGGCGTACGCCTCGATACGCCCGACCCATCAGCTGCACCGGGCCGAGGCTACCGGGATCGATCGGCGGTAGCGTGGGCCCGGATCGAGTCGGCGACGAGAGGTGGCGTGAACATGGAGACCCGCAGCGTCGGGAGCCTCGAGGTTTCGGTCGCGGGCCTGGGGTGCAACAACTTCGGGATGCGTATCGACGAGGCCGCGACCCAGGCTGTGGTCGACGCCGCGCTCGACGTCGGCATCAACCATTTCGACACGGCCGACATGTACGGCGGCGGGAAGTCGGAGGAGTTCCTCGGGCGGGCTCTCGGCTCGCGCCGGGCCGACGCCGTCATCACCACCAAGGTGGGGGGCCGGGTTCCGGAGGGTGAGGCCGGCGGGAGTGAGGCTCTGATCACCCGCGTGTGCGACGAGAGCCTCGCCCGGCTCGGTACCGACTACATCGACCTCTACCTGCTGCACTACCCCGACGGGACCACGCACATCGCCGAGACGCTCGAGGCCTTCGCCAAGCTGATCGCCGCGGGGAAGGTGCGAGAGATCGGCTGCTCCAACTTCACCGGCGCGATGCTCGAGGAGGCCGACGCCGTGGCCAAGGAGCTGGGTGTGCCGCGCTTCGTGAACGCGCAGAACGACTACAGCCTGCTGAACCGCGCCGTGGAGGACGACGTGATCCCGGCGTGCGAACGGCTGGGCATCGTGCTCATGCCCTACTTCCCGTTGGCGAGCGGGGTGCTCACCGGCAAGTACCGGCGCGGTGAACCCCATCCGGAGGGTTCACGCCTCGCGGCGTGGGGGCCGATGGCCGAGACCTTCGCGTCGGAGGAGCGGATGGACGTGGTCGAAAGGCTGCAGGAGTATGCCGAGGCGCGCGGGCACACGCTCTCCGAGCTCGCCCTGTCGTGGCTGGCCGGCGTGCCGACGGTGGGCAGCGTCATCGCCGGTGCGACATCGCCCGAGCAGGTGCGCGCCAATGCCGCGGCCACGTCCGCCTGGTCCCTCACGTCGGAGGAACGGGCGGAGGTCGACGCGCTCGCGCGCGTCGGCGGCTGACCGGAGGTCTGTCATCACCCGCGTGGCGACGATCGACCTGGTGCCCGGCCCGATCGCCGACATCGGTGGTGTGCAATGCGGTCGCCTGCTCGCCGAGCTCGACGATCTCGCGACCGACCCGCCGCGCGCGCTCCTGGTGGCTGCGAACGACGGGGTTGGCGCCGTGGAGGCACGGGTCGCGACCCCACCGGGTCTGCGCGATCCGGCAGCACTCCTCGCGGCATTTCCCGCGCCGACCGTCGCGGTGTGGAACGGTCCCGCGATCGGTGCGGGCGCGGAGCTCCTCCTGGCGGCCGACCTCCGGGTCGTCGGTCCCTCCGCGTCGATGGCGTTCCCGGAAGTGGCCGCTGGCGAGCTGCCGTGCTGGGGCGGCACGCAACGGTTGACCCGGATGGGCGGCGCGGCGCTCGCGCTGCGGCTGTTGGTGATCGGCGACGCCGTGGATGCCGCCGGGCTCGAGCGCGCGGGCCTCGCGCTCCTGGTCGGCGACCCGCGCGTGCACGCCGAGGAGCTCGCGGGTCGACTGGCGGCGGGGGCGCCGCGGGCGCAGGCCGCGGCGCGGGACGCGGTCCAGCGTGGCCGTGACCTGACGCTCGCCGACGCGCTCCGCCTCGAATCCGACCTGAACCTCCTCATCTCGACGACGCACGACCGCGCCGAGGGCATCGCCGCGTTCTTCGAGAAGCGGTCGCCGCGCTTCACCGGCGAATGAAGCTCGACGTGTCCCCGCGGGCCGGCGTGGCCACGGCGCGGCGGGTGCTCGTCGATCTCGCCGACCGGCTGGGGCTCGTGTTCCCTCCCGAGGCACGGCCCGGCGCCGACCTGTGGGCTCGGACCGTCGACCGCCTGGGGTGGCCCGGGCCCGCACCGCTGCTGCGGACAGCCGACGGATGGGTACATCCGGGGCCGCCCACCGCGTGGGCGGCGTTCACCGACATGGCGGTCGCGCTGGGCGCGCCGGCTCCGGGCCCGGGCGCCTGCTTGCCCGGGGTCGCCACGTTGTCCGCCGAGACCGTCGACGCCGAGGCCGGAGCGTGGATGCTCCCCGCGGTCGCGGTGCGATCCGCGCCCGCGCGCACGTCCGAGGTCCCGACGCTCGGCCGCGTCGACGCCACCGGTGCCACCGTGGTCGTGCTGGGTACGGCATGGGCGACGCCGCTCGTCGGTCGGCTGCTCACGCGCTCGGGCGCGCGCGTGGTGCGGGTCGAGCATCCGGGGCGCCCGGATCCGTTCCCGCTGCACCGGTGGTTGTCGCGCGGGCAGGAACGCGTCGGCCTCGACCTCGGGTGTGCCGGCGACCGCGACCGCTTCGCCGATCTTCTCGGGCGCGCCGATGTCCTGGTCGATGGCCACACCCCGCGGGTCCTGGCCAACGTCGGTCTCGGGGAGGCCGCGCTCGCGTCGGAGACCCCGCGTCTGGCGATCGTCCGGATCGCGGCGTTCGCCGACGACGACCGGCCTGGATACGGGCCCGCGGCCGAGGCCCGCGGTGGTTGGGCGGCGCGTCACGACCCGCCCCGGCTGGGACGCTCGTCGCTGGCCGACCCGATCGCCGGGCTGCTCGGCGCGATCGCCGCGGTCCACGCGCTGACCTCCGGGTCGGCGGCGGCGCGTGCCCGGGTGTCGCTGGAGGGCGCGGTCGGGCTCCTCCTCGCCGCCGAGGCGCACTCCCGTGGGTGACGAGCGGATCCACGTGCACCGGCGGGGAACGATCGTCGAGGTGGTGTTCGACCATCCGCCGATCAACGTCTACGACATCGCGACGCGCGACGCGCTGTGCGACGTGCTCACCGCCGTCAACGCCGATCCGGGGGTGCGCGTCGTGGTCTTCACCGCGGCCGGCGATCACTTCTCCGCCGGCGCCGACCTGCGCGAGTTCGGTACCGCACCGTCGTTGTTCGCGATGCGGGACGCGCGGTGGGGGCGCGACGTCTGGGGTCTGCTCCGGGCCGTGGCGTCGCCGATGATCGCGTCGATGCACGGCAATGCAGTCGGGTTCGGGTTCGAGCTCGCGTTGCAGTGCGACGTTCGGATCGCCGCCGACGACTGTGTGGTCGCGCTCCCCGAGGCACGCGTGGGCATGCTTCCCGCCGGGGGCGCGAGCCAGACCCTGCCCCGGCTGGTGGGGAACGGCGCGGCGCTGGCGGCGGTGATGACCGGCGAGCGGGTACCCGCCGGCCAGGCGCTCGCCCGAGGGTTGGTCGACGAGGTGGTCCCGCGGGCCCGGTTGCGCGCGCGCACCGACGAGTTGGCCGAGCGGTTGGCGGCGCGGCCGGTACACGCGGTTCGCGCCGCCAAGGTTGCGGTGTGGGCGGCGTTGGACCTCCCGCTCGCCGTCGGGCTCGCGCGGGAGGCCGACCTCGCCGCGGCGCTCCGGGCCCGAGCGCCCAGGTAGCGTCGGGGCAGGACGAGGGAGCGCGACCTAGCCTTTCGGGATGCCCACTCAGCAGGGAATCGTCGGTCCCGTCCCGCCTGCGCAGGATCCTGAGGAGTACGACCGGCTCCGCCGCCGGATCCTCTGGAAGATGCCCAGCGGCCTCTACGTCCTCGGGTCGCGCGCGGGGGAGCGCCGCAACGGCATGACCATGAACTGGGCCACCCAGATGTCGTTCGACCCGAAGCTGGTCGGTGTGAGCGTCGAGCGGGAGGCGTTCACCCACGAGCTCGTCTCCGAAGGCGGTGTGTTCAGCCTCAACATCGTGGCGCAGGACGACCGGGCCATCGTGCGCAAGTTCACCAAGCCGGTCGAGGTGGACCTCGACGCGCGCACGCTCAACGACTTCCCGTTCCACGACGGTGCCACCGGCGCGCCGATCCTGGACCAGGCCGTCGCCTACCTGGACTGCGAGGTGCGCCAGGCGGTCGAGTTCGGTGGCCACACCCTCTTCCTCGGCGAGATCGTCGACTGCGCCTTCCAACTCGACGAGGACACCCCGGTGTTGACGATGGGTGACACGCGGATGAACTACGGGGGCTGACGCGCGCTGGTCGCCGGGGACCGTGAACGACGGTCCCGAGTACGCTCCGGCGGTCACGTCCCGCGAACGGGGAGAACGGCACGATGATGCAGTCGACCATGCAGGATTTCCCGCTGACCGTCGGCATGATCTTCCGCCACGGTCGCACCGTCCACGGTGAGAGCGAGGTCGTGACCTTCGAGGGTGAAGCGAGCCGCCACACGTCGTTCGCCGAGGTCGCGACGCGCGCCGACCGTCTCGCCGTCGCGCTGCTGGGACTCGGGATCGAAGCGGGCGACCGGGTCGGGACGTTCATGTGGAACACGCAAGAGCACATGGAGGCCTACTTCGCGATCCCGGGCATCGGCGCGGTCCTGCACACGCTCAACCTGCGCCTCTTCCCCGAGCAGCTCGCGTACATCGTGAACCACGCCGCCGACCGGATCGTGATCGTCGACGACAACCTCATCCCGTTGCTGGTGCGCGTCGCGGGCGAGCTCGGGACGGTCGAGCGCTACGTCGTCGTCGGTGACGGCGACACGTCCGCGCTGGTCGCGGCCGCGCCCCGGGCCGAGGTCCTGCGGTACGAGGACCTCTTGGCGGCGAGCGATCCCACCGGCTTCGAGTACCCGGCGGTCGACGAACGCGCGGCCGCGGCGATGTGCTACACGAGCGGCACGACCGGCCATCCGAAGGGCGTCGTCTACTCGCACCGGTCGACGTTCCTGCACTCGATGGCGTCGGGGACGGGCGGCGTCGTCGCCTACACCTGCAACGACCGCATCCTCCCGATCGTCCCCATGTTCCACGCCAACGCGTGGGGGACGCCGTACGCGGGCTGGATGGCCGGCGCCGACCTCCTGATGCCCGGGCGGTTCCTGCAACCCGAGCCCCTCGCCCGGTTCGTGGCGCAGGAGCCGGTGACGTGCGCATGCGCGGTTCCGACGATCTGGTCCGACCTCCTCCGCTACTCGGACGACCACGACCTCGATCTGTCGCAGCTGCGCCACGTCACGTGCGGCGGTGCGGCCGTCCCGCGCGCGCTGATGGAGAAGTTCCAGGAGCGCTTCGGCGTGCGCATCCTGCAGGGGTGGGGGATGACGGAGACCAGTCCCCTGTGCGCGGTCGGCCACCCGCCGCGTGGCGTGGAGCCGGGGACCACCGAGGACCTGGACTGGCGGGCGCTCACCGGTCGGATCCTCCCCGGCGTCGAGTTGCGCATCGTCGACGACGGCGGCACGGTGCTGCCGTGGGACGGCACCGCGGTGGGGGAGATCCAGGTGCGAGGCCCGTGGATCACCGCCTCGTACTACGGCGACCCCGCACCCGAGAAGTTCGACGACGGATGGTTGCGCACCGGCGACATCGCGAGCGTCACGGCGAACGGCTTCATCAAGATCACCGACCGTTCGAAGGACGTCATCAAGTCCGGCGGTGAGTGGATCTCGTCGGTCGAGCTCGAGGGACTGCTGATGGCCCACCCCGACGTGGTCGAGGCCGCCGTGATCGCCGTCCCCGATCCACGATGGGACGAACGCCCGCTGGCCTGCGTCGTCCTCCACGACAAGTCCGGGGCGACCGCCGGCGACCTGCGCGACTTCCTGGGCGGTCACGTCGCCAAGTGGCAGCTCCCCGAGCGGTGGACGTTCATCGGCGAAGTGCCCAAGACGAGCGTCGGCAAATTCGACAAGAAGGTGCTCCGCGCCCAGTACGCCGACGGCGACCTCCTCGTGGAGGAGCTGCGCTAGCTCCGATGATCGACGCCGCCCGATGACCACGACCCTCGCGAGCTCCGTCTTCGAACGGCTCGGCGGCGAGCTCTGGCTGCTCCTGCCCGCGTTCGGGTTCGCGCTGCTCGCGAGCTCGCTCGTCGGGCGCGTGCTGGGGGTGCGGCGATCGTTCGCGGCGACCGTGGTGTCGGGCGCCGCGGGGTGGGTGATCGGGGCGGTCGTCTCGCTCTGGATCGCGGTCGACACGTTCCCCGCATCGGATGGCTTCGCTCGCAACTTGTTCCTGTTCTCGCTCCTGGGCTCGATGGCCGCCTCGGTGTGGCTCGAGTTCCTCGCCCGCCCCGGGATCATGGTGCGCGCCCAGACCGGCCTGCAGTCGGTGCCGCACCCCGTCCGCTCGTTGCGCCGGCGCGGGCGACGAGTCCAGCGGTACGCGGAGATCAGCCGCATCGCGATGCGCAACGGCCTGGGGCCCTCGCTCGGCCTCGGGCGCAAGGACGAAGCGGAAGCGGCCGGCGCCCGTCCGCCCGTCCGGCGTCTGCGGCTCGCGCTCGAGGAGTGCGGCGGGATGTTCGTGAAGCTGGGCCAGGTGCTCTCCACCCGTACCGATCTGATCTCGCCCCAGGCCGCCACCGAGCTGAGTCTGTTGCAGGACCACGTGCGCCCCGCGCCGCGTCAGTCGATCGCGGAGCTCCTCGAGGAGGAGCTGTCGACGCCGATCTCCGACGTCTTCCTGGGCTTCGACTGGCAGCCGCTCGCCGCGGCGTCGATCGGCCAGGTGTACCGGGCGCAGCTGCCGGACGGGTCGCCGGTCGTGGTGAAGGTGCAGCGGCCCGGCATCGACGAAGCGGTGCGGGTCGACCTGTCCGTGTTGCAGGAGCTCGGGCACGTGGTCGAGACCCGCACCACGTGGGGTCGCGAGTACCGCGTCGAAGATCTCGTCGCCGAGTTCTCGGCCCGGCTGCGCGAAGAGCTCGACTACCGGATCGAAGCACGCAATGCGCATGCCATCGCGTCGACCATGCCGTCCGACGCGCGGATCCGCGTGCCCTACGTCTACGAGGAGCTCAGCACCTCGCGCGTGCTCGTCATGGAATGGCTCGACGGCCAGAGCGTGCGCGAGGTCGACTGGAGCTCGACCCGCATCGCCGACCGCGTGAAGCTCGCCGACTCGCTGCTCCGCACCTTCCTCGAACAGATGTTGCAGGAGGGCGTGTTCCACGCCGATCCGCACCCGGGCAACGTCATGTTGCTGTCCGACGGTCACCTCGCGCTCATCGACTTCGGTGCCGCGGGCCGGTTGGACCCGGTGCAACAGGCCGCGTTGCGTGACCTCATGGCCGGGGTCAGCCGTCGCGACGCCGACACTGTGGTGCAGGCCGTGCTGCAGGTCGCGAGCCTCCGTCGGGGCGTCGACGTCAACGACTTCGAGCGTGCGTTGGCACGATTCATGGCCCAGCACCTCGCGCCGGGATCGCAACCCGACGCCGCGATGTTCAACGCCATGCTCCGGCTCATGTTCGACTTCGGGATCACGATGCCGGCGGAGTGGAGCACGTTCTTCCGTGCGCTCATCGTGCTCGAGGGCACGCTCACCACCATCGCGCCGGGGTACTCCGTCATCGATGCGGCGGAGAGCATCGCCGCCCAGTGGGTGCGCAGCCTCATCAACCCGAGCTCGGTCCAGCACGCCGTGCGCGACGAGATCCTGCGCACCGTCCCGATGCTACGGCGGTTGCCACGCCACATCGACCGCGCGTTCAGCAGCTTGGAGCGTGACGGTCTGCGTGTGCGGGTCACGCACTTCTCCGACGACCACGACGAACAGGTCGTGTCACGTCTGGTCAACCGGTTCGTGCTCGCATTCCTCGCCGGGGCCATCGGCGTCGTGTCGGTGGGGCTCATCGCCATCGACGACGGTCCTGCGTTCTCGGACCGCACCTCGTTGTTCCGGGTCTTCGGCTACTTCGGCCTCTTCTGTGCCACCGTCCTGGCGATGCGGGTGATCGTCGCCGTCCTCCGCGACGGTCTGAACTAGCGACGCGCCCCGGTCACTCCTCGCCCGCGTTGTCGTCCCGGCCGCCCCGGGTGAGGACATCGGCCAGCTCGTGCTCGTGGATCGAGTCGTGGCGTGCGGCGGAACGTGAGAGCACGATCGTGGCGACGATCATGGCGATCACCGACGACGCGACCGCCGTCCACTCGAGGACACCACTCGTCGGCACGGTCTCGTGGAGCATCGTCACACCCACGATCGCAGCGACGATGGGCTCGACCACAGTGAGGGTCGGGAGGGAAGTGGTGAGCGACCCCGCCTGGAATGCCCGCTGGTTGATCACGAAGCCGAGCCCGCCGAGGACGACGAGCGCGTACGGCTCCCAGTAGGTGAGCGCGCCGAATCCGTGATCGCCGACCAACACGACACTCGACTTGGTGAGGGCCGCGGTGAGCCCGAAGACCGCGCCGGTGGTGAACGCGAACAGCACCGCGCGCCGGGTACCGATGGAGCGCACTGCGACCACGAGACACGAGCCGAGCACGGGCACCGCGGCCGCGGCGCAGATCAGCCATGCGACGGTCGACGCCCGGTCCTGCCCACCGTCGGTACCCGCGAGCAGGAGGAACACGGCGAGTCCGGCGGCCAGCGCGCAGGCCCAGCCGAAGTCGGCCCGGCCCAACCTCCGCCCCGACCACCACGCGCCGACCGGCAGGGCGAAGAGGATCCCGCTGGTCAGGACGGGTTGGACCACGAGGAGCTCACCCACACCGAGCGCTGCGGCCTGGAGGCAGTAGCCGATCCCGTCGGCGCCGAGTCCGGCCAGCCACACCGGCTTCCGGGCGAGGCGGAGCACGAGGCGGACCCCGCCACCGTCCCGGACCCCGTCGTCGGCTTCGGCCTCGCGCTGTTGCAGCACCGATGCCGCGGCATAGGCCAGGGCCGCTCCCAGTGCCAACAACACCGCCAACATCCGTTCGGGACGGTAGTCTCTTCCTTCGTGCGCCGGAGCATCCTCATCGTCTCCGCATCCATGGGCGCGGGCCACGACGGTGCCGCCAAAGAACTCAGCCGGCGTCTCGAAGCGGCCGGCCACCGGGTCGAGGTCATCGACTTCCTCGACGCGGTCGCGTTCCACATCGGCCCGGTGCTGCGGTGGTTCTACCAGGTGCAGTTGCGCATGGCGCCGTGGAGCTACGAGTTGAGCTACAAGATGGCCCCGCTGCTCCGGGCGCCGGCCGTGATGGTCGACACCTGGCTCACCCGCCGCAAGCTCCGCCGCGCGATCAAGGACTTCCGTCCCGACACCGTCGTCTCCGTGTACCCGCTCGCATCGCTCGTCCTCGGTCGCATGCGGCGCAAGAAGCAGCTCCGGGTCCCGGTGGTCACGTACCTCACCGACTTCGCCGTCCACTCGCTGTGGGTGCACCGCGGAGTCGACCGTCACCTTGCGGTGAGCGAGATCTCCGCCGCCGCCGCGACATCACGGGGCGGCAAGGACGCGCGAGCCCGCGGGCCGCTCGTCAGCGAGCGGTTCCGCGAGGCCGAGTACGACCGCGACGCGGTGCGCAGCAATCTCGGTCTCGCCGCCGAAGACCGCGCCGTGCTCGTCGTCGCCGGTTCGTGGGGCGTCGGCGATGTCGTGGCCACGGTCGAGGCCATCGGTCGCACCGGGGAGTTCCACCCGATCACCGTCTGCGGCCGTGACGACACGCTCCGGATCCAGCTGGAGGCGAGCGGGTACGGCACCGTCATCGGGTGGACCGACGAGATGCCGGCGCTGATGTCGGCCGCGGACGCGCTGGTCGAGAACGCAGGTGGGCTCACCTGCATGGAGGCGTTCGCCGTCGGTCTCCCCGTCATCACCTACAGGCCGATCGCCGGCCACGGCAAGGACAACGCCGAGATGATGGCGCGCGCCGGCGTCAATTGCTACGCGCGCGACGAGGCCGAGCTCCACACGATCCTGCGTGAGGTCACGCGACCGGGTCCCGAGCGGGACGCACTCGTCGAGACCGCACGGCTGCTGTTCGTCGCCGATCCCGCGGTCGACGTCGAAGAGCTGGCGCACTCCGAGCACCTGGTCGACCGTAAGGGTCGGGTGGTCGCGCTCCGCGCGCCGAGGGGACGCCGTACGGCGATGATCGCGGCGACGAGCGTGCTCGTCCTCTACGGCGGGCTCACGCTCGGCGCCCAGGCGGTGTCGGCCATCGGGGTCGGCGTGGCCAAACCACCCAAGAACGCCACCGACACCGCGTACGTCGGGATCCGCCTCGATTCCGCCCAGCTCAGCGACGAACGGCTGCTCCAGGAGATCCGCACGCTCGGCGTCTCGGTCGTCGTCGACGCCCACGCTGCGACCCACCGCTCGGCCGAGCTCGAGGAGCTCGCCGCCTCCGGTGTCGACATCGCCAACGGGGGCTGGGGCAAGGGCTCGTTCCTCCGGTGGAACCGGGCCCGGAACGACGTCGCCAAGGCCGGGAACGTCATCGCCCGCGAGGCCGGTCGTCCGGCCCGGGAATTCTGTCCCGGACGCCGGCTCGACGCCTTCGACCAGTACTACTCCCACCGCCAGAAGCAGAAGCTCGTCGTGGCGAACCACACGATCCGACCCGAGAGCCTGCCCGGCAGCATCGAGTCGGGGAAGGTCTACGTGCTCGACGGTCGCGACCGTGACGCAACGGCCATGGAGGTTGCCGTCTCCGACTTCGAAGCGCAGTTCGCAGCGTGACGGCCTGCGTGCCGCGCCGCTCGGGGAGCTTCGCTGAGTCCGTCGCGTTCACTGAAGATCGTCGGCGCCGCGGGTCTGGCCGGAGCGGGGGCCATCGCGGTGCTCCACGCGGGGCCCGCGCTCGGTGGTGTCTCGCCGATCGGTGTGCGCTTCACGCCGGCCCTCGTCGGTGTCGGGCGGCGCGGCCACGTCGCGCTCACGTTCGACGACGGTCCGGACGCGTCGTCGACGCCGGCGTTCCTTGACGCGTTGGAGGCGCTCGGATGGCACGCGACCTTCTTCATGCTCGGTGAGATGACCCGACGTGATCCCGGCGTGGCACGGGCCGTGGCCGACGCCGGCCACGAGGTGGCGGTGCACGGTGACGTGCACGGCAACATGCTCCGGCGTACGCCCCGGAGCGCGCGCGATGACGTCGCCCGCGCGCACGACACGGTCGCGCAGGCCACCGGGATCGAACCGCGATGGTTCCGCCCGCCGTTCGGCATCTCGTCGTACTCGTCGTTGCGCGCCGCCCGCCGGCTGGGAATGACCACGGTGCTGTGGACCACGTGGGGGCGTGACTGGCGACGGGAGGCGACGCCGGCCACGGTCGTTGCCGACGTCACCCGCCGTTACGTCGACGGGGGCACCGTGTTGCTGCACGACTCGGACTGCACGTCGTACCCGGGCTCGTGGCACTCGAGCCTCGGTGCGCTGCCGCGTCTCGCGAAGGAGTTCCACGCGCGTGGTCTCGACGTCGGCACGGTCGGGGAGCACGGCATCGAGACACGCGCCGCGTAGCCGGTGTCCCGGGACCCGGGATCACGCGGCGATGCGGTAGAGGGTCCCGGTGGTCCAGTCGCCGACGAAGAGCGCCCCGCCTGTGCCGACCATGACCGGGACGGGTTTCTCGAACCCGCCGAGGAACGCCTTGGTGCTCCCCGTGTAGCGCGGAGCGTTGGTTACGCTGGCTCGATGAGCGACATCGAGCACGAGCTCGGGTTGGAGAACCAGGCCCTGCGCGACGAAGTTGCCCGCCTGCGGCCGCTGGCGGAACAGGCCCTGCGCGCGGCGATCGCCGCGCAGGACGCCGCCACCGGGAACCACGAGCCGTGGTTCGACGGTGCCCTCGCCGGCCTCGCGGCAGGAGCTGCCGCCGCGTCACCCGGCGAGCGATCCGTCACGCGCGATCCGTCACCGTGAGCCAGCTCGTGCCGGGTTCCGTGTCCACGAGCCGATGGGGTGTGTGGGCAGGGAGCAGCACCCAATCGCCCGGGCCCAGCTCGAGCACTGTCTCGGCCACCTCGAGCACCGCGCGACCGGCGAGGACCACTACCCACTCGTCGACGTCGGCGAGGTAGTCGACCGGCGCGTCGAGCCGACCGCTCAGGATCTGCTCCACCGTCACCCCCGCGACCGTCGCCACCCGCCACGATGCCTCGCCGGCGGCCGGTGCTGCATCGACCGCGCGCAGGTGACCGTGCACCGGTTCGGCCACGGCCGGTTCAGCGCGTGGACGCACGCGTGCCCTGGAGGTCGAGGAGCGACGTCGCGAGCTCCTCGACCTCGGCCCGCCAGGACTCGGCCTCCTGCACGGGGACCAGCACGAGCTTCGAGAACCCGACGGCGAGGAACTCCTCGAGCCGGTCCCGGAGCGCCGGGATGCCCACCGCGATCACCTCGGCGGGGTCGAACCCGAGGCGGGCGCCGACGGAACCCGCGTACGGCTCGGGTATCTCGGTGCGGGCGTAGAACACCATCGCGCCGAAGTGCTCGTCGTCGATCGTGCGACCCACCGCGTCGGCGGCGGTCTCGACGAGCACCCGCCCGTCGGCAACCTGTCGGGGGGTGCAGAAGCTCGGCAGCCAGCCGTCGGCCAGCTCGCCCACCCGCCGCAACTCGCGCGGGGCCCGGCCGCCGAGCCACACGTCGGGCGGCTGCTGGACGGGACGCGTGCCGATCGACACGCCTTGGTAGTGGAAACGAGCGCCGTCGTGATCAACCGTGTCCTCGGCCCACAGCCGCCGCATGAGCGGGAGTGCCTCGTCGAACCACGGTGCGCGTTCCTCGCGGGTCACGCCGAATGCCTGCTGCTCGTGCGGTTCGACGACGCCGAGCCCGAACGCGGGGAGGGCGCGGCCGCCCGACAACACGTCGAGGCTCGCCCACTGCTTGGCGAGCAGCACCGGGTTTCGGCCCGGCAGCACCTGCACGCTCGTACCGAGCTTCAACTTCTTCGTCCGCCCGGCGGCGAACGCCAGCGACACCATCGGTTCCGGAATCGGTCCGGTGGCGCGCTCCGAGCACCAGATCGAGTCGAAGCCGAGCGCTTCGAGGGCGTCGATCAACTCGGCAAACCGGGTGCCGCCGTCGGCGAGGCCCTGCGTACCGATCCCGTAGCCGATCCGAACCTTCACCGGCCTCGCCTCACGCCTCGACGGCGCGGAACGACTCGTATCCACGCAGCTCACGGCGCGCGATCTGCTGGAGGTGCACCTCGTCGGGACCGTCGACCAGGTGCAGCGTACGCGCGTGGGTGTACATGCCGGCGAGCGGCCAGTCGTCGGAGACGCCGGCCCCACCGAAGGTCTGGATGGCGCGATCGATGACCGTCGTGGCGAGGCGGGCGGCGACGACCTTGATCGCGCCGATCTCGAAGCGCGCGCCCTTGGCGCCCACGGTGTCCATGAGCCACGCCGCCTTCAGCGTGAGGAGCCGGGCCTGTTCGATCTCGATGCGTGACTCGGCGATCTGTGCCTGGATCGTTCCTTGGTCGGCGAGCGGCCTGCCGAACGCCACCCGCTGCTGGGTGCGCTCGCACATCAGGCGCAACGCCTTTTCCGCCATGCCGATCGCGCGCATGCAGTGGTGGATCCGGCCGGGACCGAGGCGGGCCTGCGCGATCGCGAAGCCGCCGCCTTCCTCGCCGAGCAGGAATTCCTTCGGGATGCGAACGTCCTCGAACAGCGTCTCGCAATGACCGCCGCCGGCGTCGTGCCCGAACACCGGCAGGGTGCGCACCACCGAGACGCCGGGGGTGTCGAAGGGCACGAGCACCATGCTGTGACGGCGGTGGCGGTCGGCGTCGGGATCCGAGACGCCCATGAGGATGGCGAAGGTGCACATCGGCGACGCGGCGCCGCTCGTCCACCACTTGTGCGCGTTGATCACGTAGTGGTCGCCGTCACGGACGATGCGGCTCTGGATGTTGGTGGCGTCGGAGCTCGCGACCCACGGTTCGGTCATCGCGAAGCACGAGCGCGTTTCGCCGGTGAGCAGCGGTTGCAGGAATCGCTCGACCTGGAGCGCGGTGGCGAATTTTGCCGAGCACCTCCATGTTCCCCGTGTCGGGGGGCATGCAGTTGGTGGCCTCGGGCGCGAGTTCGGACTGGCCCATGAGCTCGCAGAGCGGCGCGTACTCCAGGTTCGTGAGGCCCGCGCCGTATTCGCTCTCCGGGAGAAAGAGGTTCCACAGGCCACGGGCGCGCGCTTCGGCCTTGAGCTCCTCCATGACCGGCGGGTGGAAGTGCGGATCACCCGAGGCGGCGACCTGCTCGCGATAGACGGGCTCGGCCGGATCGACCTGCTCGGCGATGAAGTCGGTGAGCCGTCGCCGGAGCTCTTCGGTGCGCGTGCTCAATGCGAAGTCCATGCTCCCGGACCCTACCCCCGGTTCCCGGTGTCCCCGCGTGGACGTTCGACACGCGCACTTCACGTACCCGCTGTCGGGGATCGGGGCCAGCGCCGGGGCCACGTGGTCGATGGGCTCGCTCGTCGGCACGTCGAGCTCGCGGCGTGGGCTGAGCGGCCGCGAGTCGAGCGCGAGCACCCGGTCGGCCAGTGACACGTACAACGTGGTGCCGTCGCCCGACGGCACCACGCCCGTGACCGAGGCCGGCGCGATCCACGGGTCTCCGGCAGTGAGGTCGTCGAGCGCGACCGGCGTGACCTGATCGTCGACCGCCAGGTACAACGTGCTCGCTGTCGCGGTGGCGCGAGCGGTGGTTGCGCCGGGAGCCGTGGGCAGCGACGTCGTACGCGTCACCGACAGCGACCCCGTGTCGAGCTCGGCGAGCGCGCCCACGGTCGGGGCGCTCACATAGAGGCGCGTACCCGACGGGCTCGTGGCCATCGCACCCAACGGGCTCGCGGCGAACTCGGCGGGAAGGTCGACGCACGTCGCCACTTCCTGGTCGAGATCGAGCACGTGGACGAACGCCTCCGCCGGCGCAGTGGTCGTCGCGTCACACGTGTAGAGCGTGTACAGGCGACGGCCGTCGGGTGCCATCACCTGGGCGCGGGCAGTGCCCCGCATGGGCTCCTGCAGCTCCTGCTCGGCGCTGCGGACGTCGTCGACCGTACCGGCGCCGAGGTCGAGACGTGCCACGCGGTAGCGCTCGGGGGAGAGCGGCGGCACGAAGTCGATCACGAACAGTGCGTCACCGGCGAGCGAGAACGCCTCGGGTTCGACGTTGCCCTGGACCGAGAGCACCTGCGGATCCGGGTCACCGCGGCGCACGATCACGAGGGGGGTCGGATCCTTCGCGTAGGGGTGGTAGGTGTCGAAGCCGTCGGGATACGGCGGGGTGAGCGCGACCACCGAGCCGTCCTCCGACACGGTGCGGACCGTGAACACCCCGGAGATGTCGCGGCTCGCGAGCTCCTTCCCGGTGCCCGGGTCGAGCGTCCGCAGCGTCGTCGTGAGCCCGTCGTCGGTCGCGGTGTAGAGCACCGACCAGTCGCGGCTGGGGACCGCGCCGGCTTCCTGGAACCGCACCGCTCCGCTGCGGGGCACGAGCGCGGTGATCGACGCGCCACCCCCGAGGTAGAGCAACTCCGGTCGCGTGCGGTTGGTGTCGACCGACACTTCGTCACCACCACCGCCGCAGGCACTCAGCACGATCGCGACCGCGGCACACGCCGCGAGCAGAGCCGATTTCCGCATGGCGCGCTCCCTTCGTCATGTCCTCGACGTCGGGACGCGCCGCCAGGTTGCCTCAGGACACGCGAATGGTGAAGAGCGCGCCGTTCGTCACCGCGGTCACGGTGTCCGGACCGCTCCACGCGAGCGTGGCCTCACGCGCGTTCTCCGTGACGACGCTCGCGGCGCACGTCGCGCCCCGGAGCAACACGATCGCCGGCGCCCCGTCGACCGTGCCGGTCACCCACGCACGACCGTCGGCGACGGTCACCGTCGTCGCCGCGAATCCCTTCGGCAGCGCGATCTCGCCCTTCGAGCTCATGTCGGCAGCGACGAGCACCACAGAGCCGCGGTCGACGAGGACCCAGCCGCCGGTGGTGTCGCCGGCCGCGGCGAGGGCATTGCCAGACCCGGTGGACGCGGGTCTCGTCGGTCGCGCCCGTCACCGGGTCGAGCCGCCGGAGCCCGGCGGCGCCGTCGGTGACCCACGCGAACCTCCCGATCGCCACCACCGATCGGGTGACGGCGGGCGTCAACACGACCGAGCGTACCCGTGCGCCATCGGTGTCGAACTGCTCGACGCCCACGCTCGTCGGCACCCAGACCGCGCCACCGATCACCGCGACCGGCCCGACGGGATCGGCGTTCCTCGGAAGTGGCGTCGACGTCGCGGCTCCATCGGTGGGGATGCGCTTCAGGAACGCATCGGGAACGGTTCCTCCGGTGAGGCTGCCGTTGCGGGTGACCGCCCAGCAGGCGCTCCCTCGCCCTCGGTGATCGACATCACGTGCGCCTTGAAGTCGACGACGTCGACCACGTGGGTGCCGTGGACCCGCACGACGTGGGAGTGGGTGCTGCTCTCCACACGGTCGTAGCTGGCCAGTGCCAGTGCGGAGCTGCCGACGAAGAGCGGCCCCTGCAGCCGTCCGGGATCGGCGTCGAGCGCCACGGGGCTCGGAATCTCCATCCGGCCGGTCCCGCCACCGACGGGGCCGTTCCCCTCGACGATGCGAGCCGACGACTGCGCGCCGGGCGCGACGACGTGTGGCGAGGCGCCGTCGTCACGCGTGGCGAACAGCGTGGTCGCACCGATCACCGACCGCGACGACCAGGGCGAGCGCGCCGAGCTCCACGCGGTGGCGCTGCCGGCGTCGCGTGCGTTTGGAAGCGATGCGCTCGAGCACGTGATCGGTGTCGACGACGGGCGCGGCGTCGCGCAGCGCCCGCTCGATGCGCAGATCATCCACGGTCACGGTCCACCTCCCCCATGTCGTCGGGCCCCATGTCGTCGGGCCCGTCCTGCTCGTCGTCGAGCAGCACGGCCAGCGACCGCCGGGCGCGGAAGAGCATCGCCTTCACCGTGCCTTCGGCGATGCCGAGGTGGGCCGCGGTCTCGCGCACGTCGAGCCCCAGGTAGTAGCGCAGCACCGTGACTTCGCGCTGACGGCGTGGAGCGCGAGCAGCGCCATCCGCACCGCGTACGCATCACCGCTCGCGGCGGGCGCATTCGACAGATCGTCGTGCAGCGGGCCGAGCCGGTCGCGGGCGCGCCGCTCGGAACGCCATCGGCGCATCTGGCTGCGGGCCAGGTTCAGTGCGACCGTCGTGATCCACGCGGGGAGGCGATCGATGCTGCGCCCGCGCGCGAGCTGCTCCCACGCACGGGCCAGTGCCTCCTGCACCGAGTCTTCGGCGGTGGCGACGCTCCCACACACCAGGGTGACGGTGGCGACGACCCGGGCGTACTCGTGGTCGACGAACTCTCGGATGCGATCGTCGTCCACCTGTCCGCCTCGGGCGCGGGAGAGGCTGCGTGCGCGCCGACAGTACCCCGGGTGGTACGTCGACGATCAGCGAAACCTCGGCCATGCGAACCCGACGCACGAACGGGCCCGGACGTTTCCTCCCGGGTCTCGCTTCGCGGACCGCGACGGCGATGCGGTGTAAGGGCAACCGTTCCGGGTCCGTCCGAGCCTACCCTGGATCACGTGCCGGTCCCCGCGCGAGAGCTCAGCGAAAACGATCTCGATCCCGACCCGTTCGTACAGTTCTCGCGCTGGTACGTCGACGCGGTCGCGCACGGTGAGGTGCAGCCCGAGGCGATGGTCGTCGCGAGCAGCACCCCTGATGCGGTTCCGTCGGCTCGCATGGTCCTGCTGCGGGGCGTCGATGCGCGCGGCTTCTGCTTCTACACCAACTACGGCAGCCGCAAGGGCCGCGAGCTCGACGCGAATCCGCGCGCCGCCATCGTGTTCCACTGGCCCGAAGTCTTGCGGCAGGTCCGGGCGACGGGCCCGGTCGTGCAGGTCGGCGGCGCCGAGTCCGACGAATACTGGAGCAACCGCCCGCGTGCCAGTCGGCTGAGCGCGTGGGCCTCGGAGCAGAGCGAGGTCGTCGCGACACGCGCGAGGAGTTGGAGTCGCGCGTCGTCGATCTCGAGGCACGGTTCATGGGCGGCGACGTGCCGCGCCCGCCCGGTTGGGGCGGGTACCGCGTCGTTCCGGACGACATCGAATTCTGGCAGCACCGCGAAGACCGGCTGCACGACCGGTTGCGCTACCGCGCCGCCGCGGGCGGCGGCGGGTGGCGGATCGAGCGCCTGCAACCGTGATCGGGCGTGCGCGGAGTCAACGCTCGCGTGCGTCGCCGTCGGGCAAGGTCGGCCCGGACACCACGATCTTTTCGGTGCCCCGAGTGCGCTCCCACTCGACCACCTCGATGACGCTCACCAGCACGACGAGGCGGCCGAGCACGAGCAGCCAGGTGAGCAGCGCGAACACCACACCGAGGGTGCCGTAGAGCGCCGAGGAACGCTCGACCAGCCGGGGCACGACGTACGCGCCCGCGACCTTGAGGAGCTCGAGCCCGACGGCGCCCACGACTGCGGCCGGGAGCGACGCGCGCCACGGCAACCGGCGACTCGGCAGGACCCACGACGTCCAGAGCCAGACCAGCGTATTCACGGAGAGGCTCACGACCAGGACGAGCGGAGCCACGAGCACGGGCAGCGCCGCGAACCCGGCGGTGACGAGGCCGCCGATGGCCAGCAGGACCGCCGTGCCCGCCAACCATCCGAGCCCGACCAGCCGCTCGCGCGAGACGCGCGGGGGACTCGCCAGGCGATGTTGTACGCAGTGGCGATCGCAACGGCGAAGCTGCTGCCGACCCAGGTCAGCCCGACGATGCCGATCACGCTCGCGACCCGGGCGCTCGATTGTGCGGTCTCGACCGCGTCCGTCACCGTCTTGGCCGCCGACCCGGTCACGCCCAGCCAGTTCACGATGTCCTGGGCGACATGGTCGTTGCCGGTGGACAGGAACCCGACGATCGCGACCCGCGAGCACCGCCAACGCGAAGAGTGCCAGGAACCCGTACAAAGTGATCGCGGCCGCGGTCGCGCGCCCGTTCAGTTGGGTGTAGCGCTCGTAGACCGCTCGGCCGCGCGCGACGATCGAGTGCAAAAGGTGTGCTCCCTCGGGGTCGGGGAGGTCAGGGTGGTCGGGCTGCATGTATACCGTGTCCTACCCAACTTGCTTCGGGAGCCTGCCATGCGCCGCTCGATCGACGACTCCATCGACGACCATCCCGACGACGACGACGAACGCCCGCCGGTCTCGTGGGCGGTCGCGCTGAGCGACGACTGCGACGCGTGCGGCATCGGTGAGCCCCGCGTGGTCCTCACCATGGAGGAGGTCGGGCGGGCCGGCCTCGGCCTGGTGGCGCATCTGGCTCCTGCAACCGCCCGCCGGATGCGGGCCGCCATCGCGGCGGCGCTCCGTGAGATCGGTGAGGACGCCGGACCGTAAGGTGGGACCATGGCATCCGAGACCGGCTCCGACGCGACGGGCCGGAAGCTGCAGCCCGGTCAGGCCGCGGCGATCTGGGGCGTCGTGAGCGCGGCCTGGGCGGTGTTCGTGGTACCGCTCTTCTTCGGCGCGGTGGGGATCGCCCTCGGCGCCTACGCGTGGTGGCGGGGTGAAGAGCGCGGTCGCTGGGTGATCGTGGCCGCGATCGTGGGCCTGCTGCTCGGCCTCGGCCTCGGGCTCCTGCCCGACAAGTTCGTCTCGAACTGAGAGCCCGAAGTGGCCGGCCGCGGTCGACGACCGCCAGACGACTCGGGTCGCAGACCGAGATCGACGCCCGCTTGGACTGAAGCGGCCAGCATCCCATCCGGAGTTCTGGGGCAGTGTTCTCATGCGAGTGGCGTCTGAGCGAGCGCACGTCCGTTCCGCCTCCGAGTGCCGCTCGATCCCGGCGATCTGGTGTCCACCACAGGGCCAGGTATGAGGTGCCGAATCGCTCGAACCATTCACGGCGCCTCCGCATGAACGCAGCGTGTTCCGACCGGTACACGTAGTCAGCCAGCGCCTCGACCGATTCCCAGACCGACATGTTGATGGCGAGCAACCGCTCGCAGTGTCGACTCCCCACCCGAGAGCGCTCTGTCCCGGCGTTCCGGGACAGCCGTGTGTCGCTCTGGCGCGGTGAACGCGGTGGTCATGCGAGCGCATCGCGGGCATTATGCGTTCGTGATCAACCCCTCAGATTCGCTCGGTCTCCACGATTGGTACTCCGACGAGTACGTCCGGGACTGGATCGACCGCGACATGCATCGCGACCGCGATTTCAGTGCAATCCTCGACGTGGTCGTGCGTGACCGTCCGTCGCGCGTTCTCGACATCGGTGGCGGCTACGGCAGACTCACTCGCGGTGCTCGAAGTGTGTCCTGGTTCCACGGTCGTCGTTCAAGATTTCAGTCGACCGATGCTCGACCAGGCGAACGCATACCTCGCGGACTATCAACACCGCTTCGCACTTGTACGAACGGATCTTCGGGACGCGAGGTGGACTGAGGCGGTCGGCAGAGATTTCGACGCGGTCGTCTCGGCGATTGCGATCCACAATGTGCGGAACCCCGATCTCATCGCTCGTATCTACCGCGACATTGCCGTGCTCCTTCGTCCGCTTGGCTGGTTCGCCGAAGTGGACCACGTCGAATCGACCGAGGTGCGGGAGCGCTGGCTTGTCGACGCGGGTTTCGTCGCAGAGACCATACGTGCCGATCTCGTTAGCCCCAACCTCGCTCTCATGGTGGGACAGCGCCCATAGCTGATGCGATGCGTGGAAGCCGGTACGTCGAGAACGAGCAGAACGCGCGCGTACAGATCGAGTCCCGCCCGCCGGTGGAGTTGACCCGGTTCGGTGGACACGGTGATCTTTCGCCGCTGGGCGGTCGGCATGTCTCGTTGGGTTCAGGAGATTCGCCGTCAACCGCTTGTGCCGGTCCGGCTCACCGCATCAGGGCTTGCTGGTCGCGTCGAGTGGGTGTACGGCAACGAGATGCGCCCAGGCATCCGAGTCCAACCGAGGCAGCGACTGCACGAATTCGACGAGCAGTCGTGTGTCCGCTTCCGTCGGCGAGCACGGACCCGTCTCGTCTTGTGAAAGTGCGCTCACAACAGCACGTGCTTCCGTCCACGACACCGAAAGCGGGCCCGCGACCTGGACAACGCCCGGTTGTGCACTCGACTCACTGGATCCTGCACACGTCGCGGCCACTTTGGTGCCGTCGCGTTGCCTGTACGTCGCCGATCGGGTGGGATCCGACGAGGTTCGCACGACGGGGACGGGGCCAATGTGGACCAAGTAGCGGCGTCCATGGGTCACGAACGTGAGGTTGGCTACCTGGTCCGCAGAGCCGATCGCAGCGATTTGGGTCGCGCCAGGAGGGGGTCCGAAGTACGACTCGTTCGCCGGTTTCGCAGTCGCGGCAGGACCCCCGCCCGATGCTCCGGAGCCGCAGGCGGTCGCGAGCAGACAGCATGCGAGAGCTACCCCGGCGACCGCCGCCCACCTCGGGTTCCTCCGCGTCTCGAGCTTCATCGGCTCACTTCCGTCGTCGCCGCAGAGATCTATCAGGCGGGACTGGCGAAGCCGCAGCGGACGGCAGACATCCCGAAGTACCGAACAGCCGCCTCGCCGCATTCCCGGCGTTACCTGTGTGAGGAGCGCGCGCGTCCAGTGGGTCGCGTTGAGGCGATCGGTGTCTGGCTTCGCTATGGCTCGGTGCGCGGCGGCGTGGGGGCGCCCAGCGTTACCTAGGTGCTCGACGATGTTGGTGTCGTCGGCGACAACAATCGTGATCGGGTGTCCCCCGGTTCGTGGGAGCGCGGTCGCGTCAGTGTTCGAAGGCCGTCCAGCACGGATGCTGGCGGGCACGCCGGTGGCAGGAGCTGACCGCGGGTGACCCTGATGTCGTGGTGGGCGATGCCATCCGCCGCTCGCCGAGAGCAGTGCTCAGGCGGGCATCGCGTAGACGACGTCGGGGTCGAGGTTGCGCAGCACGTGATAGCAACGCCGGGCGAACTGGCGGGCGACAGAGATCGCCGCGATCTTCCCGTCGTGACGCTCCTTGACCTGCGTGTAGTAGGCATGGTCGGGGCTGCGTAGGTGCGACGAGTTCTTGGCTGCTTCGTAGAGCGCCCACCGCAACGTCTCGGGTCCCTGACGGGAGAGGAACCCGCCGGCGCGGCGTCGGTCCGAGGAGTCGACGGTGACGTCGAGGCCGGTGTGGCGCACCGCCTGGTCGGAACGGCGGAACCGTCGGCAGTCGCCGAGCTCGGACCACACCGCCACCGCGAGCAACCCGCCGATCCCGTACTGCGCGTCGACCAGGGCCCGACACGCGGGTTGGCGGGCACCGAAGCGTGCAGCTCCCGCTTGAGTGGCTGGGCCTCGAGATCGGTCGCGTCGATCATCCGATACCCGGCTGCGATCCGCTCCCTGCCTGCCGGCCGACAGCTCCAGCGTCGTCGTCGGCGAGCATCGCCCGGGTCTTGACCGTGCGGATCGCACCCTCGGGCACCGCGACGCCGTGGTGATACAGCTCGGCGTGGATGCGTTGACACCACACCGTGCGCTGATTCACCAACGACACGTACAGCCGCACCCGTTCGCGCCACTCCAACACCGGCTCCGGCGGAATCCAACTCGCCGGCAGCTCGCCCGCGGCGAGCAGATCGCGCAACAACCGCGCGTCGCTGCGATCCGTCTTGGCGCGCCGCTTCGCGACCACGCGCGGCTTGGGTGTCGGCCGGCTCCGCCAGATGCGCCTCGAACCCAGCCGCCTCGATCTCCTCGACGACATACCGCCAGCCGGTGCACCCCTCCACCGCCAACGCCACCGACCCGCCATTCGAGCGTCGCGTCACCTCGCCGCGCAGCCAACGACGGAACCGGTCGCGGTCGGGCTGCCACACCCGACCCCGCCACTCCTCGCCCGACTCGACCTCGACCACGTCGAACGTGATCTGACGACGATGCAGATCCAACCCTCCTACCATCCCCATCAAGGACCTCCTCACTCGCACACGGGCATCTGAAGAACCACATGGTCTCCGCGCGTAAGCCGAGGAGGTCCTCACACATTGAATGTTCGGGGACGCCGCTTCCTGACTGGGCTCGATCCTGTCGGCAGAGCTCGCCGAGATCTGAGCCCTGGTCGTGGACGGAGGTCATTTCGGCTGAGCTCGCCTCGTCGCTCCGATATCGTCGTGGCCGGGAACCGCGCGGTCGATCTGATTGGCCAGAAGTTGAGACGTCGCATGACTGAGGATGCCCAGGTCAACGAGTGGGAGTCGGTTGCTGACGCATGGGAGGCCAACCGCCTGCGGGTGTTCGACTCCTTCCGGACGGCGTCGGAGTGGTTGGTGGAGGCGATCAACCCACAAGCCGGGCAAGTCGTCCTCGAGGTGGCAGCCGGACCCGGAGAGACCGGCTTCCTGGTCGCCGAAGCCGTTGGGCCGACGGGAGAGGTCATATCCTCCGATCTGTCGCCGACGATGGTCGCAGCAGCTCGTCGTGGCGCGAAGGCACGCGGGCTCGCCAACGTCGAGTGCCGGGTGATGGATGCTCAGGAACTCGACCTCGGCGACGACGTAGTCGACGCCGCCATCTCCCGCCTGGGACTCATGCTCGTTCCCGACCCAGCAGCTGCGTTCCGCGAACTCCGGCGCGTCGTCCGCTTGGGTGGAACGGTGGCCTACGCGGTGATCGGTGCCCCGGACCAGAACGATTGGATGGCCCTGATGATGGGCGCGCTGATCATGAACGGCCACCAGCCGGTGACCGGCAACCCGTTCGAGCTGGGCGGACCGTTCGGGCTCTCGTCTCCGGAGGTCAACATCGAGATGCTGCGCAGCGCAGGCTTCGTCGACGTCCACATCGAGCAGATCTCGGGTGCCATGACGGTCATCGACGCCGACGACTACTGGGAGACCCAGACGAGCCTGACGGGCCCGGTCAAGGCCACGGTCGAGCAGCTGACCGGCGACGAGCGAGCGGCCGTGCGGGCGACTCTGGCCGACATGCTTGCACCATTCGAGACGCAAGGGGGCTTCTCATTGCCCTCCCAGCTCGTCGCCGTTCGAGCGTCGTAGCCCGAGGTCTCGAGATCCGTGCGCTGGACAGAAGCAGGCCGTCGCAGCGTCCCCGAGGTGCCGTTCGGGGACAGCGCGGAGGTGCCGAGATGCGAGCCGCGCTTCCCGTCAATGACAAGCTGCCGCCCCGTTGCTCGCTCCGGGGGAGCCTTGAGGCGAGTGCCGCGAATGATCTGGTGGCTGCAGGTGTCGGCGAGCGCGTACCAGACGACCGTGCAATTCCACCAACACAAGACGCGGCGCACGATTCGACGATCCGCGGCTTCGACATCATCAGTGTCACCGGCAACGCCTCACTCGGTCCTCGATCTCGACGCGCCGACCGACCTTCACGAGCCACCGCACGGCGATCGCAAGAAGCACAGCGAGGACGACACCGATCGCGGCCAATGCTTCGCTGTGAAGGATCACACGACGAACATACGGAGAGTCGCCCGCTCCGATGAAGCACTGGAGCGAGGTGTCTTCCATCATTCATTCGGTCGTCGTTGGCCCTTCCCCCGCCGGTAACCCGGCGTGCGTCCCGGTCCAGCCCGGGTGTCGGGCTCGACCATCGACGGCGCCCAGCTGCTCCAGGCCGTTGACGCGAAGCTCGCACCGGACTGGCCCGCGGGTCAGCGAATCGCGCCGAGGTGCACGACGTACCACTCGCCGCGCCACGAGATCAGGGACGTGATCGGGAAGCTGCCGGTGGCGCCGTCCACCGAGTACCGCATCGTGCTGCCGTAGACGCGCCAGTACGACAACTTGTTCGACTCCTCGCCTGGCTGCACGAGCACCGCCTGGCTGTCGGGCACGTCGACGCCCACATACTCCGCGTTCGACCCGCCGTCGCCGAGCTGCGCGTGGAGCGCGTGGATGTCCTGTTCGTAGCTGGCTACGAGCCGCTGCTGGTAGTCGGTCGCGGGGTCGGAGATCGCCTTCACCTGGAGGTAGGCGCTCTCCGGGAAGAAGAAGGGCATCGCCAGTCGGGGGTCGTCCTGCACGACGGCCTGCCAGAGCCCCTGCACCCCCGCATCGAACGCGGCAGCGCTCGCGGTCGGCTTCTCGTCGGTCTGGGGAAGGGCGCCCGGGTCGCTCGTGGTGGTCGGGGCGGCGGTGGTCGTCACGCCGGCCACGGCCGGTGCCGTGGTGACCGGTGCGGTCGTCGGCGGTGTCGTGGTGTCGGTGAGGGCCGACCGTGAGGCGACGGCAACCGAGTTCGGTGTGCTCCGGTCGGGCCCCAGTTTCACCAGCGCCAGGCCGACGACTGCGGCGACGACGATCACGCCCAGCGTGACCGTCCGTTCCGCCCGAGCATCCTCCACGCGGCGAACCTATTCGGCGGCGGTCCTAACGTGGGCAGTGTGGACGACGATCGTGAGCTCCCGGTCGAGGAACCCTTCGAAGACCGGACCGAGGGGGACGCGGGAACGGAACCCGAGGCCGAATCGGAACCCTGGGAGCGGCCGATCGACCGGTTCCGGCGGGGAGCGGCGGGGTCGGTGATCGCGGCGGGGCTCCTCGGGGTGCGCGACGCGCTCGAAGGTCGCCCGGAGCGGGAGGAGCCGGCCATCGTGACCGAGGCGCCCGAGCCCAGGCTCGACCACATCGACATCGTGCTCGACCCCGAGCACCCCGAACGCTCACGTGCGGTCGTCTACCTCCCGCCCCGCGACGGAAGCCTCGATGAGGACGGTCCGGCGACGAATTGAGCTACCCGATCGCTGCCAGCGATGGATGCGCCGCGATGTCACGGGTCACCGCGTCCATCGCTTCGGGGTGCGCCTTCAACGTGGCGTCGAGGAACCCGATCGTGCTCCGAACCACGAGATCGAAATGTGGATCGCCGGAGCTGGTGTACGGCGGCGCATGTGCCGCGTTGCGCAGCGTGACCGTCCACGCCGGTGACGCGAGGTGGGCGCGGTCCCACGCGATCGCCTCTCCGTACGGGTTGTACTCGTCGGCATCGCTCAGCACGTGGAGAAGTGGTCGTCCGTTGGGCTGATAGATGCCGAGCACGCCGAGGTCCGCGGCGTAGGCGACGACGGCGCGCACCCGCCAGTCGAGCCGGAACGGCTGATAGCCGATCCCGTACGCGATCGCGGCGCCGTCGGAGTGGCCCGCGACCGCGATGCGCGCGGGATCGACGCGGCCGCCCAACGCCGGATCACCACCGGCTGAGAGGTCGAGGACCCGGGAGGTGACGAACCACGTGTCGTTGAACAACTGATCCCAGTCGACCGTGTCGGTCGGGCCAGCGGGGCTGCCGCTGAGGAGGGGATACGTGGGGGCGGCGACCACGTAGCCGGCGGCGGCCAGTCGCGGCAGGAGCTCCGCATAGAACGACGGCGTCACCGCGTAGCCGTGCACGAACGTCACCAGGGGGTACGGGCCCGCGCCGTCGGACGGGTACCAGACCGTGGTCGGGAGCTGACGCGACGACGAGCCGGGGTACGCGCCGAACGCCGAGGTGGACCTCGAAGTGTCGACGAACGTGAATTGGCGCACACCCACGGTGTGGGTCACACCGATCGGCAGTGGCGTGAGGGCACCCGGCGCAGGTGGCGGCGGGGGGATGCAGCCGGCGAGGGCGAGCGCGCCGACGACCAGCAGCGCGGCGCCGAGTGCGGTGCGTCGCGACCATGGGTGCGTCACGGTGGGCGTCTCCTGACTGTGGTGCGGACCTGCGGAGTGTCGGCACCGCGCACATGACGTCTTGACCGTATGCGCCCGAACCCTACGCGTGAGTCAGAGGAGCAGCGGGGCGATGAGCCCGTGGGACGCGGTGTCGTCGTGGGCGATGCGGTGCTCGACGACCTGGTCGACCGCCACCATTGCGATCCGGTGGTCGGAGGCGAAGCGCTCGAGATAGGGCAAGCGTGCCGGGGAGCCGTCCTCGCAGAGCACCTCGCAGATCGTCGCGACCGGAGGCAGCCCGGCCAGACGGGCGAGGTCGACGGAAGCTTCGGTGTGCCCGCGCCGTTCGAGCACCCCACCGGGGCGTGCCCGCAGGGGAAACACGTGACCCGGACGCTGGAAGTCGGACGGGCGGGCATCGGGGTCGAGGATGCGGCGGATCGTGTTGGCGCGGTCGCCGGCCCCGATGCCGCTCCCCGCGGTCACGTGGTCGATCGACACGGTGAACGCGGTGTCGTTGTCGGCTCGGTCCGAGGGGACCATCGGCCACATGTCGAGCTCGTCGAGGCGGCGCGAATCACACGGCATGCACACGAGGCCCCGCGCCCAGCGCAACATGAAGTTGACCGCCTCGGGCGTGACCCAGCTCGCGGCCATCGTGAGGTCGCCCTCGTTCTCGCGGTCTTCGTCGTCGACGACGAGCACCATCTCACCGCGGCGGATGCGCTTCAGGGCTTCGTCGATGGTTGCGAGTGACATCGTTGTCTCCTCAGTTGTGGGGGAGCGTGACGACCATGCGGCAGCCGTGCGGCACGCGTGGCTCGGGATGGATGTCGCCCCCGTGGAGGTCGACGATCCACTGGGCGATGGCGAGACCGAGCCCGGCACCGCCGTCGCTCGACGACCGCGCCGAATCGGCGCGGTAGAACCGTTCGAAGATGCGGGCCTCGTCGGCCGCCGCGATCCCAGGGCCTTCGTCGAGGACCTCGATGGTGACGCCGTCGCCCGGCGCGCGTGTCGCGCGCACCTGCACCGTTCCGCCGCGCGGCGTGTGCCGCGCCGCGTTCTCGAGCAGGTTGGCCACGACCTGGTGCACCCGCTCGGGATCACCGTCGGCCGTGAGATCGGGTGAATCGACCGACACCGACACCGCGATGGCGGGGTCGTGCAGCTGCTGCTCGCGTACCGCGTGGGTGAGCAGGGGTTCCACGCGGAACTCCGTGCGTTCGAGCGGCACCGCGCCGGACTCCAGCCGCGAGAGATCGAGCAACTGCTTGACCAGCCGGCCGAGTCGCTCGACCTGCGTGAGCATGGTCCGGAAGGTCTCGGGGTCGGGTTGGGACACGCCGTCGACCAGGTTCTCGAGCACGGCCTTGAGCGCGGTGATCGGTGTCCGGAGCTCGTGGGACACGTTGGCGACCAGATCGCGTCGAACCCGATCGGTCTCCGCGAGCTCGGCGGCCATCTGGTTGAACGCGCGGGCCAACTCCCCGACCTCGTCACGAGACGACGACGGCACCCTGCGGTCGTAGTTCCCCTTGGCCATGGCCGAGGCCGCCGCCGCCATCTCGCGCAACGGCGACGTCATGCCGCGCGAGAGGAACCACACCATCACCATGGCAACCGCGCCCGCGATCACACCGCTCACCGACGGCCACACGCCGATCTTGATGAGCAGCCAGAAGACGAACACCGTCATCGCCACCGCGGCGGCGATGACGAATCCGAGCTTCAGCTTGATGGAGGGGACGTCGTCGAGCGGGCGAACGAGGCGCTCTCGCTTGGTCACGATGCGTCCTCGGTGCCGCGGCGCGTGTCGCCCGCGGCGTAGCCGACCCCGTGCACGGTCCGGACGATCTCGTTGCCGAGCTTGCGCCGCAGCGCGCGGACGTGCGAGTCCACCGTGCGCGTACCCGCGCCGTCGTGGTAGCCCCAGACCTCTGCGAGCAGCTGCTCACGGGTGAAGACGCGCGCGGGCCGCTCGGCGAGGTGGGCGAGCAGGTCGAACTCGGTGGGGGTGAGGTGCACCTCCTCGTCGCCGCGGTGGACGCGCCGCGACACCGGGTCGATGGCGATCGGTCCCAGCTGCACCACCTGGCCGGCGGTCCCGGGCCGCCGCTCCACCCGGCGGAGCAGCGCGTGGACCCGCGCGACGAGCTCACGGGAGCTGAAGGGCTTGGTCAGGTAGTCGTCGGCGCCGACTTCGAGGCCGACGACGAGGTCGGTCTCCGAGTCGCGCGCCGTCAGCATCAGCACCGGGACCGGGCGGTCGCGCTGGATCTCCCGGCACACGTCGAGGCCGTCGAGGCCCGGGAGCATGAGATCGAGGACGACGAGATCGGGTCGGAGGTCCCGGCACCGCTCGACGCCGGAGGGGCCGTCGGCGGCGATGCTGACCTGGAAGCCCTCGCTGCGGAGCCGGGTCGCCACGGCCTCGGCGATCGACGCCTCGTCCTCCACCACCAGGATGGTGCGGGTGAGGGCGGGCGCCGTCGCGGACATGTCTTCAGAGGATAAGGAGCCGGTCTGTGGGAGGAGTGCCAGAGGTGTGGAGATTCGGTGCAGATCGACCGACACGATCCGGTCAGTGGGCTGTCATACGACGGCCACGGGCGGGAAACGGCGGGAGGCGGCGGGTCCGATGAGATACGCCCATGGCCCGACTGGAGGTTGAGCTCGAACGCGCCCACGATCTGCCGACCGTGACCCGGTCGCCGGTCCTCGAGTACCTCCACGGGCTGTTGGAGGAGTACCGGGGCCTCGACGGAGGGGAGGTCGCCACCTACATCCCCGAGCTCGGACGGGCCGATCCGGGTTGGTTCGGCATGTGCATCGTCACCGCCGACGGCCACGCCTACGAGGCTCCTCGGTGAGGGTCGGGACCGCCGCCTGGCGACCCTGGGGGCCGGTGTGGCGGTGGGCGAGATGGCGTTCCTCGACGAAGGCCAGCGCTCGGCGGACGTGGTGGCGGAGGAGGAGTCGTTGCTCGCCCGGCTGTCCATCGACGACCTGTATCGGATCTGCGACGATCTCCCGGGGGTGATCGCGAAGTTCTCCGCGAATCTGGCCCGCAACCTCTCGGGCCGCCTGCGCCGGGCCAACGAACAGGTGCGGATGCTCGCGCACTGAGCGCCGGCGTCATCCGAGCGCCACGCCTACGCCCGGATCGAGCTCGAGGCCCACCATCTCGCCCACCTCCGGCAGCGACCGCGAGTTCAGGCGTACCTCGACCTGGAGCACCTCACCCGCGACAGTGACGTCGAGGAGGAAGTGATCGCGCCGGAAGGTGCGCGCGGTGACGAGGCCCGAGATCCCACCCGGCGCGGCGAGGCGGATCTCACCGGCTCGGAGCGCGAGCGGCGATCCCGTGAACACCTCGGTGACGTTCCAGCCCAGGAACCGTGCGACGAAGGCGTTCCCGGGGCGGTGCCACACCTCGGTCGGGGTCCCGACCTGCTCGATGCGACCCTCGTGCATGACGACCAACCGGTCCGCGAGCGCGAAGGCCTCGTCGTGGTCGTGGGTCACGAAGAGCGTCGTGAGTCCGAGGCGGACGAAGAGCGCGCGCAGTTCCGTGACCAGCCGATCCCGCAGGGAGCGATCGAGGGCACCGAGGGGTTCGTCGAGCATGAGGAGGCGCGGCGCGGCCGCGAGCGCACGGGCGAGCGCGACCCGCTGTTGCTCGCCCCCGGAGAGCTCGGCGATACGGCGGTGCTCGAACCCCGCCATGCCGACGAGCGAGAGCACCTCGCGTGCACGCGGGCCGATCTCGGCTCGGGGCATGCGTTGCATCCGGAGGCCGAACGCGACGTTGCCGAGCACGTCGCGATGGGGGAACAGCGCGTGGTCCTGGAACATGAGTCCGAACCCTCGCCGGTGAGGGGGGACGCCGGCGAGGTCGGTGCCGTCCCACGACACGCGGCCGGTCGCATCGCGCTCGAGACCGGCGATCGCGCGGAGCAGCGAGCTCTTCCCGCTGCCGCTGGGTCCGAGCACGCAGATGATCTCGCGGTCGCCCACGTCGAGGTCGACCGCGTCGACCGCGGTGAAGTCGTCGAACCTCACCGACACCTGCTCGAGCCGCAACATCAGAACGTGCCGACGGATCCGACGCGGAACCGCTCGAGGCCCAGGATCGCCAGCGCCGTGAGTGCCATGAGGATCACGCTCGCGGCCATCGCGCCACCGAAGTTCTGCGGACCCGGCTGACCGAGCAGCCGGAAGATCATGACCGGCAGCGTCGGGAAGTCGGGCCGCACGATGAACAAGGTGGCGCCGAACTCTCCGAGCGAGATGGCAAATGCGAATCCTGCCGCCACCAGCGCGGCCCGAGCCACGATCGGGAGGTCGACCTCGCGCCAGACGCGCGCCGGTGAGGCCCCCAGCGTCGCGGCGGCCTCGCGCAGGCGCGGGTCGATGGCGCGCAGCACCGGGGTCATCGTGCGCACGACGAAGGGGATGGCGACCAGGGCCTGGGCGATCGGGATCAGGTACGAGGATCCCCGGAAGTCGAAGGGCGCGTGGTCGAGCGCGATGAGGAATCCGAAGCCGACGGTCACCGCCGAGACGCCGAGCGGCAGCGACAGGAACGTGTCGAGGCCGCGCCGGCGGGCCGACGCGAGCGCGAATGCGCCGCACCCGCCGACGACCACCGCGATCAGCGTCGCGATCGCGGCGAAACGCAGCGAGTTCGCGATCGCGTCGACCGGCGCGACGAACAGCGTGCTGCCCGCGTGCACCTGGCCGAGCGCGCGGTAGAAGCCCAGGCCGTAGCCGTCGGGTGGATGGAAGGAGCGCTCCACCAGGACGAGCAGCGGCACCCCGAGGAGCAGCGCCATCGCGAGCAGGTTGGCGCCGAGGAAGGCGCGGGCGCCGGCGCTGCGAGGCCGGCCCGCGGTCTCCGTCGCTGCCCGGAGCCGGAGCGCGACACCTCGACGGCCTTCGATCCAACCGGTGACGACGAGCAACGCCACGATCGCGACCAGTTGTACGACGGTCAGCGCGGCGGCAAGCGAGAGGTTCAGGAATTGCGCGGTCTGCCGGTAGATCTCGGTCTCCAGGGTGGAGTAACGCGCACCGCCGAGGATCAGGATCACGCCGAACGAGGTGAACGTGAACAGGAACACGATCGCGCTCGACGCCGCGAGCGCGGGGCGCAACGCGGGCAGGGTCACCTCGCGGAACGCCCGCCAGCGGCCGGCCCCGAGCATGCGGGCAGCCTCCTCCTGGCGCGGGTCGAGATGGGCCCAGAGCCCGCCGACCGTGCGCACGACGACGGCGTAGTTGAAGAAGACGTGCGCGATGAGGATCGCCCACACGGTCTGGTCGAGCCCGAGGCCGGCGAGGGGTCCTCCCGGACCGAGCAGTCCGGCGAACGCCGACCCGACGACCACGGTCGGGAGCACGAACGGTATGGTCACGAGGGCCCGCACCACCCGGCGGCCATGGAACTCGTATCGGGCCAGCACGTACGCGCCCGGGAGCGCCACCGCGACGGTGAGGATGGTCGAGAGGGTCGCTTGCCACACCGTGAACCAGACGATGTGGCGCAACGACGCGTCGGTGACCACGCGCGCGATCGGGTCGAGGTCGAGGCGCCAGTCGGGAGCGAGACCCCGACCCACGATCGAGACCACCGGGTACACGAAGAACACCGCGAGGAACGCGACGGGCACCAGCGCCAGCAGGGCGCGCGCGGCGCGGGAGGAGATCACCGCAGGACGGTGGCGGTCCACTGTTCGATCCAACCGTCCCGCTTCGCGCTGATCTCGGCGGCGGGCAGCGTGAGCGGGTGGTCGGCGACCTGAGCGAACTTGGCGAACACCGTCGGGAGCTTCGTGTCCTCGCGCACCGGGAACACGAACATCTGCAGCGGAATGTCCTCCTGGAACCGGGCCGACAGCATGAAGTCGACGAGGGCGCGGGCGGCGGCGGGGTGTCCGGTCCCGCGGAGGACACCTGCGAACTCCACTTGGCGGAAGCACGAGTCGAGCATGGTGCCGATGGGTGAGGTCTTGGGTCGGGGCTCGGAGTAGTAGACCGCGGCGGGCGGGCTCGACGCGTACGACACCACCATCGGGAAGGTGCCGTGGTTCGCCCCCTGGGTGAAGTCACCGTCGTAGGCGCTCGTCCAGCCGTCGTCGACCTTCACGTCGTTGGCGCGGAGCTTCGACCAGTAGTCCCGCCAGCCCGTGGTGCCGAACCGGGCGATGGTCGCCAGTTGGAACACCAGGCCCGGCGACGACGTCGCCGGGTTCTCGACGACGAGGAGTCCCTTGTACGCACGCTTGGTGAGGTCGGTGAGGGTCGCAGGGACCGCGAGCTTCTTGGCGGCGAACCACTTCTTGTCGTAGTTGATGCAGACGTCGCCGTGGTCGACCGGCGTCAGCCGGTGCGACCCGTCGAGCTGGTACTCGGACGGCACCCGGCTGAGGGCCGCGGGCGTGTACTTCGCGAAGACGCCGGCATCGAGCGCCCGGCTGAGGAACGTGTTGTCGACACCGAAGAACACGTCACCGATCGGGTTCGACTTCGTGAGGACGACCTGGTTGAGCGCGGCCCCGGCATCGCCGGCCTGCAGGACCTTCACCTTGATTCCGGTCTGCTCGGTGAACGCGGCGAGCACCGACTTCGACACCGCGAACGAGTCGTGGGTCACGAGCGTGATCGTCGTGCCGGCCTTGGCGGGGGTCGCCGCGGTGGCGCTCGCGGTGGCGATGACGGCGGTGGCGAGGAGGACGGGAAGGAGGACGAACGACGCGGCGACGCATCAGGAGCCCTTTCGGGGGTCGGGGACGACGGCGAGCAGGACGCCGGTGTCGAGGGTGACGGTGGCCGTCGCGGCGAGGAACTCGTTGCTGACGCCGCGCGTGGAACCAGGGTGCAACGTCTCGTGGTCGAGCGGGTACCGCAGGCCTTCGGTCCGCACGCTGTACGCGGGTCCGCCGACGGGGAGCAGGGAGCAGACCTCGCCGGGCCTCCCTGGGAGCTCGGCCCGGTCGCGCACCACGGTGAGCGCGGCGCCACCCATGCGGGCCCGGACGTGGAGGGCGCTGAACTCGGCCGACGTCAGGAGCAACGCGTTCGCCAGGAAATGGTCGAGGCGGCCACCGTGACCACCAACCACCACGACGTCGTCCGCGCCCCGCTGCCGCGCCGCGAGCAGCGCCAGCTCGAGGTCGGTGGCGTCCTTCGCCGCCGGATGGCGGTCGAGCTCGGCGCCGGCGGCGACGGCGGCCTCGACCGCGCCCGGGTCGGCCGAGTCGAAGTCCCCCACCACGAGGTCGACGTGGAAGCCGAGCGCGTGCGCGTGCTCGACGCCGGAGTCGGCCGCGATCACGAGTGAGGGCTCGGGCAGATCCGACACCTCGAAGGGCGACGGCGCGTCGCCGCCTGCGAACACGATCGTGGTCGACAGACCCGGTGACGGCGCTCGCGCTGGAGATCGCGCGTCTTGTCCCATGGTTCCCTCCGCCGGCATTACCCGGTTCAGGTTCGAGGGGTCGGCGACGCGTGACGGTCGCCCTCTCAGCCCGGCTGTCCCGAGCTCCCCGGGGATGAAGTTGTCGAAGGCACGTTACCCGCGCGGCCCGGCGGCCCCGCAGTCGGTGCTGGCGGGAGTAGAAAGTGCGGCACATGGTCACGACACCCGACGTCGGGGTGGTGCTCGTCCGCCACGGCGAGACCGAGTGGAGCCGCTCGGGCCGTCACACCTCGTACACCGACGTGTCCCTCACCCCCCTCGGGGCCGACGAGGCGCGTCCGCTCGCACCCCGTCTGGCCGGAACCGATTTCTCGCTCGTGCTGACCAGCCCGCGCCGGCGCGCCCGTGACACCTGCGAGCTCGCCGGGCTCGGCCCGCGGGCCGAGGTCACCGACGACCTCGTCGAGTGGGACTACGGGAGCTTCGAGGGTCGTACCACGGAGGAGATCCGCCGCGACGTGCCCGGCTGGACGATCTTCAGCCACGGCGCCCCGGGAGGCGAGAAGGCTGCAGAGGTCTCGGCGCGGGCCGACCGGGTGATCGAGCGTGCGCTGGCTGCGGGTGGAGTGGTCGCCCTGTTCTCCCACGGTCACTTCCTCCGCGTGGTCGGCGCGCGTTGGGTGGACCTCCCAGCCTCGGCGGGCGCCTGTTTCGGACTCGACACCGCGACGCTCAGCTACCTCGGCCACGAGCACGAGCGGCGCGTGGTGCGAGTGTGGAACTCGTGACCCGGCCGGGCGTCCGGATCGCGCTGGTCGCCGCGCTCGTCTCGGCGGGCACGCTGGCCTGCGGTGGCGGGGGTGGCGGGGGCAACGACGCGTCGACGACGACCACGGGGGCCGCGACTTCGGTGCCCGTCACCGGCGTCCGCGCCGTGCAAGCGCCTTGGACGCTGCCCGCTCCCGTGGCCCGTGAGGTGGTCGTGGTGTCGGGCAAGGAGCTCACGCTCGTGGGTGGCCTCGACGCCACGAAGTTCTCCACCGCGTCGATCGTCACGGTCGATCCCGTGACGGGTGCGTCGCGTGCGGGCGGCACCTTGTCCGAAGCGGTGCACGACGCCGCCGGCGTCCGGTCGGGTGGGCGCATCCTCGTGTTCGGCGGCGGCGGGCCGAGCGAGAACGGCACGGCCGATGTGCAGGCCGTGGCCACGAGCGGCGCGACCAGCGTGATCGGCACCATGCCCACACCGCGTTCCGACCAGGTGGCCGTGCGGGTCGGCAAGACGAGCTACGTGCTCGGCGGGTACGACGGCGCGGCCATCGTTCCGGAGGTGCTCGCGACGGACGACGGCGTGACGTTCACGTGGGCGGGCTCGTTGCCCGTGCCGGTGCGCTATCCCGCGGTCGCCGTGGTCGGGAAGGTGATCTACCTCTTCGGCGGGGTGAGCGACTCGCAGGCCGGGGTCGACACCAGCACGGTGCAGCGGCTCGACACGGTGTCGGGTGCCATCGACACCGTGGCGACGCTGCCGACCTCGTTGTCCCACGCCAGCGCGATCGTGCTCGGCGGTCAGGTGTTCCTTCTCGGCGGTTACGTGGACGACACGCGGCTGAGCGACCAGATCCTGCGGTTCGACCCGGCGACGGGCACCACGACGAGCGTCGGCACCCTCCCCGCGCCGGTGTCGGACGGCGCCGCGGTGGTGGTCGGGACGCAGGGCTACCTGGTGGGCGGCCAGGGCGCCGACCGGGCGCCGCTCGCGACCGTCACGGTCATCAGCGCGGGCTGATGCCGTCGGTCCGCGGCCACACCATCACCGACCTGATGGCGCGTCACGGTCACGAGCAGGTGGTGTTCGTGGCCGATGCCGCCGTGGGGCTGCGAGCGGTGATCGCCATCCATTCGACCGCGCTCGGGCCGTCGCTCGGTGGGGTGCGCTTCCGGGACTACGAGACCGACGCCGACGCGCTCGACGACGTGCTGCGGTTGTCGGAGGCGATGTCGCTGAAGGCGGCCATCTCCGGGCTGCACCAGGGGGGCGGGAAGGCCGTCGTCCGGTGGGACGATCCCGACCGTCCCCGGCCGCAGGTGCTGCTCGACGCGCTCGGGTCGCGTCATCGACGACCTGGGCGGTCGCTACCTCGCGGCCGAGGACCTCGGCGCGACGACCGCCGACATGAACGGCCTGGCCCGGGTCACGCCGTGGGTGACGGGGGTCGACGAGGCGCACGGCGGCTCGGGTGACCCTTCACCGGTCACCGCGTACGGGGTGAAGTGCGCGATGCGGGCGACCATGGCCGAGCTCGACGGCGATCCGACGCTGCGCGACCGCCACGTCGTCGTCCAGGGCGTGGGCCACGTGGGCGCGCACCTGGCCCGCATGCTCGTCGAGGACGGTGCGCGCGTCACGGTGTCCGACGTCTTCACGACGCGCGCCGACGCATTGGTCCACGCCCTCGGGGTCGACGCGGTGGCGCCGGACGTCGCGTTCGCGACGCCGTGCGACATCCTCGCCCCCTGCGCGCTCGGGCGGCGTGCTCCACGACGCGACCATCCCGCGCCTGCGCTGTCGCGCCGTCGTCGGCGCGGCCAACAACCAACTCGGCGCCGCGGGTGTCGACGTGCGCCTCGCGGAGCGCGGGATCCTCTACGCGCCGGACTTCGTGGTGAACGCGGGTGGGATCATCAACATCGCCGAGGAGTTCGTCGGCTACGACCGCGCCCGGGCGCTCGAGCAGACCGCCGGGATCGAGGTCACCATCGCCGCCGTCTACCGCGCCGCCCGCGAGCACCGGGTCACGCCGGCCCGCGTGGCCGAGGCACTGGCGCGTCGCCGCATCGCGGAGGAGGGAGCCGGCCACCGCTGGCAGCCCGGTGACGCCACCGCCTGGACCAACGGCGCCCCGCTCACCCGTCTCCGCCCGCTCCCCTGACGAACCGGCGTCGTTCGCCACGCGTAGAGCCCCGGCGGACGACGCCAGTTGGGTTCGGGCTAGCGCATGTTGCCGGTGTGGCCCAGCGAGTAGCGGCCGGGCTGCGGCCACACGGTGAGGCCGTGCGGCTCGTGCCCGACGGGATCTTCGTGACGTTCCCGGAACTGGTGTCGATCGCGTAGACGACGTCGTCGTAGCGGCCGCTCAGCCAGAGCGTCTTGCCGTCGTCGCTGACGTTGCCCATGTCGGGGCTGCCACCTCCCGGGATCGGCCAGGTGGCGGTGACGGCCTGCGTCGCGAAGTCGATGACCGACACGCTGCCGGGTCCACCGGGCGGACCGCCGACCTGCGCGCTGCCCCGGTTGGCGACGTAGAGCTTCGTGCCGTCCCGGCTCGGGTAGAGGCCGTGCGTGCCGATGCCGGTGGGGATGAATCCGGTCTCGGTGAACGTGGCGGGATCGATGGTGTAGACGCCGCCGCGCCGCATCTCGGCGACGTAGAACACCTTGCCGTCGGCCGAGGACCGGATGTCCTGGGGCATGCCACCCTGGCTCAGCGTGAGGTAGCCGACCACCTTTCGGTTGACCACGTCGATCTTCACCAGGGCGCCCTGGAACTCGCACGTGAAGATCACGTAGCGACCGTCGATCGTGAAGTCGGCGTGGTTGACCCCCGCACAGTCCGGCACGTCGAGCGAGCTCTGGAGCTGCATCGTGTGCGGGTCGAGGAAGTCGAGCCGCTTGCGGGCCTCGGCCACGTTGATGGCCGACTTGCCGTCGGGCGTGAAGTACATGTTGTACGGGTCGTCGACCGTGACGGGCTGGCCGGGCTTGCCGGTGGTCGGGTCGATCGGGGTCAGCGTGCCGTCGGTGGTTCCTTCGGCGTTGTTCGTGACCCAGAGGGTCTTGAGGTCGTACGACGGGACGACGTGTTGGGGGTTCAGCCCCACGTCGAAGGTGTCGACGACCTGCATGGTCGAGGGGTCGATGACCGAGACCGTGTTCGACGCTCGGTTCGGCACGTAGATGCGCTCGAGCGCGCCCTTCACTGCCGGGCTGAACTTGCCCGTCGCCGTCTCGCTGTAGATGTTCGAGGGATCGACCACCGGCGGCATCCCCGGGATCGTGTCGATCTTCGTCGAGGCGGACGTCGTCGGTTGCGTCGTCGCACCGGTGCCCGGCGCGGTCGCGGCGGTCTGGGCCTGGTCCGAGCCGCTCCCGCTGCCGCACGCCGCGGCGAGCAGGCCGACGGCGGTGACCGCGACGACGAGCCGCCAGGCCCGCGAACGGTCGGGGCGGTCGAGCCGGCGCTGGCGCGAACCGGAACGGGCACGGGAACCTCGTGATGGCGCGACGACGCCCGGATCGACCGGGCTCCGCTCACACTATGCGGACGACCCCCCGCCGACCGTGCACGGCGCTCCCTGTCGGGGACGAATCAGGAGATCTCGACCCGCCACCCGTCCTCGAGCATGAGGAGGCGGTTTCGGGGTCCCGGCTTGCGCGCGTCGCCGTCCTCGTAGGCGGCGTCGCCCTGCCAGATCGACGCGATGCCGCCGTCGACCCGGGCGATGTGCGTGATGTAGATGCGGGGCTCGTTCGCTCGCGCGGTGGCGATCGCGGCGTCGACCGACGGCTCCTCGGTCAGCATGTGCAACGTCATCCAGGTGGGAGGGATGAGCTCGATCTCGCCCGCGTCGCGCCCGGGCCATCGCCTCGGCGGGCCGGATCCACAGGTGTTCGTGGATCTCGCCGTCGTCGACCACCACGACTCCCTCCGGAGCGCGCGCCATGAAGAACCAGGTCGCAAAGCGACGGGCGGCGAGTGGTCCCGGGGTCCAGTGGGCGAACCACGCCAGGCCGTCCGGGTCGACCACCAGCCCCGCTTCCTCCATGGCCTCGCGCACCGCGGCGGCGCGGGCCGCCGCCGCGAGCTCGGCGTCTCCGGTCGACGCCGTGCCTCCGGGATAATCCTCGGGATCGATGCGACCACCGGGGAACACCCAGGCGCCGCCCGCGAACGCGAGCTTGGCGTTGCGCCGCAGCATGAGGGTCTCGAGGCCGTCGGGCGCGTCGCGGAGGAGCACGACCGTGGCGGCCGGGATCGCCGGGGGAGCTCCTCGTCGGTCACGCCGCCGACCCTACCTGTCTGGTCGATTCCACCCCTCGGCAACTCGGCTGCCGTGCGCCGGGCGGAACCGCGAGCGTGCGTCCAACGCGACCCTGAGGTAGGTTCACCCCGCCTTTCCAGCCGGGAGTTGCCGATGAAGCCCGCACCGTTCGAGTACCACGCGCCCGAGTCGCTCGCCGACGTCACCTCGCTCCTCGCCGAGCACGGTGACGACGCCAAGGTGCTCGCGGGTGGTCAGAGCCTCGTGCCGATGCTCGCGCTCCGCCTCACCCGGTTCGAGCACATCATCGACCTCAACCGGGTCGACGAGCTACAGGGGGTCGAGCGGGCCAACGGCACGCTCACCGTGAAGTCGATGACGCGTCAGTCGGCGCTGGAGCACGACACCGCCGCGGGCGCCGCCGTGCCGCTGCTGGCGGAGGCCATCCCGCTCATCGGCCACTTCCAGATCCGCAACCGGGGCACGGTCGGCGGGTCGATCGCCCATGCCGACCCGGCGTCGGAGCTCCCGGCCGTCGCCCTGGCGCTGGATGCCGAGCTCGAGATCGCCGGCCCGGGCGGCAGCCGACGGGTCCCGGCCGGCGACTTCTTCCTCGGGACGTGGACCACCTCGATCGAGTCCGAGGAGATCCTGGCTGCCGTGCACTTTCCCGTCTGGCAAGGTCGTGCCGGGTTCGCCGTCGAGGAGATCGCCCGCCGGAGCGGTGACTTCGCCCTGGCCGGTGTCGTCGCCGGGGTCGAGTTGAACGACGCCGGCGCGGTGATGCGCTCCGCGATCGCGTTCCTCGGCATGGCACCGACGCCGGTGCGGGCCCGTTCCGCCGAGCAGGCGCTCAACGGCACGTCGCCGAAGGGAACCGACCTCGCCGAGATCGGTCGCCTCGCCGTCGGCGACAGCGAGCCGACCGCCGACGTCCACGCGTCGGCCGAGTACCGCCAACACGTCGGTGCGCACCTCGTGGAGCGCGCCCTCGACCGAGCCTTGGGAGCAGCACGTCGTGGCTGATCACGCCATCAACTTCACGGTCAACGGTCAGAGCCACCACGGTGAGACCGAGGCACGCAAGACGCTTGCCGACTATTTGCGCGAGGACTGCGGCCTCACGGGGACGCACCTTGGCTGCGAGCACGGCGTCTGCGGTGCGTGCACGATCCTCGTCGACGGGGCGGCGGTGCGTTCCTGCCTCATGTTCGCGGTCCAGGCCGACGGTGCCGAGATCACCACGATCGAGGGGATCGGCCCCGCCGACGGCTCGCTCGGACCGGTGCAGGAGGCCTTCCGTCAGGCCCACGGTCTCCAGTGCGGGTTCTGCACCCCCGGCTTCGTGGTCAGCGTGCACGCGTTCCTCCAGGAGAACCCCAACCCGTCCCTGGACGAGATCCGCGAGGGCCTCTCGGGCAACCTCTGCCGTTGCACGGGCTACCAGGGCATCATCAAGGCCGTGCAGATCGCTGCGGAGTCGATGGGCTCCCAGAGCTCGTGAGTGCCGAGACGATCGGGCTCGCCACACCGGATGGCGCGATGGCCGCCTACGAGGCGACGCCCGAGGGTGACCCGGCCGGCGCGGTGATCGTCATCCAGGAAGCCTTCGGCGTGAACGACCACATCGAGGACGTCACGCGTCGCTTCGCCGCCGCGGGCTACCACGCAGTGGCGCCCGCCCTCTTCCACCGGGCCGGGGGCGGTACCGCGCCGTACGACGACTTCACCCAGGTGATGCCGTTGTTCGAAGGGGTGAACGACGACGGCGTGCTCGCCGATGTCGACGCGACCATCGCCCACCTCGAGGGTCTGGGATTCGCCCGGTCGAAGATCGGGATCGTCGGCTTCTGCTTCGGCGGGCGGATCACCTTCCTCGTCGCTGCGCGCCGCGTGCTCGGGGCCTCGGTCGGGTTCTACGGCGGCGGCATCGCCTCCGCCGGAGGCCTCCCGTTCCCGCCGCTCATCGACGAGGCCCCGTCGCTGCAGACCCCGTGGCTGGGGCTCTTCGGTGACCTCGACAAGGGAATCCCGATCGAGAGCGTCGAGGCCCTGCGCACGGCGCTCGCCGGCGGCTCCGTCGACACCGAGGTCGTGCGCTACCCCGACGCCGAACACGGCTTCCACTGCGACGCGCGTGCGAGCTACCACGCCGAGTCCGCCGCCGACGGTTGGCGCCGGACGCTCGAATGGTTCGGCGCCCACCTGGGGTGAACCGGGCGCGCCAACCTTTACCGACTCTTGGCCCGCCCAGGGTCGCACGCATGGCCCCGCGTCCGCGAGACTCCGTGACTGGGGTCACGCACGAGGGAGGCCAGTCGATGCAGACCGACGAACAGGCCGAGGCAACCGGGTGGGCCTGGCGCTGGGTCGGATGGGCGTCGTGGCCGATCTCTAGCGCCGTGCTGTGGGTCTGCGCCGCGGCAGTGGCCATCGACGTCGCGACGTCGTGGTGGGGTCACCCCGACTGGTACCTGGGCCGGGTGTCGTTGTCGCCCGCGCTCCCGCTGGGCGCCCTCCTGGTCGCACTCATCGGCCCGGGCAACCTCGGGTTCTCGCGCCGGAGCCTGCGCGTGTGGCGCGAGTTCCTGCTGCTCGGCGGCCCCATCGTGCTCGTGTGGTGCATCTCGTACCCGCAGTCCGTCGCCGCGTGGCGCGACGTCGAAGGGATCGTCGTGGCGGTCGCGGGCGAGGAGCTCGTGTACCGGCTCGCCGCCGTCGTCCTGATCGGTGCGCTGTGCGCCCGCGTTGCCGGACGCAACTGGCGCGACACCGCGGACTGGGGCACCGGTCCCGCGGTCGGCGGCCTCGTGGGTGCCGGGTTGGTCTTCAGCGCCCTGCCCGGCCATGTCGAGCAGATGACCGGCGCGACGAACGTGCTGCCGTTCCTGAGCCTCGCCGTGCTCCTCGGCTACGTGGCGCTCCGCTCCGGTTCGGTGCTCCCCGGCTTCCTGGTGCACCTGACCGTGGACCTCGCGGCGCTCTCGTTCTTCGCCGGCGAGTTGTCGGGCACGCTCCGGGTCTTGATCGACGTCGGTGCGCTCGTCGGGTTGGTGCTCGGCCTCATGCTCGCAGGTCGGCGCCTCGACCTGCGGCGGCGCGTCCCGCGGATCATCGACCTCCGCGGGCACGACCACGCGATCGCGCCGGCCTCGCACTGACGCGACCGCAGCGCGACCGGAAGCCCGTGCGTTCCCGCGTCCTGCTCGTCACCCCGTTCGGGCCCGACGAGCACGACACCGGGCGACACCATCCGGAGCGTCCCGCGCGGTTGGACGCGGCACGTGCCGGCGTCGCCGACGCACACCTCGACGACTTGGCGACGTCGGACGGGCGCGACGCGAGCCGGGCCGAGCTGGAGCTCGTGCACGACGTCGGCTACGTGCGTGCGCTCGAGGAGTTCGCCGCCCGCGGTGGCGGCCATCTCGATCCCGACACCGTCGTCGGACGCGGGTCGTACCACGCCGCGTTGCGCGCGGCCGGCTGCGGACTCGAGGCCCTCGACGAATTGCGGGATGGTCGTGCCGACGCGGCGTTCGTGCTGGTGCGTCCGCCGGGACACCACGCGCCCGCGACCCGGGGGCAGGGCTTCTGTCTGTTCAACAACGTGGCCATCGCGGCCGCGTCACTGGTCGCGCGCGGCGAACGTGTGGTGATCGTCGACTGGGACGTCCACCACGGGAACGGCACGCAGGACATCTTCTGGGACGAGCCGTCCGTGCTCTACGTGTCGACGCACCAGCATCCGGCGTACCCGGGCACCGGGCGCGCCGAAGAGACCGGTGGCCCGCACGCGGCCGGAGGCACGATCAACTTCCCGCTCCCCCCGGTGCGACCGGCGACGTCGCGTTGGCGGCGCTCGACGATGTAGTGGCGCCCGCGGTCGAACGCTTCGCCCCCACCTGGGTGCTCATCTCGGCCGGCTTCGACGCGCACCGAGCCGATCCACTCGCCGAGCTCATGTGGAGCGCGGGTGACTACCACGCCCTCGCGGGGAGGGTGCTGGAGTTCGCGCCGGCGGCCGGCCGGACCGTTGCGTTCCTCGAAGGTGGCTACGACCTCGGCGTGCTCCGCGCCTCGACCGCCGCGACCGTCGCCGCGCTGGGTGGAGAATTGGAGCGTCCCGAGCCTCCGTCGAGCGGAGGCCCGGGACGCGAACATCGTGACGCGCACCCGACGCGCGCGCTCGACGACGCCGTCTGACCGCGCCTCAGCGGTTGCCCGTGAGCGTGTCCTTGACCGTGTCGACGGCGTCTTCGGCCCGCTCCTCGACGTCTTCGAGCTTGTCCTTCGCGGAAGCCGAGGCCCGATCGGCCTTGCCCTCGCGCTTCAGGCGGTCGTTGTCCGTCAGATCGCCGGCAGCTTCCTTCACCCTGCCTGTAGCCTCGTCGACCTTGCCGTCCATGTCACTCATGTCGTGCCTCCAGAGTTCGGGGTGGGCCTGTGTGCCTGCCCGGACCGCGGTTGCGTGAAACCTGATTGAGGCGTGTCGCGATTGGGTATCTCTCGACTCTCAGCACGACGTGCGACCGTGCGCGATCGTGAACCCCGGAGGTACCCATGAGCGACCAGCCGACGCGACCGTCCGCCGAGACGTCGCGGCCGAGCGGGCCGAAGCACAGCAGTCTGCCGGCGCGGATCGTGCGCCGACACCCGACGAGGAAGCGCGTGCCGACGCGCTCGAGCTCGACCCGGACGTCGTCGCCCACGAGGAAGAGATGCTCGAGCGCGGTGTTCACCAGCAGGGTGAGGGCAAGTTGCCGTGAACGTCAGTCGTCGAGGAGCGCGGTCTGCAGACCGGTGATCTCGAACACCTTGCGGACCGCGTCCTGAACGCCGACGATCCGCAGCGCGCCGGACCCGTCGCCGCTCTCAGTGTCACGCAGGCGCTTGAGCGCGCCGACGAGCACGCCGAGTCCGGACGAGTCGACGAACGACACACCGGAGAAGTCGAGGGTGATCTCCGCGGCGCCGCGTCCGATCAGCGCGCTCAGCTCGGTGCGGAGGCGAGGCGACGTCGCGACGTCGATCTCCCCTCGCACGGACACGACGGGGTGTTCGATCGTCCCACTCCGCCGCAGGTGCAGGGGAGTGACCACGGTCTCGAGGTTGCGTTCGTCGCCCATAGTTCTGCTCCGTCTCCGGTTAGCGCTCCACCACCAGCGTGGCATGACCACCCAGGGTCTCCAGGCTCCGTACCAGGAGTCGCGAGACGTGCATCTGGCTGATCCCGATCTGCTCCGCGATCTCGGACTGGGTCAGCCCCTCGAAGAACCGGAGATACACGATCTTCTGCTCCCGCTCGGGGAGCAGGGCCAGCATCGCCTCGACCGCGACCCGGTTCTCGACCGCCCCGAGCTCGTGGTCGAGCTCCCCGAGTCGCTGGACGGGGCTGCGCGCCGAGTCGTCGTCGGATCGGCGGCTGTCGAGTGACGCCAGCCGGTAGAGGCTCCCGGCCTCCATGCTCTCGAGCACCTCTTCCTCGAGCACGCCTGCGCGCTGGGCGATCTCCGCCGGCGTCGGCGAACGCCCGAGCTCCTGGCTGAGGTCGGCCACGGTGCGGTCGAGCTCGAGGTGCAGTTCCTGGACGCGCCGCGGCACCCGCACCGCCCAGCCCCGGTCTCGGAAATGGCGCTTCAGCTCGCCCGTGATCGTCGGCGTGGCGAACGACGAGAACTGCAGCCCGCGGTCGGGCTCGAAACGTTCGACCGCCTTGAGGAGCCCGACGAGCGCGACCTGGCGCAGGTCGTCGGCCGGCTCGCCGCGGTGTGAGAAGCGGCGGGCCAGGAACTCGGCGAGGCGCATGTGCTCTTCGACCAGTTGGTTGCGGAGTGCACGGTCGCCGGTGCGACGGTACTCCGCGAACCGCGCGTAGCCGTCCTGCCGCGCCGCTGGTGGCCGACCTCCTGCTCGGTCATGCGGGGGCCACCACCGGGCGGGCCCGCTTCATCACCGCGAACCTGATCTCCGTCGATCGCTCGGTTGTCTCGTGGAAGTCGGACACCGAGCGCACGATCGTCTCCGAGAGCTCGCACAGCGGCGCGAGACGTGTGCCCTCGCGCCGCCGCGCCGCGGCCCCGGGCGACTGCGCTGTTCCCGATGACTCCGAACGAGATCGAGATCTCGTGGTCGGTCGACGACATGAGCAGATGGCACAATTCGTCGACCGCGATCCGGAAGTCCTCGACCTCGTGCAGATCGAGCCCGGCACGCACCGCGGCGTCCGCGGCGACGAGACGGACGGTGCGTAGGTACTCGGAGAATGGTGGCACCGTGAGCCGCACGTCTTCGCCAACGATGTCAAGATCGTCCCGAAGCTCCGCGCTCATGTGCGTCGTCGTCCCCTCGTCGCAGACCCTGGTCGTCCTCCGAGGCCACCAGCCTGCCCCATGGGGGCCAACCGGAAACCTCCGTGTAAGGCGGTCGTATGCTCGGGACTCTCATGGAGACGAGTCCGGTGACCGTCAGCTTTCCCGCGGCCCCTGAATACCTCAGGTTGGCGCGTCTCGCGACGGCTGACGCGGCGAGTCGAGCGGGGCTCGACGTCGAGGAGATCGACGACGCCCGTATCGCCGTCAGCGAGCTGTGCAGCCTTCTGTCGGTGGATGGGTCGGCCTCGATCACCTTGGCCTTCGTGGTCGAGGCCGGGATGCTCTCGGTCACGGGCGAGTCGGTGACCGGGCGGTCACCGCTGCAGGGTACCGAGTTGTCGGACGCGATCATCCGAGCGGTGGTCGACGAACACGTCCTCGACACCGACGGCGACACGACCCGGTTCCGGATCACCAAGCGGGCCCGGGCGAGCACTTCCTGAGACCGCGCTCGGACGCGACGGTTCCTCATGGACGTCGCGCAGCATCCGTCGGGGACGATCGGGAGAGGTGCGCCGCTACAGTTCGACCGATGCTGCTGAGGCGACGGCTGCTGTTGCTCTTCGTCGGCATCCTCGTCGGCGTCGTCGCCCTCGGGGCCGCAGTCGGCGCCGTCGCCGCGCAGCGCGACGACGCCCAGCAGAGGAGCGCGAGCTCTCGGTTGCGTTGGAGCGGCTCACTCAACTCCGGGTCGCGTACTCCGACCAGGAGACCGGGGAACGCGGGTACACGTTGACCGGCGAGACGGCATTGCTCGAGCCGTACGTGAGTGGGCAGCGACGCGCCGAGACGCTCGCCCGGCAGCTCCGGACCTCGGCGCATTCGGAGAAGATCAGGGCCCTGCTCCGTGCCGCGGTACGCGCCGGCGAGAATTCGGCGTACCGGCGCGGCCGTGCCCGAGATCGCCCTCCGCGACTCGGGCGGCGCGGCCGCGGCGGCGGCCGCGATCGCGAGCGGGAAGGGGCGGGCGCTCTTCGAGCAGGTGCGCGCCAGCCTGGGCGCACTCGGGACCCGACTCGCGGCCGACCGGCAACTGGCCGTCGACCACCTCGACCGTGTCCGGACCACGCTCACCTGGTGCTTCACCGCAACCCTCGCGATCGCGATCGTGGGCGCCGTCGTCGCGGCGTTCCTCATCCGCCGGTGGGTGACGCGGCCGATCGACGAGCTCGCGGTGGAGGTCCGTCGCGTCCGGACCGGGGCGCTCGATTCGCCGATCCTGGCGTCCGGTCCGCCGGAGCTGGCGGCGCTTGCCCTCGACGTCGACGCCATGCGCGGGCGGATCCAGCAACAGCTCGCCGAGTCGGAGCGTTCACGTCAGGCGGTGGAGCAGAGCGCGGCCGTCGTGCTCACCCTCCGATCGGAGCTCGAACCCGACGCCGGTGCGCTGCCCGAGGGGTGGACGGTCGGCGGGCGCTTGCGTGCTGCGGAAGGGGTGGTGGCGGGCGACTGTTACGACCTCTTCACGATGGGAGACGGCCGGCTCGCCCTCCTCGTCATCGACATCGCCGGCCACGGTGCCACGGAAGGAATCCTCGCCTTGCGGTGCAAGGAGGTGCTCCGCACCGCCCTGACGTCGGGTCAGGAGCCGGGTGAAGCGCTCGGCATCACCGCCGCCCAACTGGGCGACATGGGCAACGAGGTGTTCCTCACCGCGTTCGTGGCGGTGATCGACACCGCCGACGGTCGGGTGCGCTACGCGAACGCGGGCGATCCCCCCGCGCTGATCGTGACGGCGGACGACGCCCTCGAGCTCGGGCCGACCGGGCCGCTCGTCGGGCTCCTCAGCCCCGGCTGGACCACAGCCGAAGCGCAGGTCGGTCCCGGGCACAACCTGTGTGCCTATACCGACGGCGTGATCGAGTCCAGGAACGCCGACCGCGAGTTCTTCGGTCCCGAGCGCCTCGTGCTCCTGCTCCATGGCGCGCGGTGCGACGAGGCGTCGGCGGTGGTCAAGCGCTGCATCGACGAAGTGGAGCTCTTTTCGCCGGGTGGACTCCGGGACGACGCCACCATCGTCGTATTGTGTCGCGTTGAGAGCTAACCGATCCGGGGAGCGGCACGTGTCAGAACTCGAGCTCGAAACCCTGCTTTCGGCCGATGGTGACGCGCTCGTCGTCCGGGGTGAGATCGACATGGCGACCGCTCCGCAGTTGCGCGACCGGTTGAACGAGCTCGTCGACGCCGGTTCCACCCGCATCGTCCTCGATTGCCGGGGCCTCGACTTCCTCGACTCGTCGGGTATCGGCGTCCTCGTCGCCGTGCGGAAGCGGCTGGGCGACGGAGGCACGCTCACGCTCGAGTCGCCGCCGGCCCACGTCCGCAAGGTGCTCGATCTCACCGGGGTGAGCGCGCACGTCTCCGTGGTTCCCTGACCGGCGGATCCTCGGGTCGGTCAGGGCGTCGGGTCACCCTCGGAGAACTCGGCCCACGACCGGGGAGCTTCTCCACCAGCCTGGCGTTCGATCTCGCCGAAGAACCAGCGCCGCAGGGCGCGGTGCTCGGGCGGGCTGGCCAGCGTAAGGAGCGTGCCGCGCTCGCACCACTCGTCGGTCTCGTCCATCGTCTGGAGGAACAACCGGGCGGTGGCGCGGGCTTCGGGTGGCACGACGAGCTCGAGGTCGATGGTGTCGCTGCCCTCTTCGAGCGCCGCGGAGATGTCGTCGCGGCTCGTCGCGAAGTCGAACCGGTCGTACTCGCGCCGCATCCGGCTGGTGAGGTCGAGCAAGCGTGCCGGGGACTCGAGGCGTCCCGTTTCCCGTACTCGATGAGCTGGAATTCGCGCGTGACGGCCTCGAGGTGCAGGCGGACCCCCCGCACCAACTGAACGGGTGCGCCGACGATGCGGACGGTGATCCCCGCGGTGTCGTTCACAGCGCGATCTCGCACCACACCACCTTTCCCGACGGCGTCACGTCGACGCCCCAAGACGATGCGAGGTGCTCGACCAACGCCAACCCTCGCCCGGTGACGGCGTCGGACGCGTAGGTGCGTCGCTCCGGTTGCCGGTCGGAGGAGTCCTGGACGCAGAGCCGCACGTGGTCCTCATTCGCCTCGATCTCGAGGTGGAGTGGGGTGCGGGCGTGGAGGATCGCGTTCGTGACCAACTCGGTCACGAGGAGGGCGACGGTCTCGAGCGCGTCGGGACGACAGAGCGATTCGAGCTGTTCCCGCGCGAGTCTTCGTGCTCGGGTCGCGCTCTCAGGTTCCGGCGGTAGCTCGACGGACCACACCCGCGGCGATCCTAGCGACGGAGTTTCCCGCGAGGACGGGATCGGGTACCTCTCCGACGATCCGTCGACAGCAAGTGGTTACGGGTGCGGTGATGACACATGGTTAGAGAGTTCGAGGACGCCGCGTCATGGGAAGCGACGCCGGCCACGCCCGCTCGTGCGCGCGTGTTCGTCGAGCGCCTGGTGCGCCAGTGCTCCCGACCGGAGCTCATCCCGACCGCCACCCTGCTCACGAGTGAGATGGTCACCAACGCGGTGGTGCACGTCGGCGGCATCGTGGACCTGCGTGTCTCCTGCCGGCTCGATCGCGTTCGGGTCGAGGTGCGAGACACGAGTGGACGCCTCCCCGTCACCGGGGATCCGGCGCACGCGACGACGAGCGGACGGGGGCTCCATCTCCTCGACGCGCTGGCGGACGCATGGGGTTCGGGTCGTGACGGCGCCGGCAAGGTGATGTGGTTCGAGCTGAACGCCGACGAGTAGTCCGGGGCATCGACGGTCGGCCTCAGTCCGCTTCGGCCTCGTGCTCGATGTCGGTGATCGAACCCTCGGAGAAGAGGTACGTCTTCATGTGGCGGGCGAGCGCCGGATCGCGACGGCGGAGCCACTCGAGCAACATCACCGTGTGTTCCTTCTCCTCGTCGCGGTGGTGCTCGAGGATCGCGGCGAGGTCCGCGTCGTCGGTGGCGTGCGACCGTTGGTTGTACCAATCGACCGCCTCGAGCTCTTCCTGGATCGACACGACGGCGCGGTGAACGTCGACGACGTCACGTCCCAGCCGGTCCTCGGGCTCGTGGAGCCCCTGACTCGCGCTTGCCATTCCCTGGTTTCTGCCCGGATGCCCGGCTCGCGAAACACCCGAACCGGCAGTGTGTCCTCAGCCGGTCAGCAGGTGTTGGGAGCGGGCAGGCCGCCCAGGCGGGCCTGCATCCACTCGAGCACGTCCTTCTCCGCCGCGGCGTTCTCCTCGTAGTGGTCTTTGCCGGAGAACGTCTTGTACTCGACCGTGTTGCCGAGCGCGCAGGCCTTCTGCACGTACTTGTCGGTGAAGACCTTGTAGACGACGTCGTCGGAAAGGCCCTGGTACACGAACATGGGTACCGTCGTGGGCTGGCTCCCGGGGCTGTCGGCGGCGAAGAGCTCGGGGAATGGCGAGACGTCCGCGGGGTTCCGAGCGATCACCTGGTCGACCGGTTGCTTGAACGCGCTCAGCACGGCCCCGTAGCACTTCGTCCGGACGACCTTGGTCTTGTCGAGCGCCGCCGGGGTCAACACGTCGGACACGTGTGCGTCGGGGTACGCGGCCTCCATGCCGATCATCCCCATCACCGCGAACCCGAGGGTCGCGGGGATGGTCGCGGCGGCCGGGAACATCGCGGCGGCGTCGGTCACGGGGGCGCCCGAGATCACTCCGAGCAGATCGAGGTCGGGCGCGTACGCCGGTGCGAGCTCGCCCGCGAACAGCGTGGCCTGCCCACCTTGCGACTGTCCCCACACGAACGTCTTGGTGCTGGCATGGACGGAGGGGAGGTGCTGCGCGGCTCGTGCGATATCGAGCACGCCGTGCGCTTCGCTCTCGCCGACGAGATAGGGATGGGTGCCCGGCGTGCCGAGGCCTTCGTAGTCGGTCGCGACGACGACGTACCCCTGGGCGATGAGCTTCCCGATCGACGGCAGGAGCGACGCCATCTTGGCGGTACGCGAGGGCGCGCACCTGTCGGCGATCCCGTGGGTGCCGTGGGCCCAGCTGATCACCGGACGGCCGCCGGGGGGTGCCGGGTCCGTCGGAGCGACGATCACGCCGGAGACCGCGACGTCGCTTCCATCGACGGACCGCGAGTGGTACAGCACCTTCCACGCGTTGGCGCCGGGCACCGCCCGGAAGGGCGCGCTCCAGATCACGTCACCGGGCTTTCCGCTCGCCAGGGGATCGGGGGGAACGTAGAAGGCGAGGCCCGTGGGCGCCTTGCGGGGCGAAGCCTTGGGGGCCGCGCCGGCAGGCGTGAGGCCAGATGCCGTGACGACGAACCCGAGGCAGACGGCGAGGCTCGCGGCGATCATGCCGTAGCGTCGTCGTGCCGGTCCCGTTGCCCCGTGCTTCGCCCCGTCCACCGAACGGCCTGCCTTCCCTGCGCCCTGCTCGCTGGTCCACACCTGGAATCGGCGCGAAGGGTGTGCATCTTGAACGCTCCGTGGACCAGACTCGCGCACCTCCCGTTCCTCCGACGTGCAGGATCACCGATGCGACGAGTACGAGCCATGGTGGAACGGTCGAACGGTGGCATACGATACATCCCGATATCGGAACTTTGGGAAGTTGCGGGGGTGCTGGCCGACACGTTTCCGCTGGACCGCTCCCTAGCGCGGGGTCCCCGGACGCTCCGGCGTGCCGGGCACTGGAGCCGCCTCGTGCTCGTCGACCGCGTGGTCACGAACGCGGAGGGCACGGCGGTCATCACGTTGAGCGACACACCGTGGATGCCCGCCATCGTGGCCGCGGTCGTGGCGGCGGCCGTGGCCCCCCGACTCCCGCCCTGGTCGCGACGGGTTCTCCTGGGGGCCGCAGTGGTCTGGGCCGTCCGCGACCAGCGGCTCCGCCGTTACCTCGAGATGCGGCGCGAGCTCGACCGGCTGGCACCCGACGCGCTCCTCGTGGGCGACTTCGTCGCCCGCGAGCCAGGGGCGGCGATGCCATGGGTCGGCGACGTGCTCGACACGATTGGGTCCGTGACGCCGTTCGTCGCACTGCTGCCCGATTCGGGCAACGCCCGGCGCGACGCGGCCCGCGAGCGGCTCTACACGAGTCGCCTCGGCTTCCGCGTCGCCGGCCGGTCCCGTTCCACGGGCCAGCAGGTCACCGTCCTCGTCCGGGACTGACCTCGCGGGCGTCAGTCGTCCGAGCGCACCCCGCGCAGGCCGAACCAGGCGAGCTCCGCGATCCAGTTGGCGAGCTGGTCGGGATCGTGGGGCCCGTCGGGATCGGTCAACGCGTGCCGGCTGATGCCCTCGGCCATCCCGACGACGGCGTGCGCGAGGACTACCCGGTGCTCGGGAGACCCGTGGATCTCGATCAGCGTGCTCACGGCGGCGGCGGTGTCGGTGAGCACGCGGTCGACGACGTCGGCGAACTCGGGATCGTTGCGGGCCGATGCGCCGAACAAGAGACGGAATGCGGCGCGGTCGTTCTCGACGAAGTGGAAGTACGCGGAGAAGCCCTCCTCGACCCGCGCCCGCCCGGTCTCGACGCTCGCGGTCGCTGCGGTGAGCACCTCGAGCAGGCGGCCACCCACGTCCTCCAGCACGGCGACGAAGAGTGCTCGCTTCGACGGGAAGTGCTGGTAGAAGACCGGCTTGGTGACCCCTGCGGCCAGCGCCAGGTCGTCCATGGCGGTGGCGTGGAACCCGCGCTCGGCGAACTCGACGCACGCGACGTCGAGCAACTGACGCCGCCGTTCGTCGGGCGCGAGGCGAGGCGCCGACAGGCGGCGAGGTGCGGTCACCCGCCGGCGCTCGACTTCAGAGGCATCTCGTAGCGGTTGGTGACCCCGAAGTTGGAGTCCCATCGCGCGTCGAGGCGCGCCTTCTCGTCGGCGGTGAGGGGCAGGTCGGACGCCGCCGCGTACTCCTGCACGTCGTTCACGTCGACGCAGGTGGGGAGCACGGTGGTGAACGCGGGATCGGCCAGGATCCCGGCGATGGCGGCCTGGCCCACGGTACGACCCGTTCCCTGCCAGAGGAACTCGAGCGTCTCGGCCTTGTCGAAGTTGTCCAGCATGTTGTCGCGGTTGCGGTGTGCCCGGTGGTCGCCCGGCGGGAACTCGGTGTCGCGCGTGATCCGCCCGGAGAGCGTGTCGGACGCGTGCGGAACCCGGGAGATGAGGCCCACGCGCCCGTCGGCGACGGCGGGCTCGGCCGAGAACGTGCGGCCGGGCTCCTGCTCCAACACGTTGAAGACCGTCTGGAGCGACACGATGTCGCGGTTGCGCAGCGCCTCGAGGCCCTCGTCGACCCAACCGATGGCGGGGCCGAGGGCGACGCCGAGCTCCAGGATCTTGCCCTCGGCGCGGAACTTCTCCAACTCCTCCCAGAGCTCGTCGCTGCGGATGGGCTCGATGCGCGTGTTGTGCAGCTGGTAGAGGTCGATGTGGTCGGTGCCGAGCCGCCGCAGCGACGCCTCGAGCTGGGCGCGCACCGATGCCGGTTCCCAGTCGTGCGGCCGTTCGGACTGCCCGGGATACTTCCGCGCCGCTTCGATGTCGTAACCGCACTTCGTCGTGAGCACGATGTCGTCGCGCTGTGCCTTCAGCACGTCAGCGAGGAGCTCTTCGCCCAGGCCGCCCTGGCCGTAGACGGGAGCGGTGTCGATGAAGTTGATGCCGGCGTCGAGCGCGGCGTGGATCATGCCCTGCTTGTCCTCGACGACGCCCCACCAGTCACTGGCGAGGGTCCAGACGCCGAACCCGACCTCGGACACCTCGAGGTTGCTTCGACCAAACCGGCGGTAGCGCACGGCGACTCCTTTCGCCTGGCGGCGTTCGCCGATCGCGGGCCGAAATCTACTGCGGTGCGCTCGGGGGCTCCCCACCGGCACGCCGGGCCTGCTCGTCGCGGTCCTCGCGCTCGGCGGCACGCGGAGCCCGTACCCGATCACGATGGGAACCGGAAGCACCACGCAGGCCGCGATGAGCGCCACCACGGTCGCCGTGACCAAGCCGCTCGGGAAGCCGGCGATCGCGGCCGCGGCGAAGGCCACGATCGCGAGCAGGAGGAGGCCGTAGCCCACGCGTTTCGCCAGCCCGACCCAGCGGGCGATCTCGGCCCGGCGAGCCACCACGGGATGCGGGGATCCGTCGGGCCGGTCCACGCGTCACCATCGGGCCCATCCTGTCGCGGCGAACACGCCGGCGATCCGCTGGGGGAGATCAGCGAGCGAACAGTGGGGTCTGACCAGGGCGACGTTGGTCTCGAGGATCGCGCGATCCGGCGCCCGCAGCCATTCCTGGACCGCGGCCGGATCGTCGATCGACAGCATCCGCACGCCGAAGGCATGGAGCTCGTCGAGCACCGGGTAGCTGCCGACGACGATCGGTCGGCGATGGGCGATCGACTCGATGACCGGGTTTCCGAAACCCTCCCAGGTCGACGGGAAGAGGATGAGGTCGGCAGCTGCGTAGGCGTCGGGCGCCGAAGCGGCACGGCCGACGGTCACCGGGACCTCGGAATCGGCGACGAGGCGCGCGAACACGGCGTCGTAGCCGTCTTCGGCCGGGCCGGTGATCCAGAGGCGCAACGACCGCGCCGACTCCCGCCGGGCGAGGTCGGCGGCGAACGCGATCGCCGCCGGGATGTTCTTCCGCGGGATGGCGCGCGTGGGCTGCAAGAGCACCAGATCGTCCGGTGCGAACCCGAACTGGACGCGCGGTGGCGTCGCGGTCGCCGCGGGGTGGGTCGAGGTCGAACGCGTTGCGCAGCGTGACGGCCGAGAAGCCGCGATTCTCCAGCTGGACCCGCGAGTGGTCGTTGATCGTCACGTGCAGCGAATCGGCGCGGCGTGGCGGGATGTCGACGGGCGTGTGCAGCCCTGCGCGTTGCCAGGGCAGGTCGTGGTGGTGGAAGACGACCCGACCGTCGTGCTCGGCGAGCACCGACGCCGCCAGCCTCGCCGCGTCGGGATTGATCGGGAGCGAGCAGAGGTTCTCGACGATCACGAGGTCGGCGCCGGCCAAGGCCGCTGCGAGCGCTCCGGCATTCGGCGTGTCGCCGTCGACGGGATCGATGGCGAGGAAGGGCAGCAAGGTGTCGTCGGGCCGAGCGCCGTCGTCGAGCTCGCCGGCGACCCGACGGACGTCGAAGCCCAGCTCGTGGAGCGCCCACTCCCACTTGCGAGCTTCTACCGCCACGCCGTCTACGCCGCCGAGCCGGTACGACACCTGGACTGCGACGGGGACCACGCCCGAGACTCACGCGGATCGACCAGGTTCTGGGGATCAGCCCGCACGCCCGCGCTCGGCGCGGACGAGGCGGCGATTGGTCGCGTCGAGGAGGGCGCGCGTCACTGGCGTCGTCGCGGTCACGGCGCACGACCGCCGACCCGGAGACGACGAGCTCGGTCGGAGGGTCCACGTAGACGACGGTCACGACTGCGACCCGAGTGCTGCCGACCCTCGTGATCTCGGCGTTGGTGATGTGGACCGCCTCCGCCGCCGGTTCCATCTGTCGGACGGCGTCGAGCGCGGCAGTGGCGACGAGCTGTGGTCGCGCCGACGCTCGCCACCGAGCCCTCCGCGTAGCCGGTGTGCTCGCGGTCGCCGTCGCCGAGGACGACGCGGACCTGGGCACGAAGCCCGACGGCCTCGACATTGATGCTCACGACGCGGGCCCGCGCTTCGGGCGCGGCGAGCTCGATGCCCATGGGCGCGTTCTGCTCGTTCGTGTTGAGCTGGGCGACCGAGACGATCCGGTGGTCGAGTTCGAGTCCGAAGACCGTCTGGGCGACGGCGCGAACATCGCGCACGGTCTGCTTCGCCGGCTTGGTCTGGTCCGAGAGCACGTGGACCTCGAGTGGCCGACCTACGCTGTCACCGACGATTCGCACGGCGAGAATCCCGGCGAGTCGGCAGAGCTCGTCCTCGAGCTCGCGGAGCTCGCTTGCGGGTTCGGGGCCCTCCTCGGACGACAATTCGCCGTTCGACCACTCACTCGGCATCGCGACCCCGTCGTTCCCGAGAGCCCCTGCAGCCCCCGCCCTGGCACAGCATACGGCCAAACGACCACCCAGCGTGGGGACTGTGCGTTGCGGGTGTGACTCATGGGGCTTGCGTGATGATCAGATCCGAGTGAAACTGTGCGTTCCTTTCGCTAGGAGGAGGACAAGAAGACTGTCTCGGGGTGGAGACGGCAGGGCCTCGGCCTGAATCTGAACGAGTTACCTGAAGCGAAGCGACATGTCCGCAGGGCTCTCAGCGCTGCCCAAGCGGGAGATCAGAAGTTTCAGGGGGTCCTCGTGCAAAAGGCCATGGTTCGCGTTGCGGCCGGCGCGTCAGCATTGGTCGCAATGCTGCTCGCCGGTGGCGCTGTCACGTTGGAAGTAGGCAGCCTACACTCGAGTTGCTGAGGCCCTGCCTTCTCTACCTCGCCAGAAGATCATGGAAGCGGAAAGCAAGACCAGAGCAGATGATCAAGCTGACCGTGCTAACGCTGTGGCGGTCTTGCTGTCGCGCTCGTCGCAGCCGCGGCCGTCATCTCCGACGATTCGATCACGACTAGTGCCGCGGTCGCGCTCCTTGTGCTCGGGCTCTTCTCGCTTGCCTCGACGAACTTTGATGTCACCGCTGCGAGCGGGTATGGGAATCAGCGGCAATGTGATGGTGCTGATCGCGTCCCTTGTCGTGTTCCGCGAGTACGGATTCTTTCTCGGACCGGTCATCGTCGGATGTTGTGGCGGCTCTTGATCTCGACCCAACTCCGCGAGCGCGCGAGTGGGAGAAAGTTGCATTCAACGCTTCGGCCGATGCACTCTCCTTGCTGCGCGGCAGCAGGCGTCTTCTGGGTGCTCACGGATCAGCCGAAGCCGACATCACCAGTGGCGCTGGTCGCTGCGACCGCACTGAGTGCCGCGGCCTACCTGCTGGTTCATTCGCCGCTGATCGAGTGTTCCCGTAGCGCTGAGCTGCGAGGAGCCCTACTTCAAGGTCCTCCGCCAGATCGCCGCGTTCGACGTGGGGGCGTTTCCGTTTGCGTTGTTGGGGTTGGGGCTCGGGTGGGTGTACCTCGAGCTGGGTGCTGCGGTCGTGCCGTTGCTCGTGGTTCCGATCTTGATCGCCCGTTCGACCTTTGCGAGCTACCTGGAGCTGAAGGCGGGCCAGGAGCAGACCATCGAGACCTTGATTCTCGCTCTCGAGGCCAAAGACCGCTACACCGCCGGTCACGCGCAGCGCGTCGCCACGTTCTCCGAGTACATCGGCTCCGAGCTCAACTTCGGCCAGCGTCGGATGGAACGACTTCGCTACGCCGCGTTGATGCACGACATCGGCAAGCTCATCGTGCCCAACCAGTTGCTCAACAAGCCCGGCCGCCTCACCGAGGCTGAATTCGAGCGGGTGCGGCGGCATGAACCGGTGTCGGTCGAGCTGCTCCACCGCATCGACTTCCTGGCGCCGGTCGCGGGTGACACCACCACCGAAGCCGCCACCGCGGCGGTGGACGGCTCCGGCCTCATCGAACCCGCGATCATCCACGTGGCCGATGCGTTCGATGCCATGACCTCGACGCGCTCGTACCGCCGGGCGCTCAGCCAGGACACCGCGTTCGCCGAGCTGCGCGGGGGCGCCGGGACCCAGTTCAACGCCAAGTGCGTCGACGCGCTCGATCGCGGCGATCGAACGGCGTGACGAGCACTACGGCGCCGGCTACGAAGTCGACGACCACGAATGGGCCGTGGCGCCGCCTGAGGCGGGTACGGGTTCGGCGGGCCTCGGCCATCTCGTCGAGGAGCAGGCGGCGGGTTCGTGAGACTCTGGGCCCGGCTGCTCGTCCTCGTCGCCGGTGGTGCGACGATCGCGATCGGCATCGAGATCGCCCAGCCCGGGAGCCCGTGGGCACCCCTCGCGGTGATCGGCGGCGCCATAGCCGCCGGTGAGCTGATCGAGATGCGGCCTCCGCTGCGAGCAGCCCTCCCGATCTCCTTCGCGTTCATGGTCGTGCTCGCGCGCGAGACGTCGGTGGCGGACGCTGCCCTCGTCCTCGCCGTCGCCGAGTTGGCGACGTTCCTGGTGCGGTCGGAGCCCTCATCGGTCGGAGGGCGCCTCGCTCTCTTCGGCGAGCGACTGCTCGAAGGGATCTCGGCGGTGCTCGTCTACCACGGCATCGCCGACGCGCTCGGCTCGCCCGCCACCCGGGCCAAGGTGTTGCTCGCGCTTTCGGCCGCCGCGCTGGCGCCCATCGCAGTCGCCGAAATCGTGCGCATGATCCGCGAACGGCACCTCGGCATGTCGGCGCACGGTCGTATGGCGGACGTCGCGCTCGTGACCAGCGCGACGCTGATGGCCATCAGCGATCTCGGTGTCGCAGGGCACGGCGGGATGGGCCTGTGGGGTCCGGCCGTGTTCACGATCCCGCTCCTCGCGGCGTGGTACTCCTACGAGCATCTCGAGTCGATCCGCCGCACGTACGACCAGACCATCCGCGCGCTCGGCGCCGCGCCGGAGCTCGGCGGGATGGTGCGCGACGGTCACGCCGAACGTGTCGCCGATCTCACCGTCGCGTTGGGTACCACTCTCGGCTTCTCCCGCCACGAGCTCGGCCAGCTCGAGACAGCCGCGCTGCTGCACCACCTCGGCCAGATGTGTATCGACGAACCTGACGACGGGCGGGCCCCGGAACCGCGTCTCGGTCGCGCAGGCGGGCGCGACGATCCTGCGCGGCACCCAGCTGCTCGCACCGTCCGGTGACATCATCGCCGCGGAGTGGATGCCCTACCGCGAGCACGTCAGCTCGCGACCGTCGGTGATGTCGGGCCAGATCCTCAAGGTCGCGAGCGCGTTCGACGAGCTGTCGGACGGTCACCCCGAACGGTCCGGGCTCGCGCTCGAAGCCCTCTGCTCGGCACCCGACTACCTCTACGACGCCAAGGTGCTCGAAGCGCTCGAGGTCGTGCTCGACCGACGAGGGCTGCTCGGCGATCAGCTCTGCTGAGGGACGACCGGACGTGGCCCACCACGCCGCCGAGGGACCCGGCTCCCTTCGAAGCACAGGTCGACGATCCCGAGTCCCATCACGATGTCGCCGATCGAGAACTGCTGGTTGGGGAGCCGGGGCAGGGTGATCACGTCTCCGAGGAATCCGAGCACGTCGTCGTTCTGCTCAGGCCGGTGCTTCACCGTCTGCTCGATCGGCACGTGGACCTCGCGCCCGTTGCGCTCTCGCACGTCGTCCTTCGTGGGCATTCCCTGGTTCAGTGCGATGACCAGCACGTTGAGCGCGACCCCCACCGTGATGAGCGACATGCCCTTGACCTTGCGGTTCACGAAGCAGAACCCGAAGATCAGCGCGTACGACAGGAGGAGGATCCCGACGCCCACGTCTTCCATCCGGTCGTGGGGGACGTCGACGAACTCGAGCGCGATCTGAACGGCCAGCGCCACGAACAACAGCCACAGCACCTTGAAGTGGAGCGAACCCAGCCGCCGGAAGCTTCCCTTCGTCGCGACGACGACGATCAGGGCCAGCGCGACCGTCGCCACGAAGAAGATCACGCGCACACCGTACCGACGCCGCTGCGTACGCCACAGGTATCCTCCGTTTCATGTACGAGTTGCGCTCGTCCAGCGAAGGCAGAGTCGTCCGGGTCGACGTCGACGAAGGCCAGATGGTCGCCGAGGAAGACGAGATCGCGATGCTCGAGACCGAATCGGGTCGCGTCGTCGTGCTGACCGACGTCCCGGGCGTGGTGCGGGAGCTCTACGTCGAAGCGGGCTCTCCCGTCACTCCGGGCACCCTCGTCGCGCTCATCGACGAGGCGTGATCACGGCTGTTGGTCGTCCGGTGCCTCAGTAGTTCGACGGCAGCAGTCGCTCGACGTACGTGTAACACACGAACAGGGTGACGAGGAACGGCACGACGCCGATCAACCAGGTGGTCCAACGCGGGTGGCGGTGGAAGAGGAGCCACCAGAGCAGGCCGATCAGCGCGGCGATCGCACCCCAGAGGAGGGCTGGCGCCCGCGACGACTCCTCACCCGAGAGGCCGTTGATGCTCGCGACGGCGTGGCCCTTCGGCGTCTCCGTGGCGGGGAGTGGGAGCGGCCGTTTCGGTGTGGCCACGAGACGAGCCCGGATGATCAGCCGCTGCGCCGCGGAGTACTTCGGGGTACAGGTGGTCAGCGTGAGTGTCGCCAGCTGGTGACCGGGGCGGGCCGGGTCGACGGTCGGATCGAGCACGCTGATCTCGCTCGGATCCACGACCCGTAGCTCGGTGACCGAGTACTTGAACTTGCCCTGCACGGTCGCGATGTCGATCTCGTCGCCGGCCACGAGCTGATCGAGGTCGCCGAAGGGCGCACCGTACGTCGTGCGATGACCGGCGATGGCGGTGTTGCCCTCGTGGCCCGGGAGCTGGGTGGCCGGGTAGTGACCGGGGCCCTTGCGGAGGTCGTCGACGTTGACGCCCTCGACGAACACCTGGTTCACCCCGATCTTCGGTATGGCGATGATCCCGAGGGCGTCGCCCGCGGGCGGCACCGTCAACGGGGCGAGGGTGCTGGTGGTGGTCTCGTCGCTGGGGGCCAACGTCGACGTGGGTGTGGCCGGCGTGGTGGTGGTGGCCCCGCCGTTGTGCTGGAGGGACCGCTCGAACTGACTCCGCAGGTTGTCCTGGGCCCGGGCCTGGTAGATGCCGGTGCCCCAGAGCTGGTAGGCGACGAACAGCAGCAGGAGGATCCCGGCGGTGACCAACACGCGGCCGACCGCCCCGAGCACGCTGCGCATGGCTGCCGAGGCTAACGCCCGGGTCAGACCGTGCTCCGCCGCTCGTGTCGGATCGCCGGTTCGACCGTCTCGGGCGCTTCTCCGTAGAATCTGGCCATCGATCGCCCGGAGGCGAGTGTGCCTGTCGTCGTCCGTCTCCGCTCTGCCGTCTGCCTCCTGGGGCGCTTCCCGGCGCTGGCCGGTGTCGATCTCGACGCCGCCGGCGGTGAGATCGTCCTGCTCTCGGGGGCGAACGGCGCCGGGAAGACCACGCTGCTGCGGCTCCTGGCCGGGCTGGTACCGCTGTACTCCGGGGAGGCCATGGTGCTCGGCCACGATCTCGCCCTCGACCGTCGTAGCGCTCGGCGCGACCTCGCGCTCGTGGGGCACGAGACGTTCTGTTACGACGACCTGACCGTCCGGGAGAACCTCCGCTTCGCGGCCCGCGCCGCGGGCGCGGCCGTCGCTGATGCGGACGCGGCTCTCGAGCGGCTCGGGCTGGCGCGGGTCCACGACGTGGCCCACCGTCGGCTCTCCGCCGGGCAGCGTCGCCGCCTGGCGCTGGCGGTGGCGCTCTCACGTGACCCGCGGCTGCTGCTCCTCGACGAACCGCACGCCGGCCTCGACGCCGAGGGCCGCGAAGTGCTCGACGCCGTCGTGCGGGCCGCGCCCGGCGAACACCGGACGGTGCTGTTGGCGTCGCACGAGCTCGACCACGCTCGCGGCCTCGCCACGCGTGAGGTCGTCATCACCGCGGGGCAGACCGGTCTCACCACCGAATCGGGCGCCGCGTGACGCTCTGGCGTGAGGTGTGGCTCGTGGCGGGCAAGGACCTGCGCATCGAGGCCCGGTCCAAGGTGACCCTGCAGCAGGTCATCCCGTTCGGGTTGATCGTGCTCCTGCTGTTCGCCTTCGCCCTCGACCCCGACCGTGGGATCCTCAAGCGGGTCGCGCCGGGGCTCTTCTGGGTGACGGTCCTGCTGGCCGCGCTCCTCGCCGTCTCCCGATCCTTCACCATCGAGGCCGACAACGGCGCGCGGGACGGCCTGCGCCTCTCGGGCCTCGACGGGCCCGCCCTGTTCCTGGGCAAGGCGGCGGCGGTGGCCGTCCAACTCCTGGCGCTCGAGGTCGTGCTGGCCCTCACCGTGGTCGTCGTGTACGGCATCGAGCTGAACACCCTGGTGCCACTGGTACTGGCCACCCTGGCCGCGACCGTCGGCGTGGCGGCCACCGGTACCCTCTACGGCGTGCTCGCAGCTGGCCTGAGGGTACGTGAGACCCTGGTGCCGGTTCTGCTGCTCCCGGTGGTGGCGCCGGTCCTGCTGGGCGCCACCCGAGCCTGGGAAGCAGCGATCGACGGCATACCGTCGGACGCATGGCCGTGGGTCGCACTGCTCGCAGTGTTCGCGTTGCTGTTCACAGCGATCGGGATGCTCGCCTTCGGGCCGCTCCTGGAGGAAGCATGAGCGGGGTCACACGATGAGCGACAGCACGAGACTGCTGAACCCCGCCGTGAGCAAGGCGCTGGGCTGGTTGGCATTGGCCTCGCTCGTCGTGCTCGCGCTCTTCGGACTGTGGGGTGCACCGCCCGACGAGGTGCAGAGCGACGCGCAGCGCCTCATGTACCTGCACGTGCCGGCCGCGTGGATCGCCTACCTCGCGTTCGGGGTCACCGCCATCGGCTCGGCGTTGTGGCTGTGGCCGCGCACGCGTGCCACGGTGTGGGACCGCGTGGCGGGCGCGTCGGCCGAGATCGGCGTGATCTTCACCGGGCTCACGCTCGTGCTCGGGTCGCTCTGGGGTCGTCCCGTGTGGGGCGTCTGGTGGGCCTGGGACGCGCGCCTCGTCACGACCGCGGTGCTCTTCTTCCTCTACCTCGGGTACCTCGCGTTGCGCCGGATCCCGACGTCGCCCGAGGCAAGGGCCAAGCGGTGCGCGATCGCTGCGCTGATCGCGTTCGTCGACGTGCCCATCGTTCACTTCTCGGTCAACTGGTGGCGCACGCTCCACCAGCAAGGCACCGTCTTCAACGAGCGCCTCGACGCCAAGATTCACGGCGTGATGGCCTTCACGCTCTGGTTCGGCGTGCTCGCCTTCACGATCGTCTACTTCTACCTTCTCGACCGCCGTTACCGGTTGCTCGCCCTCGACGAGGACCGCGAGGACCGCGAGGTGCAGCAGGCGATCGCCGAGCGTGTGGGAGCGGTCACGCCGTGAAGTTCGCCGAGTACGTCATCACCGGCTGGGTGCTCACGGGCATGGTGCTCGGCGGCTACTGGCTCTGGATCGTGCAGCGCACCAAGCGTGCCGAGCAGTCGCGGGAACCCGAATGACGACCGTCGAGTCCCCACCTGCCGCCGCGCCGCCGCCGAAGCCCCGACCCAAGCGTCGCGGTCGTTACATCGTCGCGGTCGGCGGGTGCGTGGTTGCGGTGGTCGCGATCGTCGTGCTCGCGGTGGTGCTGTCGGAGAACGTCGTGTACTTCCGCACCGTGTCGGAAGCGGTGCACAACCGCGAGTCCGAGGGCACTTCGCGGTTCCGGCTCGCGGGTGGCGTGGTCCGCCATTCGATCGTGCCGAGCAAGAACGGTGTCACCTTCCAGGTGACCGACGGCAAGAAGACCGTCACGGTGCACCACGACGGCGACACTCCTGCGCTCTTCAAGAACGGTGCGCCCGTGGTGGTCGAGGGCCATTGGGACTCGAAGGCGAGGAACGCACCGTTCGACTCCGATCGCATCCTCATCAAGCACGGCGCCGACTACACACCACCGAAGGTGAACACCAACAAGGCTGCGAATTCGTGAAAGCTGCGCTCGGGTACGCGGCGGTCGCGTTCGGGGCCGGCGCATCGGTGGTGGGGATCACCGCGTTGCTCGCGGGCCTCCAGATGCACGACAAGTTCCTGCTGCGCGTCGGCCGTCGATGCGTGTTCGCCGTCCTCGTCGCCGCGCTCGCGGCCGCGGGCGTCATGGAGTGGGCGCTCATCACCCATGACTTCTCGATCCGCTACGTCGCCGAGAACAACGCCCTCGGCACACCGCTGCTCTACACGGTCACCGGGCTCTGGGCCGCACTCGAGGGCTCGATCCTGCTGTGGGCGGTCATCCTCGGCGGCTACCTCACCTTCGTGGCGTGGAAGTTCCGCGCCCGGGTCGAGGACCCGCTCGTCGCCATCGCCACCATCACCGGCCTGGTGGTCGCGCTCTTCTTCTTCGCGCTGATGCTCGGTCCTGCCAACCCGTTCGTGACGTTGTCGACGGTGCCGTTCGACGGCCGCGGTCCGAACCCGCTCCTGCAGAACCACATCCTCATGGCGTTCCATCCGCCCATCCTCTACATGGGCTACGTCGGATTCACCGTGCCGTTCATGTTCGGCATCGCCGCGCTCGTGACCGGGCGCTTCGGCGAGGGATGGTTGGCCGATACGCGGCGCGCGACGCTCGTGGCCTGGGGATTCCTCACCGTCGGCATCATCCTCGGCGCGTGGTGGAGCTACGAGGTGCTCGGGTGGGGTGGGTTCTGGGCCTGGGATCCGGTCGAGAACGCGTCGCTGCTGCCGTGGCTCACGGGGACCGCGTTCATCCACTCGGTGATCGTCCAGGAACGCCGCGGGATGCTGCGGGTCTGGAACCTCTCGCTCGTGATCGCGACGTTCTCGCTCACGATCCTCGGTACCTTCCTGACCCGCTCGGGCGTGATCGACTCGGTGCACGCTTTCACGCAGTCCGACATCGGGCCTTGGCTTCTCGCGTTCCTCGGGGTGGTCGCCGCGACCGGGATCGGCCTGGTCGCGTGGCGCGGCGACCAGCTCGCGCGCGCCCGGTCACATCGATTCCGCGGTGTCGCGCGAGTCGGCGTTCCTTGCCAACAACCTGTTGTTCGCGGCGCTCGCCTTCGTGGTGCTGCTCGGGACGGTGTTCCCGCTGATCGCCGAGGCGCTGCGCGGGTCGCGGCTGTCGGTCGGTGAGCCATACTTCGACCGCATGGCGACCCCCATCGGGCTGGCGCTGCTGTTCCTGATGGCCGCCGCGCCGGCGCTGCCATGGCGGGCGACCAGCGGCGAGGTGGTCCGCAACCGGCTGATCGTGCCGGCGTGGATCGGCGGCCTCACGATGCTGGGCGCCGTGGTCCTCGGCGCGGCGGGGCTCGCCGAGATCCTGGCCTACGGCCTCGGGGCGTTCGCGACGGCGGGGATCGTGCGCCAGTTCGTGCTCGGCATCCGCGGCCGCCGCCGCGCCCTGGGCGAGTCACGCACCGTGGCCCTCGGCCGGGCCACCCGCTCGAACCCACGGCTCTACGGCGGCCTCGTCGTCCACTTCGGCGTGGTGCTCATCGCGGTGGTGCTGGCCGCGTCGTCCGCCTACGGCGCCAACCGCGACGTGAAGCTGCGGCGGGGTGAGTCGGCCACGGTGGCCGGCTACACGATGACCTACCTCGGGGCGCAGACCGAACGCTCGGACCAGAAGACCACCGTGACCGCCCGCGTACGCGTGGCCAAGGGCGATCGGGTCCTGGGCACGTACGCGCCGGCGATCTCGACCTATCCCAACAGCACGGAGGGCATCGGCACGCCGTCGGTGCACACGGGCATCGCCGACGACGTGTACCTGACGCTGGTGTCGTCCCCGGGCGCGCAGGGTCGCATCACCCTCGGCGTGCGGATCAACTCGATGATCGTCTGGTTGTGGATCGGTGGCGGGTTCATGGCCCTCGGCACCATCCTCGCCCTGGCGCCCCGGCTGCGGCGACGGTCCCGTCCGGGCCCGGTGGAGGACGCCGCGCCCGGATCCGGAGGCAGCCCCGGCCCGCAGGAGCCCGAACCGCGGGAAGAGGTGACGGTGTGAAGCACCCGGCGCGCGTCGTCGCCCTCGCGGTCGCCCTCGTCGTCGTCGTGCTCGGCGTGGTGCTGGCGTTGAACGTCGGCGCCGATCCCGAGCAGGACGCCAAGCAGAGCCAGCTCGTGGGCAAGGCCGCGCCGAATTTCGACCTGCCGAACCTCGCCGGAGGGAAGGTGACCCTGGCCGACATCGCCGGTAAGTCTGCGATCGTCAATTTCTGGAACCACTGGTGTATCCCGTGCCAGCAGGAGGCGCCCGCGCTCGCGAGGTTCTACGCCGAACACAAGGACGACTCCGACTTCGCGATGGTCGGCATCGTGCGTGACGACACGACGAACGACGTGCGCGGGTACGTGCGCAAGAACGGCGTCGGCTGGACCATCGCCCTCGACCCGGACAATCAGGCCGCCCTCGACTTCGCCACGCGTGGGCAGCCCGAGACCTACGCGATCTCACCGGGCGGCGTCGTGACCGCGGCGAAGTACGGGCCGATGTCTTCGAGCGAGTTGGAGACCTTCCTGTCCTCGGCGCGGGCAGCGGGGTGATCCGGCGGTGGGGCCCCTGGATCGCGCTCGCGGTCGTGGTGGCGATCGCCCTCGCGGTCGTGCTCTGGCCGAGCGGGAGCCAGTCGACCGCGGCGCGCGCGCACTCGCTGGAGACCGAGTTGAAGTGCCCGGAGTGCCAGGGGCTGTCGGTCGCCGACAGCCAGGCGCCCACCTCACGGGCGATCCGGGCGGACGTCAAGCGTCGCATCGCCGCGGGCCAGAGCGACGAGCAGATCCGCCAGGCCTACGTCGACCGCTACGGCGAGACGATCCTCCTCAACCCGCAGGACTCGGGCGTGAGCCTGCTCGTGTGGATCCTGCCGGTGCTGGTCCTGGCCCTCGGCGCGACCGGGATCGTCTTCGCGCTCCGGCGCAACCGCGACCAGCCCCACCTGCATGCCACCCCGGCGGACGAGCGGTTGGTGGAACGGACGCGCGATGAGTGAACGCCTCGACGCCGAACGGACCCGTCAGCTCGAGGACGAGCGCGACTTCCTCCTGCAGTCGCTCGACGACCTCGAGCTCGAGCACGACAGCGGCGGCATCGACGACGAGTCGTACGCGGAGCTCCACGACGACTACACGGCCCGCGCCGCCGCGGTGATCCGTACGCTGCGCGACGGGGTGGACGCGCGGCCCGCGCCGCCACGGTCACCGCGCCGGTCGCGGGCGCGGGTGGCGGTCGTCGCCGGTGTGGTTGTGTTCGCGCTCGTCGTCGGGGTGTTGCTCTCAAGCGCCCTCGGGGTGCGCCTCCCCGGCCAGACGTCGTCGGGCAACACGGGCGCGGCGACGTCGACGACGAACGCATCCACCAAGGCGCTCGCCGCGAAGATCAAGGACCTGGAGGCGAAAGCGAACGCCTCACCCGACGACTACCTGCTCCGGCTCCAGTTGGCGCGGGCCTACGAGGAGAACGGCGACCTCTCCAACGTGCTCAAGCAATCCGACGCCGCGATCACCATCGATGCCAACCGTCCCGAGGGCCACGCCAACGCGGCGCGTCTCCTGTACCTCGCGTCCGAGCAGGTGCCCACGAAGGACGGTCAGGCGCAGCTCGTGGCCCAGGCGCTCGCCGGTTTCGACCAGGCCATCAAGGTCGGTCCCGACTACGCGGACTGCGTACTACTTCCGCGGGATCCTCTACGCGTTCGCGATGCAGGACTACGCGCGTGCACAGGTCGATCTGCAGAACTACCTGGTGAAGGCGCCGACCGGACAGTGGGGCGCGCAGGCGCGCCAGCTGCTCACGCAGGTGACGAACACCCTCGAATCGCCTTCGACTACCGTGCCTGCGACCACCACCACCCGCCCCAAGAAGAAGTAGGAACAGCATGGCGCAGCCCCCCGCGTACGAGATCGACCATTCGAAGACCTACCGGGCGACGATCACCACGAACCGCGGCACGATCGTGGCCGACCTCGACCCGAAGCTGGCGCCGAACACGGTGAACCACTTCGTCGCCCTCTCGCGTCAGGGCTTCTACGACGGCCTCACCTTCCACCGGGTCGTCCCCGAGTTCGTGATCCAGGGCGGCGATCCCGAGGGCAGCGGACGCGGCGGCCCCGGCTACCGCTGGGAGGACGAGCCGGTGCTCGGCGAATACACCCTCGGTGCCCTGGCCATGGCCAACGCCGGCCCGCACACCAACGGCTCGCAGTTCTTCGTGTGCATCGACGACTGCACCCGCAAGCTGACCAAGGACTACAACCTGTTCGGCTACGTGGTGGAGGGCATCGACGTCGCGCAGTCCACGCAGGTCGGGGACGTGATGCAGACCGTCGTGATCGAGGAGCTCGACGCGTAGCGTGGTCCCATGACCGCCGACGCAGGGATCTTCGGACCCGAGAGCGTCGCATGGCGGATCCACGCCGATCCGGTGATGCTCGTCGGTGGCCTCCGGGCGCTGCTCGTGCAGGCGCTCGAGCCGCGGGCGATGGCTGCGGTCGACCAGCACAGCAAGTTCCGCGAGGACCCGTGGGGTCGACTGGAGCGCACGACCAACTTCGTGGTCGCCACCACCTACGGCGACACCGCGACGGCCGCCGCGGCGGCGGCGCGCGTCCGGAAGGTGCACGAGCGGATCCGCGGGACCGACCCCGTCACGGGTGAGCAGTACGCGGCCGACGATCCCGATCTGTTGCTGTGGATCCACGCGGTCGAGGTCGAGTCGTTCCTGCTCGCGTACCGCACGTACGCGGGCCGGGTCGGCGCGGCCGACGCCGACCGCTATGTCGCCGAGATGGCGCGGGTCGCGGAGATGGTCGAGCTCCCGGCCGGGCGCGCCCCGCAGTCCGAAGCAGAGCTGGGCGAATACCTGCGTTCGGTCCGGGGCCTGCGGGTGACGCCGGCCGCGATCGACGGCCTGCGGGTGGTGATGTTCCCGCCGATGAGCCTCCGGTACCGCCCGCTGTGGGCGATCCCCACCACGGCCGCGGTGGCGATCCTGCCGGGTTACGCGCGTCGCCTGTACCGCATCCCGTGGTTCCCGCCCGCGGCGTTGCCGGTGCGGACCGCGGTGTTCGCGCTCAGCCGGGTGCTGAACCTGGTGACCCCGACCCCGCCGGCGCTGCGTGAAGCGCGGGACCGGGTCCTCGGCCGCGCCGCTGCTTGACGAACCCAGTCGTGAGAGCGGTGACGATCGCGGCCACGAGGAGCGCGCCCAGCACTTCGTTGGGCACGTCGAGCAGCTTGAGTGCCGAGAGCGCGAGCACCAGCACGAGGATCGGCCGGATGATCGCGTCGGGTGCACGCGATGACACGTGCGCGCCGATGATCACGCCGGGAACGGCCCCGATGAGCAGCGAGCTGGTGAGGCCGAACTCGAACTCACCCCAGATGAGGTGGCCGATGGCGGCGGCCAGCACGAGAGGCACCGCCTGCACCAGATCGGTGCCGACCAGCTCCTTGGACGACAGCGTCGGGTAGAGCAGCATGAGGGCCACGATCATGAGCGAGCCCGACCCGACCGAGGTCATGCCCACGATGGCGCCGCCGAGGAGACCGATGACGAACGTCGGGGCACGCTGCACCGGGACGCGGAGGGCGGCTTCACCCTCGACCCCGTCGACGCGGTGCCGGCTCAGGTACCCGCGCACGACCATCGCGCCGGCGGCGATGAGGAGCACCACGCCCAGAACGACCTTGACCGTGTCGCCGACGTCGCCGTTCAGGTGCGAGACGACGTATGACCCGGCGAGCGCTCCGGGCACCGATCCGAGCGCCAGCCACTTCACGAGCCCGGTGTGCACGGTTCCCCGCCGGAAGTGGATGCCGCCGCCGATCGGCTTCATGACCACGGCGGCGACGAGGTCGCTCGACACCGCGGCGAGGGGCTGGATGCCGAAGCCGATCACGAGGATCGGCGTCATCAACGCGCCACCGCCCATGCCCGTGAGGCCCACCACGATGCCCACGAGGAGGCCGGCGAGCGCGATGCCGATGTCGATGTGCACGGAGTCAATCCCAGTAAAGACAACTAAACTAGTCGACATTGTAAGGTTTGAGGCGGGTCGAGTCAAGCGCCGAGCGGAGGAAATGCTGACATGAAGGTCACGGCGAAGGCCGACTACGCGGTCCGGGCGGTGCTGGAGCTGGCCCGGGCCGACGGTGAGCTGATGACGGCCGACCGGGTCGCCGAGGCGCAGCGCATCCCCCGACACTTCCTCGACAACATCCTCACCGACCTGCGCCGAGCGGGGATCGTCGCCACCCATCGTGGGCCCGACGGCGGCTCGCGCCTGGCCCGTCCCGCGCAGGACATCGCGTTGGCGGATGTCATGCGCGCCATCGAGGGCCCGCTGGCCGCGGTGCGCGACATCCGGCCCGAGTCGTTGTCCTACGACGGTCCGGCCGAGCGCCTGTCCGAGGTGTGGATCGCCGTGCGCGCCGCGCTCAGGGGAGTGCTCGAGCAGGTGACGGTGGCTGACGTGGCGTCGGGTCGGCTGCCCCCTTCGGTCGAGCGCCTGACCGCAGACCCGGAGGCGTGGAAGGCGCACTGACGGGCGTAGATTCTGCTCAGGAGACCGGAAGGCGACACCAGCGAGGAAGAGGACACCATGGCATCAACCGTCGAGCCCACCACGCCGCTCGAGCTCGTCGAGACCGCGTACGCGCGGTTTCCCCGCGCACTCGGTGACGCCCGGCGCCGCCTCGGCCGAGGGCTGACGTTCGCCGAGAAGGTCCTGTTCGCGCACGCCGACGATCCCGCGACCGTGGGCATCGACCGCGGGGTCGACTACGCGGACTACCGGCCCGACCGGGTCGCCATGCAGGACGCCACTGCACAGATGGCGCTGCTCCAATTCATGACCGCGGGCCTGCCGACGGTGCAGGTTCCGAGCACCGTGCATTGCGACCACCTCATCCAGGCCCGCGTCGGCGCCGACTCCGACCTCAAGAACGCGCTCGACGTGAACTCCGAGGTCTACGAGTTCCTGCGCACGGTGTCGGCGAAGTACGGCATCGGGTTCTGGAAGCCCGGATCCGGGATCATCCACCAGGTCGTGCTCGAGCAGTACGCCTTCCCCGGCGGGATGATGGTCGGCACCGACAGCCACACCCCCAACGCGGGCGGCCTCGGCATGGTGGCGATCGGGGTCGGCGGCGCGGATGCCGTCGACGTGATGGCCGGGTGGCCGTTCAACACGCGCGTGCCCAAGGTCATCGGTGTCCACCTGAGCGGCGAGCTGTCGGGCTGGGCCGCGGCGAAGGACGTCATCCTCAAGGTCGCGGGCATTCTCACCGTGAAGGGCGGTACCGGCGCCATCGTGGAGTACTTCGGGCCCGGTGCGGAGTCGATCTCGGCCACGGGCAAGGCGACCATCTGCAACATGGGCGCCGAGATCGGGGCGACCTGCTCGCTGTTCCCCTACGACGCTCGCTCCGCTGCGTACCTCCGGGCCACCGGCCGCGACGCCCTGTCCGAGCTCGCCGACGCCCACGCCGAGCACCTCCGCGTCGATCCCGAGGTCCTCGACGATCCCGAGCGTTACTTCGACCGCGTGATCGACATCGACCTCGACGAGCTCGAGCCGCACCTGGTGGGCCCGCACACTCCCGACCTCGACCGTCCGATCTCCGAGGTCGGGCGTGCGGCTCGTGAGGAGGACTACCCGCTGGAGATCAGCTACGCGCTCGTCGGTTCGTGCACGAACTCGTCGTACGAGGACATCGGGCGCGCCGCCAACGTGGCCCGCCAGGCCAAGGCTGCGGGCCTCAAGGTGAAGACGCCGTTGCTCATCACGCCCGGCTCCGAGCAGGTGCGAGCCACCATCGCCCGTGACGGCCTGCTGGCCGACCTCGAAGCGATCGGGGCGACGGTCCTCGCAAACGCGTGCGGACCGTGCATTGGACAGTGGCAGCGTGACGACATCTCGAAGGGCGAGCGCAACACCATCGTGTCGTCCTTCAACCGCAACTTCCCCGCGCGCAACGACGGCAATGCGGCCACGCTGTCGTTCATCGGATCACCCGAGACCGTCACCGCGATGGCGCTCACCGGACGGCTCGACGTCGACTTCGTGCGTGAGCCGGTGGTCGGCCCCGACGGCGCCCAGGTACAACTCTCCGCGCCCTCGGCCGACGAGCTGCCCGCGAAGGGCTTCGACCCGGGTGAGTCGGGCTTCCAGCCGCCGGCGGCCGACCCGTCGTCGGTCGAGGTCGTGGTGAAGCCCGGTTCCGAACGGCTCGAACTGCTGGAGCCGTTCCCGGCGTGGGACGGCCACGACTTCACCGGGATGCAGGTGCTGATGAAGGCGGTGGGGAAGTGCACCACCGACCACATCTCGCCCGCCGGCCCGTGGCTGCGCTTCCGCGGCCACCTCACCAACATCTCGGGCAACCTCTTCATCGGTGTGAACAACGCGTTCGCGCTCGACCCGCCCGGCTCGGGCGTGGACGTGCGCGACGGCTCGATCAAACCCCTGCCCGAACTGGCCAAGGCCTACAAGGACGCCGGCATCTGGTGGGTCGCTATCGGCGACGAGAACTACGGCGAGGGTTCCTCGCGGGAGCACGCGGCGATGGAGCCGCGCTACATGAACGGGCGCGCGGTGATCGTGCGGTCGTTCGCCCGCATCCACGAGGCGAACCTCAAGAAGCAGGGCGTGCTCGCACTGACCTTCGCCAACCCCGACGACTACGAGCGGATCCAGGCGAACGACACCGTCGACATCGTCGGGATCGCCGACCTCGCGCCGGGCGTGCCCGTCACCGTGCTCGTGCACCACGCCGACGGATCGACCGACACCATCGCCACCACCCACACCATGTCCGACGAGCACATCGCCTGGTTCCGGGCCGGTTCCGCGCTCAACGTGCTGCGCGGCGGCTGACCCTCCGGCCCTAGCCCTGACCGGACATTCCCGTCGTCTTTGGCGAACTCTCCACGACGATCCGTAGAAACTTGACGGATCTGCCAACTCCATATGGGGTCCTCTTTTCGCCAGGGTCTGAACCACGGGGGAAACGATGACATCAGCGTCGGTAAGGCAGCGTCGCGGGACGCGGAAGCGGTCCCGCTCGCTCTCGCGTCAAGCAGGCCGCGCGAGGCTCGTGCCCCACAACGGGCCGTGTGCCAAGTCCAAGTCCACCGTCGAGCTCGGGCTCGTCACGGTGTTCGACTCGCCGGTCCTCCACCTCGAGGACCAGGCCGACGCGGCCAAGGCCGCCGTCACCGCGTTCAACAAGCGGGGTGGCGTCGGCGGTCGCTGCCTGTGATGAATCGCGGCAACGTCACGCTCTCCGGTCCGGTCGAGGAGATCCGCGGGCGACTCGACGAGATCGAAGCCGCCTACCTCTCGCAGCTCTGACGAGGGACGCCGGTGGGACCGCTACCGCCCGACGGCTCGGAGCTGGACCTCGGTCGGCTCCGCGCAACAGAACCAGCTCTCGGTGAGCCGCGGCCGTCCGGTGCTGGTCGTCGAGAGGTCGACCGGCGCGGCGCCGGCGGCGGCGCGCACCAGGGCGTAGGTCTCGAGGCCGTCAGCACCCGCGGCGGAGCGCGCCTCGACCAGCGCCGAGAGCCGCTGCTGGAGGTCGTCGACCGCCGGGTCCGTCGACGTCCAGGTGAAGGACGACCGATCGTCGTCCCAGGCGCCGAGGAACGGCGCGAGGTCGGCGTGCGCGAGCAGCAGCGATCCCTTCGGGAGCAGGAGCCGCACGGTGTACTGCACCGGATCGACGCTGCCGACGAGGTCGTGTTCGTGGACGAAGTCGAGCAGCGCGACGACATCGCCGGTCGTGGTCCACGGGGTGAACGGCATCCATGACGGGCGGACGTCGATGCCCGCGTCGCGCAGGACCTCGACGGCGCGTGCCGCGTCGTCGGTGGTGTGTCCCTTGTCGAGGCGCTCGAGGACATCGTCGTTCACGGACTCGAACGCGGAGACGACGAACACGCACCCGGCGGCGGCGAACTCGGGCCACACGTCGGCGTGGCGGAGCACGTGCTCGACCTTGACCGTGCAGTCGAACGTGAGGTGCGGGAACCGCTCGTGCATCCCGTGGACGATCCGGCGCGAGTGTGGGGGGGCGTTGAGGAAGTCCGGATCGCCGAAGGTGATGTGCTGCGCGCCCGCGTCGGCGAGTTGCGCGATGTCGTCGAGCACCGCGTCCTCGTCGAGGCGCTTCACCCGACCGTCGTAGACGACGGGCACCGGGCAGTGTCGGCACCGGTGCGCACACCCGACCGACGCGAGCACCGATCCGACGAGTCGCTGCTCGCCGCCGAGCACGAGCCGGGCGTAGCGATCGAGGGGCGGGAGGAGGTCGCGGTCGGGCGGGCCGGAGGCGTCGGTGTCCCAGGTGACCGGTGACGCGAAGTCGACGCACTGGTCGGCATAGAGGCCGAAGCATCGGGTCGGGCGGTCGATGCCCCGGGCGAGGTCGCGTGCGAGTCGGGTCGCGGTGTGCATCGGGACCGAGAACGCGACCTCGTCGGCCCAATCCACGAGGGCGGGCTCCCAGGGCTCGACCGACACGTCGACGGTGCGGATCTCGTGGCCCTGCTCGCGGAGGTGCGCGGCCGCCGCGCCCAGGTTCGTGGGCTGCTGGCCGAGCTCGTACGTGGCGACGAGGAGGATGCGCACGCCTGCAGGCTACGAGAGATGCAGCGGAGCCGTGCCCGGAGGGCGGGACGGCGCGGCGGAATCGACCGGAGGGTCAGGGCCCGATGTCGACGTCGAGCGCGGCGTGGGCCGACCGGAGCGACGCTTCGACCACCGCCGGGGTCTCGCCGCGCGCGAAGAGGAAACCGAGGTACCGGTCGCCTTCGGGGAGCGCCTGGACCCGTCGTCCGCGCGGGACGGTGATCTCGAGCCCCGTCACGCCGGGCACCGCCCGCGCCGCGTCCTGTCCGCGCACCTCGCGGAGCACGCCGGCGCGCGGGATCGGCAGCATCATCACACCCGAGGCCGCTTGCTCGCGCGCGAGTCCGTCGAGCGGCATGCGCAGCGCGTGGCGGAGGATGAGCTCTTCGAGCGCGATGCCGGCGCCGAACCGCAATGCGCGGGCGCACAGCCCACCGATCGAGCGCGCCGCGACCTCGATGACCCACATCCGGTCGCCGTGGATCCGCAGCTCGGCGTGCACCGGGCCCTCCACGAGGCCGATCGCCGCGCACGCCCGCCCGGTCAGGTCGGCGACGCGCGCCAGCGTCGCGGCGGCCAGGCGGGAAGGCGTGACGTAGATCGTCTCCTCGAAGTACGGGCCGACCAGCGGATCGGGCTTGTCGAACACCGCGAGCACCTGCAGGTTGCCCGCGCACAGGATGCCCTCGACCGCCACCTCGAAGCCGGGGACGTACTCCTCCACGAGCAGCGGCCCGTCGGTGAGCGTGCGTACGCGTGCCACGGCCGCGCGTGCCGCGTCGGCGTCGTCGGCGCGGATCACACCCTGGCTGGCCGACAGCCCGACCGGCTTCACCACGCACGGGTACCCGACGTCCGGGAGCTCCGCGCCGTCGGCGACCGCGAACCGTGGCTGCGGCACCTCGGCCTCGGCGAGCGCGGCGCGCATCGATGCCTTGTCCCGCGTCGCCGCCACCGCATCGGGCGGGTTGTGGGGGAATCCGAGGCGCTCACCCGCGGTGGCGGCCACGAGCACGCCCTGGTCGTCGACCGCCACCACGGCATCGATCGGTGCCCGGGCATCGAGGGTCACGATCACGTCGGCGGCCGCGCCGGCATCGGACAACGGCACGACGACGGCGCGGTCGCCCATGTCCGCCGCCAACGCCTGCTGCTGCTCGGAACCGACGACGACCTCGACTCCCAGATGGGCTGCGGCCCGCACGAAATCGGGCGCCCGGTAGGTGGAGGTGGGCAACAGGAGGAGGACGCGGGGCACGGACGTATCATGGAGGATATGAGCGAACTGCTGACGATCACCGAGGAGGCCCGAGCCAAGGTGCTGGAGGTGCGAGCCGCCGAGGCCGACGCCGGCGACCTCGCGCTGTGGGTCGAGGTCAACGGTGAGCAGGCCGGCGCCTACACGTACCTGATGGAGTTCCGGCCCGTCGCCGATCTCGCCGCCGGCGTCGTGCTGCAGCACCACGACGACCTCCCGGTCGCGATCCCCGACGACAGCGTCGAGATGCTCCGCGGGGCGACCCTGGAATTCAGCGGCGGCATGGTGATGCAGAATCCCAACCGCCCGGTTCCGGCGTCACCGGCGATGGTCGATCGTCCGTCGGCCGACCTCTCCGGCGAGGTCCCGCAACGGGTCATCCAGGTGCTCGAGGAGCAGATCAACCCGGCCATCGCCTCACACGGTGGCCATGCCGAGCTCGTCGCCGTCGAGGAGTCGATCGCCTACCTGCGCCTGTCGGGCGGCTGCCAGGGCTGTGGCATGGCCGCGGTCACGTTGAGCCAGGGGATCGAGGTGGCGATCCTCGACATGGTGCCCGAGATCACCGAGGTGGTCGACGTGACCGACCACGCCACCGGGTCGAACCCCTACTACGAGGCCGCCAAGAAGTAGCGCGGTTCAGGCGAACCGTCTAGCGTCCTCACCCGCGTACTTCGCGACCGCGCCGTCGGCGCCCGCGTTCCGGACGATCGACGCAAGGATCTCCGGCAGCTGCGCGGCCGGCAGCGCACACGTCATCTCGGTCGGCGGCATGCCGGTGCGCACACGGCTCAACGCGCAGCCGACGCTCGCCGCCGGCACGCCCTGCTCCTTGGCGAGGGCGACGATGTGACACTGCGGCTTGCCCTCGATGCGCAGCTCGGGGATCGCGTCCGACAGCACCATGAGCTGGCGGCCGTTCACGCGGAGGAAGACGACGTCGGGGTCGACCGGCGTCTCCGCCAGCGGCCCGTAGGTCACCGCTCCGGGCTTCTGGTGCACGACCGGGATCTGGGGCACGACGTCCATCGTGACCCAACCGGTCTCGAGCAGCGCCGCGACGTCGGAGTTGCCGGCGACCTCTTCGAGCGTCTGGAAGCCGTGGGTGAGGCTCCCGACGCTGCAGTTGCCGTGGTCCTCGGCGACGGTGGAGAAGGTGCGGTCCGCAGCTCTCATCCAGAACACACATCCGGCGGGCACCCTGCCAGTGCGACCGTCGGTCTGCGGCTCGGGCATCGGGCCGTCGAACGCGGCGACGCCGGGGATCGGGACGTCGGAGAACGTGATCGCGAGGGGCGGGGCGGTGAGATACAGCGCCGAGGTGAGCTCGCCCGCGAGGATTGACCAGTCGGTTGCCATGAGCCGCAGCTTACCGACGCAGTCCTCGCAGCAATTCGACGACCTCCGGGAACGCAACGACGAACGCGTCGACGTCGGCGTCGGTCGACGACCACCCGACGCTCGCCCGGAGCGAGTGGTCGGCGTCGACGCCCATGGCCTCGAGCACCGGTGACGGTTCGAGCGTCTCGCTCGAGCACGACGAGCCGGAGTGCACCGCGACGCCGCGCTGGTCGAGTGCGAGGAGGATCGGCTCCGCCTCCACTCCCGCGATCCCGAGGCAGACGAGGTGGGGAAGCACGTCGGTGGGGTCGCCGAACCGTTCGATGCCGCCGACCGCCGCGACCGCCTCCCGCGCCAGGCGCTCGGTGAGCCGGCGTTCGTGGGCCTCGTCGTCGCCGGCTTCGCTCGCCGCCGCCCCGAAGCCCACGATGGCGGGCACGTTTTCGATCCCAGCACGGCGGGCCCGCTCCTGCGTGCCGCCCACGACGAACGGCGGGAACCGCAGGCCACGCCGCACGAGCAGAGCGGCTGCGCCCTTCGGGCCGCCGAACTTGTGTCCGGTGATCGAACAGAGATCGGCACCGAGGACGGCGAAGTCGACGTTCACGTGCCCGGCCGCCGCGCACGCGTCGACGTGCACCGTGACCCCGCGCTCGCGCCGCGCCGTCGACGACCGCGGCGGCCGGTTGCATCGTGCCCACCTCGTGATTGGCGAGCTGCACGGACACGAACCCGGTGTCGGCGCGGATTCCCGCCACGACCTCAGCAGGGTCGAAGCGGCCGACGTGGTCGACGCCGACGACGGTCACTTCGCTCGCACCCCGTCGCACCGACTCCAACACCGCCGAGTGCTCGACCGCGGTCGTGACCACATGGCCACTGTCATTGCCGGCGCGCGCGAGCGCGCCCCACACCGCGGTGTTCACCGCTTCGGTGCCGCTGGCGGTGAAGACGACTTCACGTTGGCGCGCACCGAACCGCGCCGCGACCTGCTCGCGGGCGGCTTCGATCGCCACCCGGGTGGCGTGCCCCTCGGCGTGCAGGCGTCCGGGATCGGCATGGTGCTCGCGCAGGTAGGGGAGCATCGCCTCGAGGGCCACCGGACGTAACGGCGATGACGACGCGTGGTCGAGATAGGCGCGCGTCACCTGGCGGTCCTCGGGGCGGGAATCCGTCAGACGCGGGCGACGCAGTGGTCGCCGCCGTCGGGGCGACTGGTCTCGAATTGCGGCGAGGTCTCGCCGTAGAGCCCTGCGAGCATGCCGCGGATCATTCCGCGGTCGAGCGCGCACACGACGTGCGGGTACAGCTGAGCGGTCTCACCGAACGGGCAGCACTCCGACACGATGGCGAGTCGGCCGTCGCGCGCTTCGGTGTGCGCCGCGAACCCGTGCGCGGTGAGGGCGTCGGCCACGGCGGTGAGCGCGGCGCGCACCGAACGGTGGCCTTCGGTCGGGTCCATGCGGGAGGCCAGGGTGACGCCGTACTCGAAGCCGACCTCGTCGGCGAGCGCCTCGGCCTGCACCGGTCCGAGGGCGTCGAGCGCGCGCGCCAGCAGCCCGCCGAGGAGGTCGTCGTGCTTCAGCGGCAGGGCGAGCGTGGCGTCGAGCGGGCCGGCCAGGTAGCGCTTCGACGGTCGTCCGGCGGCGCGAGCGGGCCCGTCGATCGTGGGCTTGGTGATCTCGACGTCGAGGTAGCCGCCGCCGGTGAGCTTCTCCAGGTGGTGACGGGCGACGTTGGGGTGCAGATCGAAGTGTTCGGCGACCGCGCCCGCGGTGACACCGGCCGCGCCGGCGTCTCGCGCGAAGAGGTAGATCTCCCGGCGGGTGGGGTCGCCGAAGGCGTTGGTGACCGCGCTCACCACCGAGGTGAACTCGTCGGCGGTGAGGGCTTCGGGCTCCATCGGACGTATTCTACCTATGTCGGTAGTGGAAATCCGCTGGGGAGCACGTATGCCCGAATCGCTCGACGTCCAGGGCGCCCTGGCCGCGGTCGAGGAACCCGAGCTGCGACGGTCGATCGTCGAGCTCGGCCTGCTGCAAGGGGTCGCGGTCGACGGCACGACCGCGGTCGTCGCGCTGGCGGTGCCGCTCCCCGGCGACGAGTCGCGGGAGGAGCTCAAGCGCCGGGTGATCGAGGCCGTCGGCCGGGTCCCCGGGATCGAGCGGGTCGACGTCGACATCCGCGACATGGACGACGACGAGATCATGGCCCTCGCTGCGCTCCTCAAGGGCGTGGCTCCTCCCAGCCCGCTCCACGTCGTCGACGCATCGCAGGCGGGGCAACGGTCGCCCGCCCCACGCGTGAACCCGTTCACCGACTCCCGGACGCGGGTGCTGGCGATCGCGTCGGGGAAGGGCGGTGTCGGCAAGTCGTCGGTCACCACGAACCTGTCGGTCGCGCTCGTGGACCGGGGCCATCGTGTCGCCGCGGTCGACGCCGACGTGTGGGGATTCTCGATGCCGCGCATGCTCGGCATCAGCGCCCCCCCCGGGCTCATCGACGACGTCATCGTCCCGCCCGAGGCCAACGGCGTGCGGTTGATCTCGATGGGGTTCTTCGCGCGCGAGGACCAGGCCGTCATCTGGCGGGGCCCGATGCTGCACAAGGCGCTCGAGCAGTTCCTCACCGACGTGTACTGGGGAGAGCTCGACTACCTCGTGGTCGACATGCCGCCCGGCACGGGTGACATCTCCCTGTCGATCGCGCAGTTCCTCCCTCGTGCCGAGGTGCTCGTCGTCACCACGCCCCAGCCCGCCGCGCAGCGCGTCGCGCAGCGCGCTGGCGGCGATGGCGGAGAAGGTCGATCTCGACGTGATCGGCGTGATCGAGAACATGTCGTGGTTCACCGGCGACGACGCCAAGCGCTACGAGCTGTTCGGGGCCGGTGGGGGGCAGGAGCTCGCCGGCGAGCTGGGTGTGCCGTTGCTCGCGGAGATCCCCCTGGTCGAAGCCCTGCGGGTGGGCGGCGACACGGGGCATCCGATCGTCGTCACCGAACCCGACGGCGAGGTGGCGCAGGTGTTCCGCACCCTCGCCGAACGGCTCGACACCGAGCTGGCGCCGAAGCGGATCTACAACCCGGAGCTGAAGCTCAACTAGTGCCGCGTCAGCCGGCGCTCGCGGTGGCGTTGCCGGTCGGAAGGCAGTCCGTTGAGTATCTGGTTGAGTGCTCTGCGGGCCTCGTTGCGGGCCTGGCGTCGATCGTCGGCGTTGGCGATGAAGCGCGCGGCTTCGTCGATCGCGGCGAGGAGCATGTGAGCCAGCGGTGCGGTGGTCTGCCGCGGCGCGGGAAGAGGTCTTGCTCGTCAGTGAAGTGGTGGTGGAGCGCTGTCGATCTCGCTCACCTTGGTCGTGCAGCGGCAAGACCAGATCGTGCGCACAGATCGTTCGCTCTTGGCCCGGGCCAGTCGGGGTTCGGCGCCGTTCCCGTGATCGCCCGGAGCGTCACCCTCGGAACGACTGGATGGTGTTGTGGCGCGCGATGGCGGAGCCGGGCGGGCCGTTCAGCATCTGCGCGCGGAGGTTCCGCTTGTGGAGCAGCACGATCAACGCCTCGTCGTGCTCGCCGATTGGGGCGTCGGCGAGGACGAACCGCTCGAGTTCGGCTTCGCCTTCGAGCCAGTTGTCGGGCCGATGACCGAGAAGCGCCTCGAGATCATCGAGGTCGGCCCGTTCGGTCGCGGCTCCGATGTCGTTGTAGCGGTCCAGGTGTCCGGCGAGGCGGAACAGGGTGCGGACGTTGTAGCGCAGGAACTCGTCGTCGGTCTTGATCGCACGCAGCGATCGCACCATGTGCTGGTGTGTGTTGCTGGTCTGGTTCGGGTGTGGCTCCGGCTCGTCGACCGTCGGGAGCTCGATCTCGAGATACTCGGCGAGCGCTTCGGTGACGTAGAGATTCGTTTCGTTGCACCATTGGAGATAGGTCATGTAGTCGGTACCGGGTTGGGGGTTGCGCAGGCGATCCGAGAACGACAAGGAGTTCGACATCGTGAACGCGAAGTGGTGCAGCTGTATGGCATCGAGGTCGACCGGCTCGCCGACGAGATCGGCGTAGCGGTCGTAGATCTCGGCGAAGTTGCCGAACGGGATCACGCTGTCGCGTATCCGCCAGCCGGCGAGGTCCATCATCGGATCTCCGAGATGACCGAGCTCGAGGTCGATGAGCGAGACCAGGTGTCCGTCCTGGTGGTGGAACTGGCCCGAGTCCCACACCACAGGGCGCTCCCGCCCCCGGCTCCGCGGCGGATGGCGGTCGAACCAGCCGAGCCCGAACTCGATGAGGGGGTCCGGGCGGTGCTTCTGACGGCGGTACACGGCCTCGAACCGGGCCATACCCAGCATTCCCGAGTCCTCCGGGCTGGCTGCGCGCTCGATGCCGGCCTCGACGAAGGGCCCGATGTCGAGCTGATGCAACCGCGCGAGCGCCTGCACGTACTCGTCGACCACTGTGTCGCGCGTGTCATCGCTGACACCGTTGAAGTCCGGTCGCCCTGGGATCGTGTCCATCACGAACGCGTGAACGTCGTCGATCCACCCGTACACCTTGGGAACCGGGATCCCCTGCTCGGAGAGCAGGGCTTGGAAGCGCATCTCGTGGTCGAGGGGAAACACCAGCTCGACGTCCGTGCGATCGCCGCGCACGCACAGCTCCAGGGTCTGACCGTCGCGGTCGAGCTCCACGAACCAGACCGGGCGCCAACGGGGCTGTCGACTGATCGATGTCACCGTCCCGCCGACGTTCGTCGTCAACCAGCTGGCGATCGCCTCCGTGTCAGCCCGCGATCCAGACTCTTGTGCAACGGTCACCACAACCCCCCGGCTCGGCCGACGGGGTGCCACGTTACGACGAAGTTGACGAAAGCGTCAAGTAGTCGCGCCGCCACGAAGACCTGTTCCCCCGAGCCGGACGACGGTCGCCCGTCACGGCACTCGCGGTCTAGCCGGCGAGCTCCGCCAGCAGCTCCGTGCGCACCGAGTCGTCGGCCCGGTAGGGCATGTAGAACGTCAGCCGGGTGGCCGCGTCCCAGCGCTCGCGCAGCTCGCGGGCCACGGTGGCAACGTCGCCGACCGCGGCGAAGGTGCGCACGACATCGTCGCCGATGACGTCGCCCATCTCCTGCCACTTTCCTTCCTTCGACAAGCGGGTCAGCTCCGGTTGGAGGTCACCCCACCCGTGGTGCTCCAGCACGCCCCGGTACGCGGGGGTCGATGCGTAGAACGCGATCTGCTCCTTGGCGCCGCGTATCGCGGTGGCGAGCTCCTCGTCGGTGCGCCCGACGCAGGTGAACGCGGGCCCGGCGATGGCGAAGCCCTCGAGCGAGTCGTGACCCCCCGCGGCGCGCCCGCGTGCCAGTGCGGGCAGCGTGACCTCGCGCAGGTAGGCCGGAGTGGTGAAGGCATGGAAGAAGAAACCGTCGCACACCTCACCCGCGACTTCGGTCATGAGCTTGCCCACGCCGGCCAGGTAGACGGGAGGCGCGCCCCACTCGTGGGGCGACGGCGAGAAGAAGGGCGTCATCAGGGTGTGGGTGTAGAAGTCACCGCGGAAGTCGAGCTTGGCGCCGTTCTGCCAGCTGGCCCAGATCGCCCGGAGGGCGGCAACGAACTCGCGCATGCGGGCCGCGGGGTGGGACCACGGCATCGAGAACCTGCGCTCGATGTGCGGCTTCACCTGCGAGCCGAGACCGAGCACGAAGCGTCCCCGCGAGTGCGCGCGAGGTCGAAGGCGGTGTTGGCGAGCGTCATCGGCGTACGACCGAAGGCGATGGCGATCGACGTGCCGAGGGTCACCCGCTCGGTCGCTTCCGCCGCCTGGAGCAGCTGCAGGAAGGGATCGTGGGAGGTCTCACCGGTCCAGAGCCCGGCGTAGCCGGCGGCCTCGCTCGCCACCGCCGTCGCCCGGGTCTCGTCGATGCCGCCCAGGTTGGAGTCGATGAGCACGTCAGGCCTCTCTCACGCGGGTTCGACGAGTGCCGCTCGGAGCACGTCGATCTCGCCGGCGGCGAGTCCGTGGTCGAGCATGTACCGCTCGATGCCGCCGTGCTCGGCGCGCAACCAACCGAGGACCTGCCGCATCGTGTCGGCCTCGGCGGTCATGAAGCGGTCGGCGGGAGGGCGGCCGGTGCCTTCGGCCCGCTTCTGGGCGCGGGCCTTCAACGCGTCGAGTGCCGCCGCGGTCTGCGCGTAGTCGGCGACGATCTCCGCCTCGTCGACCTGGAGCAGCCCGAGCACGGTCGCGGCGATCAGCCCGGCGCGGTCCTTCCCGGCTGCGCAGTGGAACACGAGCGGATGGTTGGCCGGCTCGGCGATGATCTGCAAGACCTCGACGAACTGCGGGCCCGCGCTCTCGAGGATGAAGCGGTAGAGGTCGACGAGGGTCATCGTCTCCCACTCGAACCCCGACGACTCGCGCTTCGCCGGGTCGATGAGGGGCACGTGGTGGACCGTGGCGCCCGCATCGCGGATCGGGTGGTTCGGATAGGCGTCGACCTCCGTCACGCCGCGCAGGTCGACGACGGTGCGTACGCCGCGCGCTTCCACCAGGTGCTCGACGTCGGCGGGCACGACGTGGGCGAGCGAGTCGCTGCGGTACACGCGCCCGAAGCGGACTTGCCCGACCGGCGTCGGGCGGCCGCCCAGGTCGCGGAAGTTGACGGTGCCGGTGAGCTCGGTGGGCCAGGTGTCGGACATCGCCGGGAGACTATGCCCGGTAGCCTCGGTCTCATGCACGTCCTGGTGATCGGGGGGACCGGACCGACGGGGATCCCGCTCGTGCAGGGCCTGGTGGACCGCGGGCACCGGGTTGCCATCCTCCACCGGGGTACCCACGAGCGCGACGAGACTCCGGCGACCGTCGAGCACCTTCACGCCGATCCGTACGACGAGGCGTCGCTGCGCGACGTGCTCGCCGGCACCACGTTCGACGTCACGTACGCGATGTACGGACGCCTCCGGATGATCGCCGAGGTCCTGCGCGGCCACACCGGCCGGGTGATCTCCGTCGGCGGGGTGCCCGCGTACCGCGGGTGGATGAACGTGTGGCTGTACGAGCCCCCCGGCCTGCCCGTGCCGGTGGCCGAGGATGCGCCCACGGTCGAGGTGCCCGAAGAAGACGAGAAGGGCTACCGCATCGTCCGCACCGAGCGGGCGGTCTTCGCCGCTCATCCCGACGCGACGCATTTCCGGTACCCCTACGTGTACGGGCCCTACCAGCTGACGCCACGGGAGTGGATCGTGGTGCGGCGCTGTCCTCGACGGCCGTGACCGCATCGTGGTCGCCGACGACGGTCTCACCCTTCATCACCACGGCTACACCGAGAACATCGCCCACGCCCTCCTGCTCGCGCTCGACGAGCCCGACGCGGCCGCGGGGAAGATCTTCAACATCGGGGACGAGGAGGTCCTGTCGGTGCGCCAGGTGGTCGACATCATCGCAACCGCGCTCGGGCACACGTTCGAGATCGTGTCGATGCCCTACGACCTGGCCGTGCCCGCCCGGCCGTTGCTCGCGCAGCCGCTGCCCACCCACCGGGTGCTCGACGTCAGCCGCGTGCGCACCGATCTCGGCTATCGCGACCCCGTGCCCGCCCGCGAGGCGTTGGCCCGCACCGCCCGGTGGCTGGCCGAACACCCGATCCACGGGTCGACCGAGGAGCACACCCTCACCGATCCGTTCGAGTACGCCGCCGAGGACCGGCTCGTCGACGCATGGCACGCGGCCCGCGCCACGATGGGGGAGGTGGAGTTCGCCACGGAGCCCGGATTCGGCCTCGCGTACAGCGGTCCCGGCGGCCGTCCGCGGTCCCGGGCGCAGTTCGAGGCTTGAACGGCGCGGAGCGGCCACTAGATTCGGCTCATGGAACTTCGCATCGGTGTCGTGCACACGCCCAAGGAGCTCAGCGTCGAACTCGACGGAACCGCCGACGAGATCGTCGCCACGATCGACGACGCGGTGAAGGGCGGCGCGGCGATCGTCTGGATCACCGACACCAAGGGTCGTCGGCTCGGGATCCCCGCCGACAAGATCGCCTACGTCGAGGTCGACGAAGACGGAGCGAACAAGCGCGTCGGCTTCGGCCGCTAGTTCGACCGGTGATGGACGGGTGATGGGTCCGGCGCCCGCGCTGCTCGATCGCCGGCTCCTGTTCTTCACCGGCAAGGGTGGAGTGGGCAAGAGCACCGTCACCGCCGCGACCGTGTTGCTCGCCGCCGAACACGGCAAGCGGGTCCTGCTGGTCGAGGTCGACGCCAAGAACAACCTCACCGCCCTGTTCGAGCATGCGCCCGTCGGCTTCGAGCCGCGCCAGGTGCACCCCGGCGTCTTCGCCATGCAGATGGACACTGAGGCCTCGCTGCGCGAGTACCTGAAGGTGCAGGCCCGGGTCCCGGTGTTCGGCCGCATCGGTCCGCTCGCCCGAGCGTTCGACTTCGTGGCGACGGCCGCGCCCGGCGTGAAGGAGATCCTCACGGTCGGCAAGGTCTGCTGGGAGCTGCGCGAATCGATCATGGGCCGCGCCGACTGGGACCTCATCGTCGTCGACGCGGCAGCGACCGGGCACGTGATCAGCCAGCTCGATGCGCCCGGCGCGATCCAGGACCTGGTGCAGGTCGGTCCGGTGCGCAACCAGACCGACTGGATGGTCGAGCTGCTGTCCGATCCCGCGCTCACGGCGCTCAACGTCGTGACCGCGGCGGAGGAGATGCCCGTCAACGAGACGATCGAGCTGGTGGCGCGCGCCCGCCAGGAGCTCGACGTGCCCCTCGGTGTGGTCATCGTGAACCGCGTGTTGCCCGAGTTGTTCACCCACGCCGACGAGGAGGTCTTCGAGTCGTTGCGGCAGCCGACGCCCGCCGACGTGCTCCGAGAGCGCGCCGGCCCGGGCGTGACCGCGGTGCTCGACGCGGCCCGGTTGGCCGTCTCCATGCGCCGGAGCCGTTCGGGCCACCTCGCCCACTTGCGCGAGCAGGTGGACCTCCCGCTCCTCCTGATCCCGTACCTGTTCGTGCGCGATCACGGGTTGCGCGTGACCCGGATGGTGGCCGAGGCGCTGGGGCAGGAGCTCGGATGAGGCTCGGCGCATGACCGACGCCGCGCCGTCACTTGCCGCGCTGCTCGCTTCGCGCGAGGTCGTGGTGTTCTGCGGCTCCGGCGGGGTGGGCAAGACGTCCGTGGCGGCGGCGTCGGCCCTGACCGCAGCCGTGCGGCTCGGCGGCAAGGTGCTGGTCCTCACCATCGATCCGGCCCGTCGCCTCGCCGACGCGCTCGGGCTCGAGGAGTTCGGCAACGTCGCGCGCCGGGTGCCGCTCGACGCCTACGCCGAGCTCGGTGTGGAACCGCGGGGCGAGCTGTGGGCGGCCATGCTCGACACCAAGCGGTCGTGGGACGAGCTGGTCCTCCGCCACGCGCCCGACGAGGCGACGGCGTACCGCATCCTCGACAACCGGATGTACCACAACGTCACCAGCCGCTTCGTGCAGAGCCACGACTACATCGCGATGGAACGTCTCTACGAGGTCCACGCGAGCGGAGAGTACGACCTGATCGTGATCGACACACCGCCCACCCGCAACGCGATCGACTTCCTCGAAGCACCGGCGCGGATGGCCGAGTTCTTCGGCGGTCGCCTCCTGCGGTGGCTCACCATGCCGTACCGCCTCGGCGGCGGCCGCGGCGGCCGCATGCTCAACGTCGCGAGTCGCCCCTTCTACCAGATGGCCGATCGCATCCTCGGCAGCCAGTTCCTGCAGGACATCGCCGAGTTCTTCCTCAACTTCCAGTCGATGTACGGCGGGTTCGTCGAGCGCGCCAATTCGGTCGAGCAGCTGCTGCACGACCGCCGAACCACGTTCGCGGTCGTCACCACGCTCGAGGGCGCGCCGTTGCGCGAAGCGGAGACGTTCTGCCAGGAGCTGGCTGCCCGCGACTTCCACCTCGGCGCACTCGTGCTCAACAAGACGCTTCCCGACTATCTACTCTCCGCCGACGGGGAGCACGCAGCCGACACGCTCGCACGCGACGGTGACGCGATCGGCCAGGAGCTCGCGGCGCAGGGCGAGAACGCGGCGCTCGGCGACGCGACCAGCACCGCGCGGGTGCTGCGCACCCTCGCCGACTCGTTCCACAACTACGAGGTAGTCGCCCGGCGCGAGGCCGAGTTGCGGGCAGAGCTCGGTCGTCTGGCGTCTCCCGGGCCCGAGGTGGTGGTGAGCGTGCCGAGCTTCGACGCCGACATCGCCGACGTGCGTGGACTCGCGCGCATCGGGGAGGTGCTGTTCGCCCAGGGCGCGGCGGCGGTCCCGCCGTCGAGCGGGCCCCCCGGTACGATCGCGCCGTGACCACGTTCTTCGAACAGGCCCGGACGAAGACCGCCCTGTGGGGTGAATCGCTTCGTCACGTGCAGCGCCTGGCCGCGTCGTGGCAGGCGCTCTCCGACCTGTGCTTCTCGGACCTCCTCCTGCTCGCGCCGGTCGTGGGTGAAGACGGGAGCCGCTCGGTGGTGCTCGCGCAGGTCCGCCCGACCACCGGCCAGACCGTCTACCCCATGGATCTCGTGGGCCAGGTCATCGACGAGGTGGCCCGTCCCCTCGTGTCGCGAGCGTTCCGCACCGGCGAGATGGTCGAGGGCGATTCGCCGCTTCTCGGGTCGGCCGAACGGGCGCACGTCCAGTGCATCCCGGTGCGACACGCCGGCGCGGTGGTCGCCGTCGTCACCCGCGAGGTGCGGCCGACGCTGGGTCGTCAACTCGGCGAGCTCGAGCAGTTCTACCTCTCGACCTTCAACCGTTTCGCCGACATGATCGCCGAGGGCACCTTCCCGTTCCGCCAGGACGACGACGAGTTCGAGGACGCCCCGCGGGTCGGCGACGGCGTGGTGCTGCTCGATCCCGACCTGCGGGTGCGTTTCGCCAGCCCGAACGCGGTCAGCTCGATGCACCGTCTCGGCATCCATTCCTACACGTCGGGCGTGCACCTCGCCGAGATCGGCTTCGATCAGGATGCCGTCGACGTCGCGATCCGGGCGCGGCTGCCCGTCACGGAGGAGATCGAGCGCGGGGAGACGTCGCTGCTGGTCCAGGCCATCCCGCAACTCGAAGGCGATCGCGTCGTGGGGGTGCTCGTGCTGCTGCGCGACGTCACCGACCTCCGCCGCCGCGACCGTCTCCTGCTCTCGAAGGACGCGACGATCCGCGAGATCCACCATCGGGTGAAGAACAACCTGCAGACCATCGCCGCGCTGTTGCGCCTGCAGGGGCGTCGGTTGCAGTCGCCCGAGGCCCAGGCGGCGATCGAGGAGTCGGAGCGCCGGATCCGCTCCATCGCCATCGTGCACGAGACGCTCTCCCGTGACGCCGGCGACGTCGTCCGCTTCGACGACATCGTGCAGCCGCTCGTGCGGGTGGTGGCGGAGACCGTCACCGGCCCCGACCGTGACCTCCGTCTGGCGGTCGAGGGCGACGCCGGGCTCCTGCCGGGCGATCTGGCCACACCCCTGGCGGTGGTGCTCAACGAGCTCATGCAGAACGCCGTCGATCACGCGTTCACGGGAATCGACGCGCGCACCACCGGCAACATCTGCGTGCAGCTCTCGCGTGACGACGGTCAGCTGGTGGTCGACGTCGTGGACGACGGCGTGGGCCTCCCGCCGGGCTTCTCGGTGGAGCAGTCCGGGGGTCTCGGGCTCTCGATCGTGCACGCATTGGTGACCAGCGAGCTCGGCGGCACCATCGAGCTCCGCAGCGACAACGGGACGCGGGTGCACCTCACGGTGCCGCTCCGGAAGTCGGGAACTGCGACGCTCTGACTAGCTGGCGACCATGCGCTGCTTGGCCAGCCAGGCCTTGCGCAGCTTGCGGCGCTCCTCTTCGGTGCTGCCACCCCAGATGCCCGCCTCCTGGTTGGTCGCCAGGGCGAACTCGAGGCATTCGTCGCTCACCGCGCAGGCGGTGCAGATCCGGCGTGCCGTCTCGATCTGCTCGAGCGCGGGGCCGCTGCTGCCGATCGGGAAGAAGACGTCGGGGTCGGAATCGAGGCAGGCCGAACGCGTACGCCACGCGCTGACATCCCAATCGTGCGTACGTACCCAGGTCAGTGCCAACACATTCCTCCGGTCGAAGGCTCCGGTCATGTCGGGTGATCTCGTTGACAGGCGTCCCCGGGCGAACCTCGAGGCGCTCCCGAAACGAGACTATTGACGGCGGAGTGTCGGCGCAAGGGGCTGACCAGGAATTTCTCGCCTTCCGCTCGGTTCGCGCGCCCGCGTGGCATCGTGGCGCGCGTGCTCGTCCTCGCCCACCGGGGTGCCAACCGACTCGCTCCCGAGAACACCATCGCCGCCATGCGCCGGGCGATCGAGATGGGAGCCGACGGCGTGGAGCTCGACGTCCACCGCAGCGCCGACGACGAATTGGTGGTCCGCCACGACGCCGGCTCGCCCGCCGGGGTCCTGTGCGACCTCTCGTGGGCCGACATCCGGGCCGCGTTGCCCGAAGTTCCCACCCTGGCGTCGGTGCTGGACGCCTGCCCGGGTGACCTGGTGAACGTCGAGGTGAAGAACCTGCCCGGCGACCTCGACTGGGATCCCGACGACCGGGCCGTCGAGTTGCTGGCGGAGCTGCTCGCCGGGCGAGGGGGAGCCGACGACGTGGTGGTCTCCTCCCGGAACCTGGCGACGATCGACCGGATGCGCGTGCTGGCCCCGGAGGTGCCCACGGCGCTCGTGGCCCGGGATCTCGACCCGCTGGAGGCGCTCCTGACGGCCGAGGCTCATGGTCACGCCGCGCTCCACCCGGTCGTCTGGTCCCTGGCCGGGACGGTCTTGGGGGCCCTGATGGCGCGGGCCCGGGAAGGGGGGTTGCGGATCAACGTGTGGACCGTCAACGACCCGGACGAGCTCCGCCATTTCGAGGCCGCGGGCGTCGACGGCGTGATCACCGACGACGCCTCCCTCTACCGTTTCGGCGTCAGGGCCGCGTCACGCTGACCTACGAGCAGGCGCCGGCACGATGTGGGCGGGATCAGGTGGGGATGACGAGAGTGAGGGCATCGGGCTCGTAGGTGACGTCGAGCCGGTCGATCTCGCCGAGGTAGTCGCCGTCGACTTGCCATGGGACCGGGCCGTCGCCGGTCACGGTCACCCGGACCGCGTCGGCGATCTGCACGATCTCGGGCGAGGTGGCGACGAACCGGGCCTTGCCCACGCCCGAGGCCGCCGCCCGCACCACGAGGGGCGCCCGCAAGGTGGCGAGCACGGTGACGGCGAGGGGTCGTGAGAGCGACGCCCCCGGGGCGATCGTCATGCGTCGGCGACCCACGTAGGTGTAGGGATCCGAGTTCGAGATCACCGCATAGGGACCCGCGGCGACGATGTCGCCGCCGCCCTCGGCGGTGACCGCGAGCCGGATGCTCAACCCGCGGTCGTAGTGGCGCAGCCAGGTCGCGACCGTCGCCACCGCGAACGCCGGATGGGCGAAGTGCCGCTTGAGGTACGAGCGCGCCTCCATGCGCCGGATGATCGCTGCGTCGAAGCCGAGGCCGAGATGGAAGAGGAAGCGGCGGGGCGCGCTGTCGGGGCCCGTCGCCGCACCGAGGCCCACGCGGAGGGACGATCCGCGCCCGAGCGAGTCGATCAGGCGAGCGGTGGCGTCGGCGGGGTCGTAGGCGATCCCGAGTGTGCGGGCGAACACGTTGGTGGAACCGCCGGGGAGCGGTGCGAGCGCCGTCTGGGAACCGGCCAGGCCATCGGCGGCCTCGTTGAGGGTGCCGTCGCCCGCGAGCACCGCGACGACGTCGTAGCCCGCGGCGACCGCGTCGCGTGCCAACTCGGTGGCGTGACCCCGGCGGGTCGTCTCCACGACGTCGATCGGGACCGCGGCCGCCAGGATGCGCTCGACTGCCACCCGTGCCCGGGTGGTGACCGACGACGCGGCCGGATTCACCAGGAGGAGCACCCGCACGGCGGCGAACCCTACCCGTAGCATCGGCCGGTGCCACGTGACGCCGTTGCCGCGCTCCGGTCGCTCAGTGCCGAGATCGTCGAGTGCCGGGCGTGCCCTCGCCTGGTCGAGTGGCGCGAGCAGGTGGCGCAGGAGAAGCGGGCGTCGTTCCGCTCGGACACGTACTGGGGCCGCCCGGTTCCCGGGTTCGGCGACCCGCGGGCCCGGGTGCTGGTCGCGGGCCTGGCGCCCGCCGCCCACGGCGCCAACCGCACCGGCCGGGTCTTCACGGGCGATCGCTCCGGCGACTGGTTGTTCGCGGCCATGTTCCGGGTCGGCTTCGCCAACCGGCCGACCTCGACCGCCGCCGGCGACGGCCTGGAGCTGCATGACGCCTACGTCACGGCGGCGGTGCGCTGCGCCCCACCGGCGAACAAGCCGACGCCCGCCGAGCGCGACCGCTGCCTGCCCTATCTCGAGCGGGAGCTCGCCACTCTGGCCGAGGTCCGGGTGATCGTGGTGCTCGGCGGCTTCGCCTACCAGGCGATGGCCCGGGTGCTCGCCGCGGGCGGATCCCCACTGCCCACACCCCGCCCGAAGTTCGGCCACGGCGTCGAGGTGACCACCGACCGGGCCGTGGTGCTGGGGTGCTACCACCCGAGCCAGCAGAACACGTTCACCGGTCGCCTCACCGAGGCGATGCTCGACGACGTGTTTCTCCGGGCCCGTGCGCTCGCCGGCGCGGTACCCTCGCGGCCGTGACTGCAGGCCGTCTGCTCGAGGGCGTCTACGTCCCCCTCATCACCCCGTTCGCAGCCGACGGCTCCGTCGCGCTCGACGCGGTCGAGCGCCTCGGTCACGAGTACCTCGACGACGGGTGCGCCGGCATCGTCGCCCTCGGCACCACCGGCGAGTCGTCGGCGCTCGACGCGGCCGAGCAGCGGGCCGTGATCGACGCCTGCGCCCGGGTCTGCGCCGAACACTCGGCCCAGCTGGTGGTCGGCGCCGGCACCAACAGCACCGCCAAGACCATCGCCGCGGTCGAGGCGCTCGCGGGCACCCGCGCTCTCGCCGCCACTCTCATCGTGGTGCCGTACTACGTTCGGCCCTCCGAGGCCGGCATCGTCGCCCACTTCCGGGCGGTGGCGGCCGCCAGCCCGGTCCCGGTCGTCGTCTACAACATCCCGATCCGCACCGGCCGCAACCTGGGCCCGGCCGGCATGCTGGAGCTCGCCGACCATCCCGACATCGCCGGGGTGAAGCAAGCCGTCGGCGCGATCGACACCGACACGCTCGAGATCCTCGCCCGTGCCCCGCGCGACTTCTCCGTGCTCGGAGGCGACGACCCGTTCCTGCTCCCCACCGTGTTCATGGGCGGTGCCGGGGCCATCTGCGCGACCGCCCACCTCTGCACTGCCCGCTTCGTGGCCATGATCGAGTGCGGCCTGGCGGGCAAGGTCGACGACGGCCGGGCCCACGCGGAGGCGCTCCTGCCCGTGGTACAGGCGTGCTTCGCCGAGCCCAACCCGGCGGTGTTCAAGGGTGTGCTCCACGCCCAGGGTCGCATCCCGACGCCCGATGTTCGGCTCCCGCTGGTGAACGCGTCCGAGGCATCGGTGGAGGCGGCGCTCGCCGCGGTGGCGGCCGCTCGTTAGGATCCGGCACCGTCCCGTTCGCCTCTCCCGGGACGTCCGCTCGCCCACCGGAGCCGTGATGACCAGCTCGCTCAGCGTGCGCGCGCAGGAACACGCCCACGAACGCCGGTGGTGGATTCTCGCGGTCCTCTGCTTCAGCCTGCTCGTGATCGTGCTCGACAACACGATCCTCAACGTCGCCATCCCGACGATCGTGCGCGACCTCGACGCCACCAACAGCCAACTGCAGTGGATGGTCGACGCGTACACGCTCGTGTTCGCCGGTCTCCTGCTGACGGCGGGGAGCCTCGGTGACCGGTTCGGGCGGCGCGGCGCGCTGCAGATCGGGCTCCTGCTGTTCGGCCTCGGCTCGCTGGCGTCGGCGTTCGCGTCGACCTCCGATCAGCTGATCGCGAACGCGTGCGTTCATGGGCATCGGTGGTGCGTTCATCATGCCGGCGACGCTGTCGATCATCACCAACGTCTTCCCCGTACAGGAGCGGGGCAAGGCGATCGGCGTGTGGGCGGGCACCGCCGGCCTCGCCGGGGTGCTCGGTCCGCTCGCCGGGGGCTTTCTCCTCGAGCACTTCTATTGGGGTTCGATCTTCCTCGTGAACATCCCGATCGTCGTGATCGGCGTGCTCGCGGGCGTGTTCCTCATCCCGACGTCGAAGGACCCGGCCGCGCCCCGCCTCGATCCACTCGGCGCGGTGTTGTCGATCATCGGGCTCTCCGCCCTGCTCTACGGGATCATCGAGGCCCCACAGGAAGGGTGGACCGGCTCGACGACCGTCGCCGCGTTCGCGCTCGGCATCGTGGTGATGGGCGCCTTCTTCGCGTGGGAAGCACACATCGATCACCCGATGCTCGACGTGCGGTTCTTCAAGAACCCGCGCTTCACCGCCGCGAGCACAGGCATCATGATGGTGTTCTTCGCCATGTTCGGCGCGACGTTCCTCCTCACGCAGTACTTCCAGTTCGTGCTGGGGTACACGCCGTTCGAGACGGGGATCCGCTTCATGCCCATCGCCGCGAGCATGATGATCCTCGCCCCGATGAGCGCTCGGTTCGTCGACCGGATCGGCACCAAGCTGGTGGTCGGCGGCGGTCTGCTGCTGGTCGTCGCCGGGCTCATCTCCTGGGCGTCGCTCGACGCGTCGAGTGCGTACTGGCCCGACATCGTGTGGCGTCAGACGCTCATGGCGAGCGGCATGGCGCTGACGATGGCGCCGGCCACCGAGTCGATCATGGGTTCGCTGCCCCTCGCGAAGGCCGGCGTCGGCTCGGCGGTGAACGACACGACCCGCCAGGTGGGTGGCGCGCTCGGTGTCGCCGTCATCGGCAGCGTGCTGGCCTCGATCTACGGATCCCAGGTGGGCGACTTCCTCCAGGGCAAGCCGGTGCCGAGCGGGGCGAGTCAGACGCTGCAACAGTCGCTCGGCATTGCCCTCACCGCGGGGAAGCGCATCCCGGGCCTCGCCGATGCCGCGACCGGCGCGTTCATCGACGGTATGCACGCCGGTGTGCTCGTCGCCGCCGGTGTCGCCCTCGTCGGCGCGGTGGTCGCGCTGGTGTGGCTCCCGGCCCGGGCGAGCTATGACGCGACGGTTCCGAGCACCGACGGGGCCGCGCCGATCGCCACCGTCGATACCGCCGCCGCACCCACGACCGCCGCGATCGACGTCGGCTGACGATTGGGCGCCCTGACGGGGCAAACCGCGTCGTGCCGGTGGTGCGGCCTCACGAAGGTTCTCGGCGGGCCGCCCTGAACTGCACCTCGGCGATTGCGTCGGCGGCTCCGGACCGCGATGCTGGGGTGTCCGTGGCGAGAGGAGCCGTCGTGAGGTTTGTTCAGATCATCGAGTACCAGACGTCGAGGCCCGATGAGATCACCAAGATCATGGACGAATGGATGGCCGCAACCGAAGGCAAACGGACACCGACGCGCGAGATCACCGGAAGGGACCGGGACCATTCGGGTAGCTACCTCCAGATCGTGGAGTTCCCTTCGTACGACGACGCGATGAGGAACTCCGCGCTGCCGGAGACGAGCCAGTTCGCAGAACGCATCCAGGCACTCTGTGAGGGTCCGGCAGTCTTTCGCAACCTCGACGTCGTGCGCGAGGAGAACTTGTAGCCACGAATTCGCCCGAAGGCGCGACGTCACCGGCTGTCGCGACGTTCCTTGCGTCGTCGGTGCCGGCGCATCACGCCCAACCCGAACCACACCAATGCCCCGAAGAACGCGGTCACGATGGTGTACAGCCAGAGCGGCCAGGTGAAGCTCAGGAAGAGGAAGTCGAAGTTGACGTCCTCTGTGTTCTGGACGATGAAGACGACCAAGACTCCGACACCGCCGAGCGTGGCGATCGCTCCCCCGCTGAGCTTCTTCGAAGTGCTGGAGCTCGAGCTCCCGGGGTCACCCTCAAGCATGACGCTCTCCTCTGCCGGCGGGTCACAGCTGTTCCGATGTTCGACTGCTTAGCATGCCCGGACCCGAGTCACACGCGGGGTGTGCGAGACGGACGCGTGTCGTTTCGAGCAGCGCACCGTTGCCGGCCGGTGGCACAGATTTTGGTCAAGGAGTTGAGCAGCAACGTCGATCTTCCCCGTCATGGAACGACGACTGCTCATCGCCCGGATCGGGTCGTGCTTCGCATTGCTGCTCTTCGTGGTTCTTGCTGTCGCCAGCGCTGCAGCAGGATGGTTGAAGCTCGTGATGGTCGTCGGCGGCGTGGTGTCCGTGACCTGCGCCTTCGCCGCCAAGCCGGAGGCGGAGCCCACCAGCTGACACCCACCCCACCCTGATCCTGGCGCGCGTGATCTCACGCGGTTCGCGCGATCGAGCGCGCGTGATCTCGTCGACGGATGGGTGCTCGATTCGCCCCGAGTTGCGGCGCGGCAACGCGGTTCCGACGAGCACGCGCGTTCCGTCTACGAGCTGGCGATGACGAGCTTGTATCCGAGATCCAGTTCGTCGAGATCGAGGAGGTTCTGGTGGCGGCGTTGCCAGAGACCGGTCTCGAGATCGTGGGCGAGTCTTGTCATGGCCGGCTCGACGGTGTCGACGTGCAATGCATGCTGGAGCGAGTCGAACGGATCGAGCCGGTGCTCGTAGGCGAGGAGTTCGGGAAGGTATTTCTCGACGAGCCAGAACTGCCCGGTTTCTCGTGGATCCCACGTGACGACGACTTGTCGCCGGGCGACCCGGCGCAGCTCCTGCAATCCGGCCGCGGTGTCGTGCCAGTGATGGACGGTGAGAACCGCGAGCGCGGCGTCGAACGAGCGGGCCGGGAACGGAAGTGACTCCGCGACGGCGCGCACTGCCGCCGGAGCGCCCGGGCGCCGTTGGGAGAGCATGAGCTCGGAGGGCTCGACCGCGATGACGTGGCAGTCTCTCGGTTCGTACGAGCCGGTGCCGGCGCCGACGTTGACCACGCTGTGGACGAGGCCCAGCGCGGTGGTGATGCGCCGCTCCCAGTGAGGATCAGGGCGGCGGTTCGCCAGATAGCCGGTCCCGATCCGGTCGTACACCGCTCCTCGGGATGCTGCGCTCATCGCGAGCGTCAGTCGAGCTTGTTGAACGCTGCGGCCAGTACCGCGTGCTGCTCGGCGTCGTGCACCTTGGAGCTGCCGCTCGCCGGGCTCGCACTCGGAGCGCGCGCGACGTGCTTCAGCTTCGCCCGCTCGCGGAGCACCCGGTGCAGCCGGCTGTGCACGTACGACCAGGCGCCCATGTTCTCCGGCTCCTCCTGCACCCACCACACCTGCTTGGCATCCGGGTACCGGTCGAGGATGGCGAACAGCTCCGCTTCGGGCCACGGGAACAGCTGCTCGACCCGCACGACCGCGGCCGGTGCGTCGCGGGAATCGCGTTCGTCCATCAGCTCGTGGGCGATCTTTCCGGCGCACAGGATCACCCGGCGGACGGTGTCGGGGGCCCTGCGGTCGTCGAGCACGAGCTCGAACCCGCCGTCGGTGAGCGCGGCGAGCGGCGAACGCGTGTGCGGCATGCGCAGGTAGCGCTTGGGCGTGAAGCACACCAGCGGCACCTTCGCGGCTGCGACGGCCTGGCGGCGCAACACGTGGAAGTACTGCGCGGCCGTCGTCGGGTAGACGACCCGCAGGTTCGCCTCGGCGGAGAGCGTGAGGTAGCGCTCGATGCGCGCGCTCGAGTGCTCCGGGCCCTGACCCTCGAAGCCGTGGGGGAGCAGCAGCGCGAGGCTGCTGTGCTGGCCCCACTTGTCGGCCGCGGCGACCACGAACTGGTCGATGACCACCTGCGCGGCGTTGGCGAAGTCACCGAACTGCGCCTCCCAGCACACCAGCGCATCCGACGTGATGGAGTAGCCGTACTCGAAGCCCAGCGCGGCATACTCCGAGAGCACGGTGTCGTAGAGCATGAACGGGGCCTGGTCCTCGGCGAGGTGTGCGAGCGGTACGTACTCCGCCTCGGTGTCCTGGTCGACGAGGACACCGTGGCGCTGGCTGAAGGTGCCACGGCGCGTGTCCTGGCCGGCGAGCCGGACGGGCGTGCCGCCGAGCACGAGCGAGCCGAACGAGAGGGCCTCGGCCAGCGCCCAGTCGATCTCGTCGCGCTCGACCATCGCGCGCCGGGCGAGGAGTTGGCGTTCGAGCTTGGGGTTCACGACGAACCCGTCGGGCCAATGGGTGAGGCCGTCGAGCACGGTGGTGAGGACCGCGGCCGGAACCGTGGTCGTCACCGGCGGGTCGTCCGCCCGGTCCGCGGCGTCGGGATCGGCGAGGCTGAGGTCGAGGTCGGCGTCGGGTTCGGCAGCTCGGCCGGCCTGGGTCTCCTCGAAGGCGCGGTCGAGGCGGGCCTTGAAGTCGAACTCGACGGCCTGCTCGTCGTCGAGGGTGATGTCGCCGCGCTGGACGAGCTGGTGGGTGTACAGCGCGCGCACGGACGCGTGCGAGTCGATGAGCTCGTACATGCGGGGTTGGGTGAACGCCGGCTCGTCGGCCTCGTTGTGGCCGTAGCGGCGGTAACAGACGAGGTCGACGACGACGTCCTTCTGGAATCGGTTGCGGAACTCGAACGCGAGGCGCATCACGCGGACCGCGGCCTCGGGGTCGTCGCCGTTCACGTGGAAGATCGGGGCCTGCACCATCTTGGCGATGTCGGTGGGGTAGATGCTCGAACGGCCCAGTTCGGGCGCAGTCGTGAAGCCGAGTTGGTTGTTCACGACGACGTGCACGGTGCCGCCGACCTCGTAGCCTGGAACCTCCGACAGGTTGAAGGTCTCGGCGACCACACCCTGCCCCGCGAACGCGGCGTCGCCGTGCAGCAGCACGGGGAGCACCGCGTGCCGTTCGCTGTCCTCCGCGGCGTCGCCGATGGCACGGGCCATCCCCTCCACCACCGCACCCACCGCTTCGAGGTGGCTGGGGTTGGCGGCGAGCGTGAGCGCGACGTGGCTGCCGCTGGGCGCGTCGTGCTTGCCGACCGCCCCGAGGTGGTACTTGACGTCACCCGAACCCTGGGTGCTCGCGGGGTCGAGCTCGCCCTCGAACTCACGGAATATCTGCGCGTAGGACTTGCCGATCACGTTGGCCAGAACGTTGAGCCGACCGCGGTGCGCCATGCCGAACACCACGTTCGTCATGCCGGCATCGGCGGCGCTGGTGCACAGCGCGTCCAGCATGGGCACGAGCGGTCTCGGCGCCTTCGAGGCTGAAGCGCTTCTGCCCGAGGTACTTGGTGTGCAGGAACCGCTCGAACGCCTCCGCCGCGTTCAGCCGCTCGAGGATCCGGTGCTTCTCGGCGGCGGTGACCGGTTCGTGGGGACCTTCCACGCGCTGCTGGATCCACTCCTTCTGGTCGTGCTCCTGGATGTGCATGTACTCGACACCCACCGTGCGCGCGTACGCGTCGCGCAAGACGCCGAGGATGTCGCGCAGCGGCATGACCTTGGGGGCGAGGCGCCCGGCGCCGAGGTTGCCGATCGGGAACTCGCGTTCGAGGTCCCAGATGGAGAGGTCGTGGTGCGCAATGTCGAGCTCGGGGTGGGTGCTCGGCTCGCGCCGGCCGAGCGGATCGAGGTTCGCGATCAAGTGGCCGCGGACTCGGTACATGTTGACCAACGTGTGGACCTGGACGACCTTCTCGTTCTGTGCGGCCGGATCGGCGAACGCGCTGCGGTCGGGGATCCAGCGTGCCGGCTCGTAGGGAACGGCCAGGCTCGCGAACACGTCGTCGTAGAAGTCGTCCTCACCGAGGAGCAGGTCGTGGATGCGGCGGAGGAACTCGCCGCTCTCGGCACCGGTGATGATGCGGTGGTCGTAGGTGTTGGTGAGCGTGGTGATCTTGCTGACCCCGAGCTGCGCGAGCGCAGCCGTGTCGGCGCCCTCGAACTCGGCCGGGTATCCGATGCTCCCGACCCCGACGATGAAGCCCTGACCGGGCATGAGCCGCGGCACGGAGTGCACGGTGCCGATCATGCCCGGGTTGGTGATGGTGCAGGTGGTGCCGGCGAAGTCGTCCGGTGAGATCTTGGCGCTCCGGACCTTCGCGATCAGGTCCTCGTACGCGCGCCAGAATCCGGCGAAGTCGAGCGTGTCGGCGCCTTTCACGCACGGCACCAGCAGCGAATGCGAGCCGTCGCGGCGCTGGACGTCGACGGCCAGGCCGAGGTTCACCTGCTGGTGGCGCACGACAACCGGCTTGTCGTCCTCCTCGGCATACGCGGCGTTGAGACCGGGGAAGTCCGCGAGCGCGCACAGGACCGCGTAGGCGATCAGGTGCGTGAAGCTGACCTTGCCGACGCCAGCGCGCGCGAGCTGGTTGTTGAGGATCTGGCGGTTCACCTCGAGCAGCTTGGCGGGGATCGCGCGCACCGATGTGGCGGTGGGCACCCCGAGGCTGGCCTCCATGTTCTCGACCGTGCGGGCGGCTGCGCCGCGAAGCGGCTCGGCGTCGTCGCCGTCGAGGAGCATCGGGCCCGGACGGGCCGGCACCGCAGTGGGGGCGGGCGCAGGTGTGGGAACCGACGCGGCGGCCCCGGCCGGCGACGGCACCGCGGTGGGGGCGGTCCCGCCGTTGGCAGGAGTCGCCGACCGGTCGAAGTAGGCCCGCCAGTGGTCGTCGACCGAGGCGGGATTCTGCAGGTAGCGCTGGTAGAGCTCCTCCACCAGACCGGAATTCGGACCGAGGTCCTCGAAGCGCGTCACGCTCCCATGCTCGCGCGTGAGAACGCACCCACGATCAGCGACGCAGCAACTCCGCGACCTGGAAGGCCAGATCGAGGGACTGGCGGGCGTTGAGGCGGGGGTCGCAACTCGTCTCGTAGCGCTGCTCGAGCTGGTCGCCGAGCACCTGGTGGCTGCCGCCGAGGCACTCGGTGACGTTCTCGCCCGTGAGTTCGATGTGCACGCCACCGGGCCACACGTCGGCGCCGTCGCAGGCCGCGAAGAACCCGTGGAGCTCGCGCATCACGTCGTCGAAATCGCGGGTCTTGTAGCCACTGGCGTGCTGGTAGGTGTTGCCGTGCATCGGATCGCACATCCAGACGACCGGGTGGCCGGTGAGGTTGACCGCACGGAGGAGCGGCGGGAGCGCGTCGGCGATCCGGTCGGCTCCCATGCGGCTCACGAGCACGAGGCGCCCGGGCCGGCGCGACGGGTTGAGCCGGTTGCAGAGCGCGACGACCTCTTCTGCCGATGCGGCCGGGCCGAGCTTCACGCCGATCGGATTCTGGATGCCGCTCAGGAACTCGATGTGCGCGCCGCCGAGCTGGCGCGTGCGCTCACCGACCCACAACAGGTGCGCCGAGCAGTCGTACCACTCGTCGGTGAGGCTGTCGCGGCGGGTGAGTGCCTCCTCGTAGCCGAGGATCAGCGCCTCGTGCGACGTGTAGAAGTCGACCTGGTGCAGTTGGTGCTCCGCGTCGAGGTCGATGCCGCACGCCGCCATGAACCGCAAGGCACGGTCGATCTCCCCGGCGAGCGCGTCGTAGCGTCGCCCTTCGGGGCTGGCGTCCACGTATTCGAGGTTCCAGGCGTGCACCTGGTTGAGATCCGCGAACCCACCCTTGGCGAACGCGCGGAGGAGGTTCAGCGTCGACGCGGCCTGGTGGTAGGCGCGTACGAGCCGGTCGGGATCGGGGCGACGAGCCGCGGATTCGAAGGCGAAGTCGTTGACCATGTCGCCGCGGAACGACGGCAGCTCGAGGCCGTCGCGCGACTCCGTGGGCGCGGAGCGCGGCTTGGCGAACTGCCCGGCGATGCGACCGATCTTCACCGTGGGCACACCGCTGCCGTACGTGAGCACCACGGCCATCTGGAGGATGACCTTCAGCTTGTCCCGGATCGCGTTGGCCGAGAACGCGTCGAACGACTCGGCACAGTCGCCGGCCTGGAGCACGAAGCCCCGCTGCTCGGTGACCGCGGCCAGCGTCTCGGTGAGGCTGCGGGCCTCGCCCGCGAACACGAGCGGGGGCACCTCGCGCAACGTAGCGAGGGCCGTCTCGAGCTCGGCGGGATCGGGCCACTCGGGCTGCTGCTCGGCGGAACACGCGCGCCACGTGTCGGGGCTCCACTGCTTCATGCGGAAGAGCTCGCCGTCCCCGTCCGCCGCAGTGCTGCCGGTGCCGGTCGCGCTCACAGGTACCCGCTCGGGCCTGCCGTCCCGCCGGCGGCGGGGTCGATGGCGCGGCGTCGCATCTGGTCCAGCTGCCCCTGCGCCGCCGCCTGTTGGGTGAAGAGCGTGGCCTGGATGCCGTGGAAGAGACCTTCGAGCCAGCCGACGAGCTGGGCCTGAGCCAGGCGCAGCTCGGATTCCGACGGGGTGTCGCTCGTGAAGGGCAGCACGACGTCCGAGAGCTCCTGGCGGAGATCGGGCGACAACACCCCCTCGAGCTCGTCGAGGGACTTCTCGTGGATCTCGCGGAGCCGGCGCCGGCCGGCGTCGTCGAGCGGAGCCCGGCGGACCTCGTCGAGCATGGTGCGCACCATGGAGGCGATCCGGATCAGCTTGGTGGGGCTCGAGATCTGCTCGCTGGCGTCGTCGGCCTCCTCCCCGTCGTGCTGCGCCGTGTCCGGCACACCGGCGCGATCGCCGTCGACGAGCTCGGGCTGCACGCGCTCGCGCTCCGGAGAGCTTGGAGTTCCGTCCTGCATGGATTCGAGGATAGGGGGTGCCGTGGCGCCCCCGCGTACCGGATTCGGCGCGGGCGGGCGCCCCACGTGCGATCATGCTGCCCCGGGTCGAGGGGGTCGAGGGGGTGTCGTGCCGGAGCTGCCGTCGGGAACGGTGACGTTCCTGTTCACCGACCTCGAGGGCTCGACCCGTCTCTGGGAGCGGCATCCCGAAGCCATGCGGCCGGCGCTGGAGTGCCACGACGCCCTGCTCCGTGCGGCCGTGGAGGAGCACCGGGGCCTGGTCGTGAAGACCACCGGCGACGGCCTCCACGCCGTGTTCGTGACCACGCGTGACGCGCTGGCCGCCGCCCTGGCCGCCCAGCGGGCCCTGGCCACGCAGGACTGGGGGGCAACCGGCGAGTTGCGGGTTCGCATGGGTCTGCACACGGGTGACGCCGAGGCTCGCGACGGGGACTACTACGGTCCCGCCACCAACCGGGCGGCGCGGGTCATGGCCGCCGCGCACGGCGGCCAGGTCGTGGTGTCCCACGCCACCGAGGAGATCGTGCGCGACTCGCTCCCCCACGAGGTCGGGCTCACCGATCTCGGTGAGCACCGCCTCCCAGACCTGGCGCGCCCTGAGCGCGTGTTCCAGGTGGTCGCGCCCGGGCTGCGTCGCGACTTCCCGCCGCTCCGTTCACTCGACGCGATGCCGGGGAACCTGCCGGGTCAGCTCACGTCGTTCGTCGGGCGGGCGATCGAGCGCGACGCGATCGCCGACGCGTTGCTCGCGTCGCGGTCGGTCACCGTCACCGGTGTCGGCGGCGTCGGGAAGAGCCGTATCGCCATCCAGGTCGCGTTCGACGTCCTGCGTCGCTTTCCCGACGGCGCGTGGCTGTGCGAGCTCGCCAACGCGCACGACGCCGACGAGCTCGCCCAGGTGGTCGCGGCGACGTTGGGGGTCGTGCCGCGCCCCGGCAGCACCCTCGACGACAGCGTCCTCGACGCACTGCGCACGCGGGAGCTGATCCTCGTGCTCGACAACTGCGAGCACCTGGTCGAGGCGGTCGGTCGGCTGACCGAAGGCCTGCTGCGCGAGTGCCCCGGCGTCCGCATCCTCGCGACCAGCCGCGAGGCGCTCGGGGTCGCGGGCGAGCAGGTGTGGCCGCTCTCGTCCCTCGAGCTCCCACCCCGCACCTCGGTGCTCGAGACCGTCGCCGCGAGCGAGGCCGTCCAGCTGTTCACCGAACGGGCGCGGGCGGTGCAACCGGGCTTCACCGTCGACGCGGGCAACGCCGAGGCGGTCGCCGAGATCTGCCGCCGCCTCGACGGCATTCCCCTCGCCGTCGAGCTCGCGGCGGCGCGGGTCACCATCATGAGCCCATCCGACATCGCCGCCCGTCTCGACCAGCGGTTCCAGCTCCTGACCGGGGGACGGCGCAGTGCGGCGGGCCGTCACCAGACCCTCCGGGCCGCGATCGAGTGGTCCTACGAGATGCTCGACCCGCAGGAGCGCGCCCTCTTCGAGCGCCTCGGCGTGTTCCCGGGCAGCTTCGACGCCGACGCGGTGGCCGGAGTCGCCGCCGGTCACGGTCTCGAGGCATGGGACGTGCTCGACGCGGGTGCCGGTCTCGTGGCGAAGTCGATGATCGTGGCCGACGAGGCCACCGGCACCACCCGGTACCAGATGCTGGAGACGTTGCGCGCGTTCGCCCGGGAACGCCTCGAAGCGGCCGGTGAGCTGCACGAGTGGTTCCGGCGTCATGCCGACCACTACACGCGGTTCGCCGAGCAGGCCGACGCGGCCCTTGCCGGTCCCGACGAGGTCGCGTGGCGCACGCGGGTGCATCTCGAGCTCGAGAACCTGCGTGCCGCGTTCATCCGGTGCCTCCTGCTGGGAGAGGACGACGACGTGCTGCGGGCATTGCGAATCGTCGCCGCGCTCACGTTCGAAGCGGTCAACGACCGTGGGCTGGGAATCGGTGCGTGGGCCGAGCACCTCGTCCCGCGGGTCGACCTCGCACCGCCGCCGGTGCGCACCGCGGTGCTCGCCGCCGCGGCGTTCAGCGCGCAGGGCCGCAATGACGTCGACGCCATGCGCGAGCTGGCCGACGCCGCGTTGCGTGACGGCGTGCCGCCCGATTGCCCGGGCGCGATCTGGGCGTTCATCGCGCTGGCCGCGAACGAAGCCATGCGTGGTGACCTTCAGGCCGCGGTGCGCGTCATCGCCGAGGCCGACGCCGCACTGCGCGCCGCCGGCGACGCTCCTCGCGGCTTGTCGTTCCTCTACTCCGCCGCCGCGAACTTCCACAACCTGATGGGGGACCACGACGCCGCCCGAGCCGACGCCGACCTCGCGTTGGAATCGGCGCGGCGTTCGCAGAACCCGACCGCCACTGCGAGCGCACAGTTCGCGATGGCGGTGGCCGTCATGCGCGACGACCCCGAAGCGGCGGCGCGTGCGCTCGACGAGAGCGTCGCCCTCGGGCGCCTCGGGACCAGTGGGGGACTGCTGGGCTTCGCCCTGAGCCGCCGGGCCGTTCTGCGCGCCGAGGCCGGCGATGTCGACGGGGCGTGGCGCGATGCCCGCGATGCGGTGAAGCACAGTCACGAACGTGGCGACCGCCCCATGCTCGCTACCGCGATCGAGTGCGCAGTGGCGGTGCTGCAACGGCTCGGGCGCGACGAGGCGGCCGCAGTACTGGCCGGCGCGCTCGCCGCCGGTGTCACCACCGGTGTCGCCCGGCCCCTGAACGAGGGCCTCCTCGCCGATCTCGGCGTGGGCGACGCACTCGACCGTGTGCAGGCGGAGCTGGGAGAGCAGCAGTACGCGGCGGCCGCGTCACGGGGTGGCGAGCTGACGCTGGACGAGACCGTGGGCTACGTGCTCAGTGTGCTGGAAGTCGTCGAAGTCGGAGCTCGTTGAACGACGACCTCGAGCATGATCACGGGCTCGGGGCCGACGGTGTCGGCGAGTCCCCGTACGCGGGCGCCGACGACGTGGCACTCGTGATCGCGGTCGCCCGCGACGACGCCGACGAGATTGGTAGCGTCCGGGGAGACGACCGACGACGACGAGGAGGTGGCGATGAGGTACCGGGCGTTCGGACGAACCGGCGTGAAGGTGAGCCCGCTGTGTCTCGGGGCGATGATGTTCGGCGCCTGGGGGAACCCCGACCACGACGAGTCGGTCGCCGTGATCCATGCCGCCCTCGATGCGGGCATCAACTTCATCGACACCGCCGACGTCTACTCCGCGGGTGAGTCGGAGGAGATCGTCGCGAAGGCGTTGGCGGGCCGTCGCGACGATGTCGTCCTCGCCACCAAGTTCTTCGCGCCGATGGGGAGCGACCCGAACATGTCCGGTGGGTCGCGTCGCTGGATCATGCGAGAGTGCGAGAACAGCCTGCGCCGGTTGCGGACCGACTACATCGACCTCTACCAGGTGCACCGCCCCGACCCTACGGTCGACATCGACGAGACACTCGGCGCGCTCACCGATCTCGTGCACCAAGGGAAGGTCCGATACCTCGGGAGTTCGACGTTCCCCGCCTCGGCCATCGTCGAGGCGCAGTGGGTCGCCGAGCGGCGCCAGCGCGAGCGCTTCGTCTGCGAGCAACCGCCGTACTCGATCCTCGTGCGTGGCATCGAGAGTGACGTGCTCCCCACGTGTGAACGGCACGGCATGGGGGTCATTCCGTGGAGCCCGCTCGCCGGGGGCTGGTTGTCGGGGAAGTGGCGCAAGGGCGCGGAGGATCTCACCAGCCACCGCGCCAACCGCATCCCGGCCCGATACGACCTCTCGGATCCCGGCAACCGCGAGAAGCTGGACGCCGCCGACGCGCTCGGGCAGCTCGCAGACGACGCCGGAATCTCGCTCGTGCATCTCGCGGTGGCCTGGGTGTTGCGCAACCCCGCGGTCACCTCGGCCATCATCGGCCCCCGCACGATGGAGCAGCTCACCACCCAACTCGGTGCCGAGGATGTCGTGCTCGCCGACGACCTGCTCGACCGCATCGACGAGATCGTCGCTCCGGGTACGAACTTCACGTGGGCCGATGCCGGATACTCGCCACCGATGATCGCCGACGCCCGCCGCCGGCGCCGGAATCGGTGAGCGCGGTCGCGAAGCGCGCCGGTATCGCGGGATCCGTCGGGCGCACGAACGTCGCGTTCGGGGAGCGCGGGCGCTCAGGGGGCGGGTGACGGCTGTTCGCCGCGTACGAGGCGGCCCGGCAACGCACCGGTGGCCTCGTCGTCCCGAATGGTGGTCTCGCCGGCGACCACCGTCGCGACGTAGCCGTGAGCGCGTTGCATCAGGCGTCGACCCCCAGCAGGGAGATCGAACACCATCTCCGGCCGCCGTACGTGGAGACGCTCGTGGTCGATCACGTTGAGGTCGGCGCGGTGCCCTGGTGCGAGCCGGCCCCGGTCGCGGAGTCCGTAGAGGTCCGCAGTGTCGGAGGTCATCCACCGCACCGCAGTGGGGAGGTCGACGCGCGGCCCGCGCGTGCGGTCGCGCACCCAATGCGTGAGCATGAGGGTCGGGCCACTGGCGTCGACCGCAGCACCGCAGTGCGCGCCACCGTCACCGAGTCCCCACACCGACGCCGGGTGCTCGAGCATGTCGTGCACGTCGTCGAGGCTGAAGTTGAAGTAGTTGGTGAACGGGAACGAGACGAGGTTGTGTCCGTCGCCCGCGGTGAGGAAGTCGTACACCACCTCCTGGGCGGGCCTGCCTTCGCGCGCGGCCATGGCCGCAATCGTGTCGTCGGGAGTCGGCTCCCAGTCGAGCGGCTCGAGCACCGGCAGCATGTTGGAGAACGTCTCGTAGACGAACGATGCAAGGGGGTGGTCCCACTCGCCGTTCGGCTCGGCCAGGATCCGGGCGCGCACCTCGGGCTCGCGCATCCGCGCCAGCCGATCGGCGAGGGGGAGTCCGGCCAGCTCGCGGTAGCTCGGCCGGGTGGCGAACACGTTGTTCTTGCTCTCCAGCCCGAAGAGGATGCCCGTGGCGCGGTTCGCGACCTGCGGGTAGATCGGGACGCCCTGTTCGCGCAGCTCACCCGAACGATCGAGGATCACCCGCCAGCGATCCAGCTCCGTGTGGGTCTGCACCACCGAGAAGGTGAGCCGGGTGCCGGCGACGGCCGCCAGCCGGCCGAGCAGCTCCAGCTCGGCATGGGCCTCGTCACTGACCTCGCCGTCCATGCCGCGCGGGACGACCTCGAACACGCCGGTGCCCAGCTCCCGCAACACGCCCGCGAGGGCGGTGAGCTCGGCTTCGTCGGCGAACGTCCCGGGCACCTCGTCGCCGCGGCTCGTGTGGTGGGCGAGGATGCGTGACGTCGACACGCCGAGCGCGCCTGCTCGCATCCCCGCTCGCGCGATGTCGACCATCGCCGCGAGGTCGTCGGGCGTCGCCAGGCCGGTACCGGCACGCGCGCCCATGACGTAGGCACGCACCGCGGCGTGTGGCACGTGGGTCCCGACGTCGACCATGCGCGGCCGCCGCGACAGCGCGTCGAGATACTCGGGGAACGACTCCCACCGCCAGTCGATGCCCTCCCAGAGCGCGGTGCCGGGGATGTCCTCCACGCCCTCCATGAGCTCGATCAACTCCTGCTCGCCGCCCGGGTGGACCGGCGCGAACCCGACCCCGCAGTTGCCGGCGACCACGGTGGTCACGCCGTGCCAGCACGACGGTCCGAGCTGTGAGTCCCACGTCGCCTGACCGTCGTAATGGGTGTGCACGTCGACGAAGCCAGGTGTCACGAGCAGCCCGTCGGCGTCGATCGTCTCGCGCGCGGGCCCGCCGACCCTCCCGATCTCGGCGATCCGACCGTCGTCGATCGCGACGTCGGCGGTGAACGGCTGTCCGCCGAGCCCGTCGACGACCGTTCCCCTCGTACCACGAGATCGTGCACGTGTCCCTCCGCTGTTCGCCGTGCGATCCGAGCGCACCCTAACGCCGTGCCGGTACGCTGCGCCCGTGACCGCGACCGCTGGATCGCTTCCGCTCCTGGACCATGCAGACGACGCGTTCGCCGGCGATCCCCACGGTTCGCTGCGCGCGCTGCGGGAACAATCGTGGGTCGTGCGCACGCCGACCGGCCTCGGCGTGCTCACGTACGAGGCGTGCAGCGCGCTCCTCGTCGATCCGGCGTTCCGACCCGGCGTCTTCGAGGTGATCCGACGCGCGGCGCCGGAGACCACGCGTTCGACCGAGGGGCGGTCCCTGCTCGGCTCGGAGGGCTCCGATCATCAGGAGTTGCGGCGCGTCGTCATGCCGTGGTTCACGCCGCGCCGGATCGAGACGCTCCGCGCGCAGACCGTCGCGCTGGTCGGCGACTTGCTCGACGCGGTCGCGACGGACGGGCACTGCGAGTTCATGGCTGATGTCGCGACCCGGATCCCGCCCACCGTGTTCTGCTGGATGGTGGGGTGCGACGTGGCGCGCGGACCCGAGCTCGCGCACTGGTCGAGCATCGCCCTGCAGGCGTTCTCGGGAGATCCCGCGGTGATGGGCGACGTGACGGCCGCGTTGCGGGAGCTTCGCCGCTTCGCGGACGACCTGATCGAGGAGAAGGAACGGGCGCCGGGCGACGACATCACGAGTGCGTTGTTGCGCGCGGTCGACGAGGGCGTGCTCACGCGTGGTGACGTCCGCTCACTCCTCACCGAGCTGCTGAGCGCCTCGGTCGACAACACCACGCACTCTCTGGGAATCGCGGTCTGGTTGCTCTCTGAGCATCCCGACGAGTGGTCGGCCGTCGCGAGCGGGATCGCACCGGTGGAACGCGCCGTCGAGGAGTGCGCCCGCTACGAACCGGTCATCCGCCACGGCAACCACGTCGCCGCGCGCGACGTGGAATGGCTCGGGATCGAGATCCCGGCGGGCACCCTCGTCACTGCGTACCTTGCGTCGGCGCACCGCGACCCGGCCGTGTATCACGAGCCCGATCGTTTCGACGCGTCGCGGCGGCCGGCGCAACCACAGTTGGAGTTCGGTATCGGGCGGCACTACTGCATCGGCGCCGCGCTCGCCCGCATGGAGATCCAGGAAGTCGTGCGGGCCGTCACGACGCGGTGGCGTGCCGCACGCGTCATGCCCGGCGCCCGGGTGCGTACCGCGACCGCGGGTGAGGTCGATGCGCTGCCGGTTGAGTTCGAGGTCGTCGCGGTCAGGTGACGCTGCGGCGGACACCGGTGAGCAACAGCCGCAGGCCGCGCTGGAACTGCTGGTCGTCGTAGGCCATGCCCGCACCGAAGTCGGGCACCTGGCTCAACACCGGGATCTCGCCCCGGTCGGCGTGGGCGATGCGGTCGTTCACCGCGGCGGTGACGTCGCTGTCGGGTTCTTCGATCGCACTGCCGTGCTCGAGCGCGATGAAACCGTTGGTGTAGTTCGTGCACGCCTGGTACGCGAGCGCCGCCTCCGCCGGAGTGAGCCCACCGCGCACGAACAGCGCGAGTCCCGCGTCGATGCGCCGCAGGACCGAGCGCGTGAGGGTCGATCCGCCGAAGGTGGAGCGGATCCGGTACGCGAACATCTCGCGGTAGATGGGGGTCTGGTGCATCAGCTCGCGGAACGCGGTGAAGTACGCCGCCGCCTCGTCGTCCCAGGGGCCGTCGCCGATCGGCGGGAGGCGAGAGTAGAGCTGCTGCTCGACCCGATCGGCCAGGGCGATCACCAGGTCGTCCTTGCTGCGGAAGTACCAGTAGATGCTGGTGACGCCGCAGTCGAGCTCCCGCGCCAGCGTGGGCATGCTCAGGGCGTGGAGCCCGCTGCGGTCGACGAGGTGCTCGGCGGCGTCGAGGATCTCGTCGGCGCTCAGCGATCCGCGGGCGCGGCGGGGCCGGTCGGGCGCGGCGGCGGTGGACACGAGCCCGAGCCTAGGCTACCGTAAGGATTACGGTAAAGCATTCGATAGGAGCGCCTGATGGTCGATCCCGGTTTCCCCGTCTTCGACGCCGACAACCATCTCTACGAGAGCCCAGCCTGGCTCGACTACCTCCCGAAGCGCTACGCACGCGACATCCAGTTCGTCGAGGTGCGCGGCCGGACCCGTCTCGCCATGAAGGGCAAGCTGACCGAGTTCATCCCGAACCCGACCTTCGATCGGGTTGCCCGCCCTGGCGCGCACGTGCCCTTCTACTCCGGCAACAACCCTGAGGGCCTGAGCCTGCGCGAGATGAGCGGCCAACCGATCGACTGCATCCCCGCGTACCGCGAGCCCGGCGCCCGCCTGGAACTGCTCGACGAGCTGGGTGTGCACGGCGCGCTCATGTTCCCGACCATCGCCAACCTCGTCGAGTACACCGTGGCGGACGATCCCGACCTGACCCACGCGGCGATCCACGCGATCAACTCCTGGCTCCACGACCAGTGGACCTTCGACTACGAAGGCCGGATCTTCAGCACGCCGGTGATCACGCTGCCGATCCTCGAGGAGGCGATCGCCGAGCTGGAGTGGGTGCTCGAGCGAGGCGCCAGGACCATCCTCGTGCGCCCGGCACCGGCCAACGGGTTGCGCGGCCCGCGTTCGATCGCGCTGCCGGAGTTCGATCCGTTCTGGGCGCGCGTGCAGGAGGCGGGTGTCCCCGTCTGCATGCACGCCTCGTTCCCGCCGCTCACGAGCTACTACGAGACGTGGGAGCCCGGGAACAGCGACGAGCGCGTTCAAGCCGAGCCCGCTGCGCCAGCTCCTGCTCCAGCACCGCGAGATCGAGGACGCCATCGCCGCCATGATCTGCGAGGGTGCGCTCTCCCGCTTTCCCGATCTCCGGATTCTCAGTGTGGAGAACGGTGCCGACTGGGTCGGTCACCTGCAGCACCAACTCGACTCCGCCTCTCGCAAGATGCCGCAGGAGTTCGCGGAGCACCCGGTCGAAGTGTTCCGCCGCAACGTCTACGTCAACCCCTTCTGGGAGGACGACGTCGCCACCGTCATCGGGCAGTGTGGCCCCGAGCACGTGCTGTTCGGCTCCGACTACCCGCACCCCGAAGGCCTCGCCGAGCCGCTCGACTATCTCGAGACCCTCCGCGCCGAGGACCTCGACGACGCAACCATCCGGCGGGTGATGAGCGACAACGGGAACGCGCTCTTCGGCCTGCCGGTGGCCGCCTGACACACCCGTTGTCCGCTCCTACGGGTCGAGGCGGGCGGTGGCCGTGCCGCTGACCACGGTGGTGCCGTCCTGGTTCACGGTCGTGAGCGACACGTCGGCGAAGTGCACACCGCCTTCCTCGCGGATGGCGTCGACGGTCGCGGTCGCGGTGAGGGTGTCGCCCGGCCACACCTGACGGACGAAGCGTACGCCGTACGTGGTGAGGCGGCCTTCGCCGAACCAGTCGGTGACGACGCGACCGGTCATCCCCATGGAGAGCATTCCGTGGGCGAAGATGCCCGGGTATCCGGCGACCTCGCGCGCGAACCTCTCGTCGCTGTGCAGCGGGTTGTAGTCACCGGACGCGCCCGCGTACATCACGATCTGGGTGCGGGTGAGGTCGTCGACGAGGAGGAGCTCCTTGGTGTCGCCGACGTTCAGCGATGCCGCGCTGACGCTCATTTCGGTCCTTCCGTCAGGACCGCCACGGTGCGGGCGGTGATCACGACCTCGTCGTTCTCGTCGAGGTACTCGGTGATGAGCTCGGTGAACTTCAGCGTCCCCGAACGACCTTGCTTCTCCCACTGCTCGCCGGTGCGGCCGCGGGCGTGGAGCACGTCGCCCACCAGAAGGGGGCGGTGGTACTCGTAGTGCTGCTCGGCGTGGAGCGAGGTGCCCCCACCCCCCGAACCACCCGACGGCGTCGACGGAGTGGCGCCCGACGCCTCGCGGCCCGAGCCGAACCACGGCTGGCCGGGTTTCGGTCGGAGCGGGTAGTCGGGGTCGAATTGCGCGCTCGCGGTCACGAACGTCGGGGGCGCGGGGATCGCGCCGAGCTCGGACAGCGGCCGCGACGTCGGCGTCCGCGTAGACGGGGTTGGGATCGCCGATGGCGCGGGCGAACATGAGCACGTGGCTCGCCTCCACCGGGAATCGATCGATGGCCATCGCTGCGCTCCTCACGAGGTGACTGGGGCAGCGGGAGGATCACGCGCGGGCTGCTGGCTTGTCAAAGCGGTGGAAACGCCCGGTGTGCTGGGGGGCTGTGTTCTCGGATCCGGGGAATCTGTGATCAGATCCGCGACATGAGTGACGTGCGAACCGCTGCGCCCGACGACGCGTTCTTCTGGGACGGCGCCGTCGAGGACCGCCTCCTGATCCAGCGTTGCGCCGACTGCGGCGTCCTGCGCCACCCACCCGCGCCGATGTGCGGGCGCTGCGGCTCGCTCGGGTGGGACACGCTCGAAGTGTCCGGGCGCGGGCACATCGTCACCTGGATCTCCTCGCTCCACCCGAACCGGCCCGACGACGCCGCCCGCATCGTGATCCTCGTGCAGCTGGAGGAGGGCGTACGGGTCGTGTCGAACCTGGTCGACCCACCCCACGACGGCCCGTACGACGACCTGGCCGTCGAGGTGGAGTTCCGCGACGACCGCGGCACGCGCACGCCGTTCTTCCGGGTCGCGTCGTGACCGGCACCGGCACGATCATCGCCGGGATCGGGGCGACGGAGTTCTCGAAGGACTCGGGCCGCAGCACGATGCAGCTCGCGGCCGAGGCATCCCGCGCCGCCATCCTCGACGCGGGGCTCACGCCGGCCGACGTCGACGGGCTCGTCACCTTCACCATCGACGGGAACGACGAGCTCGAGCTCATGCGCAACCTCGGCATCCGCGAGGTCAACTGGTGGTCGCGCACGCCGGGTGGTGGCGTCGGCGCGTCCGCGACGGTGCAGCATGCGGTCGCCGCGGTCACCGCGGGCCTGGCCGACAACATCCTCGTGTACCGCGCCTTCAACGAGCGTTCCGGCTTCCGGTTCGGGCAACCGCACCGTGGCCCGATGACGGCCGCGCCCCTCGACTGGTACTTCAACTTCGGCATCGACACCCCGGCGAAGATGTACGCGCTCTGGTTCCGCCGCTACATGCACACGTACGGCGCGACCAACGAGGACTTCGGTCGCTACACGGTGGCGGCGCGGAGGTACGCGGCGACCAACCCGAAGGCGTGGTTCTACGAGCGGCCGATCACGTTGGAGGACCACCAAGCCTCGCGCTGGATCGTCGAGCCGGTGCTGCGGCTCTACGACTGCTGCCAGGAGAGCGACGGCGGTGTGGCGATCGTCGTCAGCCGCGCCGACCGTGCGGCCGGCACGCCGCGACCGGTGTCGATCGTCGCGGCCGCCGACGCGCACCAGGGCCATGCGAGCATCACGCACAACTACTACCACGACGATCTCGCCACGTATCCCGAGGCCGCCGCGTCCGCCGCGCCTGCTGTTCGAACGTTCCGGGCTGCAACCGTCCGACGTCGACGTCGCCGAGATCTACGAGAACTTCAGCCCACTCGTGTTCCTCGTGCTCGAGGCCTACGGCTTCTGTGGGCCGGGCGAGGCGGCGGCCTTCATCAGTGCCGGCAACATCGACATCGACGGCGCGCTGCCGACCAACACCCACGGCGGACTGCTCGGCGAGGCGTACATCCACGGTGTGAACAGCATCCAGGAAGGCGTCCGTCAGGTGCGGGGCAACGCGGTCAACCAGGTTGCGTCCGTCGACCACACGCTCGTGAGCTCCCTCAACAGCGGGCTCATCCTCGGCCGGGTGTGACGCGCCGGCGCTCAGCCGCCGGCGTGTAGGAAATCCGAGAGCGACTCCGCGATGTGACCGACCGCGTCGCTGCTCAGTCCGTGGTGCGACGGGAGGGTGAGGCCACGGTCCATCACGAGGTCGGCGTTGGGCAGGCCACCCTCCGGCGCCCGGTGGGTGATGGCGGCGAACCCGGGCTGGCGCAGGATGTTGCCGGTCCAGACCATGCGCGACGGGATCCCCCGCTCGAGGAGGAATTCCTGCATCACCGAACGGTCGATGCCTTCCCGGAGCAGGAACGGGAAGCGCATCCACGTCGTGTCGACCTCGGGTGTCGTCCGGGCGCGCACGACCTGGTCCTCGTGGTGCGCGAGGACCTCGTCGAGGCGGGCGAAGTTCTGGCGCCGCCGCTCGTTGAACTCGGCCAGCCGTTCGAGCTGCACGTTGCCGTACGCGGCGCCGATCTCGGACGGCTCGAAGTTGTAGCCGGTGTCCTCGAACAGGAAGACCATGTCGTACGGCGTGCCGTCGTCGAGCTCGCCGAAGCGGTCGTCATGACCCTGCTTGCTGCCGAACAGGTAGCGCTCGGAGTGCCGGCCCCACCGGCGCCGAACCAATGTCTGGTCGAACCACTCCGGGTCGTCGACCGCGATCATCCCGCCATTGCTCGCGGCAGTGATCGAGTGGCCCCTTGCGAAGCTGGTGACTGAGATGTCCGAGCGCGCCCCGGTACGCGTGCCGCGCAGGTACGAGTCGAGCACGTCGCAGCTGTCCTCCACCACGAGCAGGCCGTGCAGGTCGGCGATCGCCCGGATGGCGTCCCAGTCCGGGCAGTTCCCGACCAGGTTCGGCGCGAGGATCGCCTTCGTCCGTGGCCCGATCATCGCTTCGATCTGCCGCGACGTCGATCTGCAACGTGTCCGGTTCGACATCGACGAACGCAGGGACGATGCCGTTGCGCACGAGCGGGGCGATGTCGCTCGAGAACGTGAGCGGCGACGTGATCACCTCGTCGCCCGGCTCGCAGCCGAGCAGGTCGACCGCCAACCACAGCGCGGACGTGCCGCTGTTGACCATCACCGCGTGCTGCTTGGCGAGCAGCTCCGCCCCGCGCCGTTCGAACTCGGCGACCTCGGGCCCGATGGCGAGCCGCCCAGGCGCGCGCATCACGGCGACCACCGCGTCGATCTCGCGCTGGTCGTGCACGGGCCCAGCCTCGGTGACGGTGGGGTCAGCGCGGCTCGCTCACGCCTGCTCCTCGCCGGAGACGCGGCGCGCGATGCGCGCCGCGAGCTCCTGCTTCCTGATCTTGCCGGAGTCGAGAAAGGGCAGCTCGGACTTTGCGCACACCCAGATGTGCTTCGGGACCTTGTACGCCGAGAGGTCGGACTTCAACCGGGCGCGCAGCTCCTCGGCGTCGACGACCACGTCCGCACGCGGCACGACCGCGGCGACCACCAACTGGCCGGTGTCGGTGGCCGGGATGCCGGTGACGTAGGCCTCGCTCACGTCGTCGTAGCCCACGAGCACCGCTTCGATCTCGGCGGGGGTCACGTTGGCGCCGCCCGGAGTCTTGATCATCTCGCCGAGGCGACCCTTGAAGTAGAACCAGCCGTCGGCGTCGAAGTGGCCGACGTCGCCGGTGCGGTACCAACCGTCCGGTTCGAACACGTCTTCGCGCTCGCGGCGCTGGAGCCCCTGCATCAAGGAGTATCCGCGGGCCCACAGCTCGCCGTCCTCACCGGCCGGCAGCTCGGTCCGGGTCTCGGGATCGACCACTTTGTGCTCGACGCCATCGAGTGACTTCCCGAACGTTCCGCGGCAGCGACTCGGGCAGCGGGTCGTACTGGTCCCACAGCGTGTGCGAGCTGCACATCTCGGTCATGCCCAGTGACGTCGAGTTCACCGGCGGGGGCCGGCGGTCCGGTGCGACCATGTCCGGCATGCTCGTGCGCACGACCGACGACAGGTCGCGCGTCTCGAACGACGGGTGCGCGGCGATCGTGGTGCCCTGTTGCGGCCAGCCCATGGCGATGGTGGCGCGCTCCTGCTCCATCAGCTCGAGCGCGGTGCCGGCGTCGAACGAGCTCTGGGTGACGAGCGTCGCGCCGAGGTGCAGGGTCGCGAGGAGCGTGGTGACCAGACCACCGATCCAGAAGAACGGCATCGAGGAGAACATCACGTCGTCGCCGGTCATGGGGTAGCCCGACTGCATGTTGCACGAGTGGCGCACGATCGTGCCCTGCGTGTGGATCGCGCCCTTCGGATCGGCGGTGCTCCCCGAGCTGTAGACGATGAGCGCCGGATCGGCCGGCACCACGCACGCCTCCACCGCCTCGAGGAACGCGTCGTCGATGCCCGCAGCCGCGCCCGACGCGACGATGGCGGCTTCGCCGCCGAGTGTCCAGGACCGGTCGGAGTCGCCCCAGACGTGGATGGCGCGCAGGAACGGGGCGCCCGCGACGAACAACGGACCGTCGGCCGACTGCCCGGCGAGGTCCGGGAACGCGGTCTCGAGGCGCTCGAGGTAGTCGTTGTTCAGGAACCGAGGATGGGCGAGCAGGCGCGTGAGGTCGGCGTGGCGCACCATCCACGCCAGCTCCTTGGTCTGCGAGAACGTGTTGAGCGGCACGAAGACCGCGCCGATGCGGGTGATCGCGAACGCGGCGATCGCGTCGTCGACGCTGTTGGGCATGAGAACGCCGACGCGCGACCCCTTGCCGACGCCCTCGGCGAGGAGACCCTTGGCGACCGCCGCCGACCAGCGCGTCGGCCTCCGCGTAGGTGAGGCGCTCGCCGTTGGCGACCAGGTAGGGATGCGACCCGAAGCGCGCTGCGGCAGCGACTCAGGAGCGTCGGCATGGTGGGGGCGAAGTCGGGAAACGGCATGAGCGCCCCTCGTGGTGCGGGATTCAGGCGGGCCCGAAGACCGGCAGGTGGCGTCCGTCCGACATCGGGAGCCAGGTGAGTCGGACGGCCATCCCGACGGTCACCGAGCCCGGCGGGCACTCGACGATGTTGGTCATCATGCGCACCCCCTCGTCGAGGTCGACCAGCGCGACCACGTACGGTCCCTCTTCCTCGACCCGGCCGACTCCCGGCTTCCAATGGATGCTGTACGCGTAGACGGTGGCCATGCCAGATGTCTCGCGCCACTCGATCGCCGACCCGAGACACCGCGGGCACGTGAGGCGCGGGTACCAGATCGCCACTCCGCACCCCGTGCACCACGGGAGGACGAAGCGGCGGTCGCGCGTCGTGTCCCAGAACTCGGCCGATTCGTCCGACACCGGCGGCTCCCGCAGGGTGGTCACCGCGCTGCCTCGGTGCCGAGGACGACGGTGCCGGTCGCCGAGAGCACGCCGCCGCACCCGTGGGCGACCGCGATCTCGGCGCCTGCCACCTGCCGGGGCCCGCACTCGCCGCGCAGCTGCCGGGCCGCCTCGACCAGCAGGAACATGCCGTACTGGCCGGGGTGTGTGTACGAGAGGCCGCCGCCGTTCGTGTTCATCGCCAGTGCGCCGTCGGGCCCGAGCTTCCCGTCCTCTACGAACGCGCCCCCCTCGCCCTTCTTGCAGAAGCCGAGGTCTTCGAGGTGGAGCAGCGCGGTGATCGTGAACGAGTCGTAGCCCATCAGGACGTCGACGTCGTCGGCGGTGATGCCGGCGTGCGCGAAGGCGGCGGGGCCGGAGATCGCGCCCGGAGTCGCGGTGAGATCGGGCATCTGCGAGATGACCCAGTGGTCGAGCCCCGTGGCCGCGCCGAGGACGTACACCGGTGGGCGGGCGAGGTCGCGCGCGCGTTCGGCCGACGTCATCACGTACGCGCCCGCGCCGTCGGTGACGAGGCAGCAGTCGAGTTGGTGGAGCGGCGACGCGATGACGGGCGACGCGAGCACGTCGGCGACGGTGATGGGATCGCGGTACCGGGCCCGCGGGTTCATCGCCGCCCACCGCCGGGTGTCGACCGCGATCTGCGCGAGCTGTTCCGGTGTCGTGCCGTACTGCGCCATGTGCCGGCTCGCCGCGAGCGCGTACGACGTCATCGGCATGCGAGGGCCGTAGGGCGTCTCCCACTCGCCGGCCACGTCGGGACCCATGGGGCCGAACGACGGCGCGAGCGGACCGAGGCGGCGGTCCTGTCGCGGCGTCGACGCGTAGACGCCGACGACGACCTCGCACAGGCCGGCGCCGATCGCGGCGGCGGCGTGCTCGACGTGGACCTCGAAGCTCGAACCGCCGACGAACGTGCCCTCGACGAACCGCGGGTGGAGGTCGAGGTACTCGGCGATCCCGGCGGCGAGGCCGGAACAGCAGATGCCGTCGACGTCGGCGAGCGTGAGCCCGGCGTCGGCCAGCGCCTCACGGATCATCGCCGCCTCGAGCACGCGGCCGCGCTGGTCGAGCTCACCGGTCGGCGACGCGGCGTCGGCGACGCCCACGATCGCCGCGGCACCCCGGAGCGTTCCCGAGCTCATCGTCCCCCTCACGCGACCTGGAACAAGAATGCTGTTCTCCGCGGACGACGCCGAGAATCTCGTGCAGTGTAGCCCTGCCTCTTCCCGGTCGGCCGGGGTCCGCGCTCTAGCGTGGGACCGATGAGCGCGGCGCGGCTTGCGGTGGATGCTTCGACCCCGGTCGACGAATGTGTGCTCCGGGTCGAGCGCTGGGTCGAGGAGCACGTGCCCGCCGAGTGGCGCGAGGCTGCCGCCCGGGGGGGCAACTCGGCGATCCGCGAGGTGCGCAGCCGGGCGGACTTCGAGGCGTGGTACCCGGTGTTCGGCGCGTCGGGTCTGGTGATGCCGACGTGGGCGCCCGAGCACGGTGGCCTCGGGGTCGCGCCCGAGACCGCCGGCGCGATGCGATCGGTGCTCGCGCCGTACAACTTGCGGGCGCTCAACCCGCTCGGGCTGAACAACACCGCGGCGGCGCTGTTCGCCTACGGCACCGACGAGCAGAAGCTGCGCTTCCTCGGTCCGATCGTGCGCAACGAGGAGAGGTGGTGCCAGCTCTTCAGTGAGCCCGGCGCCGGTTCCGACCTCGCGTCCCTCGCCACGAATGCAGTTCGCGACGGCGACGAGTGGGTCGTCAGCGGTCAGAAGGTGTGGACCACCTGGGCGCAGGACGCTGACTTCGCGATCCTCCTCGCGCGCACCGATCCGAACCGCCCGAAGAACAAGGGCATCACGTACTTCCTCCTGGACATGCACGGACCCGGCGTCGACGTCCGACCACTGCGCCACATCAGCGGTGAGGTCGAGTTCAACGAGGTGTTCCTCGACCAGGCGCGCGTGCCCGACTTCCAGCGCCTCGGCGACGTGAACGACGGCTGGCGGGTCGCCGGGGCGACGTTGTCGAGCGAGCGGCAGATGGTCGCGGGCGCCGGTTCCGGCGGGAGCGGCCGGGTCGGCGGTTCCGGGGTCGATCGCCTGCTGCAGCTGGCGCGCCGGCGGGGCCTGGGCGACGACCCCATCGTCCGCCAGCGCCTCGCCGCGCTCTGGAGCGAAGAGCGCATCCGGGCGTGGACGAACCAGCGGGTGGCCTCCAACCTCGCGGCCGGCCAGACGCCCGGTCCCGCGGCGTCGATCGGCAAGGTCCACCAGGCCGGGCTCAACCAGCGCGTGCAGTCCGCCGCGGTCGAGATGCTCGGCGCGGGCGCGATGGCGTGGGACGTCGACGGCGTCAACGATCAACACGACAGCGACGCCTACCGCGACTCCTTACCGTTCGAGGTCGGCGGCATGTTGCGCAGCCGCGCCAACACGATCGAGGGCGGCACCACCGAGGTGAACAAGAACATCCTCGGCGAGCGCGTGCTCGGCCTCCCGCGCGAGCCCGACGCGTGGTTGGGCAAGCCGTGGAGCGACGTCCCGCGTTCGTGACCCTCAGCGCGTGCCGGCGAGCGCGGTCGAGCGCCAGCAGCTCCCTGAGGTTTCCGCCCATCACCCGTTCGACGACCGGCTGCGGGAGTCCCGACAGCTCGTCGACGAACTCGAGCGGATCGGCGAGCCCCTCGGGGTGCGGGAAGTCGGAGCCGAAGAGCACGCGCTCGGCGCCGAGCGCGTCGACCAGGTAGCCCATGTCGTCCTCGTGGAACGGGTTGATCCACACGTGGCGTCTGAGGGTGTCGCTCGGGTGCTCGTCGAAGCGCCCTGGCATCTTCTTGTGCACGCGGTCGAAGCAGTCGAGCAGGCGGGGCACCCAGGCGCCGCCGTTCTCGACCACGCCGATGCGCAGATTCGGGAAGCGCGTGAAGAGACCGTGCGCGACGAACGCGGCGAGCGTGTCGAAGATGTGGCGGCTCTCTTCGTAGAGGAACGCGCGGAACAGCGTCTGGTTGAAGCCCTGGAACTCGTCGCGGCCGCCCTCCCAGTCGGTCGCGTAGCGGTCGTACCCGGAGTCGGCGTTGTGCATCATCACGGAGGTGCCGGCGTCCTCGCACAGCTGCCAGAACGGATCGAACTCGGGGAGCGCGGGGGAGAGCGAGGAGCCGTCGGGCTGGGGCACCGGCGAGGGACGGATGAGCACGGTCTTGGCGCCGTGGTCGAGGCACCACTCGAGCTCGGTCACCGCGCGGCGGACGTCCGGCAGGGTGACAACGGGCGTCGGGATGATCCGGCCCTCGTAGTCGAACGTCCAGTCCTCGAGCAGCCACTCGTTGTACGCGTGCACGACGGCGTGCGTGAGCTCGAGGTCGGATTTCATGTGCTCCTCGAGCATCCCCGCGGTCGTGGGGAACAGCACGCAGCCGTCGACTCCCTGCTCGTCCATCAGCTGCAGGCGGAGGTCCGGCCGGCGGAATGCCTCCGGGCACCGGATCGGCTCGGCCAGCTCGCGCAGGCTCTTGCCTTCGGGGTTGTTGCCCCGGAAGTACTCGGTCCAGGCGCCCGGTGTCGGGATCACGACGTAGGTCGGGTTGGGGATGGTCTCGGTGATCTTGCCGAGGATCTCGAGCTTGTCGCGCCCGTTCACCTCGACGAACCGGATCGCGCCGTCGTACTGCTTCGGGAGGTAGCGCGTGTACGAGTCCACCGCCTCGTACATGTGGTTGTCGGCGTCCCAGACCTCGTAGCCGAGCTTGCCGGACATCCGGTTCCCCCTGTCTGCGACCGTCCCTTGGTGACAGTCGACTGTCACAAACGGTAGCATCCCCGGATGGTCCAGGGCCCGCCGATCCCCCGCGCGGTCAGCGCCGCCCGCAGCCGCGAGGCCCTGATCGACGCCGCGCTGGCGTTGTTCGCGGCGCACGGGTTCGATGCCACCACCACCGACCAGATCGCCGAGCGCGCCGGGGTGTCAGCCCGCACCTTCTTTCGGTACTTCCCGACGAAGGAGTCCGTCGTCTTCCACCGCGACTACGGGTTCATGCGGTCGTTCGCCGCCGCATACCGGGCGCAGCCGGCCGAGTTGCAGGACTACGACGCGCTGCGGGCGACGTTCGTGTCGTTGGCGACCGGGTTCGATGCCCTGCGCGCCCGCATCGAGACCTACCGCGCCGCGGTCGACTCCTCGGCCGTGCTGATCGGTCGGGAACGGGAGCACTTCGAGGACCACGCCCGCACGGTCGCGGATGCGGTCGCGCATCGCCGCGGCCGAGCGGAGGCAGACGCCGATGGCACGACGCTCGCGGTCGTGGCACTCGCGCTCTACACGCGCGCTTTGCGTCGCTGGCTCGACGGTCCCGACTCGCTGGACCTCGCGGCCTTGATCGCGGAGGAGTTCGGTCGGCTGCGCGGGCTGGTGGGCTGACGATGCGGCGCGTCATCCTGCACGAGTTCGGTCCGTATTCGAACCTGCAGCTCGGTCGCGCTCGCCGATCTCGAACAACGCCGGGTCGCCGGGAAGGTCGTGCTCACACCGAACTTTTGACCCGCGCCTTCAGCTCCTGCTTCCGCACCTTGCCGAACGGGTTGTGCGGGAGCTCGTCGACGAGCTCGAGCTGCTCGGGGCACTTCTGCACCGCGAGGCCGAGGCCGCGGCAGTGGGTGGCGAGCGATTCGAGGGTGAGCGTCGCGTCCGCCTGGGGCACGACGAACGCGCAGACGCGTTCCCCGGTGCGCCGGTCCGGCGCCGCGACCACCGCGACCTCGGCGATGCCGGGGTGACGGAACAGGGCCTCCTCGATCTCGAGCGCGGAGATGTTCTCGGCATTGCGGATGATGATGTCCTTCAACCGGCCGGTCACGCTCACGTTGCCGCCGGCGTCGATCACGCCGAGGTCACCGGTGCGGAACCAGCCCTCGTCGTCGAACGCGTCGGTGTCGAGGCGGGCGTCGACGTAGCCCTGGAAGCACTGCGGGCCCTTGAGCCGCAGCTCGCCTTCCTCGCCGACCGCACCCGTGTGACCGTCGGCGGTGACCGTGCGGACCTCGACGCCGACGACCGGCGGGCCGGTCGTGTGGTCGAGCACCTCGAAGGGCGCGTCGGGCGACGCGAAGGTCGCGACGGGGAACTCGGTGAGGCCCCACGAGCTGGCGATCCCGTGGACGCCGAGCACCTCGCGCGCTTCGCGGTTGATCTCGGCCGGCGTCGACGCGCCCCCGCCCATCAGCGCGCGGAGGTCCTCGAACAGCGGCGTGTCGCCGTGGCGGCGCTGGGCGGCGAAGAACGCGAGGAAGAACGGCACCGCACTCCCGAGGAGGGTGGCGCCGTGCGCGGCCATCCGCTCGCTCGTCGTTGCGGGGTCGAAGGTGTCGAACAGGACCAGCCGCATGCCCGTCATCAACCCCGCCGTCAGCATGGTGAGGCCGCCGATGTGCGAGATCGGGATGGCGAGCGGGTTGACGTCGCGCACGTTCATTCCCGCGGCCTGGATCGGACCACTCGCGCTGTGCATCACCGAGCGGTCGGTGTGGCGCACGGCCTTCGGGTCGGCGGTGGTGCCGGAAGACGTGTAGAGCCAGCGCACCGGATCGCCATCGAGTGGCGGGGCGGGTGGCAGCGTGGCCGGGTCACCGGTCTCGAGCCGGAGCGTGCTGCCGATGGTCGACGGATCGGTGTCGAGATCGGTGATGATCACGGTGAAGCCTTGCTCGGCCGCGACCGCGCGGGCCAGGTCACCGTGCGCGAAACCGCGCCAGTGCTCGGTGGTGATGAGCACCTCCGTGCTCACCTGCCGGGTGATGAACGTGACCTCGCGCTCGCGGAGGATCGGGATCAGCGGGTTCTGCACCGCGCCCAGGCGGGCGAGCGCGAGCTTGACGACCATCGTCTCGAGCGTGGTCGGGAGCTGCCACGACACCACGGTGCCGGTGCCGATCCCGCGCCCGGCCAGATCGGCCGCGACCACGGCGGCGGCGTCGTGCAGTTGCCGGCCGGTGAGCGAGCGGCCGTGGTCGTCGGCGAGGACCACGTGGTCGGCCCACTGGTCGGCGGCCTGCTCGACGAGCGCCCACACGGTCGCCGGGTATGCCGGGATCGCCTCCACGAGCCGGTGACCGTAACATGGTTCTCCGTATCCGCGGTCCCGACTCTCGGGCCATCCGTCGACGGAAGGGGACCGATCGAGGTGGGGACGAGCGAGCACCTGACCGACCGCGCCCGGGCCCGGGCGGTCACTCGCGCCCCCGGCTACCGCGCCGCCGGGCTCTGGATGACGGATCCCGTCGATCTCGTCGCCGACGCCGCTCGGCGCGACCCGGAGCGCACCGCGCTGGTCGAACGGGGCCGCGCCCTCACGTACCGCGAGCTCCACGCCGCGGTCGCCGGTGCGGTCGTCGCGCTCAGGGCGCAGGGCGTCGGCGCGGGCGATGCGGTGCTCCTCCTCGTCGGCAACGACGTCCCGTCGGCGGTCGCGGTCCACGCTGCGCTCCGGTCGGGTGCGCTCACGATGGTCGCGCCGGTGAGCGCGGGCCGCGCCCAGGTGGACGACATCGTCGCGATGACGAGCCCGAAGCTCGTGCTGGCACCCGACTCGCTGCTGCCTGGCACCGATGCCGACCACGATGGCTCCGCGCGCTGGGTGGCGATGGGCGTCGTCGGCGACGCGGCTCCGCTCGTGGACGCGCCGCCGTCACGCCGTGATCCCGACGAGCCCTCGATCGTGATCTTCACCTCGGGCACGACGTCGCGGCCCAAGGGCGTCGTCCACTCGCTGAACACGATGCTGGTCGCGACCCGCAACTACATCGACGCCGCCCGCCTGACCGCGGCCGACAACCTCTTCGTGATCAGCCCGCTCGCTTCCATCACCGGGATGTTGCAGGTGATCACCATCTCCCCAGTGCTCGGTGCGCAGCTCACGATCGAGTCGCGCTTCGAAGACGCGGCCACCTTCGATCTCCTGATGGAAACCGGCGGCACGTTCTTCGGTGGACCCGACCTCCTGCTCGACCGCGTGCTCGACCAGGCCGCGTCCCGCGGCATCACCGAGGTGCCCATCACCGCTGTCTACCTCGGGGGTTCGATGCTCGATCCGCGCATCCTCGACCGCGCCGAGCGCGAGTACGGGATCGTGGTGCTCCGGGCCTACGGATCGTCGGAGGCGCCGATCAGCACCGGCGGCGCGCGCGGCGAGTCGCAGGCGGTGCGGCTGGCCGACGACGGGCGCCCGCTCGGCGGGGTCGAGGTCCGCATCGGTTCCTCGGCCGACCCGGCCGAGTGCTGCATCGGCGGCGCCCACCTGTTCCTGGGCTACGTCGATCCCGAAGATGACGCCGGCGCGTTCGACGGCGAGTGGTTCTGCACCGGTGATCTCGCCGAGCTGCGCGACGGCCGGTTGAAGATCGTCGGTCGGATCAAGGACATCGTGATCCGCAACGGCTTGAAGATCCCGATCAGCGAGATCGACGGCATGGTCGGCGCGCTGGCGGGGGTCGCGCAGTGCGCGGGCTACGGCGTCGCGGATGACACGACGGGCGAGCGCCTCGCCATCGCGGTCCGGCCGTCCGCCGGGGCGACCCTCACCTTCGACGCCATGGTCGCGGGCCTGGTCGCCGCGGGCGCAGCGAAGTGGAAGATCCCCGAGGAGCTCGTGTTGTGGGACGACGAGCTCCCCATGACCGCGTCGGGGAAGGTCGTGCGCAACCAGTTGGAGGACCTCGGCGCCGGCCGTCCGCGCCAGGTGGCCACCCGCTTGCGGTGACCCTGGTTACCAGCGGATCACGAACTCTCCGGGGTCCTCGATCTCGCCGATGCGCGCCGCGATCATCTCGGCGCTCAAGTCGGGTTCGGTGATCCCCGTCGTCATCCCGAGGAACAGGCGTGACACCCGACCGCCGCCGACGGAATACGCCTGTCCGGTGATCTCGCACGACTGGTGGCAGAGGTAGGCCACCAACGGCGAGATCAGCTCGGGTGCCATCGAGTCGTCCATCTGCGACTCGGTCATGCGGGTGAACGCGATCGGCGCGATCGCGTTCACCCGCACGTTGTTGCGCGCGCCTTCGATCGACAGCACCCGCGTGAGTCCCATGAGTCCGGCCTTGGCCGCGCCGTAGTTGGACTGGCCGAAGTTGCCGAACAGACCCGAGCCGGAACTGGTGTTCACGATGCGCCCGTAGTTCTGCTCGCGCATGAGCGGCCACGCGGTGCGCAGCACGTTGAACGCGCCCTTGAGGTGGACGTCGATCACCGCGTCGAGCGACTCGGGGGTCACGTTCTTGAACGCGGCGTCGCGCAGGATGCCCGCGTTGTTCACGACGATGTCGACCCGACCGAACGCGTCGACCGCGCTGTGCACGATCGCCGCGCCGCCCTCCGGCGTCGCCACCGAGTCCGCGTTGGCGACGGCCTCGCCCCCGGCCGCGGCGATCTCGGCCACGACCGCCTCGGCCGCGGTGGCCGAGCCGCCGGTGCCGTCGATCGCGCCGCCGAGATCGTTCACGACGACGAGCGCGCCCCGGCGGGCCAGCTCGAGCGAGTGGCTCCGGCCCAGGCCGCCGCCACCGCCGGTGACGATCGCGACCTTGCCGTCGAAGGTGAGAGGGTCCATGCCCGGGGAGATTACGTGGCGAACCTTCGGAGGAGCATTGGCCGTCCAGGTGGGACGGGATTCCCGTCTCCGGGGAGTGGACCCTCGCCGTCACTAGAGTCTCGGTTCGAATCGGGAGAACGACACGCCCGTCGGAGAAGAGGACGACACATCGTGGCCGAGACCGACGCGGGGCGGACGCCGGCGAAGAAGTCCGCGGGCCAGAAGTCTGCGGGCAAGCAACGGGCGAAGGGCGCGGCGACGGAGGCGGAAGCGCTGACCGGTTGGCAGCAGCGGGCGCTCGACCGCTCGCTGGTCGAGGCCAAGCGCCGCGCGCTCAACAAGAGCAACGGGTTCGTCCGGGCCGCCATCCAGCTGCTCGAGGAGACGGGCGGGCTCGAGTTCACCGTCCAGGACGTCGTCGACCGTTCGAAGCTCTCGTTGCGGAGCTTCTACCAGACGTTCGCCAGCAAGGACGACCTCATGCTGGCCCTCTTCGAGGAGTATGTCGCGACCGCGGCGGTGTGGATGCGGGGCCTCATGTCCGACCAGGACGATCCGATCGAGCAGATCCGGGTGTTCCTCACCAGTCGGTGGTCGGGCCCGTTGCGTCCCGAGGTCACCCGCTCCCTCTCGTTGTTCAGCATGTCCCTCGCGGCGACCCGCCCGTACGAGCTCGCTCGCGCTCGAGCCGGAGCTGACCGTGCTCCACGAAGCGATCGAGCGGGGGATCGCGTCGGGCCAGGTGCGGGGCGACGTCGGGAGCCGGCGGCTCGCCGAGATCCTCCTGCACACCGCCAACGCCGCGGTCAACACCACGATCCTCCGGACCGGCAGCGAGTCACCGGACGATGTGTGGGCGTTCTGCCTCGGCGGTCTGCGCGCGCAGGACTAGACACGCGGCGCGCGTCGTGCGCGTCGAATCGTCGTTCGGGCCTCGGGGCTAATGTCGCCTCGCATGGAGGTCTGGGAGCTCATTGCGCGCGAGAGCATCCGTGACTGCATCGCGCGCTGGAACTCCAACGGTGACGCGGCTCGATTCGCGGAGATGGTTCAGGTCCTGGCGCCGGACGTCGAGTTCCAAGCGACCGGATCGGCGACGATCCACGGCCGCGACCACGTGCTCTCGTACCTCGGCGGCGTCGGCGACGAGAAGGCCCCGGCGCGCGTCCCCGTCGGGCGGTACCTACCCCCGGGCGGGCGGCCGTCGATCCGCCACTACACCAGCACGATCCAGATCGACCTCACGTCGGAGACCAGCGCGCGGGTGCGCTCGTACTACGTGGTGCTGTCGACGTTCGGCCTCGATCACTGGGGTCGGTACCTCGACGAGTTCGGCGTCGTCGACGGCGAGTGGCTGATCACCAAGCGCACGGTCACCACCGAGGGCGTCGATCCCGACGGCTGGGCTGCGGTGATCGTGGCGTCGCATCCCGACCCGCCGGCATGAGCGCGCCGCGGCCGATCACGAGCACGACGCTCGGAGACCTGTTCGAGGAGATCGGGACGCGCGAACCCGATGCCGTGGCGTACGTCGACGGCGACCAACGGCTCACCTACGGCCAGTGGGTGGCGGGCGCGGACTCGCTCGCCGCGGAGCTGCGCGCGCGGGGTGGTGCCCGGCGACGTCGTCGCCTTCTCGATGGTGTCGTGCATCGACTACGCGGTGTCCTACGCCGCGTGCACCCGCCTCGGTGCGGTCGCGACGGGGATCAACACGCGTCTCGGTCCCGGCGAGGTCGCCGCGATCCTGCAGCGGTGCGAGCCGGTCGCGCTCCTGCACGAAGCCGCGACCTTCACCATCCCGTCGGACGCGCCGACCCCGCCGGTGATGATGACCCGGGCCGAGGTCGCGCGCGCATGGCAGGCGGGCAGTGCGTTCCCGGACCGCCCGCGCCGCGAGCCCGACGACCCCGTCTGCATCGTGTGGACCAGCGGCACCACCGGCCTGCCGAAGGGCGCGTGGTTCGACCACCGCGCGCTCGAGGCGTCGGCCCGGTTGAGCGACATCCTCAGCGTGTACCACGACGTACGCCTGATGCCGGTGCCGTTCGCGCACGCGGGCTACATGAACAAGCTCTGGGACCAGGTCGAATTCGTCATCAACTGCGTGCTCACCGCCACGCCGTGGACCGCGGAGTCGATGCTCGAGCAGATGATCACCGAGCACGCGACCATGGGCTGGGGCGTCCCGACGCAGTGGTCCAAGCTCGTCGACCTCCCGCAGCTCGCGGACGCCGACCTCTCCGCGTTGCGGTTGTGCTCGACCGGCTCGGCGCCGGTGGCGCCCGAGCTCGCCGAGAAGATGCGTACCCGTCTCGGGTGTCCGATCGTCGTGCGCTACGCGTGCACCGAGTCGTCGTCGATCACCGGCACCCGGCCCGACGATCCGCCCGAGGTGCTGCTGCACACCGTCGGTCGTCCGCAGGAGGGCATCGAGTTGAAGCTGGTCGATGACGCGGGGCTCGAGGTGCCCCCGGGCGAGGTGGGCGTGGTCACACTGCGCTCGCCGTGCAGCATGCGCGGGTACTGGAACGACCCGGAGAAGACGGCGGAGACCCTGTCATCGGACGGCTGGATCACCACCAGCGACCTCGGGCTCCTCGACGCCGACGGCAACCTCGTCCTGCGCGGTCGCACGAGCGAGATGTACATCCGCGGCGGCTACAACATCCACCCGCTGGAGGTCGAGCGCGTCCTCTCCGACCACCCGCTCGTCGGGCGCATCGCCGTCGTCGGGGTGCCGGCGCCCGTGATCGGCGAGATAGGCGTCGCCTTCGTGGAGCCGGCCGACGCCGCGCACCCCCCGACCATCGAGGACCTCCGGGCGTTCTCGCGCGAGCGGCTCGCCGACTACAAGGCGCCGGACCAGGTGGAGATCGTCGCCGAGCTCCCAATGACGTCGATGCTCAAGATCGACAAGCGCGCCCTCGCGGCCCGGCTCGCGGCGGATCAGACCGTCTGAGCGCGGAACTTCGGGATCACCTGCTCACCGAAGATCCGGATCGTCTCCAACTGCTGGTCCTGCGTGAGCGTGCCCATCTGGATGAGGCACATCACGTTGTCGACCCCCGCGTCCTGGAGGCGCTGCACATAGTCGATCGCGGTCGCGGCGTCGCCGAGCGCGTGATCGGTGTTGTACATGGACGATGCGGCGGTGGGCGGCGCGTCGCCGCGCGCCATCGCGGCGCGCGCGAGGGCAAGGTGCTCCTCCATGAACGCGGCGTTGTCGACCGTGGCGGTGCCGCGCGTCGGCGCGACGCCGTTCGGCGCAGACCAGTGCGTGATCGCTTCGGCGAAGAAGCGCAACGCCCGGCAGCCGATGCGGAACGCCTCCTCGCGATCGTCCATGAGGAAGGTCGGGCACAGCGCGACGAACTCGTCGTTGATCATCCCGGGTGACACGACCGCGTCGGGATCGCGCCGGGCGCGTTCGTCGTCGAACATGCGCCGCATCTCCCCGATGACCTCGGGGCCGCCGAAGCCGAGCACCATCGGGCCGACGCCGAAGCGTGCCGCCTTGCGCACGGTGTCGGGATTGGTACACGCCAGGAACAGCGGCGGGTGGGGGCGCTGCACCGGGCGGGGGACGACCGTGTGCGGCGGGCGGTCCGGCGGGTGCTGGATCTTCAGCAGCTCGGAGTCCCACTGAATGGTGTCGTCGCGCCAGCAGCGACCGATGAACCGGAGCGCCTCCTCGACCTGCGGCGCGGTGAGCTCGGGATCGACACCGCAGAGCGACATCTCCTGCGCGGTGCCGCCGCGCGCCGCGCCGAGGTTCAGGCGGCCGTCGGAAATGATGTCGAGCATCGCCGCGCGCTCGGCGACGCGCACCGGATGGTTGTAGCCGAACGGCATGCAGACGGCGGCGTGCCCGACCCGGATCCGCGACGTCTTCGCCGCGACCGCGGTGAGGAAGATCTCGGGCGCGCTCATGTGCGAGTACTCGATGAGCGAATGGTGTTCGACCGCCCAGACGCCGTCGAAGCCCATCTCCTCCGCGTACACGGCCTGCTCGACACAGTCCCGAATCGCCTGCCGCTCGACGTCGGGGGTGCCGAACTCGACCTGGGCCTCGAAGATCATCGAGAACTTCATGCGGTCTGCTCCTCGCCTCGCGATCGGGCGAACGTACCCCCCGGCCGGCCGGCGCGCACACGGCCGCCGCTTGCAGCCCCCGGTGGAGAGTGTCATTCTCGCTCAGGAAACACTGGCTTCTTGAGAGTGGACCACTCACGGAGGACGAGCGTTGGGTTACGCGTGCCAGGACAAGGTCGCCGTCGTCACCGGGGCCAGTCGCGGCATCGGCCGGGGGATCGCCCAGCGCCTCGCGGCGGAAGGCGCGCGGGTCGCGGTCACCGCCCGCACGCTACGCCCGGGCGTGGGCACGTACGCGGGTTCGCTCGAGGAGACCGTCGACGGGATCGTCGCCGTGGGTGGCGAAGCCGTGCCCGTCGTCGCCGACCTCGCCGACTTCGACGCCGACCGGGGCGCGATCGTCCGGGAGGCCGAGGCCGCGTTCGGCGCGCCGGTCGAGATCCTGGTCAACAACGCCGCCGCCGCCCGGCACTTCGAGCTCGGTTTCGACGGCATGCACGCGGCCGCATTCCGCGAGCAGGTCGAAGTGAACGTCTGGGCCGGGTGGGACCTCGTGCTCGCGGCGTTGCCGGGCATGCGCTCGCTCGGTCGCGGGTGGGTGCTCAACATCTCGTCCCAGGGCGCGGCACCCAAGGTCGGGCCGCCGTACCGCGCGATCCCCATGGTGGGCGCGGAGTGCCTCTACGGGAGCACCAAGGCGATGATCGACCGGCTGACGACCGGCGCGGCGATGGAGCTGTACGACGACGGGATCGCGGTGAACGCGCTTGCGCCCGAGGCGGCCGTCGCCACCGAGAACGCCACGACGGTCGCTGCAATCCGCGCCGACCACTCCGAACCGATGGAGACGATGGCCGAGGCCGCGCTCGCCCTGTGCGTCGGCGATCCCCGGGAGCTCACCGGCCGGGTGGCTTCCAGCCTCTCCCTGATCGTCGAACGGAACCTGCCTGTCCGCACGCTCGACGGTCGCGACCTCGTCGCCGGGTGGCAGCCGGACGAGATCGACCGGGCCCGTCTCGTGGGGCCGTACCTCAGCGTGTTCGCCCGGTGAACTCCTTCTCGCTCAACGCGCCGCGACCGATCCGATAGGTTCCGATGCCCATGTCGTCCCATCCCTTCCACGACGTCGCGATCTCCGGGATCTACAACACCGAGCAGGCCCGGGTGCTCGAGGGCGAGAGCTCGATGTCGATCTCGTTCAAGGCCGCATTCGGCGCGCTCGCCGACGCCGGGCTGGGCGTTCGTGACATCGACGGTGTCGTCGGTCAGTTCGCCAACGATTTCGTGTACCAAGGCCGTCTCTCGCCTGCGTGGGTGTCATCGTCGTGGCAGGGGATCCCGGCGGTGCTGCACGCGGCGATGGCCATCGCCACCGGTATGGCCACCAACGTCCTCATCATCAGCGGCGCCGCCGGCGTCTACACCGACCGGTCGTCGACCGCGCCGTGGACCCGGCCGAGCAGCGAATTCGTGGCGCCGTTCGGGATGTTCACCGCCGCCGAGTTCGCGCTGATCGCGCGCCGCCACATGCACGTCTACGGCACGAAGCCCGACTCGCTGGCCACCATCGCCGCGACCATCCGCAATCACGGCAGCGTGAACCCCGAGGCGATCTACTTCGGGCGCGGGCCGTTCACTCCCCAGGACATCCTCGACAGTCGCATGGTGGCCGATCCGTTCCACCTGCTCGACTGCGCGACCGCGTCAGAGGGTGGGTGCGCGCTCGTCCTCACGTGTGCCGATGCCGCGCTCGACGGACCCCAGCGCCCCGTGTACGTGCTCGGCGGCGACAGCGACAGCGGCGGCACCGCCTACCGGAACCCCCCGACCTGGGAGCTCGGTGGCTTCCGCCGCGCGGATCTCGTCAACGGCACCGTCGGACGGCGCGCTGGCTGAGCACGCGTTCGCGGCGGCCGGGCTCGGCCCGACCGACGTCGACGTCTGCGAGTTCTACGATCCCTTCTCGTTCGAGATCATCCGCCAGTTCGAGGCGTTCGGCTTCTGCGGCGAGGGTGAAGGCGGTGACTTCGTGATGGGGGGCACCATCGAGGCCGGCGGTCAGTACCCGATCACCACCGACGGGGGGCTGATGTCGTACAGCCACGCCGGCGCCGCGCCGCAGATGCTGCAACGCGTGATCCGCAGCGTCGAGCAGTTGCGGGGGACCTGCCCGACGACGCAGATCGAGGGCGCGGAGCTCGCGATGTGCTCCAACGGGGGCTCGGGTGCCTTGTTCAACGACGTGATGCTGTTGGGAGTTGATCGGCCATGACGATGCTGGAACCGCAGAACGGTGCCATCCCGAAGCCGTATCCGAGCCCGCTCACGCAGCCCTACTGGGACGGATGCGCGCGGCACGAGCTGCTCTTCCAACGCTGCGGCAACTGTGGTCTCGCCACCCATACGCCGGCCTACCTGTGCGCGCACTGCACGGCGCAGGAGCTCACCTGGGAGCAGAGCGCGGGCACGGGCGCGGTCTACAGCTGGACCACGGTGTGGCGGCCGCAGATCCCCGCGTTCCACACGCCGTACGCCGCGATCATCGTCGACATGGACGAGGGGTGGCAGGTCCTCTCGAACCTGATCGGCTGCCCGATCGACGCGGTCGAGATCGGCCTGCGGGTCGAGGTCGACTTCCACGAGATCGAGGGCGGCTTCACGCTGCCGTACTTCCGACCGCGCCGACCTCCTGAGCTGACGGGCTGACCGCGTGCAGCACGGGCTGTCGGACCTGCGGATCGTCGACCTGAGCTCGGGCATCCCCGGCGTGTACTGCTGCCGGCTGCTCGCCGACGCCGGGGCCGACGTGGTCAAGGTCGAACCACCGGAGGGCGATCCGTGGCGCGCGTGGTCGTCGGGCGGCGCAACCGTCTCGGTCGACGACGGCGGCGCGCTGTTCCAGTTCCTGCATCACGGCGTGCGTTCCGTGGTGGGCGGGCCCGAAGATCCCGAGATCGCGTCGTTGCTGGCGGGCGCCGATGTGATCGTCGACAGTGCCACGGCGGCGAGCGCGGCCGCCCGCGGGTTCGATCCGGTGTCGTTCCTCGACGCGAACCCCGGCCTCGTGGTGTGTTCGATCACGCCGTACGGGCGCACCGGTCCCTACGCCGACCGTCCGACGAGCGAGTTCATCGTGCAAGCGGAATCCGGAGGCCTCGTGGGCCGGGGCTCGGTGCGGAGCGTCCCCTTCCAGGCCGGTGGCCGCACGAGCGAGTGGTTGGCCGGCACGTTCTCGGCGATGGCGATCGCGGCCGCGGCGCGTCGCGCCCGGCGAACCGGACGCGGCGATCACGTCGACTTCTCCATCGCCGAGGTCATGACCATCGCCGCGAGCAGCTACGCGGACTACATCCGCGCGCTGCTCGGCCGCCCGCCCGTCGTCGGCGCGCGCCGCACCATCGAGACCCCGTCGGTCGAGCCGACCCTGGACGGGTACGTCGGGTTCTGCACCAACAGCCGCCAGCAGTTCCACAGCTTCCTGTTGCTCATCGACCGCGCCGATCTCATCGACGGCGACCCGTGGAGCAACCAGATGGACCGCCAGAAGGGGTGGGACGAGTGGAACGACATCGTCCACGCCTGGACCCCGCAGCACACCACCGCCGACATCGTGCGCATGGCGAGCGAGCTGCGGATCCCGGTCGCGCCGGTCCACAGCGGTGAGAACATCCTCGACTGCGACCACTTCCAAGCGCGGCACGTGTTCGTCGACGACGCCACGAAGTCGTTCAAGCTGCCGCGCCGACCGTGGCGCATGGACGACGAGGATCCGCCACCGCCGCGCCCGGCGCCGCGCCTCGGTGAGCACACCGGCACCATCGAAGCGCACACCCGCGCCGCCGCAACGACGGTGGGTCCCGACGAGCTCCCGCTCGCCGGGGTCCGCGTGCTCGACCTCACCGCGTGGTGGGCGGGACCGATCGCGGCAGGCGCGCTCGCCGCCCTCGGCGCCGACGTCATCCACGTCGAGTCGATCAGCCGCATCGACGGCATGCGCGCGACCGGCGCGACGACCGGTATGGCCGGCGCGTGGTGGGAGCGCAGCGCGCACTACCTCTGCTCCAACACGAACAAGCGCAACCTCACCCTCGACCTCGGCACCGAGGAGGGTCTGGCCCTGCTCCGCGACCTCATCGCCGAGAGCGACGCCGTGCTCGAGAACTTCTCGCCCCGCGTGCTGGGCAACTTCGGGCTGGGGTGGGAGCAGGTCCACGAGCTCAGCCCACGGTGCCTGTTGGTCCGCATGCCCGCGTTCGGACTCTCGGGTCCGTGGCGCGACAACGTCGGCTTCGCGCAGACGATGGAACAGGTCACCGGCATGGCCTGGATCACCGGTCACCGTGACGACCAGCCCCGGATCCAGCAGGGTCCGAGCGACCCCAACGCGGGGATGCACGCCGCGTTCGCGCTGATCGTCGGCCTGGCGGAGCGCGAGGCGACCGGCCGGGGCAGCCTGCTCGAGGTCACGATGGTCGAGGGCGCGTTGAACGCGGCGTGCGAGCTCGTGCTCGAGAAGACGGCGTACGGCAACCTGCTCGAACGCGACGGGAACCGCAGCCCGAACGTCGCGCCGCAGGGTCTCTACCGCGCCCGGGGAGACGAGCAGTGGCTGGCCGTCTCGGTCACCACCGACGCCGAGTGGGGGGCCCTGGTCGAGGCGATCGGATCACCCGCGTGGGCCACCGATCCCGACCTCTCGACCTACGCGGGCCGGCGGGCCCGTCACGACGAGCTCGACGAGCGCCTGTCGGCCTGGAGCGCGGAGCACGATGTCGACCAAGCCGCCGAGCTGCTCGTGGCACACGGTGTCCCGGCGGCGGCCGGTCGCGACCCGCGCCTCATGGACGAGCATCCGCAGCTTCAGGCGCGCGGCTTCTACGAAGAGATCGACCATCCCATCGTCGGGCGCATGGCGACGCCCACGTGGCCGTTCCGGTTCGCGTCGGTCGACCGGTGGTTGCGCACGCCGGCGCCGACGCTCGGTCAGCACAACCACGACATCCTGGTCGACGACCTGGGCATCGACGACACGCGGTACCACGAGCTCGAAGACCGACAGATCATCGGCGACCGCCCGTTGGGCGTCTGAGCCGGGAACGGAATCGACCATGACCAACACGCTCGAGGACCAGGTCCGGCTCATGGAGTCGGAGTGGTTCATGTCGTATCCCCACGACGTGTACGCCCGGTTGCGACGCGAGGCGCCGGTCTACTGGTCGCCGCGCGACGAGGTGTGGGCGATCTCGAAGTACGACGATATCCGCTGGATCTCCAAGCAACCCGAGCTGTTCTCGAACCGGTACCACATCTACGTCGCCGGCGCGAACGTCGACGACACCGGTCAGGCGATCCCCGACGACACCGGCATGCCCCGCATCGCCGAGCTCCGACGGGTTGCGGGCATGGGCCCGACGTATGTCGACAACCTCGTGATGGCCGACGGCGCGCGGCACCGCTTCCTGCGCAGGATCGCGAGCCACGCGTTCACGCCGAAGGCGATCAACGAGATCGAGTCCGAGGTCCAGCGGATCGCGGCCGAGCTCTTCGACCAGATCCCGGAGGACGTCGAGCTCGACTTCGTCGACACCGTCGCGGCACCGCTGCCCATGATCATGATCGCGTTGATGCTCGGCGTGCCGCTCGAGCATCTCGACGACTTCCGCCGCTGGTCCGACTCGTTCATCGAGATGTCCGAGGACACGCTCCCGCAGTACCGCGACGAGGACGACCTCAACGCGAAGATCGGCGACATCATCGAGTTCCGCGACTACTTCGCCGAACAGCTGAAGGACCGGGTCACGAACCCTCGCGACGATCTGCTCACCAAGCTCAGCCAGGCGGAGTGGGAGGGCAAGCCGCTGGAGCTCGAGGAGCAGCTCTCGATGGCGCAGGTGCTGCTGATCGCGGGCAACGAGACCACCCGTGGTCTCCTCGCCGGCGCGGGCAAGGCGCTCGCCGAGCACCCCGACCAACGGGCGATCCTCGCCGCGTCACCCGAGCTGATGCCCGGCGCGGTCGAGGAGTTCCTCCGCTACGTCACGCCCGTCACCCACATGTGCCGGACCGCGCTCGACGACGTCGAGCTCCGGGGGCAGCAGATCACGCGGGGCGACTTCCTCTGTCTGCTCTACGCGTCGGCCAACCGCGACGAGGACGCGTGGGAGCGTGCGGACCAGCTCGACGTGCGGCGTGACCCCGATCCGCCGCAGCTCGCGTTCGGTTTCGCCGAGCACTTCTGCCTCGGCGCCAGCCTCGCCCGGCGTGAGGCCCGGATCGTGTTGAGCGAGCTCCTCGACCGGTTCCCCAACTACGAGCTGACCGGGGACACCCCGCGCGTTCGCCAGCACATGACCCCGGGCATCAAGACGATGCCCGTGGTCTTCCACCGCTAGCGCCGGGCGCGCCGAACGTCAGGCGACGACGCCCTTCACCTTGAGGTCGACGATCGTGTCCCAGTCGAGGCCGAGCTGGTCGGTGAGGATCTGGTCGCCGTGCTCGTTGAAGTCGGGTGACTTGCCCGGCACCGAGGGCTCCTCGTCGAACTGCACGGGAGTCTCGACCAGCTTGTAGCCGTAGCCGTCCCACTCGAGGTTCTGCAGGTAGCCGTTGGCGACGACCTGCGGGTCGTCGGCGATCTCGAGGGTGTCCTGCACGATCGCCCACTGTCCGCGCATGCCGTTCAGCTTCTGCTTGATCTCGGCGAGCGTGTACTTCGCGACCTCGCCCCGGATGATCTCGGCACCGACCGCGGCGTTCTCCATCAGCTTCTCGTGGGTGTCGAAGCGCGGATCGCCGACGAGCTCGAGCCGACCGAAGCGCTCGCACACCTCCGGCCAGTAGTGGAAGCCCTGGAGCATCGAGAACATGATGAATCGCCCATCGGAAGTCCCGAAGTAGCCGATGAGGGGGTTGAAGGGTGCCATGGGCTCACCCGCCGGCGGTGCCTGCCACGCCATGCCGATGTCCTGCGCGACCGCGATGGTGCCGCCCATCGCCCACATGGCCGACGACAGCAGCGACACGTCGACCACCTTCGCCTCGCCGGTTCGCTCACGGTGGAGGAGCGCGGCGGAGATGCCGCCGGCGATGGTCATGGCGCCGATCGAGTCGCCGAACGCGGGCCCGGGCTGGTTGATCGGCTGGGGCAGGTCGGACGGGGTGACCGAGTGTGCGACGCCCGAACGCGCCCAGAATCCCAGCGAGTCGTAACCACCGGCGTCGGTGTCCGGGCCGCGGTTGCCGTAGCCCGTGCCGCGCACGTAGACGATGTTCGGGTTGTGGGCCTTGATGTCGTCGACCTCGATCTGCAACCGCGAGCGGACGCCGGCCATCTTGTTGGTGAGGAAGACATCGGAGATGGCGGCGAGCCGGTAGAGGATGTCGCGTCCGGCGGGGTCGGTCAGGTCGAGGCCCAGGCTCTTCTTGCCCCGGTTCGCGTGCTCCATGAGCACGGCGACCTTGCCGCTGAACCCGGCGATGCCGGTCGAGCCGAGGCCACGTGCGGCGTCGCCGCGGGTGACGTGCTCGATCTTGATCACCTCCGCACCCCAGTCGGCGAGGATGCCGGACGCCGCGGGCACGAAGGTGTGTTCGGCGACCTCGAGGATGCGGATGCCTTCCATGACGTTGCTCATCGCTGCTGCTCCGGTTCAGGTCTCCAGGCCGTCACCTGCGGCCCCCCTGGAGGCAGTCCAGCACGGTCGACCACCGCCGTGCCGCATCGTCCTCCCGAGCCGGCGCGATATGCTCCTTCCCGCTGTGAAAGAACTAGCTTTTCACCCTCGAGGAGCCTGCGTGGTGCTCCCACCTCGACCCGTTCGCCGGCCGCCCGGCGACGGAGCATGATTCCGGGCGTGCCCTCGATGCGCGAGCGACTGGACGCCGGACAGCTGGTGCTGTGCATGGCGTTGACCCAGGCGCGGACCGCCGACATCCCGACGATCGCGGCGGCGGCCGGGTTCGACGCGGTGTACGTCGACCTCGAGCACGGCGCCACGTCGCTCGAGACCACGTCGTTGCTGTGCTCGGCAGCGATCGGGGCCGGCATCACGCCGTTGGTGCGGGTCCCCGCGCACGACGCCCCGTACCTCACGCGCTCGCTCGACGTGGGCGCGATGGGCGTGATCGTGCCGCACGTCGAGTCCCGTGCCGAAGCCGAAGCGATCGTCGACGCGTGCCGTTTCCCCCCGCGTGGCCACCGGTCGGTCTCGGGTCCCAACCCGGCCAACCGATACCAGGTGTTGCCGCAGCAGGAGCTGCTCGACCGGTTCGACCGCCGGACGATGGTGGCCGCGATGGTCGAGTCCCCACTCGCGATCGAGCGGGCCGACGAGATCGCGTCGGTCGCGACTCTTGACATGGTCATGCTCGGCCCGCACGACCTCACCGCGGAGATGGGCATCCTCGGGCAGTTCCGCGACGACTCGTTCCTCGACGCGGTGCGCACCGTCGCCCAGGCGTGTCGAGACCACGGCAAGATCTTCGGGATCGCCGGCATCCGCGACCTCGAGCTGCTGACCGAATTCGCCGAGCTGGGCCTGCGGTTCGTGAGCGCCGGCACCGACGCCGGCTTCATGACCGAGGCCGCAACCGCGCACGTGGCGCGGCTGCGCGCGATTCCCGTGGGGGGTGCTTCATGAGTTCGACCATCCACACCGAACCGGTGCACGACCCGATGGCGTGGGTCGGGAGCGACTTCACCGGTGACGAGGATCTCGTCTACCGGCTGTCGCCGCCGACGGTGGCGGGCCTCGAGGAGATCCTGGCCCGCGTCCGCGACATGCCGCGCGACGCCATCGGGCGCGAGCACGCCGGCCATCCGGACGTCGACGGTCCCGCCCACGAGATCTACGAGGAGCTCATCCGCGGCCGCGGTCTCGTGATCGTGCGGGGCTTCCCGGTGGACGTGCACTCGGTCGAGGAGAACGAGATCATGTACTGGGCGTGGCTGACCCACTTCGGCACGTTGCTCTCGAACAACTCCTTCGGTCACCGGATGGTGCGGGTGCAGCAGGAGGTCCTGCCGGGCGGTGTCCAACCGGCGCGGGGCACGAAATCGGCGGCCGAGCTGGCGATGCACAACGACGCCGGCGACCTGTTCTCGCTCCTGTGGATCCACCAGGCCGAGAGCGGCGGCGAGAGCCAGTACTCGAGCGGGCCGGCCGCGCACAACACGATCCTGGCCACGCGACCCGACATCCTGCCGATCCTGTACCGCGGGTTCCCGCACCATCGGCGCAGCGAGCAGCCCGAGGGCCAGCCCGACGTCACGCCCTACGAGGTGCCGATCTTCTCGAACGCCGACGGCCGGATCTGCATCAACTTCACGTACAGCAGCATCCTCCCCGCGCTGCACGAGCTCGGGCGCGAGATGACCGCGGAGGAGACCGAGGCGATCGAGGTCCTGCGCGCGGTCCTCGTGCGTCAGCAGCTCGAGTTGCGGATGCAGCCCGGCGACGCGGCGATGGCCAACAACTATGGCCTGTGCCACTCCCGTTCGGACTTCGTCGACGGTCCCGATCCGGAGCGCCGACGGCTGTTGCTGCGGGCGTGGACGGAGGTCCCGCTCGAGGACCGGCGGCTCCCGGTCGGCCGCGAGTTCTTCCACATGGAGAACGAGGGTGGACGCCTCGGGTACGACCCGGTGCCGGGACGCGAAGGCCGCATCGCGATCAACGACTACGACAACGTCGACGAGGAGCTCGCCAACCTCTTCAAGGCCGCGCAGGCGAAGCCCAAGCTCGACTGACCGTGCGCCCGAAGCTCGTCTACTTCGACCAGTGGACCGATCCCGTGGCGGGGGACGTCCTCGCCGAACACGGCGGCTTCGACATCACGCGCCTGGAGATCACGGGAGCGGTCGAGGCCAACTGGGCGGGACTCAGTGGGGCGCACGGCTACCAGTCGCTCATCCGCACCGAGCTGGCGCGCAATCCGGGCGTCGCCGAGCAGTGGATCTGTGGACCCGCGTTGCTGGAGCGCTGTCCCGACCTCCTGGCCGTGTGCTCGGCCGGCGCGGGCTACGACATCATCGACGTCGACGCGTGCACCGCCTCCGGGGTGATCGTGTGCAACAACTCGGGTCCGGGTCGGGAAGCCGTGGCGGAGCACGCGCTCGGGCTCATGCTGGCGCTGGCCAAGAAGATCGCGCTCGCGGATCGCATGATCCGACGCGGCGTCGTGCGGGACCGGTCGGCGTTGCGCGGTAGCGAGCTGCTGGGCAAGACCCTCGGTGTCGTCGGCGTGGGCCGGATCGGCGGGCGCCTGGTCGAGCTCTGCGCGCCGTTCGCGATGACCGTGCTCGCCTACGACCCTTACCTCTCGGACGAACACGCCGCAGCACGTGGCGTCGTGAAGGTGAGCCTCGACGAGCTGTTGGAGTGTTCCGACTTCGTGCACCTGAACTGCCCGCTGACGCCCGAGACCGAGGGCCTCATCGGAGCCGAGCAGTTCGCCCGCATGAAGCCGAGCGCCTTCTTCATCACCACCGCTCGCGGACCGGTGCACGACGAGGACGCGTTGCTCGCGGCGTTGACGTCGGGCGGGATCGCGGGTGCCGGACTCGACGTCTTCCACCAGGAACCGCCGGATCCCGGTCATCCGCTGCTCACGCTCGACACCGTGGTCGCCAGCCCGCACACCGCCGGCATCACCGTCGAGGCGACGCGGGACATCGCGCTCGCCACCGCCGACCAGTGGATCACGATCTTCGCGGGAAGGGTCCCGCCGCGGCTGATCAACCCCGACGTCTGGCCGGTGTACGCCGACCGTTTCGCCGAGCGCTTCGGCGCTCGGCCCACCGAGGAGCCAATCGCTTGAGGACGACCCCGTTGACGAAGAGCGCGAAGGTGCGCGAGCAGCTCGATCATCCGGTGGTAGACGCGGATGGTCACTGGGTCGAGCTGTTTCCCATCTTCTTCGACTACATCGCCGAGGTCGGCACTGCGGCCGACGTCGACACCTTCCGCGCCCGGTACGGACATCGCTTCCACGGCTGGTACGAGCTCACCATCGAAGAACGCCGCCAGCGACGGTTGCGGCGGCCTTCCTTCTGGGGGGTGCCGGTCAACGTGCGCGACCGCGCCGCCACGGCGTTGCCCGGCCTGTTCTACGACAGCCTCGACGACTGGGGCATCGACCTCGCCATCGTGTTCCCGAGCGTCGGGCTCACCCTCGGGCGCGACATCGCCGATCCGGAGCTGAGCAACCTGGCCATGCGGGCGTACAACACGATGGTGGCGGACCTGTTCTCGCCGTATCTCGACCGCTTGGTGCCCGCCGGCGTGCTCAGCCTGGCCGAGCCGACCGAGGCCATCGAGCAGATGGAGCACGCGCATTCGCTCGGGCTGAAGGTCCTCGTCACCGGCGGCACGATCTCTCGCACCATCGAGGCCGACGCCGAATGGCAGCCTGATCCGGCCAAGCGCCGCGTCTACATCGACGCCCTCGGGGTCGACAGCCCGTACGACTACGACCCGGTGTGGCAGAAGTTCGTCGACCTCGGAATCCCCGTCACCAGCCACAGCGGATCCATGGGCTGGCCCGACCGCAGCCTCTCGTCGAACTTCGTGGGCAACCACCTCGGACACTTCGCGCAGAGTCACCACACCTTCGCCCGCAGCCTGTTCCTCGGCGGCGTCACCGAGCGGTTCCCCGCCCTCAACTTCGGGTTCCTCGAAGGCGGCGTCGGGTGGGCCTGCAACCTCTACGGCGACCTCTTCGGCCACTGGGAGAAGCGCAACCGACGGTTCATGGACGAGCACCTCAAGCCCACGAGCCTGGACACGGCCGCGTTCCGGCGGTTGTTCGAGCGGTACACCGCGGGGAACCCGCGGTATGCGGGCAAGATCGACGACATCGTCGCCCGGAACCTCGACGCCTTGGAGTCCGACACCTCCCAGGCTGAGCTCACCGAACGCGATCTCGACAGCGACGACTTCGACCGCGTGACGATCGACGGTCCGGACGACATCCGGCGGCTGTTCGCCCAGAACTTCTACTTCGGGTGCGAGGCCGACGATCCGATGACGTCGATCGCGTTCAACGAGACGATGGGGCTCCGGCTCAAGCCGCTCCTCGGCTCCGACATCGCGCACTTCGACGTGATCGACGCCACCGAGGTGTTGGACGAGGCGTACGAGCTGGTCGAGGAAGGCCACATCACCGAGCACGACTTCCGCGAGTTCACCTTCTCCAACGTCGTGCAGCTCTACCGGACCATGAACCCGGACTTCTTCACGGGCACCGTCGTCGAGGCAGAGGCCGAGGCCGAGTTCGCGAAATGCCAGGGAAAGCAGGACCAGGGGAGTGCACGGTGAGCTACGAGACGATCGTGATCGAGCGACGCGGGCGCACCGCGTGCATCCGGCTGAACCGACCCGAAGTGCTCAATGCGATCAACGACGAGATGATCGCCGAGATCAACGCCGTCGTCCGTGAGCTCGAAGCCGATCCCGGGATCTGGACGCTCGTGGTGACGGGCACCGGCCGGGCGTTGTGCGCCGGCGCCGACGTCAACAAGGCCGGCGTCGGGGAGAGGGGCAACTACACCAGCGGCATCGACCAGCAGGGCGAGGACATGCTGGGCTCGATGCGTCAGTGGGACGCGCCGCAGGAGGCGACGTTCCCGTACCTGGAGATCGCCAAACCGGTGATCTGCGCGGTCAACGGGATCTGCGCGGGTGCCGGGCTCGATCTCGTCACCACCTCCGACATCGTGATCGCGTCCGACGACTCCACCTTCTTCGACCCCCACGTGAGCATCGGTGTCGTGTCGGGCCGGGAGGCGTTGCGGCTCGCCCGCGTCCTCCCACTGAACATCACCATGCGCCTGGCGCTCATGGGCAAGTACGAGCGGCTGTCGGCGCAGCGGGCGTTCGACCTCGGTCTCGTGAGCGAGATCGTCGAGCGTGAGGCGCTCATGGACCGGGCATGGGAGATCGCGGAGATCGTCAACCGCAACGCGCCGCTCGCCGTTCGTGGGACCAGGCTCGCCATCCGCAAGACCCTGTCGCTGCCCACCTACGAGGCCGAGCTGCTCGCCGAGAACTATCGCATGAAGGTCGCCGTCACCGACGACGCCCAGGAAGGCGCCCGGGCCTTCCTGGAGAAGCGCGACCCGGACTGGGAGGTCCGCTGACGCGGTGGTGCCCCGAGTAGCGCGGTGTGTAGCGTCGGGTGCTCGCCCTTCCGGAGGTTGTGTGATGGCTGATTCCGAGTACCGCTTCGTCAATTACGAGTCATTCGATGACGGCACGATCGTCCGGATCATGCTGAACCGGCCCGAGACCCGGAACGCCCAGCACCGATCGATGCTGGTGGAGCTGAACGAAGCGTTCCTGCGGGCGGAAGCGGACGACACGGTGCGGGTCGTGATCCTCGGCGGCGAGGGCCCGATGTTCTCCTCCGGCCACGACACCGGCACCAAGGAGATGTGGGAGGAGCTCCATCCCGGGCCGAAGCAGCACCCGACCGGCAAGATCAACGGAGGCACCCGCACCGGCGCCGAATCGCTGATGCTGCAGGAGTGGCACTACTTCTTCCAGAACACGCTGAGGTGGCGCAATCTCCGCAAGATCACCGTCGCCCAGGTGCACGGTGGTGTCTACGCCGCCGGGCTCATGCTGATGTGGGCGTGCGATCTCATCGTCGCCGCCGAGGGCACGGTGTTCGCCGACGTCGTCGGCACGCGCCTCGGCATGTGCGGTGTCGAGTACTTCGCGCACCCGTGGGAATTCGGAGCGCGCAAGACCAAGGAGCTGATGCTCACGGGCGACTCGATCGACGCCGACGAGGCGTACCGCCTCGGCATGGTGAGCAAGATCTTCCCGCCCGACGAGCTCGGCGTGCGCACGCTCGACTTCGCACGGCGCATCGCCAAGATCCCGACGATGGCGGCGCTCCTCGTCAAGGAGTCGGTGAACCAGACGCAGGACAACCAGGGGTTCTACAACTCGCTGCACGCCTGCTTCACGATGCACGAGCTCAACCATGCGCACTGGGCCGTCGTGCACGACGACAAGGCGATGGTGGCGAAGCTCGGCGAAGACGTCGAGGACTGGCGCGGCACCAAGCTGAAGCCGGCCGAGCGCGACACCGTCGAAGCCGTCTGAGCGGAAGGCCGTTCGCATGTCGGATGCAGAGGGGCCGGTGCTGCTCCGTCGGCGCGAAGGCGGGGTCGAGGTGCTGACCCTGAACCGGCCCGAGCGGCGCAACGCGCTCAGTGCCGCGCTACTCACCGCGCTGAAGGACGCGTTCGCGGAGCTGGCCGTCGACCCCGACGTGCGGGCCGTCGTGCTCACCGGCGCCGGCGACAAGGCGTTCTGCGCGGGCATGGACCTCAAGGACTTCGCCGCGAACTCAGGCGGTGAGGCCGCGCCCGAGGAGCACCCCGACGACGCCCGCATCCCGCACGCCTTCGTGCCGCCCGACTTCCCGAAGGCGGTCGTCGCCGCGCTGAACGGCAGCGCGGTGGGTGGGGGCTTCGAGCTGATGCTCGAGTGCGACCTCGTGGTCGCCGCCGACCACGCGAAGTTCGGCCTCGCCGAGGTCAAGCGCGGCCTGCTGCCCGGTGGTGGAGGCACGTTGCTCGCCACCCGCATCCCGCTCGCCCTCGCGCTCGAGATCACCCTGACCGGAGACACCATCGAGGCCGAGCGCGCCCGGGAGATCGGGTTGGTGAACCGCGTGGTTCCCGGTGCGCAGGTGGTCGACGAGGCGGTCGCGCTGGCGGGACGGATCGCCGAGAACGGTCCGGCTCGCGGTCGCGGTCATCAAGCGCGTCGTACGAGCGGGCGCGGTCGATGGCGGGGCGGCGGCCTGGCCGTCGCGCGGCGAGCTGCGCGAGGTCTTCAGCAGCGAGGACGCGCGCGAAGGCGCGATCGCGTTCATGGAGAAGCGGCCCCCACATTGGGTGGGGCGCTAGGTCGGCACCGGCCTAGGTTCGACCGACAGTCCGAGAGAGGGGTCACGCGATGGCGTGGGATTTCGAGACCGAGCCCGAGTTCGAGACGAAGCTGGAGTGGATCCGCCAGTTCGTGCGGGAGAAGGTCGAGCCGCTCGACCTGGTCTTCCCGCACCGGTCGTTCCACCCGCTCGACGACGAGACGGGTCCGCTGGTGCGGCCGATGCAGGACGAGGTCCGCGCCGAGGGGCTGTGGGGCGCGCACCTCGGGCCCGAGTTGGGCGGCAAGGGCTTCGGGCAGCTGAAGCTCGCCCTCATCAACGAGATCCTCGGGACCTCGCAGTGGGCCCCGATCGTGTTCGGGACCGCCGCGCCCGACACCGGCAACGCCGAGATCATCGCCCACTACGGCACCGAGGCGCAGAAGGAGAAGTACCTCCAGCCGCTGCTCAACGGCGAGTGCTTCTCCTGCTACTCGATGACGGAGCCGCACGCGGGCGCCGACCCGAAGATGTTCACCACCCGCGCGGTCAAGGACGGTGACGAGTGGGTCATCAACGGCTACAAGTTCTTCTCGTCGAACGCGCGCACCGCCCGGTTCATCATCGTGATGGCGGTGACCGATCCCGACGTCAGCGCCTACCAAGGCATGTCGATGTTCCTCGTGCCCACCGACACCCCCGGGCTCGACGTCGAGCGTCACATCGGTCTCATGGGTGAGTCCGAAGACGAAGGCATGCACGCGCTCATCCACTACAACGACTGCCGCGTCCCCGCCGACGCGCTGCTCGGCGGCGAAGGCCAGGCGTTCGCGGTGGCGCAGACCCGTCTCGGCGGCGGGCGCGTGCACCACGCCATGCGGACCGTCGGTGTGTGCCAGAAGGCGCTCGACATGATGTGCGAGCGGGCGCTGTCACGCGAGACGCAGGGTTCGATCCTCGCCGACAAGCAGATGGTGCAGTCCGACATCGCCGACGCGTACGCCGAGCTGATCCAGTTCCGGCTGCTGGTGCTCTACACGGCCTGGGAGATCGACCGCTACCACGACTACAAGCGGGTACGGAAGAACATCGCCACCATCAAGTTCCTCACCCCGAAGGTGCAGGAGAGCGTCGTGTTCAAGGCGATGCACCTCCACGGCGCGTTGGGTGTGTCGAACGAGATGCCGTTCGGGAGCATGTGGTCGGGCGTGCCGATCATGGCCTCGGTCGACGGCCCGAGCGAGGTGCACAAGGTCACCGCGGCGAAGGAGGTGCTCAAGGGCTACAAGCCGGTCGACGGACTGTGGCCTTCCGAGTGGCTGCCGGCAAAGCGTGAGGAAGCGCGCAAGAAGATCGCGAACATGCTCGAGCACACGATCGGGAACTCCTGACGCCTTGGAACGCGCCTTTCGCGATGTGACGGTGCTGGACCTCGCGGTCCACCCGGCCGGCGCGATCGCGGCCATGCACCTCGGCGAGTACGGGGCGCGGGTGCTTCGGGTCGACACGCGGTCCGAGGCGCCGGTGCAGGACGAAGCGCTCTGGCGCTACGCGAACCGGACCAAGGAGATGGTGCCGCCCGGCGACGGCGTGGTGCAGGCCCTCGCGTCGCAGGCCGATGTCGTCATCGTCGACCTCCCGGCGGCCGGGCTCGAGGGCGCCGGGCTCGACGCCGACCGTCTCCGCGCGGGCAACCCGGCGCTGGTCCACGCGTGGATGCCGCCACACGCGCCCCGTGGCCCTGTCGCCGACCTCCCGGCCGACGAGCTGCTGCTCTGGGCGTGGACCGGGCTGGCCAGCCAGCAACCGGGTGCGACCAGCGACCATCCGGTCGCTCCGGTCGTGCCGATCATCACCTACGAGCAGGGCGCGCTCGGCGCCACCGCGATCGCGGCGGCGCTGATCGAGCGCGCGACGCGCGGCACGGCGCGTTCGCTCACGGTGTCGGGACTCCACGCGGTGAACGCGATGAACACCTCGATCCGGATCGACCTCCCCGGCATCTTCCGGCCCTTCGGCGCGAACAAGGACGGCACCGGCGTGTCGCCCCAGTTCCGGATGTACCGATGCCGCGACGGTGTGTGGGTCTTCGTGTGCGCGCTCACGCCGCCGTTCTTCTTCAAGTTGCTCGAGGCACTCGACCTCATGGAGATCATGCTGCTGCCGGAGGTCGAGGGCGACTTCACGCGGTTCGTGCAGCCGCAGGTCCAGGTCATCGTGAACGCGAGGTTCGCCGAGCGCATGGCCGAGCGCGATTCCGATGACTGGGCGCGGCGGTTCGACGAGCTCGGGGTGCCCTACGCGCCGGTGCAGACGCGGGACGAGTGGGCCGCGAGCCAGACAGTCGCCGCCAACGACCTCCTGCTTCTGGTGCCCGGAGACGACGCCACGACGGGACCGGGGCTCCCCGCGGTGCTCTCGGCGACCCCGGGCTCGCTCGCACCGTTCGACGCGACCGGCATCGACGCCGAGCCCCGCCACGTCGCGGCGACGGCTGCGCCGACGTTGCCGCTCGACGGGGTGCTCGTGGTCGACGCGACCAAGTTCCTCGCCGGCCCATTCGGGTGCCTCGTGCTCCAGGACCTCGGCGCGCGTGTCGTGAAGGTGGACCCGCCGGGCGGCGAGGACTTCCGCACCGTGGCTGCCGCGTCGTACTCCGCGTTCGAACCGCGACAAGGACCAGGTCTGCATCGACCTCAAGGAGGCGGCGGGGCGCGACGCGTTCACCGCCCTGGTCCACCGCGCCGACGCGCTGGTCGAGAACATGAGCCACCAGGTCGTCGACGAGCTGGGGCTCGACGTCGGCGCGTTCCGCGCCGGCAACGCCGGGCTCGTGCACTGCCACATCGACGGGTGGGGCGCCGGACCGCTCGAGGAGACGCCCGGGTTCGACCCGCTCCTCCAGGCACGCAGCGGGCTCATGATCGCGCAGGGCGGAGCCGACACGCCGGTCATCCAACCGATGTCGTTGCACGACATCGGTACCGGCACCCTCGCCGCGTTCGGCACGCTGACCGCGCTGTACGCGCGGACGCACCTCGGCGCAGGCCAGGACGTGAGCGTCGCGCTGAGCCGCACGTCGGTCGCGTTCCAGGCCGCCGAGTACACGACATACGTCGACCGGCCCGAGCCACGCGTGGGCTACGTCGACTATGTCGGCGACAGCCCCGCGCACCGGTTCGTCAAGGCCGCCGACGGTTGGTTCGGGGTGTGCGCGACCACCGACGCGCAACGCGCCGCATGGGACGAGATCCGCGGCGTCGACGACACCGCGTTGACCGGGTTCACCGTCGACGCGGCCGTCGGCGCGTGCCGCGCCGCCGGGGTCGCGGCGATCGCGGTGCTGTCACGCGACGACGTCTACACCGATCCCACGTTGCTGGAGAACGACTGCTTCCTGATGGTCGACGACGACGATCTCGGCGAGGTGCGGGTAATCCGCGGCTACGCCGGCTGGGACGGCGTCGCGCCGCGCGAGCGTTCGGCGATGCACGCGGCAGGCCGCGACACCGACGCGGTGCTCAAGTCCCGCGACTGACCGCCGTCAACGTGAACGCGACGAGATGGTCGATCTCCACGCGCGCGTCGGATGCGACTCCTGCCACAACGCGTCGGTCAACCGTCCGAACACCGCGTGCGCGACGATCGACGCGTCGAGCTCCGGGTCGGTGCTACCGAGCTCCGCGAGTGGTTCTCGGAGGAGCGCGCCGACCGAGGCGCTGGCGAAGTGGCGGCCCGACGACTCGGGGCCCGCGCTCCCGCCGTTCCACAGCACGGCCCGGGTCGTCGCCGCGATGTCGTCGTCGCTCTGGGAGAGCACGCCTTCGATCCACCTGCGCACCTGCTGCTCCGGACCGCGGGCCTTCGCCATCTGGTACTCGAGGTAGCTCCGCAGACGGCCCGCGCCGTCGTCGAGCAGCGCGGCGACCAGCGCGTCCTTCGACGGGAAGTGGCGGTAGAAGGCCTCGTTGGAGAGGCCGGCGGCGGCGACGATGTCCGCCACCCGGGGGCGTGACGTCGTGCCGCACCGTCGCATCACCTCGAGCGCGGCATCGAGCAGCCGTCGGACCTCGCTGGCGTAGGTCTCGCCCCGGGCGGCGAGCGTTCGGGCGGCCACCCGGGCCGCCACGTCGTCCGGGGCCGGCAGCCCTTCTGGGGGTGGTGGAATTGCGTTCGTCACACCGAGAATACTATTCTGGCCGCCGACCAGACGGAGACGAAGCGGAGGCGTGGCCGGATTCCCGCTCCGGGACGCCGGATTCCCGCCCCGGGACGCCGGATTCCCGCCCCGGGACGACGGAGCGCAGTCGACCATCGTGGAGGCGAACCCATGGCATGGGATTTCCGGACCGACCCCGAGTACCAGGAGCAACTGGACTGGGTCGACACCTTCGTGCGGGAGGAGATCGAGCCGCTCGACATGCTCTTTCCCGACTTGCAGTTCCACCCGCTCGACGAGACCCGGCGAGCGATCATCGACCCGCTCAAGGCGGAGGTGCGGCGGCGCGGTCTCTGGGCGACGCACCTCGGGCCCGAGCTCGGGGGCCAGGGCTTCGGTCAGCTGAAGCTGGCGCTGCTCAACGAGATCCTCGGACGGTCGTTGTGGGCGTCGATCGTGTTCGGCTGCCAGGCGCCCGACACCGGCAACGCCGAGATCATCGCCCACTACGGCACGGCCGAGCAGAAGGAGCAGTACCTGCAGCCCCTGCTCGACGGTGAGTGCTTCTCGTGCTACTCGATGACGGAGCCCCACGCGGGCGCCGATCCCACCATGTTCACGACCCGCGCGGTCAAGGACGGCGACGAGTGGGTGATCAGCGGGTACAAGTTCTTCTCCTCGAACGCGCGTACGGCGTCGTTCCTGATCGTCATGGTGGTCACGGATCCCGACGTCAGCGCTTACCAGGGCATGTCGATGTTCCTCGTGCCGACCGACACGCCCGGCGTGAAGATCGAACGCAACATCGGTCTGGCCGGCGAGCCGCTCGGTGAGGGCATGCACGCGCTCATCCACTACGACGAAGTGCGCGTGCCGGCGGACGCGTTGCTCGGTGGTGAGGGCCAGGCGTTCGCGATCGCGCAGACCCGCCTCGGTGGCGGTCGGATCCACCACGCCATGCGCACCATCGGCTTGGCGCAGAAGGCGCTCGACATGATGTGTGAGCGCGCGCTCTCACGTGAGACGCAGGGCTCGATCCTCGGCGACAAGCAGTTCGTGCAGGGCTACATCGCCGACTCGTACGCGCAGCTGAAGCAGTTCCGGCTGTTCGTGCTGTACACGGCGTGGGAGATCGACGAGTACAACGACTACAAGCGGGTGCGCAAGGACATCGCCACCGCGAAGGTCGTCATGCCCACCGTGCTGCACGACATCGCCTGGCGGGCCATGCAGGTGCACGGCGCCCTGGGTGTCAGCAACGAGATGCCTTTCAACGGCATGATCCACGGGGCGGCGTCGATGGGTCTGGCCGACGGGCCCACCGAGGTGCACAAGGTGACGGTGGCGCGGCAGTTGCTCCGTGAGTACAAAGCGACCGATGATCTGTGGCCGACCGAGCACCTGCCGAAGCGGCTCGAGGCGGCGAAGGCGAAGTACGCCGAGTACCTGGAACACGAGGTGGGAAACCTGTGATCGACTTCGAACGGCTTGCGACATGGATGGACGACCAGGGGCTTCCGGGCAAGGGTGACCCGCTCGAGACCCGCTACGTGTCGGGCGGCTCGCAGAACGAGATCTACGAGTTGACCCGCGAGGGCATCCACTGCGTGATCCGGATCCCACCTGCCACCGCGCCGGTAGACCGCGACAAGGGCATCATCCGGGAGTGGCGGATCATCGAGGCGCTCGACGGCACCGAAGTGCCCCACACCGAGGCCATCGGGGTGTGCGAGGACCCGTCGGTGCTCGGCCGCACCTTCTACCTGATGGGCTGGGTCGACGGCTGGTCGCCGATGAACACCGACGGCTGGCCGGCGCCGTTCGACACCGATCTGGACGCGCGCAAGGGGCTGGCCTACCAGCTCGTCGAGGGCATCGCGCTGCTCGGCAACGTCGACTGGCGGGCCAAGGGGCTGCAGGACCTCGGGCGCCCCGACGGCTTCCACGAACGCCAGGTCGACCGCTGGACCTCGTTCCTCGAGCGCATCAAGGGCCGGGAGCTGCCCGGCTTCGACGAGGCGTCGGCCTGGCTGCGGGCGCACAAGCCGATCGACTTCATCCCCGGCCTCATGCACGGCGACTACCAGTTCGCCAACGTCATGTTCAAGGACGGCGCGCCGGCGCGCCTCGCCGCGCTCATCGACTGGGAGATGGGGACGGTCGGCGACCCGAAGCTCGACCTCGGCTGGGTGGTGCAGAGCTGGCCCGAGGACACCATGGCGGTCGAGGCCGAGACCGCGGGCTACGCCAACATGTACGGGATGCCGTCGCGAGATCAGGTCGTGCAGCACTACGCGGAGGTCTCCGGTCGCCAGGTCGACGACCTCGACTACTACATCATCCTGGCCAAGTGGAAGCTCGCGGTGGTGCTCGAGCAGGGGTACCAGCGCCGGGGCGACGACGAGAAGCTCCAGGCGTTCGGCCCCATCGTGCTCGACCTCATGCAGGGCGCGGCCGACCTCGCCGAGACCACGGACTACGGGAAATAGGCGTGCGCGCCGCGCTCGTCCCGACACACGGACCGCCCGAGTCGGTCGTCATCGAGGAGGTCCCCGATCCGGTTGCCGGTCCGGGGCAGGTCGTTGTCGACATCGCCTACGCCGCGGTCAACTTCCCCGACGTGTTGATCGTCGCCAACGAGTACCAGGTGCAGGTCCCGGCGCCGTTCATCCCCGGCAGTGAGTTCGCGGGCGTCGTGAGCGCGCTCGGCGACGGTGTCGACGGAGTCGCGGTCGGCGACCACGTCTACGGCGCGAGCTTCGTCGGCGCGTTCGCGGAGAAGATCGCCGTCTCCGCGAGCAGCGTGACGATCGTCGCCAATTCCGTCGACCTGCGCGACGCGGCCGCGTTCGGTGTCGCGCACACGACCGCGTACCACACGCTGCGCACCATCGCGGAGGTGCAGCCGGGCGAGACCGTGCTCGTGCTCGGCGCCGCGGGAGGCGTCGGACTGGCGACGGTGGAGCTCGCCACGCTCCTGGGTGCCCGCGTCGTGGCGGCGGCGTCCACACCCGAGAAGCTCGACCTCTGCCGGAAGTACGGCGCGGTCGAGGGCATCGACTACTCGACGGAAGACCTCAAGGTGCGGGCCAAGGAGCTGACGAGCGGCGGCGCCGACGTCGTCGTCGACCCCGTCGGGGGCCCGTACTCCGAGCAGGCCCTCCGGGCCACGCGCTGGGGGAGCCGGTTCGTGGTGATCGGGTTCGCGTCGGGCGAGATCCCGCGCATCCCGCTGAACCTCGTGCTCCTCAAGGGCGTCATCGTGCGCGGCATGGAGATGCGGACGATCACCGAGAACGAACCGGAGAAGGTGGCCCGCGACATGCGCGAGCTGCACGATCTCTTCGACCACGGGCAGATCCACCCCCACGTCTCCGCCGTCTACCCGCTCGGCGAGACGTGCCGGGCCCTGCAGTCGATGCTCGACCGCACCGCCACCGGCAAGGTCCTCATCGACCCCTCCCAATGACGAACCTGCGTCGCCAGGCGTCCCTCGAGGGGCCTCCTACGACGCAGGTTGCCAGGTTCTAGCGGGAGAATTGCTTGCGGAGGACGGGCTTCTGGATCTTGCCCATGGCGTTGCGGGGGACCTCGTCGACGATCTCCAGCTGCTCGGGCACCTTCTGCTTCGCGAGGCCGAGCTCGCGGCAGTGCTCGGCGATCTCGACGAGTGACAGCGACGTCACGCCCTTGGCCAGTACGACGACCGCGCACCGCGCGCTCACCGGTGCGCGGATCGGGGAGACCGATCACGGCGACGTCGGCGATCGCCGGGTGCAGGTGAAGCGCGTCCTCGATCTCGCTCGCGGCGATGTTCTCCGCGTTGCGGATGATGATGTCCTTGAGCCGACCGGTGATGGTCACGTGGCCGGTCGGCGCCACGACACCCAGGTCGCCGGTCCGGAAGTAGCCCTGCTCGTCGAGCGCGTCGGCGTCGAGCGCAGGGTTGGCGTACCCGAGGAACATCTGCGGGCCGCGCAAGCGCAACTCACCCTCCTCCCCGGATGGTGTGTCGAGCCCGTCGAGCCCGACGACCCGGATCTCGACGCCGGGCCCCGGGGCGCCCTCGGTCGCCGACATCTGCTCGTCGGTGTCGTGCATCGCACCGCTCGTGGCGATGGGGAACTCGGTGAGTCCCCAGCTGCCGATGACGCCGACGCCACCCAGCTCGCGCTTGATCTCCTCGTGGAGGCCGGGCGGCTTCGGCGCGCCGCCGCTCACGCACGCGCGCAGTCGCGGGAACAGTGGCTCGGTTCCGTGCGCAGCCTGGGCCGCGAGATAGGCCCGGAAGAAGGGCAGTGCGCTGCCGAGCAGGGTCGCACCGCGCTCCGCCATGACGAGCGGGCTGCGCTCGGTGTCGAACGCCTCGATCAACAACAGCCGCATGCCGGTGGCGAGTGCCACGCCCAGCATGCAGACGCCGCCGATGTGCGCCGCGGGAAACGCCACCGGGTACACGTCGTCGCTCGTGGGCCGCAGCTTGTCGAGCCAGGTGTTCATGCCCGCGATGACGGACGGGTCGGTGTGCCACGCGCCCTTCGGGTCCGACGTCGAACCCGACGTGTAGTACAGCCAGCGCGTCGGCAGGTTCGGGGCCGGGCGGTTCGGGGAGGGTCGACGGGTCACCCGTGGACAGAGCGTCGGTAGCGAGCACCCGAAACCCGACCTCGGACGCGATCGAGGTCGCGAGCTGCTCGTAGTCGAACGCCCGCCACGACGGTCGGACGATCAGCACGTCGGTGCGCGCCTCGCTGGTGATGTAGCGCACCTCGCGCTCGCGCAGGATCGGGATGATGGGGCTCTGCACCGCGCCCAGACGTGCCAGCGCGGCGAGCAGCAGGAGTGTGTCGATCGCGGTCGGTAGCTGCCAGCTGACGTTGGTACCGGGGCCGATCCCCTGCGCGTACAGCCCGGCGGCGACGCGCTCGGCCTCGTCACGGTACTGGGCGACGGTGAGGCTCCGGCCGGCCTCGTCCTCGAGCAGCACGGCATCGGGGGTCGCGGCCGCGCACGACTCGATCAGTTCCCAGTAGGTGGGCGGGTGCTGCGGAACGTCGTCGGTCATGGTCAGACCCGCATGATCCAGCCGCCGTCCACGCTGATGGTCTGGCCGTTGATCCAGTCGCCGGCCGACGACGCCAGCAACAGGATGGTGCCCACGAGATCGTCGGGCGGGCCCTCCTTCTTCCCGGGGACGGCGGAGAGGAACGCGGCGCGCATGGGGTCGTCCTTGCCGAGCGACTTGTAGCCGGCTTCGTCCTGCACGAAGCCGGGCGCGATCGCGTTGACGTTGATTCCCTGACCCCCGAGCTCGGCCGCGAGCACCGTCGTCAGGCTCACGAGCGCGAGCTTGCTGACGCTGTAGACGCCGCCGGGGATGAAGGCGCCGCCCGAGACCTGGTTGATGATGCGGCCCCCGCCTCGCTCGAGCATCGCGGGAACGACTGCGCGCGTGCACACCAGCGCGCCCATCACGTTGACCTTCATCACTCGGTCCCACCAGTCGAGCGGCAGGGTGAGGATCGACCCCATCGGGATCTCCGACATCAGCGCGGCGTTGTTGATCAGGATGTCGATGCCGCCGAACGCGTCGATCGCCGCCTGGGCCATCGCCGCCGCGGCGTCGGGGTCGGTGATGTCGACGCGTACGCCGATCGCCTCGCGGCCCTGCTCCCTGAGCTGGGCGGCGCCGCGCTCGGCCTTGTCGCCGTCGAGGTCCGCCAACACGACCTTGGCGCCGGCCGCAGTCAAGCCACGCCCGTACTCCTCGCCGCAACCGCCGGCACCCCCGGTGACGATCGCGACCTTGCCGTCCAACGAAAAGCGTTCGATGCTCATGGGACCCCCCTGGCTTCGACTGGAAGAGTCGTGACATTACCCGTAGCTTCTGGCGACGACCGAGGAGTGGACGCATGAAGATCGGTGTGCAACTCGCCGGCATCAACCCGAAGTTCTGGACCGCGGGTGCGCAGGCGGCTGACGCCGCCGGGTTCGAGTCGGTGTGGCTGCCCGAGCACCTCGTGTTCCCGATGAAGATGAGCGGCAGCCCGCGCACGGGGCATGCCGAGCCTCCGGTCCAGCCGAGCACCCCGGCGTTCGACGCGCTGCTGTCGTTGGCGGCCATCGCGGCCACCACCAAGCAGATCCGCCTCGGTACCAACGTCTACAACATCGGTCTGCGCCACCCCTTCGTGACCGCGCGGGCGATCACCACCCTCGATGTCCTTTCCGGCGGCCGGGTGGAGTTCGGCATCGGATCGAGCTGGCTCGAGGAGGAGTGGGAGGCCACCGGCCTCGAATTCGCGACCCGCGGGCGCCGCGTCGACGAGGCCATCGACATCTGCCGCAAGCTCTGGTCCGATGACGTCGTCGAGTTTCACGGCGAGTTCTTCGACTTCGAGCCGGTGATGTTCAACCCGAAGCCGATCCAGCAGCCGGGACCGGTCCTGCTGATCGGCGGCGACGGCGCCGCGGCCAAGCGCCGCGCCGCGCTCGTCGGCGACGCGTGGCTTCCGATGAACCACTCGCTCGAGCAGCTCCCCGCCGCGCTCCGCGAGGTCAACGACCGGCGTGCCGCGGCCGACCGCGTGGGGACGACGACGCTCACCATCGGCGGCGGGATCGACGGGCTCGCCGACGTCGACCGATACCGCGACGCGGGAGTCGACCGGGTGATCGTGCGGCCGTTCACGACCTCGAAGGAAGCCATCGACGGCATCAACCGCTTCGGCGACGAGGTCATCGCCAAGCTCGACTGACCCCCGCGGCGAACTGGCGTCGTTCACCCCGCGTGGAGGGCCGTCAGCGACGCTGGTTCGTCGGTCAGGGAAGCGCGTGGGTGAGCCAGTCGACGTCTTCGAGGCCGCGGAGGACGTCGTTGAGGTGGGTGCACGTGCTCGGGCCGACCAGCCGGGTCCGGACCTCGGGCCGCAGCCCGAGCACCGGGAGCCCCACCAGGCGGCCGGCGCTGCCGATCGCCTCCGGGCATTCGCGCCAAGGCAACACGCGGGGCGTCGCCTCGCACGCCACGAACGTCATGGTCACCGGGTCGACGGCCGCGTCGACGGTGTACTCGTGCACCACCGTCTCGTTCCCGTCGGGCGCCATGTGGCTGTCGCGGAAGAACACGTCGACGCGGATCAGGCCGTCGGCGTCCGTGTCGCGCCACACGTCGATCCGGCGTGCCCGGCGCATGGCATGGGCCGGCATCGGTTCGACCGTGTGCCACGCGTCGGGATCGTCGGTGCTCGTGACGGGGAGCGCGGCCGGTCCCATGAGCATCGGTGGCCGGTCGTCGACCAGGTTGGCGAGCAGCGTGCCGCCGGCCTGCCAGCCGGCGCAGAGGTCGGGTACCTGCAGCCGAGGCTGTGACGCGGTGCGGACCCGGATGGCCTGCATGTCGAACTCGCCGCGTTCGGCGGCGACGGCCATGGCGAATCCCGACACGAGCGTCGCGCCGGGGATCTCGTCGAGCAAGAGGTACTCGAGAGAGCCGCGCTCGGCCCCCACCGACGCGTCGATCGCGGCGCGGAATCCGCCGGCCGCACGCCGCCCGACGAGGGTGTCCAGCGCCGGCACCTCGGGATCCAGGGTCAGCGACGCGACGACCGGGCCCTCGGTGAGCTCCGTGCGCACGCGGATCTCGGCATCGGCCACCACGACGGCATCGCCGTCGGGCGTGGTGGCGAGGTCGCGCGCGCGACCCAGCTGGGCCAGCGGTGCCCGGAACCCCGCCGGGCGGGTCGAGTCGACCGTGGTGGTGCGCCGGATCGAAGCGGGCCGGCGTGCCGGGGTCCCGGCCGTGGGCGCGACCGTGCCCTGGCGGGGATCGGGGCGCCAGGTGGTGTCGCTCATGCCGGGGAGGACCGGTTCGAACGTGCCCGGCTACGCATGGCGGAGGGGGCGGAACACGGGCAGGGCCGACTCGTCGTCGAGCGGCTCGAAGTCGACCTCGACCTCGAGCCCCACCTGCAGCTCGTCGCGGCGCACGTCGTCGATCCGGGTCAACACCCGGACCGGCTCCCCTCGGGTGCCGTCGAGCTCCACGACGGTGATGTTGTAGACGCCGAGGTGGGCGAGCTGCGGGGTCACCGGACGGTCGACCCACGTGTAGGTGTAGACCCGGCCGGTCCCGGGCACGTCGGCCCACGACCACGCGAGCGACTGGCACGCGTAGCACGCCTCGGTGGGCGGGTGGCGGTGGGTCCCGCAGGTGTCGCATCGCTGGATCACGAGCCGGCCCTCCCTGGCGGCCCGCCAGTACCCGGCCGTGGTGGGCTCGAGGGCCGGCCAGGGCAAGCCGCGCGGCTCGGCCGGCTGCTGCGTGCTCATTCCTTCCGCTCCTGGCGTGGCGCGGTCACTTCGCTCATGCTTCCCCGCTGACGATCAGGCCGCTGCTGGGCGACGGGCTGGAACCGGCGATCACCAGGACGTTCTCGGCGCCGGCGACCTGGTTGATGGCGGTCCCCCGAACCTGGCGCACGGCCTCGAACACGTGGGTCATGCCGTGCGCGTACACCTCGGCGAGGTTGCCACCGTGGGTGTTGACCGGCAACGGACCGTCGAAGCGCAGGTTCCCGTCGGCGACGTAGGGACCGCCCTCGCCCGTGGGGCAGATGCCGAAGTCCTCGAGCGACATGATGGCCATGGCGGTGAAGTGGTCGTAGACCATGACCGCGTCGAGGTCCTCGACGCCACGCCCGCTCACCCGGTACAGCTCCGCGGCCGCCGCCCGCTGCCCCGACGACGCGAAGTCCTCGTCGGGCATGTTGTAGCTGCCCATCAGCGTGTGCCCGTAACGGTACGGTGCGGCGCCGACCGCGCCGGCAAGGTAGGCGGGTGTCTGGCGGAGGTCGGCGGCCCGCTCGGCGGTGGTGACGATCGCCGCGCACCCGTAGTCCGACTCCATGCAGAAGTCGAACAGCCGGAGCGGGTCGGCGATCATCGGGCTCGCGTGGTGGTCCTCGACCGTGCACGGCACGCGGAAGCGCGCCTCGGGGTTGTTCGCGGCCATCCGTCGCGCGTTGATCGTGACCTCGGCGAACTGGTCGTCGGTGGTGCCGTACTTCGACATGTGCCGTCGCGCGGCCAACGCGAACATCTGCCCGGGCGACTGCAGCCCGTAGGGCACCGCGAACGCCATCGGCCCGGGGACCACGGGGTTCTTCATGCCGATCTGGCCGAACGCCTGGCCGTAACGGTTGTCGCCCTCCATCGTCATGACCTTGTGGACCACGACGTAGTTGGCCTGCCCGGCGGCGACGGCCAGCGCGGCGTTGAGGAACGCGCCCCCCATCGCCCCGCCGCCGCCGCCCCAGGTCTGGGTGGCGAAGCGGAGCCGATCGGCGCCGAACGCGGTGAACAGCTCGGCCGGGTCGATGTTCGTCACGTAGGAGCTGTATCCGTCGACCTCCTTGGGGGAGATCCCGGCGTCCTCGCAGGCCTGGGTGATCGCCTCGACGACCAGGCGCAGGTGGCCCTTGGCGGCGTGCTCGCCGCGCTTGCCCCACGGGGTGTGGCCGATGCCCGCGATGGCGGTCCGACCGCGGAGCCAGGTGCCGTCGTTCACGTGCGTCCTCTCTGGCGGGTGACCGGCCACCGTCTCACAGCCGGCCCGGTGCGGGCAAAGAGCAACCGGGCGGTTCCCGCTCGGGTAGCGTCGCCCGCGTGCTGAAACTGGGACTCCGACTCGAGCTCTTCCGCGCCGCGCAGCTCGAGGTGCCCTACGACACGGTTCGCCTCGCCGAGGATCTCGGGTTCCACTCGGTGTGGACGGCCGAGGCCTACGGCAGCGATGCCCTCTCGCCCCTCGCGGCGATCGCCCCGATGACCAGCCGGGTCAAGCTCGGCACCGCGGTCGTGCAGCTCGCGGCACGCCCACCGGCCACTCTCGCGATGCAGGCGATGACCATCGACGCCCTCGCCGGGGGCGGCCGGATGATCGTCGGCATCGGCGTGTCGGGGCCCCAGATCGTCGAGGGCTGGTACGGCCAACCCTGGGGAAGCCGACCGCGCGCCTGCCGCGACTACATCACCATCCTGCACAAGGTGATCGCACGCGAGGGGCCGGTCACGCACGAGGGTCCCGAGATCTCGCTGCCCTACCGGGGCGAGGGCGCGCTCGGCCAGGGCAAGCCCTTGAAGTCGATCCTGCACTCGCCCGCCGACATCCCGATCTGGATGGCCTCGGTCGGTCCGCGCAACACCGCGCTGTGCGCCGAGTTGTGCGACGGCTGGTTGCCGATGGGCTTGCCGCCCGACGGCATCGACGACCCCGAGGTCGCCCCGATGCTCGCCGACGGGTTCGGCCGCCGACCCGCCGACGACCCGCGACCGGTCGCCGACTTCGAGGTGTTCAACGGCCTCAACGTCGTGATCACCGACGACGTCCAGGGTTGGCTCGACCGCCAACGCCCGTTCCGCGCCACGTACGTTGGCGGGATGGGGAGCGCGTTCGCACAATTACCACGTGCAGGCGATGGCGAAGCGCGGCTTCGCGGACGAGGCGGCCCGCATCCAGGAGCTGTTCCTCGCCGGTCGCCGCGACGAGGCGATCGCGGCGATGCCCGACGAGGCCATGCTGCAGGGCACCCTGATCGGATCGCCGGCGCGCATCCGCGAGCAGTGGGAAGCCGGTGGAGTGGTCCCGCCCGGTGTCACCGGTGTGATCGTGGGCGCCGACGACACCGACGCGCTCGAGTTGATTGCAGAGCTGGTGGGAACGCGCGATGCCTGACCCGGTGGTGCCCGAGGACTGGAGGGCGACCATCGCCGACCTCGACGACCGGCGGGCCGCCGGGCGCGCCATGGGCGGCGAGGAACGCCTGGCGAAGCACCACGACGCCGGGAAGCTCGACGCCCGGACGCGGATCGACGTCCTGCTCGATCCCGGCTCGTTCCAGGAGCTCGGCACCCTCGCCGGCGGCCGCGAGGCGCCGGCCGAGGCCGTCGTGATGGGATCGGGTCGCATCGGCGGTCGGCCGGTGATGGTCGCGGCGGAGGACTTCACCGTGTTCGCGGGCACGATCAGCCACACGAGCAACTCGAAGCGCTACCGCGCCGCGGAGCTTGCCGTGATCGATCGCATCCCGCTCGTGATGCTGCTCGACGGCGCCGGCTTCCGCGCCGACGGCAAGGCCTACGGCCGCAGCCCGACCGATCTGCTCGCGCAGTCGCGGTGCTCGGGCTACGTGCCGGTGGTCACCGCGGTGCTCGGCTCGTCGGCGGGCCACGGCGCGCTCGATCGCGCCGATGTCGGACTTCGCGGTGATGAGCGCCCACGCTGCGATCTTCACCGCCGGTCCGCCGGTGGTGCTCGAGTCGCTGGGGGAGAAGGTCACCAAGGAGGAGCTCGGTGGCCCGCCCGTCGCGGTGGCCAGCGGCCTGATCCACAACGTCGGTGCCGACGACGAGGCTTCGCTCGATCTCGTACGCCTCTACCTCAGCTACCTCCCGTCGTCGGCCTGGTCGTACCCGCCCGATTACGTGCACGACGACACCGAGCCCCGCCTCGTGCCCGAGATCCTCGACATCGTGCCCCGCGACGGCCGGCGGGTCTACGACGTGCGCGACGTCATCGACGTCGTCTTCGACCAGTCGTCGTGGTTCGAGGTGCAACCGGAGTTCGGTCGCACCGTGGTGTGCGCACTCGCGCATCTCGGAGGCCACCCGGTGGCGGTGGTGGCGAACCAGCCGCAGATGAACGCAGGTTCGATCGACGTCGACGGCGCCGACAAGGCCGCCCACTTCATCACCGTCGCCGATTCGTTCCACCTGCCGCTCGTCTTCCTCGCCGACAACCCCGGGGTGATGCCGGGCACCGCGTCGGAGCGGCGCGGCATCCTGCGCAGCGGTGCGCGCATGTTCGCGGCTCAGACGGTCGCGACGACGCCGAAGTTCGAGGTGACGTTGCGCAAGGCGTACGGCTTCGGGTCGATGGTCATGGGCATGATCGGGTTCGACGGCCAGTCAGCCGTGTTCGCGCTCCCGGGGGCGACGATGGGCGCGATGGGCGCCGCGGCGATGAGCCGGTCGCGCAAGTCCGACACCGACGAGGCGGAGATGTTGCGCGACATGGAGCTGGAGGCGTCCTACCGCTCCGCGGGGACGCTCGGGTTCGACGAGCTGATCGACCCGCGCGAGATCCGCAACGTGCTGCTCCACTCGTTGGAGCGCGCGCTGTACCGCCGTCAGGCCTCGGCCGAGCCGGTCGGCACGCGTCGCCATCACGCCCTAACGAGACGAAGCGGCGAGCAGCGCGTCCAACGCACGGCTGATGTCGTTGTCGTACCCGAACGGTTCGGGCGAGAGGCCGAGGTCGACGAGCAGCGTGCTGAGGCGCAGCATCACGACGGTGAAGCGCAACCCGGCGAACACCAGGAAGTAGTGGAGGTCGTCGCCGCGACGCCCGGTGAGCGCCTCCCAGCGCGCGACCGTCGCTGCGGCCGAGGGAAATCCCGGGAGCCGATCGGTGTCCGCAGTGCGCGAAAGCACGTCGTCGCAGAAGAGCCACCAGCCGAGGTCGATGCGTGGATCACCGAGCGCGACCATCTCCCAGTCGAGCACCGCGACGACGTGGAAGTCGCGGTAGATCTGGTTGCTCAACCGCGAGTCGCCCCACACGATCGTGTCGCCTTCCGGTGGTGCCGGCGGCATCTCGGCTTGCAACCAGACGAGCGCGGCCCGCGCCCCCGGATGGGGCGTGGCGCCCTCCGCCCACTCCAGCGACTCGGCGTAGTAGCGCAGCTGTTGCTCGAGCCCAGTCGAGCCTCGGGCCGGGTCGTCGAGGAAGCCGAGATCGAGCGCGCGCCAGTCGACGCGGTGGACCGCGGCCATCGCGTCGATCCCACTCCACCACGCCTGGCCCTGTTGCTCGGGCGACGAGTCGTGGAGCCACCCGGACGCCGCGTACGGCGGGCTGTCGCCCGGCACCACGCCGTCGATGCGTTCCATGATCCAGAAGGGGCTCCCGAACCACGACGGGTCGGCCTCGAACCACAGCATCTCGGGCATGGGCACGTCGGTGTGGTCGGCGAGCGCCTGCATCACCCGGTACTGCGACTCGAAGTTCGACTCCAGGAAGACGCGGTACTCGAGCGGGGCGATGCGCACGACCAGGGGCCGCGTCCGGCGCACCCCCGCCGGATCGGCCCAGGTGCCGTCGAACATCACGGTCTCGTTCGACCATCCCGTGGCGCTCGGGATCTCGAGGTGGTCCACGGCGACGCCGGCCAGGCCGGCGACCTCCGAGAGCCAGGAAGTGAGCTGAGCGGCCGTGATCTCCGGGTCTCGCGCGACGGCACCCACGGCGGCGCACGCTAGCGCCGATTTCCGGGCGCCGAAATTGCGCGGGGCCCAAATCCTCGCCAGGATGGCCGTCCGGCCACCGAGCGGAACGAGGAATTGCGATGGAGATCGCGCTGACCGACGACCAGGAGTTCTTCCGCGACACGACGCGGAAGTTCCTGGAGCGGGAGTGCCCGGTCGTGACGGTGCGGGCGCTGCGCGCCTCGGACGCGGGCTTCGATCGTGACTACTGGCGCCAGGGCGCCGAGTTGGGCTGGACGTCGCTGGTGGTACCCGAGGAGCTGGGGGGCGGCAGCGTGAGCGGGAACGGGGTGTCCGACCTCACCCTCGTCGCCGACGCCTTCGGTCGCCATGCCGCGCCCGGCCCCCTGATTCCTTGCAACGTGGTCGCCCTCGGGCTGGCCCGTTCCGGGAGCGCCGAGCACCAGGGTGAGATCCTGCCCGCGATCGTGAGCGGCGAGGTCGTCGCCTCCTGGGCCTTCACCGAGGCGCCGCCGCACGACGGGTTGGGCGACGTCGCCCTCCGGGCCGAGACCGACGGGAGCGGCTTCGTCCTCACCGGCGTGAAGTCGCCGGTGGAAGCAGGCGCCGAGGCCGACCACCTCCTCGTGACCGCCGCCACCGATGCCGGGCCGGCCCAGTTCTTGGTCGCGCCCGATGCGCGGGGCCTGACCGTGACCCCGCTCCGGAGCGTCGACCTGGTGCGGCGGTTCGCGCGGATCGAGTTCGACGGCGTGCGGGTCCCGGCGAGCGCGGCGGTGGGTGAGCCGGGCGGTGCCGCCGGTGACGTCGAGCAGCAGCTGCGCCTGGCCGGGGTCATGCAGGCCGCGGAGATGGTCGGTGCTGCCGAGACGATCTTCGACCTCACGCTCGACTGGGTGTTCAGCCGCTACTCGTTCGGGCGACCGCTGGCGTCGTACCAGGAGATCAAGCACCGCTTCGCGGACATGAAGATGTGGCTCGAGACGGGCCACGCGCTCGCCGACGCCGCCGCCCGCCACGTGCAGCGGGACGACGGCGAGGCGCCTGGGGCGGTCAGCGTCGCGAAGTCGTACAACGGCGACTACCTCGCCGAGCTCGCGCAGGACTGCGTGCAGCTGCACGGCGGCATCGGTCTCACGTACGAGCACGACCTCCACCTGTTCCTGCGCCGGATCACCGTCGACCGACTCACCTACGGGACCCCTTCCGATCACCGCCTGCGACTCGCCGCCCTGCGCGTGCGTGCCGCCTGAGCCCGACTGCGAGGCAGCCGACATGACCGGCACCGACACGACTTCCATCGGCATCGAGAGCGTCGAAGACTTCCGGATCCGGGCGCGTACCTGGCTGGCCGAGAACTTCCCGCGGGCCCAGGGCAACGACCTGTTGCTGCGGGCGGGGGCGAGCGAGGAAGCCGAGCTCGCCGAGATCGCCCACGCCCGCGACCTCCAGCGGATGCTGTTCGACGGCGGTCTCGCGGGCGTGTGCTTCCCGACCGCGTACGGAGGCCAAGGGCTCACACCCGACCACCAACGGGCGCTCAACGAGGAATGCGCCGGCTACGAGATCCCACGGATCCTGCAGGTGCCGACGTTCGTGCCGTGCGCCGCGGTGTTGCTCGAGTTCGGTACCGAAGAGCAGAAGCAGCGCCACATCCCCGCCATCCTGAAGGGCGAGGAGATCTGGATGCAGTTCCTCTCCGAGCCGAGCGGCGGTTCCGACGTCGCGGGGGCGCTCACCACGGCCGTGCGTGACGGCGACGAATGGGTCGTGAACGGCTCCAAGATCTGGACCACCGGCGCGTGGTTCTCCGATTACGGGCTCTGTCTGCTGCGGACCAACTGGGACGTGCCCAAGCACCGCGGCCTCAGCGTGTTCATCATCAAGATCCACCAGCCCGGCATCGAGCTGCACCGCATCGAGATGATCAATGGTTCCCGGGAGTTCTGCCAGGAGTTCATCACCGACCTGCGGGTGCCCGACTCCGACCGGGTCGGCGAGGTCGACCAGGGCTGGACGGTGGGCACCCGCTGGATGTTCCACGAGAAGAACGCCATGGGCGGCGGTTCGCCCTACGTCACCGGCAGCATGTACTCCAACACCGACGAGTCGCACACTCGCGACCCGCTCGTGGAGCTCGCCGACGCCACCGGGCACCTCGACGACCCGCGCGCGTGCGACCTGATCGGCGAGGCCTTCGCGCTCAAGGTGGCGCGCAAGGAGCTGTCGGATCGCATCACCGCGGGTATGCGTGCAGGCGTGTTCCCGGAGAACAGCGCGGCCATCGCCCGCCTGATGAGCGCCGTCACGCAACAGCGCGCCGTCACCATCGGCATGGAGTTGGCCGGGACCAGCGCGGCGGCCACCCTGGCGGACGACCCCTGGGCGGAGCGGGGCTTCGACTTCTTGGAGCGCCAGACGTCGGGCATCGGCGGTGGCACCACCGAGATGGCCCGCAACAACATCAGCGAGCGGGTGCTCGGCATGCCCCGGGAGATGACCCACGACAAGAACATGCCGTACCGCGACGTGCCCAAGGGCCCGCCCTCGAGCTGAGCGTCGCCACGGTCGGTTCGATCGGGCGCGCGGTGAACGCGAGGGAGCCGGCGAACCGGCTCCCTCACGGCGGGACTCTCAGCAACTGCGAGTCAGGATCACGGACTCGCGGCCGAGGTGGTGGTGGCGCTCTCCGTGGCGCCCTCGTACTGGGCCAGGAGGTCGGGGTCACCCACCAGCTTGCCGGTCTGCGGCTTGCCGTTGTTGAGGACCTTGAACTTGCCGTCCTTCACGGTGACGAACCAGGTGCAGCTGGTCGGCGTCACCGTCTGGTAGTTCTCGACGCTCACGTCGATCGGCGCACAGGTCAGGCCCGCGGCGTCGTACTTGCCGAGGCCCCGCACGCCGTCGACGAAGCCTTGGCGGGTCGGGTTCTTCCCGGCCGCTTCGAGGCCCTTGATCATCATGTCGCAGACGATGTAACCGGTATAGGTGCCGTAGTCGGGCACGCCGGTGAGGCCGGCGTACTTCTTCAGGTTCTTCTGGAACTCCTTGATCGCCTTCCCGCCGAGCTCGACCGGACGGTACCCACTGAACATCAAGTCGTTTTGGGTGATGGTCTGGGCGATCGGCTGGTCGAGCAGGTCCTGGCTGTAGCCGGTGGCGAGGACGTTGGCCTTCATCTTCACCCCGTTCTGCTGCAGACCCTGCACGATGGCGAAGTTCGTGTCGGAGTCCAGCGGCAGGTAGAGGCCGTCCGCGCCGGAGTTCTTGATCCCGAGCACGACCGGCCCGACGTCGGTGCCACCGAAATCGAGCGTGTTGTTCAGGTACACGCCCTCGAGCCCTTGGGCGTCGGCCGCGTACGTCTCGGTGGCCTTCGCGGACTCGCTCGACGACGGCGACGCGCCGTAGCCGACCGCCGCGACCTTCGTGGCCCCCATCTTCTTCATCACGCGGGTGACGGTGTCATACGTGAGTCCGGGGACCGGCGTGCCGTTGCCGAGCCCCGAGATGATGGCCTCGTTGCCGTCGTCGTAGTAATAGGAGCCGTCGAATCCGCCGCCGATCATCGGGACGCCGTTCTCCTTGAGGAAGCGCCAGGCGAGGAAGGCGAACGCCGAGTTGTCGATGACCGCGAACACCTTGCGGTTCTGGACGAGGTCCTGGGCGGCGGTGAGGTTGGCGCCCGACGACGTGTCGTCGATGACCTCGAGGTCGATCTTGCGGCCGTTGACCCCACCCTGGGCGTTCTGGGCGTCGACGCGCGCCTGGCACGACTTGTGGGCGTTCTTGTGGGTCGCAGCCGCGACCCCGGTCTGCGACGAGATGTATCCGATCTTCACCGCCTTGTTGCTCACACCGGGTGCGTCGGCTGTCTGCGCACCCGCGCCGGTGGCGGCGAGGCCCGCGACCGCGAGTCCGCCTGCGACGACCGCGGTCAGTACCCGCAGTCCGAGCTTCCTTCGGTGCCTCATTACCGTCTCCCCCCAGAGTCGGGCCCGCGAGCGGGCTGACCACGGCAAGTGCCCTGGCAGGGGAACGGTAACGGAATCGCGGTGCCGATGTCGCGCTGCGACCAATTCTCGAAGCAGGAGGGGGAGCCGGCGGACCGGCTCCCCCCTACGAGTTCCTCGCGGATCTTGGGATCAGGGTGCGGCGGTGGTGGTGGTCACCAGGTCCGGGTTGCCGGTGGCGTTGGCCTTGAGGGCCTCCGGCGAACCGACCAGCTTGCCGACGTACGCCTTGCCCTTGTTCATCACCACGAACTTGTCGTTCTTCACCTGCATGAAGTACGAGCAGCCGGTCTCGGGGTACTTCCCGAAGGTGGTGAGGCTGATGTCGACCGGTGCGCACGCGAGGCCGGCTTCGTCGTAGGTGCCGAGCTTGTGCAGGCCGTCGACGAAGCCCTGGCGGGTCGGGGTCTTGCCCGCGTTCTGCAGGCCCAGGATGGCGAGCTCACAGGTGATGTACCCGGTGTACTGGCCGTAGTCGGGCACGCCGGTGAGGCCGGCGTACTTCTTGAGGTCGGCCTGGAACTGCTTGGTCGCCTTGTCCTTGACCTCGACCGGCTTGTAGGTCTGGAACACCACGGTGTTCGGCCCGAGCGTCGACGCGATGGACGAGTCGAGCATGTCCTGGCCGTAGCCGGTGGCCAGCACGTTGGCCTTCATCTTCACGCCGTTCTGGTCGAGCCCCTGGACGACGGCGAAGTTGCTCGACGCCACCATCGGCAGGTACACCGCGTCGGCGCCCGAGTTCTTGATGCCGAGCACGAGCGGACCGACGTCGGAGGTGCCGAAGTCGACCGACGTGTTGGTGTAGACGGCCTTGAGGCCGACCGCGGGCACCGCGTAGTCCTGGAGCGTCTTGGCCGACGCGGTCGAGGACGCCGACGACCCGTAGGCGAGCGCCGCGACCTTCTTGGCGCCGAGCTGCTTCATCACCTTCGCGGTCGTGTCGTAGCTGAGACCGTTGTACGGGGCCGAGTTGCCGAGCGCGGAGATGATGTTCTCGTTGCCCTTTTGCCCGTAGTACGTGCCGTCATAGCCGCCACCGACCATGGGCACGCCCTGGTCGAGCATGTAACGGTACGACAGGAACGCGAACGACGAGTTGTTCACGATCGCGAACACGTTGCGGTTCTTGACCAGGTCCTGCGTCGCGGTGAGGTTGGCGCCCGATGACGCGTCGTCGATGACCTCGAGGTTGATCTTGCGGCCGTTGACGCCACCGTTCGCGTTCTGGCGGTCGACACGTGCCTGGCAGGCCTTGCCCGCGTTCTTGAACGTGGAACCGGCCACGCCGGTCTCCGAGAAGATGTACCCGAGCTTCACCGACTTGGCGGCGACCCCCGGATCGCTGCTCGACGCCGCCGTCGCCCCGGGCGCGGTGAGCCCGAAGGTCACCATGCCGGTGAGCGCGACGGCAGCGGCCGAGCTCAGGAATCGTTTACTGCGGTGTTGCAACGTGATACCCCCTGGTTCGTTCTCGAAGTCCGCGGTAGCGCGAGGACCCGAAGTTGGACTCGTACCAATTTGCTGGGCGCACCGTAGCGCGTGCGGCGCGCGCCTCACGACGCGCCCCTCGCCCAGGCCCGAGCGGTGTGCCGGGCTCAGCTCATCGCGTCGGCGGATTCCCCGAGGTAGCGGTCGAGGACTTCCTGGCGCGCTCCGTCGGCCGGACCGGTCCACGCGATCGCGCCCTGCTTGAGGATGACGCACTGGCTGGCGAGCCCGAGCGCGCGGTGGATGAACTGCTCGATGAGCACGATGGTGACGCCGGACTTGCTCGCCATCTCGATGTTCTCGAACACGAAGTCGACGACGAGCGGGGCGAGGCCGAGCGACATCTCGTCGGCGATGATGAGCTTGGGCGGCACCGCCAGCGCGCGTGCGAGCGCGAGCATCTGCTGCTCGCCGCCCGAGAGGGTGCCGGCTCGCTGCGACCGGCGATCAGCCAGACGGGGGAAGAGCTCGTAGGCGTGGTCCACCGCCGAACGCCGCTCGCCGGGCGTGCCGACGCGCCGGACCGCCATGCGGAGGTTCTCCTGCACCGAGAGGCCCGGGAAGATCCCGCGTCCTTCGGGGATGTGGACGAGCCCGGCCCGACGGATCTCGTGGGGCTTGGCCCTGGTGATGTCGGTACCGTCGAAGGTGACGGTACCGCTGAACGACGGCACCAGCCCCGACACGGCTCGCGCGAGGGTGCTCTTCCCGGCGCCGTTGGCGCCGAGCACGGCGACGACCGAACCCGCGGGCACGTCGAGAGAGATGCCGAACAACGCCTGGACGGACCCGTAACGGACGTCGAGGCCGTCGACCACGAGGAGTGTCTCGCTCATGCTTCCCCGCTCTCGGTGGTCTCGTCTCCGGTGGGAGTGCCGTCGACGGCCTCCTCGTCGCCCAGGTAGGCGGCGCGCACCGCCGGGTCGTTCCTGATCTCGTCGGGAGTGCCGTGGGCGATCCGCTCCCCGAAGTCGAGCACCGCAACCACGCTCGACAGGCCGAGCACCATCGCGACGTCGTGTTCCACCAGGAGCAGCGAGACCCGCTCTTCCTCGACCACGCTCCGGAACGCCGCGCCCAATTGCCCGGTCTCGTGGCCGTCGAGTCCCGACGAAGGCTCGTCGAGGAGCACGATCGACGGTCCCGTGGCCAGCGCCCGGGCCACCTCGACCCGGCGTGCGGTCCCGAGGGGGAGGACGGAGGCGGCGGCGTCAGCGACGTTGCGGAGCCCGAGCAGGTCGATGAGGTGGTCGACCCGGTCGCGTTCCGCCTGCGACTCCCGGTGGAGCGAGCCGGCGCTCAGCAGATCGCTCCACAGGCGGTTGCGCTGGTTGCGGACCCGGTAGCCCAGGACGATGTGCTCCCGCACCGTCAGGCCCATGAAGAGCTCGAGCTGCTGGAACGTCCGGGCGAGGCCCATGCGGGCCCGCTTCGAGGGCGACGCGCCGGTGACCTTGCGGCCGCCGAGGAACACCTCGCCCTCCTGGGGGCGGAGCAGGCCGGAGAGCACACCGAAGAGCGTCGTCTTGCCGGCGCCGTTCGGGCCGACCAGTCCGACGATGGTCGCGGGCGGGACGGTCAGGCTCACGTCGGCCAGGGCGACGAGGCCGCCGAAGCGAACGGTGACGTTCCGAGCTTCGATCGCCGCGTCGGAATCGCCGGTGGTGGCCACCGGCTCGGTGGCTTCGACCGCGCTCACGATCCGCTGACCTCCGCGGTCTGTTCATCAGGCAGGGATGGCGGCGGCTCGTCGTGCAGCCGGGGATCGTGACGACCCGCGTACGCGGTGGCCGCGGGGACGTCGCGTGCGCCGCCCAGACGATGGAAGAGGCGTTGGATTCCCATCGCCTGCATGTGCACCGTGCCTTCCGGGTTCTGGGCCAGGGCGATCGCGCCGAGACCGAAGAGCAGGATGGGCAACTCCGACCACGGGGTCTGCAGCTTCAGGGTCGTCTGGATGAACGCGGGCGACAACACGAAGATGCACCCGGCCAACAGCGCGGCGATGTTGGAGCGAACCCCGAACGTCACCAGGACCGCCAGCCAGGCCAGGCCGGCGAGGGTGACGAAGTCGAGCGGGATGGCCTGCTTGTGCGCCACCGCGTAGAGCCCACCGCCGACGCCGGCGACGAACGCGGCGAGACCCGACACCAGCATCTTCATCTGGATGACGCTCAAGCCCATGGTCCGCGACGCGTTCTCACTCCAACGGACCGCATTGAGCGCGAGGCCGGTGGTGGAACGCCGGAGGTTGACGATGAGGACGGCGATCACCGCGAAGACCGCCAGTGCCATGTAGGCGAACGCGTGGTCGGAGATCGCGAAGTCGGGCCGGGCGACCGTGACCCCTGCGCCGAACTGTGAGAACGACTTGAGGTTGAACACGAGCTTCTCCATGAGCAGCCCGAACGTCAGGGTCACCAGCGCGACATAGAGGTTGCCGAGTCGGATGGTCAGCAGACCGATGACGATGCCGATCGCGGCGGCGACCACGCCACCCGCGATGACTGCGGCGAGCACGGGCCAGCCGTGTTCGGTGGCCAACTGGCCGGTCGCCAGCGCGCCCACGCCCGCGAAGGTGATCTGGCAGAGCCACAGCATCCCGCCCTCGCCGGTGACGAGCGTGTACGAGAGGAACACGACTGCGAGCGTGATGCCGGTGCCGAGCAAACCGAGCCAGTAGGGCTTGAAGATCAGGGGGAGCACGCAGACGCCCGCGAACAGCACCACCGGGAAGAAGAAGTTGAGCCTGGGGTAGAGGTTCTCGCTGTCGGCGGACGCGGCGAGCCGGGCGCCGCCGTTCGGGGTGATGGCCCGGTCGAGCGCCCCGCCCACGCCCTCCTCTTCGTTGACGCGGCCCGAGCGGACGATGTTGTAGACGAGCGAGATCACGACGAAGGCGAACGGGATGCTGGGAATGATGTTGGCGGTCACTTCGCTGTCCGGCGGCAGGTAGTACTGCACGAGGCTGCCGGCGATGCCCATGAGGAGCGCGACGACCACGGCAATCGGGAGGCTACGCAGCCGGGCGGCGATCACGGCGGCGAACGCGGCTGCGATCAGGAGCGTGAACTTGCTGGCGTCGAGACCGATGACCGGGGCGGCGAGGATGCCCGAGAGCCCGGCGAGGAAGGTGGCCACGACCCAGACGCCCGCGGCGATGCGCGACGGGTTGCTCCCCGAGAGCGAAGTCATCGCCTCGGAGTCGACCATCGCCCGCACGCTGAGGCCGGCTTCGGTGAAGCGCAAGATGAGCGCACCGATCACCACGATGGCGAGCACGCACGCGTAGGAGATGACCTGGTCGAGCGTGACCGCGGTCCCGAACACGTGGTACACGCTCACCGGCTGCGAGGCGAGGCCCGGCGCCTGGAAGATCTCGTCGTTCCCGAAGATCATGTTGGCGAGGGCCGGGATCGTGACCGACAGACCGATGGTCACGACCACCTTGATGAGTTGGGAAGAGAGCCGGAGGTAGCGGAAGATCGCGACGTAGAGGAACAGTCCCAGCCCCGGTGCCAGCACCAGGAGGCACATCGCGGCCGAGGCGAGGATGCCCCACTGCTGCTCGACGTGTAGGTAGTAGTACGTGCGCGCGATGAAGTAGGCGAGGGCGCCGAAGGCGAAGTTCAGGACACCGGTCGACACGTAGGTGATGACCAGTCCGGACGCGGCGAGGGCATAGATGCTCCCGAGCACGAGTCCGACGACGATGAACTGCAGCACCTGAGACCCCCCTGGTCCTTCTCCGTTGGCACATCCCGGCAGGGCGGCGTCGTGGCATGCCGGCGACGAGTCGTTGTTGTGCTCGGTCGGACTTTAGCGAGGTCGCCCGGTCGGCGCACCCCGGGGGGCCGGGGGTCGCCCCGGGGTGTCCGGCGCGGAGGTCTCGTCGGGGCCGACCGGCATGCTCAGGTGACGATCACCCGGACCCGATGGACCGCGTTGTTCGCGTAGCCGCCGAGATTCCACTCGGCCCGCAACGGTTGCTCGTTGCCGGCCGCATCGACTGCCCGGCAGCACAGCTCGTGCTCACCGGGCTCTGCATCCCACTGGTGGTGCCAACCTTGCCACGCGTGGTCACCGAGCGCCGGTGGCTCGACCGAGGCGGGTTGCCAACTCGCGCCGCCGTCGGTGCTGACCTGCACGGCGGCGACGGCTCCGTGCCCAGACCACGCGCGCCCGGTGAGGGAGCACCGCCCGGCAGCGAGCGTGCGGGTGCGGGAGAAGAAGTCGGGAATGCCGGGCGGCACCATGAGCGACCGCACGGCCATGCGGTTGAGCGCATCTCCGACCTCGCTCTCGTGGTGGCGGAGCCGGTACGCCTGCGACTGCTGGTAGCCGGCAAATTCGGTCTCGCTCACCGTCACCGTCGTGAGCCATTTCACGTTGGTCATCCCGTACCAGCCCGGTACGACGAGGCGGAGCGGGAAGCCGTGCTGGGGCGGCAGCGGGGCTCCGTTGAGCTCGTGGGCCAGGAGGGGACCGGCCGAGATCGCGTCGGCGAGGCTCAGGCTGCGTTGGTAGACCTGCTCCTCGCCGCCCTCGATGCCACGGTCGGCGCCGCTGAACACGACCTCCACCGCCGCGTCGTCCACGCCGGCGGCCTCGAGCACCTCGACCAGAGGCACACCGGTCCACTCGCCGGTGCCGACGGCCTCGAGCAGCCAGGGTTGGCTCGCGGGACGGGGCTCGACCAGCGCCCGGCCGTTCCCCGCGCACTCCATCGTCACCGCGGCGGTGACCGTCGGGAGGCTGCGCAGCTCGTCCAGCGACAGGACCAGCGGGCGATCCACGGCGCCCTCGATCTGGAGCCGCCAGTCCGCCGGATCGATCAGCGGGATGTCGTAGTGGGTCAGGAGGTAGTGCAACCCGACGGGAGTCACCGGCGAGCGCAGGGCTTCCAGCGGCATCCCGTGGTTGCGCGCCGCGAGCTGCAACTCCTCCATCGTCACACCGTCGACCGACTCGTTCATCGTCTACCTCCAATGCGTCAGCGGTGGGCAAACATTCCCTGGCCGGAGCGGACCGTCGACGTTTGCGGTCGGGCGGCCGACGGTATCGAAGCACGCTGCCAGAGCTTGGGGGACCGCATGGGTCTGAGGTCGACGGTCAACTGCGCGGATGGCAATGCTGCCGATCCAACCGGTGGACCAGACGACGACTCGCATGGGCGATTGGGTCATGGCGGCCCTTCCCGGGGTGGACAGCAAATGTCCCAGAAAAGGGAATCATGCATTCCGTGCGCGAGAGGCGCACTCAGATGGGCATCTCGTCGAGTCAGCGTGTGAGGTTCTCGAGCGCGCGGCGGTCCTCGGCGTCGAAGGCCATCGGGTAGACGCAGATGGTGTCGAGCCCCGAAGCGCGGGTATGCGTCGAGGCGCGCGGCGAGCGGCGCCGAGGTCGTCACGCGAGAGGGTGGTGCGGGCGACGATGTCGCCGTGTGTGGTGATGCCCTGCGCAACGAAGTTGCGGTGGTAGTTGGCCATGGCGTCGTAACGCTTGGCGTCCTGGTGCAGCACGTCGTTCGTCATCAGACGGACGTAGAGAGCGGCGCGTGGAGATGCCCCGTCCGGTGCAGCCGCGTGAATGCGTTCGACCGAAGTCGCGGCGTGTTCGGGGGTGAGCCAGTTGAGGATGAGCCCGTCGGCCTCCTCGGCGCCGAGCTGGACCATGCGAGGTCCGAGGGCGGCGATCAGGACGGGCCAGTCTCCGCCGTAGGCCACACCGTCGGTCGAGCGGGTCTTGAGGTCGCGGATCCAGTCGCGCATGTAGTCGATCTGCCGGCTCGGGAACTCGACCCCGAAGGCCGCGGTCTGTTCCGGATGGGAGACACCAAGGCCGAGCGAGAACCTGCCGTTGGACAACTCGTTGAGCGTCGACGCCAGCATGGGAAGCACGAGGCGATGGTGCATCGGGACCGCGGCGACGCCGAGTGTCCCCCGCACCGTCGAGGTACTGCAGAACATCGCGGCGAGGGTGGCAATGGCGTCGCGTCCGTTCAGCCGCCCGTCGGCGTCGGTCATGCCGCCTCGCGCGCCGTCGGGTGCGAAGACTTCGGCGTAGCCGTTGCTCTCTGCGAACCGGCCCACCTCGATCAACTGGTTCGCGGGGAGGTTCCGTACACAGATCGCCAGGTCCATCACTGCACTCTTGCAGGTGAGCGCACGTTGCTGTTCCTAGCGCCCGTCGCGCAGGGCACGGCCGCGATTGCGTATGCCGTCGAGGAGGATCTCGAAGCTGGCCTCGAACGGGACCGGCGATGTCGCGCCGGGTTCCCGCCGTCGGGAAGATCCGCGAGATTCGGCGGACAGGGCTTCGCGGCCCAGCGAATCGAGCAGGAGTTGTCCCCAGGTGTAGGTGGCGATGGCGAGCAATGTTGCCTCGAGCTCTTCTTCGCGAACGTCAGCGTCGCGCAGCATCTCCAACGTGCATTCGCTGAGCCGTGCGACCTCGGGGCCTTCGGTGACGCCGGGAACCGTCGGGAACAGACCGGGGTAGCGCGCCGTCGTGCGCCGGACGTCGTCGGAGAGTGCGACGAGGCGTTGGTCCCAGGGTGAATCCCGCGGCGGACAGCGAACTTGCGAGAGTGCGGCGTCTCCCATGAGCCGCAGCAACTCGGCCTTGTCCTTGACGTGGTAGTACGCGGTTGCGACCGACACGCCGAGCTCCTCTGCGAGGATCCGCATCGTCACGCCGGCGACGCCGACTCGTTCGGCGATGACCAGGGCCGCGTCGACGATCTCTTGCCGAGACACCAGGCGCCCGTTCACGGGTTGGGGGCGCATCGCCAGTGGCGGATCCGGATCCTTGGCGTCCTTGGGCCGGGCCATCGGGCGTTCACCGTAGGCGGATCCGAGAGCAGCCCTCTCGCAGTTGACCCCGCATCTCTAACGACGTTAGAAATGCGGGGAGCGGTCCGAGGCTGGATTTGCCGGACGAAGGAGTTGCTGCATGAGCGACGACCAGGGCCTGACTGGTGGCATCGATGTGTTCGGCAAGGGCCTCGAGGTGCAGCAGCCGGAGCTGTTGCGCGGCCTCGAGACGGAGCCGATCGTCCGGCACGATCGCGTGGTCACCCTGATGCGGATGGCCGACATCGTGGACGTCACCCATCGCCCGGAAGTGCGGACCCAGTGGTACGAGCAGCAGAAGCACGTGACTGGGCACCCGGCGCGCTCCGGGGGATGATCGACTCTCTCTACACGCCGTTCAGTGGCCCCGGAGGTGAGCACGTCGACGAGACGGCGCTGCGCGGCCTCGTCGACCACTGCATCGGTGCGCTCGACCACGACGGCATCTGGGTCGGCGGCCTGGTGGGGGAGTACTGGGCACTCGGCACGCAGGAGCGCAAGCGCATCCTCGAGATCGGCGTGGAGCAGACCCGCGCCATCAAGCCGCATGCAATCGTCGAGGCGTGCCCTGCGAGTACGAATGTGATCGAGACCGTCGAGCTCGCGAATCACGCGGCGGCGACCGGTGCGGACATCTGTTTCCTGATCCCGCCGTACTTCGAAGCTCGCGGGTACGACTCGATGCGCGAGGTCCTCCTCTATGTGACCGAACGCACTGACATCGCACTGGGGCTGTTCAACACGCATGCGGCCGGCTGGATCCTCACGCCTGACGAGTGCTCTCGACTCGTCGACGAGTTCCCCGCGATCTGCGCGGTCAAGAACGGAATGTTCCGCCCCAGCCACACCGCTGCGCTACACCGGCTGCAGCCCGAGCTGGTCATCTGGGAATGCGACATGCTCGCCTACCGCGGAGGCTTCCTCCGCCGCGGGATCGTGAGCGCCGGAATCCTCGGCGGTTCCGCGTACCTCTACGACCTCCCGGACAACCGTCTCTACAGTGCCCAGTGGGACCTGATCGTGTCGGACAAGCTCTCCGAGGCAATCGACCACTGGTACGACTCGGGTCTCGACGAGCTCGTCACGAGCCTGCACCGCGCCTTCGGGGCGTCCAATGTCGAATCCACGTACAGCCACTGGGGTTCGGCGTTCAAGGCTGCGGCAGCCGAGCTCGGCTTGCCGGTCGGCGACTACGCGCGCTCCCGACCTCCACAGCCACCCCTGCCAGATGCCATGCGCTCGGCCATCCGAGCCGCGTACGAAGCGGCTGGATTCCTCGGCGATCGGTAAGAGCGGCGGCCGTGCAGCGCATCGCGAGGGGTGAGGTGGCGGCGGCGTCACGCCCAGAGGTCCGTACGTGTTCCCACAAATCATCTTGCGGACGTCCGATGTCGGAAACCGGTCGCCGATCTCCTTCGCCCAGCGTCGACGAGTTCACCCGCGAGTGTTCCGCGATCGTGGTCGAACTTCCCATCGACGCCGACCTGGTCGTCGCAACGTTTGGACCGCCTCGCGTGCGAACGCGGAGCACCGGCGTTCGTGCGTTTCGACAACGGACCCGGGTTCATCGCGAACGCAGTCGCGGACTGGTGCCGCTTCAACCAGATCGGGTCGATCTTCATCGGCCCCGGATCGCTCTGGCAGAACGCCTGAATCGAGAACTTCAACGGCCGGCTACGCAACGGGCGCCCTCGGCAGGATTCGAACCTGCGCACACGGCTCCGGAGGCCGATGCTCTATCCCCTGAGCTACGAGGGCGGGGGTTGGAGAATACTTGGTAGAAAACCCGTGAGCCGGTCCGATGCAGGAACGCGGACGAACGTCTTTGGGAACTACAGCGAGCGAGGTCCGATATCGACTGGGCTCCTCTTCCGGACGGAGCGGGAGCTCCCGAGTACGACAGCCCGAACCGCAGATACCAGCGCACCGCTACGACGATCACCTCTTGAGGGAACCGGAAGCCCTTGTACGCCGAGCTCGGGACGACAGGACCTGGACGACCACGAGAGCAGCGCATCCACCACTCTCCCTCTCGGGCACCAGCATCACCCAATGCAACAGTGCCCGTTTTCGGCACCCACACGTCCACCCGATCATCGACCGACACGCGCCGCGTAACCCTCGACGCGCCTGCACAGGTCCACGACACCCACGCGAACCTGCCCAGACGCCGGCGCCCGCCGTCAACAGAGCCCCCGATCGACAGCTTCACGCTCATTTCCGTATGCTCATCCCTGCATGACGCCACCGGCGTCGACGGGGATCGACTGCCCGGTGATCGTGCGGCTCTCGTCGCTGGCCAGGAACAGGGCGAGGTTCGCGACGTCCTCGGTGGAGGAGATGTCGCGCAGTGCCACCCCTTGGAGCAGGCGCGCCCGATGGGCCTCGAACTCGACACCTTGCTCGTCGGCGGTGCGCTTCACCCAGTTGCGCCACAGCTCGGTGTCGATACTGCCGGGAACGACGCAGTTGCAGCGGATGCCGTACTGACCGACCTCGAGCGCGACCGCCTTGGTGAACGCCCGCAGCGACGCCTTGGCGGTGACGTAGTGCGACTTGCGCACCATCCCGTTGTACCCGGCGGTCGACGAGAAGTTCAGGATGACGCCCGATCGTCGCTCGAGCATCGAGCGGTTCAGCACCTCGCGCGTGCAGAGCATCGCCGCGGTGACGTCGATGGCGATGGTGGCGTTCCAGTTCTCGAGCGTCTGCTCCCAGATCCAGAGGTCTGTCCCCGGTGCCGCCGCGTTGTTGCACATGATGTCGACGTGCCCAAACTCGTCGACCGCCCGAGCGACCATCGCGGCGACGTCGTCCTCGTTGGTCACGTCGGTGCGCATGGCGATCGCGCCGCCGCCCGCCGCCGCGGCCGCCTCCTTGACGAGTTCCTCGCGGCGCGCGCTCAGCAACAAGCGCGCGCCTTCCTGTACGAACATCTTGGCCATCACCGGACCGAGCCCGGTGCTCGCACCGGTGATGATCGCGACCTTGCCCTCGAGCCGTCCACCGGTCATCTCGTTCCCTCCTCGAAGAGCTCTCGCAAGGTGTCACCGAACATCTGTCGTCCGGCGCCGGTCTCGTCGAGTAACCGGTTGGTCCGGCGCCGCACCCGCCAGCGCGAGCCGACGCGCTCGACCTCCCACCGAACGGCACTCACGCGCCACAGGAAGAAGCGATTCTCTTCGCGCCGCATGATCAACGAGTAGTTGAGCGCAGTCGCGCGATCACCGTCGAGATCGATGAGCAGCGGCCCGGCGAAGTGCGCCACCCCACGAGCGATGAGACCCTGATGACCATCGCCCTGGAGCATGGCGTCGACCGCCGCGCCGCCCTGGTACGGCTCGCCCGCGGCGTCCCAGTCGTAGACCCCGTCGTCGAGCCACAGCTGTCCCGCGAACGACGTCAGGCCGGCGTCGGCCGCAGGTCCGTACGACATGAGCAATTGCGTGATCGCCGACTCGTCCTCGAGCCGGCGCAGGCGCTCCTGCAGTGCGGCGAGCGCGCCGTCGTCGGTCATCGCCACGCCTCCCAGTCGATCATCGTGCGGAGCGGGCCGGCGAACAACGGCCGTACCGCGCCGGATCGCCAGCGCTCCTCCACCACGGGCGTGAGGGCCTCCGTCGTCGTGAGCGGATCTTCGTCGAGAGAGATCACAGTGGTGTACTGCGGGTCACCCTGCGTCGTGGGATGCCTGTTCCACGTGTTGGTGGTGCAGAGCACCTCCGGGAACCGGCCCACCTCGGCGAGGCGCGGGCCGAGTTGCATGAAATCGTTGTGCGTCTGCTGCACCGGGTCACCGACGAGGTAGTTGACGACGTTGCCGACGTCTTCGACGTGCCCCGACGCGACGATGCGCCTGGCGAGGTACTCGCCGTCTGCGATGTAGCGCAGTGCGAACTGGATGCCAGGCAGCTGGTACTGCTCGACCATGTGGTCGAGCAGGTGCCACCGGAGGTAGCTTCCGTCGTCGTCGGGGGGCGCCGGTGGTGTGAGGCTGAAGAACGCGGCTTTGACTCTGATCATGATTTCACTCCGCTCCTCGGCCTGTGCCGCTGGCTGTCATGGATCCTCCTGCCGTCCCGCTCACCGCCGCAAGCGGACGGGCAGCTGCTTCAGCGCGTTGTTGAGGTTCGAGCGGATCCTTACCGGGTCGTCGGTTAGCTCGATCGTCGGATACGTGGAGACGAGCTCCTCGAAGAACACGCGCCTGTGGGTGCCGAAAGCTCGTCCGGGCATGCTGAGCAGGTGTTTCGCGCGACGCGATCCGGGTCCGTACAGGACCGACAGGACGTGATCGGATTGGTCGCGATGCCGCCCGTCCGTGCTGAGCTCGCCGGAGCCGACCGACAGCGAAAGCCGCGAATACCCCGGAACCGTTCGATCCCTAGGTGGACCTGCCCCGATCGCACAAGGTCAGCGACGGGCCGATTCGGGTGGATCGCGCAGCTCTGGAATCCATCACGGCATGGCCGCCTCTCGGGCGAAGCCGCAGGTCACGAGTCCGGACGAGTTTTTCGGCACCCACACCGGCAGAGAACCGCGGAGTCGGGCCGATGTCAGCGACCGGGCGGGCTGGCCGGTGCACTCGCCGCGGTCAGCAACTTCCCGAACACCGGAGCCAGAGCGCGACAACTGGAGCGAGCTCGTGCCGCGCTCGGCGATGACCTACGACGAGACAATGGAATACGCCGTCCATCACCTCGAGCCCGCCTGACAGCGCGGCTGTTGTTCCGTACGCCTGTTAGAGCCGGGCTGGTTCGATCGCTGCGAGACGCTCGAGCGCGGGGCCGAAGGTCGCTTCGAGCCATCCGCCTGGGTTGTCGCTGACCGCACCGGTGACCAGTGTTGACACGCCAATGCTCGCGAAGGCTTCCGCACCGCGCAGGATGTCATCCGTGGTCGAGTCAGCTGGGAAGTCGCGGTACATGGCGGTGACCTCGATCTCGTTCGGGTCGCGTCCGAGCACGTCGCAGTGGCGTCTCAGGATGTCGAGCTTGTGTGCCACGTCTTCGGGGCCGCCGAAGATGTTGCACGCATCCGCGTACTGGGCGACGAGCCGGAGAGTCTTCCGCTCGCCGCTTCCGCCGATCATGATCCGCGGCCGGGGTGCGCTCACCGGGATCGGGCTACACAGCGTCTCGTCGAGTTGATAGTGGTGACCGCGGTAGGCGCCGTTGTCGTCGCTCCACATCTGGAGACAGATCTGGATTGCCTCTTCGAGCCGCTCGAAGCGTTCCGCGACGGGTGGGAACGGCACGCCGAGACCGCGGTGCTCTCGTTCGTACCAGGCCGCACCGATGCCCAACTCTGCCCGTCCGCCCGACACGACGTCGAGGGTCGTCACCGTCTTGGCCAGGAGTCCGGGATGGCGGTAGGTCACGCCGGTCACCAACGCACGAAGACGCAGCGTCCGGGTGCGGCCAGCCACGAACGCGAGCGCGGTGTAGCACTCCAGCATCGGATCCTCGGCCGGTGCCATCCACTCCATCTGAAAGAAGTGATCCATGACCGAGAACGTCCGCACACCAAGCGCTTCTGCCGCGCTCGGCGAGGTCGCCGACACCGGTGCCGATGCCCGAAGGAGGGCCGGCCCAGTCGAACCTGGAAACATGGAGATCGAGATGCATGCAACCCGTTGTAGCGCATCGAACAGATCATCTGAGCTTCGACCGGGTGCGCCGGGGTTCTCTGGTCAGCTCGATCGTGGGGTAGCAGGCGAGGAGCTCGTCGAAGAACACGCGGCCCTCTGAGGTGCCCCGCAGTGTGGGTTGTTCACTGAGCGCTCTCGGAGTTGTTGCGCCGCAAGCGCGATCTCGAACCACGCGGAAACCACGACGCGGCCGATCGGTCGGCGACCGTCATGAGACCTTGCCGCTTCTGGCGTGTGGGTGGCGTGCGCCGAGTGCGACGAGCATCGCGGTCGCGTTCGGGCTGTCGAGGCCGGTGTCGTACGTGTCGGTGGTGAGGTACCAGCCGCTGCGAGCCGTCCGGTCGATCACGTGCTGGCCGGGAGGGGTGTAGCTGACGAACCCCGCCGCCGCGAACGGGTAGATGTCCTGGCGGATGACCACGGTCTCGTTTTCGCCGGCGTAGAGCTCGTAGACCGCGCGGTAGCGGGGGCCCAGCTTGCCGGCGGGTCGGGCGTGGGTCATGGGCGTCGGTGTGGCGCGGAACGCGGCGTAGAGGAGTCCGGTCGCCTCGGCGAGACGGTTGACGTCGACGATCTCGGGACCCCCGGTGTTCTCGACGTGTGCGGGCTGCCCGAGGCCCGGGCCGGTGATGGTGATGCTCTTGGCGCCTTTCGCCCAGGCCGTCGCGGGGATGAGCGCGACGCCGACGACGATCGCGGCGGCAGCGAGGATGCGAAGCTTCATCGACGTCTTCCTTCTCGGGACTGTCCAGGGGTGATGGCTCGATGTCTCCTACACCGCCAGACCGGTCCGGGTTCCCGGGGAACCTCGGGGCCGGGTGCGGTGTAGTGGTCGGGGAGGAGATGGCAGTGGAGGGCCGCCCACTGGACGACGACGCGGAGCTGGTGAGGAGGGCGTGCGCGGGTGACGTCGACGCGTACGAAGGGCTGGTCGAGCGCCACCAGGGTGTCGCGGTGCGGGTCGCCACGCTGCTGTGCGGGCCGGCGGGTGCACCCGACGCGACCCAGGAGGCGTTCGTGAAGGCGTGGCGAGCGCTGGGCCGCTTCCGGCCCGGCGCGCCGTTCCGGCCGTGGTTGTTGCGGATCGTGGCCAACGAGGCGCGGAACGCGCGACGCGGTACGGGTCGTCGTGTACGCCTCGAGCTGCGCGTGTTCGAGGATCGCCCTCCGGTGGGTGCGGCCCCATCCACCGAGGAGACGGTCCTCGCGCTCGAACGGCGGCAGCTGCTGCTCGCCGCGCTCGACCAGCTGTCGGGGGCCGATCGCGACGTGATCTCGTGTCGCTACCTCGCCGATCTCACGGAGGCGGAGACCGCGGCCGCGCTCGGGATCCGGCCGGGCACGGTGAAGTCGCGCCTTTCGCGGGCGCTCGGGCGGTTGCGCGAACAGTTCGACGCGGCCGGCGTGCGCCCGACGGGTGAGGAGATGTTCCGTGGCTAGGCGCGGCGCGTACCCCGACACGGAACTGATCGGCGCGCTCGACGACCTCGCCCGGCACCTCGTCGTCGCCGACGCCGGACCCATGAGCCGCACCGTCCGGGCGCGGATCGTCGCCCAGGACGCCTCCGTCCGGCGCGACGGGTCGCGGTCGGTTCGTCTTCGCAACAGGGTGCTCGTCGGCGCCGCGGTGATCGCGCTGGTGGTCGAGCGCGGTGCTCGCCGCGTCATCGGCGACGCGGGATGCGGTCGCCGACCTCTTCGGACTTCGCGGCGTGCAGATCGAACGGCAGGTCGGCCCGGAGCGTGTCCCGGTGGGCACCGGGTTGTCGCTCGGTGCCCACGTCGGCCTCGACGAGGCTCGCCGACGCCTCGACTTCGAACCGGCGTTGCCGTCTCGCGGCGACCTCGGCGCGCCCGACGCCGTCTACGTGGGTGACGTCCCCACCGGCGGTCGGGTCACGCTCGCGTACGCGCCTCGGTCCGGCCTTCCCGTCACGGGCACCACCGGCGTCGGGCTCCTCCTCACCGAGTTCCATGCCGCCATCCCCGAGGCCGTGATCCGCAAGACGCTCGCGGCCGGCACCGACGTGGAGCCGGTGAGCGTCGACGGCGAGCCGGGCTACTGGTTCTCTGGTGAACCACACGTCCTGACCCTCGCCGACACGCACGGACGGTTCTTCACCGATCGCGCCCGCCTCGCCGCCAACACGCTCCTCTGGCAACGCGGAAACGTGACCTACCGACTCGAGTCGGCCCTCACCCGCGACGAAGCGACCCGGATCGCCGAATCTCTCCCAACGCCGGGCGGACCGGCCCGATCCAACCGTGGGACCCCAGGTCACTGAACCGGACCGGTTCCGGAACCGACCGGGCACGAGCGCCGTCTGCTCGGCTTGCCGAGAGCGCCAAGATACGATCCACCACCATGGCCCACAGCGAAGGGGAGAGCCATGCGTCCGGCGACGGGCATCTATTCCTGCGACGATCACCTGGATCTGCGCGCGGTGCCGCCGGGGCTGTGGGAGTCTCGGCTGCCGCGCGTCGACGCCGAGCGCGGACCGCACGTGGTCGAGCGCGACGGCGAATCGGTCTGGGTGTGCGAGGGTCGCGTCCTCGGCGGCAGTGGGAACCCCCGCGGCAGCGACCTCCTGAAGAGCCTCAACGCGATCGGACGCGCCGGCATCGACGACGACGGCTTCCGTGCCGGCAATCCGGAGTTGCGGCTCCAGGACATGGACCGCGACGGCCTGTCCGCCTCGGTGATCTACGGACCGCTGGCACTGGGGCTCCCGATCGCCGACCCCGTGTTGCAGACCACGTGCTACGCGGCGTGGAACGACTGGGCGATCGAGGAGTTCAACGCGGTCGCGCCCGATCGACTGTGCGCGCTCGCGTTCCTGCCCGGCCACTCCCCGGAGGCGGCGGCAGCGGAGCTCGAGCGCAGCGCGGCGCTCGGCCACCGCGGCGCGATCATCGACGTCTTCGCCGTCGACGTCGGCGACTCCGGCTGGGACCGGCTGTGGGCGGCCGCCGAGCACACCGGGCTCCCCGTCAGCTTCCACCTCAAGGGCGGGACGTCCTCCGGGCTCAGCTACCGGATGGGCGAGTGGCAGTCGGCGGCCTTTGCCACCGTGCTGCCGCTGCAGCTCGACGAGCCGCTCGCGACGATGATGTTCTGCGGGGCGCTCGAGCGACATCCCGGTCTCACCCTCGTGCTGGCGGAGTCCGGGGTCGGCTGGTTGCCCTACTTCCTGGCCCAGCGCGGACCTGGAGTGGCACAGCCTCCGCGAAAAGATCGAAGACTTCACCAGCATCCCGCCCAGCGAGCTCTTCCACCGCCAGGTGATGGCGACCTTCGAGGAGGATGCCCTCGGCACGGAGCTCATCCCGTTGCTGGGTGCCGACTCGTGCATGTGGGCGTCGGACTACCCGCACACCGACAGCACCTTCCCGAACTCGCGCGACGCGATCGAGGAGACGCTCGGTGCCCTGCCCGCGGAAGATCGCCGCAAACTCACCGCGACCAACTGCGCCGCGCTGTACCGATTCACATGATCCGCGGCTTCGACCACGTCTCGCTCCCGATGCGACGCGTCGAGGAGATGGTGGCGTTCTACCGGTCGCTCGGTGTGGAGGTCGTCGAGACTCCCCACCTCGTCTCGGTGCACGTCGGCGACCAGATGATCAACTTCCACCAGCCCGCGACGTGGCAGCGGGAAGGCTTCACCCTCCGCGCGCCGGCAGCCGAGCCGCCGTGCGGGGACCTCTGCTTCGTGTGGGACGACTCGCCGGAATCCCTGCAGGTGGCGCTGGACGCCGCCGGCGTCGACGTCATCGAGGGCCCGGTGGCACGACGGGGCGCTCGCCGCGAAGATGCGTCGAGCGTGTACGTCCGCGATCCCGACGGGAACCTGGTGGAATTCATGATCTACCCATGAGCCGCCGCGTGAGACCGAGCGCCGAGGAGCTGTTCGGCCCGGCGGGCACACCACGCGTCGTGGTCGTGGGCGCCGGCTTCGGCGGGATCGCCGCCGGCGTGAAGATCCGCGCCGCGGGGATCCGTTCGTTCACGATCTACGAGTCGTCGCTCGGGATCGGTGGCACCTGGTGGGACAACACCTACCCGGGCGCCGAGGTCGACGTCGGGTCGCACCTGTACTCGTACTCGTTCAAGCCCCACGACTGGACCCGCACCCACGCCAAGCAGGCCGAGCTGCAGAAGTACCTCGAGGAGACCGTCGACGAGTACGGGCTGCGCCCGCACCTGCGCCTCGGGGTGGGCGTCGAGTCGGCCACGTGGGACGACGACCGCCACGTGTGGACCGTCCGGCTCGACGACGGCACCACCGACGAGTGCCACGTGCTCGTCAGCGGCGTGGGGTTCCTCAACGTTCCCCGCTACCCCGACTGGCCGGGGCTCGACGACTTCGAGGGGCCCAAGTTCCACACCGCGCGTTGGGAGCACCACCACGACCTGACCGACAAGGTCGTCGCCGTGGTGGGCACGGGTTCCACCGCGACACAGGTCGTCCCCGCCATCCAGCCCGACGTGGGGCATCTCTACCTGTTCCAGCGGGAGCCGGGCTGGGTCATGCCGAAGGGCGACCGGGACTTCACCGTCGAGGAGCGCGAGATGCTCTCGAACCCGTGGCGCCGCAAGCGTGAGCGCCTCCGCCTGAAGTGGCTGCTCGAGAAGAACATCTGGGGAGGCAAGGTCTTCGTGGTGGACACGAAGGAGAACGCAGTGCGCACCCAGTTCTGCCTCGACTACATCGAGAAGAGCTTCGAGGACCGCCCCGACCTGAAGGAGGCGGTCACGCCGCACTACCCCTACCCGGGGAAGCGGCCGATCTTCGCGTCGACGTTCTATCCCACGCTCAAGGAGCCGAACGTCGAGCTGGTCCCCAAGGCGGTCGCCTCGGTGTCCCGGACGGGGATCGTCGACGTGGACGGTGTCGAGCGGAAGGTCGACGTCCTCGTGATGGCGACGGGGTTCCAGCCGGCCAACTACCTCGCGCGCCTGGAGGTGGTGGGTCGCACGGGGAAGACGCTCCACGACTACTGGGCCGGTGAACCCCACGCTTTCCTCGGCATCACGGTCCCCGGGTTCCCCAACTTCTTCATGCTCTACGGGCCCGGCACCAACGGCGGCGAGATCGTCACCATGCTCGAGAGCCAGTCCGAGTACGCGGTACGGGCGATGAAGCGCATGCGCCGCGAGCGCGTGACCGCGATCGAGGTGCGGCCGATCTGCGACACCTGGTGGAACCGCTGGCTCCAGCACAAGATGCGCGGCACCTCGTGGACGATGAGCAACAACTACTTCAAGGCGCCGACCGGCAAGGTCGTCACCCAGTGGCCCATCGGCTGCACGGTGTACCGGGCGCTGACCAAGGTGCTCGGTCGTGTGAGCGAGACCACCCGCCGACGTCAGGGCTTGGGCGCCAGGCCGTCGCGGTAGGTCACGGGGAGCAGCTCGAGGAGCTGGCCGTCGGGATCACGGATGAAGAGCGCGAGCCCGAGGTCGCTCTCCTCGATGATCTCGCCGCCGTACTCGACCGCCTTCTCCGCGCTCGCCCGCACGTCGTCCACCGAGATGGAGAGGTGGGTGAGCCCGGGTTCGTTCATCGTGCGCGGGCGGTAGGGCGCAACTGCCCCGGGAGCCGAGTAGTGCATGAGCTCGAGCACGAAGCCGTCGAGGGTCAGGTACGAGGCGGTGATCCCGAGCGGTGGCTCGAGCGAGTTGAGCTTGGCCGTCATCTCGTCGGGTGGTTGGATCTCGTACCAGAACCGGAAGCCGAACACCTCCTGGTAGAAGCGCTTCGAGCGCTCCAGGTCGGTGACCACCTGACCGGTGTGGTTGTAGACGCCCATCTCAGGTCTCCTTCCGGCGAGTCGGGCTCACCGTGCTGACCGCGCCGCTCAGCCCGCGGGGGTGAACTCCAGGTGCAGCTCGCGCAGGCCGCGGAGCATGTATGTGGGGTCGTATTCGTAGCGTCGGGCGCCGGCCGGACCGTGCGCGGCTTCCGAGATGGTGATGTTGCCGGTGCGGGCGAGGAAGCGCTCGATCGTGATCGCGCGTCTCCACGCGGCGAGGGGCGCGCCCGCGCACGAGTGGATGCCGTGCCCGAACCCGATGTGTTGGCGACCGTTCACGCGGTCGAGCCGGAACTCGAGCGGGTCCTCGAATTGCCGGGAGTCGCGGTTGGCGGCGCCGTTCAGCACGAACACGTTGGTGCCCGGAGCGAGGTCGACGTCGCCGACCCGCACCGCCACCTTCGACAACCGGAATTCGCCCTTGATCGGCGGCTCCAAGCGCAGCGCCTCCTCCATGAACGCGGGGATCTTGTCGGGCTCGTCCCGGAGCGTCTGCTGGAGGTCGGGCCGGTCGCCGAGGATGCGGAACGACGTCGACATGAGCCGCGCCGTGGTCTCACCGCCGGCGCTGAACAGGTTGGCGGCGATGCGCATCACCTCGTCGATCGAGGGCAGCGTGCCGTCCGGGAACGTGGCGGTGGCCAGCCCGGTCATCACGTCGTCGCGCGGTTCGCGCCGACGGTCCTCGATGTAGTTGGTGAATTGCTCGTAGAGGAACGCGAGCGGCTTGTGCTCCATCTTCTGCGTCGACCGCGGCTCCTTGTGCAGGAGCTTCGCCCGGAACTCGTCGCGGTCGCCCTCGGGCACGCCGAGCAGGTCGGCGACGACGAGCAGCGTGAACGGCAGGGCGTAGTCGTGGACGAACTCGCACTCACCGCGATCGAGGAACTCGTCGAAGGTCTGGTCGGCGAGGCGCCACATGAACTCCTCGTTCTCCTTCAGCCGCTTCGGCGTGATCAGGCGCATGAGGAGCGCACGCTGGTCGGTGTGCTCCGGCGGGTCGAACGACGGGAGCTGGTCGCTGAACGGCAGCGCGCCGCGGTGCTCCGCGATGATGGCGCTGATGTCGTCGCCCTCGAGCGGTACCGGCCACGGGAAGAACGGTCCGGCCACCGTGTTGCAGCTCGAGAACCGCTCGTGGTCACGGTAGACCGCGACCGCCTCGTCGAACCCGGACACGAACACGACGCCGCGCTTGGGCCCGCGCCACACGGGACCCTGCGCCCGAATCCACTCGTAGTAGGCGTCGGGGTCCTGGAAGACGTCCGGGTCGCGGAAGAAGTCGACGGCTGCGAGGTCGGGGCTGGCCACGGTGTGCTCCTGACGGTTGGCGGACGGGTGCCGGGTCAACGACGGCTGCGGGGGAGGCCGAGGCCGCGTTCGGCGATGATGCCGCGCTGCACCTCGCTGGTGCCGCCGTAGATGGTGGTGACCGCGGCGTGGCGGTACAGGTGCTCGATCCAGCCGTCGACCGGCGCGTCGGCCTCGCCGTGCGCGAGGACGCCTTCGGCGCCGAGCATGTCGACCATCTCCGAGGCGTCGGCGGTCATGGCCTCCGCGTACCAGAGCTTGTGCATGGAGCCCTCGACGCCGGGGAGACCGCCCGAGGCGGCGACGTACGAGCAGCGGTAGGCGAGGAGGCGGGCCACCTGGTTGTCGATGCGCATCGTCGCCAGGCGCTCCCGCACCAGGGGATCGTCGATGACCCGGGTGCCGTCGGCGCGCCCGGGTGCGCGTCGCCCACTCGACGGTGAGCTCCCAGACCCGATCGGCCTCCGTCAACGCGAAGCCCCCGCGCTCGAAGGTCAACGCCACCGTCATGACGTCCCATCCGCCGTTGACCTCGCCGACGCGGAACGCGTCGGGCACGCGCACGCCGGTGTAGAAGGTTGCGTTCGTGCGTTCGCCGCCCATCGTGTGCACCGGGTGGATCTCGACCCCCGGTGCGTCGAGCGGCACCAGGAACATCGTGAGGCCCTTGTGCTTGGGGAGCTCGGGATCGGTCCGGGTCAGCAGGAACACGTAGGTGGCTTCGTGGGCCAAGGTGGTGAACATCTTCTGGCCGTCGATCACCCATTCGTCGCCGTCGCGCACCGCACGCGTCTTGGCCGCGGCGACGTCGGAGCCGGAGTCGGGCTCGGTGTACCCGAGGGCGAAGATGATGTCCCCGGTCAACGCCGGCGGTATGAAACGCTGCTTCTGCTCGTCGGTCCCGACGGCGCGGATGGTGCGGGCGATCATGATGGTCTGACCGAGACCGTCGGTGGGGACGCCGGCGAGGCGCAGCTCGTCGCGCATCGCGGTCATCTCCATGGGGTCGCGGCCCTGACCGCCGTACTCCTCGGGCCACGACGCCGCGATCCAGCCCTGCGCGCCCAGCGCTCGGTGGAACTCCCAGTTGTGCGACGTCCCGGTGTCGTGGGCGCGCTCGACCATCTCGGGACGGAAGTTCTCGCGCAGGAACTCGCGCACCTCCTCGCGGAACGCGTCGCTGCGCTCGCCGAGCCGGAAGTCGATCACTGCGCCTCGGCCGTCGAGGTCTCGGCCGTCGAGGTCTCGGCCGTCGTGGTCTCAGGAGGTCCGAAGAGCGCGTCGGCGAGGTTGAGCGCACCCCGCCGCGGATCGCCGAGCAACAGCGGCCACGCCTTGGCCCGCCGGTGATAGAGCTGGATGTCGTACTCCAGGGTGAACCCGTACCCGCCGTGCACGTGCAGCGCGGCCGCGGTCGACTGTTGCGCGGCGCGCGCCGCGAACAGGAACGCCATCCGCGCCAACGCGGCGGCGTCTGCCTCGGCCTCGTCGGCCGCCCACGCGGCTTCCCGCGCCAGGAGCTGCGCGCCGTCGACCGCAGTGGCGACGTCGGCCAGGCCGTGGGCGATCGACTGGAACGACCCGATCGGCACTCCGAACTGCTGCCGCTGCTTCGCGTACTCCACCCCGAGCTCGAGCGCGGCGCCGGCCACGCCGACGAGCGCGCCCGCCATCAGCACCCGCCACTCGTCGACCGCGTGCTCATGGCGCTCGCGCGCGGGCGCCGCTCGCGACGACGATCCGAGCGCCCTCTCTGAGAGACCGGTTGGCGATCGCGCCGTCGCCGAGGTTGTGCACCGCGTCCAGGTTCGGCGGCTCGGCCGCGACGACCACGAGGTCGTCGTCGTCGAGCCCGACGATCACGGTCGCGACCGAGCCCGCGGGCACGAGCCGGGCAATGCCGTCGGGCGCGGGGTGCAACGCGAAGGTCGCGACGCTCGGGGCCTCGTCGCAGAGGCGGTCAAACATCGCACGCACCGACTCGCCGGCGGTCGCCAGCAACCGGCCGGTCACGAGCCCCTCGACCAGCGGGATCGGCGCGAGCACCGCGCCGAACTGCTCGGCGACCAACTCGAGGTCGAGCAACGACGCGCCACCGCCACCGACGGCGGCTTCGGCGCCCATGCTCGGTCCGCCGAGCGCGCCGAACGCGTCCCAGAGCTCGCGGTCGAAGCCCCCCGTCTCCTCGGACGCCCGCACGACCGACGGCGGGCACTCCTTGGCGAAGAACGAGTGGAAGGCCTCGACGAGTTGTTCCTGCTCGTCGCTGAGCGAGAGATCCACCTCTACCGCGCGTTCGGCGTGGAGGTGCCCGGCGTGAACGTCGCCGGCATGCGGGCCCAGCCGCCGACCATCGCCCAGTCGGGGTACTCGGCGACGTCGTCGAGCGCGATCTGGTAGTCGGGCATGCGCTGCAGGACCGCGGTGATCATCTCGGAGAACACCATGCGCGCCAGGTGCGATCCGGGGCAGCGGTGGATGCCGACGCCGAACGACACATGACGGTTCGGGTTGCGGTCCAGCACGAACTGGTCGGCGTCGTCGAACTCAAACTGGTCGCGACCGGCGGCGGCCTCGCTCAGGAGCACGGCGTCACCCTGCTTCATCTCGACCCCGCCGAACTCGGTGTCGACCTTGACGATGCGCTTGTGGGCGCGCGCCGGCGGATAGAAGCGGAGGAACTCCTCAGTGGCGAGGGGGAGCAGCCCGGCGTCGTCGATCAGGCGCTGGCGGTCGTCCGGGAACTGCGACAGGTGCAGCAGCGCGGCGCCGGTGAGCGACGTCGTGGTGTCGATCCCGCCGACCGTGGTGAGGAACGTGATCGACTTCGCGATGTCGTGGGGGAGCCGCTCGCCGTCGATCTCGTGGTGCGCGATCGCGGTGAGCGCGTCGTTTCGGGGGGAGGCGATCCGGTCCCGCAGCTCTTCGTCGATCCGCTGCATCACCGGGCCGTACGCCTCCGAGGCCTGGCGATGCTCGGGCGACCCGGCCGGGTACGCGGAGACGCCGTGGAAGGCGTCCGAGAACATCTGCCACTCCTCGCGCGGATAGCCGAGCCATTCCAGGGTGACCGCGGCGGGCACCGGGCAGGTGAGGTCGTGCACGAACTCGCACTCGCCGCGTTCGATCACCTGGTCGACGTAGTGCGCGGTCCAGTACCGCGCCCGGGGTCGTAGGCGTTCCGAGGCCTGGGGCGAGAGGAGCTGTGCCAGCGACCGGCGGTACCCGTACCAGCGCGGCGGGTCGCTCTCCTCCGGCAGCATCGGCGGGAGCTTGCTGTTGTTGAACGCGATCGCGTTCTCCTCGGGGCGGATCCGCTCCGAGGAGAACCGCTCCCAGTCGCGGAAGGCGGCGGCCACCAGCTCGTAGTTGCTGACGATCCAGTGACCCCCGTTGCGCTCGGTCCACACGACCGGGCACCCGGTGTCGAGCACCGACTGCAGGGCGTCGTCGGACGCCTGGCGGGTCGTGGCGCCGAAGAGGTCGAAGTCGACCACCGGGCATGTCGCGCTGGAGTGTGTGTCCGTCACCGGCTCGTCCCCCCGACCTCGCTGCGTTCGGCCCCTGGTCCGAGGCTGCTTCCTGGAGCGTCTCAAATCTAAGACAGTTGACTCTCGGCTGTCCAGCGTGGTCTGATCCCCTCATGTCGGTGATCGCCCCTTCGACCAAGGAGCAGATCGTCCTCGTCGCCGAGCGGCTCTTCGCCGAGCGTGGCATCGAGGGCGTGTCCCTGCGCCAGATCGGCGCGGCGGCCGGGAACGGCAACAACTCGGCGGTGCAGTACCACTTCGGCTCGAAGGACCGGCTCGTCCAGGCGGTCTTCGAGTACCGCCTCCCGCGTCTCCGCGAGCGCGGGATCCTCGTCGCCCGGGAGCGCCATCCCCACGATCTCCGGTCGTGGGTCGAGTGCGGGATCCGGGTGCTGCTCGAGCAGAGCGAGCTCGAGGGCAGCAACTACCTGAGCTTCGTCGCGACCCTGTACCAGTCCGGTCGCAGCGACGTGTTCGAACTGCTCTCGGGCGACTTCCTCGCGGGGACGAAGACCTACCACGACCGGCTCGGGTCCTTCATGGGGCACGTCGAGGAGCCGTTGCGCACCCACCGGATCGCGCAGGCCCTCGCCCTCATCGTGCACGCGGCGTCCGACCGCGAGCGCGCCCGGGCGGCGGGCCGGTTGGTGCTGCCGTTCGCGGTCGCGGTCGGCGATCTGGTCGACGGCATGGTCGGCTTCCTGGAGGCGCCGGTGTCGCCGGCCTCGCGCGAGGCGCTCGAGCGCGCCGAGCCGGCGAACGTCACCTGGTCCGTGCTCCTGTAGTTCGATGTCGACGCAACAGGGGGAATGACGATGGCGACCTACGTACTCGTGCACGGCGGTGGGCACGGCGGCTGGTGCTACCGAGCGCGTCGCCCGTCTCCTGCGCGCGGCCGGTCACGAGGTGTACACGCCCACGCTCACCGGGCTGGGGGAGCGGTCGCACCTGCTCAGCAGCGCGATCGACCTCGACCTCCACATCACCGACGTCGTGCAGATGCTCCACTCCGAGGATCTCCACGACGTGATCCTGGTCGGGCACAGCTACGGCGGCATGGTGATCACCGGTGTGGCCGATCGTGCCACCGACCGGATCGGCGGCATCGTCTACCTCGACGCCGCGAACCCGGCGAACGGCCAGTCCCTCGTCGACGTCGCGGGTCCGGTCATCAACGCGGTGCGCCCGATGGGCGAGGTCGTCGACGGGGTGGAGCTCGTGCTGCTCCCGGCGCCCGACGCCGGCCTGCTCTACGGCGTGACCGATCCCGACGACCTCGCCTGGATGGCCGACCGGTTGACCGGCCACCCGTGGAAGTGCTTCGAGCAGCCGCTGCGCCTGGCGAACGAGGCGAACCTGTGGGCGATCCCGCAGTACCACATCATCTGCACCTCCACCCTCGCCACCCGGGATCCGGGGCTCATGGAGCGGGCACGCGCCGCGGGTCGTCTCTGGGAGGTCGACACCGGCCACGACCTCATGATCACCGAGCCCGCCGCAGTCGCCGACGCGCTCCTGCAGGTCGCGGCCCACTGATGCCACGCGGCACCCGACGCGGGTCGGGACGGCGTGGTGCACGCCGTCCCGACCCCGTGCGCCGGCTACTTGGCCGTCGTGGTCGTCGCGCCCGACGAGCCGGACGTCGAGTTGTCGTAGGTCTCGGACGCGATCGTCGCCGGGTCACCGACCAGGTTGCTCGGGATCGCCTTGCCCTTGTTCGACACCACGAACTTCCCGTTCTTGACCGTCACCGCGTAGGTGCAGCCGTGCAGCGGGAACGTGCCGTAGTGCTCGGCGCTGATGTCGATCGGACCGCAGTTGAGGCCCGCGGCGTCGTACGAGCCGAGGTTGCGCAGCCCGGTGACGAAGCCGTCGCGCGTCGGCGTCTTGCCCGCGTTCTGGAGACCGAGGATCATCAGCTCACAGGTCGTGTAGCCGGTGTACTGCCCGAAGTCGGGAACCCCGGTGAAACCGGCGTACTTCTTCAGGTCGGCCTGGAACCGCTTCGTCGCCTTGGTCTTGAGCTCGACCGGCTGCCACTGCGTCGTGAACACGTCTTCCGGGCCGAGGGTCTGCGCGGTGGGCGAGTCGAGCAGGTCTTGCCCGTAGCCCGTCGGCATGACGACGCCCTTCATCTTCACGCCGTTCTGCTCGAGCCCCTGGAGGATGGCGAAGTTGCTGGCCGCGACCAACGGCAGGTACGCGCCGTCGGCACCCGCGTTCTTGAGGCCGAGGACGATCGGGCCCACGTCGGTGGACCCGAAGTCCACCGACGTGTTGGAGTAGGTGGCTTCCAGGCCCTGGTCGGGCACCGCGTACTGCTGGGTCAGCTTGGCCGACGCCACCGAGGAGGCCGACGCGCCGTAGGCGACGACGCCGATCTTCTTGGCGCCGAGCTGCTTGAGCAGGCGGGCCGTGCTGTCAGTGGTCAGATCGCCGAACGGCGCGTTCAACGCCGAGAAGAGGCTCTCGTTGCCCGGCTTGCCGTAGTAGTTGCCGTCGTAGCCCCCGCCGATCATCGGCACCTTGTTGTCCAGCATGGTGCGGTAGGAGAGGAACGCGAACGAGGAGTTGTTCACGATCACGAACGCGTTGCGGTTCTGGATCAGGTCGTTGGTGGCGGTGAGGTTGCCTCCGCCCGACGCGTCGTCGATGGCGATCAGGTTGATCTTGCGGCCGTTCACGCCGCCGTTGGCGTTCTGGCGGTCGACCCGCGCCTGGCACGCCTTGCCCGCGTTCTTGAACGTGGAGCCTGCCGTGCCCGTCTCGGAGAAGATGTACCCGACGGTGATGTCCTTCTTGCTCACCCCCGGATCGGTGGCCGCGCCGGCAGGCGGCGCCATGACAGCGAGCGTGATCGCTCCGGTGACGACGGCGACGAAGGCGCCGAACGTCCGTTGACGTGAACCCCTCACTGAATTCCCCCTTGTCAGCCGGTACGAGTGCTTCATCTCTTCCGCGATCCGCCCGGCTCCGCGGATCCGGTCGTGGTGGTCGACGAGCACGCCTCCCCTCACTCTCAGCAACGTATCGCTGTTGGGGCGACCGCCGCGGTCACCTCCCGCCGGAACCCCCGATCCACCCGGATAAGGTCGGCGCCCGATGAGCTCCCGCATCACTCCGCCGTTCAACATCGATCCGCTCGACCTCGTCGACCCGGCGCGGTTCGCCGCCCGCGGCTACCCCGACGCGGTGTGGACGCAGCTCCGGGCCGAGGCGCCGATCGCCTACTTCGAGCCCGAGGGCTACCAGCCGTTCTGGGCGATCACCAAGCACGCCGACATCACCGACGTGGCGTCGCAGCCGGTGCGCTTCTCGAACCAGCACGGGCTCGTCATCAGCCCGATCGGCGCGCCCTCCCAGCCGATGGAGATGGTCGTCACCCTCGATCCGCCGCGGCACGGTCCGTTGCGTCGTGTCGCCATGCCCCGCTTCACGCCGCGCGCGATCCGGTCGCGGCACGACGAGATCGATCGCATCGCGGTCGAGATCCTCGACGGAGTGGCCACCGGCGGCGGCGACGAGTTCGACTTCGTCGAGCGCATCGCCGCGCCTCTGCCGATCGCGGTGATCTCGTGGATCCTGGGCGTGCCCAAGGACGACTGGCAGCTGCTGTTCCAGTGGACCAACGAGGTGATCGGCAAGGACGATCCCGAGTTCCGCCGCCCCGGCGAGACCGCCGGCCAGACGATCAAGCGGGCCCGCGGCGAGATGCACGCCTACCTGGGCGAGCTCATCGAGGCGCGCCGCCGCGATCCGGGCGACGACATCGTGAGCCACCTGCTCGCGTCGGAGATCGACGGGCGGCCGCTCACCGAGCTGCAGCTCCTCATGTACTGCGAGCTGATCGTCGAGGCGGGGAACGAGACGACCCGCAACGCGATCAGCGGTGGGCTGCTCGCGTTCTCCGAGCACCGGGGTGAGTGGGAGAAGCTGCGCGACGCTCCGGAGCTGATGGACGACGCGGTGGAGGAGATGCTTCGGTGGGTCAGCCCGATCATCCACTTCACGCGCATGGCCACGGAAGACGCCGAGGTGCACGGCGTGGAGGTCGCCGAGGGTGATCGCGTGGCGCTGTTCTTCGCGTCGGCGAACCGCGACGAGGACGTGTACGAGGATCCGTTCGAGTTCCGGATCGACCGCCACCCGAACCCCCATCTCGCGTTCGGGGTCGGCCAGCACTTCTGCATGGGCGCGCACCTCGCTCGCCTCGAGATGGAGACCGTCTTCCGCCACCTCATGAAGCGACTCGAGTCGTTCGAGGTGGTCGGTCCGGTGGAGCGCCTCAACTCGGCGGTGAACGGCGGGATCAAGCACCTGCCGCTCCGTTGCCGCCTCGCGTAGGTCCGGGGAAGCCGATGGAGTACCGATCGTTCGGACGTACGGGGCTCCAGGTGTCGGCCGTCGGCTTCGGCTGCCAGGAGATCGGCGGCGGCTACGGGAGCATCGAGGAGTCGGAGTTCGCGCGCGGGGTGGAGCACGCGCTCGATCTCGGCATCAACTGCTTCGACACCGCCCAGGCGTACGGCTCGGGTGCCTCGGAGCAGGCGCTCGGACGGGCGCTGGGCCGTCGCCGCGACGAGGCGATCGTCGTCACCAAGTTCGGTGTGGGGTACCCGGACCGGCCGAACTTCCGGGACAGCGGCCGCGCGCACGTCCAGGCGTCGATCGACCAGAGCCTGCAGAACCTCGGCACGGACCACGTCGACGTCTACCTCGTGCACTGGCCCGATCGCAGCGTCCCGTTCGAGGAGACGATGAACGCGCTCGACGACGTCGTCCGGGAAGGAAAGGCCCGGTTCGTCGGCGTGTCGAACTTCAGACTTGCCGAGATCGAGGCCTGCATGCAGATCCGGCGCGTCGACGTCGTCCAGTACGGCTTGAACATGTTCGACCGTCGGATGCAGCGGGACATCATGCCGTATTGCGAAGCGCAGGGCATCGCGTTCGAGGCCTACGGGTCGCTCGCGTACGGACTGTTGAGCGGCACGCTCGCTCCCGACGTCGAGTTCCCACCGGACGACTGGCGGGCCAAGTCCGACAAGTGGGGCGTCATGGCGCCCTTGTTCACCGACCTCTTCGGCCGCGACGCGATCCCGCGCAACGTTCGCGGCGGCGCAGGAGCTGGAGGGCATCGCGGCACGTCACCGGCGCAGCCTTCCGCAGCTCGCGCTCCGGTGGACGACGTCGAACCCGGTCGTGAGCACGTCACTCGTGGGATGTCGCACCGTCGCCGAGGTGGAGGACAACGTCGGTGCGCTCGGCTGGACGATCGACGACGCCGACCTCGAAGAGATCGACGCGGTCTTCGCCCGCCATGGTGTGGACACCTGCGGCGACGCATGGATCGAGACGCTGTGACCACCTCTTCTTCATCGAGCCGGATCTCGGCCGAAAGGACCAGTTGACCATGGGCCAGGAGCTCGCCGGAAAGGTCGCGATCGTCACCGGGGGCGCCAGCGGCATCGGGCGCGCCACCGCCGAGCTGTTCGTCGCGGAAGGAGCCCACGTCGTCGTCGCCGACGTGGACGCCGAGCAGGGTGAGCAGCTGGCCACGGCGCTGGGCGCCAAGGCCGCGTTCCAGCGCACCGACGTTGCCGACGCGGACCAGGTGCAGGCCCTCGTCGACTTCGCCGTCGGACACTTCGGCGGGCTCGACGTGATGTTCAACAACGCCGGCGTCCCGAGCTCGTTCCGCCGACTCCTCGAGAACGATCTCCGCGACTTCGAGCACGTGATGCGCGTGAACCTCTTCGGGGTCATGGCCGGCACCCAGCACGCGGCGCGGCACATGGCGCAGCACGGTGGTGGCTCCATCATCAACACGTCGTCCATCGCCGCGCTCAGCGGCGGCGCGGGCCCGGTCGTGTACCGGGTCTCGAAAGCCGCCGTCGTCCAGTTCAGCCGTTCGGCCGCGATCGACCTGGCGGACTACGGAATCCGCGTGAACTGCATCGCGCCGGGCCACATCGCCACCGGGATCACGAACTACGACATGGGCCCGGTCATCCGCCTCACGCAGCCTCTGCAGCGCCACGGCGTCTCGGAAGACGTCGCCAACGCGGTGCTCTTCCTCGCCGGCGACCGGTCGGCGCAGATCACCGGCATCGTGGTGCCCGTCGACGGCGGTACCACCGCCGGGCCGCCGGTGAGCCAGCTCCCGCGACCTCATGAAGCTGTCGAAGGGAGACGAGGATGCCAGCTGACATCGTCATCCGCGGGGGGACGGTCTACGACGGGTCCGGCGCGCCGGGCCGCGCCGCCGACGTCGCGATCGAGGGGGGCCTCATCCAGGAGATCGGGCCCGACCTGCACGGTGCGGACGAGCTCGACGCGTCCGGGTGCGCGGTAGCGCCGGGCTTCATCGACATCCACACCCACTACGACGCGCAGGTGTTCTGGGATCCGGCGCTCCGGCCCTCGTCGTACCAGGGGGTCACGACGGTGGTCGCCGGCAACTGCGGGTTCACGATCGCGCCCACCCGGCCCGAGCACCACGACGTGATCGTGCAGACGCTCGAGAACGTCGAGGACATGGACGGCGCGTCGCTGACCGAAGGCATCGTGTGGGAGTTCGAGACCCACCCGGAGTACATGGCACTGGTCCGCAGCCGCGGCACCGAGATCAACTTCACCGCGTACGTCGGGCACAGCTCGGTCCGGCTCTACGTCATGGGCGACGCCGCCTACGAGCGCGCCGCCACGCCCGACGAGATCGACCAGATGGCGCGTCTCGTCACCGAGGCGATCGACGCAGGCGCGGCGGGGTTCTCGACCAGCTTCGCCTACACTCACCGCGGGATGGACGGGAAGCCCGTGCCGAGCCGCTTCGCCGAGCGCGACGAGGTCGCAGCGCTGTTCGGGGCGGCCGGCCGGACCGGCAGGGGCGTGGTGCTGGCCACCGCCGGTGAGCAGTGCACCTACGCCGACATGTACGAGCACCAGGCCCGCATCGGACGACCGTTCACCTATCCGCTGTTCGCCCTCGCCGACGGGCGGCACCATCCGCAGCTCGCGCTGCACGACGCGGCCGTGGCTCGCGGCGCGCAGGTCTGGCCACAGGTCACGCCGCGGCCGCTCACCATGCAGTTCACGATGGACAGTCCGTTCAGCCTCAATGTGAGCACGGTGTTCGGGGACCTGATGGACCAGGACCTCGACGCTCGTATCGCCGCGTACCGCGATCCGGAGTGGCGGGTGCGCGCCGCGGCCGACCTCGAGCAGATCCCGATGCGACCCCGCTGGGAGACCTGCGAGATCTCGGAGTCCGATCGGTTCCCGGAGCTCGAGGGCCGGCGGGTGGACGACCTCGCGCGTGAGCGTGGCTGTGGCCCCCTCGACGTGATCTGCGAGGTGGCGCTGGCGGACGACCTCGCGACGCGGTTCCGGATCTACATCGCCAACGACGACGTCGAGAGCGTGCGTCACCTCCTCACCCACGAACGCGTGGCGCTCGGCCTCTCGGATGCGGGCGCGCACATCGGCCAGCTGTGTGATGCGCCGCTGCCGACCGACCTGCTCGGCAACTGGGTGCGGGACCGCGAGGTCATGCCGCTCGAGCAGGCCATCCGCAAGCTGACCGGCGAGCCCGCCGACATGTTCGGTTTCGTCCGCCGCGGCTACCTGCGCCCGGGGAACTGGGCCGACGTCTGTGTGTTCGATCCGAAGACGGTCGGTCCCGGCCCCTTGCGGCGCGTGCGCGACTTCCCCGCCGGCGGTGAACGCCTCACCGCCGAGGAGCCGACCGGGGTGCGGCACGTGCTGGTCAACGGCACTCCGATCCGACGCGACGGTGCGCAGCTCGATGCCGCCGGCCTGCGTCCAGGCACGCAGCCGGAGATCGGCTGACCGCCCGACGCGTAGGGGCCCAGGTTCAGCGCACCGTGCGGAAGAACGTGCGCACGTCGTCGACGAACAGCTCGGGCTGCTCCATGGCGGCGAAGTGACCGCCGCGGGGCATCACTGCCCAGTGCGTGACGTTGTAGCGCTGCTCGACCCACGCGCGGGGGAAGCAGAGCACCTCCTCCTTGGGGTAGCGCGCGATGCCCGTCGGCAAGCTCACGAACTCCGGCGCCTCCTGCAGCGCGCCGCTGTGCATGGTCTCCCAGTACAGGCGTGCGGACGAGGTGATCGTCTGCGTGACCCAGTAGAGCATCACGTTGGTGATCAGCTGGTCACGGGTGAACACGTTCTCGGGGTTGCCGTCGCAGTCGCTCCAGGTGCGGAACTTCTCCACGATCCACGACAACAGCCCGGCGGGTGAGTCGTTGAGCGCCATGCCCACCGTCTGCGGCTTGGAACCCTGCAGCTGCGCGTAGGCGGCCTCCTCGCGTTGGAAGCGCGCCATCGCCGCCAGGCCGGCCTGCTCCTCCTCGGTGAGCGGGACCGACTCCGCGGGAGGCGCGGCGATGGGCATGTTGAGGTGGAGGCCCACGCAGTGCTCGTGATCGAGCGCTGCCAACCTCGTCGCGATCTGCGCGCCCCAGTCGCCACCTTGCGCGCCGTAGCGCGGGTAACCCAGGCGGTCCATCAGCACGACGAACGCCCGCGCGATGCGCCGGACGTCCCAACCCGGGGTGCGCGGGGCCTCCGAGAAGCCGTAGCCCGGAAGCGAGGGCGCGATCACATGGAACGCGTCCTCGGCCCGGCCACCGTGGTCCTCCGGGTGCGTGAGTCGCGGCACGACGTCGAGGAATTCGACGATCGAGCCGGGCCAGCCGTGGATCAGGAGCAGGGGGAGAGCATCCGCGTGGTTCGACCGCGCGCGTGCACGAAGTGGATCGACTGGTCGTCGATGCGGGTGCGGAAGTGGTCGAGCTCGTTGAGCCGCGCCTCCTGGGCCCGCCAGTCGTACGCGCCCTGCCAGTGCTCCACCAGCCCGCGCAGGTATGCGATCGGCGTCCCGTACTCCCAGCCGGTGCCCTCGATCTGGTCGGGGTACCGGGTCAGCGCCAGCCGGCGTCCGAGGTCCTCCAACGTCGAGTCGTCAACGTGGATGTGGAACCGCTCGACGCCGGTCATGTGACCGTGATCGCGTGCGTGGGGCAGACCTTCTCGGCCTCGCGCACGGCATCCTCGAGCTCCGCGGGCACGTCGGGGAGGAGCACGACGGCATACCCCGCGTCGGTCAGCTCGAACACGGCGGGGCAGAGCGCCACGCACTGCCCGAAGCCGCCGCAGGTGTCCTCGTCGACCTCGACCTTCACGAGCTCGGCTCCATCACGGTGCGATCGTACCGGGGTGCGCGGCCGGGAATCCCGGACCGTCGCCCCGGCGGATGGCGTCCTCGACGAGCCGGATGACCCACGTGATCCCGCGGATCGCGTCCTTCGGGTCGAGCTCCCAGTCCACCACCACCCGCTCGTAGGACATGACGCCCCAGAGCACGTCGAGCATCGACGCCGCGAGCGCGCGGTCGGTCGCCGACCACTCGGTCGTCGACGGCTCGACCGCAGCGAGCAGAGCGTCGCGCTGGCGTTGGTTCGTCGCGGCGACGGTGGCGTCCCGCGGTGTGCGCGGCTCGAGCGGGAACGACGAAACGTACTCGAGGATCCGGGCGGTCATGTCGGCGACAGCTTCGAGCTGGAGCCCTTCGACCTCGACGCCCGCCTCCTCCTCCATGCGCCCCATCACCGCGTCGCGCAGCTCGTGCTCGTTGGCGAAGTAGCGGTACACGGTCCGCTCGTTGACGTTCGCGCGCGCCGCCACCGCCCGGACGGTCAGCGCGCGCCAGTTCCAGACGGGCTCGCCGTGGAGCAGCTCGGCGCCGGCGACGAGGATGCGCTGACGCGTCTCGGCGGCGCGTTGCTGACGCACCGGGCTCTCGTAACGGCGCCGCGGTTGCGTCGGCGCGGTCACGGGATGACGACCGGCAGCGTTTCCCATCCGCGCACGGTCGAGGTCGACGCGAGCTGCGCGCCATCCCAGTCGACGTCCCACTCGGGGAAGCGCACGAGCAGCTCCTCCAACGCGATCCGGCCCTCGAGCCGCGCCAGCGCCGCGCCCAAACAGAAGTGCGCGCCGTACCCGAACGCGAGGTGCTGACTGACCTCCCGATGGATGTCGAAGTGGTCCCCGTCGCGGAACCGACGGTCGTCCCGATTCCCCGATCCGATGAGGAACAACATCGCACTCCCCGCGGGCACCGTTTGCCCGTGGTGCTCGACGTCGTGCGCCACGTACCGACCGACGTGAGGCGCCGGGGGCTCGAAGCGCAGGAGCTCCTCGATCGCGTTGGGGATCAGCGCCGGGTTCTCGACCAGCTCGCGCCGCTGGTCGGGGTGCTCGGCGAGGACCTTGCCGGCCCAACCGATGAGACGCGTGGTCGTCTCGTTGCCGGCCCCGGCGATGACCGACACGTAGACGAGGATCTCGTCCCGGGTCAGGCGGCGATTCGTGCCCGTCTCGTCCTCGAACTCCGCCTGCAGCAGTTGCGTCATGACGTCGTCGGACGGATGGTCGGCGCGCCAGTCGACGTACTCGGCGAACATCGAACCGTCGACGAAGTTTTCGGAGAACCGCTGGGGTTCACCGGGCCGCGTCCGCAGGTTCGCGTCGGAGTATTCGCGCACGGCGTCCTGGTCCTGCTGCGGGATGCCGAGCAGCATCCCGATCACCCGCATCGGCATGTGCGCGCCGAAATCGGCAACGAAGTCGAACCGCTCGGCGCCGGCGAGTCGGTCGAGACTCTCGACGCAGTACTCGCGGATCTGCGGTTCGATCTCCTTGATCCGACGCGGCGTGAACACCCGTGACACGAGGCCGCGGTGGATCGTGTGCGTCGGCGGGTCCTCGAAGATCAACACCCCGGGCGGCATCTCGATGTTCGCCTTGATCAGCTCCAGGATGCCGCCGCGGCCGGAGATGTTGGTGCCGCGGTCGACCAGCCCGCGCTCGACGTCGTCGTACCGGCTGAGCGCGTAGAAGTCGTGCTGCTCGTTGTAGTAGAGCGGTGCCTCCTCCCGGAGCCGGCGGAACGTCGGGTACGGGTCGGCGTCGATCGCGACGTCGTACGGGTCCCAGTACACGTCGTCGGTCCGCGGGGCGTTCATCGGTCGGTCCTCTCGTCGAGCAAGGCCATGATGCGGGCAGGTGTGAGCGGGAGCTGCGTCACCGTCACGCCGAAGGGTGCGAGCGCGTCGGCGACCGCGTTCACCACTGCGGGCGGCGCTCCGATCGCGCCACCTTCGCCGACGCCCTTGTAGCCACCGGGACCCGGGCTCGGCGTCTCGATGTGTCCGTACTCGATGATCGGGACCTCGGACGCGGTCGGCAGCAGGTAGTCCATGAACGTCGTCGTGACCGGGTTGCCCTGCTCGTCGTATTCGAGATGCTCGTAGAGCGCGCCGCCGATGCCCTGCGCGACACCGCCGGCGATCTGGCCTTCGACGACGTTGGGGTTGATCATCGGTCCGCAGTCCTCGCTCACGACGTAGCGGAGCAGCTGGACCTGGCCGGTGACCACGTCGACCTCGCAGGTGCACACGTGCGTCGCGTTCACCCAGATCGATCCGCTCCGTGTCGTGTACCGGGCGCTGGCTTCGAGCCCGGCCTCGACCCCTGGCGGCAACGACGCGGGGTCGAAGTACGCGAGCGCGGCGAGCTCGGCGAACGAGATGCCGACCGACGGCGCGCCACGGACGTTCGCGCGGCTGTTCGCCAGCTCGATGTCCTCGGGCGCCGCCTCGAGCTTGTGCGCGGCGATGGCGACCAGACGTTCGCGCAGGACCGCTGCGGTGTCGCGCACCGCACCGGCGGTCATCGAGCCGCTCCGGCTCCCGGCCGCACCGGCGCCGAAGCCGGTCAGCGCGGTGTCGCCCTGGATCGTCGCGACGTCCTGGATGTCGACTCCGAGGGCATCGGCCGCCAGCTGCACGACCGTGGTCTCGATGCTGTTCCCGGTGGACCCCCCGGCGATGTACACGTTCACCGTGCCCGACGGCTCGATGCGGATGGTCGCCGCCTCGGTGGCGTACGCGCCGAACCCGGGCGTCGACGGCTCGACGTAGTTCGAGATGCCCACGCCGAGGTAACGATCGCCGCGCGCGGGCTTCGGCCTGCTCGGCGCGGAACGCGTCGTAGTCGAGCATGGTGAGCGCCTGCTCGAACGTCTCGAGCGGGGAGATGCTGTCGTACGTCATGCCGTTCGGGTTGGCGTACGGCAGCTCGTCACGGTGAAGAAGGTTCCTGCGTCGCAGCTCGGCGGGGTCCAGCCCCATCCCGCGCGCGGCGACGTCGAGCATCACTTCGCGCGCGAGTGACTCGAACTGCCACGGGCCGCGGTAGGCGGCGCGGCCCACGGTGTTCGTGTACACCGCCTTGGTGCGGAAGCTGGCGGCGGGGACGCGGTACGGTCCGGGGAAGAGCACACCCACCGCCGCACCGGTGAACACCGGCCAGGGTGTGGGGTAGGCGCCGCAGTCGGCCACGTAGTCGATCCCGAACGCCTGGATCGCACCGTCGACGTCGAAGGCCATGCGGACCGCCGCGTGCTCGTGGCGGGACTGCCCGGCGGCGAGGAGGTTCTCGCGGCGGTCCTCCACCCACTTCACCGGCGCGCCGAGCTTCGGCGCCGCCAGCATCAGGCACATCTCGTCGCGCTGCACCATGATCTTCTGGCCGAAGCCACCCCCGGTGTCGCGCATCACGACGCGGATGCGGTGCTCGGGGATGCCGAGCAACCGGGCGCAGAACATCCGGACCTCGTGCGGCGATTGCGTCGCCGACCAGATCGTGACGTCGCCCCCCGCCCGCGAGTGGTCGATGACGAGGCCGCGTCCCTCCATCGGGACCGGCGCGTACGCCTGCTGGAAGACCGTCTCGCTCGCTACGTGGGCGGCGGCGGCGAACACGTCGTCGAGTGCAGACGCGGGCAGGCCGCCGATCTTGCCGATGAGGTTCGAGCCGTGGGCCTCGTGGACGTGGGCCTCGTTGCGCTCGGCCGCCATGTAGTCGACGATCGCCTCGAGCGGCTCGTAGTCGACGTCGACCATCTCGGCGGCGTCCTCCGCGAGGTAGAGGCTCTCGGCGACGACGAGCGCGACCGGGTCACCGACGAAGCGCACCTCGTCGTCCGCCAGTGGCGGACGTGGGGTCTCCGGTCCGTCGCGACCGACCGACGTGTGCCACTGCTCCTTGACGTCCGGGTTCAGGTCGGCGGCGGTGAACACCGCGCGCACGCCGGGCACGGCCCGCGCCGCGGCCGTATCGATGCCCCGGATGCGGGCGCGGGCGAACGGACTGCGCACGAACGACGCGTGCAGCATCCCGGGCAACGAGATGTCGTCGACGTAGGTGCCGTGGCCGGTGAGGAGCCGGGCGTCTTCGACCCGGGCGACACGCGACCCGGCGTAGCGGGCGGCTGCGGTCACGCGAGCTTGGCGCCCCAGCCGCCATCCACGGGGATGCACACACCGCTGACGAAGGACGCCCGATCCGACGAGAGGAAGGCCGCGACCTCCGCGACCTCGGAGGTCTGACCGCCGCGCCCGAGGGCGGCTTTCTCGAGGATGCCCGGCGTCCATTCGGGGTGGGCGCCCATGATCTCCGAGTGGATGAATCCCGGGCACACCGCGTTGACCCGGATGTTCTTCGGTCCGTATTCGATGGCCGCGCACTTGGTGGCTCCGACCACGCCGTGCTTCGCCGCGTTGTACACGGTCGTGTACGCAGCACCCCCCAGGCCGCCGAGCGACGACCAGTTCACGATCGCGCCACCGTTGTCGTTGGCGAGCATGGCGCGGATGCCGTGCTTCATCCCGAAGATCACGCCGAACAGGTCGACGTCCATCTGCTGGTGGTAGTGCTCCTGGGTGATGTCGGCGGTGAGCATCCCCTGCGCGATGCCGGCGACGTTCAACATGACGTCGAGGCGACCGAACTCCTCGACCGTGGCGGCCACCGTGCGCTCGATGTCCTCTTCCTTGGTGACGTCGCAGTGCACGGGGAGGACGTCACCGCCCACTTCCCTGGCGGTCTCCTCTTCGGCGCCGCTGATGTCGGCGGCCACGACCCGGGCGCCCTCGCGCACGAACACCTTCACCGACGCCTTCGCCATCCCCGATCCCGCACCGGTGATGACCGCGACTTTGCCGTCCAGCTCGCCCATGGAACCCCCTCGACCAAGGGCGCACCCGCGCCCGACAATTGGTGCCGCGGTATGACACCAATATTCGGGATGCGCTCCCGACGGGCTCCGGGGCCCGGTGGGTCAGGTGCCGTCGGGGGAGCCGAGGTCGATCAGGCCGCTGGCCAGGTCCGGCCCGCGGGACGTGACGACCTTCGGGCGGGTCGAGAAGTGGATGCCCTCGAGCCCTACGTCGTGGTGTCACCGAACCGCGTGGCCTTCCAGCCGCCGATCGAGTGTGACGCGACGGCGTTTCCGTCGGTGTGCGATCCAGCCGACTCGTTGACAGCCCCTCAGAGACATCTCTCTGTTTTGACGCGCGCAACGAGACGATGAGCGCCTTGTTGTCCGCCACGGTGCCTCCTAGCGACCCTTGAACTCGGGGGCACGGCGCTCCATGAAGGCGGTCATCGCCTCGCCGAGATCCTCGGTGTGGACGTTCACGTTCTCCGCGAGTGCCTCGGCCTCCAACGCCTGGGCGAGAGAGCCCGACGCGGCGTTGTCGAGCTCGCGTTTGGTCATCGACAGCGCGACCGGTGGCCCGGCGGCGATCGTCGCCGCGAGCTCGGCGACGGTGGCGTCGAGCTCGGCGACCGGGACGACCGCGTTCACGAAGCCGAGCTCGAGCGCCCGTTCGCCGCTGATCATCTCGGCGGTGAAGGCCATCTGCTTCGAGACGTGCGCACCGACGCGCTGACGCAGCAGCCAGGACGTCCCGAAGTCGAGGCTCAGGCCCCGCTTGGCGAAGATGGCCGAGAAGCGCGCCCGGTCCGAGCACCACGTGACGTCGGCGGCGAGCGCGAGGCCGAGGCCCGCGCCGACGGCGACGCCGTCGACCTTGGCGATCACCGGCACGGGGCAGTCGTGCACCGCGAGTACCACATCGCCGAGCACGCGCATCCCGTCGAGGTGGTTGCCCTGGGCGCGAGCCCCCGCGCCTCCTCCTTCGCCGCCGCCACCGAGATCCGCGCCGGCGCAGAACTCGCCGCCGGCGCCGGTCAGCACCACGGCGCGCGCCCGGAGTGCGCGATGTCGTGGAACGTCGCGCCGATCGCCACCCACATGTCACCGGTGCACGCGTTCTTCGCCTTCGGCGAATCGA